>NZ_JBQEOQ010000005.1:0-202164 GCF_052045265.1 Microbacterium sp. 22303 | reverse complement strand
AAGGGTCCCCCTCTGGTAGAAGCGGAGGGGCCCTTTCCGCGCCTGCTACTCCTTGACGGATCCTGCGGTGAGTCCCGCCACGATCCAGCGGCTGGCGACGGCGAAGAGCACCATCGTCGGCAGGATCGTGAGCACCGCGGCCGCCGACATCGAGCCCCAGTCCACGTTGAACGTCGAGATGAAGCTGTTCAGCGCGGCTGGGATCGTGCGGTTCTCCTCGGACTGCATGAGCACCACCGACAGGAACAACTCGTTCCAGCAGTTCACGAAGTTGAAGATGAACGCGGCGATGATGCCGGGCGTCATGACCGGCACCAGGATCCGGAACAGCGCGCCGAGCCGTGAGCAGCCGTCGATCATCGCGGACTCCTCGAGCGCATCCGGCACGTTCTCGAAGAAGCCGCGCAGCATCACCGTGGAGAACGGGATGCACACGGCGATGTAGACCAGGATCAGCCCGGGCTTGCTGTCCACCAGTCCCAGATCGGTCATCATCGTGTAGAGCGGGCCGAGCGCGATGAACGCGGGGATCATCTGGGTCAGCAGGAACGCGATGAGCACCGCGCCCTTGCCGCGGAACTCGAACCGCGAGATCACGTACGAGCTGAGCAGCGCGATGAGCGTCGATGTCGCTCCCGCGATGAGCGCGACGACCGCCGAGTTCGCGAGGAACACCCCGAAGTTCGCGTCCGAGAACAACTTCGCGTAGTTCTGCACCGAGGGCTCGGAGGGCCAGTACTCGATCGGGAACCGGTTCACGGTCTGCGGCGATTTGAACGACGTCAGCACGATCCAGTAGAGCGGGAACAGGGTGATCAGCAGCCAGAGGGCGAGCCCGACCACCTTGACGACGCCGCCCGCGGTGATCCGGGAGCGGGAGGAGCGCACGGGGCGCGAGGAGCCCGCGCGGCCGGTCGTGAGGGTCATGGTCGCGGTCATCGGCTGGCCTTCCGCATCGCGAAGAGATAGAACGCGCAGAACACGAAGAGCACCGCGACGACGATGAGACCGAGCGCGCTCGCCGTGCCGTAGTTGCCCTGCTGCGTGAAGTTGATCATCCAGGTCGTGATGATGTGGGTCCGGTTCGCCGGTCCTCCGCCCGTCATGGCCCAGATGATGTCGGGGAAGTTGAAGATCCAGATCACGCGCAGCAGCACCGTGAGGAACAGTGTCGTGGAGATGTACGGGATCACGATGGAGAAGAGCTGACGGACCTTGCCCGCGCCGTCCAGGCTCGCCGCCTCGAGCACCTCGTCCGGCACGGACTGGAGGGCGGCGAGGATCATGATCGCGAAGAAGGTCACGCCGTACCAGATGTTGGCGACGATCACCGCGAACATCGCGAGCTTCGGATCCGCGAGCCAGGGCAGGGGCGCCGAGATGACGTGCGCCTTCATGAGCAGGTCGTTGATCACGCCGAACTCGGCGTTGAACATCCAGCGGAACAGCATCCCGATGAGGAATCCGGAGACGGCCCATGGGAAGAAGACGAGCGCCTGGTACACGCCGCGGAAGCGGAACCGCTGGCGCAGCGCCAGCGCGATGAGGAAGCCGATCACGAACTGCGGGACGAGGGATCCGACCACCCACAGCACCGTGTTGCCCGCGACGGTCGGGAAGACCGGATCCGAGAGCACCTTGACGAAGTTGTCGAAGCCGACGAACGGCGTCGAGGTGAGGTCCCAGAGGTTGTAGTCGAGGAACGCCATACGCGCGCCCTGCAGCATCGGCAGGTAGGTGAACCAGCACACGAAGACGATCGCGGGGGCGAGGAACGCGAGGATCGTGAACGCGTGGCGGGCGCGGAACGTGGTGCGGCGGCGCCCGGCGCCGGTCGGGGCGGGACGCGATCGATCGGACCGGGCGGCCCGGCCGGACGAACCGGCCGGGCGCTCGGTGGCGGAGGTCGAGGTCACGACATCAGCCCTTCTTGTACTTGGACGTCCAGTACTGGTCCCACGAGGCGAGCAGCTCCTTGGTGCTCATGTTGCCGAGCAGCACGCTCTGCACGTCCTGGTCGGACTTCTGGATCCACTCCGTCCACCACGAGACGCCGCGGGGCTGCTGCACGTTGACGTAGGTGTCCGGGTGCTCGGTCATGGTGACGTAGCTCGTCCACGGGCCGGTCGAGTAGAACGGGTCCTTGGCTGCCGCGGCGATGATCGGGACGAGGCTGTTCTTCTGCGCGAACGTGGTGGCCGGCTTCGCCGAGGACAGGTACTCGACGAGCTTGACCGCCGCGTCCTTGTGCGCGCTCGACTGCGCGACGCCCCAGCCGGCGACGGCCAGCGGCTGCGCCGCCTTGCCGCTCGGGCCGGTCAGCAGCGGCGCGGTGTTCCACTGGTCCTGCTTCAGGCTCGACGCCGAAACGGTCGCGATGACCTCGGGGTCCTGCAGCAGGAATGCCGTGGTGCCGTTCGTGAACCCGGCCACCATCTCGGGGTAGCCCCACGACACGGCTGACGGCGGAGAGGCCTTCTTGAACAGCGCGAAGTAGTCGTCGACGCCCTTCTGCGCGTCAGGCGAGGAGAAGATCGTCTTGCCGTCCTTGAGCAGGAACGCGTTCGAGGTGTCCAGATCGTCGATCGTGTACGCCTCGATCGCCGCGACCACGTTCGAGTTGGCGTTCTTGCCCCCGCGGAATGCGTAGCCGTACTGGTTCTTCTCCGGATCCTGGATCTTCGAGGCCTGCTCGAGCAGATCCTTCCAGGACTTCGGTGGCCCGTCGAAGCCCGCGGACTTCACGAGATCGGTGCGGTAGAACAGCGAGAGGCCGTAGAAGCCATAGGGGACGAACCAGGTCTTGCCGTCGGAGACGCCGGCCTTCTTGGCGTTGTCGGTGAGCGCGCTCCAGCCGTCCCAGCTCTTCAGATCCTTGGTCATGTCGTACAGCCAGTGGTTGTTGGCGAACGGCCCGACCGTGATGTCGCGGGTCTCCAGCACGTCGATGCCCTTGCCGGACTGCAGCATCTGCTGGATGGTCGTGTCGGCCTGCTCGGTCGGCGGCGAGACCAGCTTGACCGTGATGTTCGGATTGGCCTTCTGGAAGTCGTCGAGCAGGCCGCGGATGAGCTTGGTGCGGTCGGGATTGGTCAGGCTCTCCACCATCTGGAGGGTGACCTTGCCGTCGGCGGATCCGCTTCCGCTCGTCGCTCCGCCGGAGCAGGCGCTGAGCGCGAGGAGGGCGACGATGCCCACCCCGGCGATCGAGGCGAGTCGGGTGCGCTTCACCATGGGGCTTCCTTTCGTTGGGTGTTGCAGGGGACGGTGCAGGGGAGGGGGCGGTCGGCCAGCGTCCGGGCGGAGCCGGTCAGCGGCGGGCGAGTTCGAGGATCCGCGGCACGCAGCGCTCGGCGAACGCCTCGAAGTCGGCGGGCTCGTTGTAGAGGTGGGCAGAGAGGCGGAAGTAGCCGGCGCCGGCGAAGCTCGTGAAGGCGGTCTCCACACCGACCTCGTCGAACAGGCGCATGCGCAGGTCGTCGGCCTCCTCGCGGGTCCGGCCGATGCCGAGAGGCAGCCGGATCAGACGCATCGAGGGCACCGGCATCGGAAGCTCCACCAGGGCCGGCTCGTCGGCGGCGTGCTCGAACGCGTCCGCGATGATCCGCGCACCCGCATCGGCGATCTCGGAGATGGTGCGGCGCGTGCGCTCCCAGCCGTGCTCGCGCTCGATGAAGGCGATCGCGGCGGGGGTCGCGAGGTAGGTCGTGGCGTCGATCGTGCCCTGCGTGTCGAAGCGCACGGGGTACGCGTCCGTCGCGGCCCAGGAGTCGATGAGCGGCCAGAGCTCGTCCCGGTCGGGCGCCCGCGTGACGAGCAAGGCCGATCCGCGGGGTGCGCAGGGCCACTTGTGCATGTTGCCGAACCACCAGTCGCCGCCGCCCGCGACCGCCGCGTCGGGGATCAGACCGGGGGCGTGCGCGCCGTCGACGAGCACGCGCACACCGCGTTCGTGCGCGAGCGCGGTGATCTCCGCGGTCGGGAACCGTCGGGCGGTGGAGGAGGTGATCTGGTCGACCACGATGAGGCGGGTGCGCGGCCCGATCTCCTCGGCGAAGCGGGCGACGACGGTCTCCGCATCGTCCAGCAGCCCCAGCGCGACCGTGCGCAGGCCGGCGCCGAACCGGCGGGCCAGCCGTGCCGCGCCCATGGTGACCGCGCCGTAGCCGTGATCCGTGACGAGGATCTCATCGTCCCGATCCAGCTGCAGCGCGTTGTACACGACCGTGGCCGCAGCCGACGCGTTCGGTATGAAGGCTGTGTCGGCGGAGTCGGCGCCCACGAACGGAGCGACCTCGCTGCGCGCGGCCTCGACTTTCTCCGCGATCCGGGGGAACCAGCCGATCGGGCTGAGGTCTGCCTCGCGGCGCAGGGAGTCCTGCAGGTCGACGACCTCGGTCGGCACGGCGCCGAAGGATCCGTGGTTCAGGTGCACGATCGCCGGGTCGAGGGGCCACGCGTCGCGTGCGCGCTCGAAAGTGGCCAGGCGCACGGGGAAAGTGCGGACGGTCGTGTCGGCGTCGGGCATGGTGCGCGTGGATCCTTACCGGTGGGAGTGCAGGCTAACTTGTCGCACAACTTTGGCATGAATCTCGAGGAAATGCCACTGTTACGATCTCATTTCCTCATAGTCGTAGAACAACTATCCCTCGAACGTGCGAAACGGCACACTCAAGGGAACGGATCGAAGGAGAAGCATGAGCGCTCGTGAGACCGCCTTGCACGGATTGCGGGCGCTCATCGCCGACGGGGAACTGAAGCCGGGGGACAAGCTGCCGAGCGAGGGTGAGCTCGGCGAGCAGCTCGGCGTCTCGCGTGGATCGGTGCGCGAGGCGATCCGCACGCTGTCGGCGCTCGGTGTGCTGGAGACCAGGCACGGGTCGGGCAGTTATGTGAGCAGCCTGCGCCCCGCCGACCTCATCCGCGGACTGTCCCTGACGGTGGACGTTCTGCCTCTGGACGCGATCCTGGAACTCGTCGAGATACGCCGTCCGCTGGAGGCGCACGCGGCGTCGATCGCGGCGGCTCGCGGCGACGACGGCATGCTGGCCGGGCTGACGGAACTCGTCGAGCGGATCGCCGACTGCCCCGATCACGACGAGGCCTCGCGGCTCGATCACGAGTTCCACATGCGCATCGCCGAGCTTGCGGGGAACGCTGCGCTCACGAGTCTGTTGGAGGTGCTGCGTTCGCGCACGCGCCAGTATCGGATCTTCGACGACGAGGACGCGGCGCAGTTGAAGATCCTCTCGGACGCCGGGCACCGTGCGATCGTCCGCGGGCTGATCGCGCGCGATCCGGCGGCGGCGTCGGCGGCGGCAGCCGGCCACGTCGCGCAGACGGAGTACTGGCTGCGCAAGCAGATGTCCGAGTGACGCGTCGCGGGGCCGCCCGCGTGTGACATACCGAGGCGGATCCGGCCCGAGCTGTGTCCGGTCACGCCTACGCTGGAGCCATGGTCAACTACCGATACCTGGGCAACAGCGGTCTGAAGGTCTCCGAGATCACCTACGGCAACTGGGTCACCCATGCCTCGCAGGTCGAGGACGACGCCGCGGTCAAGACGGTGCACGCCGCGCTCGATGCCGGCATCACGACGTTCGACACTGCCGACACCTACGCGAACACGGCGGCGGAGCTCGTGCTGGGCAAGGCCCTCGAGGGCCAGCGCCGCGAGAGCCTGGAGATCTTCACCAAGGTCTACTTCCCGACCGGCCCCAAGGGCCCGAACGACACCGGCCTCAGCCGCAAGCACATCCTCGAGTCGATCAACGGATCGCTGAAGCGGCTCGGCACCGACTACGTCGACCTGTACCAGGCGCACCGCTTCGACTACGAGACGCCACTGGAGGAGACGTTCCAGGCGTTCGCCGATGTCGTCCGCCAGGGCAAGGCGCTGTACATCGGCGTGTCCGAGTGGACCGCGGAGCAGCTCCGCGCGGGCCACGCGCTGGCGAAGCAGCTGGGCGTGCAGCTCATCTCGAACCAGCCGCAGTACTCGATGCTGCACCGGGTGATCGAGGGCAAGGTCGTGCCGGCGTCGGAGGAGCTCGGGATCTCGCAGATCGTCTGGTCGCCGATGGCGCAGGGCGTGCTGAGCGGCAAGTACCTGCCCGGGCAGCCGGTGCCGGAGGGGTCGCGCGCGACGGATCCGCACTCGGGCGCGCACTTCATCCAGCGCCTCCTGCAGGACGACATCCTCACGGCCGTGCAGCGGCTGAAGCCGATCGCGGCGCAGGCGGGCCTCACGATGCCGCAGCTCGCGATCGCCTGGGTGCTGCAGAACAAGAACGTGGCGGCCGCCCTCGTCGGCGCGTCCCGCCCGGAGCAGCTCGCGGACACGGTCAAGGCGTCCGGCGTGGTGCTCGACGCCGACACCCTCGCCGCGATCGACGAGGCGCTCGCGGGCGTCGTGAACGACGATCCGGAGGACACCTACGAGGTGTCGCCGAAGGAGCGCCTGGTCTGACCGCCGGCCCGCAAGACGGCCCGAGCCCGTGCGGCCGGGCCGTCTTGCGTCGCTCCGTCGCCCGTCACCGGGGTCTCGCCCGACGCGTGCGTGCCTAATTCAGGCTGGATTTGCAATCGGCGCCCATGTGCACGTCAACACGGGCCTCGCCCCCGAAACCATCCTGAATACGGTGCAGTCCAGCGCGCCAACTGCGTGCCGACGCTTGCCGAAGAGGCACTCAGCCGACGGTGATATCGACCTGGAGGTCGTGCGCGATCCGCTCCAGCGCGGCGCGCAGGGCCTCCGGATCCGCATCCGCCGGCACACGTGCGACCACCGACGCCTCGAACAGGCGTCCGCCGGCCATCGCCGCATCACGGGTCTCGGTGGTCATGCTCTCGATGCTCAGGGCGTGCTCGTTCAGCACGCTGGAGATCTCGCGCACGATGCCCGCCCGGTCGTTGCCGAGCACCTGGATCGACAGCTCCTGCGCGGCCTCGGCCGATTCGGATCCGGATCCCGGATGCACCGCGATCGTGAGCAGTCCGTCGAGCCCGTGCAGCGACGCGCGCAGCTCCTCGACCCGCTCGACGGGCACCGATACCTGGACCACACCGGCGAACGTGCCTGCGAGCTCGGCGAGGCTGCTGTTCTCCCAGTTGCCGCCGTGCTCGTCGACGATGTGCGCGACGGTCGCGACGAGACCGGGACGATCGGATCCGACGAGGGTGAGGATGAGCGTGGTCATGCCGCCAGCGTAGGGGAGCCCGGTCCCGGACCGCGAGACCGAACCCCTGTCCCGAGACAGAGGATAAGAACGTCGGTCTCGGGACGCCGTTTCGGTCTCGCGTCAGCCGCGGGATCCATGGGGACCGGCCGAGGGCCGAGGCCCGGCTCAGCCCTCGGTCCACTCCCCGGTGGTGAGGAACTGCTCCAGGCGCGCGCGGTGCGGGGCGAGATCCCAGCCCTTCGCGGCGACCCAGCCGTCGGAGTAGTAGGTGTCGAGGTAGCGGGCGCCGCCGTCGCAGATGAGGGTGACCACGCTGCCGCGCTCGCCGTCGCGCAGCATCCGGGCGATGAGCTGGAACGCTCCGACGAGGTTCGTGCCGGTGGATCCGCCCGCCCAGTGCAGCGTGCGCTGCTTGAGCAGCCGGATCGCGGCGATCGACGCAGCGTCGGGCACGGGGATCATCTCGTCGATGACGCCGGGCACGAACGACGGCTCGACACGTGGCCGCCCGATGCCCTCGATCCGGCTCGGGGTGCCGGTCGTGAACGACGGATCCCCGTTGCGCCAGCCGCCGTAGAAGGCCGAGCCCTCGGGGTCCACGACGGCGATGCGGGTGTCGTGGCGGCGGTAGCGCACGTAGCGGCCGAACGTGGCACTCGTGCCGCCGGTGCCGGCGCCGACGACGATCCAGCTCGGGATCGGGTGCCGCTCGCGGCTCAGCTGGCTGAACACGCTCTCGGCGATGTTGTTGTTGCCGCGCCAGTCGGTCGCACGCTCGGCATAGGTGAACTGGTCGAGGTAATGCCCGCCGCACTCGGAGGCGAGGCGCTCGGCCTCGGCGTACATCGCCGCCCCGGAGTCCACGAAGTGGCAGCGCCCGCCGTAGAACTCGATGAGGTCGATCTTCTCCTGGCTGGTCGAGCGCGGCACGACCGTGACGAACGGCAGCCCCAGCATCCGTGCGAAGTACGCCTCGGACACGGCGGTGGATCCGCTCGACGCCTCCACGAGCGTCGTGCCCTCGTGGATACGGCCATTGACCAGTCCGTACAGGATCAGCGACCGGGCGAGACGGTGCTTCAGGGAACCGGTCGGATGCACCGACTCGTCCTTGAGGTAGAGGTCGATACCCCACTCCGCGGGCAGCGGGAACACATGCAGATGGGTGTCGGCGCTGCGATTCCCGTCCGCCTCGAGCAGGGCGATGGCGGATCCGGTCCAGTCGGAGGTCATGACAACGAGGGTAGCCGGGGTCGTCGACGCGGATCGGGTGCCGCCGTCCGTCGAGGCAGTCCGAACCAATAGGGCTGCGAGCGCCCTGGCCTGTGCGTCACGCCTCCGGGCCGGAGTTGTAGCGCTCGAGGATCTCGGCGAATCGCGCGACGTCCGCGGTCGTCCACTCGCGCATGCGGCGGTCGGTGACGTCGCGCATCGCCCCCGCCTGCGCAGAGAGCAGATCCTGGCCGCGCGTCGAGAGCTGAAGCGGCTGTCCGCGGCGAGAGCTGCCGGAGGCCTCCGCCGGCAACTCTTCGATGAGCCCAGCCTCGAGCAGCGCGGCGGTCTGTCGTGAAGCGGTCGACCGGTTGAAGCCGAAGTACTCGGCGATGTCGACGACGCGCGCGCCCGGATTGTCCGCGAGCATCCTCAGCAGCGTCTGGTCGACATGCGAGATGGTGCCGGAGGAGCGATTGCGCGTGGCGCCGCGGCGCGCGACGACGCTCAGTCCGGTGTGCACCCGCGCCAGCGCCGCGTCGCGCGCGTCATCCGGTGGAGGCACGGGGGAGATGCGGTCGGAGGGCATGCCCGGAGTCTAGGTCCATGTGTTGCCTAACACAACTTACGTGGTATGGTTCATGACGTTCCTGTTGCGTTTTGCAACATTGATGTCGTCCCCCGTGAAATGAGCATCGTGACCGCCGCGCCGACTCTGACCGCCGCCTCCGCTCCGTCGTCCCTCGCCCCGACGCGCGCCTCCGCGCAGCGCGGCCCCGCCCTCGGCCTTCCGTCCGCGGCCACGTGGCGCTCGATCGGGGCGCACCTGCTCATTCCGCTCTTCCTCGCGATCGGCATGGCGTTCGCCTACCTGGGTGCGTTCCACGCCCCCAGTGCACACGATCTGCCGGTCGCCGTCGTCGGGACGACGCCACAGGCGGCCGTCTTCGCGCAGACGCTGAACGACAAGGGCGACGGCAAGGTCGCCGTGCGCACGGTCGCCGACGCTGCGCAGGCGAAGCGGTGGATCGTCGATCAGAAGATCCTCGCGGCCTACGAGGCGACGCCTGAGGGGGCGAACCTCTACGTCTCCCGTGCGTCTTCCGAGGCCGGCGCCGCCACCGCGGAGACGATCTTCCTGCCGATCGCCTACCAGCAGCATCTGCCGGTCAACGTCGTCGACGTCCGCCCCGGCACCGTGCAGGATCCGGGCGGGCAGACGCTCTTCTTCCTGCTCGTGGCTCTGAGCGTGGGCGCTTATGCGAGTGCGGTCGCGATCGCCGCGGCCACCGCGCGGCTGCGCGCCGGCTGGCGCCTCGGGATCGGTGCGGTCGTGTCGTTCGTCCTCTCCGCGATCGCGGTGATCATCGGCGGGGGCGTCTATCAGGCGCTGAACGGCAACGAGTGGAGCATCTGGCTGCTCGGAGCCCTCTATGTCTTCGGCATCCTGTCGATCGGGATCGGCCTGCACCCGATCCTCGGCAAGTGGACCACGCCGGCACTCACCGCGCTGTTCGTGATGCTGAACTTCACGAGTTCTGGCGGTGTCTATCCCGCCAGCCTGTCGCCCTGGTTCTTCGCGGGCCTGCACTCGTTCTGGAACGGCGCCGCCTGGCTCGACGCGGCGAGGGCGCTCACCTACTTCCCGGATCAGAGCATCGGCTTCGACGCACTGCGTCTGGCACTGTGGGCTGTCGCGGGCGTCTTGCTCGTCGTCATCGGCGCGGCGTTCGCGCGCTCGCGACGCGTACTCGCCGAGCCGGCACGCGATGCGCAGGAGGCCGAGACGGACCTGGTCGCCGCCTGACCGCCACGCGATCGCGCGGAGGTCGGATCCGGGTGTCCATGCTCCCGAGTCGTCCCCATGGGCGGACGCCATCGCGTGCGCCGGCGGGGCGACTCGAAGATAGCGGGTGTCAGGCCTCGGCGCGGCGAGCTCGATAGGCGGCGACGGCGTTGCGGTTGGCGCAGGCTGTGGAGCAGTAGCGCTTCGACCGGTTGCGCGAGAGATCCAGGGCGACGGACTCGCAGGTGTCGTCCGCGCAGACCGAGATGCGGGAACCCTCCTCCGCGCGGATCACGTCGATCAGGGCCATCGCGGTCTCGACCAGCACGCGCTCGGGGAGGGGGTGGTCGTCGGCCACCGCATGCAGGTGCCAGTCCAGGTCGCCGTGGCGGGCGAGGCGCGGCGTCAGGGAGACGTGAGCCAGGGCGTCGTTGACGGCTGCGGCCATGTCGTCGCGCGGGGCCAGCAGCATGGTGCGCAGCTGCGGGCGGAGCTCCCGCAATCCCGCCAGCTCCGCTTCATCGCGATCGATCCGTCCGGTGTACCCGAACCCTCCGAGGAAGGTCGCCTCATCACTGAGGGAGACGAGGGTGTCCGGATCCTCGGCCGAGTTCACGAGCCACACGGCGGCCCGGAGGGTCTCCTCGGTGTCATCGGTGAAGATCATGTTGACATCTTACAGCTCATCCGGGTAGCGTCACATGTCATGAGCGCAGTGGCAAATGACAAGCGGGCCGGCGGCATGCGCGCCGGACTCGTCTTCGCCCTCGGTGCTGCACTCTCGTTCGGGATGAGCGGCGCGTGGGCGCGCGGCCTCATGGATGCGGGCTGGAGCCCCGGCGCCGCCGTGACTGTGCGCATGTGGGTGGCCGCGCTCGTGCTGCTCGTGCCGACGCTGCTCGCGCTGCGGGGTCGCTGGGGCGTGGTGCGCAAGCACGCGGGCATGATCCTCGTCTACGGGCTGCTCGCCGTCACCGCGGCGCAGCTGTGCTTCTTCCAGGCTGTGGCCGTGATGGACGTCGGCCTTGCGCTGCTCGTCGAGTACACCGCGCCGATCGCCGTCGTGCTCTGGCTCTGGCTCCGCCGCGGCGAGCGCCCCGGTGCTCGTGGCATGGTCGGGGCGGTCGTCGCGTTCGTCGGACTCGTGCTCATGCTGGAGGTCTTCACCGGATCCCGGGTCGATCCGATCGGGATCCTGTGGGCGCTCGGTGCGATGGTCGGAGCGGCCACCTACTTCCTGCTCTCCGGCCGCGGCGACACGGGCCTCCCTCCGATCGCGCTCGCCGGACTCGGACTGCTGATCGGGGCGATCGGCCTGACCGTCGCCGGGGCGACCGGGATCCTGCCGATGACGTGGAACACCCACGACGTCACCTACCGATTCGGCACGCTGCCCTGGTTCGTTCCGGTGATCGCGGTCGGGGTGATCGCCACGGCGCTCGCCTACGTGCTCGGCATCGTCTCGACGCGCAGGCTGGGATCCCGCTTCGCGTCGTTCGTGGCCCTCTCCGAGGTGATCGCCGCGCTGCTGTTCGGCTGGCTGTTCCTGGGTCAGCTGCCCGATCTGGTGCAGGCGTTCGGCGGTGCGCTCGTGCTCGTCGGCGTGGTGCTCGTGAAGCTCGGGGAGCCCCTCGTCGACGAGGTGGATCCGGAAGCGATGCCGGAGCCTGTCGCCACACTGCACTGACGTTCAATGTATACGAAATAGCACCACTTCGGGCGATGCTCGCCCATAGGTCGCGTTTGTGCATACACTGATGGCATGACCATCATCGCCGAGGGGATGCGCGCGGGGGAGTTCGCGTACCGCGCGCTGCTCGAGGAGATCCAGTCCGGATCCCTCGCCGCCGGCACCGTGCTCGCCGAGGTCGAGCAGGCCGAGCGGCTCGGCGTGAGCCGCACTCCGCTGCGTGAGGCACTGCGCCGGCTGACCGCGGACGGGCTCGTCGAGCAGGTCTCGCCGCGCATCACCGTTGTCGCCGCGCTCGACGCCGACGACATTCGCGACCTGTTCGCGCTGCGCCGCGCGCTGGAGGAGAGCACCGCGCGCGCGGCCGCGGCCGCCGCTGAGCGCGCCGAGTTCGCCGATCTCGCCGATCGCTTCGCCCACGCTGCGCGCTCCCTCGGAGACGAGGAGGGGCGCGCCCAGTACTACGCGCTCATCGCCCGCTTCGACGAGGCGCTCGACGCTGCTGTCGGCAACGACTACCTCACCGCGGCCCTGCGCACCGTGCGCACCCACCTGGTGCGCGTGCGCCGGATGGCGCGGGACAAGCCCGCCCGCCTCGCCGCGAGTGCCGGCGAGCACCGCCTGATCGCGGAGGCGATCGGATCCGGAGACGGCGACCTGGCCGCGCACGCCACCCACGTCCACCTGCACAACGCGCTCGCGAGCATCCTCGACTCGCTCGCCGGTGCGGATCCCGACACCACGACCCCGTCCGGAAAGAAGGCCAGAGCATGACCGTCACCCACCACCTCCGCGTGCACCGCAGCGACGAGCAGCTCCCGCGCGAGGGGCAGCTCGCCTGGCGCCTCGCCGAGATCGCCGCCGACCCGGTCGAGGTCGACGCCGACGTCGTCGACATGATCATCAACCGCGTGATCGACAACGCCTCCGTCGCGGCCGCCTCGCTCACCCGCGCCCCCGTCAGCGCCGCCCGCCAGCAGGCGCTGGACCACCCGGTCTCGGTGAACGGATCCGGATCCACCGTGTTCGGCTGCGCGCTCGAGCGCCGCACGAGCCCGGAGTGGGCCGCCTGGGCGAACGGCGTCGCCGTGCGCGAGCTGGACTACCACGACACCTTCCTCGCCGCCGAGTATTCGCACCCGGGCGACAACATCCCGCCGATCCTCGCGGTGGCGCAGCACGTCGGCGCCGACGGTCGTGCCCTTGTGCGCGGCATCGCCACGGGGTACGAGATCCAGGTCGACCTGGTGAAGGCGATCAGCCTGCACGCGCACAAGATCGACCACGTCGCGCACCTCGGCCCCTCCGCTGCCGCCGGTATCGGCACCCTGCTCGGCCTCGACGTGGAGACGATCTACCAGGCGGTCGGCCAGGCGCTGCACACCACGACCGCCACGCGGCAGAGCCGCAAGGGTGAGATCTCCACGTGGAAGGCGCACGCCCCGGCCTTCGCCGGCAAGATGGCGGTCGAGGCCGTCGACCGGGCGATGCGCGGCGAGACCTCGCCGAGCCCGATCTACGAGGGCGAGGACGGCGTGATCGCCTGGATGCTGGACGGCCCGGACGCGTCGTACGATGTGCCGCTGCCCGTGACCGGCGAGTCCAAGCGCGCGATCCTCGACACGTACACGAAGGAGCACTCCGCGGAGTACCAGGCGCAGGCCTGGATCGACCTCGCACGCAAGCTGCACAACGAGCGTCCGGAGCTGACGAATCCTGCGAACGTCGACTCGATCGTGATCCACACCAGCCACCACACGCACTACGTGATCGGATCCGGTGCGAACGATCCGCAGAAGTACGACCCGCACGCGTCCCGGGAGACGCTGGACCACTCGATCCCGTACATCTTCGCGGTGGCACTGCAGGACGGCAGCTGGCACCACGTCGATTCCTACGCGCCCGAGCGTGCGCAGCGCGAGGACACCGTGGCGCTCTGGCACAAGATCACCACGGCCGAGGACGAGGAGTGGACCCGCCGCTACCACTCGATCGACCCGGCCGAGAAGGCGTTCGGCGGACGCGTGGAGATCCGCCTGACGAACGGCGAGACGGTGACCGACGAGATCGCCGTCGCCGACGCGCACCCCCTCGGCGCCAGGCCGTTCGCCCGGGAGGACTACATCCGCAAGTTCCGGATCCTCGCTGAGCCCGTGCTGGAGCCTACGGAGATCGACCGCTTCCTGGAGCTCGTGCAGCGCCTGCCCGAGCTCACCGCGGAGGAGGTCGCCCAGCTCTCGATCGTCGCCGCGCCCGGCGTGCTCGCGATGGCACCGGCGCCCAAGGGCCTGTTCTGATGCTGTACTCCACCACACCGGCCGCGGAGAAGCGGCGGATCCTGCGGGAGCGGCTCGCGGCGGGGGAGCTGCTGCGCTTCCCCGGTGCGTTCAACCCGCTCTCCGCCCGGCTCATCGAGCGCAAGGGCTTCGACGGGGTCTACATCTCCGGCGCCGTGCTGTCCGCGGATCTGGGCCTGCCCGACATCGGCCTCACCACGCTCACCGAGGTGGCGGGGCGAGGGCAGCAGATCGCCCGGATGACCGAACTGCCGGCGATCATCGATGCCGACACCGGCTTCGGCGAGCCCATGAACGTGGCCCGCACGATCCAGACCCTCGAGGATGCCGGGCTCGCCGGCACCCACATCGAGGACCAGATCAACCCCAAGCGCTGCGGTCACCTGGACGGCAAGGCGGTGGTCGACGAGTCGACCGCGACCAAGCGCATCAGGGCCGCGGTCGACGCCCGCCGGGATCCGAACTTCCTCATCATGGCGCGCACCGACATCCGCGCCGTGGAGGGCATGGACGCCGCGGTCGACCGGGCCAAGGCGCTCGTCGACGCCGGGGCGGATGCGATCTTCCCCGAGGCGATGCGCACGCTCGCCGAGTTCGAACGGATGGCGTCCGAGCTCGACGTGCCGATCCTGGCGAACATGACGGAGTTCGGCAAGAGCGAGCTGTTCACGACGGCGCAGCTCAAGGGCGCCGGTGTGAGCATCGTGATCTGGCCGGTCTCGATGCTCCGGATCGCGATGGGTGCGACCGGGCGCGCGCTGGATACCCTGAACGAGGAGGGGCACCTGACCTCGAAGCTCGGTGAGATGCAGCACCGCGCGGATCTGTACGACCTCATCGACTACGAGTCGTACAACCACTTCGACACGAACGTCTTCAACTTCCGCATCGACAAGGAGCTCGGTCTCTGAGCCCCGCTCGGACACCGTGCGCACACGAAGGAGTGACATGAGCGACCCCGACATCAAGAAGGGCCTCGCCGGCGTCGTCGTCGACACGACGGCGATCTCGAAGGTCAACCCCGAGACCAACAGCCTGCTCTACCGCGGCTACCCCGTGCAGGAACTCGCAGCGACCCAGCCGTTCGAGGCCGTCGCCTACCTGCTCTGGAACGGTGAGCTGCCCACCACGCAGCAGCTGGCCGACCTGCGCGCGACCGAGCGCGAACACCGCGCGCTCGCCGCGAACGTCAAGGCCGCGATCGACCTCGTGCCGGTCGAGGCGCATCCAATGGACGAGATCCGCACGGCGGTCAGCCTGCTCGGCGCCTCCGACGCGGCCGGATCCGGATCCGTCCTCGACGCGAGCGGCACGCCGGAGCAGAACCTCGAGCGCAGCGTCCGGCTCTTCGCCGCGCTGCCGGCGATCGTCGCCTACGGGCAGCGCCGCCGACGCGGCGAGGGCATCGTCGCCCCGCGCGACGACCTGGACTACTCCGCGAACTTCCTCTGGATGACGTTCGGCACCGAGCCGGATCCGGTCGTCGTCGATGCATTCAACCGCTCGATGATCCTGTACGCGGAGCACTCCTTCAACGCGTCGACCTTCACGGCGCGCGTCATCACCTCGACGCTGAGCGACCTGTACTCCGCGGTGGTCGGCGCGATCGGCGCGCTGAAGGGACCGCTGCACGGCGGCGCGAACGAGGCGGTGCTGCACATCTTCGACGAGATCGGCGAGGCGGCGAACGTCAACGCATGGCTCGACACGGCCCTCGCCGAGAAGCGCAAGATCATGGGCTTCGGGCACCGCGTCTACAAGAAGGGCGACTCGCGCGTGCCGACCATGAAGGCCGCGCTGGACACGCTCGTGGAGCACTACAACCGCCCCGAGGTGCTCGACCTGTACACGACGCTGGCGGACGAGTTCGTCGCCCGAAAGGGGATCCACCCGAATCTCGACTACCCGTCAGGTCCGGCGTACAACCTCATCGGCTTCGACACGCTCACGTTCACGCCGCTGTTCGTGGCGTCCCGGGTCACCGGCTGGACCGCGCACGTCATGGAGCAGGCCGCGTCGAACGCGCTGATCCGTCCGCTGTCCGCCTACGACGGCGTGGCGGAGCGGCACGTCGAGGTCTGACCCGGGATTTCAAAGCGCGCAAATGGCCCCTTTTGCGTCGCAGATGCGGCCATTTGCGCTCTTTGAAACGGGAGGCGGCCGTTCAGCGGGCCAGCCACCGGCGCAGCGAGCGCGTCACGAACGGCAGCACCCAGTACGTCATGACCGGCGTCAGCACGATCGTGGTCGCGAGCACGCGCAGCCAGATCGGCAGGCCGTTCCACCCGGGCACGGGGCTCATGAGATAGGTGAAGACGAGGTTCATCGGGAAGAAGCCGAGCCAGATCGACACCGCCTGCTTCCACCGCGGCGGCGCCGGGGCCACGGTCACCGTGGTCGCGCCGGTCGAGGTCGGCACCGAGATCGTCCCGGTCGACGGCTCGTCGAACCAGCCCTCGATGCCGGTGCGCCGGCGGGTGCGCTCGCTGCGCACGAACTGCTCGCCCATCGACAGCCACCAGGCGCGCTCGCTCGATGCCTCCCACGCGTCCAGGGCCGCCTCGTCGGCGAAGCGGTAGAGCATGTGCCAGTGGAGGGAGTCCTCCCCGTCGCGCACCCACCCGGATCCGAGGAAACCTGGGTGGCCGCTCGCGAGATTCACCCCGGTCTGCACCCAGGCGGTGGCTTCGGCGATGCGGGCGGGGTCGACCTCACGGCGGATCGACACGGTGATGGGCGCGGGTGACGGCGTACCGGACATGGTGGGTCCTTCGGGGGAGTGCGTGCTTGTGGCGTCCCCGAGTGTACGCAGTGCGTGTTTCCCGGATGTTGCCGTTGCCGGCGCCCGTTGCCGTTGCCCCCGCTGCGGCCTGAACGGCCCGCGTGCCGGCAGGCGGATCCGACGCGCCAGAACGTCTGAGTGTCAGAGGCGCTCGGCGAGCCAGGCGGTCTGCCGCAGCCACTGGGCGAAGCCGCCGCCCTCGTGGCCGTTGAACTCGTAGACCTCGATCGCCGCGTCGTCCGTCGCCAGGTGGTTGAAGGCGGCGAAGACGCTCGACGGTAGCACGATGTCGTCCATGAGCCCCACCGAGAACAGCGCGGGCTTCGTGATCCGACGTGCGAAGTTGACGCCGTCGAAATACGACAGGGTCTGGAAGACCTGCTCGACGCGGTCGCGGTGCACTGCGAGATAGCGCTCGATCTCGCGGAACGGATGCTCCGGGGTCAGCAGCACCGAACGCCGGAAATGGCTCAGGAACGGCACGTCGGGCATGACCGCCGCGACACCGGGGTGCAGGGCCGCCACGGCGATGCTGATGCCGCCGCCCTGGCTGCCGCCGGTCACCGCGATCCGCGCCGGGTCGGCGAACGCGAAGCCCTGCACAGCATCCACGAGCAGGGCGCCGTCGGTGAACAACCGGCGGTAGTAGTAGTCCTCGGGGCGGGCGATGCCGCGCGTCATGAAGCCGGGCGTCGCCCCGTCCGATCCGTGCGGATCCGGGGTGGCGCCGCCGGATCCCCAGCCGGCGCCCTGGCCGCGGGTGTCCATGAGCACATGCACGTATCCCGAGGCCGCCCACTGCAGGCGCTCGCCGGGGATGCCCCGGCCACCGCCGTAGCCGAGGTATTCGATGACGACGGGCAGGCGTCCCCCACGGCGAGGGCGGGTGACCCAGCCGCGGATCCGTTCGCCGCCGAAGCCGGAGAACGCGAGGTCCTCGACGATGAGCTCGCCGATCGGGGTCGTCGCGGATGACAGCTCGGCAGGGGTGGCGAGCTCTCGGGATCCGGCGAGCGTGTCCTGCCAGAACACGTCGAAATCGGCGGGTTCGGCGACCCCGGGAAGGTAGGTACGCAGGTCGGCGAGGGGGAGATCGGTCAGCGGCATGCCCGTCAGCCTAGGGGCGATCCGCGCCGTGGCGTTGGAGCGCCGGATGTCCTGCCAGGGCGGCGGCCTGCCGCGCAGCCCCCAGCGCCACGTACTCGCCCGGTTCGGGCACCTCGATCGGCACGCCCAGGATCTCGGGCGCGATCCGGCGCGCCGCCTCGGACTGCGCTCCGCCGCCGATGAGCAGCGCTCGCTCGAGGGGGATGCCGAGCCCGCGGAGGGCGTCGAGCCCCGCGCCCAGGCCGCGCAGCATCCCCTCCACGGCGGCGCGGGCGAGGTTCGCGCGCGTGGTGGAGGCGAGCGTCATGCCGGTCAGCGACGCGGTGGCGTCGGGGAGGTTCGGGGTGCGCTCGCCCTCGAAGTAGGGCAGCAGGGTCAGCCCGTCGGCCCCGGCGGAGGCGTGCAGTGCGAGGTCGCTGAGCTCGTCATGCCCGACGCCGAGCAGCGCCGCGGTGACGTCGAGCACGCGCGCCGCGTTTAGCGTCGCCACGAGCGGGAGGAAGTTCCCACTCGCGTCGGCGAACCCCGCGACCGTGCCGGAGGGATCCGCGATCGGTGCGCGGCTGATGGCGCACACCGTGCCCGAGGTGCCGATCGACACCACGACGTCGCCGGGCTCCGCGCCGAGTCCGAGCGCGGCGGCGGCGTTGTCGCCGGCACCCGGGGCGACACGGCGACCGGCCGGATCCGCGACCGACTCGTCCGGCCCCAGCACCCGCGGCAGGACGGCATCGTGGCCGAGCGCGGCGGTCAGCAGTTCGCGGTCGTAGCCGCCGTCCACGGGGTTCCAGTAGCCGGTGCCGCTCGCGTCGGAGCGGTCGGTGACGAGCTCGTCCAGCACCGGTCCGAGCGGCGACGCCCCGGCCGGCCCGTAGCCGCGCAGGCGCCAGGTCAGCCAGTCGTGCGGCAGGGCGACGGCGGCCACGCGCGCCGCGTTCTCGGGCTCCGCGTCGCGCAGCCAGCGCAGCTTGGTGATCGTGAACGATGCGACCGGGACGAGGCCTGTACGCGTGGCGAGCTCGGACGCGCCGAACTCCGCGATGAGGTCCTGCGCGGCGCCGGCCGAGCGGGTGTCGTTCCACAGCAGCGCGTCGCGGATCACGGATCCGGACGCATCGAGCGCGACCATGCCGTGCTGCTGGCCGCCGATGGACCACGCCTCGACGTCGTCGATGCCTCCGGCGTCGGCGATCGCGGCGTTCAGCGCGCGCCACCACGCCTCGGGGTCGACGGCCGTACCGTCCGGATGCGACGCACGGCCGGTGCGCACGACGGATCCGGACGCGGCGTCGAGGATGACGACCTTGCACGACTGCGTGGACGAGTCCACGCCCATCACGAGTGGCACGGGGCTTCCTTTCGCGGGGTTTCGGTGTGTCGATGCCCCTCCGTGGTACCGAGGCCCCCTCTCAGCAGCGCGTCCGGGAGGGGGCATCGGCGCCCAGGGGCGGTGCGTCGACGGAAGTGGAGTCAGCGGGCGCCGAGGAGGTGCTCGGTCGCGAGCTGCTGCAGGCGCACGAAGCCGAAGCCCTTGCCGCCGAAGTACGCGTTCGTGTCGAAGTCCTCGTAGGCGGAGCGGTCGGAGAGGAGCTCGTCGTAGCTCTCGCCGGCGTTCAGGGTCGGCGCGGAGAGCTCGTCGACGCGCGAAGCGGCCAGCGCCTCCTGCACCTCGGGGTCGGCGCGGAAGGCCGCGGCGCGCTCCTTGAGCAGCAGGTAGGTGCGCATGTTCGCGCTCGCCGAGTCCCAGACGCCGGTCTCGTCCTCGGTGCGCGACGGCTTGTAGTCGAAGTGGCGCGGACCTTCGTAGGCGGGCACGCCGCCGGGGCCGCCGTTCTCGAGCAGGTCGACGAGGGCGAACGCGTTGTGCAGATCGCCGTGGCCGAAGACCAGATCCTGGTCGTACTTGATGCCGCGCTGGCCGTTGAGGTCGATGTGGAAGAGCTTGCCGTGGTAGAGCGCCTGGGCGATGCCGGCGGCGAAGTTGAGCCCGGCCATCTGCTCGTGGCCGACCTCGGGGTTCAGGCCGACGAGCTCGGGACGCTCGAGGGAGTCGATGAAGGCGAGCGCGTGGCCGAGGGTCGGAAGCAGGATGTCGCCGCGCGGCTCGTTCGGCTTCGGCTCGATCGCGAAGCGGATGTCGTAGCCCTTGTCTGTGACGTAGTCGCCGAGCAGGTTCACGGCCTCGCGGTAACGCTCCAGCGCCGCGCGGATGTCCTTCGCGGAGTCGTACTCGGCGCCCTCGCGCCCGCCCCACATGACGAAGGTCTTCGCCCCCAGCTCGGCGCCGAGATCGAGCTGACGCAGCACCTTGCGCAGCGCGAAGCGGCGCACGCCGCGGTCGTTCGAGGTGAAGCCGCCGTCCTTGAAGACCGGGGCGCTGAACAGGTTCGTGGTCACCATCGGCACCACGAGCCCGGTGTCGGCGAGCGCGCCCTTGAGGCGGTCGATCTGCGTCTGGCGCTCTGCCTCCGTGGATCCGAACGCGAACAGGTCGTCGTCGTGGAAGGTCAGGCCGTAGGCGCCGAGCTCGGCGAGCTTCTCCACGGCGTGGACCACGTCCAGGGCCGGCCGGGTCGGACCGCCGAACGGGTCGGCGCCGTTGTAGCCGACGGTCCAGAGGCCGAACGAGAACTTGTCCTCGCGGGTGGGGGTGAGTGCCATGATGATCCGCCTTCAGCGACGTCGATGAAATGTTGTAGCAGCGAACATATCAGCGGATCCGACTGATCGCAACGCGCGCCTGCGGGGTCCTTCCGTGAGCCGCATCTGTACCGCGAGACTGCATCTGCGTCGCGAGACTGCGGTCAAGAACTGCAGTCTCGTGACGCCAGTGCAGTCTGACGGTGCAGGCGGTGAGAGCGGCGAGGGTGGTGGGAGCGGCGAGGGCGGTGGGAGCGGCGAGGGCGGTGGGAGCGGCGAGGCGGTGAGGCCGTCGCGCTGTGCACCGTCGCGCCGGGCGGCGGTTCAATGCGGCGGGCGGTCAGCGCGGAGCAGTGGTCGAGGCGCGCACGATCAGCTGCGCCGGCATCCGCACGTGCTCGTGCGGGGCACCGTCGAGCATCGCCAGCAGCAGGCGCACGGCCTCGGCCCCCATCTCGGTGAGCGGCTGGCGCACGGTGGTCAGCTGGGGGACGTGCGCGGCAGCTTCCGGCACGTCGTCGAATCCCACGACCGACAGGTCCTCGGGAACCCGCAGGCCCCGTTCGACCGCGACCCGGATCATCTCGATCCCGGACAGGTCGTTGGCTGCGAACACCGCGGTCGGCGGCGCGGCCAGATCGAGCAGGGCGTGCGCGCCGGCGGTCGAGCTCGCGGCGCGGTACCCGCCGTCGACCACGAGCGCGGCGTCGAAGGGGATACCGGCGCTCTCCAGGGCTCGGCGGTATCCGTCCTCGCGCTGGTGCGCCGACTCCAGATCGGTCCGGCCGCGCAGGTGCGCGATGCGACGATGCCCCAGTGAGATCAGGTGCGCGGTCGCGGCGAAGCCGCCCTCGGCGTTGTGCACGCTCACCGAAGCCGGTCCGTCGGGCCCCTCGTGCGGGTCGATCGCGACGAGCGGCACGGTGGCGTCGGTCGGCATCGTCGTGGGGGTGACCAGGATGGCGCCGTCGATGAGCGTTCCGCCCAGCCGGGACAGTGAGCGACGCTCCCACCCGAGGTGCTCGCCGGCGGACACGCTGCCGGCGTAGGCGAGCACGTCGAAGCGGGTGCCCTGCAGGGCCGCCGAGACGCCCTGCAGCAGCTGCACGGCGAACGGCTCGAACTCCGCGACGAGCACGCCGATGACATCCGTCCTGCGCCGGCGCATCGAGGTCGCGACCAGCGAGCTCTCGTATCCGAGCCGCGCCACGACCTCCTGCACGTGCTCGAGCGTCGTGGCGGAGACGCCGTCTCGCCCGTTGATCGCCTTCGAGACGGTCGCGACGGAGACGCCCGCGGCGTGAGCGACGTCGTGGATCGTGATGCGGCGGTTCATTCGTCCAATCTACCGAGCGAAAACGTTATCGATATCGTTTGACATGCGGGCGATCCGAGTGTCAGAGTAGGCCGACAGCACATTGGGTGTTGCTGGCAACAAATGCCGGCGCGAGTGCTGAAGACTCAACGATGAGGAGACACACAGCATGAAGATCCGCAAAGTGCTGACTGCAGCCGTGGCGCTCGCAGCCGTGGGAGCGATCGCCCTCACCGGCTGCTCGGGAGGGTCCGGCAGCGGCGACAGCGGCGGCAAGCAGACGCTGACCGTATGGCAGAACTCGACCACCGGCGACGGCAAGCAGTTCTGGACCGATGCCGCCGAGGCGTTCCACAAGGCCAATCCCGATGTCACGGTGAAGGTCACCTCGATCCAGAACGAGGACATGGACGGCAAGCTGCAGACCGCCGTCAATTCGGGCGACATGCCGGACGTCTTCATGGCGCGCGGCGGCAGCAAGCTGGCCGACGTCGTGGCGGCGGGCAAGGTCAAGGATCTGACGGACAAGATCGATCCCGATGTGAAGAAGGCGATCGGCGATGCAGCCCTCAGCGCCTTCACCGTGGACGGCAAGCTCTACGGTGTGCCGACGGCGGTGCTGCCCGGCGGGCTCTTCTACAGCAAGGACCTGTTCGCGCAGGCCGGCATCACCGAGACGCCGAAGACCATGGACGACCTCGAGGCCGCCATCGGCAAGCTCAAGGCCGCCGGCATCCCGCCCATCGCCCTGGGTGCGAAGGACGCCTGGCCGGCCGCGCACTGGTACTACTTCTTCGCGGTGCGCGCCTGCGGCAAGGACCTCATCACGAACCTCGCCACCAAGAAGGACTTCAAGGACGGGTGCTGGCTGACCGCGGCGAACAACCTGCAGAAGTTCGCGCAGGTCGAGCCGTTCAACGAGGGCTTCCTCACCACGTCGGCCCAGCAGGGTGCGAACTCCTCGGCGGGCCTGGTCGCCAACCACAAGGCGGCGATGGAGCTCATGGGCGCCTGGGAGCCGGGCGTGGTCGCGAGCCTCACGCCGGATCAGAAGCCGCTGGCCGACCTCGACTGGTTCCCGTTCCCCGAGGTCTCCGGGGGCAAGGGCGAGCCCGGCGCGATGATGGGCGGCCTGGACGGCTACTCCTGCTCCGAGAAGTCTCCCTCCTCGTGCGAGAAGTTCCTCAACTTCGTCGCGTCGAAGGCGCAGCAGGAGAAGTACGCCGTGGCGTTCCAGACCATCCCCGCCAACCAGGACGCGAAGGGCGCGGTCGACAACGCGTCGCTGAAGCCCCTCATGGAGGCCTACAGCAAGGCGCCGTACGTGGCGCTCTGGCTCGACACCGCCCTCGGGCAGAACGTCGGCAACGCGCTGAACACCGGCGTGGTCGAGATGCTCGCGGGGCAGGGCGACCCGAAGACGCTCCTCCAGAAGATCACCGACGCCGCGGCGAGGGGCTGAGCGAGAGCGATGACTGGCACCCAGGTGATGGCCGAGGCCGTGCCTGAGAGCGACCGCCGCACCGGGACCGGGACCTCCCCGGCCCCGGTGCGGCGAGCACGCGCCGACTGGCGCAAGCGCGGCGAGATCGCGCTGCTCTCCGGGCCCGCCCTGTTGATGTTCGTCGGATTCGTCATCCTCCCCGTGGGGATGGCATCCGTCTACGGGTTCTTCAAGTGGAACGGGTTCGGGTGGCCGACGCAGTTCGTCGGCCTCGACAACTACATCCACATGTGGCAGGACCACACGTTCCGCGATGCGGTCGTGCACAACTTCGCGATCGTCGTGCTCTCCCTCGTGCTGCAGGGGCCGATCGCGATCCTGTTCGCACTGCTGCTGAACCAGAAGTTCCGTGGACGTTCGCTGATCCGCGTGCTGATCTTCGTGCCGTACGTGATCTCCGAGGTCATCGTCGGCACCGGATGGAACCTGATGATGCAGGACGCCGGCGCGCTGAACTCGCTGCTCGGCAAGGTCGGGCTCGGGTTCCTCCAGCACTCCTGGCTCGCGGATCCGAAGCTCGCGCTGTGGACGCTGATGGTCATCATCACCTGGAAGTACATCGGCTTCGCGGTCATCCTCATGCTCGCCGGGATGCAGTCCATCCCGGAGGAGCTCTTCGAGGCCGCGGCGATCGACGGCGCAGGGTTCTGGAAGATCCAGTGGAACATCACGGTGCCGCTGCTGGGGCCGACGATCCGCATCTGGGCGTTCCTTTCGATCATCGGCGCCCTCCAGCTCTTCGACCTCGTCAACATCATCTGGGGGCAGTACATCTCCGCCACGGCGGGCACCTCGACGATGGCGACGTACATGTACCAGAACGGGCATCTCGCCGGCAGCTACGGCTTCGGCAACGCGGTCGCCGTGATGCTCTTCCTGATCACCCTCGTCGTCGCCCTGATCTACCAGCGGTTCGTGCTGCGGCGCGACACCGACGGCGCGCTGACGGGCGACAGCGGAAAGGCCCGCAGATGACCACCGAAAGCCTCCGCACCACCGCCATCGTGCAGCCACGCGATCGCAAGGGCGTCCGCCGCTCGCCGAAGGCCCCCTGGGGGAGCCCCGGCCTGTATCTGATCGCGATCGTGCTCGTCACGATCTGCATCACGCCCGTGCTCTACATCATCATCGGCGGATTCCGCACGAACTCGCAGATCACGAAGGACCCGTCCGGTTTCCCGGCTCCCTGGCAGTTCGCCAACTACTCCGACGTGCTCGCCGGATCCGAGTTCTGGACCGCCCTGGTCAACTCGACCGTGGTGGCGATCGGCACGACCGCCGGCGCCGTGCTGCTCGGCGTGATGGCGGCGTACGTGCTCGCCCGCTACGAGTTCGCGGCCAAGCCGGCGATGTACGCGCTCTTCGCCGCAGGGCTGATGTTCCCCGTCACCGTCGCGATCACCCCGCTGTACCTGCTGATCCGCAACCTCGGCCTGGTGAACAGCCTCGCCGGGATCATCGTGCCGCAGATCGCGTTCGCGCTGCCCGGCACGATCATCATCCTGGTGCCGTTCCTGAAGGCGATCCCGAAGGAGCTCGAGGAGGCGGCGGCGATCGACGGCGCATCCCGCCTCGGCTTCTTCTGGCGGATGGTGATCCCGCTGAGCCTGCCGGGTGTGGTCACGGTCGGCATCCTCGCGTTCGTCGGATCCTGGAACGGCTACATGCTGCCGCTGTTCATCCTCAACGACCCGAGCCTGTTCACCCTGCCGCTGGGCGTGCAGAACTTCTCCTCGCAGTACTCGGTCGACACCGCCCGCGTGCTCGCCTACACCTCGCTGTCGATGCTGCCCGCGCTCATCTTCTTCAGCCTCTTCGAACGCCGCATCGTCGGCGGCCTGACCGGCGCGGTGAAGGGCTGAGCATGACTTCGGACACGACCACGGAGGGCCTTGTCGCAACGGAGGAGGTCCCGGCCTTCCCGATCGCCTCCGAGCGGGTCGGGGCGCTGCTCGCGCAGATGACCCTCGAGGAGAAGGCCGCGCAGCTCGTCGGGTACTGGCTCGATCAGGGCGGTGAGGTGGTGGCGCCGCTGCAGAACGAGATGGCGGCCGCGGGGCGCCACGACACGCTGGCCGGCATCACCCGCGACGGCATCGGCCACTACACCCGCGTCTACGGCACTCGGCCCGTCGAGCCCACCGAGCGCGCGGCCTGGCTGTGGGCGGAGCAGCGCCGGCTGAAGCGCGAGACGCGCCTCGGCATCCCGGCGCTCGTGCACGAGGAGTGTCTGACCGGGCTTGCCGCGTGGAAGGCGGCGAGCTTCCCGACGCCGCTGGCCTGGGGTGCCTCGTTCGACCCCGAGCTCGTCGCCGAGATGGGCGCGCTCATCGGGGAGTCGATGCGCACCCTCGGCATCCACCAGGGGCTCGCCCCGGTGCTCGACGTGGTGCGCGACCCTCGCTGGGGGCGTGTCGACGAGTGCATCGGCGAGGATCCGTACCTCGTGGGCACCGTGGGAACCGCCTACGTCCAGGGCCTGCAGTCCGCCGGCGTGCACGCCACGCTCAAGCACTTCCTCGGGTACTCCGGCTCACGTGCCGGGCGCAATCACGCCCCGGTGTCCGCCGGGCCGCGTGAGGTCGCGGACGTCTTCCTGCCGCCGTTCGAGATGGCGATCCGGGATGGCGGTGTGCGCAGCGTGATGAACAGCTACGCCGAGATCGACGGCGTTCCTGTCGCATCGGATCCGGCGCTGCTGACGGGGCTCCTCCGGGAGCGGCTCGGGTTCGACGGCGTCGTCGTGGCGGACTATTTCGCGATCGCGTTCCTCGAGGTCATGCATGCCGTCGCGGCCGACCGCGGCGAGGCCGCCGAGCTCGCGCTGCGGGCGGGGATCGATGTCGAGCTGCCCTCCGGCGACGCGTATCTCGAACCCCTCGTCGACAGGGTGCGCAGCGGTGCGCTCGACGAGACGTACCTCGACCGCGCCGTCATCCGGGTGCTCGCCCAGAAGGAGCAGCTCGGGCTGTTCGAGCCCGATGTCTTCGACGACGCGCCCCCCGCAGGCGTCGACCTGGACACGCCGCGGCACCGCGACGTCGCCCGCCGGCTGGCCGCGGAATCGCTCGTGCTGCTGTCGAACGACGGCGTGCTGCCCCTCGCGGCGACGGCACGGCGCATCGCGCTCATCGGGCCGAATGCCGATCGTTCTGAGGCGCTGCAGGGGTGCTACTCCTTCGCGAACCACGTGCTGGCGCACCACCCGGGCTACGAGCTCGGCATCGAGATGCCCACGGTTCGCGAGGCGCTGACCGCCGCCGTCCCGAGGGCTCAGATCGTGCACGTGCGCGGATCCGAGGTCGAAGGCTCCGACCGCACCGGGCTCGCCGATGCCGAGCGGGCCGCCGCGGACGCCGACGTCGCGATCGTCGTGGTCGGGGACCAGGCCGGCCTCTTCGGCCGCGGCACGGTCGGCGAGGGCAACGACGTGGAGTCGCTGGACCTTCCGGGCGTGCAGCGCGAGCTCGTCGAGCGCGTGGTCGCGACGGGAACGCCCGTCGTCATGGTCGTGCTCTCGGGCCGTCCCTACGCGATCGACTGGGCGCTCGACGACGGGGCCGCGCGTCCGGGGGCGGTGCTGCAGGCCTTCTTCCCCGGCGAGGAAGGCGGCACGGCGATCGCGGATGTGCTCACCGGCGCGTCCTCGCCGTCGGGGCGACTGCCCCTGAGCCTGCCTCGATCCTCGGGGGCCCAGCCCTACAGCTACCTGCATCCGATCCTGGGCGGCCCCTCCGACGTCACCTCCACGGATCCGACCCCGCTGCGGCCGTTCGGATTCGGGCTGTCGTACACGAGCTTCGCCTACGAGGAGTTCACCGCCTCCGCCGAGGCCCGCACGGACGGCTCCTTCACCGCGACCGTGACGGTCGCGAACACGGGCGTCCGCCGCGGGGCCGAGGTCGTGCAGCTGTACGGGCGGGACATGGTGGCGAGCGTCACCCGTCCGGTCGCGCAGCTGCTGGGCTACGGGCGGGTCGAGCTCGATCCGGGCGAGCGCCGCACGCTGCGCTTCGAGGTTCCCGCGGCGCGCTTCGCGTTCTCCGACCGCACCCTGACCCGCGTCGTGGAACCGGGGGAGGTGCGGGTGTGGGCTGCCGCCCATGCAGAGGCGTCCGCTCCAGCGCCCGACGACGGCGGAGAAGTCGCCGGCGTCACCGGGGGCGCGATCTCGAACGAGCGCGCTCGTGCGCACCGCGTGCTCGCCGGCGCTGCCACGGCGTCGCTGCCGGTGCAGCTCACGGGCGACGTGCACGAGGTCGGCGCCGCAGACGCCCGTCTGGTGACGGTGTCGAGCGCGTGATCGAGGTCGCCAATCCGATCCTGCCCGGATGCCATCCGGACCCGTCGATCTGCCGGGTGGGCGAGTGGTACTACCTGGTGACATCCACGTTCGAGTACCTCCCCGGCCTGCCGGTGCTGCGTTCGCGCGACCTGGCGCGCTGGGAGACGATCGGGCACGTGATCGACCGCCCCGGCATGCTCGACTTCGAGGGCATCGGATCCTCCGGCGGACTGTACGCGCCGACGATCCGGCACGGGTTGGGGCTGTACTGGGTCGTGTGCACGCTCGTCGACCGGGAGGATCCGTCCCGGGGCGGGAACTTCCTCGTCACCGCGAGCGACCCGGCAGGGCCGTGGAGCGATCCCGTGATGCTCGACGTCGCCGGCATCGACCCGTCGATCGCGTTCGACGACGGAGGGCGCGTGTGGCTGCACGGCACCCGCCTGGCCGCCGATCCGGAGTGGCACGACCAGACCGAGGTCTGGGTGCGGGAGTATGCGCCGGACCGAAGCGCACTCGTGGGCGAGGAGCACGTGATCTGGCGCGGTGCTGTGCACGGCGCGGTCTGGGCGGAGGGCCCGCATCTGTACCGCATCGACGGGAGCTGGTTCCTGCTTGCAGCCGAGGGCGGCACCGAGTTCCACCACGCGGTGAGCGTGGCGCGCGCTGACGCGGTCACCGGGCCGTACGTCGGCAACCGGGCCAACCCGGTCTTCACCCATCGGCATCTGGGGCGGACCAGCACGGTGATCGGCGCTGGGCATGCGGATCTCGTGCAGGCGGCGGACGGATCGTGGTTCGCCGTGATGCTCGCGATGCGCGCGGACGACGGGCACCACTATCCGCTCGGACGGGAGACATTCCTGTGTCCGGTCGTGTGGGAGGACGGCTGGCCGGTCTTCGCGCCGGGCGAAGGGCGCCTTCCCGCCACAGTGCGGATCCCCTGGGCGCCGGAGGAGCCGACGCCGGGGGAGTGGCAGCCGGACGACCGCATCGCCGGCGTCGTCGTGCCATCGGACCCTCGGTGGACCGCGCTGCGCGCCCTGCCCTCCGAGGTCGCGGTCGCCGACGGCGAGGTCTGGCGGCTGCCGGTGCGCGCTGCGACGCTGCACGAGCCATCGGCGCCGGCGTTCCTGGGCGTGCGGCAGCAGCACGCGGATGTCGACGTGCGCTGCGTGCTGGACGTGCGCGGACTCGCCGAGGGAGAGAGCGCCGGCCTGGTGCTGCGGCAGTCGGAGCTCGATCACGTGGCACTCGCGGTCACCCGCACCGCGGAAGGATTGCGACTCTCATCCGAGGAGTGCCGTGCCGGCGACCGGCAGCAGCGAGATCTCGGGCCGCTGTCCGAGGCGGAGGAGGTCGAGCTCGCGCTGAGCGGGCGCGGATACGCGTACTCCGTCCGGCACGGAGAGGCCGAGCTCGCCGTGGCGGACGGACGCGAGCTGGATGCGTCCGCCACGGGCGGCTTCCTGGGGCTCTGGGTCGGCATCCACGCCACGAGCGCGGGTGCCGAGCCGCGCGGCGAGGTGCGCATCACTCGATTCGAGTACGCGCCTGCGCTGGTGGACCACGGCGATCGGTAGCCTGGAGTCCCACCGCGTGCAGGAAGCGAGACGCCGCATGAACGAACGCGCCACGACCGTCGAGGGGGTGCGGCGCACCAACCTCGCCGAGGTGCTGCGCCTCGTGCACCATGCGGGTTCGCGCTCGCGGGCCGTCATCACGGCGGAGACGGGGCTGAACCGCTCCACGGTCTCGGATCTGGTCGGACGGCTGGTGGAGGCGGGTCTCGTCGAGGAGCACGAGCCCGATCCCACGCGCCGGGTGGGGCGCCCCTCCCCGGTCGTCGCACCGAGCCCCGGCGTCGTCGCCATCGGCGTCAACCCCGAGATCGACGCCGTCGAGATCGGTGCGATCGCACTGGGCGGCGCCGTGCGAGAGCGGGTGCGGATCCCCGCTGAGCAGCCCGAGGTCGCGGACGTCGTCCGGATCGTGACCGACGTCGTGCGCGAATGGCGCGACGGAGCATTGCGCGGGTGCCGCATCGAGGGCATCGGCGTCGCGGTGCCCGGTCTGGTGCGCGCCTCGGACGGGATGGTGCGGTTCGCCCCGCACCTGGATTGGCGCGATGCCGACATCGCGGGGCCGCTTGCGGCAGCCCTCGGCATCGACGTGGTCGTGGGCAATGACGCCTCGCTCGGCGCGCGGGCCGAGCGGCTCTTCGGCGCGGCACGGGAGCACGAGGACGTCGTGTACCTGAACGGCGGTGCCAGCGGTATCGGCGGCGGGCTGATCCTGCACGGCCGGCTCATCGGGGGCGTCGGCGGGTATGCCGGGGAGTGGGGGCAGACCGCTGCGAGCGTGGCGGATGCCGCGGACCGGCGCGCCGAAGGCGGAGTGCTGGAGGACGAGGTGAACCGGGCCCGCCTGGTCTCGGCCGCGGGCCTCGCCGCGCCCGACGACGTCGAGCTCCGTGCGGCGCTCGACGCTGCTGACGAGGGGCCGGTGATCGCCGAGGCCGCACGGCAGTGCCGCATCCTCACGGCCACTCTGGGCAACGCCGTCAACGTGCTGAACCCGGCGATGATCGTGCTGGGCGGCTTCCTCGCGATCCTGCGGGATCTGGATCCGGACTCCTTCGATGCCGAGGTGCGACGGCGTGCGCTCGCCGCGTCGGCCGAGGGGCTGGAGATCTCCGCGGCCGCACTCGGCGCGGACCGCCTGCTCATCGGGGCTGCCGACGCCGCCTTCGAACGACTGCTGGCGGACCCCCTGGGCTGAGCAGACCGAATCCTCTGCTCGGGTTCGGATCCATCGATCGGATCAGGATCCACTGACCGGATCCGGATCCCGTTCAGGTCGCAGAATCGGCTGCTCCCGAGGCCTGGGAACAGCCGATACTGCGACCTGAATCGCGAGAGTGCGACCTGAGCGAGTCGACCGCACCCGCGTGACGGGGCGCGCCGGCTCAGCTCCGGGCGACCTCGAACTCCACGGCCGACCACGACAGCGCCGGCAGGGTGAGGCGCACCGCGCCGTCGTCGAGCGTCACGCCCTCGAGCGGGCGCAGGCCGACCGCGTCCGGCGTCTGCTCCAGGTTCGCGGTGAGCCGGTCGCCGTCCTCGGGCACGGTGAGCACCTCGGCGGAGCGCACCGCGGTCGCGCGCAGTCCGTGCAGGGCGAGGTCGACGGTCGCCTCCGAGTCCAGCGAGCGGTTCGCGACGAACAGGGCGAGCCGTCCCGACGCCTCATCCCACGTCGCGACGGCGTCCACTTCGTCCACGTCGCCGTACTGCGCGGTCGCGCCCTGCGACGAAGAGATCGCCAGGCGCATGATCCGCCCCTTCGCCATCCGCGCCATCCGTGCGAACGGCCAGAAGATGGTCTGCCGCCAGGCGGGCCCGCCCTCCTCGGAGCGGATCGGAGCGATGACGTTCACGAGCTGGGCCTGGTTGGCGATCTTCACACGGTCGCCGTGCCGCAGCAGGCTGTGCAGGAACGTGCCGACCACGACCGCGTCGGTGACGTTGTACGTGTCCTCGATGAGGCGGGGGTGCTCGCGCCAGCCGGCCGCGGCCACCTCGCCCTCCTCGACGTCATTGAACCGGTCGAAGTCCCAGACGTTCCACTCGTCGAAGGAGATGTCCACCTGCTTGCTGTGCTTGCCGGCGGCCTTGACCGCGTCGATCGTCGAGATCACGCCGTCGATGAACATGTCCATCTCCACGCCCTCGGCGAGGAACGACGCCGCATCGCCGTTCTTCTCGCGGTAGTACGCGTGCATCGAGATGTAGTCGACCTCGTCATACGCGTGCGTGAGCACGGTGTGCTCCCAGGTGCCGAAGGTGGGCATCCCCCGGTTGGAGGAGCCGACCGCCACGAGCTCGATGGTCGGATCCACGAGCTTCATTGCCTTGGCGGTCTCCTGTGCAAGCCGGCCGTACTCGTGCGCGGTCTTGTGGCCGATCTGCCACGGTCCGTCCAGCTCGTTGCCGAGGCACCACAGCTTGATGCCGAACGGATCCTCTGCGCCGTTGCGGCGGCGCAGATCCGACCAATACGTACCACCGGGGTGGTTGGCGTACTCGACCAGCGCGCGCGCCTCCTCGACGCCGCGCGTGCCGAGGTTGATGGCCTCCATGACCTCGACCTCCGCCTCGCGCGACCAGTCCATGAACTCGTGCAGGCCGAACGCGTTCGTCTCGATCGTGTGCCAGGCGCCGTCCATCCGCACAGGACGATCGGCGACGGGGCCGACGCCGTCCTCCCAGCGGTAGCCGGAGACGAAGTTGCCGCCGGGATAGCGGACCACGGTCGGTCCGAGTTCTCGCACGAGCTCGAGCACGTCGGTGCGGAAGCCGCGGGCGTCCGCCGCCGGGTGGCCGGGCTCGTAGATGCCGGTGTAGACGCAGCGGCCCATGTGCTCGACGAACTGGCCGAACAGGCGGCGCGGGACGTCGGCGAGCGAGAAGTCGCGGTCGATGGTGATGCGGGCGTGGGTCATGGAGATTCGATCCGTTCGGGTCATTGACCGCCGAAGCCGCTGGTGGCGACTCCCTTGACGATCTGCTTCTGGAAGATGAGGAAGACGACGATGAGGGGGAGGGCGGCGAGCACGGCCTGGGCCATGACCTGCGCGTACTGCACCCCGTAGGCGCTGATGACGGTCTGCAGGCCGACCGGCAGGGTCATCAGCCCGGTGTCGTTGATCACGAGGAACGGCCACAGGAAGTTGTTCCAGGCGCCGATGAACACGAAGATCGCGACGGAGGCGAGGATCGGCCGCGACAGCGGCAGCACGATCGACCAGAACACCCGGAACCTCGACGCGCCGTCGACGCGCGCCGCATCCTCGAGCTCGATCGGGATCGCGTCGAAGAAGCGCTTCAGGATGAAGACCATCGCCGGCGCCACGACCTGCGGCAGGATCAGGCCCCAGTGCGTGTCGACCAGGTTGAAGGCGAGCATCTCGTAGAACAGCGGGATGATCAGCACCTGCGGCGGCACGACGATCGCCGCGACGATGACGACGAACAGCCACTTGCGGCCGCGGAAGTCGAGCCGGGAGAACGCGTAGGCGGCGAGGGCCGAGATCGTTACGGTGAGCACGGTGACCGCGGTCGCGGTCCACAGGCTGTTCCACGCCCAGAGGTAGACGTTGCCCTGCGAGAGGATCGAGCCGAACGCCTGGGCGCTCGGACCGCTCGCGCCGATCCAGCCGGGGTCGCCGGAGGCGGCATCGGTCTCGGTCTTGAACGCGGTCGCGACCGCCCACAGGAACGGCAGCAGCCACCCGATCGCGAGGATCAGCAGCACCGCGAAGGCGAGCACGGTGAGAACGGTGAACCGGCGGCCGATCGGCCGGCGGGTGCGAGCGCGCGCAGCGCCCGGAGCGACGAGAGTGCGGGTCGCGGTGGTCATCGGGCGTCCTTCCGCCGACGGGTGATCAGCGCCTGCACGACGCCGAGGATGATGATGATCGCGAAGAACACGTACGAGATGGCGGCAGAGTAGCCGAACCGGTATCCGACGAAGCCGGTCTCGTAGATGTACTGCACGATCGATCGGGTGGTGTCGCTGGAGAGGCCGCCGAGCATCTGGTACGCCTGATCGAACAGCTTGAGCGATGCGAGGATCTGCAGCAGGCCGATGAGCGTGGTCGCCGGTCCCAGCTGGGGGAGCGTGATCGAGGTGAACTGCCGCCAGCCGCCGGCGCCGTCCAGCGACGCCGCCTCGTACTGCTGCTGCGGGATGTTCTGCAGGGCGGCCAGGTAGAGCAGGAAGTTGAAGCCGACTGTCCACCATACGGTCGCGATGACGATCGCGAGCATGTTGATCTTCGGATCCTGCAGCCAGGCGATCGGCTCGAGACCGAAGGCCTTCAGGACGTTGTTCGCCGCACCGATCTGCGGGTTGAAGATCCAGATCCAGATCTGCGAGATGACCGTGGACGCCAGCAGGTACGGCATGAAGAACGACAGCCGCCACAGCCACTGGCCGGGCAGGCCCCGGTCGACGAGCACCGCCATGAGCAGGGCGATGACGACGAGCGGGATCGTGGACAGCAGGGTGAACCACGCCGTGTTGCCGAATGCTCCCCACATCACCGGGTCGCTGAGCGCCTCGACGTAGTTCGCGAGCCCGACGAAGCCGCCCCCGGATCCGGTGAGGGACTGGTCGGTGAAGCTCAGATAGAGCCCCTGCAGGATCGGCCAGGCGAGGAACAGCGCGAAAGCCACCAGGAACGGCGCGAGGAAGACCCAGCCGATCAGCTGCTCGCCGCGGTGGGATCCGCCCGCGTGGCGCCGGGTGGTTCGGGTCGCCGCGCGGCCGGTGACGATGGTCGTGGTGGTGGGGGCCGTCGTGGTCATCTCCGTGCTCCTTCCGGATCGGCGGGATTGGGTTGGGCGAGGAAGCGCTTCACGGCGGCCTCGAAACGGGTGATGGCATCGGCGGGGCTGCCTCCGCCGAGGAGGGCGGGCTGCGCGGCGGCGCCGAACTGGCCCTGGAAGTTGGATCCGGATCCGGTGAACCACGCGGGCGGGTCGTAGCGCACGTACTTCGCGGCCTCCGCGTAGTGCGCCTGCGGAAGCAGCTTCGCGTACTTCGCGGACTCGGTGACCGGCAGGTACGCGGGGACGTGCCCGGCCTCGGCCCAGCCGAAGGAGCCCTTCAGCATGTCGGCCACGAAGCGGTACACGAGATCGCGGCCCGCCGCATCGGGGTGCGACTGGTGCGGCAGAACGAAGGAGTGCGAGTCGGCGTAGACCGCGCGGGTGCCGAAGAGCGGCGGGATCATCGCGACGTCGAAGGGGATCTTCGCGGCCTGCATCGTGCGCAGCTCCCACACGCCGCTGAGGAACATTCCGCTCTTGCCCGTCGCGAACTCCGCGACCGCTGTGCCGTAGTCGGCCTGCTTCGCGGCCCTCTTGCCGTCGAGCAGCTTCTGCATGAACTCGAGCGACGCGACGGCGGCGTCCCTGTCGATCACGGCGGAGCCGCCCTGCGGCATGTCCATCTCGATGCCGTGCTGGGTGTACAGCGTGTAGAACAGCCGCCACATCTGGGAGCCGTCGCCGAGGTAGCCGTAGGAGAGGCCGTGCCCGCCGGTGACGCCGGCGATCGCGTCGACCATCGCGAGGAACTCCTCGGGGCTGGTCGCCTCCTTCAGGCGGCCGTCCTTGTCGAGCACACCCGCCTTGCTGCAGACGTCGGTGTTGTACATGAGGACGAAGGGGTGCGCGTCGAGGGCGAGGCTGAGGCGCCGGCCGTCGACGTCGCCCTTCTTCCAGATCGGATCCGGGAACGTGGACGCGTCCACGCCGAGGTCCGAGAGGCGGTCGGTGTCCCAGGCGTCGAGGAGACCGCCCGGTGCCCAGCCGAGCACACGGGTGGCGTGCATGATCGCGACGTCGGGAGCCCGTCCGCCGGCCGCGGCCATGGCGAGTTTCGTGTAGTAGGGGGTGCCCCAGGCCAGTACGGTGGGGCGGATGCGGTAGGCCGACTGCGCCTTGTTCACGCCCTCGAGCAGGCCGGACATCGTGACGCCGTCGCCGCCCGACAGCAGGTGCCAGAACTGCAGTGTGCGCGTGCCCGACGCGGATGCCGAGGACGGGGAGCATCCGGCGAGCAGGGCGGCACCCGCGGTGAGGCCCGCGGCGCCGAGGAATTGCCGCCGGTTCAGATCGAGAGGTGGTGTCATCGTCACTCCTTCGTGGACGATCGGGGGATGCCGACATCATTACATCGATGAAATGGAGTGCGCAAGAGGCTTCTGAGACCGGTCACGGAGTCGTCGTCCAGTCCCGCCCGGGAGCGCGGTCAGCGCCCTGCGGTCCAGCCGGCCGGAGCGGCGCCGGTGCTCTCGCGCACGATGAGCCGGTGCGGCACAGTGATCGTGCGCGGGGTTCCGGTCGGATCCGCGATCCGCTCGGCGAGCAGGTCGACCGCGGCCGCGGCGAAGGCGGCCCGGTCGATCTGCACCGTGGACAGGGCGGGATCGGTGAAGCGGGCGAGCTCCACGTCGTCGAAGCCCGTGACGAGCACGTCCTCCGGGACTCGGATGCCGCGGTTGTGCAAGACATGCAGTGCGCCGGCGGCGAGTGAGTCGGTGAAAGCCAGGACGGCGTCGAACGGCACGCCGCGATCGAGCAGCTCGGTCATCGCGGACGCGCCCCCGCTCATCGTCCAGTCCGAATGGTTCGCCGTCAGGCGCGGGTCCGCGGGGAGCCCGGCCTCCGCGAGCGCCTGGCGCACCCCCTGCAGGCGGAGCCGGCTAGTGGCGGTCGCGATCGCGTGCTGGTCGTCGCCGCCGACGACGGCGATCCGGCGCGCGCCACGGGCGATCACGTGCCGCGTCAGCTCCGCAGCCCCGGTGACGCTGTCGATCCCCACGTGGTCGACGAGCTGGTGCTCGACCTCGCCGATCAGGACGACCGGCAACTGCCGGTCCTCGTCGGTGAGGGCACTGTCCTCGAGCCGGATGGGGTTCAGGATCAGCCCGTCGACGAGGTGCGCACGGGCGCGCGAGAGAAGTTCGCGTTCGCGGCGCGGTTCGGATCCGGTCTGCTCGACCTGCACAGCGAAGCCCTTCAGCCGGGCGGCCTGGACGATGTGGTCGAGCAGTTCAGCGGAGAACGACGTCGCGAGGTAGGGGAGGGCGAGGGCGATGACCCCGGAGCGGCCGTTGCGCAGGCTCCGGGCGCTCAGGTTGGGCACGAAGTCGAGCTTGCGCATCGCGTCTTCGACGCGCTCGCGCGTGTCCTCGCGCACGAAGACCGTGCCGGTGACCACGTTCGATACCGTCTTCGCCGAGACGCCGGCCAGTGATGCGACGTCCCGCATCGTCGCGCGCGTGCCCCCTGCCATGCGCTCAGCCTATGCCCGCGCATTCGAGTTGCGGATCCGCCATCGTTCTATCGATGTAAGCGGGTTCTATGATGTGGCGATGAGCATCGGGACGAACTGGGCCGGCAACCTGCACTACGGCGCGGCGGGGATCGCCCGTCCGCGCAACCGCGACGAACTGCACGATGCGCTCGCGACCGCGGGTCCGCTGCGCCCGCTCGGATCCCGGCACAGCTTCAACGCGATCGCCGACACCGCGGGCACGCTCATCGACCTCTCCGCGATGCCCGCCGAGGTGCAGCAGACGGCGCCCGATGCCGTGCGTGTGCCGGGCGGTATCCGCTATGGCGACCTCGGGGCCGAACTGCAGCGCCGCGGGCTGGCGCTGGCGAACCTCGCTTCGTTGCCGCACATCTCGGTCGCCGGCGCCGTCTCCACCGGGACGCACGGGTCGGGCGATGCGACCGGATCCCTCGCCACGGCTGTGCGGGCGCTCACGTTCGCAGGCCCGGACGGTGAGCGCACTCTGCGCCGGGGGGACGCGGACTTCGATGGAGCGGTCGTGTCGCTCGGCGCGCTCGGTGTGATCGTCGAGCTCGAACTGGAGGTGGAGCCGGCGTACGACGTGGCGCAGACCGTGCACGAGGGGCCGGCGTGGGACGCCGTGCTGGCCGACTTCGACCGGGTCACCGCGCTGGGCACGAGCGTCAGCCTGTTCAGCCGCTGGACCGACCGCGACCGTGCCGACCAGCTCTGGGTGAAGAACCGGGTCGGCGGCGTCGCTCTCGACGAAGAACTGCTCGCTCAGCTCGGAACCACTCCGGCGGTTGTGCAGCGGCACCCGATCCTCGGCGTCGCGGCCGAGGCCTGCACTCCGCAGCTCGGCGAGCCCGGACCCTGGCACGAACGGCTGCCTCATTTCCAGCTGGCGTTCACACCCTCGGCGGGCGAGGAGCTGCAGAGCGAGTACCTGGTGCCGCGGCGCGACGCCGTGCGTGCCATCGAGGCGATCCGCGCGCTCGCCGACCGGATCGCACCGCTGCTGCTCGTGAACGAGATCCGCACGGTCGCCGCCGACGACCTGTGGCTGAGTTCGTCGTACGGCGAGGGCGCGGTGGGTCTGCACTTCACCTGGCGCCGGGACCAGCCCGCGGTCGAGGCGCTGCTGCCGGTGATCGAGGCGGCGCTGCCCGACACCGCCCGTCCGCACTGGGGCAAGCTCGCCACGCTCGAACCGGCGGAGATCCGCCGCCGCTACGCCCGCTGGGCGGACTTCGCGGCGCTCGCGAGTCGGATGGATCCGGCAGGCCGATTCCGCAACGCGTACCTGGAGCGGCTCGGGCTGTAGTGCCGGGACGAGTCTGGCTGCGGTTCGGTGCCAGGCGTTCGGGCGCCGGCGCTCCGGCGTCGGCTCGGGCGTTCGCGTGCTCGGACCGTGCCCGCGGACCAGGTGCGTGCGCCGGGCGTTCGGGCGCCGCGTTCAAGTCGCACTTTCTGCTGCGTGGAGCCCCTCGATGGAGCAGAAACTGCGACCTGAACGCGAGGATCGCGACCTGAAGCGGTTCGCTGGGAAGGGTTCCTCCTCACGTTGGATCCGTGACGCCGCGTGCCGGCCTCGTCGTCGGCGGTCGGCGCCGGGCCCGTACACTCTCAGGCGTGAGTGAGTCGAAGCCGCAGCGCGCCGCCGGAGTGCGAGAGGTCGCTGCGCTCGCGGGCGTCTCGCGGCAGACCGTGTCGCGCGTGCTCAACGATCATCCGGACGTCGCACCCGACACGCACGCCCGCGTCGTGGCGGCGATGGAGGAGCTCGGCTACCGCATGAACAACGCCGCGCGGGCGCTCGGCACGCACCGCACGCGCACGATCGGCGTCCTCGCCTCGGATGCCCTGCAATACGGCCCCTCGCGGAGCATGGCGGCGATCGAGGCGTCAGCGCGCGAGGCCGGGTACTGGATCACCGCGGCGTTCGCCGATTCCGGCGACGAGGCCTCCGTCCGCGACGCGATCGAGCACCTGCGCGCGCAGTCGGTGGACGGGATGATCGTGTTCGCGCCGCATGCGCGCACGCTCGACGTGCTCGACGCGCTGCGCATCGGGACCCCCGTCGTGATCCTGCACGCCGCCGAGCGGGCCGACTTCTCGGTCGATCAGCGGGCGGGCGCGCGCCTCGCCGTGGCGACCCTCGCCGACGCCGGACACGAGCGGATCGCACACCTCGCCGGCCCGGCGGACTGGCTCGAGGCCGAGGCGCGGGCCGCCGGCTTCGCCGAGGAGCTCGCGGCGCGCGGTCTGCCCGCCGGCGCGGTCTTCGCGGGTGACTGGAGCCCGCGCTCGGGCCATGAGGCCGCGGCGGCCGTGATCGCCTCCGGCGCGACCGCGGTCTTCGCCGCGAACGACCAGATGGCGCTCGGCCTGATCGGCGGCCTGCGCGCGGCGGGAGTGGACGTTCCGGCGCAGCTCAGCATCGTCGGGTTCGACGACGTGCCCGAAGCGGCGTACGCCTGGCCGCCGCTCACGACCGTGCGACAGGACTTCGAGGAGCTCGCGCGGCGTGCGGTCGCGCAGGTGATCGCGCAAAGCGGATCCGGTGCTCCCGGTGCCGGCAGCGCGGGGGCGTCGGGCGCGCCGGCGTCCGCGGTATCCGGCTCGACGGATCCGATCGCCCCCGTCCTGGTCGCCCGCGACTCGGTGGTTCCGCCCTCGGCCTGAGCGCCCTCGAGTCGGTGGTTCCGCCGTCGGCCTGAGTGCCCTCGATCTGCGGACGGCCCCGTTCGCTCAGGTCGCGGATTTTGTCCGCCGGATATTCAGGTCGCAATTTCTGCGGCCTCGGGGATCCGGATAGAGCCGAAAGTGCGACCTGAGCAGCAGGAGCGCGACCTGAAGCATCCGACAGTCAGCACGGCGGTCGCCGCGCCCAACAGGGCCTGTGGATAACCTTCGACGCCGGGCGACGATCCTGACACGGTGGGGGAGTGTCTCGCTCCCAACCGCTCCCTGATGCACTCGGCTCCTCGTTCGCTGTCGGCGAGGCCCGGGCCCTCGGAGTGCGGGCCGGACGGCTGCGCGGCTCCGACCTGCTCCGGCCGTACTCCGGCCTGCGCACTCGCCGCTCCACCGACGTGCCGGACCGTGGCGAGGATCCTTTCGCCGCACAACGACGGATCCGCGTCGAGCAGGCGCTGGCGTACGCACCGCGGCTGCGGCCTGGTCAGTACTTCAGCCACGAGACGGCTGCGGCGCTGTGGGGCGGCCCGCTGCCGATCGTCCGTGACGATCGCGTCGTCGGCGTGCACGTGAGCACCCTCGGCGAGGGGCCGCTCGTGCGGGCGGTGGGCGTCGAGCGCCATCGCGGGGATCCGAGACTCGTTCGCGTGCTCACCGATCTTGGGATTCCCGTCGCGTCTCCCGCCTCGACCTGGACGCAGATGGGGCACCTGCCGTTCTCCGCGCTGGTGGCACTGGGCGACTGCTTCTGCCGGATGTGGCGGCCCGGTGTGGGGCGTCCGCATGCGGGGAAGCCGCCGCTGGCGACCGTCGCTCAGCTCCGCGCCGACATCGGTGCGGGACGACGCCTCGGGGCTCCGATGCTGCGCGAGGCGATCGAGTGGATCCGAGAGGACTCCTGGTCGCCGCGGGAGTCTGAGCTTCGCTGCCTGATCGTCGCCGCAGGGCTGCCCGAGCCGCTGCTGAACGTCGATCTGTTCGACGGCTCGACGTTCTTGGGCTGCGTCGACATGGTCTACCCGGAGCGGAAGGTGGCGATCGAATACCTGGGGAGGGTGCACGCGAACAGCTGGGGCGCGGACGTGGAGCGGCTGGCACGACTTCGCGCGGCCGGGTGGACGGTGATCGAGGTCACGGCGGAGCTCATTGCGGATCCGCCTGAGCTGCTCGGCCGCATACGGCGCGCGCTCGGCTTCTGACTCCGAGCCCGGCGACGGCTTCGGCGTGTGCGCCCCCGGCCGCGGTGTCGGCGTGTGCGCCCGGGTTCGAACGGGCGCCGGCTCCCGGCGTCCGCTTCGGCGTCTGCGCCGGCTCACGTTCCCCACTCAGGTCGCACTTCCATCGTTCAGGTCGCAGTTTCTGCGGCTTGGAGGGCCTCGATAGAGCCGAAAGTGCGACCTGAACTGCAGGAGTGCGACCTGGGGAGCAGGAGTGCGAACTGAGCAGCAGGAGTGCGACCTGGGGAGCAGGAGTGCGACCTGAACTGCAGGAGTGCGACCGCCAGGGGATCGCGTCGTTCCGAGAGCGTGCAACGAGCCCGGTCCCGGCGGCCCTTGACGGACCGAGCGCAGGGATGTCAGACTTGCCGTGACCGGTCACAGTAGCCCAGGAACTCCGGGCGCCACCCGAGAGGATCCGAATGGCCATCTTCGCCCCCGACGTCGAGCAGGCGATCGACGTCGTCCGCGCCGATGTGGCCCGGCTGCACGCCGAGCTCGTGCGCTACGGCCTTGTGGTCTGGACCGGCGGCAACATCTCCGGCCGGGTCCGGCTCTCGGAAGACGGCAGCGGCGACCTGTTCGTGATCAAGCCCTCCGGCGTCGGCTACGACGACCTCGCTCCGGAGAACATGATCCTCTGCGACCTCGACGGCACGGCGATTCCGGGCAGCCCGGGCAGCGACCGCAGCCCGTCGAGCGACACCGCCGCGCACGCGTACGTCTACCGGAACATGCCCGAGATCGGCGGCGTCGTGCACACCCACTCCGACTACGCCGTGGCCTGGGCGGCGCGCGGTGAGGAGATCCCCTGCGTGATCACGGCGATGGCCGACGAGTTCGGCGGGCCGATCCCGGTGGGCCCGTTCGCGATCATCGGCGACGACTCGATCGGCCGCGGGATCGTTCAGACTCTGCGTGGGCACCGCAGTCGTGCGGTGCTCATGCAGAACCACGGACCGTTCACGATCGGCGTGGACGCGAAGGACGCGGTCAAGGCCGCCGTCATGGTCGAGGACGTGGCGCGCACGGTGCACCTCGCCCGCGAGGCGGGGCCGCTCATCCCGATCCCGCAGGAGGCGATCGACAGCCTCTACAACCGGTACCAGAACGTCTACGGGCAGAACACGGACGCTCGCCGATGAGCGCGCGCGACGACATCCTCGCCGGCCGCACGAGCCTCGGCATCGAACTGGGATCCACGCGCATCAAGGCGTGCCTGATCGGATCCGATCCGGCGGTCGTGCTCGCGAGCGGATCCTCATCCTGGGAGAACCGTCTCGAGGACGGGCTGTGGACCTACGGCCTCGACGAGGTCTGGGCGGGCCTCCAGGAGGCCTACGCGACGCTCGTCGCCGACGTGCACGACCGCTACGGCGTGCGGCCGACGACGGTCGGAGCCATCGGCATCTCCGCCATGATGCACGGCTACCTGGCCTTCGACGCCGAGGGCGAGCTGCTCGTGCCGTTCCGCACCTGGCGCAACACCAGCACCGCGGTCGCGGCGGCGGAGCTCACGGAGCTGTTGGGCGTGAACATCCCGCTGCGCTGGTCGATCGCGCACCTGCACCAGGCCGTCCTCGACGGCGAGGAGCACGTGCCTCGGATCGCGAGCGTGAACACCCTCGCCGGGTACGTGCACGAGCGCCTGACCGGCCGCCGGGCGCTGGGCGTCGGCGACGCCTCGGGCATGTTCCCGATCGACTCCGCGACCGGCTACTACGACGCGGCCATGGTCGCGTCCTACGACGCGCTCGCCGCGGGCCGGCTTCCCGCACCCCTGACCGCACTGCTCCCCGCGGTGCTGCCCGCCGGCGCCGACGCCGGCGCGCTCACCGCCGAGGGCGCGCTGCTGTTGGATCCGTCCGGATTCCTCGCGGCCGGCGTCCCGCTCTGCCCGCCTGAGGGCGACGCCGGCACCGGCATGGTCGCCACGAACGCGGTCACCCCGCGCTCCGGCAACGTCAGCGCGGGAACGAGCATCTTCGCGATGGTCGTCCTCGAACGACCGCTCGAAGGTCTGCACCACGAGATCGACCTCGTCACGACCCCGGCCGGCGACGCCGTCGCCATGGTGCACTGCAACAACGGCGCGAGCGAGCTCGCCGCCTGGGCGGGGCTGTTCACTCGCTTCGCCATCGCGGCCGGCGCGCCCGTGAGCGACGACACCGCCTTCGAGGCGCTGTTCCGCGAGGCACTCGCGGGTGAGGCCGACGCGGGCGGACTGCTCGCCTACAACCACCTCGCGGGGGAGCCGATCGCCGGACTCACTGAGGGACGACCGCTTCTCGTGCGCACCCCCGACAGCGCCTTCACCCTGGCGAATTTCATGCGCGCCCAGCTCTACGGCGTGTTCGGCACGCTCGCGTTGGGCATGCAGACCCTCGCCGCGGAGGGCGTGCAGCTCGATCGGATGTATGCCCATGGCGGAATGTTCCGCACCGCGGGCGTGGCGCAGCGCTTCCTCGCCGGTGCCCTGGGCGCGCCCGTCGCGGTGGGCGAGGCGGCGTCCGAAGGCGGAGCGTGGGGGATCGCGGTCCTCGCGTCGTACCTCGCGCACGCGGGCGAACGGAGCCTGGGCGACTACCTCGACCGGCAGGTGTTCGCCTCGGCGGACATCGCCGTGGCGGATCCGGATCCTGACGACGTCGCCGGATTCGCCGCCTACCTCGACCGCTACCGCGCCGGCCTCGCCATCGAGGCCGCCGCCGTGAACTCCCTTCCATCGGGTCGTTGAGCGAGCGGAGCGAGACGAAACGCAGCCTCCCGCGGAAACCGCGTTTCGTCTCGTCGCTTCGCTCCTCGCTCAACGACCGGCACACAGAAAGGCCAATGATGCCGAAACTCACCACCTCACTCGACGGCTACGAGGTCTGGTTCCTCACCGGCAGCCAGCATCTGTACGGCCCCGAGACTCTCGCGCAGGTCGCCGAGCAGTCGCAGCAGATCGCGCGGATCCTCGACGAGGCCGGCGACGTGCCGGTGCGGATCGTGTGGAAGCCGGTGCTCACCGACGCGGCCGCCATCAAGCGCACCGCGCTCGAGGCCAATGCCGATGAGAAGGTCATCGGCCTGATCGCCTGGATGCACACCTTCAGCCCCGCGAAGATGTGGATCGCGGGCCTCGACGCGCTGCAGAAGCCGCTCGCGCACCTGCACACGCAGGCCAATGTCGAGCTGCCCTGGGCCGACATCGACTTCGACTTCATGAACCTGAATCAGGCCGCGCACGGCGACCGCGAGTTCGGATACATCCAGACCCGGCTCGGTGTGCCGCGCAAGACGATCGTCGGGCACGCGTCCGATCCGCGCGTGCAGCGCGAGCTGGGCACCTGGCAGCGCGCCGCGGCCGGTCTCGCCGCGAGCCGCGACCTCAAGCTCGCCCGCTTCGGCGACAACATGCGCTTCGTCGCGGTGACGGAGGGGGACAAGACCGAGGCCGAGCTGTGCTTCGGCGTGCAGGTGAACACCTGGGGCGTGAACGAGCTCACCGAAGCCGTCGCCGCGGCGGCCGAGACCGACATCGACGCGCTCGTCGCCGAGTACGAGGAGCTGTACGAGGTCGTCCCCGAGCTGAGGCGGGGAGGGGAGCGGCACCAGTCGCTGCGCGACGGCGCGGCGATCGAGCTTGGTCTGCGCGCGTTCCTGGAGGAGGGCGGATTCAGCGCCTTCACCACCTCGTTCGAGGACCTCGGTGCATTGAAGCAGCTCCCGGGGCTCGCCGTGCAGCGGCTCATGGCCGAGGGGTACGGCTTCGGCGCGGAGGGCGACTGGAAGACGGCCGTGCTCGTCCGCATCGCGAACGTCATGGGCGCCGGCCTGCCCGGCGGGGCAAGCCTCATGGAGGACTACACCTACGATCTGACCCCCGGCGACGAGCTCATCCTCGGTGCGCACATGCTGGAGGTCTCGCCCTCGCTCACCACGCGCAAGCCCACGCTCGAGATCCACCCGCTCGGCATCGGCGGCAAGGAGGACCCGGTGCGCCTGGTCTTCACCGCGGATCCCGGATCCGCGGTCGTCGTCGCCCTCAGCGACATGCGCGACCGGTTCCGCCTCACCGCCAACGTCGTCGAGAACGTCGCGCCGCGCGCCGCGCTGCCGAAGCTACCCGTCGGCCGCGCCGTGTGGAAGCCGCAGCCCGACTTCACGACCTCGGCGGCTGCGTGGCTGACCGCTGGTGCCGCGCACCACACCGTGATGTCCACGGCCGTGGGCATCGAGGCGTTCCGCGACTTCGCCGAGATGGCGGAGGTCGAGCTTCTCGTGATCGACGAGAGCACCACTCTGGGCGAGTTCCAGAAACAGGTGCGCTGGAACCAGGCGTACTACCGCCTCGCCCAGGGGCTGTGACCGTGGCGGAGCCTCGCTCCGGCCGGCAGCTGCGCATCGCGGCGCACGGCTACGAGGCCGACATCGCGTCCGTCGGGGCGACCCTGCGCGCGCTGCGGTTCGAGGGGCGTGATCTCGTCGTGCCGTTCGACGCCGACGAGGTGCGGCCAGGGTACCGCGGCGCGACGCTGGCGCCATGGCCGAACCGCATCGTCGACGGACGGTACTCCTTCGGAGGGGTCGAGCACCGGCTGCCCCTCACCGAGCCGGAGCGCGGCCAGGCGCTGCACGGGCTGGTCGCGTGGAGCGAGTTCGCCGATCGGACCGTGGATCAGGATCGCGTCGTGCTGGCCACGACCATCGAACCCCAGACGGGCTATCCGTTCCGCGTCGAGGTCGAGGTGGAGTACCGCCTCGGCGCCGACGGGCTCACGCAGACCGTGACCGGGCGCAACCTCGGCGTCGACGCGGCGCCGTGGGGGACCGGTCCGCACCCGTATCTGGTGGCGGAGCCGGCCCCGATCGCGGATGCCGCGGGAGGAACGGGATCCGCTGTGCCGCCCGTCGACGGCTGGACCCTGCTGCTGCCCGCCGCGGCGGTGCTCACCGTCACACCGGATCGGCTCAGTCCGGTCGCCCTGGAATCGGTCGAGGCGTACCCGGACTGGGACTTCCGCACACCGCGCCGGATCGGGGCCACGTTCATCGATCACGCGTTCACGGCGCTGTCGCAGACGGGCGGATCCACGACGGTCGAGCTGCGCGCCGGTGAGCGCGGCGTCGCCCTCACCTGGGATGCGGCCTGCCCGTGGGTGCAGATCCACACCGCGGACACCCCGGACGATCACGCCACGCACCGGCGCGGACTCGCGGTCGAGCCGATGACCTGCGCGCCCGATGCGTTCAACTCCGGTGCCGGCCTCGTGGTGCTGGAACCCGGTGCGGCGCATGCCGTGAGCTGGCGGATCCACGCGCTGTAGCCGACACGTCGTCGCGACGTGCGCGGCGCCGGAGTTCACCGAGCGGGGCAGTTCTGCCCATCGATCTGGGTCGGGCCGCTCGCTAGTCTGAACCCATGGCCACAGAGGGGGAACCGCCGCAGGGCGGACATGAGCTCGATTTCGGAACCGGGTCGCAGGATCCGACTCCGCCACCGCCGGCGGCGCCGGCAGATGGCGAGACGGTGGACACCGCATCCGTGCCTCCGGTCGCTCCGGGACAGTCGCATCCCGCACCGGAACAGGCCTTCCCGCCACCCGGCCAGCCCGCGCCGGCACAGTCGGGAGCGGAGCAGGGCCCGCCGTACGGCACGCAGCCGGATCAGCCGTACGCGGGGCAGCCGGGCCAGCCGTACGGCGCGCAGCCGGATCAGCCGTACGCGGGGCAGCCAGGCCAGCCCTATGGTGCACAACCCGGACAGCCGTATCCCGGTCAGCCCGCGCAGCCGTACGGGGCGCAGCCCGGGCAGGCATACCCCGGCCAGCCGTACGGTGCGCAGCCGGGCCAGCCGTATCCCAGCCAGCCGGGCCAGCAGTACCCGGCCCAGCCCTATCCAGGCCAGCCAGGCCAGCCTGGCCAGCCCTACGCCGGCCAGTCCTACGGTGCCCAGCCCGGTCAGCCCTACCCGGGCCAGGCCGGCGGTGCGCAGCCGCCGAAGAAGTCGTCGAAGGGCTTGCTCTGGGGCCTGATCGGTGGCGGTGTCGCCGTGCTCATCATCGCGATCCTGGTCGTCGCCCTGCTCGTGGTGCCGGCTCTCACCCGCTCCTCGGTGACGGCGGCAGACACGGTGAAGGCGTACCTGACGGCCGTCTCCAAGAGTGACGCGAAGGCCGCGCTCGGCTATCTCGAGAGCGTCCCCGACAAGAAGCTGCTCACCGACTCGGTGCTGAAGGCCTCCGACAAGCTCGGTGGCCTCAGCCACATCTCGGTGCAGAAGGGCGGCGAGAGCAAGTACGCCGCCACGGTCCCGGCGACGTTCGAGGTGGGCGGGCGCACCGTGTCGACGACGTACGAGGTGTACAAGGACAAGGACACCTGGAAGATCGCGAACGGCGTGACGCCGATCTCGCTGGACAGCCTGCGCGGCCTGGACGCGACATTCAACGGCGTTCCCACGGCCGAGATCAGCAACGCATATGTCTTCCCCGGCACTTACGAGATCGCGATGGACTCGAAGTACTTCTCGATCGATGGCGACTCGACCTTCGCCATCGCGTCGTCCGATGACGCCTCGGCGTTGTACGACGTGCACACGAAGCTCAACGATGCCGGCGTCACCGAGTTCCGTTCGCTCGTGCGCACGGCCGTCGAGGCGTGCGTGGCCATGAAGACGCTGGCGACGCCGTGCGGCATGGACATCACCGCGATCGACCTCTCCGGCGCGAGCCCGGTGGAGGGCACGGTCACCCGCACGCTCACTGCGGACGGCAGTGCGAAGCTCGATGCCCTGGAGCCGGAGAGCGGTGGATCCACGCCGACGGTCGTCTCTGCATACGACTACATCAGCGTCGACATGAGTCTGCAGGGCAGTGACGGCCAGACGTACACCGTCACGTTCGGCGGGACCCTGGACACCCCGACGGTGGACTTCGGAAAGGCCGATCCTCAGGTCACCTGGGAGCAATGAGCGACTGACTCCACCCGCACACGAGGGAACCCCCGCCGACCCGATTCGGCGGGGGTTCTGCGGTTCGTGACCGCGTGGGCGCCCGGGCAGGAAATGCCGGGCGCATCCCGTGGCGCGGGGAGACGAGCACCCGATCCGGTCAGCGTCTGCGGCCCGCGCACGATCCGTTGTACGTGCCGAAGGTGACCGGCAGGTGAACTCGGCGGCAGGTGTCGATGAATTACATGGGAGCCCTCCTAACTGCATGGGTGACCATGTAATCTGGATCCAGCGTCGACGACGACGCAGAACCAGGAGCACACGATGATCCGCGACATCACTCACTTCATCGGAGGATCCGAAGTCCCCGGCAACTCGGGACGCTGGGGGGAGGTCTTCGATCCCTCGACCGGTGCCGTGCAGGCGCGGGTTCCGCTCGCGAGCGCGGACGAGGTGCGTGCGGCGATCGCGAACGCCGAGGCCGCTCAGCCCGCGTGGGCGGAGACCAACCCGCAGAAGAGAGCACGTGTGCTCATGCGCTTCCTCGAGCTGATCCGCGATGAGATGGACGACCTGGCCGCCCTGCTCTCCAGCGAGCACGGCAAGACGCTGGACGATGCCAAGGGCGACATCCAGCGCGGCGTCGAGGTGATCGAGTTCTGCGTCGGCGCTCCGCACCTGCTCAAGGGGGAGTACTCCACCGGCGTCGGCACCGGTATCGACGTGTACTCGCTGCGCCAGCCGCTCGGCGTGGTCGCCGGTATCACCCCGTTCAACTTCCCCGCGATGATCCCGCTCTGGCAGATGGGCCCGGCGATCGCCGCCGGCAACGCGTTTATCCTCAAGCCCAGCGAACGCGACCCCTCGGTGCCCGTCCGGATCGCCGAACTGTTCCTGAAGGCGGGCCTGCCGGCGGGGATCCTCAACGTCGTGCACGGCGACAAGGAGGCCGTCGACGTGCTGCTCACCGACGAGCGGGTGCGCGCGATCGGCTTCGTCGGATCCACCCCGATCGCGGAGTACATCTACACGACCGCGAACGCGCACGGCAAGCGCGCACAGTGTTTCGGCGGGGCGAAGAACCACCTCGTGGTCATGCCCGACGCCGACCTGGACCAGGCCGCCGACGCCCTCATCGGCGCCGGCTACGGCTCGGCGGGGGAGCGCTGCATGGCGATCTCGGTCGCGGTGCCGGTCGGGGAGGAGACTGCGGACGCGCTCGCCGCGAAGCTCGCCGAGCGCGTGGCCGCGCTCAAGGTTGGCCCCTCGCTCGAGCCCGGCATGGACTACGGCCCGCTCGTGAACCGCGCCGCGGTCGAGCGCGTGACCGACTACATCCAGCAGGGCATCGATGCCGGTGCCGAGCTGCTCGCCGACGGGCGGGGCTTCGCCGTGGACGGTCACGAGGAGGGGTTCTACCTCGGCCCGACGCTGTTCGACCGCGTCACGACGGACATGTCGATCTACCGGGAGGAGATCTTCGGACCGGTGCTCGTGATCGCCCGCGCGGCGGACTACGAGGAGGCCCTGCGGATGGCGTCCGAGCACGAGTTCGGCAACGGCGTGGGCATCTTCACCCGCGACGGCGACGCGGCTCGCGACTTCGTGGCCCGGGTGAACGTCGGCATGGTCGGCGTGAACGTGCCGATCCCCGTGCCGATCGCCTACTTCACCTTCGGTGGATGGAAGCGCAGCGGCTTCGGCGACCTCAACCAGCACGGTGCCGACGCCTTCCGCTTCTACACGAAGACCAAGACCGTGACGAGCCGCTGGCCCGCCGCCGGCGTCCGCGAAGGCGCCAGCTTCGTCATCCCCACGATGCACTGATCCTTTCTGGTCGTTGAGCGAGGACGCGAAGCGACCGAGACGACACGCCGCCCACAAGGAGCAACCACATGACCACCGTCGCCACCCCGATCACGATGACCAGCGAAGAGCGCGCCGCCATCCTCGGCGCCGTGCGCGAGTTCGCCGAGACCGAGCTCGCCCCGTTCGCCGCCGAGCGCGACGAGAAGCACCTCTTCCCCCGCGAGACTCTGCGCGCGGCGGGCGAGCTGGGCCTCGGCGGCATCTACGTGCGCGAGGAGTCCGGGGGCACCGGGCTCGAGCGCGTCGACACCGTCGCGATCTTCGAGGAGCTCGCCAAGGGCGACCCGACGATCGCCGCCTACATCTCCATCCACAACATGGTCGTCTGGATGATCGACAGCTATGCGACCGACGCACAGCTCGCGCGCTGGATGCCCGAGCTCACCACGATGCAGGGACTGGGCAGCTACTGCCTCACCGAGCCGGGAGCAGGATCCGACGCCGCGGCGCTCGCGACGAGTGCAACCCGCGAAGGCGATGAGTACGTGCTCACCGGTGTGAAGCAGTTCATCTCGGGCGCAGGCGAGGCCGCCGTCTACATCGTGATGGCCCGCACGGGAGCCCCGGGAGCGCGCGGCATCTCCGCCTTCCTGGTTCCGGGCGACGCGGAGGGTCTCAGCTTCGGGGCGCCGGAGAAGAAGATGGGCTGGCATGCGCAGCCCACCCGCCAGGTGATCCTGGACGGCGTCCGGGTCCCGGCGACGAACATGCTCGGATCCGAGGGGCAGGGCTTCGCGATCGCGATGAGCGCGCTGAACGGCGGCCGCCTCAACATTGCGGCCTGCTCGATCGGCGGTGCGCAGTGGGCGCTGGATCGCGCCGTGCAGTACGTGCACGAGCGTGAGGCATTCGGCGAGCCCCTCGCGGAGAAGCAGTCCATCCTGTTCGCCGTCGCCGACATGCGCACGGACCTGCAGGCCGCTCGGCTCATGGTGCGCGACGGTGCGCAGGCTGTGGACGAGAAGGCACCGGACGCCACGATGCGCTGTGCGATGGCCAAGCGTTTCGCGACGGACGCCGGCTTCGATGTGGCCAACAGGGCCCTTCAGCTGCACGGCGGGTACGGGTACCTTCAGGACTACGGGATCGAGAGGGTCGTCCGTGATCTGCGGGTGCATCAGATCCTGGAAGGGACGAACGAGATCATGAGACTCATCGTCGGACGCGAGATGCTGCGCCCCTCCGGATCCGCCTCCATGCGTCAGGGCCTCCAGCGCAGCGGCGAGAACACGCAGATGCAGGTGGCGTCATGACGCGGATCGCGTTCCTCGGCCTCGGCCACATGGGCCTGCCGATGGCGAAGAACCTGCTCGCCGCCGGGCACGAGGTGATCGGCTTCGACGTGGTGTCCGCCGCGGTCGACGCCGCTGCGGCCGCAGGGCTGCCGGTCGCGCAGTTCGGCGTGGACGCCGTCGCCGGCGCCGAGGTCGTCATCACCATGTTCCCGGCCGGCAAGCACGTGATCGCCGCCTACGAGAACGAGCTGCTGGGCGCGGCGGACCCCGGCACGCTGTTCATCGAGAGCTCGACGATCGCCGTCGACGAGGCGCGCGTCGCGCATGCCCTCGCGATCGAGGCCGGGCACCGCAACATCGACGCCCCCGTGTCGGGCGGCGTCGTGGGGGCTGAGAACGGCACGCTCGCCTTCATGGTGGGCGGATCCGACGAGGACTTCGCCGCGGCGCTGCCGCTGCTCGAGGCCATGGGCAAGCGCATCGTGCACTGCGGCGGGCCCGGGCTCGGGCAGGCCGCGAAGGTGTGCAACAACATGATCCTCGGCATCTCGCAGATCGCTGTGGCCGAGGCGTTCGTGCTGGGCGAGCGGCTCGGCCTCGAGCACCAGGCGCTGTTCGACGTGGTGTCGCAGGCATCGGGTCAGTGCTGGTCGATCACGACGAACTGCCCCGTGCCCGGGCCGGTGCCCACGAGCCCCGCCAACCGCGACTACCAGCCGGGGTTCGCCGGCGCGCTCATGGCGAAGGATCTGGGGCTCGCGCTGCAGGCGATCGAGGGCACGGGCACGGACGCGCAGATGGGCCGGCTCGCGCAGCAGATCTACGCGACGTTCGCGGCCGGCCCGGGTGCCGCCCGCGACTTCTCCGGCATCATCACCGACATCCGCGACGCGTCCTGACCCGACCCGTGCCCTGACCGCGAGACTCCATCTGGGCGACGAGACTGCACGATTCGGGCGCAGTCTCGTCGCTCAAATGGAGTCTCGCGGATCCTCTCCCCCCGCTCGGACGAGAGGGACACCCTCCGTTCACCGACATCGGAGATACTGGAAGCGCCACGAAGGTGCGGCGAAAGGATGACCATGGCCACGAGCGAGTACGAGACGATCCTCACGGAGCAGCGCGGACGGGTCGGCTGGATCACCCTGAACCGGCCGCAGGCACTCAACGCGCTGAACTCGCAGGTCGCCGAGGAGGTCACCGCCGCCGCCACCGCCTTCGACGCGGACGAGGGCATCGGTGCGATCGTCGTGACGGGATCCGAGAAGGCCTTCGCCGCGGGCGCCGACATCAAGGAGATGGAGGGGATGTCCGCGGCCGAGATCACCGCGACCGACCACTTCGGCGTGTGGCGCGACTTCGCCGCCGTGCGCACTCCGGTCATCGCCGCCGTGTCCGGCTTCGCCCTGGGTGGGGGATGCGAGCTCGCGATGATGTGCGACATCATCCTCGCCGCGGACAACGCCAAGTTCGGCCAGCCCGAGGTGAACCTCGGGGTGATCCCCGGCATGGGCGGCACGCAGCGGCTCATCCGCGCGGTCGGCTACTACAAGGCCGCCGAGCTCGTGCTGTCCGGGCGGATCATGGGTGCCGAGGAGGCCGAGCGCGCGGGGCTGGTGTCGCGCGTGGTTCTGACGGCCGAGCTGCTCGCCGAGGCGTCGACGCTCGCTGAGACGATCGCGTCGAAGTCGCTGCCGTCGATCCTCGCTGCGAAGGCGACGCTCGACGCCGCCATGGAGACCACGCTCGCGGTCGGACTCGATATCGAGCGCGAGGCCTTCGCCTCCCTGTTCGATACGGTCGACCAGAAGGAGGGCATGGCCGCCTTCCGTGAGAAGCGACCGCCCCAGTTCGTGAATCGGTGATCGACATGGCCGACATCCGCTCCCTCGGATCCTTCCCGGATCCGTCCGGCGATGATGCAACCGGGCGTGACCGGGACGACTCCAACGTGGTGCCGCTCTTCGCGGACGGCGCACTGCCAGACTCCGACGATCTGCGGCTGTCGGAGGACGACCGGCGAGAGCTGGTCGGCTGGACCATCGCCTGCGCCGAGCGGCTGCTGCCGCTGTTCCAGGTCGAGCGTCCCGACGACGACCGCCCCCGGGAGGCGCTCGCCGCCGCAGAGGCGTTCCTGCGCGGCGAGCTCGACATCGACGCCGTGCGGGAGAAGGCGTTCGCCTGCCACGAGGCCGCGCGGCAGGCGCAGGATCCGAGTGCCGTCGCCGCTGCGCGCGTCTGCGGGCAGGCGGTGGCCGTCGCGCACCTCGCCGGACACAGCCGTCAGGTGCCGCGGCACACCGCCCGGGCGTTCCCCGGCGACCGCTCCCGCCGCGACGAGGAGCTCGCCTGGCAGCGGATGAACATCCCGGCCCGCTTCGACGCCTACGTGTACGACGGCGACTGAGTCGGCTGCCCGGCAGCGCCGGCGGCGGTCAGGATCCGTGACCGCGAGTCAGTCCTCGGAGACGACGACTGTCACCTCGATGTTCCCGCGGGTCGCATTCGAGTACGGGCAGACCTGGTGCGCGGCGTCGGCGAGAGCCTGGGCCTGGGCCTGCTCGAGCCCGGGGAGGACGACCTCGAGGCGCACCGCGAGCTGATAGCCGCCCTGGCCGTTCGGGCCGATCTGCACGCGGCCGGCGACGGAGGAATCGGCGATCGACACCTTCTGCGCACGGGCCACGGAATGGAGCGCGGAGTGGAAGCACGCGCTGTATCCGGCGGCGAAGAGCTGCTCGGGGTTGGCGCCGTCGCCGGAGCCGCCCATCTCGCGGGGGATCGCCAGGTCCAGTTCGACGCGGCGGTCGGTCGTGACGACCCGGCCGTTGCGGCCGGCTCCGGTTGCGATGGCTTCGGCGGTGTAGAGGACGTCCATGGGTGATCTCCTTCGGATCGAGGTGGAGGTGGTCGGTGGGGTCACGGCTGCGACGCGCGGCCGGCGGCGACGGCGTGCATGGATGACGAGATCGTGTGCAGTCTGCGGATGAGGTCTTCGGCACTCGTGCGATCGGGAAGGGCGAAGCCCTCGGCGATCTGACGGGGGATCTCGCGGAGCTCCTCGCGCAGACGAAGGCCGTGAGCGGTCAGTCCGATCGAGACGACCCGCTCATCGGGGGAGCGACGTTCGCGCACGATCAGATCGCTGCTCTCCATGCGGCGCAGAAGAGGGGACAGGGTGCCGGAGTCGAGCTGCAGGCGATCGCCGAGCGACGAGACCGTCTGCTCGCCGTCCAGCCACAGGGTGACGAGCACCAGATACTGCGGGTACGTGAGGCCCCACGGTTCGAGCAGCACACGATAGGCCTGGGTCGTCGCGCGGGTCGCGGCGTAGAGCGCGAAGCACACCATCTCGTCGGTTGCAGCCATGCCGCAAGCATTGCACACAAGTTAGTTGTGCACAACTTAACTGACCGCGCTTGCGGGGTGGTCCCGCCGGCATCCGTGGACGACTCGTACGGTTCGCACCGTCGGTGATCGGGCTCGATCCCGCCTCGCCGGTTCGCTCGCTGGTCGCGAATTGCGGTTTTGCGCGCGGGAAAGCCGCAATTCGCGACCACTGAACGGGCCAGGGCCGGGGCCAGGGCCCGGGCCAGGGCCCGGGGGCGGGGGCTTGAGGAGCCGGCTCGAGGTGGGGCTGCGGTCAGCCGCGCAGCTCGTCCAGGGCCTTGGCGATGCGGCGGTCGCGGGTCGCCTCCTGCTTGGCGTCGGCGACCGACCCCGCGATCTCCTTGCGGCGAGTGAAGCTGAGCGCCTCGTAGGCGGCGGTGAGCCCGGCCTCGGCGAGGGCGGACGTCAGCGTGTCGGGCACGTCGACCGTGCGCTCGGCGACGTCCGGCGTGATCACCGCGTCGAACTCCTCGCCGAGCTCCACGCCCATGGCGGCGCGGTTCGCCTTGCTGAAGCCGATGAGGTTCTTGCCGCCCATGCGCGCGAGCCGCAGGCGTGCGGTGTTCTCCCCGATCGTGACCGCGACGGGGAAGGCCTTCGCGGTGCTGATCTCCGCGACCTGTGCATCGGAGAGCACGATGGCCCCCGCCAGCCCCATGGGCTCGAGGATGGTGCGGATCCGCAGTTCGGTCATGCGCGTCAGCTTACGACCGCTCCGCCAGAGCGGCGAGGGTGTCGCCCCGCTGCTGGATGAGCCGGACCAGATGCCGCCTCATCACGAGTGCGTCGACGACCCGCCCGATCGGGCCGAACGGCGAGCGGAACACGATCTCGTCGCGCATCAGGGTCGCGCGCTCGCCGGAGCGCTCGGGATTCCCCGGAGCCGGATCCGGCTCGAAGATGTGGCGGTGCCGGAACTCGGCGAACGGGCCGCGGATCTGCCGGTCCGAGAACGCGTGCGGCGCGTCCACGTCGAACACGAGCGAGGTCATCCGGAAGCGGATCCCGAAATGCCGGGCGTCCCAGGTGACCGTGTCGCCCTCGGTCATCCGGCCGGAGCGCACGCCGTCGGCGATGCGCTCGTCGTGCGCCACCATCGAGTCGACGTGCACGCCGACGTCCAGGGAGAGGGCGAACACTCGCTCGATGGGTGCGGCGATCGTCCGCTCCAGGACGAACGATCCCATCAGAGCGGATCCGGCTGCGGACGCGGGTCCGCGAAGTCCCCGGCGGCCTTGCGCATGCGCGCCACGATCGCGACGAGATCCGCGCCGTCCTCGGGGGTGATCCCCGGATCCGCGAACACCTCGTCGTTGAGCGCCGTCGTGGCCCGTTCGACGAGCTCGCGTCCGGTCTCGGTGAGCTCCAGCAGGGCGGCGCGGCCGTCGTGCGGGTCGCGGTGCCGGGCGATGAGGCCGTCGCGGACCAGGCGGTCCGCCGTGCTGGAGACGCTCGTCGCATGCACCTGCAGACGCGCGACCACGCTCGACAGCGGCAGGGTGCCCGTGCGGCTGAAGGCGAGCAGTCGCAGCACCTCGTAGCGCGCGAAGGACAGTGCGAACGGTCGCAGAGTGGCATCCACCCGGGCGAGCAGCAGCTGCTGGGCCCGCATGACCGATGTGACCAGCGACATGCCGTCGGCGGCGTGGTCCCAGCCGTGCGCGAGCCACTGCCTCTTCGCCTCGGCGAGAGGGTCGACGGGCAGCGGATGCGGACGGGCCATTCCCCTACGTTACCGGGGCGGGAAACGGATCCTCGTCGGCTCGCTGGCACCCGAAAGGCGCCGTCGAGGGCGCGAAGGGCGGTGGCCACGGTCTCGGTGCGCCGTGTGGCGCGAGCGTGGCCGGCCCGTCTTGCCTGGTGAGACTGAATGTCACCGAGTGTGAGATCGAATTCCACAACTCTCGCCCGCTAGACTCGTCGCAAGCGCAAACGGAGGTTCGATGAAGATCTACGTCCTGGTGAAAGAGGTTCCCGATACGTACGGGGATCGCAAGCTCGACCTGGAGACGGGTCTGGCGGACCGCGGCGCGGGGGAGGTCGTGCTCGATGAGATCACCGAGCGCGCTCTCGAGGTCGCATTGAGCTACGCCGACGCGAACCCCGGGACCGAGGTCGTGGCGCTGTCGATGGCTCCCGAGTCGGCGACCGCATCGATCCGGCGAGCACTCGCGATCGGCGCCGGATCCGCGGTGCACGTCGTCGACGAAGAGCTGCGCGGCGCTGACCTGGGCCTGACCGCGGCGGTGCTCGCGGCGGCGATCCGGCGCGGCGAGCCCGACCTGGTCATCACCGGAAATCTCTCCACGGATGGATCCGGGGGAGTGATCCCGGCGATGCTCGCCGAGCATCTCGGCTTCGCGCAGGCGACCGCGCTCAGTGCTGTGGCGATCGCGACCGACGCCGTGACGGGCACGCGCGCGACGGACTTCGGATCCCAGCAGGTGAGCGCGCCGCTGCCCGCCGTGATCTCGGTCACCGAGGCGCTGCCCGACGCGCGCTTCCCCAACTTCAAGGGCATCATGGCGGCCAAGAAGAAGCCGCTGGAGGTGCTCTCGCTGGCCGACCTCGGTGTGAGCGCCGACCCGGCGGAGGCGCCGCAGACCATCCTCACAGCCGTGGCCGAGAAGCCGCCGCGCGCGGCAGGCGTGAAGATCACGGATGAGGGCGACGCGGCCGCGCAGCTCGTCGAGTTCCTCGCGCAGAACAGGCTGGTGTGACCATGGCGTACCCCTCCGACTCGATTCTTGTGCTCGTGGATGTGACTCCGGCGGGTGCGGCAGCGCCCTCGACCGCGGGCCTGCTCGGCGCTGCGGCGCAACTGGGTTCCCCGGTCGCGCTCGTGGCCGCTCCCGCCGGCACCGCGCAGGCGGCGGTGGACGCCGCCACCGCCGCCGGCGCGCAGGTGGTGCTGACTGCGAACGTCGATGCCGGATCCGTCACCGTCCCCGTGGTCGATGCGCTGCAGGCCGCGTACCGCGCGGTCGGCCCGGACGCGGTGCTCGTGTCGAACTCGATCGCGGGCCGCGACGCCGCGGCGCGGCTCGCCGTGCGCGAGCGCCTGGCGCTGTCCGTCGACGCGATCGGGGTCTCCCGCGACGACGAGGGCGTGGTGGCGCACCACTCGGTCTACGGCGGGGCGTTCCTCACCGACTCCGCTCCCACGTTCGGCGCCCCCGTGATCACGGTGCGTCAGGGCGCGATCGACGCGCGTGCGGAGGCCGTGGCCGATGCTCGTGTCGAGGCGCTCGCGGTGGCGCCGTCGGGAGCCCCGGCGGCCACGGGTGAGCCGATCGAGGCCGTCGAGGCGGTGTCGTCCCGGCCTGAGCTGCGCGGCGCCAAGGTCGTCGTCTCGGGTGGACGCGGGCTCGGATCCAAGGAGAACTTCTCCCTCGTCGAGGATCTGGCCGATGAGCTCGGCGGCGCGATCGGCGCCTCCCGCGCCGCGGTCGACGCCGGGTACATCCCTTATGCGCACCAGGTGGGCCAGACCGGCGTCTCGGTCTCGCCACAGCTGTACATCGCGCTCGGCATCTCCGGGGCGATCCAGCACCGTGCCGGCATGCAGACCGCCAAGACGATCGTCGCGATCAACAAGGATCCGGAATCGCCGATCTTCGACGTGGCGGACTTCGGCATCGTGGGCGATCTGTTCACGGTCGTGCCGCAGGTGATCGAACAGCTGCGCGCACGGAAGAAGTAGCGATGGCGACGTTGCGCAGGGGACTGCCCCGCACCCGTGGCGGCGAGGCCTGGCCTCCCGCCGGGGTCGCCGTCGCGGGCGCCGTCGGCACCGCCGCGGGCGCCGTCGGCACCGTCGCGCCCGGCGATGCTGCACCCCGCGATGATCGACTCGTCGAGCTGGAGAACGCGGGTCCGAGCGTTCCCGGCGCTGCGGAATCCATCTCCCTGGCGCACGGCGCGGCAGCGGGGATGGAAAACGCCGCTCCGAGGAGCGGAGAAGAAGCGGAAAGCACCTCCGCGTATGTGGATCCGGCCCGCGATGCCGGCGCGACAGCAGGCGGATCCACGCTCCGCCGGGGACTCCCGCGGGTGACCGGGGGCGACCCGTGGCCGCCCGCCGGTGCCCTGGCGGCTGGTGCTGCGGCGGCGATGGGCGCCGCGAGCGAGCCCCCGAGGGCGCTGTCCGAGACGGAAGCCGACGCTCAGAACGCGGCAGGAGCTCTGCATGCCCCGGCAGCGGCCACCGCCCCGGCTGCGGCCACCGCCCCGGCTGCCGCCGCTGTCGGTCCCGCGGCGTCTGAGCTCGACATCGCCTCGACTGCCGGAATCGGATCCGCCCTGCGCCGGGGACTTCCGCGCGTCGCGGGCGGGGATCCCTGGCCTCCGGCCGGGACTGCCGTGCTGGTCGAGGCCGCGGTCGAATCCACTCCGTCCGAGGCGGCCGGGATCGCCGTCATCGAGCCCGACCTCGCATCCGATGCGGCATCGGCACTGGCCACGGCACCGGCAGTGCCCACGGCCGCTGTCGCCACGCGCCCGGACGTGTCCGCGCCGCTGCCGTTCACCCGGACGGTCTGGAACGGCTCCGCCCCGCGCCACCTCGCGGCAGAGCCGGCGTCGAGGCCCCGCCCGACCTGGCCGCAGGCGATCGGCGGGCTGTTCGCCGCAGCGGGACTCGCCGTGCTCGCGGGCGCCGCGATCGCGATCGTGCGGGCGTTTTGCAGCCTGCCGTTCATGCAGGACTTCCTCACGACCTACCCAGGCGAGTACCACCTGCCCGCGGGCGCGCCCGTCGGCATCCCCGGCTGGATCGGCTGGCAGCACTTCTTCAACGTGTTCCTGATGACACTGATCATCCGCTCCGGTCTGCGCGTGCGCAGCGAGAAGCGGCCGACCGCGTTCTGGACGCCACGCGGCAACCCGAAGGGCAAGATCAGCCTCACGCTGTGGTTCCACCAGGGTCTCGATCTGCTCTGGATCATCAACGGCGTGATCTTCGTGGTGCTGCTGTTCGTCACGGGGCAGTGGATGCGGATCGTGCCGACGAGCTGGGACGTGTTCCCGAACGCGCTCTCCGCCGCGCTCCAGTACGTCTCCTTCGACTGGCCGACCGAGAACGGCTGGGTGAACTACAACAGCCTGCAGCAGCTCGCCTACTTCACGATCGTGTTCCTCGCCGCACCCGTCGCGATCGCCACGGGGTTCCGGATGTCGGGGCTGTGGCCGAAGAAGGCGGAGGGCCTGTCGAAGGCGTATCCGATCGAGATCGCCCGCGCGGTGCACTTCCCGACGATGCTGTTCTTCACGGCGTTCATCGTGGTGCACGTGGCGCTCGTGCTGCTCACCGGCATGCTGCGCAACCTGAACCACATGTTCGCCGCGCAGGACGCGGTCACCTGGACCGGCTTCTGGGTGTTCGTGCTCTCGCTCGTCGTGATCGCCGGCGGGTGGGCCGCCGCCCGGCCGCTCGTGCTCGCCCCCATCGCGAAGATGTTCGGCCAGGTCTCAGGCCGCTGACCGGCAGCACCCGATGGAGCGTCGGGTCCGTCTTCACCCCCTCGCAGCGTCGAGGCCCCCTCTGAGAAGCGATCCCCCGTGGGGGCGCGGATGCTCGGAGGGGGCCTCGATGCAGAGGCGCTGAGAAGGGTCAGCGCACGAAGCGGACTTCCTTGATGGTCTCGCCGAGGAACGGCTCCTGCTGCGACGCGCCATCCAGGACGAAGCCGTTGCGCACGTAGAAGCGGTGCGCGCGGGGGTTGTCCTCGGCCACCCAGAGGTAGCTGTGCTCGCCGGCGGCCACGGCCGCCTCGAAGAGGCGCTGGCCGATGCCGGTGCCGTGCCAGGCGTCCAGCAGGTAGATGAAGTAGAGCTCGCGCTCGGCCGGCGGGTTCTCGTCACGGGCCGGGCCGGATCCGACGAAGCCCACGATCTCGCCGTCGACGAGCGCCGCGCTCATGCGGTACTCCTCGCCCTGGGAGGCCCAGTGCGTCCACAGCTCGGCGAGGCGCTTGGGCGAGACGGCCTCGAGCGTCGCGGTGCTGATCAGGTGGTCGTAGGTCTCGTGCCAGCACTTCGCGTGCACACGGCCGAGGGCTTCGGCATCGACATCGCGAACAGGCCGGACGGTGACGGTGGGAAGGGCTTCGGCGCTCATGTTCGTGACTCTACGCGCGCCGTGCGCTGAGGAGAAATCGGGCGTTACGGGCTCGTTTCGCCGCGTGACACGGTGTGTCGTGACTGTGCGGATCCGACAATCGATTCCTGGGATCCGTGCCGGATTCACTACGCTCCCGGTGTGAACGTGATCTGGCGCACCCTGCTCGTCATCCTCTCCGCCCGCCGGCGCTCCCGTCGGGGACAGGCCCTGGCGGCGACGGCCGTCGGGCGGATCCGTCTCACCACGCTGCCGACGGATCTGGACATCTTGCGGCACATGAACAACGGCCGGTATCTGTCGCTATTCGACCTCGGCCGGTGGGACCTGCTGATCCGCACGGGTCTGTTCGACGCCATGAAGGAGCGCGGCTGGTACGCCGTGGTCTCGAGCGAGACGATCACCTTCCGCAAGTCGCTCGAACTGTGGCAGCGCTTCGACGTGGAGTCCCGGTTCATCGGACACGACGACAAGGCCCTGTTCATGGAGCACCGCGCGGTCGTCGACGGCGAGGTCTACGCTAAGGTGATCGTGCGCGCACGCATGCTGCGCCGCACTGGCGGAACCGTCTCGCACGAGGAGTTCTTCGGAGCCCTGGGCCGCCCGGAAGACGTGCCGGGCGTCGAGGACTGGATCCACGACTGGGCCGCAGCGTCCGCACTGCCGCCGACCAAGGCCCCGGCGCCGAGCCTCTGGGATTGACCGGCTCCGTGCTTCGAGAAGCGGTCGCACCGCGGCCCCGGGATCCGCGACGGGCGCGCTAATCTGAGCGCGTGGGGGCGATACTTCGGACGACCGGCCGGGTGCTGTGGATGCGGTGGCCTGCGCTGCTGGCCTGGTATCTCGCGGGAATCCTCGTGCACTACGCGGTGAACGAGGTCGCCGGCGTCGTAGGCGCGTACACCTCGGTCGGCGGACTGCTGATCCTCCCGATCGCCGTGCTCGCGCGCCTCATCAGCCTGGTCGGGATGCTGCTCGTCATGCGCGACGGCCTGCGCTCGCTGCAGAGCGTGGCACCCGTGCCGGAGTCGGCCGCAGAACGGCGGCGCAGCTTCCTGACCGCGCTGCTGGCGAGCATCCTGCCGTTCTTCGCGGTCTATGCCGCGCAGGGACTGCTGCGTGAGGACATCCAGAGCTACGGCCAGCGCGCGCTCGCGCAGACCAGGGAGGAGATCGGCGCCACCCTCGGCACCGATCGCACCTTCGACCCCGGCGACAACGTGCTCGAGCTGTCGTTCAACGTCTGGACTGTGCTCGTCATCGTCGTCGCCTTCGCTGCGCGCTGGGCATGGGGTCGCTGGTCGAACCGGCTCCCTCGGATGCTGGCCCTGCTCGCCGTGTACTGCGAGGTCGTCTGGGTGTTCTTCTCCGTGCTGCTGCTCAAGAACATCACCGATGCGGCGACGGCATGGGTCGATGCCCGCGTGGCGATGCAGTGGCTGGGCGAGATGCGCGCCTCGCTCGCGAGCTGGCTGCCTCCGATCGTCTGGCTGGGCGACGGGATCGGCTGGCTCATCTCGCAGGCGGGGCCCGTCCTGCTCGCGCCCCTCGCGTGGCTCACGGTCGCCGGTGTCGTCTACGGGCAGGCGATCGTGGCGGAGAAGCTGCAGATCCAGCACCGGCTCGTCGTGCAGATGCGCGAACGGGCCGCCCGTGTGCCGAACCCTGTCATGCGCCGGCTGCGCGATCTCGGCACCGAGCTCGGATCCCGGTTCCTCCCCATCTGGCGGGCGATCCTGCTGATGTGGCGTGCAGGACCCGTGATCATCGGCTCCTACGCGCTCCTGTACGCCGTGGTGGTCGTCGCACAGTCCTGGCTGCGCTACGGGCTGAGCCGCTGGATCGGACCGCACGACACGGATCTGTTCTGGGCCGTGTACTGGCCGGTGATCTTCCTGCTCCCGCCGCTGATCATCGAGCCGATCAGGCTCGCCCTGGTGGCGAGCGCCTATGACACGACCTTCGGGATGCTGCGCCGCGCGCAGGAGGCGCGGACGGATGCCGCGGCGCCTGTCACCGAGGAGGAGGTCGACGCGGCCGCGATCACCGCCGCCGCGGGAGTGCTGCCCACGGCGGCTCCGCGTGCGAAGGCGTCGGAAGCCGCCGTCCTGCCGCCCGGCGCTCCGGTTCCGCCGGGACTGCCGCCGGCCTGAGCGCCCGCGAAGCCGCCTCTCGGCGCCGGGGTCAGGGGTCGACGCTGAACCGTACGAACTCCGCGTTCGCGTGGAACGGCTGAAGGTCGACCCAGAACGGACCTTCGGTGTCGGTCGGCACCACGTACGGCAGGATCAGCTTGTAGGGGCCCACGCGCTTCTTCCCATCGTCGGGGCTCGTCACGCAGGTGTCGGGCTCGTCCTTGTTCCACAGCAGCCCCAGTTCGGTCCGTTCCGAGAGCCAGACGCGTCCCGTGCTCTGCTGCACGAGTTTCGGACTCCAGCATCCCGGGGCATCGTCGCTCGTGGGCGTCACGGGGATGCCCACGAGGATGAGCTTCGCGTCCTTCGGCATGTCGAGCCCGCCGGTGTCGGTGATCTCCTTGGCCTGGACGGGCCCCCAGGTCGCGCCCCGCAGCTCGGCCGTGCCCGACGCGCCCGGCTCGACGGACCAGACCGGTTGACCGGAGTCGGGGAAGGCATGCTTCCACTGCCACCACCCGACGCCCAGAACGGTGGCCGGCAACAGCATGACGAGCGCGCAGAGCGCGAGCGCGTTGCTGCGCCACCAGCCGGGTCCGCTCGCCATCAGCGCGCCCATCCGGTCGGATCCAGTTCGACCTCGTTCTGCAGGGGCACCTGATCCAGGTCGACGGTGACCTGGATCACGCCGTCCGCTGCCGTGGAGTAGTCGGCGGCGAACTCGAGCGTCGCCGTGCCCTTCAGGGTGCCCTCGGGCAGTTCGAACGCGAGGCTGCCGTGACGGGGGACGCCGGTGACGAGGATCATGCCCCTGGCGGACTTGCCCCGTTCGGTGGCCGAGTAGGTGCGGTCGCCGAGATGCAGGTCTGCGACGTACAGCGCTGCGCCGAACTGATCCACGACCGCGGCGGCATCGAGGTCGACGACGAGCCAGGTGCCGTCCGCATGCCAGCGATCGCCGTCGGATACCGAGCGCGCTGCGCGGACGCGGGTGACCGTCACCGCCAGATTCCGGGTGGTCGCGCGCTCACCGACCGTCGTGGTGCTGACGAAGCTGTCGTAGGGGGCGTCGTCGGGTTTCTGCACCTGGGTGAGCCCCCATGCCGCGACGACTAGGACGATCGACAGCGCCCAGACGCCTGCGGTGCCCCAGCGGTTCCGCGTAGGCGGCGACGGCGGCGGGATCACGGGTGAGGCGGGGAGCGGTGGAGCGGTCACGGCGTCGCCTCCTCCTCGGCCGGTACCTGGTCCACCGGGACCGTCGCGTATGCGCCCGTGCGGATGTCGGCCCAGTAGTCGCCGCGCGTGAAGAGCTGGCCGACGTAGTGCGTCGAGTCCGGCAGCACGACACGGATCTCGTCGCCGCGGGCGACCTCGGCCTCATCCACCACCCAGGCGACCCGCACGCGGGTGGTGACATTCGGCTGAAGGTAGGAGACATTGCTGCCATCGACGACCCGGTTGGCATTGAAGCCCTGGAGGGTGACATCCTTCACGGCGATCCCCTTGAGCGTGTCCTTCTCGGACGCGCTGCGGGGCTTGTCGAACGTGTTCGTGACGTCGAGGACGACGACCAGCGTGCGCTGCCCCTCTGCCGGGTAGAGGTTCGTGCCGCGCACCTCACCACCGATCGCCGCGCTGACCACCGAAATGTCGAGATCGGATCCGGCATAGTGCTGACCGACGTGCAGCTCCGGCGGCGGCGGCTTCGGCACCTCCGCGAGCCCGCCGAAGACCGCCGTGGAAGCGAGCAGGACGGCACCGGCGCCACTGATCAGCCAGCCCGTCGGCAGGCGGTCTGCCATCTTCCGCGCCCACGCCGTGGCACGGGCCTCCGACGCCGCGCGCGTCGCGGCGTCCGCGACGGCCGGCGGCGCGGCCTCCGCCTCGTCCTCTTCCCCCACGAGCACAGCATATAGAGAGGCGCGGAGGGCGTGCCGCCCTGCCGTGGACGGTGAGGAGCGCCATGCTGGAGGGGAGCACTCCGCGCCCATCCCGACGGCGCGGGGAGGGAAGGACGAACCGATGCCGCAGTGGCTGAACGCCGCGGACACCGAGCGTGCGCGCCGGGCCGTCGCCCTCGCCCAGCGCTGGATCGACGAGGCCGCCGCCTCGCACGCGGATCCGGCCGCCGAGCGGCTGGCCGGGGTGCTGCGGGATCCGAACGGGTTGCCGTTCACGCTCGGCTTCGTGGACGACGTGATGCGCCCGGAGAGCCTGGGCGCGGCAGCCGCCGGGCTGAACAGGGTGGCTCCGCTCGTGCCCGGGTTCCTGCCCTGGTACCTGCGTGCGGCCGTCCGCGCGGGCGGCCTGGTGGCGCAGGGGCTTCCCGCGCCCACCGTGCCGATCGCCCGCACCGTGCTGCGCGAGATGGTCGGCCACCTCATCGCGGACGCCCGCCCGGCGAAGCTCACCTCGACCATCGCCAAGCTGCGGGCGACCGGTGCGCGCCTGAACCTGAACCTCCTCGGCGAGGCGGTGCTCGGAGAGGACGAGGCGCAGCGGCGCCTGGACGGGATCCACGAGCTCATCCGCCGCGACGACGTCGACTACGTGTCGGTGAAGGTGTCGGCGGTCGTGAGCCGCATCTCGATGTGGGCGTTCGACGAGGTCGTCGAGCAGGTCGCCGAGCGGCTGCTGCCGCTGTACCTGACCGCGGCGGGCCCTTCGACAGGCTCAGGGACCGGTCCTTGGTCGAGCCCGAAGAGCCGTCAGACGTTCATCAACCTCGACATGGAGGAGTACCGCGACCTCGACCTCACGATCGCCGTGTTCACCCGGATCCTGGAGGATCCGCGGCTGAAGGACCTGGAGGCGGGCATCGTGCTGCAGGCCTATCTGCCCGATGCGCTACCGGCGCTGCGCGAGCTGACCGCGTGGGCGAAGGACCGGGTCGACCATGGCGGGGCGCCGATCAAGGTGCGCCTCGTGAAGGGCGCGAACCTCGCGATGGAGCGGGTCGAGGCGGCGCTGCACGGCTGGACGCCCGCGCCCTACGACACCAAGATCGATACTGACGCGAACTACCTGCGCTGCCTGGACGCGGCGCTCACTCCGGAGTCGGTGCGGGCGGTGCGCATCGGCGTCGCAGGGCACAACCTCTTCGACATCGCATACGCCTGGCTGCTCGCCGGCGACCGCGGGGTGCGACCGGACCCGTCCTCTCCCACTGTGGACGTTGAGCGAGGACGCCCGCAGGGCGACGGAGACGAAACGGGGTCACCTGCGGACGACGTTTCGTCTCGCTTCGCTCGCTCAACGACCGATGGCATCGGATCCGGCTCCGCCCCGATCGAGTTCGAGATGCTGCTCGGCATGGCGCAGGGGCAGGTCGAGGCGGTGAGCCGCGAGGTCGGTCATGTGCTGCTGTACGTGCCCGTCGTGAAGCCGCGCGAGTTCGACGTCGCGATCAGCTACCTCGTGCGGCGCCTCGAGGAGACCGCCTCCCCGGAAAACTTCCTGTCCGCGGCGTTCCGCCTGCATGAGGATCCGGATGCCCTGGACCGCGAGATCAACCGGTTCGCGCTGTCGCTCGAGCGCTCCGCCGACCCTGCGCTGCCCGCGCGCCCGCGCCGCCGCCAGAACCGGCTCGCCCCGGTGCACGAGTCCGCCGCGCTCACCACGGATCCGGATGCGGAATCCGCCGCGCTCACCCAGGCGGTGCTCGGCATCGCCGAGGCCGTGGATCCCGGCGACACCTTCGTCGAGACCGCCGTGTTCGCGGCGCGCGAGGACGAGTCCGCCGTCGCGGCGGGCGCTCCCGGCTTCCGCAACGCTGTCGACACCGACCCGGCGTTGCCGGCGAACCGGGAGTGGGTGCGCGAGATCCTCGCCCGCATCCCCGTCTCCACCGCCGGCGACGGACTCGTGCGGAGCGCGCGCGTGACCGAGGAGGCAGAGCTGGAGCGGATCCTGTCCCGGGTGCGCGCCGCGGCCGCCGCCTGGGGCGCGCGACCCGCGGCCGAGCGCGGCGAGGTGCTGCTGCGGGCCGCCGCGGTGCTCGAGTCGCGCCGTGCCGAGCTCATCGAGGTCGCGGCAGCAGAGACGGGCAAGGTGGTCTCCGAGGGGGACATCGAGGTCAGCGAGGCCGTCGACTTCGCGCGCTACTACGCGGCCAAGGCCCGCGAGCTCGACGCGATCCCCGGAGCCGCGTTCGTGCCGTCCCGGGTCACCGTGGTGGCTCCGCCCTGGAACTTCCCGCTCTCGATCCCCGCGGGCGGCGTGCTCGCCGCGCTCGCTGCGGGATCCGGCGTCGTGTTCAAGCCGGCTCCGCAGGCGCGGCGTTCGGCGGCGGTGATCGCCGCAGCGCTCTGGGATGCGGGGATCCCGCGCGACCTGCTCGCCTTCGTCGACATCTCCGAGGGCGAACTCGGCCGGCAACTCATCGCGCACGCCGACGTCGACCGAGTGATCCTCACCGGATCCTTCGAGACCGCCGCGCTGTTCCGCAGCTGGCGGCACGACCTGGCGCTGCACGCGGAGACGAGCGGGAAGAACGCGATCGTGATCGCCCCGTCGGCGGATCTGGATCTCGCCGTGTCCGACCTCGTGAAGAGCGCGTTCGCGCATGCAGGGCAGAAATGCTCTGCCGCATCGCTCGCTATCCTGGTCGGCCCCGTGGGGCGGTCGAAGCGGTTCGCCCGCCAGCTGGTCGACGCGACCCGGTCCCTGCACGTCGCGTGGCCCGAGGATCCGCGCGCCGAGGTCGGGCCGGTCATCGAGCCGCCCCGGGGCAAGCTGCAGTGGGCGCTCACCGAGCTCGGTCCGGACGAGAAGTGGCTGCTGAAGCCGCGCGAGATCCCCGGATCCGAGGGGCGGCTGTGGACGCCCGGCATCCGCCTCGGCGTGCAGCCGGGGTCGCGCTTCCATCGCGAGGAGTTCTTCGGTCCCGTGCTCGGCATCATGCACGCCCCGACGCTCGCGCGGGCGGTCGAGCTGCAGAACGCCGTGGACTACGGCCTCACGGCGGGGCTGCACACGCAGGATCCGGATGACCTCGCGCTCTGGCTCGATCGCGTGCAGGCCGGCAACCTGTACGTGAACCGCGGCATCACCGGCGCCATCGTGCAGCGCCAGCCCTTCGGCGGCTGGAAGCGCTCCTCGGTCGGCACCGGCGCGAAGGCGGGCGGGCCGAACCACCTGATCGGGCTGGGATCCTGGCGCGACACCGGCGGCGCCGGATCCACGACCCTGCACCTGCGCGGACTGGACTCGCGCATCACCGCGCTCATCGAGGCGGCCCAGCCGTCGCTGGACTACACGGCGTTCGAATGGCTGCGTCGTGCCGCGCTGGCGGACGCGCTGGCGTGGGACCGCGAGTTCGGGCGGGTGCGCGACGTCTCGCGCCTCGGCGTGGAGCGCAATCTGTTCCGGTACCGCTCGGTGCCGGTCGCCGTGCGCGCCACGGGTGAGGCGCCCCTGCGCGCGCTGCTGCGCGTGGCGATCGCGGCGATCCGCGGCGGCGGAGCGTTCACGCTCTCCTCGCCGATCGGCCTGCCCGCCGCGGTGCGCCGCGTGCTGGGCGAGGCCGGCGTCACGGTGTTCGTGGAGAGCGACGCGGAATGGATCCAGCGATTCACGGGACCGGCGGTGACGGCGGACGGATCCGTTCGGTTCGGATCCGATCTGCTCCCGTCGCAGAAACTGCCGGAAAGCCTGGCGGAGAGCGGCGGACATCGCGACGGGAGCGAGAGGGGGGCCGTTGTCGAGGGCGCCCCGCAGCGGCCGAACCGCGTGCGGATCGTGGGAGCGGCGGATGACGTGGCTGCTCTGCACGCCGCGCTCGCCGAGGCGGTGCAGGGAGATCCGGATCTGGCGATCTTCGCCGGCGAGGTGACCACGGCCGGCCGTATCGAGCTGCTGCCCTTCCTGCACGAGCAGGCCATCGCGATCACCGCGCACCGCTATGGCAACCCCGACGACTGGAGCGCTGCGGTGATCTGAGCCGGAACCGCGCCGTGACGGACACGTCCAGGCTCGGGTGAGACAATGGTCGACGGCGTGCCCGTGTCGCACCTTCTCCGCGCATCCGCGATGTGCCGGATCGAAGGACCGCCGGGCCTCAGGACAGCGTCCGCCGCGACCGAAGATTCGCAAGGAGCCTCATGTCGACGCCTGAGACCGCCACCGTCACGCCTGCCCGCACCGCGCACCACCGCCGGTACCTGATGTGCAAGCCCGAGCACTTCACGGTGAACTACAGCATCAACCCGTGGATGGAGCCGGCGAACCCCACCGACACGGCCAAGGCCGTCGCGCAGTGGCAGAAGCTGTACGACCTGTACCTCGAGCTGGGTCACGAGGTCGAGCTCATCGAGCCGCTCGCCGGCTACCCCGACATGGTCTACACCGCCAACGGCGGCTTCGTGATCGGCGGCCGCGCCTACGTGCCCTCGTTCTACTACGAGCAGCGCCAGGGCGAGTCCCCGGCGTTCGCCGACTGGTTCCGCACCCACGGCTTCGACACCGTGATGCCGAAGGAGATCAACGAGGGTGAGGGTGACTTCCTGCTCGCGGGCGACGTGATCCTCGCCGGCACGGGCTTCCGCTCCGCCGGCGACAGCCACCGCGAGGTGAGCGAGGTCTTCGGTCGCGAGGTCGTGACCCTGACCCTCGTCGACCCGCGCTTCTACCACCTCGACACGGCGCTGACCGTGCTCGACCCCGTGATCGGTGAGGAGAACGGTGGCCCCGAGGCCGCCAACATCGCCTACCTGCCGCACGCCTTCGACGATGCCTCGCAGCGGATCCTCGCCGAGCGCTTCCCCGACGCGATCCTGGTCTCCGACGAGGATGGCGCCGTGTTCGGCCTGAACTCCGCGAGCGACGGCTACAACGTCATCATCTCGCCGCGCGCCACGGGCTTCGAGAAGCAACTGCGTGAGCGCGGCTACAACCCGCTCACGGTCGACCTCAGCGAACTGCTGCTCGGCGGCGGCGGCATCAAGTGCTGCACCCTGGAACTGCGGGGCGCGTGATGACGCCCGAGCAGGTCAGGGAGTACGCAGAGCACGGGACGATCGCCGGGCAGGGCCCGGAAGCCGGCGCCGAGCCGCATGTGGCGCGCAACTACGCGCCGCTCGACGTCACGATCGCCCGCGCCGAGGGCGCCTGGGTGACCGATGTCGAGGGCAAGCGCTACCTCGACCTGCTCGCGGCGTACTCCGCCGTGAACTTCGGGCACCGTCACCCCGCACTCGTCTCCGCCCTAGAGGAGCAGCTGGGCCGCGTCGCACTCACCAGCCGCGCCTTCCGCAACGACCGGCTCGAGCCGTTCGCCGCCGCGCTCGCGCGACTGTGCGGCAAGGACCTGGTGCTGCCGATGAACACCGGCGCCGAGGCCGTCGAGACCGGCATCAAGGTCGCGCGCGCCTGGGGCTACCGCGTCAAGGGCGTGCGTCCGGATGCGGCGCGCATCGTCGTCGCGCACGGCAACTTCCACGGCCGCACGACGACCATCGTCGGCTTCAGCGACGACGAGTCGGCGCGCGACGGGTTCGGTCCGTTCACGCCCGGCTTCGATGCGGTGCCGTACGCCGACGCGGAGGCGATCGCGAGCGCAATCACCGACGACACCGTCGCTGTGCTCATCGAGCCGATCCAGGGCGAGGGCGGCGTGGTCATCCCGCCCGAGGGCTACCTGCGCCGTGTGCGCGAGATCTGCTCCGAGCGGAACGTGCTGTTCATCGCCGACGAGATCCAGTCCGGCCTCGGCCGCGTCGGCGAGACCTTCGCGTGCGACCGCGAGGGCGTCGTGCCCGACCTGTACCTGCTGGGCAAGGCACTCGGCGGCGGGATTCTCCCCGTCTCCGCGGTCGTCGGCAACGAGGACGTGCTGGGCGTCATCCGCCCGGGCGAGCACGGATCCACTTTCGGCGGCAATCCGCTCGCCGCGGCCGTCGGACTGCGCGCGGTCGAGATGCTCGAGTCGGGGGAGTTCCAGGAGCGCGCCCGCGCGCTCGGGCAGCACCTGCGCGAAGGGCTCGAGACGCTCCTCGGCCACGGGGTCACGGAGGTGCGCGTGGCGGGTCTCTGGGCCGGCGTCGACATCGATCCGGCCCGCGGCACAGGCCGCGAGATCGCGGAGAAGCTGCTGGACCGGGGGGTGCTCGTGAAGGACACCCACGGTCAGACCATCCGCATCGCCCCGCCCATCGTGGTGCGCGCGACCGAGCTGGACTGGGCGCTCGAGCAGCTCCGGGTTGTGCTCGGGAGCTGAGGCGATAGTCCTCACCCGAGGTCGTTGAGCGACGACGCCGAAGCGACGGAGACGAAACGCGGTGCCCTTGCGGGCGACCGCGTTTCGTCTCGCTCGGCCTTCGGCCGTGCTCGCTCAACGGCCCCATTTCGGCGTCACTCCGACAGGCGGCGCGCGTCTCACAGCCCGGCGCGATGCGCCTCCCACTCGTCGACGAGCTCGGGCATCCGGCGCGCCATGAAGCGGAAGAACTCCGCCATCTCGGCGGCACGGTCCCGCGCGGCGTGGTCGTCGTCGTGCTCGGCGCCGATCGCCTCGATGTGCGCGGCGAGGCGCTCGTAGATCGGGCCGTTGTTCGTCATCAACCCGTACCAGGTGTCCGGGATGATGACATAGTGGTCGCGGCGACGATCGGGGCGCGAGACGCGGCGGATGACCTGGATCGTCTGGAGATAGCGCACTGCGCCCGACACGGCCGCGGCGCTGATGCCGAGCCTGTCGGCGAGATCCGCGGCGCTGTACCCTTCCGCGGGTGCGGCGATGAGCGCCATCATCACGCGACCGGGCATGCGCGGGAAGCCGACCGCGGTGATCATCGCCGCGGCCGCCTCCGCCGCATCCACGCCGTGGTGCACCGGCGGCTCCGGTTCCTGCACGCTCATGACCCCATCATCCCGCCGCACGCAGCTCGCGGCGCCGCATGAGCGTCAGCGCGGCCGCCGCGCCGGCCGCGACCACCAGCACGAGCCACCACGTCCCGCGCGCATCGACCTCGCCGTTCGCCACGATCGGGGTGACCGAGAACGGAGAGAACCGCGTGGTCCACTCCGGCAGCCCGAACAGCGGACCGAACAGGCCGAACAGCGTCGCCAGGAGCAGGAGCGCCCAGGCGGCGGCGATCGTGCCGCGGGGCACCAGCACGAACACGAGCCCGGTCAGCACGATGAACACGCAGGCGGCGAGGCCCTGACCGAGCCCGACCACGGTGACCACCCGCATCAGCGAGGACGCGTGCTCGTTGCCGGCGAGCCCGGCGTACCCGGCGAGGATCGCCGCCGCGACGATGATCGCGATCGCGAACATCGCCACCAGCAGGTAGTCGCACAGCCAGCGCACGCGCCCGACCGGCTGCGCGAGCACGTTCTCGGCCGTGCCGTGCGCCTCCTCCTGCCTGGCTCGCGCGACGATCTGCACGGCGGCGCATGCGGCGAGGATCCCCATCATCGTGAAGAACACCGAGACGACGGTCTCCTCGAGATCGCCCGCCTTGCCGATCTTGTCGAGGACCTGCTGCACCGCGGGATTCTGGCCCGAGATCTGCCCGGCCAGCCCCGACAGCTTGGTCGCGAGCACCCCGGTGAGCGCGCCGCCGATGGCCCAGCCGACGATGGCGCCGTTGGTCAGTCGCCACACAAGTGCATGCGGCGTCGACAGGGCGGGCCTGGCATGCACCCGGCCGGGCCGGGCCGGCACGAAGCCCTCCCCGATGTCGCGCACCGACTGCAGCGATACGGCGACGATCGCCAGGACCAGTCCGAACGCGAGTCCGAGCAGGACGGGCCAGCCGTCGTTCGTGTCGTACGGGCGCGCCTGCTCGGCCCAGCCGAACGGCGAGGCCCAGACGAGACCGGAGCTCGTGATCCGGGTGAGGTCGTCGCTGGGGGTGCCTGCGACGTTGCCGATCCCGTTCACGAGGAACGTGCCGACCAGGATCCACACGGTGAGCGCGTTGGCTCCGCGCGACGTGCGCATGAGCTGGGCGGCCAGAAGTCCGATGCCGAGGAAGGCGATGCCCGTGGCCCCGGAGGTCGCGCCCATGAGCCAGGATCCGGCCGCGTCGAGTCGGGATCCGATCAACGTCACCGCCACCAGCACGCCGAGCACGATGTTCGCGCTTGCGCCGTGGATGATCGTGGCGATGGTCGGCAGAGCGCGCCCCACGGGGGTGGCGGCGACGAGCTCGGTGCGGCCTGACTCCTCGTCACCGCGGGTGTGGCGGACGGCGAGGAAGGTGCTCATCAGTGCGGCGAGCATCGTCAGCCACGGCAGCACCTCGAACGAGAGGAACTGTCCCTCCGAGGCACCGGACGGCAGGCCGCGGAACATCATGATGACGGGATTCGCCATGACCGCGGCGAGCACTTCGACCCGGTCGGCGTGGGTGGCGTAGGACTGGGTCACTCCCGAATAGCCCGCGGCGGTCATCAGGACCGTGGCGAGGATCCAGAGGAGCACCTGCAGCCAGTCGCGGCGCAGGCGCTGCCGGAGCAGGGCGCCCATCATGACTCCTTCATGGCGGCGCGACGCGAGGCGCGAGTGCCGGTCCCGGAGCCGGGCCCACGCGTCCCGGAGGCTCCGGGCAGCGCGGAGCGCTGGCTGGAGGGGGACGGGGGGAGCGAGGGGTCCTCTTCGGCGGCGCGCAGTGCGGCGAGGTCGTCGCCGTAGTGGCGCAGGAACAGCTCCTCCAGGGAGGGCGGCTCGATGCGCAGGCCCGCAACGCTGCGCTGGGCGAGCGCGGGCAGCACCGACGGGACCGCGTCGCTGTCGACGGTGAACCGGATCCGGCCGTCGTCGAAGGTGCCGTCGTGCGCGCCGGGGATGCCGGCGAGAGCCGTGTCGTCCGCGGCCTCGAACGAGACCTCGGTGCGGGTGAGGTGGCGAAGCTCCGAGAGCCTGCCCGATTCCACGATCCGTCCGGCGCGGATGATGCTGACACGGTCGCAGAGCAGCTCGACCTCCGACAGGATGTGGCTGGACAGCAGCACGGTCGCCCCGCGGCTGCGGATCCGCTGCACCTCATCGCGGAAGACGACCTCCATCAGCGGATCCAGCCCGCTGGTCGGCTCGTCGAGGATGTACAGGTCGGCGGGGACCGCGAAGGCAGCGATGAGGGCGACCTTCTGCCGGTTGCCCTTCGAGTAGGCGCGGCCCTTCTTGCGCGGGTCGAACTGGAACGCCGTCATCAGGCGCTCCCGCTCCGCGCGGTAGGCGCCATCCTTGGTCCTGGCTCCCCGGAGACGTGCGAGGAAGTCGATCGCCTCGCCGCCGGAGAGGTTCGGCCAGACGCTCACGTCGCCGGGCACGTAGGCGACGCGGCGATGGATGCTCACCGCCGACGTCCAGGGGTCCTCGCCGAAGACCGTGGCGGATCCGCCGGTCTTTCGGGCGAGGCCCAGCAGGATCCTGATCGTGGTGGACTTGCCGGCCCCGTTCGGGCCGAGGAAGCCGTGCACCTGGCCCTCGTCGACGCTGAGATCCAGTCCGTCGAGCGCATGCACGCGGCCGTAGTGCTTGGTGAGGCCGTCGGTGCGGATGATCGTGTTCATGGCGGTGATGCTACGCCGATTTCACAAATTCGTGAAGTAAGTGAAGCGCACGGATTCCGTGAGGATCCCGGGCCGGCTCGCTGGTCGCTACTCATTGCTCGCTGGTCGCGAATTGCGCCTTTGTCGCCCCGGAAGCCGCATTCTGCGACCAGCGACTGTGGGGGGTGACCTTGTCGACGCGATTTCCGCGGCTCAGGCGTTCACCGTGACGCCGATCGTGTGCCAGCCGGTCGCGCCGTCCGGCGCCGGGGGAGCGGTCTGCGCGGTCTGCACGGTGCCGTCGGCGCCGATCGCCCGGCAGCGGAGAGTGCGCTGTCCGGCCGTCGCCGTCCACGGCAGCCGCCACTGCACCCAGGTGTCGGCGGAGATCGCCGGGGCGAGTTCGGCGCGCTGCCACGGGCCGTCGTCGACCTGCACCTCGACCGCGGAGACGCCGGCGTGCGGCTGCCACGCCACCCCCGCGATCACCGTGTCGCCGGCCGAGACAGGGCCGCGGGGCACGTCGATACGCGATTCGAGCTTGATCGGGCCGCGCTCCGACCAGCCGCGCGCCGTCCAGTACGCGGTGGCGCGGTCGAAGCGGGTGACCTCCAGATCCGTGACCCACTTCGTCGCCGAGACGTATCCGTACAGACCCGGCACCACCATGCGCACCGGGAAGCCGTGCTCGAACGGCAGCGGCTCGCCGTTCATGCCGATCGCGAGCAGCGCGTCGCGGTCGTCGGTGAGCGCCTCCAGCGGCGTACCCGCGGTGAAACCGTCTGCGGAGGTGGACAGCACCATGTCGGCGTCGGCGGACGGCTGCGCCTTCGCCAGCAGCTCGCGGATCGGGTAGCCGAGCCACACGGCATTGCCGATGAGATCGCCGCCGACCTCGTTCGACACGCAGGACAGCGTTGCGGCGTTCTCCACGAGCGGGAGCGCCAGCAGTTCGTCCCAGGTCAGCTCGACCTCGTGCGCGACCATGCCGTGGATGCGCAGTCGCCATTTCGCGGGATCCACCTGCGGCACGACGAGCGCGGTGTCGATGCGGTAGAAGTCGGCGTTCGGGGTGATCAACGGGCTCAGGCCGTCGACCTTCAGCGCGGCGCCGGCCGGGATCGGAGCGGCGGGAGTGGCCGGCTTCGGCAGGTGCAGTGCGGCGCGCACGGTGCCGACGGCGACGGATCCGGCTCGCGCCGCGGTGGCGGCGACGGCCGCGAGGATCCCGACCGCGGCGGTGCCGACGGTCCAGGCGAGGAAATGGCGGCGCGAGGCACCGGTCGCGGATGCGGGTGCGGGGGCGGCGTGCTCGGCCGTGGCCAGAGCGGGCAGCCCGTCGGGCTTGGTCGGTTCTGCCTCGCCCCGGAGCAGCGAGACTGCTTCTGCGCTCCGAGACTGCGGTTCTCGTCTGCTGTCTTGCGACGCAGATGCAGTCTCGCGGTCGGGCAGACGCTTCACGAGCATGCGCAGCACGAGGGCGGCGGCGATCCCGGACAGCAGCGCCGGCAGCCACGACAGGGTGGCGGCGTCGGCACGCAGCGGGGCGAGCAGCGAGACTGCGGCCCCGAGAACCACGAATCCGGCGACGCCGATGCCGCGCCAGCGTCGCTCGCAGAGTCCGAGCGCGGCCGCCACAGCGAGCAGCACGATCGCGATCCCGGTGAGCAGCGCCGCCTTGTCGCCGGTGCCGAACAACGCGATCGCCGTGTCCTTCGCCCAGGCCGGGGCGGCGTCGATCAGGGTGCCGCCGACCACGGCGAACGGGCTGGACGAGGGCGCCAGCAGCGTCGCGATGAGCTCGCCGGCGCCGATCCCGAGCAGGGCCGCGGCGGTGCCGGCGGCGGCAGCGCCTGCCCTGTCGCGCGAAGCGGATCCGGTCATGCACTCAGCGTACGAATCCCCGGGATCCCAGGGGCGCCGAGATCACGGATCCGTAAGAAGTTCGCAGTCACGGCCCGCTCACTGGGCGCGGATTGCGCCTTTGCGGCGTCCCAGGCCGCATTTTGCGACCAGTGAGCGGAAGTAGGGCCAGTGCGGATCAGGGGGCGGATCCGATCGGGCGCGGGGCGGATCCGGTCAGCCTCGTGCGCGTGTGATGCGCCCGGTCGCGGCGAGCAGGGCCAGCGCGGCGGCGAACGCGACCAGCATGGTGGCGCCCATCAGAGTCGCGGACACCCCCGCCCGCGACAGCAGCGGCGGCACCAGCGCGCCCAGCAACGCGGCGAGTGTTCCGAGCACGGCGGAGGCGGATCCGGCCCCGCGGGTGATGCGGCCCAGCGCCAGGGCGGTCAGCGTCGGGTTGTTCACGCCGTGCAGGCCGACGAGCAGGAACAGCGGCGCGAGCAGCCACGGCAGCGGGCTGTGCAGCAGCCCGCTCAGCAGCACGGCCGCGGCTGCTGCGGTGCCGAGGGTGAGCGAGATCAGCACGACGCGGCGAGCGTCGAGGCGGCCGCGGCCCTCGGTCCCTGAGGTCCTCGAAGGGCGGCGCGCGAGGCGCCGGCTGATCCAGGCGCCCAGCATGATGCCACCGGCATTCACGGCGAAGATCAGCGCGAAGCCCTGCGCATCGACGCCGAACTGGTTCTGCAGCACGAACGATGACATCTGCAGATAGGTGAAGAACCCGGCAGAGGCCAGGCCCAGGGTGAGCGCGAACACCATGAACGGCCCGTTGCCGAGAGCCGCCCCGATGCCGCGCAGGTCGTTGCCGAGCCCGCCGGTGGTGCGTTCGGCGCGGGGGTGCGTCTCCGGCACGAACAGTGCCGCCGTCAGCAGCAGCAATGCGCCGATCGCGCCCAGCGCGACGAACAGGCCGCGCCAGTCGGTGAAGGTCAGCAGCGCGCCGCCCAGCAGAGGCGCGAGCACCGGGGCCGCGCCCGCGATCGCCGTGAGCGCGGCGAACGCCGCCGTCGCCTCCGCCCCCGCGTACACGTCGTGCACGACCGCACGGGCGATCGCCATCCCCGCTGCGCCGCACAGCCCCTGCAGCAATCGCACCAGGATCAGCAGCTCGATCGACGGCGAGACCGCACACACGAGCGAGGCGACCGCGAAGCCCGCCACGGCCCACAGCAGTGGACGGCGGCGCCCGTAGCGGTCGCTGATCGGGCCCCACAGCAGCTGGCCCAGGGCGAGCCCGATGAGGCACGCGCTCATGGTCACCTGGGCGAGCGCCTCCGTCGTGTGCAGCTCGTGGCCGAGCGCGGGCAGCGCCGGAATGTACAGATCCATCGAGAGCGGCCCGAACGCCGAGAGCGCGCCGAGCGCGGGCAGCAGCGAACGACGGGCACGTGCGTTCTCGGCCGAGGATGCGTCGCTCACTCGTCGTCGCCCGAGCCGTGGCGGCCGACTCCGTCGGGGCGTTCCCCGGCGTTCGAGCCCACCGCGCGCGGCTCGACTCGGATCGGCGTGGTCGCGCTCGTGATCGGCGGGGTCACGGCGCGCCGCATCGCCTCGACCACCCGCACCGGACGCGTCTCATCGAGGGTGAGCAGGAAGCGGGACTCCTCCCGGCGATGCAGCCGCCCGGAGTAGAGCATCCAGCCGGCGCCGATCGCGAACGACAGCAGTCCCGCGGCGCCGCCGACCATGATCGCCGCGCGCGGCCCGAACGCGTCGGCCACCCAGCCCGCGATCGGGGCGCCGATCGGGGTCGCGCCCATCACGACGGCCATGTACAGCGCGAGCACGCGGCCGCGCAGGGCCGGATCCGTCGTCGTCTGCACGTATCCGTTCGCCGTCGTGAGCATGGTCACCGTGGAGAATCCGACGAACACGAGCGTGACGGCGTAGGAGACGTAGTTCGGCATCTGCGCCGAGACGATCGATGCGACGCCGAACCCGCCGGCGGCGATCATGAGCACCCGCACCCTGGCGCGATCGCGGCGCGCGGCCAGCAGTGCCCCGGTGAGGGATCCGATCGCGAGCACCGAGCTGAGCAGGCCGTATCCGTCTGCCTGCTTGTGGAATTCCAGCGCCATGGTCGACGCGAAGATCGGGAAGTTCATGCCGAACGCGCCGATGAGGAAGACCATCGCGAAGACGACCAGGAGATCCGGCCGGCTGCCCACGTACCGCATGCCCACGATGAGCCCGCCGGCGCGGCGGTTCTTCGGGCGGGGCATGAGCTCGCGGGTGCGGATCAGGAGCAGCGCCACGATCATCGCGAGGAACGTGGCCGCGTTCGCGACGAACACCCAGCCGGATCCGAGGGCGACGATCGCGAGGCCGCCGACGGCGGGGCCGATCAGGCGCGCCATGTTGAAGGACGCGGAGTTCAGCGCGACGGCGTTCGAGGCGTTCTCCATCGAGACCATGTCGGACACGAACGCCTGCCTCGCGGGCGCGTCGAATGCGTTCGCGACGCCGAAGCACGCCGCGAACACGAGCATGAGCGGCAGGGTCATCACGTGCGTGAGCAGGAGCACGGCGACCGCGATGGCGAGCGCCATCAGGGTGCTCTGCGTGACGAGCAGGATCCGGCGCCGGTCGAAGCGGTCGGCGACCCGTCCGGTGAGCCCGACCAGCACGAGGGGCGGCCCGAACTGCAGCGCCATGGTCGCGCCCATCGCCGTGGCGTCGTTGTGCGTGAGCTCGGTCAGCACGACCCAGTCCTGCGCGGTCGACTGCATCCAGCCGCCGATGTTCGAGACGATCGCGCCGAAGAACCAGATCCGGTAGTTGAAGACCCCGAAGGAGCGGAACATCTGGCTCACAGCTCGGCCAGCTTCCGCATCAGGATGCTGGCCTCGTGGAGCACGGTGAGCTCGCGGCTCGTCAGGCCGAGTTCGGTGATCTCGGCGACCAGGAGCTCCGTGCGTCGCTCCAGCGTCTCGACCACGACCTTCTCACCGGCGGCGGTGATCTCCACGTGCACACGGCGCCGGTCCTGGTCATCGGGGATCCGGGTGACGTAGCCCTGCTCCTCGAGCCCGGTCACGACCGCGCTCATCGTGGGGGCGGTGACGCGCTCGCGATCGGCGAGCGCGGTGAGGGAGTGGCGGCCGTGCGCGCGGAGCGCGGCGAGCACGCCGAGCTGGGCGTCGCTCATCGCCGTGTTGCGGCTGTCCACGGCGCGCACGGAGCGCAGGCGGCGGGCGAGTCGGAACGTGGCGAGGCGCAGTTCGGTGGCGGTCTCGTGCAGGTTCTCGGTAGTCATTGCTTAGATAGCCTAACTAAGTATTCGAGAACCTGGGGCTGGATCGGAGTAGGCAGGAGGCTGAACAAATGCCAGCGCGTCCGTTCCGCTCGCATCGGCGACCGGTGAGAATGGACGAATGCCCCTCGCGCTCGAAGTCGCCGTTCAGGACGCTGCCGGAGTACGTGTCGCCCGCGAGATCGGCGCCCGCCGCGTGGAGCTGACCCAGGCCCTGGCCCTCGGCGGGCTCACGCCGTCGCCGGCGACGCTCGAGCTCGCGGTGGAGGCGGCATCGCACGGCGGTCCCGAGGTGCACGTGCTGGTGCGTCCGCGTGCGGGCGGGTTCCACTACGACGCGGAGGAGATCGCGACCGCAGTGCGCGACGTGCGCTGGATGCTCGCCCACGGCGCGGCCGGTGTGGTGATCGGTGCGCAGACGGCCGCCGGCGAGCTCGACGGGGATGCCCTGACGCGCCTGCGCGACGCGGCCCGCGAAGCGAGCCCTGACGCCGCCGTCACCCTGCACCGGGCGATCGACGTCACCCCGGATCCGCGGGCCGGGCTCGATGTCGCGCTCGCCCTGGGTCTCACGCGCGTGCTGACCTCGGGTGGGGCGTCGGCCGCATGCGACGGCGTGGACGTGCTGCGCGCTCTGGTCGCGGCAGCCGCGGGCCGGATCGAGGTGATGGCCGGCAGCGGCGTCACCGCGGCGAACGCGGCCGAGATCGCCGCGACCGGTGTGGACGCCCTGCACTTCTCCGCCAAGCGCACGGTCGCCGCGTCCGGATCCGTACGGATGGGATCCGCAGCCGACGACGGCGGCGGCCATGAGGTCACGGACCTGGAGGAGGCCCGCGCGGTCTGCGCCGCGCTCGGGCTCTGACACGAGCCGGCGCATCGACGCGGGTCGCCCCGCGATGCGGCCTCGGTGAGCGCGCCGACCGCGTCATCTGCCGACCCGATGCGGCGTGCGGGCGTGGGATCCGTAGACTCGGGGCATGGCTGAGCCCCGCACCGCCGAGTTCACCGACGCACACGGCATCGCGATCGTCTACGACGTCCATCCCGCCGCCGACGGCGCGACCCCGCGCGGCGTCGTCCAGCTGCTGCACGGGGTGGGGGATCACGCGGGCCGCTACGGCGCGCTGATCGCCGACCTCACCGCGGCCGGCTTCATCGTCTACGCCGACGACCACCGCGGGCACGGGCGTACCGGTATGAAGCAGCACGGCGACGCGGCGAAGCTGGGCCGGCTGGGCCCCGGCGGCATCCGCGCGGTCGTCGCCGACGAGTGGCAGCTGACCGAGCTCATCCGCGGCGAGAACCCCGGACTCCCGCTCGTCCTGCTCGGCCACTCCTGGGGGTCGTTCCTCGCGCAGATGGTGCTCAACGCACACCCCGAGGCGTACGACGCCGTGATCCTCACCGGATCCGCCCACCGCACCCCGACCGACCTCAACTCGATGCCGCTGAACGCGCGATGGAAGGGGCCGGACGCGCACGGACTGGAGTGGCTCACGCGTGACCCTGCGGTGTGGGAGGCGTTCCGCGCCGACCCGCTGACGACCGAGGTGCCGCTGCTGAAGCTGTTCGGGCCGATCGAGGCCGCGCGCCTCTACGGGCGCCCGGGCAAGGACTATTCGAACGACGTGCCGGTGCTGCTCATGGTCGGCCGCGACGACCCGGTGGGCGGACCGCGCAGCGTGCACCGCCTCGCCGACGATTACCGCAACCGCTCGGGCCTCAGCGACGTCACCACGCTGGTCTACCCCGACGCGCGTCACGAGATCTTCAACGAGCTGCAGCAGGCCGAGGTGCGCGCCGACCTGCTCGCCTGGCTCGACAAGCGCGTCCCCTCCCGCGACTGAGCCGCGGGGCCGCGGGGGCCCGCGCCGCGTAGGCTGGACCGGTGCACGGTGAGTACAAGGTTCCTGGCGGCAAGCTGGTCGTCGTCGACTTCGAGGTGACGGACGGCGCGATCTCCGACTTCCGGCTGGCGGGGGACTTCTTCCTCGAGCCGGACGACGCGCTCGACGACATCAACGCCGCGGTCACGGGGCTGCCCGTCGAGACCGATGCCTCAGCCATCGCTGCCGCCGTGCGTGCCGCGCTGCCGGCAGGGGCGCAACTGCTCGGACTCACCCCCGAAGCCGTCGGCACCGCGGTGCGCCGCGCGCTCGTGACGGCGCCGGGCTGGCGCGACTTCGACTGGGAGATCGTGCACGACAAGGCCGTCTCGCCGCGCATGAACCTCGCGCTCGACGAGGTGCTCACCACCCGTGTCGGCGAGGGACGCCGTCGTCCCACGCTGCGGATCTGGGAGTGGGACGAGTCCGCGGTCGTGATCGGATCCTTCCAGTCCTATCGCAACGAGGTGGATCCGGCCGGGGCTGCGAAGCACGGCTTCGACGTCGTGCGCCGGATCTCGGGCGGCGGCGCGATGATGATGGCCGCCGGTCAGATCATCACCTACTCGCTGTACGTGCCGGCGACCCTCGTGCAGGGCATGACGTTCGCCGACTCCTACGCCTTCCTCGACGACTGGGTGCTGCAGGCGCTGCGCTCGCTCGGCATCGACGCCGTCTACCAGCCGCTCAACGACATCGCCGGCCCCAGCGGCAAGATCGGCGGCGCCGCGCAGAAGCGCCTCGCGAACGGCGGAGTGCTGCACCACGCCACGCTCTCCTACGACATCGACGGTCAGATGATGACCGAGGTGCTGCGGATCGGGCGCGAGAAGCTCAGCGACAAGGGCACCGCCTCCGCGGCCAAGCGCGTGGATCCGCTGCGCAGCCAGACCGGCCTCAGCCGCGCCGAGATCATCGAGCGGTTCAAGGACACCTTCCGCGCCGTCACCGGCGCCGAGGACGGCACGATCGCCGCCGACGAATACGAGGCGGCGGAGGACCTGGTGCGCACGAAGTTCGCCACCGAGGCGTGGCTGCACCGGGTTCCGTGAACGGCGCTCGAGAGCCGGTCGCCGAGGTCGCCGAGGCAGCTCCGGTCGCTGAGCCTGTCGAAGCGTCCGGCCACGGCGTGGTCCCTTCGGCAAGCTCAGGGACCGGATCGAACTCGGGCGCGCGAACCGGCGTCGTCGAGATCGTGCACGGCGAGGCGCTCGACGTGGCCCGCACGCTGGCCGACGGATCCTTCACGCTCGTCTACCTGGATCCGCCGTTCAATACCGGCCGCACGCAGGAGCGGCATGCCGTCTCGAGCCGCCGTGCCGACCGACCGGCGGACGCAACTCAGGATGGATCCGGGGAATCGACCGATTCCGCGCCCGAAATCCGCGGATCCGCGAAATCCATCCTGAGAACGGAACAGCGCACCCCCGAGGAGCGCCCTCGTGAGGTCAACCACGGCTTCCACGGGCACCGCTACGAGCGGGTGCGCGAGCTGCTGCACGCCTACGACGACCGCTTCGACGACTACGGCGACTTCCTGATGCCGCGGCTCGAGGAGGCCTGGCGGCTGCTCGCCGATGACGGCACGCTCTACCTGCACCTCGACTACCGCGAGGCGCACTACGCGAAGGTCATGCTCGACGCGGTGTTCGGCCGGGAGTGCTTCCTGAACGAGATCATCTGGGCCTACGACTACGGCGCCAAGCCGCGCACCCGCTGGCCCACGAAGCACGACACGATCCTCGTCTACGTGAAGACGCCGGGCGGGCACGTGTTCAACGTCGACGACATCGAGCGCGAACCGTACATGGCGCCTAGCCTGGTCAGCGCTGCCAAGCGCGAGCGCGGCAAGCTCCCCACCGACGTCTGGTGGCACACGATCGTGCCGACGTCGGGGCGGGAGAAGACCGGGTATCCGACCCAGAAGCCGGAGGGGATCCTGCGCCGCATGATCCAGGCGTCGAGTCGCCCGGGAGATCGGATCCTGGACCTGTTCGCTGGATCCGGTACCGCGGGCGCCGTCGCGTCCGCGCTCGGCCGCGACGCACTGCTCGTGGACGTCAGCCCGGAGGCGGTGCGGGTGATGCGGCAGCGGATCCCGCATGCGACGCTTCGCGAGGGCTGACCGGGCCGCCCGGGAACTCGGGTAGCGTGTGGATCCATGCGCTCCCTGCCCGTGGATCCGAACAGCCGACCGGTCGCGATCGGTTCGCGGTTGCGTGCGGCGCGCAAAGCGCAGTACCTCACGATCGACGAAGTCGCTGAGGTCACCGGCCTGACCAAGGGCTTCCTCTCGCGCGTCGAGCGCGATCTGACCTCGCCGAGCGTGGCGTCGCTCATCACGCTGTGCGACGTGCTCTCGATCTCGGTCGGCTCGCTGTTCGAGGCCCCCGACGTGCGGGTGGTCCCGGCCGGCACCGGCCCGCAGATCAACTTCGGCGGCACGGGGGTCGAGGAGCGGCTGCTCTCGCCCCGTGGGGAGTCGCGCGTGCAGGTCATGCGCTCGACGGTCTCCGCCGGCGGACACGGTGGCGGGCAGCTGTACACGATCGCTGCCGAGGTCGAGGTGCTGCACGTGCTGAGCGGGCGGGTCTCGGTGCGCTTCTCGGACCGGGACTGGGAACTCGGTCCGGGTGACACGGTCACGTTCCGCGGCAGCGAGCCGCACAGCTGGCGCACCGAGGGCGACGAGGGCGCTGAGCTGATCTGGGTCTTCGCGCCCGCGGCCTGGGCCTGACGGCGAGACCCCGCGGGAGCCGTCGGAGGCCGATCGCCGGCCCTGCGCCGGTGCTGAGGACGAGATCCGGTTCGAGGCCTTGACGTGCGTCCTGCGCGGCTGCTAAATTCGCGCACATCGAAAGTTGTCAAATAGGCAACTAAGGATTCATCCAGAACAACTCTTGGATGGGTATGGTGCGTCGAGGAGGTCGCCGTGGTGGTTCCGATTGGTCCTGTCGACAGTTCGCTGATCCCGAGGTACGCCGGGCGCGACGGGTTCGCCAGGCTCCCGCGTCTGGACCAGGTCGGACGCGCCGACATCGTGGTCGCCGGGGTTCCGTTCGACAGCGGGGTCTCCTACCGCTCCGGAGCACGGTTCGGGCCGAATCACATCCGTGAGGCCTCGCGGCTGCTGCGCCCGTACAACCCTGCGCTCGACGTCTCGCCGTTCGACCTCGCCCAGGTCGCCGACGCCGGCGACATCGCGGCGAACCCGTTCAACATCGGCGAGGCGATCGAGACGATCGAGCAGGCCGCGCTCGACCTCACCGCCGACGACACCCGGCTGGTGATGTTCGGCGGCGATCACACGATCGCGCTGCCGCTGCTGCGCGCCGCCGCCAAGCGGCACGGGCCGGTCGCGCTGCTGCACTTCGACGCGCACCTGGACACCTGGGACACCTACTTCGGCGCGGAGTACACGCACGGCACGCCGTTCCGCCGGGCGTTCGAAGAGGGCATCATCGACACCGAGGCGCTCACCCACGTCGGCACGCGCGGACCGCTCTACGGCAAGAAGGACCTCGAGGACGACCGTCGCTTCGGGTTCGGCATCGTCACGAGCGCCGACGTCTACTACCAGGGCGTCGTCGAGACCGTCGCGAAACTGCGGGACCGCATCGGCGACCGCCCGCTGTACATCTCGATCGACATCGACGTGCTGGACCCCGCGCACGCCCCCGGCACCGGCACCCCCGAGGCCGGCGGCATCACGAGCCGGGAGATCCTCGAGATCCTGCGCGGCTTCCGCGGGCTGAACATCATCGGCGCCGACGTCGTCGAGGTCGCCCCGGCCTATGACCACGCCGAGCTCACCGGCGTCGCGGCCTCGCACATCGCGTACGACCTGGTGTCGCTGCTCGCGGACAAGCACGCGGCCGATGCCGCCGAAAGGGCCTCCGCATGACGGAGCACATCCGCAACGGCGGTGACGTGGTTGTCGAGACGCTGACCGCGCTCGGCGTCTCGCACATCTTCGGCATCCCGGGGCAGCACGCCCTCGGCCTGTTCGACGCGATCCGCCGCAGCGACCTCGAGTTCGTCAGCTCACGCGTCGAGAACAACTCCGCCTTCGGCGCAGACGGCTATGCCCGTGCGACCGGCGAGGTCGCGGTCATGTTCGTCTCGACCGGGCCGGGAGCCCTCACCGCCCTCGGTGCGCTGCAGGAGCCGTACGCGACCGGCGTACCGGTGCTCGTGATCAGCGCGCAGATCCCCCGCCGAGGTCTCGGCGGGCAGAAGAACGGTCTGCTGCACCAGCTCGACGATCAGCAGCGCAGCGCACAGAACGTCACCAAGAGCACCGCGCTGGTGCGCGACTCGGCGCACATTCCGAGCGCGATCCTGGAGGCCTGGGAGCTCGCCCAGACCGTACCGGCGGGCCCGGTCTGGGTGGAGGTGCCGCAGGACGTGCTGCTGGACCCCGCGACGATCCCCGTGGTCCGCGACCTCTCCGGGGCGGTCCCGGACCGCCCGGCCCGAGCCGAGCTCGTCGACGAGGCTGCGCGCCTGCTCGCCGGAGCCGAGCGGCCGGTGATCCTCGCCGGTGGCGGGGTGCGCAGGTCGGCGACCGGATCCGCGGAGCTGCTGCGCGTGGCCGAGGCGCTCGGCGCGCCGGTCGTCTCGACGGCGGGCGGCAAGGGTGCGATCCGCTTCGACCACCCGCTCTCCGCCGCGAGCTGGATCGAGGATCGCTGCACGACCGACCTCCTGGAGGACGCGGACGTGCTGCTGGTGGTCGGCAGCACGATCGGCGAGGTCACCAGCAACTACTTCACCTTCGCCCCCCGCGGGCGGCTGATCCAGGTCGACGCCGAGCCGCGCGCTCTGGGGTCGAACTATCCGGTGCTGGGAATCCACGCCGACGCCGGTCTCGCGCTCAGCGCGATCGCGGACGCGCTGGAGGGATCCGGATCCGCCGACGGATCCGCGGATCCGGAAACCGTCGAGGCCGCGCGGCAGGATGCGAACCTCCGCGGCGCCCGGATCGCGGCCGAGCTGCGCGCGAGAGTCGAGGAGCGCCTCGCAGGCCAGGACCTCGCGACCGAACGGAACCTCCTGCGCGACCTGCGCGCGGCGGTGCCATCCGACGCGCAGACCTTCTGGGACATGACTATCGCGGCCTACTGGGCGTGGTCGGCGTGGGATTCGCAGGACGGCGGGTTCCACTCCGCGCAGGGCGCGGGCGGGCTCGGGTTCGCGTTCCCCGCGGCCATCGCCGCCGCGATCGGCACGGGCCGGCGCACACTCGCCGTCTCGGGCGATGGCGGCGCGATGTACTCGATCGCCGAGCTCGCCACTGCCCGACAGCACGACGCCGACGTGACCTGGCTGATCGTCGACGACGGCGGCTACGGGATCCTCCGCGAGTACATGGAGGGCGCCTTCGGGCAGGCCACGGCGACCGAGCTGGCACGGCCCGACTTCGTGGCGGTGTCCGCCGCGTTCGGCGTCCCCGCCTACGAAGCCACCCTCGACACCCTCGGCGAGATCCTCGCCGGCACCTTCCGGCAGTCCGGACCTGCCGTGGTCGTGCTGCCTGCGCTGCTGCGCATGTTCGAACTCACCTGACGCACGCCGGTCCTCGCCCGAGACGCCGGATCATCATTCGTCCCCTCCACGCACGACAAAGGAGCCCTCGTGGATATCGCCATCATCATCATCTACCTCGTCGCCATGCTGGCGTTCGGGTTCTGGGGCAAGACCAGGACCAAGAACTCCAAGGACTTCCTCGTCGCCGGGCGCCGCCTGGGCCCGGGGTTCTACACCGGGACCATGGCCGCGGTCGTGCTCGGCGGCGCGTCCACCGTCGGCGGCGTCGGCCTCGGCTACAAGTTCGGCATCTCCGGCATGTGGCTCGTCGTCGCGATCGCCGTCGGCCTGCTGCTGCTGAGCCTGCTGTTCGCCCCGGCCATCCAGCGGCTGAAGGTGTACACGGTCGCTCAGATGCTGCAGCTGCGGTACGGCATCAACGGCACCCAGGCGTCCGGCATCGTGATGGCGCTCTACACGCTGATGCTCGTGGTCACCTCGACCATCGCGTACTCGACGATCTTCCACGTGCTGTTCGGCACGGAGCGCTGGGCGTCGATCACGATCGGCGCGGCCATCGTGATCATCTACTCGTCGATCGGCGGGATGTGGTCGATCACGCTGACCGACATGGTGCAGTTCATCATCAAGACCGTCGGCGTGTTCTTCCTGCTGCTGCCGTTCTCCTGGGCGCAGGCCGGCGGCTACGACGGCATCGTGAAGCGCCTCGGCGAGACGGTCGGCGCCTCGCACTTCGACCTGTTCGCCATCGGCGGCGACACCATCATCACGTACTTCGTGATCTACACCTTCGGCATGCTGATCGGCCAGGACATCTGGCAGCGCGTCTTCACGGCCCGCTCTCCACAGGTCGCCCGCTGGGGCGGCACGGCGGCCGGCATCTACTGCGTGCTGTACGGCATCGCCGGCGCGCTCATCGGCACCGCGGCCGCGGCGGTGCTGCCGAAGGACGCCGTGAAGGACGACGTCTACGCCGCCATGGCCGAGCACGCCCTGCCGGTCGGCCTGTCCGGCATCGTGCTCGCCGCGGCCGTGGCCGCGATGATGTCGACGGCCTCGGGTGCGCTCATCGCCTCGGCGACCGTGGCCCGCGCCGACGTGATGCCGCTGCTGCGGCGTCTGGTGGGCCGGGGAACCGATCACAGCCACGACATCGGTCAGGGCAATCCCGAGCACGACATCCGCTCGAACCAGATCTACATCGTCGTCCTCGGCGTGGTCGCTACCCTCATCGCGCTCGTCCTCAATGATGTGGTCGCCGCACTCACCGTGGCCTATGACGTGCTGGTGGGCGGCCTGCTGGTCTCCATCCTCGGCGGCCTGATCTGGAAGCGCGCGAACGGCGCCGGCGCGATCGCGTCGATGATCGTCGGCACCGCCGTGACCCTCGGCAGCATGGTGGTCTACGGCATCATCGCCGGTGATGCGCTCTCGGGTGTGCTCGCGAACGAACCCATCTACTGGGGCCTGCTGTCCAGCGTCGTCGTGTACGTCGTGGTGAGCCTGGCGACCAAGCCCACGCCCGCGGATGTGCTGCAGCGCTGGGAGGACCGCAAGGCGGGCAACTTCGACGAGGAGACCGGCGTCGTCGTGGTCGAGCCGCAGCACCACTGAGCCCGACCGCACCCGGTGCGATCGCGGTCCACGCGTCTGCGCCGGGTGCGACGATCAGCATAGGATGCGACGATCAGCACGCGGATCCGGCGGAAACGCGTGCTGATCGTCGCACTGTGTGCAGATCGTCACCGGTGCGGGGCCCCGCGCGACGCTGCGGGAGACCACGGGCCTCAGCGCACGTCGATGAACACCGGGTTCGCGTAGAACCACGTGTCCGACCACGGGTCGCCCTCGCCGTCGCCGTGCCGCTGCGGGCCCGCGGGATCGACGGCGGCACCGTGGTATCCGGCGCCGGTCCGGTTGCCGTCGCTGCCGCGGAACCGCACGTAGAACGGCCGGTCGACCCGTTCGAACACGTGCGTCAGGGTGAAGGTGCCGCGACGGCCCGTGGTGTCGAACTGGCGCACCACGCGTGTCTCGGGCGCACGCATGGCGTCGGCGTCCGCCGCGGTGCCCGTGACCGGCCCGGCGATCACGTCGACGTGCGCGAGCTGCGGCAGGATGCCGGCCGCGTTCACGTAGTCCGTGGTGGTCACGGTGATGGTGACGACGACATCCTGTCCGCGCTTCGCCGTCAGCCGGCCGCCCAGCGTGACCGTCGTCCCGGACGCGTTGCCCCAGCCGCCGCCGGCGCCGTTGCCGCGACCGTTGCCCTTGCCGGGCATCGTGGCGCCGACCTGGACGTCGAGCCCCGCGATCAGGTGCCCGTGGTCGACCCACATCCGGCCTCGGCGCATCGCCTCGAGCACGCCGGCGTAGGAGCGCGTCGTGACGCCCGTATGCAGGCGCGAGAACTGTCCGGGCCAGAAGTCGCTGCCGCCCTGGGGCATCCCGGTGTCGACCGGGTCGGGCCGCATCCCGCGTACGGCCCAGCGGTCGAACTCGCTCGGCAGGCTCGCATACGGTTCACCGGCCGGGTAGTCCCCGATGCGCCAGGTGTCTTTCACGGTGAGGTGGTTGTCGGAGTTCGAGGTGATCCAGAACGGCTTGCCCTCGGCGAGCATCGCGTCCCAGAGTCCGCCGACGGTGGCGGTGGCCCAGTCGAACCCGCCGTACGGACGGTAGGCGTCCGCGGGGTAGGCCGCCCAGCTGTCCGGCCGCGGCGCGTTCACGTACTCGCCGCGCTGATCACCGGGTCCGGCATTCTGGCTGATCGCCGATCCCTGCGCACCGGGCGCGCCCTCCATGCCGATGAAGATGTCCGGATCCGCGTCGCGCCATCCGCGGAGCTCGTGGGGGGAGTCGATGCCGAGGCGCATCGGATGGTTCGCGAGCACGACGGCGTCGCCGAGGGCGCCGGCGGACTTCTGCGCGCCGAGCCAGGCGACCGCTTCGGCTGCACGGCGCTCGAAGTCCGCCATCTGGGCGGCGTCCGCCGGCTTGTCCCAGTGATTGAGCTTGCCGTCCCAGGCCAGCTCGAAGGCGCGCAGCAGGCGGATGTCGTCGGTGCCGGGGGTGATCAGCACGGTGGCGTGCTCGGCGGCCGGGATGTACCACTCCAGGCCCTGGAAGATCAGCATGCCGCGGGCATCCCGCTCCTGCTGGATGAGGTCGCGCGCGGTGGGCAGTCCGCGGTCGGCGTGGGCGAAGTTGCTGTGCTCCGTGAAGGCGAGCCAGTCGACGCCGTAGTGCTGTGCGGCGTCGAGCTGCTGGGCCATCCGGTACTTCGCGTCGTGGCTGAACTGCGTGTGCACGTGGTGGTCGCCCACGAGCCATGCCAGCTGCGGGTCGCCGGCGGGGCGCGTCGCGGATGTGCTCGCCATCGCTGCGCCGGCTCCGCCGAAGGCCGACAGCCCGCCGGCGGCGAGGGCGATACCGGCGGTGCGGAGGATGTCGCGGCGGGAGAAGCCCAGCGCGCGCAGTTCGGCGTCGGCGTCGAGGGCATGGGTGCGCGGGGCGTCATGGGTGTGCATCGGGCGCTTCCTTCGGAGTCGGGGACCCTGGGACCCTAGGCACTGCGGATGGACGGCGAGGAAACATCCGATGTCCTGCGCGTGGCGAATCGCGCCGGGTGCTCAGTCCCTCAGCCGGGGGCGACGGTGCTGCGCGAACGCCTCCGCCAACGTTCCTCGCACGGCGCCGATCGCCTCCGAGCCTCGTGCCGACTCGCGCACAGCCGTGAATACCTCGCGCACGGGGGATCCGGGCAGCTCGGCCAGCGTGACGCGCGCCGCCGTGTCGCCCCAGATCAGATCCGGCAGCATGCCGACTGCGTGGCCGGCCTCGATCAGCCGCACGTGCGCGGTCAGGTCGGCCGCCTCGAAGCGCACATCGGGCTCGAAGCCCGCGGCGCGGCACTGCTGCACCGCCCACTGGCGCGCGGCGGATCCGGTGGGCTCCATGACCCAGGCGCGATCGCGCAGCCTGTCGAGCGACGCGGCGTGCTCGCCGGGAGGCAGGACGAGGCGGATCGGATCCTCGCCGATGAGCTCGTGCACGTTGCCGGGGTGCCGCTCGCGCGTGTGGCCCGGATACTGCTCGGCGATCACGAGGTCGAATCGGCGCGCGGTGAGCTCGAACAGGCCCTCCTCGGGCGGGGCCTCGGTCATCTCGACGCGCAGGTGCGGATGCGTGAGCGCGAGCGCCGTGAGCGCGGCGGGCACGATCGTCTCGGCGGCGGTGGGCATGGCGCTGATCCGCACGGCCTCGGCCGGGGCGTGCGCGAGTGCCTGCCGGGCCTGCTCGTCGAGTTCGAGGGCGCGCGCGGCGTGCGCGGCGAGCACCCTGCCCTCCGGGGTCAACCTGATACGGCGCCCATCGGGTTCGAGCAGCGCGGCTCCGGCCTCGCGTTCGAGCAGCGCGAGCTGCTGCGACACCGTGGAAGGGCTGTACGACAGGGAGCGCGCGACCTCGGCGACCGTGCCGCGCAGGGCGAACTCGTGCAGCAGTCGCAGCCGTCGCAGCTCGAACATGGACCCTCCTCGATCATTCGATATATGCGAATGATATCCGTCATGAATGATCGCTTTTCCTGCAGGGAGATCGGATCCATGCTGGGAGCGTCCCCGCGCGTGCGCGCGTGATCCCGCCCCCCCGGCACCGAACCCACGAGGAACCATGACCGCCACCGAAAGCCCCGTCTCCGCCGCAGCCGGCATCGACGATCTCTCCGCTCTCGCCGACGACGCCGTCGCCCTCGTCAAGAAGTGGCTCGTGGAGAGCCGCGAGGTGCCCGTCGATGCCGCCGGTCAGCGTCTCGCCGGCGTGCTGCGCGACCCCAACGGCCTCGACTTCACGGTCGGCTTCGTCGACGGCGTCGTGCGCCCGGAGGACCTCAAGGTCGCCGCGGCCAAGCTCAAGGAGCTCGTGCCGCTGACCCCCGGCTTCCTGCCCGCGCCGATGAAGGCCGCGATCGGCCTCGGCGGCGCGACCGCCGGCATGGTCCCCGGCATCGTCGTGCCCGCGGCCCGCACGGTGCTGCGCCAGATGGTGCGCCACCTCATCGTGGACGCCCGCGACGAGAAGCTCGGCAAGGCCATCGCGCACATCCGCGAGACCCAGGGCGTGAAGCTCAACATCAACCTGCTCGGCGAGGCGATCCTCGGCCGCGAGGAGGCCGCGCGCCGTCTCGAGGGCACCCGTCGTCTGCTTCAGCGCGACGATGTCGACTACGTCTCGATCAAGGTCTCGTCCACCGTCGCCCCGCACAGCCCGTGGGCCTTCGACGACGCCGTCGCCGATGCCGCCGAGGCGCTGTTGCCGCTGTACCGGATCGCGCTCAAGGGCATGCCGGACGGATCCGCGAAGTTCATCAACCTGGACATGGAGGAGTTCAAGGATCTCGACCTCACGATCGCGGTCTTCACGGACATCCTCGACCGTGCGGAGTTCAAGACCCTCGAGGCCGGCATCGTGCTGCAGGCCTACCTGCCCGATGCGCTCGGCGCCATGATCCGCCTGCAGGAGTGGGCGGCGAAGCGCGTGGCCGATGGCGGTGCTCCGATCAAGGTGCGCGTCGTCAAGGGCGCCAACCTGCCGATGGAGACCGTCGACGCCGAGTCGCACGGCTGGCCGCTCGCGACCTGGTCGACCAAGCAGCAGTCCGACGCCTCGTACAAGGCCGTGCTCGAGTACGCGCTGCGCCCCGAGCACGTCAAGAACCTGCGGATCGGCGTCGCCGGTCACAACCTCTTCGACATCGCGCTGGCGTGGCTGCTCGCCGAGAAGCGCGGCGTCACCGAGGGCATCGAGTTCGAGATGCTGCTCGGCATGGCCTCCGCGCAGGCGCAGGTCGTCAAGCGCACCGTCGGCTCGCTGCTGCTGTACACGCCGGTCGTGCACCCCGACGAGTTCGACGTGGCGATCGCCTACCTGATCCGCCGCCTCGAGGAGGGGGCCTCGCAGGAGAACTTCATGTCGGCCGTCTTCGACCTCGACGCGGATCCGAAGCTCTTCGAACGTGAGAAGGAGCGCTTCCTCGCCTCCGTGCGCTCGATGCCCACCGAGGTGCCCGGCACCAACCGCGTGCAGGATCGCACCGCGCCCGCCGCGCCGGGTCTCACCGACGGCTTCCTGAACGCCCCCGACACCGACCCGTCGCTCGCGGCGAACCGCGCGTGGGGCGACGCGATCCGCGCCCGCATGAAGGGCTCGCAGCTCGGCACCGCGACGGTCGAGGCGAACACCCTGTCCACCCCGGAGCAGGTCGACACCGCGATCGCGACCGCCGTCGCCGCCGGCGAGGCCTGGCGCGCACTCGGCGCCGAGGGGCGTGCCGCGATCCTGCACAAGGCCGGCGACGTGCTCGAGGCGCGTCGCGCCGACCTGCTCGAGGTCATGGGATCCGAGGCCGGCAAGGTCATCGAGCAGGGCGACCCCGAGGTCTCCGAGGCGATCGACTTCGCGCACTACTACGCGGAGAGCGCCAAGAAGCTCGCCCACGTGGACGGTGCGACCATGCAGCCGGTCGGGCTGACCGTGGTGACCCCGCCGTGGAACTTCCCGGTCGCGATCCCGGCCGGATCCACCCTCTCCGCCCTCGCCACCGGCTCCCCGGTGATCATCAAGCCCGCCCGTCAGGCCCGCCGCTCCGGCGCGGTCATGGTCGAGGCGCTGTGGGAGGCCGGCGTGCCGCGCGAGGTGCTGCAGTACGTGCAGCTCGACGGCCGCGACCTGGGCACCAAGCTCGTGAGCGACCCGGCCGTGGGGCGCGTCATCCTCACCGGCGGCTACGAGACGGCCGAGCTGTTCCGCGGGTTCCGTCAGGATCTGCCGCTGCTCGCCGAGACCAGCGGCAAGAACGCCATCATCGTCACCCCGTCCGCCGACCTGGACCTCGCGGCGAAGGACGTCGCGTACGCCGCGTTCGGCCACGCCGGTCAGAAGTGCTCGGCGGCATCGCTCGTCGTGCTCGTCGGATCCGCCGCGCGCTCCGAGCGGTTCCGCCGCCAGCTCGTCGACGCCGTGCGCGCCTACGACGTGGGCTCGCCGGAGGACGGCTCCAACCGCATCGGCCCGCTCATCGGCCCGGCCGAGGGCAAGCTGCTCGGCGCCCTGACCACGCTGCACGCGGGCGAGAGCTGGCTGCTGAAGCCGGAGAAGCTCGACGAGGCCGGCCAGCTGTGGCGCCCGGGCATCCGCGACGGCGTGAAGCGCGGATCCGAGTTCCACCGCGTGGAGTACTTCGGCCCGGTGCTCGGCATCATGACCGCCGACTCCCTGGACGAGGCGATCGACGTCGTCAACGACATCGATTACGGCCTCACCTCGGGGCTGCACTCCCTCGACGAGGACGAGATCCAGACCTGGCTCGCTGCGATCCAGGCGGGCAACGTGTACATCAACCGCGGCACCACGGGCGCGATCGTGCAGCGCCAGCCGTTCGGCGGCTGGAAGAAGGCCGCGGTCGGCGCCGGCTCCAAGGCCGGCGGCCCGAACTACCTCGTCGGTCTGTCCGAGTGGACCGACGCGCCCGTCTCGACGACGCGCGAGCTCGACGCGCTCGCGACGGGCGCGGTGGGCGCGCTCGCCGCCGCGGGCGACGCGGACGCCGACATCGCGTGGCTGCGCGGCGCACTGGCCACCGACATCGACGCCTGGGCCGACGAGTTCGGCGTGGTGCGCGACGCCACCGGCCTCACCACGGAGCAGAATGCGCTGCGCTACCAGGCCGTGCCGGTCACGGTGCGCTTCGAGGGCGACCGCGTCGCCGAGCTGATCCGTGTGGTCGCCGCCGGCCGCCGGGCCCGCGCGCGGGTGACCGTCAGCACTCTCGCGCCGTTGCCGGGATCCGTGGCTACCTGGCTCGGCACGCAGGATGTGACCGTCGCCACCGAGGACGCCGCCGCATGGGCCGCACACGCTCAGCGCCTCGCCGCGCGCGACGGCCGGGTGCGCCTCATCGGCGCCGCCGCGGCGGCAACCGCGGAGGCCGTGAACGGGTCGCCCAGCCTCGCGCTGTACGCGAACCCGGTGGTCGCCGCCGGTCGCGTCGAGATCCTGACCTTCCTGCGCGAGCAGGCGGTCTCGGTCACCGCGCACCGCTTCGGCACCCCGCACCGCTACGACATCCCGCTGCTGGATCCGATCGCCTGATCCGGATCCGGATCCGGGGATCCTGATCCTGCGCGTCGTGCCGCGGCGTCGGGATCCGCCCGGGGCGTCGCGCCCCGTATCGACCCGAACCCGCCGTCCCGCTCCCACTGGACGGCGGGTTCGTCGTCTTCGCCGGTACGTAATTCAGGCTGGATCTGCCGCAAAGGGCCCGGATGGATCGATTCGGGCGGTCACGAGCGAACTCAACCTGAATTACGAACAGGGGCTACCACCCACCGGGGTCGTTGAGCGAACACGGCCGAAGGCCGGGTGAGACGAAACGCGGTGCTCTCGCGAGATGCTGCGTTTCGTCTCGCGGAGATCCGCACTGAGCGAGCGCAGCGAGTCGAAGTGTCGCTCAACGACCCCGGTGGATTTGCGCGACCCGCCGCTGCGCCCTCGACGATCCCGTGTGGGGGAGCGCCCTCACGCCAGCGGCAGGGCCCCGTCGTAGGCGGCCGCGGACAGCGCCGGCTCTGCCGGTCCAGCACCGAAGACGCGCGAGAGCCCCGGATCCGTGCGCCACTGCGGCCAGCCCGGATCGCCTTCCTCGACGAATCGGGCCGCCACGCCGTGCATCTCGGTGGCGAGGTGCTGCGGCGGGGTGGGACCGGCCAGGCGCTCCACGAACGGATCCTCGAGCACGTCGAACCAGAACGGCACGTCGAGGCAGTGGCACGACCACCCCTTCGCCGGGGACACCCAGGCGAAGCGGTAGGCCCAGGTGGGGGCGTCGCCTCGGGCCTGCGCGGCCCGCACCACGAGCGAGCGGAACACCCGGTCCGTCACGAACCGGCCGAGCAGCGCCGGCGTGCCGCGCCGGCGCTGGGCGCGGTTCGCGGCGAGGTACGCCCGGCGCACGCTGCGATCGCGGCTCAGCAGCATCAGCGCGAGCGCTGCGGGGACGAACCGCAGGACGCCGGGAGCCCGGTCCATCGTCATGGTGAATTCGTCGTCGGTGGCCCCGAGCAGCAGCGGCTTGTCGGCGCCGATCCCGTCCCGCAGCGCCTGCACGGCGGGCCGCGGCACGACGTCACCATCGACCACCGGGCCCCAGGGCAGCCCGTCGGCGAGCGGGGCGAGCAGGGCCTTCAGCTTCGTGGCCCCGAGCAGCGCGGCCTTCGGCTGCGCACGCTGCAGGGTGCGCTCCGGCACGGTGCGGAAGCCTTCGGCATCGGGCGCGCAGCCGAGCAGCACGCCCAGCGCCCGCGTGCGGCGCGCCGCCAGGTCGGGGTCGATGTCCGCCAATGCGGGGGAGAAGGCCATCGCCGCATGGAACAGGTGCTGCGCGCGCTCCAGGCCGAGCAGGGTCAGCACTGCGCCCGCGCCGGCGGACTGCCCCGCGATCGTCACGCGCGACGGATCCCCGCCGAACGCCGCGATGTTGCGCTGCACCCACTCCAGCCCCGCGATCCAGTCCAGCACGCCGCGATTCGCCGGAGCGCCCGGCATCAGGCCGAAGCCGTCGAAGCCGAGCCGGTAGGACACGGACACGGTCACCACGTCGTCGCGATTGAACGCGGCGCCGTCGTACCAGGGGCTCGCGGGCGAGCCGTCGACGTAGCCGCCGCCGTGGATCCACACCATGACCGGGCGGGATCCGCCGAGCGACGGGGTGAACACGTTCACGTTCAGCGTCGCGGCGCCGGGGATGCTCGGTTCGGGGATGAGCGTCTCGCCCTTGTCGCCGCGTTGCGCGGTGGGGCCGAAGGCGGTCGCGTCGCGCACCTCGGTCCACGGCGCGGGAGGCTGCGGGGCGGCGAACCGGCGCTCGCCGGTGGGTGCCGCGGCGAACGGGATTCCGAGGAATGCGGCCGAGGCGCCGGGGGTACCGGGCTCGCCCCGCCAGAACCCGCGCACGGGACCGGTGTCGGTCTGGGCGAGGGGTGCGTCGGCGGTCATCCGATCAGCGTATCCGGCCGCCCCGATGGGGTCGTTGAGCGAGGACGCGCTTGCGCGACCGAGACGAAACGCGGTGCTCTCACCGGCGGCGTTTCGTCTCGCGGAGACCCGCACTGAGCGAGCGCAGCGAGTCGAAGTGTCGCTCAACGACCCCGGGGAGCGGTCATTCAGGGCCTCAGCAGGGCGAAGAACCGCTCGATGTCCGCGGCCATGTCGATCGTCGGATCCAGCATCCATGCGTTCTGCAACCCGTCGGCGAGGGCGTGCCCGGCGCGGATGATCCATTCGGGATCCAGGTCGCTGCGCATCCGCCCTTCCGTCTGCGCGGCGGCGATGGCCTCACGAGCCGCGGCATGCACCCGCGCCGTCCGCTCGAGGAAGAAGTCGTGCGCGGGGTGGGTCGGGTCGGCCGCCTCGGCCTGCAACTGGGTGTACAGCTGCACGAGCCCCGGCACGTCGGCGTTGTGACGCACCACCAGCAGGAAGCCGTCGAAGAACTCGATCTCATCGCTGACGCCGATGTCCTGCGCATCGCGGGCGTGCAGGATCTCGACGAACAACTGCTCCTTGGTGCCGAAGTAGTGCAGCAGGCCGGCAGGGCTCAGCCCCACGGCGTCGGCGATCTCGCGCACCGAGGCGTTGCGATAGCCGAGCCTGCCGACGATCTCGAGCGCGGCCTCGAGGATCTCCTCGCGCTTGACGACGCCCTTCGCGTACGCGCCTCGTTTGGCCATGGGATCAGGATATCCGTCCGTCACCAAACATGAATGACGGTCGGTTTGCAACACTGAAACCCTTGCGGCGTTCAGGTTTCGGTGTCACAATACGAGTCGGATCCAAATACCAAACAAGGTTCGGGATTTGGATCCGGACCCGATCCGCTCGACGAGGAGCCGCCCCATGACCATCACCCCTCCCGATCCCGCCGCCGAGATCGCCCCCACGGGGCTCATCCGGGCGGCCGCGCCCGCTGCGGGGGAGCCCGCGGCGAGCCCGCCGGCGACCAAGCGGCTGCTGCCCAGCCTCCTCATCGCGTCGATGACGCTGTTCGCCACCTACGGCGGGCTCATCGCGATCCTGCTGCCGACGCAGATCCTGCTGCTCGACGAGAAGAACAAAGTCGCCAATCTCGCGATCGTCACGACGACCTCCTTCATCTTCACGTTGTTCGCGCAGCCGATCGCGGGTGCGCTCAGCGACCGCACGCGCTCGCGCTTCGGCCGGCGCGTGCCGTGGATGGTGCTCGGCGCGCTGGTGGGAGGCGTGCTGCTGCTGGGGATGGGCTCGCTCACCGATCTGATATGGATCACCGTGTTCTGGGTGGTGATCCAGGTCGCGCTGAACTTCCTGCAGGCGCCGCTGACGACCATCACCGCCGACCGCTTCCCGCGTGCGAAGCGCGGCGGCGCGAGCGCCATGATCGGTCTCGGCACGCAGCTCGGCATGACGGTCGGCGTCATGCTCGCGGTCGGACTCGGCGCACAGCTGGGCCTCGGCTATTCGGTCTTCGGCATCGCCGTGATCGTGGTCACGATCCTGTTCGCGCTGTTCAACAAGGACTGGTCTTCGAAGGATGCGGAGGTCGAGCCGTTCCGCTGGGGCCCGTTCTTCAAGGGCTTCTGGATCAACCCGCGCAAGCACCCCGACTTCTTCTGGGCCTTCACCGGCCGCTTCCTGCTGATCCTGGGCTACTTCGTCGTCTCGGCGTATCAGCTCTACATCCTGACCGACTACATCAAGCTGCCGCTGCAGGAGGCGCAGGGCGCCGTGATGACCCTGACGCTCGTGGCCTTCGTGCCGACGCTGATCGCGATCGCGCTCTCCGGCTGGTGGAGCGACAAGGTGGGCCGTCGCAAGGTGTTCATCTACGTCGCGACCGTCGTCATGGCCGCGGGGCTCGCGTTCCCGCTGATCATGCCGAACATGACCGGCATGATCCTCATGAGCATCGTCAACGGCGTCGGCTTCGGCCTGTACATGTCGGTCGACGCCGCGCTCATGACCGAGGTGCTGCCGAACGAGGGCACCTCGGCCGGCAAGGACCTCGGCATCCTCAATGTCGCCACCAACATCCCGCAGGCGCTGAGTGCGCCGATCGCCGCGGTCATCATCGGATCCCTCGGGGGCTATCCGGTGCTGTTCGTCTTCGCGATCGTGTTCGCGGTCCTCGGGGCGATCGCCATCGCACCGATCAAGTCGGTCAAGTAGCAGTCCGCCGTCCCTGCGGCCGGATCGGATCCGGTGCGGCCGCAGGGAACGGCAGCAATCTCCTCCACGAAAGGAACTCCGATGGAGAACACCCAGACCTCGTCCGTCGCGGCAGGCGCCGCGCTCGCGCAGCCCGAAGTGCGGATCGCAGAAGGCGTCGTCCGCGGGCGCTGGCGCCCGACCACGGGTGGCAAGGGCAATCCGCAGTCGGCGGCGTTCCTCGGTATCCCCTTCGCCGAGGCGCCCGTCGGCGAGCTCCGCTTCGCAGCCCCGGTGCCCAAGGCGCCTTGGGAGGGCGTGTTCGATGCCGCGGAGTTCGGCGCGACCGCGCAGCGCGGCGACCCCGGAGTGACGCTCATCCCCGAGCCCAGCGTCGACGGCGAGTCCACGCTCAACGTGAACGTGTACACCCCGCTGGTCCCGGCCGACGGTACCGGGGACGCGGCAGGCATGCCCGTGCTCGTCTACATCCACGGCGGCGGCTACTTCGCCGGGTCCCCGGCCAGCCCCTGGTACGACGGGCGCAACTTCAACCGCGACGGCGTCGTGACCGTGACGATCTCGTACCGGCTCGGCTTCGACGGATTCGGCTGGATCGAGGATGCCCCGTCGAACCGCGGCGTGCGCGACTGGTTGCTCGCCCTGGACTGGGTGCAGCGCAACATCGCGGCCTTCGGCGGGGATCCGGGGCGTGTCACCATCGCGGGGCAGTCCGCCGGCGGTGGCGCGGTGATGACCCTGCTCGGTATGGAGAAGGCGCAGCACCTGTTCCACGGCGTCTACGCGATCTCCGGCGCCCTCGCCGACGTGTCGGCGGCGCGTTCGGAGGAGTTCGGCCGCCGTCTGGCGGCCGAACTCGGCGTCGCGCCGAACCGTGCGGGCCTCGGCGCGCTGAGCGAGCAGAGCATCCTCGAGGCGCAGAAGAAGCTCACCGCCTTCGACGGCGGCGACATGGGCGACATCGTCGAGAACGGGCTGCCGCTCGGGCCGACCGTCGACGGCGACCTCATCCTGCGTCCGACGCCCGAGTCGTTCCGTGCCGGCGTCGGATCGGACAAGCCCCTCGTGCTCGGCGCCACCGATGACGAGTTCACGATGGCGACGGCCGATGCCGGCAGGGCCATGGCGCTCGTGCCGAAGGGGATCCTGCTCGGCAAGCTCGGGGTGCCGAAAGAAGCGCGCAAGCCCTACCTCGCCGCGAACGCCGATGTGCTCGCGAAGGGCAAGGCGCGCCTGGCCGGGCGTGTGCTGACGGATCGGATGTTCCGTGTCGCGATCCTGCGGATCGCGGCAGATCGCGGTGCGGCCCCCACCTGGGTGTACCGGTTCTCCTGGCCGTCCGGCACCTTCGGCTTCGCCGAGCACTGCCTCGACGTGCCGTTCTTCTTCGACTGCCTGGACGGTCCCGCGATGGTGCCGCTGGCAGGGTCCAACCCGCCGCAGACGCTCGCGGACGAGGTGCACGAGGCCGCGGCCGCGTTCATCGTGGGCGGGGACCCGGGCTGGGCGCGCTACGACGCCGCGACCGGGATCGCGCGTGTGTACGACACCCCGTCGCGAGACGTGGCGGACGCCTATGCGTCGGTGCGGCCGCTGCTCACCACTGGTCTTGCTCGGCGGAGTCCGGCGCGGGTGCCTGCATGAGGTCGAACAGCGTCTCGATGAGGGCCGTCATGTCGAGCTCCGGTTCGACGAGCAGCTGCATCTGGGCGCCGTCCGAGACGGCCTGCAGCAGCCGCGCGACCAGCATCGGATCGATGCCGCGGTGGATCCGGCCCTCGGCCTGAGCGTCGGCGATCGTCCCGGCCCATCGATCGCGCAGGCCGGCGCCGCGTTCGGCGAAGAAGGCGCGGGAGGGGTGCTCGGGGTCCGCGGCGTCGGCCGCGAGGCGGGTGAACAGCTCGACGAGCCCCGGCACGCGGGCGTTGTGGCGGACGATGTCGAGATAGCCGTTGCGCATCTCGTCGAGGTCGGCGGCCCGCGCGGCCCCGAGATGGCCGGCCATGTCGACCTCATCGCGCGTGCGCAGGATCTCGACGAACAGCTCGTCCTTGCTGTCGAAGTAGTGCAGGAGGCCGGCCTGGCTGAGGCCGACCGCCTCGGCGAGCTCCTTCACGGAGGCCCCGTGATAGCCCTCGCGGGCGACCACCGCGAGGGCTGCGTGCAGGATCTCCTCGCGCTTCGCGATGCCCTTCGCGTACGAACCTCGTCGTGCCATGACCCGAGACTATCCCGGCCTCTGCTGCGATGGATTCAAAACCGAGTAATACTTGCTTTTTAACCCACAACCTGATCGACTGACCCTGCCCGTCACCCGAGACTGGCCCTGCCCGTCACCCGAGAGTCGTCCACGAAGGAGTCGACAATGACATCGCCCCGCGATCACCTGCCCCAGCTCAGCACCGAGGAGAAGGCGTCGCTGACCAGCGGCAAGGACTTCTGGACGCTCAAGCCCATCGAACGCATCGGCGTGCCGTCGATCATGGTCACCGACGGCCCGCACGGCCTCCGCAAGCAGGCCGCGGAGAGCGATCACCTCGGCCTCAGCCAGAGCGTCCCGGCGACCTGCTTCCCGCCGGCGTCCGGACTCGGATCCGCCTTCGATCCCGAGCTCGCGGAGCGCGTGGGCGTCGCGCTCGGCGTGGAGTCGGCGATCGAGGACGTCGCGGTGATCCTCGGCCCCGGCATCAACATCAAGCGGTCGCCGCTGTGCGGGCGCAACTTCGAGTACGTCTCCGAGGATCCGATCGTGTCCGGCGTGATCGGTGCGGGACTCGTGAAGGGGATCCAGTCGCAGGGGGTCGGCAGCTCGCTCAAGCACTTCGCGGCGAACAACCAGGAGTTCGAGCGGATGACCGCCTCGAGCGACGTGGATCCCCGACCGCTGCGGGAGATCTACCTGCGCGGCTTCGAGCGCGTCGTCACCGATGCCCAGCCGTGGACCGTGATGTGCTCGTACAACAAGATCAACGGCGTGTATGCGTCGCAGGACCCGTGGCTGCTCACGCAGGTGCTGCGCGACGAGTGGGGCTTCGAGGGTCTCGTCGTCTCCGACTGGGGCGCGGTGAACGACCGCGTCGCCGCACTCGTCGCGGGACTCGACCTGGAGATGCCCGGCAGCGACGGCGCCCCCGATCGTGCCGTGGCCGCCGCCGCAGGATCCGACCCGGCCGTCGCAGCTGCGCTGGACGCCTCGGCCGCTCGTGTGCTCGACCTCGTCGGTCGCGCCCAGGCGCGCCCGGACGTCGCCGGCCCGCTCGATGTCGAAGCCCACCACGCCCTCGCCCGCGAGGTCGCCGGACGGTCGATCGTGCTGCTGCGCAACGAGGCCGTCGACGGGGCTCCGCTGCTGCCGCTCGCCGAGGACGCCTCGATCGCACTCATCGGCGAGTTCGCCCGCACCCCGCGGTTCCAGGGCGGCGGCTCCTCGCACATCAACCCGACCCGCGTCGACTCCGCGCTCGACGCCCTCACCGCCGTGGCCGGCGAGCGGGTCGCGTTCGCGCCGGGCTTCGCCTTCGATGCCGCGGCGGACGGACAGGACGCCCTGCGCGACGAGGCCGTGTCGCTCGCCGCCTCCCGCGATGTCGCCGTGGTCTTCCTCGGCCTCACCGACGCCGAGGAGTCGGAGGGCTTCGACCGCGAGCACATCGACCTCGCCGCGCACCAGCTCGCCCTGCTCGACGCCGTCGTCGCCGCGAACCCGCGCACGGTCGTCGTGCTGTCGAACGGCTCCGTCGTGGCGCTGCCGTTCGCCGACCGCGTGCCGGCGATCGTCGAGGCGTGGCTGCTGGGCCAGGCCGGCGGATCCGCGACTGTCGACGTGCTGCTCGGCGCGGTGAACCCGTCGGGCCGGCTCGCCGAGACGATTCCGCACCGCATCGAGGACACCCCGGCGTTCGGCAACTTCCCCGGCTCGAACGGGCACGTGCGCTACGGCGAGGGCATCTTCGTGGGCTACCGCTGGTACGACGCGCGCGACATCGCGGTGACCTACCCGTTCGGCCACGGCCTGTCGTACACGTCCTTCGCCTACGGCGCCGTCTCCGCCGAGGTCACGGCGTCGGGCGACATCGTGGTGACGGTCCCCGTCACGAACACCGGATCCCGCGACGGCCGCGAGGTCGTGCAGGTCTACGTCGCGCCCGTCGCCTCCGCTGTGGAGCGCGCGCCGCGGGAGCTCAAGGCGTTCGCGTCGGTCGAGATCGCCGCCGGGGCGACCACGGACGTGCAGCTGATCGTGCGCCGGGAGGACCTCGCGTACTGGGACGTCCGCGTCGACCGCTTCGTCGTCGAGGGTGGCGCCTACCTCATCGAGGCTGGCGCATCGAGCCGTGACCTGCGCGGATCCGCGACCGTCGACGTCGCCGGGGACGCGGTCGTGATCCCGCTCACGCCCGAATCCACGCTCGCCGCCGTGTTCGCGCACCCGGTCGCGGGTCCGATGGTCGCGGGCGCGTTCGCCGCGATCCAGGAGCAGTTCGGCGGCGAGGGCGACGGCATCATGTCGGGCGAGGCCATGGCGAAGATGATGGGTTCGTTCCCGCTCGGGCGCCTCCCCGCGTTCGGCTGGGGCCTCGACCGCGAGGGCGTCGACCAGCTGATCGCCGCCGCGAACGCCCCGCAGGCGTAGTCCGCCGCTCGGCCCACGGAACGCGGCCTCCCGTCGCGGAGGCCGCGTTCCTCATGTCGGCGGCCGTCGAGGCCGGATCTTTCCCGTTCAGGCGGACCCCATCCCGTTCACTGGTCGCGAAATGTCGTTATGGACCGCGGAGAACGGCAATACGCGACCAGTGAACGGTGATGCCGAGGGCCGGCCGGGGCCGGATCCCGGAGCAGCCGGCGTGCCGGCGGGCCCGGCGCTCGGAGTCGGATCCCTGATGCCGGATCAGCCGGCGTGCCGGCGGGCCTCCCAGCCGGAGCGCACCATCTCGTCGACCGTGTGACGCATCCGCCAGTCCAGGTCGCGCGCGGCGAGCTCTCCCGTCGCGACGATGCGGTCGGGGTCGCCCGGGCGGCGCGGACCGATCTCGGGTGTGAAGTCGATGCCGGTCACCCGCGCCATGGCATCCATGATCTGGCGCACCGAGAGGCCGTCGCCGGATCCGAGGTTGTAGGCGGCCTCGATCGGCTCACCGGCGATCATGCGCTGCGCGGCGGCGACATGGGCGGCGGCGATGTCGCCGACGTGCACGTAGTCGCGCACGTTCGTGCCGTCCTCGGTGGCGTAGTCGTCGCCGTTGATGCGCGGTGTCTCGCCCGCGAGCAGCTTCTCGAACACGATCGGGAACAGGTTGTGCGGGCTCACGTCGTAGACGGATGGATCCGCGGATCCGACGACGTTGAAGTAGCGCAGCGACGTGTGCACGAGAGGTGTCTCGGATCCGGCGGTCGCGACGGCCTGGTCGCGCAGCAGCCACTCGCCGATGAGCTTCGACTCGCCGTAGGGGCTGGCCGGGCGCTTCTCGGTCTCCTCGACGACGAGCGGGACGTCGGGCGTGCCGAACACCGCGGCGCTCGAGGAGAACACGATGTTCGCGACGCCGGCCGCGGCCATCGCCTCGAGGATCACGCGGGTGCCCTCGACGTTCTGCGCGTAGGTGTGCAGCGGGCGCTGCACCGAGACCCCGGCGTACTTGTACCCGGCCACGTGGATCACGCCCTGCACGGCGTGCTCGCGGAGGGTCCGCTCGACCAGCTCCCGGTCGAGGATGCTGCCCTGCACGAAGGCGACGCCCTCGGGCACGAACGATGCGACGCCGCTGGAAAGATCGTCCAGCACGACCGGCGTGAGCCCGGCCTCTGCGAGGGCGCGCACCACGTGCGATCCGATGTAGCCGGCGCCGCCGGTGACAAGCCAGGACATGGGTCTCCTTCCGTCGCGCGGTTGCGCGGGTCTCATTCTGGCAGGGGGCTTGCTGGACGTTCGCCGGGGCGGAGCGGATGGCCGGATCCGCGAGCTCGCGACTCTCCGAGGCTCGAACCTGCACCCCGATCACGTACCGGCTCGTGCTGACCGCGAGACTCCATCTGGGTAACGAGACTGCTCATCTGGACTGCAGTCTCGTTACCCAGATGAAGTCTCGCGGTCAAGAGGCAGGGGATCCGGCGGATCAGACGTCGCGGTGCGGGCCGGCCGAGGGGACGACCGTGAACAGGTGCGGCTCGGCGAAGCCGGCCTCGGCGAACGCCGTGCGCACGGCCTCCGAGACGGCCGGCACGCGGTCGTGGTCGACGAGGGCGATCGCGGCGCCGCCGAACCCGCCGCCGGTCATGCGCGCCCCGATCGCGCCGTGCGCCAAGGCGGTGTCGACGGCCGTGTCGAGCTCGGGGATCGAGATCTCGAAGTCGTCCCGCATCGACGCGTGCGAGGCGACGAGCAGGTCGCCGATCGCGCGCGGTCCGTGTGCGGCGAGGGCCGCGACCGTGTCGAGCACGCGCTGGTCCTCGGTCACGACGTGGCGCACCCGGCGGAAGTCGACGTCGTCGAGCAGCTCCGCGGCGCGCGGCAGATCCGCCTCGGTCACGTCTCGCAGCGCTGCCACGCCGAGGGCGGCGGCCCCGCGTTCGCAGGACTCGCGGCGCTCGCGGTAGCCGCCCGTGGAGTGAGCGTGCTTCACGCCCGTGTCGATCACGAGCACCTCGAGCCCGGCCTCCGCGAAACCGAGCGGGATCGAGCGGGTCTCCAGCGTGCGGCAGTCCAGGAACACCGCGGCGTCGGCCTGCCCGAGCGTCGACGCCATCTGATCCATGATCCCGGTCGGGGCGCCCACGGCCTCGTTCTCGGCGCGGCGGCCCGCCTGGGCGAGGGACACCGCATCGAGGCCGAGGCCCCAGAGCTCGTTCAGGGCGGCGCCCGTCGCGCCCTCGATCGCGGCGGACGACGACAGGCCGGCACCGACCGGCACCTCGGAGGCGATCGCGATGTCGATGCCGGCGAAGGTTCCCGCAGCCCAGGCGGGAACCAGGGCGCGCAGTGCCCATGCCACGCCGAGGGGGTAGGCCGCCCATTCCGGGACGGCCGGTCCCTGGGCTCGCCCCGCGGCGCCGTCGGACGGGAAGAGCGTCTCGAGATCGTCGAGCGCGACCTCGACCGGCTCCTCGGCGAACGTGGAGGCGACGCGGATCCGCCCGTCGACCCGCAGGCGCGCGGCGGCGGCCGTGCGGTGCTGGATCGCGAAGGGCAGCACGAACCCGTCGTTGTAGTCGGTGTGCTCGCCGATGAGGTTCGCGCGCCCCGGCGCCGACCAGACGCCGGCGGGCTCGGATCCTGTCAGGCTGCGGAACAGCTCCGTCGCGGCGCCGACCGCGGGGGATGCGGAGGCGGCAGCGGCCGCGGGGGTGGCGGCGGGGGATGCGGAGGCGGCAGCGGCCGCGGTGGATGCGGAGGCGGCAGCGGCCGCGGGGGTGGCGGCGGTGGTGGCGCGAGCGGGGGTCATCGGGTCTCCTCGACGGGCAGGGGGACGGATGCGATCGCGTCGCGCAGGCGCGCGGCGGCGTCCTCGGGCAGGATCTCGGCGGTCCATGCCGACATCGCCGACTCGGATCCGGCCAGGAACTTCAGCTTGTCCGCGGCGCGCCGGGGGCTGGTGAGCTCGAGCCGCATCCGGATCTCGTCGCGTCCGACGTGCACGGGCGCCTGGTGCCAGGCGGCGATGTACGCGGTGGGCGTCTCGTAGAGTGCGTCCACGCCCCGCAGCAGGTGCAGGTAGAGCGGGGCGAGCTCGTTGCGCTCGGCGTCGTCCAGCGCGGTGAAGTCGGGCACGTGCCGGTGCGGCATCAGCTGCACCTCGAGCGGCCAGCGCGCGGCGAACGGCACGAAGGCGGTCCAGTGCTCGCCCTGCAGCACGACCCGCTCCGATCGCTGTTCGGCGTCCAGGATCCGATCGAACAGATCGGAGCCGGTGCGGGCGATGCTCTCGCGCAGCCGCTGCGTGCGCGGGGTCACGTACGGGTAGGCGTAGATCTGCCCGTGCGGATGGGGGAGGGTGACGCCGATCGCCTCGCCGCGGTTCTCGAACGGGAACACCTGCTCGATGCCGGGCAGGGCGCTCAGGGCCGCGGTGCGGTCGGCCCAGGCCTCGATCACGGTGCGCGCACGGGTGACCGACTGCGTGCCGAAGGACCCCGCATGCTCGGGGCTGAAGCACACGACCTCGCACCGGCCCACGCTGGTGCGGGTGCGCTCGATGCCGATCGCCTCGAGGTCGGCGAGGCCCTGGGGCGGGTCCACCGCGGCCGGGGCGGCGCCGGCGGCATCGGCGAGTGCCGGGCCGAACGACGGGGAGCGGTTCTCGAACACCGCCACGTCGTAGCGCGACGGCACCTCGGAGGGGTTCGTCGGAGACTGGGGTGCGAGCGGATCCGCATCCGCGCTCGGCATCATCACCCGGGTCTGGCGCTTGGTGGCGAACGTGATCCAGTCGCCGGTCAGCACGTCCTGGCGCATCGTCGCCGTCTCGGGGCGGGGATCCAGGGTGCGGGAATCGATCGAGCGATCCGCGGTAAGGGCGGATCCGGCGTCGTCGTAGTAGATGAGGTCGCGGCCGTCGGCGAGGCGCGTGGCGCGCTTGACCACGCCGGCGCCGAGCGCAGTGACCTCGACGGAGGTGCCGGGTCCGGAGGCCGCCGCAGTGCCGGAAGCTTCGGCCGTGCTACCCGAGGCCGCGGCGGCGCCAGTGGCTGTGCCGAACTCAGGCTCGATTTCCATGTTCACGTAAACACGATAGGGCACGCGGCGTGATAGCGTCAACACTCCTGAGATCGGCACGCGCAGGGGCCGGCAGGGGAGAGGCGGGCCGATGCCGAAGCATGACGACGAGCTCGAGGAGCTGCGGCGGATCGCCGGCGGAGAGCCGTCCGCGTCAGCTCGGCGCGGTCCGAAACCGACCGGGCGCGTCTCGATGGCGATGGTCGCCGCACGTGCCGGGGTGTCCGGGCAGACGGTCTCCCGCGTCGTGAACGACAGCCCCCGAGTGGATCCGGCCACGCGGGAACGGGTCGAAGAGGCCATGGCCGAGCTCGGCTACCGTCCGCATCGCGCCGCTCGGGCGTTGCGCACGGGGCGATCCGAGACTCTCGGCGTGGTCGCACAGACCCTCGCCACGGTCGGCAACTCCGCGCTCCTGCAGGCCGTCGCCGAGGCCGCGGAGGCGCGGGGCTACGCGCTCGCCGTCGTCACCCTCGGGGCCGAGGGGCGCATCGGCGTAGCCTTCGATCGGCTTCACGACCAGGGCGTCGACGGGGCGATCGTGCTGAACGAGGCCTCCGCGCTGGCCCGTGACGCGGATCCGGCCGGGCTCGCGCTCGTCGTCGTGGACTCTCCCGCCGACCCGCGGTTCACCGTCATCGGCACCGACCATGCGGCGGGCGCTCGCGCGGCGACCGCACACCTGCTGGGCCGCGGGGCCGCCACCGTGCACCACCTGGCGGGGCCCGAAGGCTCGTTCGCCGCGGCGGAGCGCGAGCGCGGCTGGCGGGAGGAGCTCACCGCGCGTGGGCTCCGGATCCCCGACCCGGTGCGCGGGGATTGGAGTGCGGGTTCGGGCCACGACCGTGGCGGAGTGCTCGCCGCCGATGCATCGGTGGCCGCCGTCTTCGCTGCTAATGACCAGATGGCGCTCGGCCTGCTGCGCGCGCTCGCCGACGCCGGCCGGCGCGTGCCCGAGGACGTCGTCGTGCTCGGTTTCGACGACATCGCCGACGCGGCCGAGTTCCGCCCGCCGCTGACCACGATCCGGCAGGACTTCGCCGCGCTCGGCGAGCAGGCTGTGCGCCTCGTCGTCGACCGGGTCGAGGGGCGGGATGCGCCGGATCCGGCTCTGCTGACGCCCGCGTTGATCGTCCGCACCAGCGCGTAGCCCCCGCACGAGCGCGTGGCCCCGCACGCCCTCCGGGTTCGGGATTCGCCGCCGCCCTGCGAGCCCTCGGATCCGGGATTCACCGCCGCCCTTCGGCTCCGCGTCCGCGTTTCGACGTCGTCGTCCGGATCCGTCCCTCGGGCTCCGCTTCTTCCGTTCGGGTCGCACTTCTTCCGTTCGGGTCGCACTTCTTCCGTTCAGGTCGCACTTTCTGCTCGTCCCGTGGCGTTTTGGAGCAGAAAATGCGACCTGAGCGTCGACGATGACGCGATGAAGGTGGCGGGACGGCGGAGGTGGCGCTGCTGATGCCGATGCTGGGGTGCTGGGGTGCTGGGGTGCTGGGGTCCTGGGGTCCTGGGGTGCTGGTCCCGGTCCCGGCCTGGTGGCGGGATCGCCGCTACGGGCGGGCGGGGCGCCCCCTCGAGCCACGGCGCCCGTCTTGCGGTAAGCGCGTTCCCGTGTCAAGATGATCCAACTGGAAAGCGCTTACCCGAATCGGTATCCACGAATGAACCGCCGGGCGAGCATGAGACGAAGGAAGCACCGTGGCTGAGAGCACTACCCGCGAGATCGGCATCATCATGAACGGCGTCTCCGGGCGCATGGGCTACCGCCAGCACCTGGTGCGCTCGATCCTCGCCATCCGCGAGCAGGGCGGCATCGAGCTGCCCGACGGCACCCGTGTCACCGTGAAGCCGATCCTCGTCGGCCGCAGCGCGCAGAAGCTCGCCGAACTCGCCGCCAAGCACGGCATCGAAGACTGGACGACCGACCTCGACGCCGCGCTCGCGGATCCGCAGTGGGAGATCTACGCCGACTTCCTCGTCACCAAGGCGCGGGCGACCGCGATCCGCAAGGCCATCGCCGCGGGCAAGGCGATCTACACCGAGAAGCCCACCGCCGAGTCGGTTGAGGAGGCACTCGAGCTCGCCCGTCTGGCGCAGGCGGCCGGGGTCAAGACCGGCGTCGTGCACGACAAGCTCTACCTGCCCGGTCTGCAGAAGCTCAAGCGCCTCATCGATTCCGGCTTCTTCGGGCGGATCCTGTCCGTGCGCGGAGAGTTCGGCTACTGGGTGTTCGAAGGGGACTGGCAGCCCGCCCAGCGTCCGAGCTGGAACTACCGCACCGAGGACGGCGGCGGAATCATCAGCGACATGTTCCCGCACTGGAACTACGTCATGGAGAACCTGTTCGGCGAGGTCAAGAGCGTCTACGCTCAGGCCGCGGTGCACATCGCCGACCGCTGGGACGAGAACGGCGAGCACTACACCGCCACCGCCGAGGACGCGGCGTACGGGATCTTCGAGCTCGAGGGCGGCGTCATCGCCGAGATCAACTCCAGCTGGACCGTGCGCGTGAACCGGGATGAGCTGGTCGAGTTCCAGGTCGACGGCACGCACGGATCCGCCGTCGTCGGCCTGTTCGGCGCGAAGATCCAGCACCGCAACGCCACCCCGAAGCCGGTGTGGAACCCTGACCTGGCCGACGCGCACGACTACGACGCCGACTGGGCCGACGTGCCGGTGAACGACGTCTTCCTGAACGGCTTCCGTCAGCAGTGGGAGGAGTACCTGGAGTCCTACGTGCTCGGCACCGACTACGCCTTCGACCTGCTGGCCGGCGCCCGCGGCGTGCAGCTCGCCGAGGCGGGCCTGCAGTCCTCCGTCGAGGGGCGCAAGATCGCGCTGCCCGCGCTGAGCCTGGCCGGCTCGAACGAGGGCTGAGGCGCACGATGACGACGATCCGCCTCCTCGCGGCCGACGGTGCGACCTCCGAGGCCGAGCTCAACGACGCCGGCGCCTACGAGCGTCCGACCGCACCGCTGCAGAGTCGCGTGGCCTACGCCGCGGCGCACGTGGTGCCGAAGGTGCACGCCGACAACACCCCCGGCCGGCCGGCCGAAATCGACTGGGACGCGACGCTCGCGTTCCGCCGCAACGTGTACTCGTGGGGTCTGGGCGTCGCCGACGCCATGGACACCGCACAGCGCAACATGGGCCTCGATGCGGCGGCGACCCGTGAGCTCATCGCCCGCAGCGCCGCGGTCGCCCGGGAGGAGGGCGGATCCGTCGTCGTCGGCGTCAACACCGACCACGTCGAGGCGGAGCGCATCTCGCTGCCGCAGGTGATCGACGCCTACGTCGAGCAGCTGCACTTCACCGAGGAGCAGGGCGCCGGCCCCGTGCTGATGGCCTCCCGTCACCTCGCCCGCGTGGCGGAGTCGCGCACCGACTACCTGCGCGTGTACGCCGCGGTGCTGCAGAAGGCGACCACGCCGGTCGTGCTGCACTGGCTCGGCACCGCGTTCGACCCCCAGCTGGAGGGATACTTCGGATCCGGTGACTGGCGCGACGCGTCCGGGACGCTGCTGCGGATCATCGCGGAGAACCCGGGCAAGGTCGCGGGCGTCAAGATGAGCCTGCTGAACGCCGAGTCCGAGATCGCTGTGCGCGAGCAGCTTCCCGAGGGCGTGCGCATGTTCACCGGCGACGACTTCAACTACGTCGGACTCATCGGCGGCGAGGATCCGGCCGACGGCGCGGCGGGCGGCGACGGTGTTGCCGGTGCGGGCTTCGGCCCGGCGAGTGCACATGAACTCGCCGAGAGCACACCTTCTTCGCGTGAACAGGGTGTGCACTCGGCGACAACACGTGCTGTCGGCGAGCACGAGGTTCGCTCCAGCGCCCGCCGTGCCCACTCCGACGCGCTGCTCGGGGCCTTCGCCGCGATCACCCCGGTCGCCTCGGCCGCGATCCAGGCGCTCGACGCCGGAGATCCGGCCCGCTACCTCGAGATCCTCGGTCCGACGGAGGAGCTCAGCCGGCAGGTCTTCGCCGCGCCCACGTTCTACTACAAGACCGGCGTCGCATTCCTGTCCTGGCTGAACGGCCACCAGCCCGCGTTCCAGATGGTGGGCGGCCTGCACTCCGCGCGCAGCCTGCCGCACCTCAGCCGCATCGTCGAGCTCGCGAACGCCTCGCTCGCGCTCGAGGACCCGGAGCTCGCGCGCGAGCGGTGGCACGGCATGCTCGCCCTGAACGGAGAGACCGCATGACCGCCGTCGACCCTCGCCTGTCGATCAACCAGGCCACGATCAAGTACGCCGACCTCGCCACCGCGCTCCGCGTCACGGCCGAGGCCGGGGTGCAGGGCGTCGGACTGTGGCGCGAGCCCGTGAACGAAGTCGGGCTCGACGTGGCGGCGCGGATGCTCGCCGACTCCGGACTGCGCTTCACCACGCACTGCCGCGGCGGGTTCTTCACACTGCCGGCCGGGCCGGAGCGCGTCGCCGCGCTCGACGACAACCGCCGCGCGATCGAGGAGACCGCGACACTCGCCGCCGCCGGGGCGGAGGGGTCCACGGCGATCCTGGTGCTGGTCGCCGGCGGGCTGCCCGAGGGATCCCGCGACCTGATCGGCGCCCGCGAACGAGTGCGCGACGCGATCGGCGAGCTCTCGACCGATGCCGCCGCCGCCGGAGTGACCCTCGCGATCGAGCCGCTGCACCCGATGTTCGGATCCGACCGCTGCGTCGTTTCCACGCTCGGGCAGGCGCTCGACATCGCGGCCGACTTCGACCCGACGGTGGTCGGTGCGACGGTCGACACGTTCCACATCTGGTGGGATCCGCAGGTTCTCGACCAGGTCGCCCGTGCCGGTCGGGAGGGCCGCATCGCGACCTATCAGGTGTGCGACTGGAAGACGCCGCTGCCCGCCGACGTGCTGCTCAGCCGGCACTACCCGGGCGACGGCGTCATCGACTTCGCCTCGCTCACCCGGGCCGTCGTGGCGACGGGGTACGACCGCGACATCGAGGTGGAGATCTTCAACGCCGACATCTGGGCGGAGGATCCGGCCGAGGTCGTGCGCCGAACTGCCGAGTCGTTCGGCGCGGCGATCTCGCCCCACCTCGGCTGAGGGCCTGGATGCGCCCATGGCTCGCGAGCCTTCGTCTCGTCGCTGGGTCCTCGCCCGGGGACTGTCGTGCGTGGTCCCTGAGCGCGCGCAGAGAGACGAAGGGCGCTGAGGGTCGCTCAGAGAACCATGCCCGCGGCGCGGCGTTCGAAACTCAGTCGATTCGGACCCATGTGGGCGAGAACCCGACCATGAACGCCGAATTCGACTGAGTCCGGAACACCCAATCCCGCCGACGCCACATGAAAGGCTGATCCCATGACCATCCGACCCGGGCTGTGCTCCGTGACCTTCCGGCAGCTGGATCCGGCGGCGATCGCCGCGCTCGCAGCGAGCGCCGGGCTCGAGGCGATCGAATGGGGCGGCGATGTGCACGTGCCCCCGGGCGATGCCGTGCGCGCCGCCGAGGTCGCACGGATCACGGCCGATGCCGGGCTGGCCGTGGCCTCGTACGGCTCGTACTTCCGCGCGGAACACGGGGAGGACATCGCCCCGGTCCTGGATTCGGCCGAGGCGCTCGGTGCGGACCGGATCCGGGTATGGGCCGGCCGGATCGGCTCGGCGGACGCCACCGCGGCGGAGCGCGCATCGACCGTCGACGCCCTCGCCGCCGCCGCCGAGCAGGCGGGCAGCCGCGGGATCTCGCTCGCCCTGGAGTTCCACGGGGGCACGCTCGCCGACGATGCCGCACAGACGCTCCGCGTGCTGGACGAAGTCGGCAGCCCGCATCTGGGGACGTACTGGCAGCCGACCGTCTCGGCGTCCGACGCGGTCGCGGTGGCCGAGTACGAGCGGATCGCCGACCGCGTCTCGGCCGCGCACGTGTTCTCCTGGTGGCCCGCGACCCAGCGGCTGCCCCTCGCCGCCCGTGACGGGCTGTGGCAGGCGTTCTTCGCCGCCGCGGCCGCGGCCCCCGTGCCGCCGCGCGACGCCCTTCTCGAGTTCGTGCCGGACGATGATCCGGCGGCACTCGCGGCGGAAGCCGCGGCACTGCGCGCCTACCTCGCCTGACGGAGAGGTCGCGTCCGCGACGAGGCTCGACGGCTTGCCAAATGTATGGCAAACGCTTGCCAAATGAACGCGAGATCGACATGATCGGACGGAAGGCAGTTTTCCACAAGATCCGCCGCGCGCTGCACGAAGACGTCCTGCACCGCAGGGCAGGTGCGTGTCACGGCCCTCGTCGAGCACCGCGGGCGGAGATCCATCGAAGAAGATCGGAACCCCAGATGAAGACAACTCGAACAGTGCTCGCGGTCGTCGCTGCCGCAGGGCTGGCCCTCAGCGGCGCGGGCGTCGCGAGCGCCGTCGAACGGCCCACCTCCTCCCTCGACCTCGCTCATGCCGCGGCCGCGGGAGTGGGCCCGGATGCTGCCGTGCAAAGCCGAGGCGGCACCACCGTGACGACGACGTCCACCGTGAGCACGCTGGCGCAGCTGCAGACGGCGATCGCCGCCGCACAGCCCGGCGACACGATCACCCTGAAGAACGGCACCTACGCGGTCGGATCCGCTGTCGCCGTCGCCGGCGGCGGGGCGTCGGGGAACCCGGTGACGATCACTGCGGAGTCGGTCGGCGGAGTGACCCTCACCGGCGCCTCGAGCTTCACCTTCTCGGGCGCGCACGACGTCGTGCTGCGGGGCTTCCGGTTCACCCAGTCCACGACGCTCGAGGTCCCCGCGGACAGCCGCGCGATCACGTTCAGTCGTGACGAGTTCGCCTTCGCGCAGAGCGCCGAGCACAACCTGATCGTGCGCGCGGACGACTCCGTCGTCGAGTACAGCTGGTTCCATGGCAAGAGCACGATCGGCGTCTATCTGGGCATCGAGGGGGCCGGGACGACGGAGATGGCCACCGGCGTCAAGGTGCACCACAACTACTTCTCCGACCAGAGCTTCGCCGGTAAGAACGGCGGCGAGTGCATCCGCCTCGGAGTCAGCCCCCGCGCGCTCAGCACCGCCGGAGCGATCGTCGAGAACAACCTCTTCGAGAGGGCCAACGGCGACCCGGAGACGATCTCGGTGAAGTCCAGCGGCAACACGATCCGCTACAACACCGTCCGCGACAGCTTCGGCGGCATCGTGCTGCGGCACGGCAACGGCAACACGGTGGTCGGCAACAGGATCATCGGCGGCGCCAACGGCATCCGCATCTACGGCAACGACCACGTCATCGTGAACAACTACGTGGCCGGGCTCAGCAAGGAAGGCATCGTGATCGGATCCGGTACCGAGCGCGACCATTACGAGGGGGAGCCGGCGGATGCCAGGAAGGGCAACGACGCCCCCGACCGGATCCGGATCGCACTGAACACCCTGGTCGACAACGGAGGCGGGATCATCGGCGAGACGAATCGCACGGTTCCACCGCTCAACGTGACGATCGTGGACAACATCGTGCGCGGGCAGACGGGCTACCTCGGCAACGTCCCGCTCATGCAGGACTTCTACTGGCGGGGAAACATCATCTGGGGCGCCGCGGCCAACGGCAACATCCCGAAGGTCGGCTTCACGCGGGTGGATCCGCAGCTCGCGCAGGATGCCGCCGGAACCTGGAAGATCGCCGCGTCCAGCCCGGCCGTGAACGCGGCGACGCAGGCCAACCACGCCGACTGGGTCACCGACGATCTCGACGGGCGTGCGCGCACCGGCGTGTACGACATCGGCGCCCAGGAGGTGACGAGCAGCCCGGCGACGCGGGCCCCGCTCACCACAGCGAACGTCGGCCCCAGCGCCCCGTAGGCGGGACGGGCGCCCTCTCCGTGGCTGCGGGAGGGCCAGGCGCACCGGATCCACGGTGGCAACCGAATGCCAAACCCGCCGCTCAGAAGCCGGCAGGGAGCACGCGAGGAGAGGCCGGATCGGAGCCCACCCCGATCCGGCCTCTCCTCGTGCTCAGGCCCTCAGGCCCTCGGCCGCTCAGGCGCTCAGCGGGCCGACATCCCCCGTGTGCAGCGGCGTGCGCCGCGCGTGCGCGGCGGAGTACTCGTGCGCACCGATGTCGGCGGCCCCAGTGCGATGGCGGCCCAGGATGTCGTCGCTCACCCACGCCGTGTGGTCCTGGGTCGCGGCATCGATCGCGGGGCTGCCCGCGCCGATGCGAGGCAGGCCCTCGTCGTCCAGTGCCAGGAGCGGATCCACCCGAGTGAATCCGGTCGCGGGCGCGTCGCCGTCCGCCGCCGCACCCCAGAGGATGTTGCCCGACCACGTGAAGTTCTTCGACTTCGGGACGAGCGCGAGCGAACCGCGGTCCGAGACGACGAGGTTGTCCACGATCACGCAGTCGTCCGGCTCGATCGGCCGCGCGGTCTCGCCGATGATGCCGCCGCCCACGTCGATGAGCGAGTTCAGCGCGATCCGCACCCGGTCGGGTGCATCGTTCTTCGTGCGCGAGGTGGAGGGCTCGCCCTCGTAGTGGTCGCGCAGCGTGCCGCAGCCGATCACGATCGCCGAGCCGCTGATCCCCGTGATGAGATTGTTCACGATCACGTGGTCGTTGCCGTAGATCCGGATGCCGTTCTCGCCGTTCAGGATGTGGTTCGACTCGATCCGGGTGCGGTTGCCGTGCCGCAGCACGATGCCGCCGAGGGAATCCCGGATGGTGTTGTACCGCACCGTGTTATCGCTCGACTTCACCGAGATCGCCTCGGGGTCGCCGTTGCACCGCTCGAACAGGTTGTACTCGACGATCGCGTGCGCGCTGCTCAGCGCCCGGGGGCTCACGCCCAGGCGGATCGGCTCGCCGCCGTTGTCGCCGGGGAAGGTGTGGTCCGAGAAGTAGTTGTGGTGGATGTGCACGTTCTGGGCCATGTCGGTGGGCTGGCCGCCCTCGATGCCGAGGTAGATGCCCAGCGTCGACTTGCCGTGGAAGTGGTTGTACTCGATCACGGTGTCGTCGGCGCGCACCATCACGTTGTGCAGACCCTCGATGTCGGCCAGGACGAACTCATTGCGGCTGAGCGTGATCGCCTGGCACGAGGCGGGGATCTCGAAGGTGGTGGACTGCGTGAACACGAACCCGCTGAGAGTCACGTGGTGGGCGCCGTCGAACACGAAGCTCTGCGCGCCCGTGAACGTGACGCCGCCGACGCTCTCGGCCGTGATCGTGAGGTGCTTGTTCCAGCGACCGCTCACGCCCGCGAGCCGGATCGGGGATCCGTCCGGCACGGCGTACGTGCCGTTCGCGACGACGATCGTCGCGCCCTCCTGGGCCGTGTCGATCGCGGTCTGCAGGGCGGCCAGATCCGACACCGACGTGTACGGGCCGCGGCCGTCCAACCCGGGCACGATGCCCGCGCGGGGTCCGACGGCCTGTGCTGCGCCCGGGATGCCCGTCAGCGCCAGAGCGGCGCCGGCGGCGGACAGGATGAAAGTGCGTCTCTTCATGATCCTCCTCGTTGAGTGATGCGCCTGCGCTGGTTTCGGCGCAGGGTCGACGGCGGTCCCCTCGATGGCTCGGGGACCGTGGGTGGGCTGGGCGGCGGCGCGGCGGCGGATCCTCAGGCGATCGCGTCGTCGGTCAGGAACAGCTCCACGACGGGCACGGCCGTGTCGGGGCGCTGCATCGGGAGCTGAAGGGTGAGGGTGCCGGACGGCAGTCCGCCCATGAGGGTGTTCTGCGCGACCCGATCCGGATCCACGTGCAGCGGCACGAGCTCGGAGGCGTCGGTCATGAGCTGCGCGTAGCGCACCCGCCCCGCGAGGCCCGGCAGATGCAGGTGCTTGAACGGCCAGGCGAACAGGTGGGCGTAGAGCCGGTCACCGCGCAGCGTGTACCTCACATCGGCCGGCGGAGTGAACGGCGCGGGCCCGGCACCGCGGATGGCCCGCGCGTGATCGTCCATCCACGTGCCGATCCCGCCGAAGATCTCCTCGGCATCCCTGCCGAGCCTGCCGCGGCCGTTGGGGCCGATGTTCAGCAGCAGGTTGCCGTTCTTCGACACCCCGTCGACGAGGAGGCGGATGAGGGACTCGGCGGTCTTGAACTCATGGTTGTCGCGGTCGTAGCCCCAGCTGCCGTTGAGCGTCTGGCACGCCTCCCAGGGCACCTCTTCGCCGTCGCGGGTCATCGGCGCGAGCGGCTGGTACTGCTCCGGCGTGACGATGTCGCCGGGGATCCCGAGCCGGTCGTTCACGATGATCCCCGGCTGCAGCTCACGGACCAGGGCGAGGAGGGTCTCCGCGTCCCAGTCCACTGCGCCCTTGCCACCCCAGTAGTCGGGACGATGCGTGTAGGAGAAGTCGAAGAACAGGTAGTCGATGCGCCCGTACTGCGTGAGCAGCTCGCGCACCTGGCCGTGCAGGTACGGCTGATAGCCGCGCATGTCGCGGTCGGCGGTGGCGGCTTTGAACTCCTCGTCGTCGCGCTGCGGATGCGTGCCGTCGACGGGGAAGGACTCGTGGTGCCAGTCGATGAGCGAGTAGTACAGACCCACGCGCAGGCCCTCGGCCCGGCACGCTGCGACGAACTCGGCCACCGCATCCCGGCCGAACGGCGTGTTCATCGTGGTGTAGTCGGTCAGGGCCGAGTCCCACAGGCAGAAGCCGTCATGGTGCTTGGCGGTGAGCACGACGTAGCCGGCCCCTGCCTCGCGCGCGATGCGAGCCCACGCGCGCGGGTCGAACCGGTCGGGGGCGAAGTGCGCGCGGTAGGGCTCGTAATCGGCGTCGCTCAACCGTTCCCGGCTCTTGACCCACTCGTGCCGCGCGGCGAGGGAGTACAGCCCCCAGTGCACGAACATGCCGAGGCGGGCGTCGACGAACCAGGTCAGGTCTGCACGGGCGGGCATGCGGTCTCCGGGGGCGGGGTCGACGGCGGGCGAGGTCTGGGCATCGCGGGGGTGGGCGGTGAGCGGCGTCTGCCCCGGTGCCGGCGGGCACGGCTCGGCATCGAGCAGGGCGCGGTCCAGCGCCGAGAGCTCCTCCGCGGTCATCCCGTGTGCGGCGAGCAGTGCTCGGACGGATCCGTGCGTGGCGTCGATCTCGGCGAGCAGGTCCCGCATGACCGCGGCAGGCGACTCCGTGGCGAGCGCGGCGGCGTGCGGCGACTGCGGGTAGGCACGGCGCAGCCGCTCCGAGGTGGCGCGGCGGCGGGCCTCGGGGATGAGCGATGAGGTGAGGGCGTAGTCGGCCACGACCTCGTCGCGGTCTGCCCCGACCGCCTCCAGGGCGAGCGCGATCACGAGTCCGGTGCGGTCCTTGCCTGCGGTGCAGTGCACCAGGACGGCCTCGCCCTCGGCGATCGCGCGGATCGCGGCGACGAGCTCGGGCATCGACTCCGCCAGCAGGTGCCGGTAGATCCCGGCGAGGTCGTAACCCTCCAGGAAGAACGAGCGCGGCGACCCGTGGTACAGCGGGAGGCGGACGATCTCCACATCGGCCAGCACCGTCGGGGCTTCGGCGACCTCGTCGTCGGAGCGCAGATCGACGATCCGGCCGACCCGGGCGCGCAGCTGCTCCGCCCCGCGCAGGTCGACATCCGACAGCGCGCCGGAGCGGTACAGCCGCCCGGGGCGGACGCGGGCGGATCCGGCGGGGATCCCGCCCACGTCGCGCAGTCCCACCACGCCGTCGATCTGCAGCACCGTCACGATCAGCCCTTCAGCGCGCCAGAGGTGAGGCCCCGCGCGAAGGACCGCTGGAACAGCAGGAACACGATCACCGACGGGGCGAGCGCCAGCAGCGAGGCCGCCATGATGACGCCAGGGGTGACCTCGGGATCGATGCGCAGCGTGCGCAGCGCGAGCGGCAGCGTGTACGTGGCGTTGCTGGTGGAGACGAGCAGCGGCAGCAGGTACTGATCCCAGATCATCGTGAACCCGAACACCCCGACCACGCCGAGGGCGGGCTTACAGAGCGGCACGATGATCTGCGCGAACACGCGGAGCTCCCCGGCGCCGTCGATGCGGGCGGCTTCCTCCAGCTCGATCGGCACGTCCTTCATGAACTCGGTCATCACGAGGATCGAGAACGCCCAGGCGCCCAGCGGCACGATCATGCCGGCCAGCGTGCCCATCAGGTTGATGTGCACGAGCGGCAGATCCGACAGCAGGATCGACAGCGGCAGGGCGAGGATCTCCTCCGGCAGCATCATGGTCGCGAGGATCGCGACCATCACCAGCGCCGAGAAGCGGAACCGCTTGCGGGCCAGGGCATACCCGGCGAGCACCGAGACGATGACCTGCAGCAGCAGGCCGAACCCGACCACGAAGAACGAGTTCGCAAGGTACTTCAGCACGCCGTAGTCGATCGCGATCCCGAAGTTCGAAAGCGTCGGCCGCGTCGGGATGACGCTGAGCTCGGTCGGATCCGAGACCTCGCCGAACGCGCCGACGAGCAGCGCGATCAGCGGGCCTGCGAACAGGATCGCGACGACGGCGTACAGCACGACCTTGACGGCGATCGCGAGGGGAGTGCGGCTCTCGGTCAGTCCGAGGGCGGTGTCAGTGCCGGCGCTCATGCGTCCTTCCTCCTGCGGGTGATGAGCTGCACGAAGACCGTCAGCACCAGCGTCGCGAGGAACAGCAGCACCGCACCGGCGGAGCCGACGCCGAGCTTGCCCTGTTCCAGGCCGAGTTTGTAGAGCAGGGTCATGACGACCTCGGTCGCGCCGTTCGGGCCGCCGTTGGTCATCAGGAACACCTCGGTGAACACCCGGAAGCCGCGTACGGCGGCGAGGATGAACAGGATCGTGAACACGGGGCGCAGGCCCGGCAGGGTCACGTGCAGGATCCGCTGCCAGCGGTTCGCCCCGTCGACGGTCGCCGCCTCGTACAGACCCCGGTCGATGCCGGCGAGCCCAGCCAGGATGATCATCATGTCGTACGGCGCGCCGCGCCAGATCCCCATCACCATGATGGATCCCATCGCGGTGCTCGGATCGTTGATGTACTCGCTGGGGCCGAGCCCGACGAGGCCGATGATCGAGTTCAGGAAGCCGTCCGCCGCCGGGTAGTACATGATCCGCCAGAGCTCGGCGATGACGGCCATGGGCACGACCACGGGCAGGAACGCGGCGGAGCGCAGGAACGAGAGCTTGCGGGTCTGGCCCTCCAGCAGCAGGGCCAGCAGGAAGCCGACGCCGAGGCTTCCTGCGGTCTGCCCGAAGGCGAGGACGAGCGTGTTGATCGTCGCGTCGCGGAAGTCGGCCGACGAGAGGATCGTCTGGTAGTTCGCGAGCCCGACGAACTCGTTGCCGAGGTAGGGGCGGACGTTCTCCACCGACATCGAGACGGCCTGCACCATCGGGATGTAGCGGAACACCAGGAAGAGCAGCAGCGCGGGGGTGAGGAACGCCCACGGGATCCACCACTGCCCCTGCGTGCGCCGCCGGCGGCGCCGAGCCGGCGACGGGACCAGGAGGGCCTCCGTCGCCGTGCTCGGCGCGGATCCCGCGCGTGCGGTGTCCACGATGTCGATCGTCACTTCTTGAGGATCCCCTGCGTCAGCAGTTCGGCGGTGAGCTTGCCGTCGAGGTCGGAGAGCTCCGCCTTCAGGTCGAGCGAGCAGTCGGCGAGCAGCGCGTTCACGGTGTCGGCGGTCATCTGACGCACCGGCGTCCAGCTCGGGATGTTCGGCGCGTAGCGGCCGTCCTCCTGGTAGGCGGTCGCGAAGGTCTCCCAGCGCTTGTCGTCGCGCACGTCGGACACCTTCACGGTCTTGTTCACCGGCAGCTGCACGCTGAACGTCCCGTTCGTGCCCTCCATGCCGGCCTTCTGCGCGTCGGCGCCGATGTACCAGTCGGCGAACGCGTTCTGGCCCTTCTGGTTCTCGGATCCGGCCATGAGGTAGATCGCGCCGCCCTCGGCGAGCACCGCGGCGTCCTTCGGGCCCTCGGGTGCGGGGACGACCTCGTACTTGTCGGCGCCGAGGGACTTGTCGAACCGCGGCAGCATGTACGGCCCGGTCAGGTACATCCCGGCAACTCCGGTCTCGAAGGCCTCGTTGGTGGGCGGGGTGTCCATGCTGACCGCGCCGGGCTGCACGACCTTGGCGTCGCACTGCAGCCCGCGGAACCACTCCATCGCCTTGACCGAGGCCGGATCGCTCATCGCGGGGAGGTAGCCGCCGCCCGACTTCTTGATGAAGTCGCCGCCCGCGGCCCAGAGGAAGTTGGAGAAGTACCAGGAGGCGTATCCGCGCTTCGTCGAGGCGGGAACGGCGAGACCATAGGTGTCGGCCTGCCCGTCGCCGTCGGGATCCTGGGTGGTGAACGCCTTCGCGACGGCCTCCAGGTCGTCCCAGGTCTTCGGAGCCTGCAGGCCGAGCTTCTGCAGCCAGTCGCTGCGGACCAGCAGGGCGTTCGCCTGCGCGGAGTAGGGGATCGCGTAGGTCTTGCCGTCGGTCGTCTTGCCTGCGGTGGCGGCCTGAGGGGTGAGATCCTTGGCGTGGGGCACGTCCTTGGCGCTCACCTCGCGGACGATGCCCTGCGTGTGCATCGTGCCGAGCTGGCTGATGTCGTTCATGACGATGTCAGGCAGATCCTTCTGCCCCGCGCGCTGGGCGAGCTTGGTCTCGAAGTCGTCGAAGATCGCGGTGAGCTCGGCCTTGTAGCCGGTCTTCTTCTCGAACGCGGCGACCATCGCCTTCTGCGCGGTCTCGCTCGGGCTGCCCGGGGTGGTGCGGATCCAGATCTCGAGGGTCGACTTCTCGTTCTGCTTCACGCCGGCCGGAGCGCCCGAGCCTGTGCTCGAGCAGCCCGCGAGGGCGAGGGTGGCGACGCCGATCAGGGCGGCGGTGCGCAGGATTCTGCTGTGCATAGGGTTCTCCGTCGGTTTGGCAAACGCTTGCCACTTTGCAAGGCGTCGATCGCGAATCTAATGTAGGTCCGCAGACGCTGTCAATCATTGATCGGATGTTTCGCCCGTCGCGGCGAAGAGGGGAGTGGGAATGGGCGAGCGGATGCGCGCGCGGCTGGTCATGGAGGAGCGGCGTCGCCACGACGTCTACCCGGACGAGGTGCTGGCCATGATCGACGCTACCGTGACGCTGGAGCGACCGTTCCTCACCGCGGACGAGCTGGCGGATCAGCCGGATGCGCTTCGGGACACCGAACTGCTGCTGACCGGCTGGGGCGCGCCGGTCGTGGACGGCGCTCTGCTGGAGCGCGCTCCGCACCTGCGCGGCGTGCTGCATGCGGCCGGCTCGGTCAAGCACATGATCGCCCCTGAGGTCTGGGCGCGCGGGGTCGCGGTCGTCTCGGCCGCCGCCGCGAACGCCGACCCCGTGGCCGAGATCGCCGTCGCACAGATCGTGCTCGCCGCACGCGGCGTGCCGGCCGCGCGGCGCCGCTACGTCCGGGAACGGCAGCTCGCCGCGGCGGGCGCGGCGTCCGGCGCGCGCGGGCGCACCGTGGGGCTCGTGGCGCTCGGCGAGATCGGGCGCAGGGTCGCTGAGCGGCTGGAGGGCAGCGGGCTCCGGCTGCTCGCCGCGGATCCGTTCGCCGATGCGGCAGCGGCGGCCGAGGTCGGCGTCGAACTCGTCGGTCTCGAGGAGCTGTTCGCCACCGCCGACGTCGTGAGCCTGCATGCGCCGCTGCTGCCGGCGACGACGGGGATGATCGACGCCGCGCTGCTCCGCCGGCTGCCGGAGGGCGCGACGCTCATCAACACCGCGCGGGGCGGACTCGTGGACGAGGACGGACTCGTGGCGGTCTGGCAGGAGCGCCCCGACCTCACGGCTCTGCTGGACGTCACCGTGGAGGAGCCGCCCGCGGAGTCCTCGCCGCTGTGGACGCTCGAGAACGTCGAGCTGACGCCGCACGTGGCCGGATCCATGGGTGAGGACCGCGCGGCGATGGGGCGGCTCGTCGCTGCCGAGCTGCGGCGCTGGGCTGCCGGCGAGGCACTGCAGCACCGGATCGATCCGACATCGCTCGATCGCATCGCCTGAGGTCCGGAGGCCACGTTCCGGTGGTGAATCGGCAACCGATTGCCCGTCCCGGATGGTGAGGTCGGCGGACGGTCGTCCCGTCGTCCGCGTGCCCGCGGGAGCAGCGCCCTCGGGGCACTATGCTCGGGGCATGAGCCCGGAAAGCCTTTCCCCGACGGGTGCCGATGCGTCGGCGCGGAGCACGTTCGGTGCAGGGTCCGGGGCGCCGCACGCGGCGACGCTGCAGGACGTCGCCCGCGAGGCGGGTGTGTCGCTGGCGACCGCATCACGCGTGCTGAACGGCTCCGCACGCAAGGTCGCGGGGGCCTTCCGCGAACGGGTCGAGCGTGCGGCGGAGGAGCTCGGCTACACCCCGAACGTGTCGGCCCAGGCGACCGCTCGCGGCCGCTCCCCGGTCATCGCCCTGCTCGTCGCCGACATCGCCGACCCCTACTTCGGTCAGATCGCCGCCGGGGTCGCCCGGGGCGCCGACGAGCGCGGTCTCGTGGTGACGATCTCGATCACCGAGCGCGACCAGGAGCGGGAGAGCCGGATCCTGAGGGCCTTGCGCGGACAGCGCCCGCAGGGACTGATCCTCGCCGCATCCCGTGCGGAGTCGGGCGACAGCGGATCCGGGAACTCGGAGCTGGAGGCCTTCGAGCGCTTCGGCGGTCGCGTCGTGACGTTCGGCGATGCCTCCGGCGCCGACCGGAACGGCAACGGCGGGCGCTCGATCGTGATCGACAACGCGGGCGGCGCTGAGGAGCTCGGGCGGCACATGGCCGAGCTCGGTTACCGCACGGCGATCGGCATCGGCGCCGCCGAGGGCGTGCGCACCTCCGATGACCGGCTGAACGGCTTCGCCCGCGGGTTCGCATCGGGCGGAGGGCGCGTGGAGCGCATCCACCGCGGCGACTTCCGGCGGGAGTCGGGAGCTGTGGCCATGACCGCGGCGCTGGCGGAGGGCGTCGCATCCGGCACTCTGGTGTTCGGCATGAGCGACGTGGTCGCGCTGGGCGCGATGTCCGCGATCCGGGCCGCCGGGCGCGAGGTCGGCACGGACATCGCCGTGTGCGGCTTCGACGACGTCTCCGCGAGCGGCGACGTCACCCCCGCGCTCACCACCGTGCGGGTGCCGCTGAACGAGGCGGGGTATCAGGCGTTCCGCGCGGTCGTCGACGACGACTGGGCACAGTCCGACCTGCCCGTCGAGGTGGTCGTGCGCGCGAGCACCCCGGGACCGTCCGGCGTGGCCTGAGCCGCGTCATCGGTGCGGTCCGACTCAGCCGGTGCTGACTGCGGCGGGTTCGAGACGGACGGCGGCCACGGCCGCGGTGATCTCCTCGGTCGCGAGGGCGGGATCCAGGACCCGGATCAGCGCGCGCACCGGATCCGCGGCCTGCCGTGCCTGGTCGATAGCGATCCGTCTCGCGTCGGGGGCGCCGGCGCCCGAGCACACGAGCCGGATCCAGGCCGCGAGGGCGCGGACGGATGCGGCACCTTCTCGTCCGGCCGCACGCTCCGCGCGCAGCACCGGCACGACGCGGATGGCGAGCTTGGTGGCGCTCTCCTCGGAGACCTGCGCGAGATGATGCGCGATCCGGCCGTTGGCGAAACGGTCCGCGAGAGCGCGGCGATACGCGTCGAGGTCGAGCCCGTCCGGTAGTTGCCGCTCCGCCTCGTCCCAGAACGCGTGCACCCAACTCCGGCAGTCGGGATCCGCCATCGCATCGGCGACGGTCGCGTGCCCGCGCACGGTGCCGATGCCGGCGAGGAGGCTGTGCGCGCCATTGAGCATCAGGAGCTTCCGCCGCTCCCACGGCTCGATGTCGTCGACGAAGCGGGCACCCGCCGTCTCCCAGCGCGGGCGGCCGTTCGGGAAGCCGCCGCTCAGCACCCAGTCGGAGAACGGCTCGGCGACCACGGGCGACGTGTCGTGGAACCCGGTCAGCGCGGCGGCGGCAGTCCGGTCGGCGTCCGTCGTGCGCGGAGTGATCCGGTCCACGGACGTCGACACGAAGGAGACCTGTTCGCGGATCCCGTCCGCGAGCGCCGGGTCCACCGCCTCGGCGAGGCCGAGCAGTCCCGTGCGTACGAGGGTCCCGTTGTCCGGGATGTTGTCGCAGGGCACGATCGCGATCGGGCCCGCGTCGGCTGAGAGCCGTGCCCTGAGCCCCGACAGCAGGCGTCCGAGCGTGGTCGCGGGTGGTCGACGGCCGCGCAGCGCGACGAGGTCGGCGGTGACGGCCGGGTCGTCGAGGTCGGGGGATCCGTCGCGTCGCAGCCGATACGCGGGCTCGGTGATCGTGAGCGTGACCAGGGCCGTCCCGGGGGCGGTGAGCAGGCGTTCGAGCCGGATCGTGTCATCGGCGGGATGCGCCTCGACGATCGCCGGGACGATCTCGGCCCGATCGTGCTCGGGGCCGCGCTCTATCAGGGTGTACAGCCCGCCCTGCCGGGAGAGGTCGTCGGCGACGCGTGGACTGCGGCCGGTGAAGGCCGCGATCGTCCACTCCGCCGCATCCGCCGCGTGCGCGGTGTACCATGCCTGGTGCGCGCGATGGAAGGCGCCGAGGCCCAGGTGCACGATGCGCGGCGGTGCGGCCGGGCCGCCGACCGCGCCCCGGCGCAGCGCGGCACCCGTCACAGCTTGAACACCTTCCGGGGCAGCGTGTCGACCAGGTCGTGCGCGATCCGGTGCGCCGCCGGCTCGTCCAGTCGCCCCTCGGCCACGAGTCGCGCCAGGAAGGCCGCATCCAGGCGGCGGGCCATGTCGTGGCGAGCCGGGATGGAGAGGAAGGCGCGGGTGTCGTCGACGAAGCCCGCGCCGCGGTAGAAGCCCGCCGTCTCAGTCACCGCGGCGCGGAAGCGCAGCACCGCATCCGGGGCGTCGAGGAACCACCAGGGCGCGCCGATGTACACGCTCGGATAGAAGCCCGCGAGCGGGGCGATCTCGCGCGAATAGGCGGTCTCATCGACCGCGAACAGCACGAGATGGAAGTCGGCGGCGTTTCCGTAGCGCTGCAGCAGCGGGCGCAGCGCCTCAGCGTAGCCGGTGCGCACGGGGATGTCGTGGCCGGTGTCAGGGCCGAACCTCTCGAGCGTCGCGGTGCTGTGGTTTCGGAGCACCCCGGGGTGCACCGTCATCACCAGGCCGTCCTCGACCGACATCCGCGCCGACTCCAGCAGCATGTGCCCCTGGAACGCCATGGCCTCTGCCGCATCGAGTTCGCCGCGGACGGCGCGCGCGTACAGGGCGGACGCCTCGCTCGCCGTCAGGTCGACGGCCAGGGGTTGCAGCACCCCGTGGTCGGCCGAGACCGCGCCGTTCGTGATGAAGTGCGCACGCCGCGCCTCGAGCGCGCCGAGGTAGCCCGCATAGTCGTCGACGGCGGATCCGCTCCACGCGGCCAGGCGCTCGACGTTCGCGGCGAAGGCGGGATGGTCCGGATCGAGGTAGGCGTCAGGGCGGAACGTCGGCGCGACCCGGCCGCGGAAGGCGGGGTCCGCGGCGAGAGCACGGTGCACGCCGAGGTCGTCGAGCGGATCGTCGGTCGTCGCGAGGAACTCGATGCCGAATCGGTCGAAGAGCGCACGAGGGCGGAAAGACGGGAGAGTCAGCACGGCGCCGATGCGGTCGAACAGCGCATCGGCGTTCGCCGCATCCGGCTGCTCGTCCAGACCGAACAGCTCGGCGAACTGATGGGTGAGCCAGTAGCCGGATGCCGTGCCCGCGAACAGATGCCAGTTCTCGCAGAACCGCCGCCAGGCGTCACGGGCGGAGGCTGTCGGTGCGGCCCCGGTCCGGTCGGGGACCGCGAGCTCGTTGAACGGGATGCCGGAGGCGTGCAGCAGACGCGTGACGTAATGGTCGTGGCGCAGCAGCAGTTCGGTGGGATCGGGGAACGCGGCGTCATCGTGCAGCAGGCGGGGATCGACGTGCCCGTGCGGGGAGAGGATGGGCAGCGCCGCGACCCGCTCGTACAGCTCCCGGGCGATGCCGCGCGTGCGCGGATCGACGGGGAGCAGGCGGTCGGGGTCGGCTTCGAGGTGCATGGGCGCTTTCTGGATCGCGGGGGCGGTCGTGGTCACACGGCCGGCTCGCCCCGCTCGTGCCTGGATCATGGGCGCTCCGGCCCGCGAGGACGGTGCTGCCTGACCGGTATTCTGTCCAGCGTCGCTCCGGCTTGTCAACCGATTGCCAAACTCGATCGAATCGGATGCGCGGCGCGGCGGCCGTGCGCGGGGAACGCGGACGGCGGCGGCCGGGAGGGATCAGTCCCGCGATGAGCGCGTCGTCGTCGGCGCGCGGTACGGTGGTGCGAAGTCGTGAAGGAGTGTGACCGTGGCAGCGGACGCAACGGAGCCGCGGCCGACGCGGGCCAGAGCACGCGCGGCCGCCACGATCTATGACGTGGCGAAGCTGGCGGGTGTGAACCCGTCGACGGTGTCGCGTGCGCTCACGCAGCCGGGGCGCGTCAACGCCGGCACCGAGGCGCGGATCCGCGAGGCGGCCGCGCAGCTCAAGTACCGCACCAATCCGATGGCGCGCGCCCTGCCCACGGGGCGCACGAAGACGCTCGGCCTGCTCATCGCCGACATCACCAACCCGGTGATCTTCGGCATCGTCCGCGGTGCAGAGCAGGCGGCCGGCGAGTTCGGCTACACCCTCGTGTTCGCGGAGTCGCAGGAATCGGGGGAGCGCGAGGCGCGATCGGCCGAACGCATCCTGCCGGCGGTGGATGCGCTCGTGCTGGGCACCACTCGCCTCCCGGACGAGCAGATCCGAGAGCTTGCCGAGGTCAAGCCGGTCGTCGTGCTGAACCGCGAGATCCAGGGCGTGTCGACGGTGACGCCGAACCTGGAGCCGGGGATCGACCAGGCGCTGGCGCACTTGGAGATGCTCGGCCACACGTCCCTCGTCTTCCTCGCAGGGCCGGCCGAGTCGTGGATGAGCCGGCGGCGCTGGGATGCCCTGCGCACCGGCGCCGAGGCGCGTGGGATGACGATCGCGTCGATCGGTCCGGTCGAGCCGACGATCGACGGCGGCCGCGGCGCGCTCGCCCGGGTCATCGCCTCCCGCGCGACCGCGATCATCGCGTACAACGACATCATGGCCATCGGCCTGCTCCGGGCCGCCGGTGAGCACGGCGTCCTCGTCCCCGGCGTCTTCAGCATCCTGGGCTTCGATGACATCTTCGGATCCGACTTCACGTCTCCGGCGCTGACGACCGTGCGCTCACCGCTCGCGGCGGCGGGACGATACGCCGTCCGCAAGGCGCTGGAACTCGCGGGCGCGGTCGAGGCCGACGATGCGGCCGCCGTGGAGGCGGCGACGCTGGAGACCGAGCTCGTGATCCGCGGCTCGACCGGACCCGCCAGGGCGGTCTGAGGGGCGCGCTGCCCTCGCGCCGGAGATCACTCGGATGCGGAACGGCTTCCGCCTATCTCCTCTACGGTCGTCGCAATGCATGGCAAGCGTTTGCCAGATTGCCACTCGACGTGCTTCAATGAGCGCGGATCTCCCCGGAGACGCCCCCGGCACCGCAGCCGCGCACACCGAAAGGACACCTCGATGAGGATCGACAAGGCCGAGGTGATCGTCACCAGCCCCGACCGCAACTTCGTCACGCTGAAGCTCACGACGTCCGATGGCGCGACGGGCCTGGGGGATGCGACCCTCAACGGCCGTGAACTGGCGGTGGTCGCCTACCTGCGTGAGCACGTGGTGCCGCTGCTGATCGGGGCGGACGCCTCGCGCATCGAGGACACCTGGCAGTTCCTGTACCGCTCGGCGTACTGGCGCCGCGGGCCCGTCACGATGGCCGCCATCGCCGCGGTGGACATGGCGCTCTGGGACATCAAGGCCAAGGCCGCGGGGATGCCCCTGTACCAGCTGCTCGGCGGAGCCAGCCGGGAGGGCCTGCTGGCCTACGGCCATGCCTCGGGCAAGGAACTGCCCGAGCTGTTCGACTCCGTGCGCGCGCACCTCGAACAGGGCTACCGGGCCATCCGGATCCAGACCGGCGTGCCGGGACTGAAGGCGATCTACGGAATCGCCTCGCAAGCGGCCGACGCCGGCGGCGGCGAGGCGCGCTACGACCACGAGCCCGCCCGGCGCGGGGCGACGCCCGTGCAGGAGGACTGGGACACCCGGGCCTACCTGCGCCACCTGCCCGGCGTCTTCGATGCCGTGCGCAACGAGTTCGGCCCCGAGATCCCGCTGCTGCACGACGGTCATCACAGGATGACGCCGATCCAGGCCGCCCGGCTCGGAAAGTCGCTGGAGCCCTACGACCTGTTCTGGCTCGAGGACTGCACGCCCGCCGAGAACCAGGAGGCGCTGCGCCTGGTGCGTCAGCACACCACGACGCCGCTCGCGATCGGCGAGGTCTTCAACACCGTGTGGGATTTCAAGGACCTGATCCGCGATCAGCTCATCGACTACGTGCGCGGAGCCGTCACGCACATGGGCGGCATCACCCCGCTGCGCAAGACGATCGACTACGCCGCGATGCACCAGATCAAGTCGGGCTTCCACGGGCCGACGGACATCTCCCCGGTGGGCATGGCCGCGCAGATGCACCTGGGGCTGGCGATCCACAACTTCGGGATCCAGGAGTACATGCAGCACGGCGAACGGACCGACCGGGTGTTCCAGCAGTCCTTCAGATGGAACGGCGGCCTGCTGCACCCCGGCGACGCCCCCGGCCTGGGTGTCGAGCTGGACGTGGACGAGGCCGGCCGGTATCCGTACGAGCAGGCGTACTTGCCCTACAACCGGCTCGCGGACGGCACCGTCCATGACTGGTGAGGCGACGGCCCCGGTCGATGCGGGCACCGGATCCGCGCCGCTCATCGTCGTCATGGGGGTGTCGGCAGCGGGCAAGACCAGCGTCACCCGCGCGCTCGCCGCGCGCCTCGGTGTGGGCGGCTGGGACGCCGATGACCTGCACTCGCCGGCCAACGTGGCGAAGATGGCCGCGGGAACGCCGCTGACCGACGAGGACCGCTGGCCGTGGCTGGACGCCGTCGGCGCCGCCCTCGCCGCGGGGCGTGGCGAGGGCGGGCGGGTCATGGCGTGCTCGGCGCTGCGCCGTGTCTACCGCAACAGGCTGCGTGAGGTCGTGCCGGAGGCTCGGTTCGTGCACCTGCACGGCACGCCCGAGCTGCTGCGGGCACGCGCCGCGGGGAGGGCGGGGCACTACATGCCGCCGTCGCTGCTGCCCTCGCAGCTCGCCCTGCTCGAGCCGCTGGAACCGGACGAGGACGGAACCGCGCTCGATGTCACCGGCACCGTCGACGAGATCGTCACCTCCGCCGTCGCCTGGATCCGCTGAGCGCGCGGCAGCCTCCGCGACGACCACGCGGATCCGGTGAATCAGGACGCTCGCTGGTCGCAGATTGCGCTATCGCGGCTCAGATGACGGCAATACGCGACCAGCGAACCGGGGAAAGGCCGAAGGCGATCAGCCGCCGAGCGCGGCGCTGACCACCGCCCGAGCCTCCTCCTGCACGCGGGCGAGGTGGTCGGGGCCCAGCAGCGACTCGGCGTAGAGCTTGTAGACGTCCTCCGTGCCGGAGGGGCGCGCAGCGAACCAGGCGTGCTCGGTCTGCACCTTGAGGCCGCCGATGGCCGCGCCGTTGCCGGGCGCGTGCGAGAGCTTGGCCGTGATCGGCTCGCCGGCGAGCTCGGTGGCCGTGACGGAATCCGGCGACAGCTTGCCGAGCGTGGCCTTCTGCTCCGGGGTCGCCGGAGCGTCCACGCGCTGATAGGCGGAGGCGCCGAACGCCTCCTCGAGCTCGCGATAGCGCTCGGACGGGGTCTTGCCGGTGACGGCGATGATCTCCGCGGCCAGCAGGCAGAGCAGGATGCCGTCCTTGTCCGTCGACCACACGGATCCGTCCTTACGCAGGAACGACGCCCCGGCCGACTCCTCGCCGCCGAACGCGACCGAGCCGTCGAGCAGTCCGGGCACGAACCACTTGAACCCGACGGGCACCTCGAGCAGGCGCCGGCCCAGCGACTCGGCGACCCGGTCGATGATCATCGACGACACCAGCGTCTTGCCGATCGCGGCGTCGCGGCCCCAGCCCGCGCGGTGCGAGAACAGGTAGTCGATCGCGACGGCGAGGTAGTGGTTCGGGTTCATCAGGCCCGCGTCAGGGGTGACGATGCCGTGCCGGTCGGCGTCGGCGTCGTTGCCCGTGAGCACGTCGTAGTCGCCCTTCTTCGCGACCAGCGACGCCATCGCGGACGGGGAGGACGGATCCATTCGGATCTTCTCATCCCAGTCCAGCGTCATGAAGCGCCAGGTCGGGTCGACCTCGGGATTCACGACCGTGAGGTCGAGGCCGTGCATCTCGCCGATGAGGGCCCAGTACTCGACCGAGGCGCCGCCGAGCGGATCCGCGCCGATCCGGATGCCCGCCTTCTTGATCGCCTCGACGTCGATGATCGAGGGCAGGTCGCGCACGTACGCCTCGCGGAAGTCGTAGGTGCCGAGGCCGTCGGCGTCGATGTCGGCGAAGCGGGTGCGCTGCACGCCCTCCAGGCCGGCCTCGATGAGCTCGTTCGCGCGGTTCGCGATCCAGCCGGTCGCGTCGGTGTCCGCGGGGCCGCCGTGCGGGGGGTTGTACTTGAAGCCGCCGTCGCGGGGCGGGTTGTGCGACGGGGTGACCACGATGCCGTCGGCGCGGCCGGGCTCGTCGTCCGCGCGGTCGCGGTTGTAGGTGAGGATCGCGTGACTGAGCGCCGGCGTGGGCACCCAGGCGTCGCGGGAGTCGACGAGCACGTCGACGCCGTTCGCGACGAGCACCTCGATCGCGCTGCGTTCGGCCGGGCGGCTGAGAGCGTGCGTGTCGCGGCCGAGGAACAGCGGGCCCGTGATGCCCTGCGCGGTGCGGTAGTCGACGATCGCCTGGGTCGTGGCGAGGATGTGCTGCTCGTTGAAGCTGCCGCTCAGCGACGAGCCGCGATGCCCGCTCGTGCCGAACACCACTCTTTCGGTGGAGATCTTCGGATCCGGGATCCGGTCGTAGTAGGCGGCGATCAGCTCGTCGACGTCGATCAGGTCGCTTTCCTCCGCGGGGAGGCCGGCACGGCTCGTCATGCAGACAGTCTGCCCCGCGGAGCCGCGGAACGCATCATCGTTTCGATATGGAACCTCAGGTCACGAAGGCGGGGGCGTCCGGTGCCCCGGACTAGGCTGAACGCCGTGACCGAAGCCGCCCCCGCCCGCCGTACCTACAGTTACCTCGGCCCCGCGGGGACGTTCACCGAAGCCGCGCTGGAGCAGGTGCCCGAAGCGCGCGGACACGACTGGCGACCAGTGCACAACGTGGGCGAGGCGCTCGCCGACGTGCTCGAGGGACGCAGCGATGCCGCCATGATCGCGATCGAGAACTCGGTGGAGGGCGGGGTCACCACGACCCTGGACGCCCTGGCGACGCTGCCCGGCCTGCGGATCGTCGGCGAATACCTGGTGAAGGTCGACTTCGTGCTGGTCGCTGCTCCCGGGACGCGGATCGAGGACGTCACGGTCATCGCCGCGCATCCCGTCGCCTACGCCCAGTGCTACGGCTGGCTCGGCGAGCACATCCCCACGCACCAGCACGTGCCCGCCGCGAGCAACGTCGCCTCGGCACTGGGGATCCTGGATGGCTCTCTTCCGGCCGACGCCGCCATCGCGGCCCCCGGCATCGTGGCGCACCACGAGCTCGAGCTCCTCGCCGACAGCATCGGCGACAACGACAACGCCGTCACGCGCTTCGTGCTGGTCGCGCGCACGGTGGCGCCGGCCCCGCCGACCGGTGCGGACAAGACCTCGCTCATCGTCGAGCTGCCCGAGGACCACGCCGGTGCGCTGCTCGAACTGCTCGAGCAGTTCTCCACCCGCGGCATCAACCTGTCGCTGCTGCAGTCCCGGCCCATCGGCGACGAGCTGGGCAGGTACCGCTTCGTGCTCGACGCGGACGGCCACATCCAGGACGAGCGCATGGCCGATGCCCTGCTCGGCATCCGCCGGTTCAGCCCGCGCGTGGTCTACCTCGGCTCCTACCCCCGCGCCGACCGCCGCATCGTGCAGTACCCCGAGCGCTACGCGGACGACGTGTTCGTCGAGGCCCGGGACTGGATCCGCGGGCTGATCGCGGGGGAGCCCGAGGCGTAAGCCCGAGCCCGAGGCGCAGACCCGAGCCCGAGGCGCAGACTCGAGCCCGAGGCGTAGGGATCCGGTGAGATCCGTCCGTCGCGTGGATGATCCGCGCGACCCTCTTTCCGCTCACTGGTCGCAGATTGCGGTCTAGAGCGGGATCTGACCGCAATCTGCGACCAGTGAGCGGGCCAGGCTGGACTTCTTCTGTTCGGGTCGCACTTCTCCCGTTCACGTCGCACTGCCCCGGCTCGGGTCGCACTTCCCCGGTTCAGGTCGCACTTTCTGCGGTAACGGATCGTGTTTTGGAGCCGTTTCTGCGACCTGAACGGGAGTGGACGGCACGACGAACGGATCCGGATCCGGATCGGGCGGCAGAGCCAGACGAGAGAGAAGAAGGAGCGTCGCCTCAGCCCGCGAGCAGCTCCAGGGTCTGCGCCCGGCCGGGCGTGCGGTCGGGGTCCTCGGCGGCGAAGGATCCGGCGACGGGGGAGACCATGACCTCGTCCACGCCGTGCTTCGCGGCGAACGCCTCGAGTTCTGCGCGCACGGTCGCGCCGTCGCCGACGAACCAGTTCGCGAGTGCGGCGGCGTGGATCTGCTCCTCCTGCGGATCGGGGTTCGCGGCGAGGGCCGCGCGCGCCTGCTCCACGGTCTCGAGCGCGGTGAGCGGGCGGTTCAGGCGCAGCCGCGCCATCATGCGCAGCTGCGGGATCGCCCGGTCCGATGCCTCCTCGGCGGTGGGCGCCGCCACGACGTTCGCGGTGAGGAAGGTGCGCGGTGCGGGGTGCGCCTCCGAGGGGCGGAAGCCCTCGCGGTAGAGCGAGAGGGCGCGGTCCAGCCCCTGACCGGAGAAGTGGTTGGCGAACACGTACGGCAGGCCGAGCGAGGCGGCCAGCTGGGCGGAGTAATCGCTCGACCCGAGCAACCACACCTCAGGGGCGCCGGTGGCCGCCGGCGTGGAGCGCACCGCGTACTCCCCGCCCGAGGTGAACTGCACCGTGGCGCCGTCGGGCTGCAGCATGAGCGCGATGTCCTGCACGTGCTCGGGGAAGCGCTCGACGTCGCCGGCGGTGCCCGAGGCGCGCAGAAGCTGCGTGATGACGGGGTCGCTGCCGGGGGCGCGGCCGATACCGAGGTCGATGCGGCCGGGGGCGATCGCCTCGAGCGCGGCGAACTGCTCCGCGACGATGAGCGGCGCGTGGTTCGGCAGCATGACGCCGCCGGATCCGACCCGGATGCGCTGCGTGCGCGCGGCGGCGGCGGCGATCAGCACGGGCGGGGCGGTGGAGGCGACGGCCGGCATGTTGTGGTGCTCGGCGAACCAGTACCGCCGATAGCCGAGGTCGTCGGCGCGCGCGGCGAGGGCGAGCGACGCCGACACCGCCTGGGCGCTGGTCTGCCCGGTGCGCACCGGGACGAGGTCGAGGACGGAGAGCGCGAGAGAAGACATCGCTTCGGACAACGCGAGCGGGCGCCGGGGCATTCCGGATCCGGTTCCGTTCGGCATCGGATCGGCTCGGTTGTGTCCCGTTCTCAGGATGGATTCTGCCGTTCGGCCGATTGCAGGCGAGTTCGGGGCCCGAAACGCCCATTGATCCTGAATTCGGAACGTCCGCTGTCCGCGCCCGGCGCACAATTCAGGCCGCATTCGGCGACCGGAGTCCCGGCAACCCGAAAGACGGGGCCGGCAGCCGGTCCAGCCTGAGTTGTGCAGTCGGCGGGATCCCCCTCGGCTTCACTGCGCCGCCCACCGTCCACGGCGCCGAGCGGGGTCGGCCTCGCCCTTGACTGCTTCGCACTTGGCCTCGTCCCCGCGCATTCCGGATCCGGATCGATCGGACGGCGGATCCGCGCCGCCCTTGACCGCCTCCCGGCAGAGCGCCCGTTGACCGCCTCCCGGCCAAGCGCCCCTTGACCACGCATCCGCACCGGCGTAGGCCGGAGGCATGCACGGGTTCGCGGATCGCGCCGAGGCCGGCCGGCGGCTCGGCGCGCTGCTGGCGGTCGATGCTGCCCGGGATCCGGTCGTGCTCGGCCTGCCTCGCGGCGGGGTTCCGGTGGCGGCCGAGGTGGCTCGGACGCTCGGGGCTCCGCTCGACGTGATCGTGGTGCGCAAGGTCGGGGTGCCGTGGCAGCCCGAGCTCGCGATGGGTGCGGTCGGCGAGGAAGGCGCCGCGGTCCGCAACGCCGACGTGGTGCGCGCAGCCGGAGTGGACGAGCAGACCCTGCGTGCAGCGGAGCGCCGGGAACGCGCCGAGGTGGAGCGCCGGGCGGCGCTGTTCCGCAGCGGGCGTGCGCCCGAGCCGCTCGCCGGGCGCACCGCGGTCATCGTCGATGACGGCATCGCCACGGGCGCGACCGTGCGCGCCGCATGCGCGATCGCACGAGCCAGGGGCGCCGCGAGGGTCGTGGTGGCGGTGCCGGTCGCTCCGCCGGAGGTGCTCGCCGACCTGCGGGCCGGGCCGGATCCGGATGCCGACGAGGTGGTCTGCCTCGAGGCGCCCGCCGGCTTCATGGCGGTCGGCATGCACTACGTCGACTTCCGGCAGACGCCCGACGAGGAGGTCATCCGCCTGCTCGCCGCCGCACGGTGAAGACCCGGTTCCGCCCCGACAGCCACGCGACAGAGGCGCGACAGCGGCGCACCGCTACCCTGGCGGCATGGACGCCGAGATCTTCTATGTGCTGGTCGGATCCGTCATCGTCGCGGCGGTCGCGCGCTGGCGCGGCTGGCCTGCTCCGCTGCTCGTCACGGTGGTGGCGCTCGCCGTGTCCTTCATCCCGGCGGTGCCCAACCTCCGCATCGATGGGCACGTGCTGCTCACGCTCGTGCTGCCGCCGCTGCTGTACTCGGCGTCGCTCGACGTGTCGTTCGTGAGCTTCCGCCGCAGCATGCCGCAGATCCGCCGGCTCGGTATCGGCCTGGTCGTCGTCACGACCGCCGCCGTCGGGCTCGTGGCGTGGCTGCTGATGCCGTCGCTGACTCTGCCGGGCGCCCTGCTGCTCGGTGCGATCGTGGCGCCGCCCGACGCGGTCTCGGCCGCGGCGATCGGCCGCAAACTGGGTCTGCCGCGGCGGGTGATGACGGTGCTGTCGGGGGAGAGCCTCATCAACGACGCCACCTCGCTGACGCTGTACCGGGTGTTCGCCGCGATCGTCGCCGGCGCGACACTCACGGTCTGGGACGGCATCTGGCAGTTCGCCGTCGCGGTCGTCGTCGGCGTCGCGCTCGGCGTCGTCGCCGGTCTCGGCATGCATCAGCTGCGGATGCGCATCTCGGATCCCGTGGTCATCGGCACGTTCGGACTGCTCGCGCCGTTCGGCGTGTACGCGATCACGGAGCACCTGGGCGGATCCGGTGTCCTCGGCGTCGTCGCGATGGGCCTGGTGGTCGGCTTCAACGCGCCCCGCACGAGCTACGCGACGCGCATGCAGGAGGCGCCGATCTGGCTGTCGGCCGACTTCCTGCTGGAATCCTTCGTGTTCGCGTACATCGGGCTGCAGCTGCCGCCCGTGATCGGCGAGCTCGGCGCGACGCATGTCGGAGGCGTGCTCTGGCTCGCGGCGGCGGTGTTCGTGGTGGTGCTACTGGTGCGGCCGCTGTTCGTGTATCCGGCGTCGGCGTGGGGCGCGTTCTGGTCGCGGCTGCGGCTGCGCCAGTTCGAGAAGAGCCTGGCGTCGGGACAGTTCCAGAAACGGGTCGACGCCGTCGCCGAGAAGCAGCGGCGGCGGGGCTGGACCGGTCGCAACCCGAGCGAGGACGAGCTGCGCGAGCGCTTCCGGGAGTCGCAGCTGAGCTGGCGCGACAACGCCGTGATCTCGTGGGCGGGGATGCGCGGCGTGGTCACCCTGGCGACCGCGCTCGCCGCGGCGGACCTCGCCGGGCTCGACACGGCGGCGGCGCACGCGATCGTGGTCGTCGCGTTCCTGGTGACGGTGGGCACGTTGCTGCTGCAGGGGCTGACCCTGCCGCTGCTGATCGGGGCGCTCGGCGTCGCCGACGTCACCGATGAAGAGGAGGAGGACCGCCGTCAGCTCGCGCAGGTGCGCTCCCGCACGAGGGAGGTGGGCAAGGTCTTCCTCGATGAGAAGCGCGCGGCGTGGGAGCAGAAGCACGGTGCGGCGTCGCTGGGCTGGTTCGACCGCTTCGCGCAGCGGTTCACCCGCGTGGAGCGGGACACCGAGAAGGGCCAGCGCGACGAGGATGCCATGCCGCGTCCGAGCCGCGACGAACTCATCGGTCTGTCGAAGGGCTGGCTGCAGGTGCGTCGCGACGTGCTCATCTCCGAGCGCGATGCCGGCACGCTGAACGAAGAGGTCATGCGCGAGCTCATCACGGCCATGGACGCGGAGGAGCTCGCGCTGGACACCCGGATGGCGACGGCTCCCGTCGAGCGCTGACGCCGGATCCTGACGCGAACGAGGGAGGCCCCGGGATCGACCGATCCAGGGGCCTCCCTCGTTCGCAGCCGGTCAGGCCATGGCGGCGACCCGCTCGAACGGGGTTCCCGAGCGGGTCAGCGACAGGCGGACGTGCCAGCGCGAGCTGTAACTGCGGTCCGGCAGCTGATCCAGCAGGTCGCGGTCCGCGATGCCGAGGCCGTCGTGCACGGCCTCGCGCCGCAGGTCGTCCTTCGACGCCGGGTACTCCATGCCGGCGAGGAACCGGTCGAGTGTCGAGGGCAGCATCATCTTCTCCTCTCGGATCCGGCCTGGCTCAGGCGTCGATCTGCTCGCGGCGCTCGGGCGAGTCCACCGCGATCCGACGCGGCTTGGCGCGCTCGCTCACCGGGATGATGATCGAGAGCACTCCGCTGTCGTAGGACGCGCTGATGCGGTCGATGTCGACGCCGTCGCCGAGGGCGAACTGGCGCAGGAACGATCCGGACTCGCGCTCGCGGGCGAACCAGCGGACGCCGTCCTGCGAGCCCATGCTCCGCTCGGCGCGGATGGAGAGCTGGCCGCCGTCCACGTCGACGTCGATCGAGCCAGGGTCGATGCCGGGCAGGTCGGCGTGCAGCACGTAACGGTCGCCGTCGCGGTAGAGGTCCACGGGCATGCGCCGAGGCGCACGCGGGGAGTCGAACACGCTTGCGGCGAAGCGATCGAGCTGGCTGAGAGGATCGAAACTGAGGGTCATGTCTTACTCCTTTCCAATGGCCCGTTCGGGCGTGGTGTCGATGCAGCATCTGCATCTCGTGGTGTAGATTTTTTATAGATCAAAGTCAGGAAAGTTGCAAGTACGAGGAGTGCACGTATGGCAGGACGCGATTCGGCGACGCCGGTGTACGGCATCGCCGTGGCTGCGCAGCTGGCGGACATGAACGCGGCGAGTCTGCGCCTGCTGGAGCAGAAGGGCCTGCTGACCCCGGCGCGCAGCGAAGGTGGAACCCGCCGGTACAGCGACGACGACGTCGCGCGGCTGCAGCGGGTCGCGCTCCTGCGGGACGAGGGCATGAACATCGCGGGGATCGGGCGTGTGCTCGCGCTGGAGGACGAGAACGAGGGGCTTCGCGACGAGCTCGAGGCGGAGCGCGCGGAGAGCTCGGAGCTGCGTCGCCGCGAGGCTCATCGCCGTGGGAAGCCAGATCCAGCCTGAGGCCCAGCCTCTCAGAGGACGGGTCGCGTGCTGAAGGTGGTCTCTCGCGAGCAGTAGCGCCGGCCGTACGCGACGAGGCCCCCGGATCCCGAAGGTTCCGAGGGCCTCGTATGCGATGAGGTCAGCGCGCGGATCCGACCGCGGCCTCGTCGGCGGCGGACTCGACCGACTCGGGCGCCTCGTCATCGACGTCCTCGGCGAACGGCAGGCCGCCCCGCGGAGCGTTGTAGAGGTCGAGGTCGAGGATGCCCTCGCGCTTGGCGACGATCGTCGGGACCAGGGCCTGGCCGGCCACGTTGACCGCCGTGCGGCCCATGTCGAGGATCGGGTCGATCGCGAGCAGCAGGCCGACGCCCTCGAGCGGCAGGCCCAGAGTCGACAGCGTGAGCGTCAGCATGACGATGGCGCCGGTGGTGCCCGCGGTCGCCGCGGATCCGACCACGGAGACGATGGCGATCAGCAGGTATTGCGTGATGCTCAGGTCGATGTGGAAGAACTGGGCGACGAAGATCGCGGCGAGGGCCGGGTAGATCGCGGCGCAGCCGTCCATCTTGGTGGTGGCGCCGAGCGGCACGGCGAACGAGGCGTAGCCGCGGGGCACACCCAGGTTGCGCTCGGTCACGCGCTCGGTGAGGGGGAGCGTGCCGATCGAGCTGCGGCTCACGAACGCCAGCTGCACCGCCGGCCACACACCGGAGAAGTACTGCTTGATCGAGAGGCCGTGCGTCTTCACCAGGATCGGGTAGACGACGAAAAGCACGAGCCCGAGGCCGATGTAGATGGCGCCCGTGAACCAGGCGAGCGAGGTCAGCTTGTCCCAGCCGTAGTTGATCACGGCGGATCCGATGAGGCCGAAGGTGCCGATCGGGGCGATGCGGATGATCCACCACAGCACGCGCTGGATGACCTTGAGCAGCGACTCCGTGAAGGCGAGGAACGGCTCTGCCTTGCGGCCGGCCTTGAGGGCGGCGATGCCGACCGCCACCGCGACGACGATGACCTGCAGGATGTTGAAGCTCACGCCGGAGACGAACGTGCCCTCCGCCGGGCCGGTGGTGGTGTTCACCGCGAGGCCGAGGAAGTTCTGCGGGATCAGGCCGAGGAGGAAGTTCCACCAGGTGCCGACCGTGGGTGGGGCGCCCTTGGCCAGGTCGGTGCCGGCGTGCGCGCCGGGCTGGATGGTGATGCCGAGCACGATGCCGATCGATACCGCGATGAACGCCGTGATCGCGAACCACAGCAGCGTCTGCCCGGCCAGGCGCGCGGCGTTCTGCACCCGGCGCAGGTTGGAGATGCTCGCGACGATCGCGGTGAAGATGAGAGGGACCACGGCCGCGCGCAGCAGCGTGACGTACGAGCCGCCGATCTTGTCGAGCGTGTCGGACAGCACGGTGTGGGTGTCGTGCGTCGCACCGAGCTGGCGGCCGATGAGGCCCGCCGCGATGCCGAGCACGAGCGCGGCGATGATCTGGAAGCCGAACGAGGTCAGCAGCTTGCGGACGGGACCGCGCGTGTCCGGCGCCTTGGGGCGCCGTGCCGCGGGGGTGGTTGTACTCATGGGGACTCCAAGTCGGTGCGCTGGGGTGCGCCGAAGCGATCGGCGCGATTCGCGCCGGGACGGTGGGCGCCGTGGCGCCGGATGTCTTCAACGCTATGAGTCCGCTGGTATTCCAAGCCCGGGTGTGACGAACGATGACACGTTCGGTCGCTGAGCCTGTCGAAGTGCCGGCTCGCGGCCCCGGTCCCTGAGCTTGTCGAAACGCCGCGCCCTCCCGGGCTCACCGGGATCCGGTCTCTGAGCGTGTCGAGGGGCCGGATCCCCGGAGGCTCCTCCCGGTGATCACCCCGCGCTGACGATGCTCTCCGCAGCCATCCACGCGTAGCCGTCGGGGTCGGTGAAGGTCCCGTCCGCGACGACCGCGAGCCGGTGGGATCCGCTGCCGCTCGGGTCGATGCCGACCTGCTTCGCGAGGGAGCCGCGCTTGTAGAGGGCGAGCTTGACGGCGCCCGAGTCGAACTCGACGTAGGAGGGGAAGCTCTTCGCGACGGTCAGGCCCTGCTCCTGGTAGAAGCGCTTGCTGGCCTTGACGCTGTCGACGCCGAGCAGCAGCACGAGCCGCTCGACCTCGCCGGTGGCGGGCGCGGTGGCGGTCTTGTTCGCGCTCGCGATCTGCCACGCGGTGCCGTCAGGCGCGAGGAACGAGCCGCCGTAGCCCCACAGGCTCTTGGCGACCGGCTTGATGACCTTGGCGCCGGCGGCCAGCGCCCGCTCGACGGCTGCGTCGACATCGCCCGGCTGAACGAAGATGAGCGACGGAGCGAAGCCGCGGAACCCGGCGCTCGGCTCGGAGGTGGCGCGGACGGCGACGTGCTCCGGCAGTCCCAGGGCGTCGCGGTAGAAGGCCTCGGCCGCCTGCACGGCGTCGGAGCTGGTCTCGATGATGATGCGCTGAATGTTCATGCTTCGAGTCTCGGATCCGGCGCCGCAGGCCGCTTCTCGATTCCTGCTCGATGCGAGCGCAACAGCCGAGGCAGTGGCGACTTCGGGGCCGTTGAGCGAGGACGCGCGCAGCGCGACCGAGACGAAACGCCGCACCCCCGCATCCGAGGTAAGTGTCGTCGTCAGCTCAGCCGTCGCCGGCGGTCCGTCGCCCGCGTCGGGAACATCTCGGCCGTGACGTCCTCGAGGAAGTAGCCCGTCGGAGTCTTCAGCGTCTCGGCGATGCGCACCAGCGTCTGCACGTTCGGCAGCGCCCGCCCGGCCTCGTATGCCCGCAGGTTCGACGAATCGATGTCGCTGTACGCCGCGAGCTGGTCCTGCGTCATCGTCGACGACTCCCGCGCGGTGCGAATGCGAGCCCCGATATGGGCGGCAGCAGCGGACGGGACTCGGGGCACCTCTCAAGCGTCGGGATTGTCCGTGACTTGTGCCAGGGTTAACGCACCCGGGTACTAGTACCGACCTGGGATTCAACGAATCCGGGAGCGGCGATGGGTGAGGAGCAGCTGGTCAAGTCACGGCAACGCGTTGCGGATCACGGCGAGGTGTTCACGCCTCGATGGCTGGTCGATGACATGCTCAGCCTCGTCGCGGCAGAGACTGAGCGCATTGACTCGCGGTTCCTCGAGCCGGCGTGTGGATCGGGAAACTTCTTGGTGCCCGTGCTCGAGAGCAAGCTTGCGGCCGTTCACACGCGTCACGGCCGAAGCGACTTCGAGAAGAGGCACTATGCGCTCTTCGCGCTGATGTGCATCTACGGCATCGAACTGCTGGCCGACAACGCTGCAGAGTGCCGAGACAATTTGCAGGGTACTTTCGCCCGGTATCTGAAGCTCGGCCAAGGTGACGAGTGGACTCGCGCTGCATCTGTCGTTCTCGAAGCCAACATCATCCAGGGTGACGCTCTCGCGATGACCGCAGCAACCGGCGAGCCGATCGTATTCCCGGAGTGGGGGTATCTCGGCAAGGGGAAGTTCCAGCGTCGCGACTTTCTCTTCGACAACCTCACGCAACGGGCTTCCGCGTCGGAGGGGCTGTTCACACATTTCGAAGAGCACGAGATCTTCACGCCTGTGCGGACCTACCCGGCGATGACAGTGAAGGATCTCGCCGCATGACCGGGCAGGCAGCCTTCGCCCTCCGCGGCCATAACCCCGACGTCCTCACTTGCATCGCGAACCTGTCAAACGACGAGGTCTTCACTCCGCCCGAGTTTGCGAACCAGATGCTCGACACGCTGGAGCGCGCGTGGGCTGAGTCGAACGATGGCGCGTCGATCTGGGCGGATCCAAACGTCACCTTCCTTGACCCGTTCACCAAGTCGGGCGTCTTCCTGCGTGAGATCACGCGCAGGCTGACGGATGGCCTCGCGTCGCAGATGCCCGATCTCGAGGACCGTGTAGACCACATCCTCACCAAGCAGGTCTTTGGTATCGGGATCACGAGGCTCACCTCCCTGCTCGCTAGACGCAGCGTTTATTGCTCGAAGGATGCGACTGGTCAGCACTCGATCGCAACGAGCTTCGACCGCGACTGGGGCAACATCTGGTTCGAAAGGACCGAGCACACCTGGGTCGGGCGCAAGAAGGAGCGCCGTGCCCACCCGCTGACGAGTGACGAGCAGCTCATCGAGCTGGCGGGTACGGGCCGATGCGAGTTCTGCGGGGCTTCAGAGGCGGAGTATGGCCGCGACCCCGAGCTCGAGTCTCATGCCTATGCGCTCATCCACACATACGACATCAAAGCTCGCGTCGCCGAGCTGTTCGGAGCCGACATGCAGTTCGACGTCATCATCGGAAACCCGCCCTACCAGATGCGGGAAGACAACAGTGGTGAGGGAAATAGTGCATCCCCCATTTATCAGAAGTTCGTACTCGCGGGCCAGTCACTGGACCCCGCGTATCTGATGATGGTGACTCCGACAAGATGGGTTGCCGGCGGCAAGGGACTGGATGAGTACCGTGCGGCGATGCTGAGCGACCGTCGTATCCGTTCGTTGGTGGACTATGCGGATCCATCAGAAGTGTTCGCGGGCGTCACCATTCGCGGCGGAGTTTCGTACTTCCTGTGGGATCGCTCCTATCGCGGCACCTGTCGGGTGACCACCGTCAAGGGTGGCGAGACCGTCACGGCTGATCGCACGCTCGACGAATTCGACGTGTTTGTTCGGGATCCGCGCGCGGCCGCAATCCTGCGACGGGTCCTCGCGGTCAACGCACAGTCATTCTCAAATTTGGTTTCGGCGAGGAACCCGTTCGGGTTGGGGACGAATTTCTACCAGGTCAAGGAGATTGAAGGTCGCGGAGACCTAACCCTTCACTACATCCGTCAGAGGAAGCGAGCCGTTGGATTCGTCGACTCCACCGCGCCGACGAAGAATCGCGCCGCTCTGCGATCGTGGAAGGCGTTCCTCCCCAAGGCGGGCACAGACGGCAGCGCGACGCCAGACTCAGTCTTGACACAGCCAATCATCGCCGGCCCGTCATCCGTCTGCACGGACTCATTCCTTTTTGTGGAGGCGGCGTCGGAAGGCGCAGCGCGAAGCATCGCGTCCTATTACGCGACGAGACTCTTCCGGTTTCTTGTCTCTCTCCGCAAGATCACCCAAGACGCCAGCCGAGAGACTTACCGGTGGGTCCCAGTTCAAGTTTGGGATCGCATCTGGACCGACGAGGAACTTTACGCGAGGTACGAGCTGACCGCTGATGAGATCGCATTCATTGAGTCTCAGGTGAGGCCGATGGGAGTCGATATCGATCGGTACACCGATGATTAAGCCCGAGTCGGAGCTCCTCCCGCCGAAGCCCGAGTCCCGCCTCCGCATCTACGCCTACTCGATTGCCGACGATGCACACGTTCGTCTCCTCAAAGTCGGCCAGACGACGCAAGACGTGAAGACTCGTGTGGCTCAGCAGGTCAAGACCGCGGCGATCCAGAACTACGAGATCGTGCTCGACGAGCCGGCGGATCGTCAGGACGGATCGACGTTCAGCGACCACGACGTACGTGCACGGCTCAAGCAGAAGGGGTTTTCGAACCCGACGCTCGAGTGGATGGAATGCTCCGTCGACGATGTCCTCACGGCGGTCGCCGAGCTTCGGGCAGGGCAATCGTTCAGCGGCACGCACCACGCCGCGTTCCCGATGCGGGCCGAGCAGCAGGCGGCGGTCGACAAGACCTACGGCTACTACCAGTCCAGGTGGGCCGAGGACTCCGACGCGGTTCCTGAATTCCTCTGGAACGCGAAGATGCGGTTCGGCAAGACGTTCACGACCTACCAGCTCGCCAAGAAACTCAAAGCGAAGCGCATCCTCGTCGTCACGTTCAAGCCGGCTGTTGAGGACGCGTGGGACACGGATCTCAAGAACCACATCGATTTCGACGGCTGGCAGTACATCTCGAAGGCGACCGGCGGCGACCCGGCATCCGTGGACCCTGACCACCCGCTCGTCTTCTTCGGGTCCTTCCAGGACTTGATGGGGCGTGATGCCGCAGGCAACTTCAAAGCCAAGCACAAATGGCTGACAGAGCTGAGCTGGGATCTGGTCGTGTTTGACGAGTACCACTTCGGCGCTTGGCGCGATGCCGCCAAGGAGCTGTTCGAGGGCGAGGAAGACGCCAAGAAGGAAGAGGCGCTCGAGTTCTCCGCCGCTGAGCACACCTTTGTCGAGGAGCGCGAGGAACAGGGGCTCGACGAGGATGCATTCGTCCCGATCAAGGCGAACGCCTACCTCTACTTGTCGGGAACCCCGTTCAAGGTTCTCAACGAAGGTCGCTTCATCGAGGAGCAGATCTTCAACTGGACCTACACCGACGAGCAGCGTGCGAAGGCCGAGTTCGCCCAACAGCCCCCGGGCCTTCCGAATCCCTATGCGTCGCTGCCAGAGATGCGACTGCTCACGTACCAAATGCCCGACGAGCTGCTCGCGATCGCTAGCCAAGGAGAGTTCGACGAGTTCGACTTGAATGCCTTCTTCGAGGCGAAGGGCGCTGGCGCTACTGCGGAGTTCCTACACAAGGACGACGTGCAGAAGTGGCTCGACATCATCCGTGGGAACTATGCGCCTACGCAGGTTGATGCGCTGAAGGTCGGGCAGCGTCCGCCCTTCCCGTACTCCGACACGCGGTTGCTTCCGTATCTGCAGCATTCCCTGTGGATGCTCCCGCGGACCGCTTCGTGTGCCGCTATGGCGAATCTCCTCGCCGAACCGCAGAACGTGTTCTGGCATGACTACACGGTCATCAACGTGTCTGCACCGGGCGTCGGCGTCGGGCTCGCTGCGCTGCCACCGGTGCGTGAAGCGATAGGCAACGGCCATGACACGAAGACGATCACGCTCACCGTCGGCAAACTCACTACGGGCGTCACCGTACCCCAGTGGTCATCGATCCTCATGCTCCGCAACCTCCAGGCGCCGGAGACGTACTTCCAGGCCGCGTTCCGGGTTCAGTCGCCCTGGACCATCCGCAACCCCGACGGGGACGACCCATCCCGCGAGGAGATCCTCAAACCCGTCTGCTTCGTCTTCGACTTCGCGCCGACCAGGGCGCTGCGCCAGATCTGCGAGTACGGACGCGGGCTGGCGCCGGAGAACCCGAACCCCGAGCGTGCGGTCGAGGAGCTCGTCTCGTTCTTGCCGGTGCTCGCATATGACGGTTCTCACATGACTCAGGTCGATGCGGCCGGCATCCTCGACATCGCGATGTCGGGAACCTCCGCGACTCTTCTGGCGCGCAAGTGGGAGTCGGCTGTCCTCGTGAACGTCGACAATCTCACATTGAAGAAGATCATGGATTCCGAGGCGGCGATGAAGGCCGTGATGAACATCGAGGGGTTCCGAGCCCTCGGTGCCTCGGTGTTCGAGACGGTGGTCAACAAGAGCGAGGCGGTTTCCAAGACCAAGAAGGAGAAGGGTGACGACATCACTCCTTCGGAGAAGAAGGAACTCACTGCCGAAGAGAGGGAGTACAAGTCCAAGCGGAAGCAGATCCAGGAGAAGCTGATCAAGTTCGCCACGCGGATACCTGCGTTCATGTATCTCACCGACTTCCGCGAGAACACGCTCTACGACGTCATCACGAAGATCGAGCCGGATCTTTTCCAAGCTGTGACTGGACTCACTGTTGATGACTTCAATCTGCTCGTCAGCCTTGGGGTCTTCAACGCTGGCCACATGAACCAGGCGGTCTTCGCGTTCCGTCGTTACGAGGATGCGTCGCTGTCGTACACCGGTATCGAGTCCCACGAGGGGCTTCGCCACTACGGGCTCTATGACACGGTGGTGGCTGTCGAAGGGTAGAACATGGCGATAGCTCGAAGTTGGCGTGACAGTGGGTGGCTCTATGAGGCGCCATATTCGGCAACCGACGTGATGGAGGCGATCGGTCGGCTCAGCGCGCACAGTACGAGCCATCGATTCGCGTGGCGTGGGCTTTCCAGCGCCGACCACTTGATGACGTCCTCGTTGCATCGGCTTCTGGAGCGCGAGGAGGTGACAATCACTGAGGACGCGCTTCGCGCTCGTGAACAGACGATTCTTCGGGAAGCGCGCCGCTGGGGGCTCGGGGTCGAGGGAGGTCAGATGGTGGATGATCTGCAACTGCTTGCCGATCTCCAGCATTTCGGGGTGCCGACGCGACTGATCGACGTTACAAGTAACCCCATGACTGCGCTCTGGTTCGCCACTAGAGATTCCCGTTCTACCCATGCAGCGCGGTCTGGGCTCTTGGTCGGAATCAACATGTCCTGGTATCGAGAGGAGTCGCAGGGTGAGGGCAGGCCTCAAACGGTGTTCAAGACCGTCGGGGCGCCACCCGCGACCCGGGGTGCACTGAACGGCGGGCTCGGGCATCGGTTGGTGACGGGATTGGCGCTCGACACGTCGTTTGTGGTGAGTTCGAGCGTCCCCAACGTGCGTCTCCTTGCCCAGGAAGGCTACTTTCTGGCGAGTGTCCACCCGGAGCCGCCCAGTGGGCCGATGGTGAGTCTGAAGATGGAAGTACCGCGGGGGGATCCGGCAGTTACACACGACCTCTTCGCCAATGCGAGGGCTCGGGGCAACCCACGCAAGCTTCCGTTCATCGCGATCCTGATTCCCTCCCGGGCGAAAAAGCAGTTGCGTACGTACCTCAAGAACACGTATAGCAGAACGGCGAAACGCCTGTTCCCGGACTTCGCTGGCTTCCATGATCATGGCGACTGGCAGGGATAGTGCTGACGTGGGTGCCTTGCGGCATCGCTCGACTTCAGAACATCTTCTGAAGTATCATGGATCTCATGACGGCGACCATTCCACGTCGCTCGTTCCAGTCATCCGAGCTCTCTCGCCAGCCCGCGCCGTTGTTCGAAGCGGCTGAGAACGCCCCGATCGAAGTCACCCGCCGGGACGGCGAAGCGCTCGTGTTGATGACTCGGGCCGAGGCGGACGCACGCGATTCCCTGCTGCAGTTCGCGGCGCAGCTGATCACAGCGACCCTTGGTGAGGAGGGATCCCTCGCCGAGCGTCTTGCGGATCGTTTCGATTGGATGCTTGCGCTGTCTCCTGGCGATCGTGAGGCGTGCGCGCGCGATCTCATTCGAGCCGCACGTGCGTCGTTCGCCACCGGCCAGGCGCACCTTGTCGCGGCCGAAGCCGCATCCTGGCGATCCACCGCAACGGCCCTTGCTGCCGGACTCGGCGGTGAGTCCCTCAGCTGGTACGACACCCCGCAGGCAGTCGGGCGCCCCTGACGCATGGCCAAGAAATCCCGCGCCGAGCGCCCAACCAAGAGCACCGAATTCGAGATCGTGTTCGCAACGCGGGAGGCCGAGCGCGGCTGGCAGGATGTGCGCGCAACGCAGCGAAACGCGTTGGCGGATGCATGGGATGCTCTCTCACGCCATCCTCTGGACCGGACGCCGACCATGCATCCGTTGCGTGGCGAACTCGGCGTGATCGTCCATGCCGGAGCAAGTCACGAGCGCTGGCAGTATGAACTCACCGGAGGCGCCCGGATCTGGTACTTCGTCGAGGAGCGAAGCGTCTATCTCGAGCAGGTGCACACCAGACACCCGAATCAGACGAAGTAGCGTAGGCCTCTCGTCTCGCGGTTCAATGGCCGGTCCGCGAACTACGGGAACAGCTGATCCAGCGTCGCCCAGTCGCTTGCGTCGAGCGCCGCAGTCGCAGCGGCCTGGGCGGCGGGGGAGACGTGCCCGGAGAGCGACCGGGCCCAGAGCGCCCGAGCGGTGTCCAGATCGTGCGTGCGCACGGCGGCGCCCATTTCGTAGATCGTGCTGTTGTAGTCGACGGTGTTGGTCACATTCGGGATCGCATCGAACGGCGTGTAGGGGTCGATCCAGGGAATCGTCGGATCCGGGCGGAGGATCAGCTGCGCACCGGGTTGAATCGCGACGCCGAGGACATGATCGAAGACTCTGACGGACCCGTACTCGATGCACAGCCGCTGCTCGATCGAGATCAGGTTGTCGTTCGGAGCGACGATGTAGGAGTAGATGCCCTGCGCGTTGCTGATCACCTCGCCGCGCGCACCTGGTCTTGTGCCGCGGTCCGTCAGTGCGTCCGCCTTCACGAGCGTCGGAACCATGTCGGCTTTGTCTTGACCGCTGAGGCTGATGGATGCCTCCGCCAGGCAGTCTCCGGATCCGGAGTCCGTGCTCTGCGAGGGCGACGGCGAAGGATCGGGCGCGAGGGTCCGATGAGTGGCGGTCACCGCACTCGCGGCCGGGTAGCCGATGCCCCCGAGCGCTGCGAACGCGGGATAGGCGAGCACGACCAGGCCTGCGACGATGGCGGCGGCCACGACGCCGGTGGCGACCTTGGCTGCGCGGCTCACGAGGACCAAAATACTGCGGCCCCGGGCCTGCGCGCCAGAGGATTCGGAGTCGTGATTGATGGGCAGATCCCAGGATCCGGACGGTGGATAAATCTTCGAATGTCGGTGGTCGCTGAGATCATTGGATATGGCTTCCTTTGATGCGATCGCGGCGCTGATCCCGACCCTCCGGGGCCGGTTCGGCGCGGGCGCGAGCATCGAAGATGCCCAGTCCGTGATCATCGGGCTGGGCGATGCGGAACTGGTGACCGCGTTCGGGGAGACAGCGGAGCTGGGAGTGCTGATCGAGCAGCTGCAGGCAATCGAGGCGGGCGTGCTCCATGCCCGGTCGTCGTGGCGGGCGGGGCATGAGGGTCTGGCGCAGCGGCTGGGGCATCGGTCGGCGGCGTCGCTGATGCAGCAGCTCGGCGGGATGAGTAAGGCGGAGGCGTCCCGGCAGGTGCGGGTGGGGGAGGCGCTCCTCGATGAAGGGACGGATCCGGAGCCGGACTCGGCGGAGGAACCGGAGCCCTCGGCTGGCGATCCGGGGCCCGAGGACTCGGCGGACTTGGGGCCGGAGGACGCCGGGGAGAGCGCAGCGCCCCAGCCCGAGCCGGATCCCGTGCTGCCCTGGTTCGAGCCGTTGCGGGCGGCGCTACGGGCGGGCCGGTTGACGTCGGCGCAGTTCGACGCAATCCGTCGCGGGCTGGGTGAGCCTCCCATCGGGGCTGAGGAGGCGTGGTCGAGCGCTGCCGGGCAGTTGGTGAACGAGGCGGCGCGGCGCACGGTGGAGGAGCTGCTCGCACACGCGCGATGCGTACGGGACCTACTGGATCCGGTCGGGGCCGAGGGGCGAGCACGGGCGCGGTACGAGCGGCGGGCGTTCCGTACCTGGCTAGATCCGGAGGGCATGAGGCGCGGCAGCATGGTGTTCGACGATGAAGGCGGTGCGTTCTTCGACACGATCTTCGCCGCCGCGCTGCGTCCGCGCCGAGGCGGGCCCCGTTTCGTCGACGCGGACGAGCAAGAAGCGGCGGCAGATCTGACGGCCGACCCGCGCACCAACGATCAACTCGCGTACGACCTGCTCCTCGATGTCGTGCGCGCCGGCGTTCTCGCCGACGCGCCCGCGGTGTTCGGCGCTCGCCAGGCCGGGCTGCGGATCGTCCAGACCATCGACGCCACCGGTGTGTTCGGCCGCATCGCCGTCACCGAGGACGGGCTCACCGTCGTTTCCGCCGCTGTCGCGGAGCGGCGGCTGTGCGAGGCCGGCGCGGTGACCGTAACCGTCGATTCGTGCGGCAATCCGCTCGACGTCGGCCGGGAGCAACGGCTGTTCACGCCGAAGCAGCGGATCGGGCTCGCGGTGCGCGACGGCGGCTGTCGATGGCCCGGGTGTGACCGTCCTGCGTCGTACTGCGAGGCGCACCACATCGACGAATGGCATCGCGACCACGGCCGCACCGACATCGACCGAGGGATCCTGCTGTGCCGGTTCCACCATGGGGAACTGCACCACGAAGGCTCGCGGATCAGCCGTGAGGGGACGGGGGACTTCGTCCTGCGCAGGACCGATGGATCGGCGACGATCCTCGCTCGGCGGTTGCCGCTCCGCTACCTGTGGGGCGACGTGGATCCACCTCCGAAACGGTTCCGCCCCGCCGCCTGACCGAACCCGCGAAAGGTCCTCCGTCGGGCGGGCCGGAGTGCGCGAGCGTGTGGGGCCAGGGGTGGGTCCCGGCAGGACCGGACCGGCTCAGTTCACGCAGGGCACGTTCCCGGACTGCAGCGGAGACGACGAGTCCGTGTAGACCGGGTTCGGCGTCGCCGGGGCGGACGAGCCCGACGAACCGGAACCGGATCCGGACGTCGATCCCGCAGACGACGACGGTGTCGGTGACGCGGATGGCCCAGCGGTCGGCGGGTTCAGCAGGTCGTGCACCTGCGCGCGGATCGCGTCCACGTCGACGATGTTCACGCTCTGTCCGTCGACCGTGTCGAAATGATCGATCGGCAGCGTCACGAACGAGATGTTGCCGCCGGCCAGGCTCTGCGCCTGCTGCGCGAACGACAGCAGATCCATCTGGTCGTCGAGCGCGATGTCCTTCTTCGCCACGTCGATGAGCTTCTGCAGCTTGCCGAAGTCGGTGAACGTCGACGCCTGCTTGAGCTTCACCGCCAACGACACCATGAACGCCTGCTGACGCCGGGTGCGATCCAGATCCGTCATGTCGAAGTCGCTCGAGGTCGTGTCACGGCGCTGTCGCACGAATGCCATCGACTGCGCGGCGTTCAGCTCCTGCACTCCGGCGGGGAAGTCGGCGCCCGAGAACGTGTCCGCGGTCGCGTGGTTCAGGCACACCGTGATCGGCTGCACGGCCTGCGCCACCTCGTAGAACGCGGCCATCGTCACCTCGACGAAGTGATCGATCCGCACATCACCGAGAAACGCCGACACCGTCTTGATCGTGCTCTGACGCGCTGCCGTGCGCGCCTGCTGATACGCGTCGGCCTCTGAGACGCCCTTGCCTGTGAGCGCGGTCATCGAGGCCTCCATGGCATCGCCGTACGCCTCCTTGATCTTGCCCTTGTCCACGCCGCCGGGGGAGTCGGGGAAGTCCACGTAGTCGTCGCGGGGGATCGAGATCCCCACCGCCTTCCCGCCGTTTGCGGGGATGTGGATCAGCATCAGCACGTTCGTGTTGTACCCGCCGACCGACGCATCCTCCGCGTGGATCTGGTCGTAGATGGCCTGCGGGAACGGCTTGCCGTTCTCATCCACCCGGCTGTCCAGTCCCATGATCAGGATGTTCGTCTCGCCGGTGTTCTGCTTCGGCCCGGTCATGCCGGCGATCGACGAACGGTGGATCCCGTTGTACGCGTCGGCGTAGGTGATGGCGACGAACGCGGCCGCCGCGATCAAAGCGAGCACGATCACAGCGATGATCCCCACGACCCACCGGCGTCGTCGATACGTGCGGCGCCGGGCGGCGTGCTGCGGGCTCATCGTCATCGTCCGGATCCGTTCCTGTCGGGGGCAGTTGTCGTGCGGGGCTGTGGTCTGGCGGGACTTCGATCCTCCGTCGGGCACCTGTGCAGACTCCGGGAGCGCCTGTGCGCGCTCTGGGAGAGGTGGAGACGGGAGGCAGGAAGACAGGTGCGCCGGATCCGGTCGCCGTGCGACGATGAGCGCATGTTCATGGTGACGACGAACGACGTTCCCGGCTATCGCGTGACCCAGGTGCTCGGAGAGGTCATGGGCCTCACCGTGCGCTCCACGAACTTCGGGCAAGGCTTCACCGCCGGCTTCCGCGCCCTCGGCGGCGGCGAGATCCCCGAGTTCACGCAGCTCATGTACGAGAGCCGTTACGAGGTGATGAACCGGATGTGGGGCGAAGCCGTGCAGCGCGGCGCCAACGCCGTGATCGCGATGCGCTTCGACTCCGGCTCCCTCGGCAGCTTCAGCGAGATGTGCGCGTACGGCACCGCCGTGGTGATCGAGCCGGTCAGCGGCGCCGTGTCCACGCAGCCGGCCGCCCCGGCTCAGCCCGCCGCAACGCCTGCTCCCGCCGCGCCGCCGGCTCCGCCCGTGGCCTGACGCGATTCAGCGCAAAGGACCTTTGCAACTTTGAAGGATGGATCCGGTGAGATCTTCCTTCAGAGTTGGAAACGTCCTGCATTCCTGACGTGAAACCCCGGACTCAGCCCCGAGGGGCCAGCACCAGCAGCTCGCCGACCTCGCACTCCAGCGCGTCGCACACCGCACGCAGCGTCGAATATCGGATCGCCCGCGCCCGGTCGTTCTTGAGCACCGACAGGTTCACGATACTCACGCCGACCGCCTCACTCAGCTGAGTGAGGGTCATGCCGCGTGCGGCGAGCAGCTCGTCGAGGCGGCAGTGGATCCCGGTGTCGTCCTCGTCGGAGGCCGCGGGGGTCACACCAGGCCCTCCGTGTCCTTCTGCAGAAGATCGCGTTCTTTCTGAATCCGGATGCCCTGGTGGAACACCGCGGCAAGGGCTGCCAGTGCGATCGCCCCACCGACCGGAAGCAGGCTCGCCGAGAGCCGAAACGACTCCGCGTACCACGGCGATCCCGCGGGGAAGACCTCGCGCGCCGCCAGCGTGCTGGTGATGTCGCTCAGCAGATCGCCGGCGATCCCGACCACCAGAAGCACCACGGCGCCGACGATCAGCGCGCGAGTCACCGTGCGATGGAACGCCCGACCGCGCAGCGTCTGGAAGCAGATGATGGCGATCAACGCCGCCGGCAACGTCGAGACGATGAGGCTGCAGGTCTGACAGATCGCGGCGAGGGCGTGGATCCCCCCGCTCGCGTTCACCACGGTGAATCGTGCCATCGCGGCCGGGCTGCAACTGATCGACGGTCCGCTCGCTTGGCCGAACTCGGTGCACGGGAGGTCTGCTGGGAGGGGGACGGCGAAGCCGGATCCGTCCAGTTCGACCCAGTTCGTGGTTACCGCCTTGATCACGATCACGATGAGCGCGATGGCGGAGACCGCGACCCACCATCCGCTGAGCGAGAGTGCCATGTCAAGGACGAGTGTGGTGCTGCCACGGCGCCGCCCGCGCCAGAACGCGACGATGCCGACGGCGAGCATCACGCCGAGGTAGATGGCGACCTGACCGAGCGAGCCCCAGAGATCTCCGTTGTAGATGATCACACCAGCCCCTCCGCATCCTGTTGCAGGCGCGCGCCGAGCTGGAACGCCGTCGCGATCAAGGCGAGCGCGAAGCCCCAGCCGAGAGGCGCGAGATCCAACTCGAGCAGGAACGGCCACAGCACGTGCGTGACCGACGGATCCCCGACGCTCAGGTGATCGACGACTGCCGCGCGCCCGATCGCGCCGGCGAGCTGGCCGAGCACGCCACCGACCATCACGAGGCACGCGGCGATCCCGATCGCGGTCGACATGGAGCGCCGGAACGGCCGAGACCGGATCAGCGAGACGCCGAGCCACCAGGCCACGGCGCAGACGCCGATCGTCGCAAGCGCGGGCAATGCACCCTCGAGCACGAGCAGCAGGCGCGCGAAGAACGGGATCCCCTCGACCGTGACGTGCGCACTCGCGTAGTCCGACTGCAGCACGGCAGGCGCCTGTGCCAGCGCTTTCACGGTCCCGCCGTCGTGCATCGGGAGCAGGATCGTCGGCGCGAGCCCGAACAGGGCGACGGCGCGCAGCACGATCGCGACGAGGGCGGCGATCGCGACGCTCACCGCGCCGGTGGCGATGAGCCCGAGCACGAACCCCTCGCCGAGACGGGGTCGTGACGCTGCGGTAGCACTGCCCTTCGTGTTCATACCAGTCCCTCCGTATCCTTCTGCAGGCGTGCGCCTCGCCGGAACGCGATCGTGACGAGGCCCAGTGCGACGCCGGCGCTGAAAAGCGGCAGCCACGACCAGTACCGGTCTGAATCGACCGGGCCGTCGTTCTCGATGGAGAGGGCCGCGAGCACTCCATTGCGCCCGAACGTGTCCAGCATGAAGATCAGCGCGGGGGCGAGGGCGAGTGCCCAGCTGATCACCGCCAGGGCGCGCACCGTTCCCCGCGCGAAGAAGCGGCCGCGCAGGAACGACCATGCGATCCACAGAGCCCCACCCACGATGGTCAATGCGGCCGCGGCGAAGACGGCGTGCGAAAGTGCGATCGCGATGATGCTGACGACATTCACGTTCGGCGCGACGACGAGGGCCTCGGTCGCGTAGCCGTGCAGGGACCCGACCCCGGATCCCACGGTCGCGTCGATCGGCTGCTGATCAATCGGCAGGATCCAGCCGATGCCATCCGAGCGGAAGGTCTGCAGCACCCGCAGCGACACGAGGCCGATGATGACGACGCTGGCCAGCAGACCGACGATCAGCACGGTGATCGCGTCGGCGCGTTCGGGTCGGGTCATCAGCGCCTGCGAAGGCGCCGGTCTGAGATCGTTCATCGGCAACTCCTTATCGAGGAACGTTGTTATCGATGTTCGTTAACATAACGACAGTCGATAAGTGCGTCAAGGGATGAGCGGATCAGGGACCGTCGGCGGCCCCCAGGATCGGATCCGGATCCGCGCACGTCACAGTCCGTCGCGGGCGTTAGCCGACGGCGAACAACGGCATACGGCCCTCGCCCGGTGGTTACTCTCGATGTATCCGGCACGAACTGTGCCATCGCCCTCACCGGGCAGCCCCCACCGGGCAACGAACAAGGAGTGACATGTTCGAGAGATTCACCGACCGAGCCCGTCGTGTGGTCGTCCTCGCCCAGGAAGAGGCGAAGATGCTCAACCACAACTACATCGGCACCGAGCACATCCTCCTCGGCCTCATCCACGAGGGCGAGGGAGCCGCCGCCAAAGCGCTGGAGTCGCTCGGCATCTCCCTCGAGTCCGTGCGCGAGCAGGTGCAGGACATCATCGGCCAGGGGCAGCAGCAGCCCACCGGCCACATCCCCTTCACGCCGCGCGCGAAGAAGGTGCTCGAGCTGAGCCTCCGTGAGGCGCTGCAGCTCGGCCACAACTACATCGGCACCGAGCACATCCTGCTCGGCCTCATCCGCGAGGGCGAGGGCGTCGCCGCTCAGGTGCTCGTCAAGCTCGGCGCCGACCTGAACAAGGTGCGCCAGCAGGTCATCCAGATGCTCTCCGGATCCCCGGGGCGCGAGCCCGCCGCTGTCTCCGGCGCCGCGCACGACAGCAGCCAGCAGCAGGCGCAGGGCGGATCGCAGGTGCTCGACCAGTTCGGTCGCAACCTCACCCAGGCCGCGCGCGATGGCAAGCTCGACCCCGTGATCGGGCGCGAGAAGGAGATCGAGCGGGTCATGCAAATCCTCTCCCGCCGCTCCAAGAACAACCCCGTGCTGATCGGCGAGCCCGGCGTCGGCAAGACCGCCGTCGTCGAGGGTCTCGCCCAGGCGATCGTGAAGGGCGATGTCCCCGAGACGCTGAAGGACAAGCAGCTCTACTCGCTCGACCTCGGATCCCTCATCGCCGGATCCCGCTACCGCGGAGACTTCGAGGAGCGCCTGAAGAAGGTCACCAAGGAGATCCGCACCCGCGGCGACATCATCGTCTTCATCGACGAGATCCACACCCTCGTGGGTGCGGGCGCCGCCGAGGGCGCGATCGACGCGGCGAGCATCCTCAAGCCGCTGCTCGCCCGCGGTGAGCTGCAGACGATCGGCGCCACGACGCTCGACGAGTACCGCAAGCACTTCGAGAAGGATGCGGCGCTCGAGCGCCGGTTCCAGCCGATCCAGGTGCAGGAGCCGAACCTGCCCCACACGATCAACATCCTCAAGGGTCTGCGCGACCGCTACGAGGCGCACCACAAGGTGCAGATCACCGACGGCGCACTCGTGGCCGCCGCGAACCTCGCCGACCGCTACGTCGCCGACCGGTTCCTGCCGGACAAGGCCATCGACCTGATCGACGAGGCCGGCGCACGCCTGCGCCTGTCGATCCTGTCCTCCCCGCCGGAGCTGCGCGAGTTCGACGAGAAGATCGCCAAGGTCCGCGAGGAGAAGGAGCTGGCCTCCGAGGAGCAGGACTTCGAGAAGGCGGCCTCGCTGCGCGACCAGGAGAAGGAGCTGCTCGCCGAGCGGCTGCGCCTGGAGAAGCAGTGGAGGAGCGGCGACGTCGCGACCAACGCGGTCGTCGACGAAGGCCTGATCGCCGAGGTGCTGGCCCAGGCCACGGGCATCCCGGTGTTCAAGCTCACCGAGGAGGAGTCCAGCCGCCTCGTCTTCATGGAGAAGGCGCTGCACCAGCGCGTCATCGGCCAGGAGGAGGCGATCGCCGCCCTGTCCAAGACGATCCGCCGTCAGCGTGCGGGTCTGAAGGACCCGAAGCGCCCCTCGGGCTCGTTCATCTTCGCCGGCCCCACGGGCGTCGGAAAGACCGAGCTCGCCAAGGCGCTCGCCGAGTTCCTGTTCGACGACGAGGGTGCGCTGATCTCGCTCGACATGAGCGAGTTCGGCGAGAAGCACACCGTCTCGCGGCTGTTCGGTGCCCCTCCCGGGTTCGTCGGCTTCGAGGAGGGCGGCCAGCTCACCGAGAAGGTGCGCCGCAAGCCGTTCTCCGTGGTGCTGTTCGACGAGATCGAGAAGGCCCACCCGGACATCTTCAACTCGCTGCTGCAGATCCTCGAGGAGGGTCGCCTCACCGACGGCCAGGGCCGCGTCATCGACTTCAAGAACACCGTGATCATCATGACCACGAACCTCGGTTCGTCGGCGATCGCCGGTGGTCCGGTCGGCTTCCAGATCGAGGGCAACTCGCAGACGACCTACGAGCGGATGAAGGGCAAGGTGGACGAGGAGCTCAAGCGCAACTTCAAGCCCGAGTTCCTGAACCGTCTCGACGACGTCATCGTGTTCCCGCAGCTCAACAAGGACGAGCTGCGTCAGATCGTCGGCCTGTTCACGAAGCGCCTCAGCGACCGCCTGCTCGACCGCGACATGACGGTGGAGCTGACGGATGCGGCCAAGGACCAGCTCATCGAGATCGGGTTCGACCCGACGCTCGGCGCCCGCCCGCTGCGTCGTGCGATGCAGCGCGAGGTCGAGGACCAGCTGTCGGAGAAGATCCTGCACGGCGAGCTCAACCCCGGCGACCACGTGCACGTGGACGCGAAGGACGGGAAGTTCGTCTTCACGACGGGTCCGCGCGGCGAGAAGGTCTCGGTCGGTGTGAACACCGCCGGCACGATCCCGACCACGCCGGACATCGCGGCCGGCGCAGCCTGATCGGATCCGGTTCCCGCACGACGAAGGGGGACGAGCACTTCGGTGCTCGTCCCCCTTTCGCGTGTTCGAGGTGGGTGCTTCGCGCGCTCAGCGGCTCCGTGCGATAGAAGGACGGCGGCGGCTCCGGGCGGAACGGCGCGGGCGGTGCGGCGCGGCGGACGCGGGCGCACCGAAGGACTCCAGGGCGCTGCGCGCGGCGGAGAGGGACGGGTAGCTGCCGAGGCGGCGGCTGTGGCGGTCGTGCAGGACATGCGAGGCGCCGTCGACGGCCACGAATCCGGCGTACTCGCCGTCGGTGGTCGCCACGTACACGTCGTGGTCCGCCTGTTTCCAGGTGATGTTCATGGTGATGCTTCTTCGTGCTGTCCGGTGGCGCGCGGCCACCGGGAAAGTCGGATCCTGTCCGGACGCGCGAGAACGCATCGGTGCGATTCGCGACCCTGAGACTCAGGGACCGTTCGGACGGGTGGCCCCAGATTCATCTCGAGGATTGATCTCAGGACCGGATGGCGCGGCGCCGAAGAGATGTCGGCGGGCCAGGCGCGCAATCCATCAGCATAGCAGGCTCGGCGTTGTCGTGCACGTCGAACCGTGCCGATGACCGCCGCAGCCGCGCCGCGCCTCTACCCTGGAGGGATGAGCGACTATCTCGTCCGGCCCGCGCGGGCCGCCGACGTCCAGGGCATCTACGCACTGCTGGAGCCGCTCGTGGAGCGAAGGATCCTGCTCGGCAAGGACATCGCGGTGCTGTACGGCGCGGTGCAGGAGTTCGTGGTCGCCGAGGCGGACGGGCGGCTCATCGGCTGCGGCGCGCTGCACGTGATGTGGGAGGACCTCGGTGAGGTGCGCACCCTGCTCGTCGAAGAGGGATGGAAGCACCACGGCGTCGGGCGGGCGATCGTGGAGCGCCTCGAGGAGCACGCGGTAGGACTCGGCCTCAGTCGCCTGTTCTGCCTGACCTTCGAGGTGCCGTTCTTCCAGCGCCGAGGGTTCGAGCCGATCGGCGAGCAGGTCGTGGATCCCGATGTCTACACCCAGCTGCTGCGCAGCGGTGACGAGGGCGTGGCCGAGTTCCTCGACCTCGCGCACGTGAAGCCGAACACGCTCGGCAACACGCGCATGCTCAAGCACCTTGTCTAACCTGGAAGCATGAGCCCTCGCCAGTCCGCCGCCGTCTATCGTCGCCGGCGGATCGTGGTCCTCGGCATCATCATCGTGCTGCTCGCGCTGCTGATCGGGCTCGTGTGGTCGCTCGTGGCGCGCGGCGGCACGGGGGCGGATCCGATGCCATCCGCCACGCGGTCGTCCACGCCCTCGCCGACGACCTCCACCCCGCCCGCGTCACCGGATCCGAGTGCGGACGCGAGCCCCGACCTGTCCGCGACTCCCGCCCCGACCAGCACCGCCGATGCCGGGCCGGTGCCGTGCACCGCCGCCGAGGTGCAGGTGACAGCCGTCACCGACCACGACTCATACTCCGCCGATGAGAATCCGAAACTGTCGATCTCGCTGACCAACAGCAGCAGCAAGGACTGCACGATGAACGTCGGCACCACGACGCAGGCGTTCACCATCACCAGTGGCAACGACACGTGGTGGCGTTCCACGGACTGCCAGCAGACTCCGAGTGACGCGATCCAGACCATCAAGGCCGGCGCGGCCATCACCAGCTCCACCCCGGTCACGTGGGATCGCACGCGCTCCAGCGTCGACACCTGCGAGGCGACGGACCGGCAGCGCGCTCCAGGCGGCGGAGCCGCGTACCGCCTGACGGTGTCGATCGGCGGGTTCCAGAGCACGAACCCGATGCAGTTCCTGCTCAACTGAACCTGGACGGAAAGTGGGAATATGTCGCCCGCGTCCAACCTTTGGGATACCATAGAGATCAAGTCTTCGAGATCTGACGGTTGCCATCCCCAGTGGCTTCGACAATCTCAAGCGTCCCCAGCGCATCGTCGTCCGTCGTCGAGGACTTTGAGGGCCTCTTCATTCATCTGTCCCCAAGCGATGAGAGAAGAGGTCCTCCTCTTTGTGCCGGAACTTCTAAGCTGGAACGATGGCCGTGAAGAAAGCGAAGAAGAAGGCACCCGCCGCGGCGGACTTCCGCTCCGAGGCTCTCGCGCAGGCGCTCGAGAAGCAGGACATGGCCGCAGTGGCGCTCGCATTGCGCAACGGCAACACAGTCGTGCCTCTCATCCGGCCGGGCGCGAGGGACAACCCCCGGGACAGCGGCGAGGTGTGGACCTACCGGGATCCGTCCACGGGTGACGTCGCGCTGCTGCTGTTCAGCGACGCGAAGCACAAGCCCGCGAACCTCCCGCCCGGCGTCGGCATCTACTCGCCGGTGTGGCTGCGTTCGTTCCTCACGACCCATCGCGACGTGATCACCACCGTGTTCCTCGACATCGCAGGCCCCCACCCCATGCAGGCGCCGCCCGAGGAGCTGCTGCGTGCCTTGGAGGCGTGACCGCCCTCAGAACAGGGGGCGATCCGTCAGAACGCTCGTGACCGCCCCTCAGAACGGGTGACGGCCCGTCAGAATGCGGGGACCTCGTCGTCGAGGCGGCGCGGCGCCCGGTGCGCCTTGACGTCGCCGAGCGCCCCGCGCAGCGTCGCCGAGCGGTCGTCGATCACATGCGCATAACCGAGCCGGGCCGCCTCCGAACGACGCTGGGACGCCTGGGTGACCGGGCGCACCTCGCCGGCCAGGCTCAGCTCGCCGACCGCCGCGAGCGTGCGCGGCACGGCGTTCTCTGTGAGGGATCCGGCCACCGCGATCGCGATCGCCAGGTCTGCTGCGGGTTCGATGAAGCGCACTCCGCCGACCGTGGAGACGTACACGTCCTTGTCGCTGGTCTTGATGCCGGCCCGGCGTTCGAGCACCGCGAGCACCATCGCCACGCGTGACGAATCGAGACCGTTCACGACGCGTCGGGGATTCGGGGCCTGCGTGGGGATGGTGAGAGCCTGCACCTCGACCGGCATCGCACGCCGGCCCTCCAGCGCGATCGCGACGCACGTGCCCGGCTCAGGGCGACCGCGGGAGAGGAACAGGCTCGACGGATCCGGCACCTCGGCGATCCCGGATCCGGTCATCTCGAAGCATCCGACCTCGTCGGTCGGGCCGAACCGGTTCTTCAGCGCCCGGATGAACCGCAGTGAGGTCTGCCGATCGCCCTCGAAGTGGCAGACGACGTCGACGAGGTGCTCGAGCACCCGGGGGCCGGCGACCGACCCGTCCTTGGTGACGTGTCCGACGATGACAATCGGGAGATCCCGCTCCTTCGCCACCCGGATGAGGGCCGACGCGACCTCGCGCACCTGCGCGGGCTGGCCCGCGGCGCCGTCGGACAGGGCGGAGGCGACGGTCTGCACGGAGTCGACGATCACGAGCTCGGGGGACACCTCGTCGATGTGGCCGAGGATCGTGCCGAGATCCGTCTCGGCCGCGAGATACAGCTCGTCGTGGAGGGCACCGGTGCGCTCGGCGCGCAGCCGGACCTGGGCCGTGGACTCCTCGCCGCTCGCGTAGAGCACCCGCCGGCCGGCGCGGGCGGCCGCGGCGGCCACCTCGAGCAGCAGCGTGGACTTGCCGACCCCGGGCTCGCCGCTCAGCAGGATCGCCGCCCCGGGCACGATGCCGCCGCCGAGCACGCGGTCGAACTCGGCGACCCCGCTCGAACGCCGCGGCGACTCCTGCGACGTGAGCGAGGTGATGGGGCGCGCTCGCCGAGCGGCCGCGGGGGTCGTGGCCTCGACCCGGCGCACGATGCCGGTCTGCGCGGCCTGCTCGGTCACAGTGCCCCACTGCTGGCACTCGCCGCACCGGCCCACCCACTTCGCGGTCGTCCAGCCGCACTCGGTGCAGACGTACGCGGGTGCGGTGGGTTTCCGGGAGGCCATGCAGCAAGGCTAGCCGGGGGTGCAGACAGTGCCCGCCGTCTCGAGCCGCCGCCCTCCCAGGGGCGGCACCGGTAGCCTCGAACCACACACTGACTCGATCGCCTTGAGGGAGCGCGCATGAGCCACGGCACCACCTTCCGCACGGTCGAGGAGCAGCAGGAACGGGTGCTCGCCGCCGTGCGTCCCCGCCTTGCCGAGACGGTCGCCGTCGACCGGGCGGGCGGGTCCACGCTTGCCGTCGACGCCCCGGCGGTGAACCCGGTGCCCGTGTTCGACAACTCCGCGATGGACGGCTTCGCCGTGCGCTTCGCCGATGTCGCGGGCGCCTCGGAGGACATGCCCGTCACGCTGCAGGTCACGGCGGATCTGCCGGCCGGGAGCCCCGAGGATCCGCCTCTCGCCCCGGGCTGCGCCGTGCGCATCATGACCGGATCTGCGCTGCCCACCGAGGCCGACACGATCGTGCCCTTCGAGGACACCGCCGGCGGGCTCGCGGACTCGCTGCAGACCGCCGTCGTGCAGCGCGCTCCGCGCGCGGAAGGCGCGCACGTGCGGCGAGCCGGGAGCGATGCTGCGGCGGGAGCGATCGTGCTGCCCGCCGGTACGCTGCTCGGGCCTCGCCAGCTGTCGGCGCTCGCGTCGGTCGGTATCGCCGAGGTGCAGGTCGCGCCGCGTCCGCGCGTGGCCGTGGTGTCGACCGGATCCGAGCTGGTGCCGCCTGGGACGCCGCTGCAGCGCGGGCAGATCCCCGAGTCGAATGGAGTGCTGCTGGCCGGTCTCGCCGCCCAGGCCGGGGCGGAGATCGTGCTGCGCGAGGTCGTCGGCGACGAGGGCGACGGGCCCGCCGAGGCGGCCGCCCGGGCCGCAGCGCTCGGCGCAGATGTCGTCATCTTCTCCGGCGGGGTGAGCGCTGGGGCGTACGAGGCCGTGCGACTGAGCATGGGCGAGGCGATGGAGTTCGTCGCCGTGGCGATGCAGCCCGGCAAGCCGCAGGCGTTCGGAGTGACCGCCGAGGGCATGCTGCTGTTCGGGCTGCCGGGCAACCCCGTCAGCGCCGCGGTGTCGTTCGAGACCTTCGTGCGCCCGGCGCTGTTGCGGTTGCAGGGTCGGGATGAGGTCCTCCGTCCTGTGCGGCGCATCCCGGCGGGCGCTGCCTGGCGCACTCCGCCGGGGCGGCGCCAGTACCTGCCCGCCGTGATCGTCGATGGCACGGTCGTGCCGGCGGCGCGCGGCGGGTCCGGCTCGCACCTCACCGTCGGTCTTGGCGGCGCGACGGCCTATGCCGTGGTGCCGGCCGAGGTGTCGGAGGTGGAGATCGGCGACCTCGTCGACGTGCTGGAGCTGGACTGAGCGCCATGTCGGCGCCCGGCTCCGACTCGACGCCCCTCGGTGCGGTCGTGCTCGTGGGCGGTCGCGCCCGGCGCATGGGCGGTGCGGCCAAGCACCTGCTCGAGCTCGGCGGCTCCACGCCGTGGGACCGCACGCTCGCCGCGCTGGCGGCGCACGGGATCTCTCCGATCATCGCGGTCGGGCCTGCACCCGCCGACGGCCGGCCTGCGGATGCCGCGGCCGTGCCCGTCGTCACGTGGGTGCGAGAGGATCCGCCGTTCGGAGGCCCCGTCGCGGCGCTCGCTGCGGCACTGTCCCGCCCCGAACTCGACGACGCAGCGGAGTTCCTGCTCCTCGCGGGAGACCTAGCGCACCCCGAGGCCGTCGTCGCCCGCCTGGCGGAGAAGAACCTCGTGGTCACGGACCCCGCCGAAACCGACGCCGAAACCGAGGCTTCGCTGGTCGCGGATTGCGATTCTGAGCCTCGCGAAGCCGCAATCTGCGACCAGCGAGCAGGAGGGCAGCGCGCGCACGTCCCGCATCCGACCGACGCCGTCGTGTTCCGGGCCGGTGAGCACCCGCAGTGGCTCGCCGGGAGATACCGCGTGGCCGCCGTGCGTGCCGCGCTCGCCGCGTTCGGCGAGGTGGACGGCGCCTCATGCCGCGCCGTGCTCGGCGGTCTTCCGATCCGGTGGATCGCGGACGAGGATGGGACCACCGCCGACATCGACACCCCCGCCGACCTCGAACGCGCTCGCGCCGACGCCGCCGGATCCGCCGCACGATCAGAGGAGCCCTGATGACCCCGAACGACCGCACCCTCCCGCCGGAGGCGCTCGACGAGTGGGCGGCCGAGCTGCGCGAGCGGTTCAACCTCGCCGAAGAGGACCTGCCGATCGCCCTGATCCTCGACCTCGCCCGTGACGTCGCGAACGGCGTCGCCCGCCCGGCCGCCCCGTTCAGCGCGTTCGTCGCCGGCCTCGTGGCCGGCCGCGCGGGCGGAAGCCCCGGTGACGTGCGCGCGGTGGTGGCTGCGATCTCCGAGCTCGCCCTCGCCCACCGCACTGACTGACCTCGGGCGACCCCGGGCCGGATCGGTGGACTACGCGCCGGGCCGGATCCGGTGGACTGAGTGCCGGAGCCGGATCCGGGAGCCGGAGCCGGATCCGGGATTCGCATGGTCGTGATCCGAACCTCCTATCGCGCGCGGCATTATTCACGGCCGAAGTCCCCATGTCCGGCCGGAGCCGATGCGAGTATGGAGCCATGGCCAGCGCCGGGCCCGTCTGCGGGCCGATCTCCAGCTATTCGCGCGTGCGGATCCTGCACCTGCTCTTTGAAGCAGGCACCTCGCAGGCGCGTCCGCATCGCACGATCGGCGAGCTGTGCGAGGCCACCGCGCTGCACCCCAACACCGTGCGTGAGCACCTGCAACGCCTGATCGAGGGCGGCTACGTCGTGCCGACCACCGAGCACCGCACGACGCGCGGGCGCCCGCGCGTGCTCTACAGCGCGGTCACGGGCGCGCCCGAGGCCTCCAGCCCGGTCGCCAAGCAGAAGGCCGACGACGCCGCACGCCGCGGTGACCTGCTGCGCCGCGTGCTGCAGACCGGCCCCTCCATGCTCGGCGAGCAGGCGGTGTATCAGCTCGACGCGCTCGTCGAGCACCTCGAGGAGAGCGGCTTCGAACCCGTCATCGACGAGGACAGCCTCACCGTCGAACTCACCCCGTGCCCGCACGCCGCCGCCCGGCCGGAGCACCGCCCGGTGCTCTGTCAAGTGCACCTCGGCCTCATGCAGGGCGTGCTCGCCCAGGCCGGCGGGCCGCTGACGGCGCGCTGCGTGCGCTCGGCGACGCGGCCGGAGGAGTGCACGGTCGAACTGGACCGCACCGGGCTCGGCCACCCTGATGCCGGGAATGCCGGGAACAGGTCGAGAGGCACGGCAGAATTCGACCTCAGAGCAGGATCCGCGAACACAGGAGGCCCCGCGCATGGATTGGCTTGATCCGCTCGTCCTGTCCCGTTGGCAGTTCGGACTGACGACCGTCTACCACTACCTGTTCGTGCCGCTCACGATCGGCATGGCCACCGTCACCGCGATCTTCCAGACCGCGTGGGTGCGCACCGGCAAGATCGAGTACCTGCACCTGACCCGGTTCTTCGCGAAGATCTTCCTCATCAACTTCGCCATGGGCGTGGTGACCGGGATCGTCCAGGAGTTCCAGTTCGGCATGAACTGGTCGGACTACTCCCGCTTCGTCGGCGACGTGTTCGGCGCCCCGCTCGCGTTCGAGGGACTGCTCGCGTTCTTCCTCGAGGCGACCTTCATCGGGCTGTGGATCTTCGGCTGGGACAAGCTGCCGAAGAAGGTGCACCTTGCCACCATCTGGGGCACAGCTCTCGGCACGATCCTCTCGGCGTACTTCATCATCGCCGCGAACGCGTTCATGCAGAACCCGGTCGGGTACACCTTCAACGAGGCCGCCAACCGCGCCGAGCTCACCGACTTCTGGGCGCTGCTGACCAACAAGGTCGCGCTCGCCGCGTTCCCGCACACGATCTTCGGCGCGTTCATGCTCGCCACCGGCGTCGTGATCTCGGTCTCCGCCTGGCACCTGTCGCGCGGGCAGCATGTCGACACCATGCGGAAGTCGCTCAAGTTCGGACTCTGGGGGATCCTCGTCGCCACGGCCGGAGTGCTCCTCTCTGGCGATCAGCTGGGACTCGCGATGGTGAGCACCCAGCCGATGAAGATGGCCGCGGCCGAGGCGATGTTCAATTCGAGCTGCGGAGCCGATGCCTCGTTCTCGCTGTTCTCGATCGGTACGCCCGATGGCACGGGCGAGATCTGGTCCCTGCGCGTGCCGTATCTGCTCGCGTTTCTGTCGACCCACGACCTGAACGGCTGCGTCGAGGGGATCAACGACCTGAACGCGCAGTACGCGCACGAGTTCGCCGCGACAGGGCTCACCGAGTTCAACCCGGTGCTGTGGATCACGTACTGGGCGTTCCGCTGGATGATCGGGCTCGGCATGCTGCACGCGTTCGTCGCGCTGGTGGGCCTGTGGATCACCCGCAAGAAAGCCAAGCGCGAGCCCGCGCAGTGGATGTGGAAGATCGCGATCTACTCGTTCCCGCTGTCGCTGGGTGCGAACATCGTCGGCTGGGTCTTCACCGAGATGGGCCGGCAGCCCTGGATCGTGTTCAGCCTGATGACGACCAAGAACGGCGTCTCGCCCGGGGTGAGCGGCGTCGAAGTGCTCATCTCGCTCATCTCCTTCACCGCGATCTACGCCGCGCTCGCGGTCGTGGAGGTCGGACTCATCGTCCGCGCCGCCAAGAAGGGGCCCGACACCACCGAGAAGCACGACGAGGACGCTCCCGTCCCGTCGGTCGTGTACTGAGGAAGGAGACGGACATGGATCTCGCCACGCTCTGGTTCTGGATCGTCGCCCTGTTCTTCGTGGGCTACTTCGTGCTCGACGGCTTCGACTTCGGCGTCGGGATGTCGCTGCCCTTCCTCGGCAAGGACGACGTCTCGCGCCGCCAGGTCATCAACACGATCGGCCCGGTCTGGGATCTCAACGAGACCTGGGTGATCGTCGCCGGCGCCTGCCTGTTCGCGTCGTTCCCCGAGTGGTACGCGTCCCTGTTCAGCGGCTTCTACCTGCCGCTGCTGCTGATCCTGCTGGCGCTCATCCTGCGCGGGGTGTCGTTCGAGTACCGGCACCAGCGCGACGATGTGCGCTGGAAGCGTCGCTTCGACACCATGATCGTGATCGGATCCGCTGTCCCCGCGCTGCTGTGGGGCGTCGCGTTCGGCAACATCGTGCAGGGCGTGGCGCTGGATGAGAAGCACGTCTTCCGCGGATCGGTGTTCGACCTGCTGAACCCGTACGGGCTGCTCGTGGGCGTCACCACGCTGCTGCTGTTCTTCCTGCACGGACTGTACTTCGTGTCGCTCAAGACCGACGGCGTCGTGCACGAGCGGGCCCGTCGCGTGGCGCGCCTGGCCGCGCTGCCGACGATCCTCGCTGCGGCCGGGACCGTGGTGTGGACGATCGTCATCGCGGCGGGTCGCCCGTCCCTGCTCTGGGCCGTGATCGCGCTCGGCGCCGTGGCCGCGGTGTTCCTCATCGTGTCGGTGGTCTTCTCGCTGCGCGGCCGTGACGGCTGGGCGTTCGCCGCCGGGGTCATCACGATCCTCACCGCCGTGCTCATGCTGTTCTCCGCGCTGTTCCCGAACGTGCTGCCCTCCACGATCGACGCCGCGAACTCGCTCACGATCCAGAACGCGTCCAGCACGCCGTACACGCTGCAGATCATGAGCTGGACGGCCCTCGTGGCAATGCCGCTCGTCCTCGCCTACCAGGCGTGGACCTACTGGGTGTTCCGCAAGCGGGTGCGCCGGTCGACGATCGAGGCCGCCCCCGCGCACGCATGAGCCCCCTGTCGTCCCGGCGCCGACCCGCGACGGCGCCATTTGCAGGACACGGTGACGGGTGCGCGATCAGAGGTGCGGATCCGTCCTGCATCCGCGCTCGGGTGCTGCATCCGTCGCGCGTGTTCGCGGAGCGGATCCGATGAAGCCGATCGATCCGCGGCTGCTGCGGTGGGCGCCCGCCGCGCGGACCTACCTCGCGGTCTCGGCGGGCATCGCGCTCCTGCAGACCGCGGTCACGATCGCGTTCGCGGGGCTGCTCGCCGCGGGGATCACGGACGTGGCCGCCGGGCGTTCGCCTCTCGGCCACGTGCCGTGGCTCGCGCTCGTGGTGCTCGCGCGCGCGGTGCTGCTGTGGGTGTCGGAGGCGTGGGGCGCCCGCGCCGCCGCGCAGGCCGGGCGCGAACTGCGGGCGGCGCTGCTCGATGCGATCTCCCGGCGAGGGCCGGCCTGGCTCGGCACGCGCAACCGCGCCGCGCTCGCGGTGACAGCGGGGCACGGTCTCGACGCGCTGGATCCCTACTTCTCCCGGTACATCCCGCAGCTCGTGCTCACCGCGATCGCGACGCCGATCATCGTCGCCGTGATGTGGTGGCAGGACTGGCCGAGCGGTCTCGCGGCGCTCGTCACGCTGCCGCTCATCCCGCTGTTCCTCATCCTCATCGGCATCGCCACCCGCGGCGTGCAGCGCAGGCAGCTGCAGGTGCTGCACACACTCGCGGCGCGCTTCGCCGACACCGTGCAGGGCCTCGCCACGCTGCGCCTGTTCGGCCGGGAACGCCGCGCGGCGGCCCGGATGCGCGAGACCGCTGACCAGTACCGCCGCGAGACCATGCGCGTGCTGCGGTATTCGTTCCTTTCCGGCTTCGCGCTCGAGCTGCTGTCGTCGCTCGCGGTGGCGATCATCGCGGTCTCGGTGGGGTTGCGGTTGCTGGGCGGCGAACTGAGCCTCGGCGTCGGACTGTTCGTGCTGCTGCTGGCACCCGAGGCGTTCCTGCCGCTGCGCCAGGTCGGGGTGCAGTTCCATGCCGCCGCCGAGGGCGTCGCCGCGACCGAGGACGTCTTCGAGGTGCTGGAGGCGGATCCGGCGGCCCCGTCCGGCGTTCAAAGCGCGCACTTTGCTGCAGACCAGCCCGGAATCCAGCCATCTGCGCGCTGTGAAACGGAAGCGGCGATCCGGCTGGTCGTCGATGGGGTCGCGGTGCGGCACGGAGCGCACGTACTCGCGCCGGTCTCCTTCACCGCGGAACCGGGCACCGTGACGCTCCTCGAAGGACGCAGCGGATCCGGTAAGACGAGCCTGCTCGCGGCGCTGCGCGGCGCTGCGGCGTACGACGGGACCGTCGTTGTCGAGGGCGCGGCAGTGCACGACGGCGCGGGTGTGCTGGTGCGCGACGGGGGGTTCACGCTCGACGGCGCAGCGGATCCGGATCCGATCAAATGGCTCGCCTGGGCCGGCCAGCGCCCCGGGCTCATCCGCGGCACGATCGCCGCGAACGTCGCGCTCGGCGACTCCGTCCCCGACCTCGCGCGCGTGCGGTCGGCGCTCGCCGACGCCGCGGCATCGGACCTGGATCCGGTGCAGGAGCTCGGCGTGCAGGGCGCCGGGCTCTCCGGTGGCCAGGCGCAACGCGTCGCCGTGGCCCGTGCGCTGTACCGGCTCGGATCCGGTGCGCGCGTGCTGGCCCTCGACGAGCCGTCGAGCGCCCTCGACGCCGTGACCGAGCAGCGGCTGTGGGCTGCGCTGCGTCGTGCCGCCGACGACGGGGCGACGGTGCTGCTGGTCTCGCACCGGGAGTCGGCCCGCGCCATCGCCGACCAGGTGGTGCGGATCGGCGACGACCCCGCGGCCGCACACGCCGGCTCGATCGATTCGGCTGATGCACCCGTCGCCGGATCCGCGGACGCCGGCCCGGACGCCGGCCCGGACTCCGCAGCCGCCCGCTCGAGCTCCGCAGCCGCCGACTCTACCAATGCTCAGGTCGCACTTTCTGCTCTTCCGCACCCCCGGGAACAGCAGAAAGTGCGACCTGAGCAGGGTGGCGTGGCCACATCCGTCGACGGCGCGGCCGCATCCGGCACGGGCGCGCCCGCGGCGGCGGTGCCCGAGCCGGCAGCGCTCGAGGCGACCGCGCACGCCGCGGCCGCGTCGACAACGTCCGCGGCGGATCCGGATCCGATCCCGGATCTCCCGGCCTCCGTCGGGGGGATCCTCCGCCTCGCCATGCCCCGGACGCGACGGTTCCTGCCCGCGATCCTCGCCGGGATCGTGTCGGCCGCGGCCGCGGTCGGCCTGCTGCTCGTGAGCGGGTGGCTCATCGTCACCGCGTCGCTCGTCGACAACCTCGTGCCCCTCTCGGTCGCGATCGTCGGGGTGCGGTTCTTCGCCGTGACCCGCGCCGTCACCCGGTATCTGGAGCGCCTTACCGGGCACGACGCCGCGCTCGGCCGCCTCGCGGACCTGCGGGCGGCCGTCGTGCGCCGACTCACCCCGCTGGCCCCCGCGGGACTCGGATCCACCGACCGTGGCTCTGTGCTCGCCGCGCTCGTCGACGACGTGGAGAACCTGCAGAACCTGCCCCTGCGCGTCGTGCAGCCGCTGCTGACCGGAGGCGTCGTCGCCCTCGTCTCGATCGGCGTCCTCGCCGCCATCGCCCCCGCGGCGGCCCTCGCGCTCGCGGCCTGCCTGGTCATCGCCGTCGCGGGAGCGGTCGTGCTCGGCGGCATCGCCGGAGGCCGGGCCGAACGCGCGCTCAGCCGCGACAGGGCGGAGCTCGCCGCAGCCCTGGTCGACGAGCTCACCGCTCTCGACGTGCTCCAGGCCTACGGGGCTGAGGCCATCGCGCGCGATCGGATCCGCGCCGCCGACGACGCGCTGCGGCGCACGACCACCCGGGCCGCGGTCGCGCAGGCGCTGTCCTCGGCGGTCGTGTCACTGGCGGCGGGCGCCGCCTCGATCTGGGCGCTCGCGGTTGCGGCCCCGGGGCAGCCCGGAGGCGCGGTCGACGCGCCCTGGTTCGCCGTCGCGGTGCTGCTGCCCATGGCGGTGTTCGACGTGTTCTCGGCCGTGCCGCAGGCCGCCTCCGCGTGGCGCGGCGTGCGCGCCGGTGCGGAGCGGATCCATGCGCTGCTGCCCGCGACGCTGCCTGCGGAGGTCCGTGGTGATGAGGGCGAGGGGATCGTCGGCGATGGTGCGGTGCGCCTGCGCGGTGTGACGGCGTCGTGGCCGGGCGCCGGGGCGCCGGCCCTGCGGGACCTCGACCTCGATGTCTCACCGGGGGAGCGGATCCTCATCACGGGATCCAGCGGCGCCGGCAAATCCACGCTCGCCGCCGTGCTGGTCGGCTTCCTGCGCTTCGGCGGCTCGTATCGCATCGGCGACAGCGACGCGGGCCGAGTGCCGGGTCCGGAACTGCGCCGTCACGTCGGACTGTGCGAGCAGGATCCGATGCTCTTCGACGAGGACATCCGGCAGAACCTGCTGTTCGCACAGGAGACCGCGAGCGATGCCCAGCTGATCGCCGTGCTCGACCGGGTGGGGCTCGGATCCTGGGCGCGGGAACGTGGCGGGCTCGACTCGCGGGTGGGGGAGCGCGGTGCCCTCGTCTCCGGCGGACAGGCGCAGCGCATCGCGCTGGCCCGGGCGATCCTGCGCGGATTCGGAGTGCTCGTGCTCGACGAGCCGACGGCCGGGGTGGATCCCGACGCGTCGGATGCGCTGCTGCGCGACCTGCTCCGCGCGGCCGGATCCCAGACCGTCGTGCTCATCTCGCACGTGGAGCCGCCGGCCGGCACGATCGACCGTGCGATCCGGCTCGACGCGGGACGGATCCTGCCCGTCGGCTCCTGAGCCTTCGGGGTCCGGCCGCCCCGCGCCGAGCGCGGAGAGCGCGGGAAGCGCGGGATCAGGCGGTGATCCCCGGGACCTCCTCGAGGCGGCGGTACACGGGGATCCCCCGACCCTCAGCGATCGCGACGTCCTGATCTGCTCCACGGGATTCGCCGGGCAGGCGCAGCACCGCATCGCAGTGCTGCAGCAGTCGCTCCGCGGTCGGATACATCACCTCGGCGGCGAGCGGGTCGCCCGGGCCGGTCGCGCCGGCACTGGACAGCACGGGGAGGGCGACCCACTCGCCGATCATCGGGATGTGCCCGGCGCGGAAGATCGGCCAGGCCGCCTCCTCGAGCCGGGCGAGGTTCTGCACCATAAGGGCGGGGTCGCCGCCGGTGCCCGACGCGTAGGGACCGGCGATGAGAATCATGAGTGGCTTCGTCATATCGGGTACAATACAGCAGAAACGTGCATAAACATGAAGGAGTCGGAATGCTGGCTGCCGCGCGCAAGGAGATGCTGCTCGAGCGACTGCACCGTGACGGCAGGATCGTCGCGAAGGACGTCGCCGCCGAGCTGGGGCTGTCGGAGGACAGCATCCGCCGCGACCTGCGCGAGCTCGACGCGGCGGGGCTCGCTGTGCGGGTCTACGGCGGGGCGCTCCCGGCCTCGCCCGCGGTGGTCGACTACGGGCGGCGCGCCGTCGTGGCCCCCGACAGCAAGGCCCGGGTCGCGGCGACGGCCGCCGCCCTCATCGGCCCGGGAATGACGGTGATCCTCGACGGTGGCACCACGACGCTCGCGATGGTCGCCGAGATCCCGACCGCGCTGCCGTGCACGATCATCACGCACAGTCCCACGATCGCCGCTGCGCTGCTCGACCATGCCGCGGACGTGTTCCTCATCGGCGGGCAGCTGTTCAAGCACTCCGCCGTGGCCTGCGGGGCGGCGGCCGTCGAGGCCGCGCAGCGGATCAGCGCCGATCTCTTCTTCCTCGGCGTCACCGGCGTGCATCCGACGGCGGGCCTCACCACGGGGGATGCGGACGAAGCGGCGATGAAGCGCGCCCTCGCCTCACGGGCCGCGGAGACGTACGTGCTGGCGAGTGAGGAGAAGATCGGGACGGCGTCGCGGTACAGGGTGCTGTCGCTCGATGAGATCGCCGGCGTGGTCACCGACGCGGATCCGGCGGATCCGACCCTCCGAGACCTCGCCGCCGTAGGGGTCCGGCTCATCGCAGCGGGCTGACGCGGTTACGGGTCCCTGAGGCGGGATCCGGGCAGGAGCAACTCGAGCGCCGCGGGAGGCTCCGGGCTGTGCGCAACGAAACCGTGCAGAACCGTCGATGGTGATCGTCCTACGCTTTCAGGCATGACGAACCCACGCGGAGCGCTGCTGGTCGGCAGCGTGAACTACGACGACGCCGAGACCACGATGCGCAACGCCGCCGGGATCCTCGGGCCGCAGCTTCGGCGCATTCCGGACGGCGAGGTCGGAATCCGGTTCCACTGGATCATGTTCCAGCCCGACGTGCTGGGCCAGGCGGAGGGGATCGAACGCGTGGGCGCCGAGCGGGTCCCGTTCGGCGCGGGGCTCGACGCACGGCCGCTGCGGATCGGCGACGGTGTCGACGCGGCCGCGATCGTGCTGCCTCCGCTCGGCTATGCGGCTGCGGCGCTCGCTTCGTACGAGGTCTTCCGCCAACTGCGCGAGGAGGGCGCGATCGCCCAGGGCGTGCGCTTCCAGGTGTCGCTGCCCACGCCGCTCGCCGTGATCTCGTCCTTCTTCTCCGGCGAGGACCGGGTCGCGATCGAGCCGGTCTACACCACGGCGATCCGTCGCGAGCTCGCCGAGATCCTCGCCGCGATCCCGCATGAGGATCTCGCGATCCAATGGGACGTGGCCAGCGAGATGGGCATCATCGAGCGCGCCGCCGGTTACGGCAAGGTCATGGAGGCGTGGTGGCCCGGCGACCCGTTCGACGGGCTCGTCCAGCGGCTGGCAGCCCTCGTCGACGCCGTGCCCGCCGAGGTCGAGGCCGGCGTGCACCTCTGCTACGGCGACGCCGCCGAGAAGCACTTCTTCGAGCCCGCCGACGCGGCGAACCTGGTCCGCTACGCGAACGCCGTCGCGGCGGCAGCCGGCCGCCCGCTCACCTGGCTGCATCTGCCTGTGCCGATCGAGCGCGACGACGACGCCTACTTCGCACCGCTCGACGGGCTCGCCGTGGGGGAGGGCACCGAGCTGTACCTCGGCCTCGTGCATCGCGAGGACGGGCCCGAGGGAGCTCGGCGCCGCATCGCTGCGGCTGCTGCGCACGCCCCCTCGTTCGGCGTGGCGACTGAGTGCGGCATCGGCCGCGCCCCGGCCGGATCCACCGAGGGCATCCTGCGCACGCACGCCGAGGTCGCCGAGGCCTGGTGAGCGCTGACGATGGCTTGTGAATTCTCGGGCCATTGCGGGAGAGTGGCGCATGGCACCAAAGCGGCATCACCCGCACATTCACGATGATTCTGACGTCTCCTCGAAGAGGCTGACCGCCTTCGCTCTCGAAGATCGCGATGTCCAGACGGCTGTGCTGGCAGAGCTGCGTGCAATGAGCGCCGACGAAAGCAACGCGTTGAGTTTGACGTTCGCAAGTCTGGTGGTAGCTGTCCTGCTCGTGGTCGCGGGGCCGTTGATGACGGTGAAGGTCATGCCAGGGCTGCCGAGCTCTTGGCTGATTCAGCCGCTCGTGGTCGTCGTCGCAGCGGTAGTTCTGATCATCGCTCTCTCGCCGATGATCGTGTTCTTTGTGAAAGAGCAGAAGCGCCGTGAGCGAGCGTTCGTCTGGCTTGGGGCCTATCAGGACGAACTCGCCCGGCGGCACAGGCTGCGCGGAAGCAAGGCGCGCAGGTGGCAGCGTGCGCATTAGTGAGGCTGCGTTCAGCGCACGGGATCTCATTAACTGCGCGAGAAACCGGCGTCGCCAAGCGTGCACCCGGCGGAATCTCATCCATCTGGCGACATGCCGACCGGATCCGCTCGATTCGCGCTCGATCCCGGCGTCGCGTATGCTTTTCCGCGGTGACGTGTCCGAGCGGCCGAAGGTGCAACTCTCGAAAAGTTGTGTAGGGTAACCCCCTACCGTGGGTTCAAATCCCACCGTCACCGCCACAGAAACCCCCGAGAAATCGGGGGTTTCTTCGTGTCTACTTGACGCGTGAGCTTACGCGCTGCTGCATGTCGGTCAGCGCTTCGGAGTCCAGCGGGACGCCTCGGCCGCCATGGCGGCGCGAGCTGCGCTGAGGCGGGCGAGCTTGTCGGGGTTCTTGTCCAGGTTGATCGGCGGCGTGAAGTGCACGACGACGGCGGTCTCGACCTCGCCCAGCGGCACAGTGAGGTCCTCGGTCGCCGGCCAGATTGCGAGAGCGAGCCTGGCGTGCATCCACTCGTTGAGGCGCTCGTCACCGCCCTCGGCGAGAGAGTAGTTCGCGAATCGCTCCGGCTTCACGCGGTTCCGGGGAACAGCACGAAGGTCGAGGGTGTCGCGCAGCAGTGCGGCGAAGGAGCGGCGCACAGTGGATCCGCCAGTGCGGGGTCTCGAATTCGCGTTGGCGGCGAAGTGGCCGTTCAGGTCCCTGGAGACTAGGCTCTTTTCGGCCTTGCCTACGTAGAGCGGCTGCTCCGGGGCAGGCTCGAGCCCCAGGTCGTGCCAGGCCTGCTCATCACCGTAGATCGCGTACAGCCCCGGCTGCGGCGGGACGTGTTGCGCGGCATCGGTGATCGCCCAGCGCTCTGCGGTGAGGGCGTCGATGGCGGCCGCCGCAAAGGCCGGTACAGGTGAGGGCATGGTCATGCGGCGACTCTACTTAGCTCGGGGACAGGAGATGGTTCAACTACCTGCATGCAGCGACCATCCGAAGATCGAGTTGCTGATGATCGTTGCGACGATGCTCACGCCGATGCCGACGAAAGCGATCCAGCTCGCTCGACATCCCAAAAGGGTGAGCAAGATCATCGCGACACCGCACGCGACGACAAACCAGAAGAGGATCTGGACGAAGCCGACCGTGGACCACCAGGCGACCATGTAGTTACATTCGCCCTCACCGCATCCGTCGATGTTGAGGGTGTCCATCGTGGTGTACATGGCGCAGATGGCCGCGACACCGATGAGGACGAAGAACGGCCAGCCCCAGTTGCCGTTCGCTCTGGCGTCCGGACCCGTTGCCAGATCGTCAGCAAACGGTTCAGTCATGGCAGGCGCTCGCTCAGGTGCGAACGAATCCAATCGCTTGCCTCCGACGGGTAAAGCGGGATGTCCACGTCAGAGTCGTCGAACGGCCGCCAGGCCACAGGGATCACCGAGCCGTCAGACTCCATGAGGGTGCCGCCTTCCGTTGCTGGTGCTGGCTCCAAATTGCCCGAGTACAACGCGACGATCTCATGACCGAGTTCACCGTTGAGATGAAAGATGTTCTCGACCGTGCGTAGATAGGTGAGGTCGAGGATGCGGGCGCCGAGTTCCTCATCCACCTCGCGCACGATCGCCTCGCGGTGCGTTTCTCCCAGTTCGACGCTGCCGCCGATCAAGCGGTGATAGCCCAGCGGGTTCTCACGTGATGGAGCATTGACGCTGACGAGATGATGATCGCCGTGAACGCTTGGGGCGATGAGCATGACCTTCACCCTGATGTAGGAACGATCAACAGACATGGGTCAATCATCCGAGATTTCGCATCACGTCATCGAAGTCGCGTCGCCGCCCTCACGAGCTCGGCGTTGTCGGCTGCCAGAGTCCCGTTCGGAAGCACCGGCGTGTCCTCCAGGCCTGTGCGGACCCCGTGGCCGAGCGGAAGCGTCCGATGGATCACCGCCCACGACGCCACGCCGTCACCGTGATGGACGTGCTGCAGATCGATGCCTGCTGCCACGACGACGGCTTCGATCGCCGCGGCGTGCGCGACCGCGCATCGGGATCAGCGTCGAGAGGCTCGACCATCACGCGCGTGAAATCGCGTGCGATCCCGTGCCGCACGAACTCCTGAGGGAGCGGCTTCCCATGGCCGGCATCCGCGACTAGCCTTTGGCGAGGTCCCGCAGGAGGGCAGGAGGTGGCGCTCTGATGGCGACGTTCGTGCTGATCCATGGCGCCGGCGATGTCGGATGGCATTTCCATCTGGTCGCGGCGGAACTCCGCGCCAGAGGCCACGATGTCGTCGCGCCCGACCTGCCCGCCGATGACGAGTCCCTGAGGCTCTCCGACTATGCCGACGCCGTGGTCGAAGCAGTGGGGGACCGCCGCGACCTGGTGGTCGTCGGCCACTCCTTCGGCGCCTTCACGGCGCCGCTGGTCGCCGAGCGCGTGCCCGTCGACGCGCTGGTGCTGCTCGCCGGCATGGTCCCGGCGCCGGGGGAACCGCCGGAGCGGTGGTGGGAAGACCTCGGGTACGAATCCACCGTTGCGGAGCAGGCGGAACGCGACGGCGGGCTGACCGGGAGCGCCGATCCGTTCGCGGCCTTCTATCACGACGTTCCCCGGGAGCTGGCGGCCGAGGCCCTCAGCCGCGAACGGGCGCACCCATCGAGCACAGCGTTGGCCGAGCCATGGCCGATGGCGGCCTGGCCCGAGGTTCCCACCCGCTTCGTGCTGTGCCGGCAGGATCGCGTGCTGCCTCCGGACTTCCTCCGCGGGGTGGTCCGCGAACGTCTGGGCATCGAGCCGGAGGAGATCGACGGCAGTCACTGCGTCGCGTTGAGCCGGCCAGCCGCGCTCGCCGATGTGCTGGAGCGGTGCGCGATGAACCCCGCAGCGCCGTCCTGACGCAAGAAGATCCAGGACTCCAGTGGGCCGGTGAACGTGCCGTGTCCTCGATATCTCGGTGCGGTCACGATCGCGCCGGATCCGCCGACCTGGTCCGAACCTATGCATCAGCTCGGAATAGGGTGGAAGGCAATCATGGCTGTCGCGCCCGTTCCGGACCGGCAGCCACATCTATGGAGAGACCGGAGAGCTCAACATGAACAAGGCAACCCTGACCCGCATCGGCGGCCTCGTCGCAGCGATCGCCCTCACCGCCACCATGACCGCCTGCTCGGGCGGCCAGAGCGTGGCCGACGCGTGCAAGATCGCCAACACGGAGATGACCAAGGCCACCTCGAGCGTCTCGAGCGACGTCAGCTCGGCCATGCAGAAGGCCACCACCGGTGAGAAGGTCGACTTCGCCGAGATCTTCGCCCCCGTGCAGAAGGGGCTCGAGGAGGCCGGCAAGAAGGTCACCAACGAGACCGTGAAGGCGCCGCTCACGGCCTTCGCGACCGAGTTCAACGGCTTCGTCAAGGTCTTCGACGGTTTCGAGATGCCCGACATGAAGAACATCGACGCCACCGACCCGGCCGCGATGGACAAGCTCAAGGAGGCGCAGACCAAGGTCGAGGAGATCTCCACCAAGGCCCAGGACGCCAGCGCCAAGCTCACCGAGCAGGGCAAGAAGCTGCAGGAGATCTGCAACAAGGGCTGATCGCTCTTTCCTGCGCACGCGGACCGCGACCGCGCAACGAGGGCGCCACCGGGGACATTCCGGGTGGCGCCCTTCGTGCGTCCGCGGCGTCCTTGTGCAGGAACTCCTCCGCTGCTCGGCCCGACCTTTCGCTGCCGGATCCTGCCCTCCGCAGGCATGTGACCTGGCCCCGGTATATCGGCGGAGGATCTTCCTCTTTTCAGGCGATTCTCTTCCCTTGCATAGGACTTTCACGGTAATCCTGGTTCTTGTGCGCCTGACCGGTGCACGACATCCGCATCGCCGCGGGAACCCCTGAGGCGACGCCTGGAGGGAGAAGCAATGTCAGAGAAGAGCGCTCGCACGCGACGACGTGTGGCGGCGACGACGTCCGCGTTCGTGTTGGCGGCGGCCGGGGTGGCGACCTTCGGGGCCGGCCCTGCAGTCGCGGCGCCGTCGAGCACGCAGCCATCCAGCACGGTGACCTCTGCGAGCACCGGTTCCGCAGGGACCGATGCGAAGAGCGGCACCGGAGATCATTACATCAACTACGTGGCGCCCCGCGCCGAAGCGTTCACGGACGCGTCCGATGACGAGGCGGTCGCCGACACGAACGGCAGCACGAGCGCCCGCAAGGCGATCGGCGCCGCGGCGTTCGAGCGCGCCAAGGAGAACGACCAGAAGCACGCGCAGGGCAACCCCGTGGCGGCCAAGCAGCTGGCGATCACCGAGGCGAAGGCCGTGAAGACCGGGAAGAGCCCGAAGAACCTGAAGCAGTCCAAGACCACGCAGCAGGCGAAGCTCCTCACGATCCTGGTCGAGTTCGACGGCACGGAGGACTTCTCGAACCTGCAGGTCCCGACGTCCTTCGGCGCGACCGACTGCAAGCCGGGCGACGTGCAGGGCCCGACCCTGCACAACAACATCCCGGACCCCGCCACCGCAGCGCAGCCCGACAACAACACGATGTGGATGCCCGACTTCTCGAGCGATTTCTACAACAAGATGCTCTTCTCGAAGCAGGGCGTCACCGAGCGCGTGCGCACCGACCTGACGGGTCTGGACGGCAAGCCCGGTTTCGACATCTCCGGCAACACCATGAAGAACATGTACGAGGAGATGTCCCGCGGCGCGTACACCCTCACCGGTGAGGCCACCGCGTGGGTGAAGGTGCCGCACTCCGAGGCGTACTACGGAGCCACGGTCTGCCACATCAACCCCGAGACCGGCGCCTACGAGGCCGGCCCCATGCAGGACATGCAGGGCCACCCCGACAACCCGCTCGGTGCGGGCCAGCTGCCGATCGACGCCGTGGCGGCGCTCGCACAGTCCGACCCCTCCTTCCCGTGGTCCGACTACGACATCGAGGACCAGGGCGACCGCGACGGCGACGGCAACGTCAACGAGCCCGACGGCATCATCGACCACGTCGTGCTCGTGCACGCCGGTGAGGACAAGTCCGGCGGCGGCGGCAAGGAGGGCACCTACGCGATCTGGGCGCACTCGTCCGACGTCGCCGGCGGAGCCACCATCCCCGGAACCGACTTCAAGATCCAGAACTACATCGTGCAGCCGGAGAACTCCGGTGTCGGCGTGTTCGCGCATGAATACGGCCACGACCTCGGCCTGCCCGACCTCTACGACACCACGAACGCCGGCAACTCCGACGTCGACTTCTGGGATCTGATGAGCTCCGGCTCTCACTCCGGCCCCATCTTCCAGTCGCTGCCGACCCACATGGGCATCTGGGACAAGTGGGTGCTCGGCTGGGCGGATCCGAAGGTCGTGAACCCGGGCGACGGCACCCAGACGATCAAGGTCGGTCAGACCTCACGTCCGAAGAAGGGCACCGAAGACGGCATCAAGGTCAACCTGCCGGACAAGACCATCGTGCTCGCCGAGCCGCACAGCGGATCCGAGATGTGGTACTCCAACGCCGATCAGAGCTGGGCGGACGCGACCCTGACCCGCTCGATCGACAACGTGCCGGCCGGCGCGACCTTCTCGATGTGGAACGACTACGTCATCGAGGAGGACTGGGACTACGGCTTCGTCGAGGTCTCGGCCGACGGCGGATCCACGTGGACCGAGCAGAAGGTCTACGACGAGTCCGGCGCCCTGGTGTCGACCGACGACGGCTACAGCGACCCGAACGGCCGCATGTCCGACTTCGGCGGCAAGAAGTACGGTCTGACCGGATCCACGGACGGCTGGCGTCACGACCACGTCGACCTGTCGGCGTACGCGGGGCAGAACATCCAGATCCGCCTGCGCCAGGCCACGGACGCGGCGTTCCAGGAGCGCGGCTGGTTCTCGGACGACTTCGCCCTGACCGCCGGAGGCACCGACGTCTGGACCGACGACGTCGAGTCCGGCGACAACGGCTGGACCGCGGTCGACGGCACCTTCACCGACAGCACCGGCGCAGGCTGGGCCCGTGACACCGGCACCCAGATCAAGGCGCAGTACTACCTGGTCGAGTGGCGCAACTTCGATGGGTTCGACAACGGCCTGAAGTACGGCTACACCACTGTGTACAGCGCTGACGGCTGGAAGGTCGAGAAGGTCCCGTACAACGCGCCGGGTGCGCTGATCTGGTATCGCGACACCACCTACGGCACGTCGAACCAGGTCGTCGCCAACCAGACGAGCCTGCCGAGCTACGGCGCCAAGGGCGGCCTGCTGCTCGTGGACAGCCACTTCGACCCGCTGCGCCGCACGGGTGCGGAGGCTGCTCTGGATCCGTCGGTGCTGAAGAACATCTCCAGCCGTGCCCAGTCGTCCAACGCCGCGTTCGGGCTCACGCCGACCCTGCCGTTCAAGGACTGCCTGGTCGACGCGAACTACCAGAACGAGGCCTGCACCGACATCCCGGCGCAGCCCGCGGTGAGCACCTTCACCGATGACAAGGGCTGGGTCGCCGGCCTGGAGATCCGCAACGGTCAGCTGTTCAACCGCATGCGCGACGCCTCGGTGGTCGTCCCGTCCGTCGGCAACGCGCCGTACAGCACGCGCGTCGTCAACCCCGACGGCACCCCCGCGGCGGACCTCTACGGTCTGGACCTCGGGTTCACCACCCTCGGCACCGGCAACCCCGCCGATGCCGGCGTGGGCTACGGCACCGTGATCTCGGTGAAGAAGTCCATGCAGGACAACACCGCGGCACTCATCTCGGTGACCGCGCCCCGCAAGGGCTGATCCGAACCGGAGCGCCGGTCCCGAGTTGCTCGGGGCCGGCGCTCCGGCGTTGCGCGGCGCCGCCGCTCCGCGATGATCGCCCGACGGGAGTCCTGCGCAAGCGGCCACGCGACGACGTGAGGATCTCGTGAGCGCGGACGCGCCACGCCGCGTGAGGATTCCGTGAGGAGCGCCGGGTGGCGCGGGAATCGGGCTCTAGGCTTCGTCTGTGAACAGCCAGGCCGTGATCGACCAGAAGGCGCCCGTCGCCGGCAGGAGCCCGCTCCGCCTCGCCCTCGTCATCGGCGCCCTCGGCGTCGTCTTCGGCGACATCGGCACCAGCCCGATCTACGCCCTGCAGACGGTGTTCAACCCGGAGGATCCGCACCCGATCCCGCTCACGGCGGAGAACCTGTACGGGGTGGTCTCGCTCATCGTGTGGTCGGTGATCCTGATCGTCACGATCACCTACGTGCTGCTCGCGATGCGGATGGACAACGACGGCGAGGGCGGCATCATGGCGCTGCTGACTCTGCTGCGGCGCTGGGCGCCGAAGGGGCGCACGCGCACGGTGGCGATCCTGTCGGGTCTTGCCGTGCTGGGCGCCGCGCTGTTCCTCGGCGACAGCATGATCACCCCCGCGATCTCGGTGCTCTCCGCCGTCGAGGGTCTGAAGACCATCAATCCGGGCCTGGACGAGTGGATCGTCCCGATCACCGCCACCATCCTGCTGGTGCTGTTCCTCATCCAGAAGCTCGGCAGCTCCGTGGTCGGCCGGTTGTTCGGACCGATCATGGCAGTCTGGTTCGTCGTCATCGGCGTGCTGGGGATCGGCGGGATCCTGCACGACCCGCAGATCCTGCTGGCTCTGCTGCCGACCTATGCGGTCCAGTTCATGGTGGGACACTTCGACATCGCGTTCTTCGCACTCGCCGCCGTAGTGCTGTCGGTCACCGGCGCCGAGGCGCTCTACGCCGACATGGGCCACTTCGGCCGTAAGCCGATCTCGTTCGCGTGGCTGTTCCTGGTCTTCCCCGCCCTGGCGCTCACCTACCTCGGCCAGGGCGCACTGCTGTTGGAGGACAAGGCGAACATGTCGGCGCCGTTCTTCCTGCTCGCACCCGAATGGGGCCGGATCGCGCTCGTGGTCCTGTCCACCGTGGCGACGGTGATCGCCTCGCAGGCGGTGATCTCCGGCGCGTTCTCCGTCGCCGCGCAGGCCTCGGGGCTCGGCTATCTCCCGCGGTTGCGTGTGACGCACACCTCATCCGAGACCCACGGGCAGATCTATGTGCCGTGGATCAACTGGCTGCTGATGGTGTCGGTGATCACCCTGGTGTTCGTGTTCCGCACGTCGGCCTCGCTCGCGTTCGCCTATGGGATGGCGGTCATCGGCACGATCACGATCACGACGCTGCTGTTCTTCTACCTGGCGCGCCGGCGGTGGAAGACCCCGCCCTGGATCCTCGTGATCGGCGCCGTCGTGCTGCTCTCGGTCGACCTGCTGTTCTTCGCCGCCAACGCCACCAAGTTCACGCACGGCGCCTGGCTGCCGCTCGCGATCGGCCTCGCCGCGTTCACCGTCATGACGACCTGGCAGCGCGGGCGCGCCCTCATCACCGCGCGCCGCACGGAGGCGGAGGGGTCGCTCGCCGACTTCGTGAGCAACCTGCGCACACACCCGAAGCTCATCGACCGGGTGCCGGGGACGGCGATCTTCCTCAACCCGGGCGGATCCACGACGCCGCTCGCGCTGCGCGCCAACGTCGAGCACAACCACGTGCGCCACGCCCGCGTGATCATCTTGTCCGTCGACATCCAGAACGTCCCGCGCGTGCCGCAGACCAAACGCTGCACGGTCGACGACCTCGGGGATCCGACGGACGGCATCCTGTACATCTCGGCAAGGTTCGGCTACGCCGAGAATCCGGATCTGCCCCGTGCGCTGCGCAGCATCCCGCCGCACAAGACGCAGGGCTGGCTGGATCTGGACAACGCCACGTACTTCCTGTCGAAGATCGAGTTGCGTGAGGGACGGCGCGGCGGCATGGCGCGGTGGCGCAAGCGGCTCTTCCTCGCCGCCTCGCACATCACGACCGATGCGAGCGACCACTTCGGCCTGCCGCGCAACCGGGTGATCGTGATGGGGTCGCAGATCGAGCTGTAGGTCTGTAGGTCCTGGCGCCGAGGCTGTTCGGTGGTCGCATATTGCGGCCATCCGCACCGCGAAGCCGCAATACGCGACCAGTGAACCGAATGGCGGGGTGGGACGACCGGCTGCCTGCCCGCGCTCCGCGCCGGCGGCGGCAGCACGGGAGGCGCGCATCCGACCGTCATCGCCTCGCGCATAATGAGTCTGACCGATCTGAAGGAGGTGCGCGTGGCTGTGGAGAGCGAGCCGCCTCGCGCCCTGAACATCCGCGACGTCGCCCGCGAGGCCGGCGTCTCGTACCAGACCGTGTCGCGAGTGCTGAACGGCAGTGACCGGATCCGCGAGAAGACGCGCGAGCATGTGCAATCGGTGATCGACCGGCTCGGCTACCGGCCGAATCCGGTCGCGAGGGCGCTGTCGACCAATCGCTCCCGCACGATCGGCGTGCTCACGGCGCACAGTGCGCTGTACGGACCTGCGACGGCGATCACCGCGATCGAGTTCGCCGCGCGCGACGCCGGCTACCGGCTCTCCATCGCGAATCTGCGCTCCAGCGAGCCGGGGGTCGTGCGCGCCAGCATCGACGATCTGCTCAGTCACGCCGTCGAGGCGATCATCGTCATCGCTCCGCAGCAGGAGGTGCTGAGCGAGGTCGGTGGGATGAGCGTGGACGTGCCGATCATGGCCCTTGGCCCGAGCGGCGAGCGCCACTCGATGGCGATGGACCAGATCGCGGGCGCGAGGGCCGCTGTCGCGCATCTCGCGGACATCGGGCACGAGTACATCGTCCACCTCGCCGGCCCGCAGAACTGGACCGAGGCCGAGGCGCGCATGGCCGGCTATCTGCGCGAGCTCGACGCGCGCGATCTGCGCGTGCGCGCCCCGCTGCTGGGGGACTGGACCGCGCAGTTCGGCTACGAGGCGGGCCTGAGCCTGCTGCGCATGCCCGACTTCACCGCGGTCTTCGCCGGGAACGACTCGATGGCCCTCGGCTTCCTGCACGCCTGCCGCGAACGCGGCGTCAGGGTGCCGGAGGACATCAGCCTCGTCGGATTCGACGACATCCCCGAGGCGGCGCACTTCTTCCCGCCGCTCACCACGGTGCGGCAGGACTTCGTCGAACTCGGTCGCAGGACGATCCGGATGCTGCTGGCTCAGCTGGGCGGCGATGACCTGGTGCAGGAACCCCTGGTCCCGGGCCTGATCGTGCGCGCCTCCACGGCGGCTCCCCGCGCCCTCTGAAGGCGGTCGGGGCGCCTCGCGTTCCCTTGGATCGGCGGGCGCATCACGCCGACTTCGGTCAAAGGCTTGACAAATGTGACCGGTTCGCCAGAAGATCACTCGTGCGGGTGTGATCGGTCACAGCCGCGGCGACGATGAGGTCGGATTCCGAACCTCCTCGCCGTCCCGAGCGCATGAGGTCGGCGGCCACCGGCCCCGTGCGAACAGCACCACGAACCGACGTCCGCAGTGATGCGGTCGTCACCCCGACCCACGCCCTCGTTCGCGAGGTGCAGGTCGCGACCGGGCGGTCCGATCGTTCCATCGGCGCGCTCTCTGCTGTCCTGAGCGCGCCATGGCGGCCGCTCGACGAAAGGAATCACATGAAGTTCAAGAGACTGGTCATCGGCGTCGCAGCCGCCGCGACCATCGCCCTCAGCCTGACCGCGTGCGCGGGAACCCGTGGAGGCGGCGGATCCTCCACCGCGGAGCCCGGCGCCAACAAGGGTGCACTCGTGGGCGTCGCGATGCCGACGAAGACGTCGACCCGATGGATCCACGACGGCGACGCCGTCAAGGAGGGGCTGGAGAAGCTCGGCTACAAGGTCGACCTCGAGTACGCGGACGACGACATCCCCACCCAGGTGCAGCAGATCTCCAACATGCTCACCAAGGGCGCGAAGGTCCTGATCATCGCCTCCGTCGACGGCACGGCTCTGTCCAGCCAGCTCGACCAGGCCGCGTCCAAGGGCGTCAAGGTCATCGCCTACGACCGGCTGATCAACGGCAACAAGAACGTCGACTACTACACGACCTTCGACAACTACAAGGTCGGCGTGCAGCAGGCCACCAGCCTCCTCGAGGGCCTCGGCGTGCTGGACAAGAGCGGCAAGGACACCGGTGCCGCGGGACCGTTCAACATCGAGCTGTTCGCCGGAAGCCCGGACGACAACAACGCCACGTTCTTCTTCAACGGCGCGATGGACACCCTCAAGCCGTACCTCGACAAGGGCGTCGTCAAGGTCGGCAGCGGCCAGACGGGCTTCACTCAGGTCGCGACGCAGGGCTGGCAGGCCGACGTCGCCAAGAAGCGCATGCAGGACCTCATCGCCTCGACCTACTCGAACGGCCAGACCGTGAACGGCGTGCTCTCGCCGTACGACGGCCTCTCCATCGGCATCATCTCCGCCCTCACCGGCGCCGGCTACGCGACTGACAAGCTCCCGATCATCACCGGTCAGGACGCGGAGATCCCGTCCGTGAAGTCGATCATCGCGGGTCAGCAGTACTCGACCATCTACAAGGACACCCGCAAGCTCGCGGGCGAGGCCGTGAAGATGGCCGATGACGTGCTGAACGGCAAGACCCCCGAGGTCAACGACACGAAGTCCTACAACAACAAGACCAAGGTCGTGCCGACGTTCCTGTTCGAGCCGATCGTGGTCACGAAGGACAACTACAAGGAAGCCGTCATCGACACGGGTTACTACACCGAGGACCAGCTCAAGTAGGCATCGGCTCCACAGGGGTGGCTGCGGACGCTCCCGCAGCCACCCCCCTCTGACGAAAGGAGAGCGAGATGAGCGACAACATCCTCGAGATGCGCGGGATCACGAAGACGTTCCCGGGCGTGAAGGCTCTGCAGGACGTGTCGATCACCGTGCAGCGCGGCCACGTCCATGCGATCTGCGGTGAGAACGGGGCCGGCAAGTCCACCCTCATGAAGGTGCTCTCAGGCGTCTATCCGCACGGATCCTACGACGGCGAGATCCTCCTGGACGGCGAACCCGTCGCCTTCAAGAGCATCAACGAATCCGAGCACGCGGGCGTCGTGATCATCCATCAGGAGCTGGCGCTGAGCCCGTACCTGTCGATCGCGGAGAACATCTTCCTCGGCAACGAGCGGCAGTCCGGCGGCTGGATCGATTGGAACACCACCAACCAGGAGGCCGCGAAGCTGCTGGCGAGCGTAGGCCTCAAGGAGAACCCGGCGACGAAGATCGCCGACATCGGCGTGGGCAAGCAGCAGCTCGTCGAGATCGCGAAGGCGCTCTCCAAGAGCGTGCGGCTGCTGATCCTGGACGAGCCGACCGCCGCGCTCAACGACGACGACTCGGCGCACATGCTCGAGCTCATCACGCACCTGCGCGACGAGGGCATCACCTCGATCATCATCAGTCACAAGCTCAACGAGATCCGCGCGATCGCCGACGAGGTCACCGTCATCCGCGACGGGCGCAACATCGAGACCCTCGAGATGCGCACCGACGACGTGAGCGAGGACCGGATCATCCGCGGCATGGTCGGCCGGGATCTCGCGAGCCGTTTCCCCGACCGCACCCCCAAGATCGGCGACGAGCTGCTGCGGATCGAGGACTGGACGGTGCACCACCCGCTGGATCACGAGCGCAAGGTCGTCGACGGAGCGAACCTCTTCGTCCGCGAGGGCGAGATCGTCGGCATCGCCGGGATCATGGGGGCCGGACGCACCGAGCTCGCGATGAGCGTGTTCGGCCGCAGTTACGGTGTGAACATCTCCGGCCGCGTCTACAAGCGCGGAACCGAGATCTCCACCAAGACGGTGTCGGACGCGATCGACCACGGACTCGCCTACGCGACCGAGGACCGGAAGCGGTTCGGGCTGAACCTCATCGACGACGTCGAGCGGAACATCACGATCGCCGCCCTCGACCGGATCGCGAAGGTCGGCTGGGTCAACGAGAGCCGTGAGCGGATCGTCGCGGAGTCGTACCGCAAGAGCATGAACATCAAGACCAGTTCTGTCGAGGCGGTCGTCGGCAAGCTCTCGGGCGGGAACCAGCAGAAAGTCGTGCTCTCGAAATGGATGAACACGTCTCCCGACGTGCTGATCCTCGACGAGCCCACCCGCGGCATCGACGTGGGAGCGAAGTACGAGATCTACGGCATCATCAACAAGCTCGCGAGCGAGGGCAAGGGCGTCATCGTCATCTCCAGCGAGCTGCCCGAACTGATCGGTCTCTGCGACCGCATCTACACCCTCGCCGAGGGGCGCATCACCGCGGACGTGCCGCGGGCCGAGGCCACGGCGGAGAACCTCATGCGATTCATGACCCAGGAGAAGGAGGTGGGCTCCGCATGAGCGGCTCATCCATCACCCCCCAGACCAGTACGTTCCGCAGCGCGCTCGACTTCCTCACCGGCCAGTTGCGGCAGATCGGGCTGTTCATCGCGCTGATCGTGATCGTGCTGTTCTTCCAGATCACCACGGGCGGCATCACACTCGCGCCGATCAACGTGTCGAACCTGATCATCCAGAACAGCTACATCCTGATCCTCGCGATCGGCATGGTGATGGTGATCATCGCCGGGCACATCGACCTGTCGGTGGGATCCGTCGTCGCCTTCATCGGCGCCGCCGCCGGCGTGCTGATCACCAAGATGGGCGTGCCGTGGCCGGTCGCCGTCGTGCTGTGCCTGGTGCTGGGCGCGCTGATCGGCGCCTGGCAGGGCTTCTGGATCGCGTACTTCAAGATCCCGGCGTTCATCGTGACACTGGCCGGCATGCTCACGTTCCGCGGCCTGACCGAGATCACCCTGCAGAACACCGCGATCTCGCCGTTCCCGGACGGCTTCCGCGCGATCGGCGCGGGTTTCCTGCCCGACCTCGGCGGCGGCCAGACGATCGTCGAGCCGCTCACGATCATCCTCGCGGTGCTCGTCGTGCTCGGGATGATCGGCTTCGGGATCCGCGGTCGGATGACCCGGCGCAAGTTCGCGGTCGAGGACGAGCCGCTGTGGTGGTTCATCGCCAAGCTCGCTTTCACGAGCCTGCTCATCGCGCTCGTCGCCTACCTGCTCGCGAGCTACAACGGCACCCCGATCGCGCTGGTGATCCTCGGCGTGCTGACCGTGGTCTACTCCGCGATCATGGCCCGCAGCGTCTGGGGCCGGCACATCTACGCGATCGGCGGCAACCCGCTTGCGGCAAGCCTGTCGGGCGTGAAGACCCCGCGCGTGACGTTCACGCTGTTCATCAACATGGGCGTGCTGTCCGCGCTCGCCGGGTTGGTGTTCACGTCGCAGCTGAACCTCGCGAGCCCCCGCAACGGCGACGGGTTCGAGCTCGACGCGATCGCGGCCGTCTTCATCGGCGGCGCGGCGGTCACCGGCGGCATCGGCAAGATCACCGGTGCGATCATCGGTGGTCTGATCATCGGCATCCTGAACAACGGCATGTCGATCCTCGGCGTCGGCACGGAGTATCAGGCGCTCATCAAGGGCCTCGTTCTTCTCGCCGCCGTCGCGTTCGACGTCTTCAACAAGCGCCGCTCCGGGCGCTGACACGGATCCGTCTCGGGCTCCGGCCGCTTCGTGCGGTCGGAGCCCTTGACGGTCCGCGTACCCGCTACGTTCGTCGTATGACGCTCGGCCAGGCACTGCTCTCGTTCGCGCTCGTCGTAGGGCTGCTCACGATCATCCCCGGTCTGGACACGGCGCTCGTGATCCGGGGCACGGTGACCCGCGGCCGCCCCTATGGGTTCGCCGCCCTGCTCGGGATCCAGGTCGGCACTCTGATCTGGGGTGCCGCTGCGGCCACCGGGGCGGCGGCGCTGCTGGCGGCGAGCGAGGTCGGATACCGGGTGCTGTCGTACGCCGGCGCGGCATACCTCGTCTATCTCGGCGCGACGATGATCGCCAAGACGTTCCGCCGGGGCGCGGATCCGTCGGCTGGGGCCGCGGCCCCTTCGCGCCGGGGCGCGCGGAGCGGCTTCCTGCTCGGGCTCGTCACGAACATCACGAACCCGAAGGTCGGGGTGTTCTACATGGCGACCATCCCGCAGTTCGTTCCGGCGGGGCACTCCCCGCTCCTGGTGGGTCTGCTCCTCGCACTCGTGCACTGCGTCCTCGGCACCGTCTGGCTGGGCGCGATCATCCTGGGAGCGAACCAGCTCGCGCCGCGCCTGCGCTCCACCCGGGTGATCCGCTGGATGGACCGGATCACCGGCGGAGTCCTGATGCTGTTCGGCGCGCGCCTCGCTCTCGACGTGCGCTGACCGTCGGCCGCGAAGGCCCCGCGGCTCACGCAGCCGGAAACGCCGCCGCGAGCCGCGCAGCCACGGCGTCGACGTCCACTCCGACGTCCGCCGACTCCGCGATCCGCTTCACGAGGCGGACGGGCCAGGTGACCAGCACCTCGGAGACCGAGAACGGGCTGCCGAAGAAGCCCCAGTCCGCCTCGAGGAAGCACAGTGCTGCGGCCACCGGGGCGGCGTCGCCGAGCGCCGCCGTGACCAGCGCCGCCTGCTTCCGTACGCCGTCGACGAGCGGGGTGCCGTCGCGTCCGCCGATCCGCAGCGTCTGGACGCGCGGCCCGAACACGCCTCCTGTGGCTTCCCGCGAGGGGCGGCGTCCCTTGTACCGCTTGGCGTCGATCACCCAGACGCCACCGGGGGAGACGACGATGTGGTCGATGTTCGCCCTCGTGCGCGGGATCCTGCGATCGTGCAGGGCCCGCGCCGACGCGGGCAGATCCTCGAGCCGCCGGGCGAGCAGCTCCTCGCCCACCGCGCCGCGGACCCACGCCTGCGTGCTCTGCGGGTCGTCGGAGAGCGCAAGAATCAGCCCCCCGAGCTTCGGGTGCGCTGTGCGGATGCGCTCCTCGCGACGTCTGTGGCGTCTCTCGTATTCGCGGCGTGCGGATGCCCCCGCCGTGCCCGGCTCGGGGGACTCGGGGACGGACGGCTCATCCAGGGTGCACTCGAGACATCGCACTGTTCGCCGGTCGCGCTCGTACACGGCGTCCGTGCCCGCGGGCAGAGCGCGATTGCACAGCCGGCACGTTCCGGCGTAGCGGAGACGCATGCGCGTGTCCTGCGGTCCCAGCTCCCCAGCCATGGCGCCGACGGTACCAGCGCGCGGGGTGAGCGGGAAGGGCTCGGCCCGGGGCGAACGGGGGAGGTGCGCATCTCGAATCGATTCCGGCCGAACTGCAACGGATCCCGGTGCGCTGCGCGCGAATGCTTCTGGAATCCCCATTTGCGACCCGATTATTCTCAGCGCGTCCATAGCTTCAGGGAACATCTGCGAAATCAAGCTCTGGTCCTCTAGTTGCAAGGATGCCCGGGGTGCTAACGTCCCTCTGTCATCCCCCATACCCGACGATGAGACAGGGGAACAGAGTGACCCAGAATCCACTCGAGACGGACACGTCTCTGCAACGTGCGATCGACTATGAGGAGCACGCGCTGCAGGCCGGTGGTGTGTCCAAAGCCGGCTCGACGCTGATGGCCGTCGCGGGCAGTGCGCCCGCGTACTCCATCGCGGCCAGCACCGCGCTTCTGATCGGCGCCGCCGGCGTCGGCGCCCCCGCCGCACTGCTGTGGTGCGGCATCCCGATGCTCGGCATCGCGTTCGCGTTCGGCTACCTCGCGCGGGTCGACACGCATGCGGGCGCATCGTTCTCCTGGGTGGCGCGAGGGCTGCACCCGATCCTCGGATTCCTCGCCGGGTGGGCGGTCGTGATCTCGGCGACCATCTTCATGGTGGCGGGAGCCCTGCCCGCTGGCCAGATGACGGTCGCCCTGTTCGCCGGAGACAAGGTCGCCAACGAGAACACGCTGCTGGTGACACTCGTCGGAGCGCTCTGGTTCCTGGTGATGGCGGCCGCGGTGATCTTCGGCGTGCACACCACAGAGCGCGCCCAATGGATCATGTCGATCATCGAGGTCGGGATCCTCGTGGTGTTCGCGGCCATCGCGATCCCGCGTGCGATCACCACCTACCACCACGGCGAGACCTTCTCCTGGGACTGGTTCGGCTTCGGCCACCTGACCGGCGCGGGCGTCTTCGTCGCGGCGGCTCTGATCGCGGCCTTCTACTACTGGGGCTGGGACGTCACGGCCAACCTCGGCGAGGAGACCAAGAACGCGCACAAGACCACCGGCCTCGCCGGGATCCTCGGCATCGTCATCGTGTTCATCCTGTTCGAGATCTACACGACGACCACCCTGGTGATGCTGCCCGGCAAGACCATCGAAGCCAACAGCGGCAACGTGCTCAGCGTGCTGGGCGAGGCGATCATGCCCGGCATCGGCGGCAAGATCCTGATCGTCGCCGTCGCGCTCTCCACGATCGCGACGCTGGAGACCACGCTCGTGCAGGTGAGCCGCACGCTGTTCGCGATGGGCCGCGACCGCACCATCCCGTTCGCGTTCGGCCGGATCAACCGCAAGTGGAAGACGCCCGTCTTCGCGACGCTCGTCGTCGTGGGCGTCTCGCTGCTGCTGTTCGTGCTCGCGAACGTCTTCGGCGACAGCGTGGGGCAGATCCTGGGCTGGGCGATCTCGTCGATCGGTCTGCAGATCGCGTTCTACTACTCGCTCGCAGGCTTCGCGCTGATCATCGGGTTCCGCAAGGTGATCTTCCGATCGCTGAAGAACTTCCTGCTGATCGGTCTCTGGCCGTTCGTGGGAGCGGTGTTCATGATGTACATCTTCTTCGCGGCGATCCCGAACAACGAGCCGGTCGTGAACATCCTCGGCCTCGGCCTGATCGCGATAGGTGTCATCCCGCTCGCGCTGTTCTATCGCAAGGCGAAGGACGCGTACTTCTCGCGGCGCCCGCTCGACGTGCCGGAGGACTTCGAGGCATAGCGGTCCCTCGCAGGGCGGGGCAGGCGATTCTCGTCTGTCCCGCCCTGCGTCGCGCGGCCCCTCGGCTCCTGCCGCCACGGTCGCGCGTCGTCCCCCTTCCATCCAGTCCGGGCTCGCCGCTGCGCCCTTCCGGAATGTCGGCGCCACGGGGGAGGATGGGGGTATGCCCTCGATCTCCTGCCTCGCCGCGTCCGCGTCCGCGTGTGACGCGGCCGGCGGGACGCGCGGCGGCGTGAAGCACTGCGTCCGCCCGGTACGGAAGGCGGTGCACTCATGATCCTCGCCGGGCTCACCCTGCTCGCGATCGGCCTCGCCGACGTGCTGCGCCGGTTCCTGCACCGCCGCGCACTGTGGATCGGAATCGCCGTCGCCGGCGTGCTGGTGCTGGTGCTGGCGGCGCTCGGCGGGGCGTACATCCACGCGGTGGTCGGGCTCGCGCTCGCCGCACTGTGGGTGTGGCTGCTACCGCTGGACGGACGACCTCGCTTCTCGTTCTGGCCGGCGGTGCTGCTGGCCGTCCTCGTGGTCGCCCTGGTCGCCTTCATGCCGGCCCGCGCGGTGACCGGAATCTTCGCCGGGCGCTGGCTGGCGACGCCCTTCGGGCCGATCGGGTTCGACCTGCTCGTGCTGGCGCTCGGGGTCTTCGCGGTGCTGCTCGAGACGGGCAACGTGATCGTCCGCGCGGCGCTGCTCGGAGAGCAGGCGGAGATCCCTGCGGATGTGTCGGCGGATCGCGATGCGCCGCCGGCGGGTGCGGTGGCGGGCCTCGTCCCGGTAGCGCCCTCTGTGCTCGATCCCGGCGCGCCGACCGCGTCCGAGCCCACTCCGCCGGCGCCGTCCGCCGATCCGGGCTTCCGCGGCGGACGTCTGATCGGCCCGCTCGAGCGCGCGATCGTGCTGCTGCTCACACTGTTCGCGGCATACCCGCTGCTGGCGGCGATGCTGGCGGCGAAGGGGATCGTGCGCTTCCCGGAGATCTCCCGCGACGGCGTGAACGGCGGGCGGGCGGAGTACTTCCTCGTCGGCAGCCTGGTCAGCTGGGTGGTCGCGCTGGGCGGTGCGCTGCTGCTGTGGTGGGCGGCGCGCGCCGGATCCTGAGCCGTTCAGCGGAACGCACGTCCTCGCCGGGTTGCCGAGGGGACTGGAAGCGGAGGATCCTTGTGGTGACGGGGCCGTCACTGGGACTCCGCACCGGCAGTCGCACGAAGTCTCATGCAGGAGGATCCATGAACGAGAAGCCCCGGTTCACGCTGGACAGCACGCTCGGCGAGGTCCTCGACGACGCGCAGGCGCGCGCCGTGCTGGACGAGGTCGTGCCCGGTGTCTCGACGCACTCGCTGGTGTTCCTCGCCCGCGGGATCACCTTGGCCGACGGCGCCGCACGGCTCGGCTCGGTCGAGCCGGAGCGCCTCGCAGAGCTCGATGCGAGGCTGCGCGCCCTGGGATGAGAACGCCGGGCCGCGGCTGAAACCGCCCGCTCCCTAGACTGACCGGGATGTCCGATCACCACGTCCCACGCTCGACGCACCACACGGTTCATGCCGTGGCGCCGGCGGATCCCGAGCCGGTCGGGCCCGATCCGGGCCCGCTCTGGGCGCGGATCCTCCGCATGCCGTTGCTCTGGGCGCTGGTGTGCGGAGCCCTGGCCGTGCCGGGCTACCTCGCCGGCGATCCCGGCTTCCTGCCGTTCCTGTTCACCCTGATCGGCGGCTGGCTCTGCGGTCTCTCCTTCGTGAACGCGACTCTGCGGGTGCCGGCCGGCCGCGGACTGATCGTGCACATCACCGGCGCGGTGGGCGCGGGGCTGCTGCTGTGGCTCATGATCGAGGCCGTCCCCGCGCTGCTGGCGCCCAAGCCCAACCCCGCGCGTGCCTTCCTCGCCGTGCTGCAGCTGGCCGCAGTGCCGGCCGCCTGCTGGGTGTGGCTTGGCCTGATCAGCCGGATCACGGCGATGATCGGCGCCCGGGATGCGGCGAAGGCGCGCCCCGCTCCGCAGTGGGAGCCCTCCGAACGCGGATCGCTCGTGCGGTTCCGCGCGGTGCCTCTCTCCGCGCGAGCGCTCGTGCTGTGGTGCTCCCTCGCCGGCGCCCTGGCGATCGCCGCGCTCGTCGTCGTGCTGATCGTGACCGGCGGTCGGGCGCTGTACGTCGGGCCGAAGCTGTTCCTCCTGCTGTACATCGCGATCCCGGGCCTGCCCGCCTACCTCGTGACGTCGTGGCTCCTGCGCCGCCGCGCGGTGTCCTGCGCCGTGCGCTTCGATGCGGATCGTCTGCGGATCGAGGTCGACGGCGTCGAGGAGCGGATCCGCTACTGCCACCTCGATCGGCTGGTCTGGCGCGCGGACGGCGACTTCGCCCGGATCGAGGCATGCGGATCCGGCGTCGACCTGACGCTCGTCGCCGGGATCGCCCGTAAGACCGGTGGTACCGCGACCGTCCTGCCGGCGTTGTCGCGCCGCGCGGTCCGGCTCATGGAGGAGGCGGGCCTCACGTCGCGGACGCTGCGTGGCGGCCGCGCGCTGGCCTTCGAGCGCACGACGGGTGCCCCGACCCGCGTGCGCTGAGGCGTCCCGGTCGCCGTCGACATCGCACGCCGTGCACACCGGTCGCCGTCGATGCCGATGACCGTCGACGTTCACCGACCGGCCGGCCGCGCCCGCCGGTCGTTCCGTCCGGGCACGCGCCCGCGCCGACCGCAGACGACGGAACGCGACGCCCCCTGAGGACGCCGCGTTCCGCTTCGACTGTGGAGTCCTCGCTCAGGCCTTGCGACCGCGGGCGAGTGCCCATGCGCCCACGCCGACGCCGACCAGCACCGCCGCGCCGATGCCGAGTCCGATCCACAGGCCCGCATCGGTCGCCGCGGCGGCCGCGGGAGCCTCGGTCGTCGCCGACGCGGCGGGACCGCAGACCGGCTTCGCGGACCCCGCCGCCGCGGGAGTCCCGGTCGCAGAGGGCCCGGTCGCAGAGGGCGCCGTGCCGTCGGGGGCGTACGCGAATGTGTAGCTTCCCGAGATCGGGTGTCCGTCGGAGGACACCACGCGCCAGAGCACCTCGTAGGTGCCGGCAGCGCCGAGGGCGACGGGTGACGAGACCACCGGACCGTTGAGATCGGGGCACGCCGTCTCGTAGTACTTCTTGTCGGGCCCGATCACCTGGATGATCGTCGCACCGTCCGTGCCGAGCGGATCCGCGCTGAAGGTCAGCGAGAGGGACGACAGGCTCTTGACGGTCGACCCCTGGGCCGGATCCGTGTTCTCGAGCGTGTCGTGCGCGCTCGCCGCCGTGGCTCCGGCGGTCGCGAGAGCCAGCCCCACGCCGATCGAGGCCGCGAGCGCGGTGAGCCGGTGGCGCAGACTCATGCGGCGTCCTTCTTGCGCCGGCCCAGGGCGAAGCCGCCGAGCAGCGCGCCGCCGGCGGCGATCACGAGCGCGGCGATGCTGAGACCCAGCGCGAGACCGCCCTGACTGTCGCCGGGCGTCTCCGCCGATGCCACCGGTGCGTTCGTCGCGGCCGCGGTCCCGCCGTGGTGATCGGCCGGGGGAGCGTCGTTCACCCACACCACGGGGGCGGGCTCGAGGGTGTCGTCCTTCTTCACCTGCTCGGGTGTGGCCGACCACTCGACGACCTTGCCGTCGGAGTAGGTCTGCGTAGCAGGGATCACGATGTGGCCGGTGTCCGGCACGGGGCCGAGCGACAGCGTGAACGTCTGGAACTGCCCGGGCGCGATCCCACCGGCGTCGGCCGTGAACGTGACCTCCGTGGTGGCCTCGCTGATGGTGTTGCCCTCGACCTTCACCGGCTTGGACAGCGCGGTCTTTGCCGCGTCGCCGGTCCACCCCGCGGTGGGCTGGTAGCTGACGCTCGTGAACGGGGTGTCGGCGGGCAGGTGGATCTGGATCTTGACGGTGCTGGCTGTCGCGGACTCGTTCGGAACCCGGAACGTGACATACGTCCAGGATCCGGCCTCGGCCTGGTTCGGGGTCGCAGTCACATGGGCTGAGGCCGCCAGCGGGGCGGCGAGGGCGAGCACGGCGCCGGCGGCGAGGCCGACGAGGACGCGGGAAGCAGTGGTGTTTCGCATGGATTCGTTCTTTCTGAGGTCGTGAGTGCACCACGGCCGCGCGGGGAGGGCGGCCCGTCGGAGGTGCGGATGAAGGGAGGTCAGGCCGCGAGCGGCGGACCCCTCCTCGACACGACGGTCAGGACGAAGCGAGAGCGCAGCGTCGGGGTGACCCTGCGCGGTGCGGTCGGAATACGATGCGCCGGTACCGGCGCCGCGGTGAGCAACCGCGCGATGAGGTTCCAGCCGCTGAGGTCGAGCAGGGCGCGCAGCGCCTGCTCTCCGCGGCCGAGCGCCAGCACGGTGAGCAGTGCGGCGATCGCGTGAGCGACCCACATCGCGGGCTGCAGATGCAGGGTGTGGCCGGCGTCGACGGCGGTCGAGCCGAGGACGTTCGCGAGCTCCGCGCCGTGCACGTGCGCGCCGATGCCGGCGGCGACCGACCCGGATCCGGATCCGACGCCGATGAGCAGCAGGCCGTGGAACGCGATCTGGCTCAGCCCGACCGCGATCGACAGGCGGATCCAGCTCAGTCGGCGGCCGGCGAGGGCGATGCACACCGGCGCGGCGAACAGCAGCGCCAGCACCATCCCGATCAGGGGAGCGGGCGCGCCGTCGGCGGTGGAGTGGGAGACGGAGGCGACGAACGTCGCGACCAGGGCGGCGATGAGGCCCCGGATCGTGCGACCCGCGCGCGTTCCCAACACCCCTCCAGCGTATCCGGAGCTCCAGGTCAATGAGGAAAGCCCTACGGATCGGGGCGGGAAGCCCTGCGGAACCCCGCGGGAAAGCCCTGCGGATCCGCGCTGATACCCTGATCCGGTGTCGAACCCATCCCTGACGACCGCGGCACCGGCCATCGACCCCACGTTCGAGAACGTGTGGGATGAGCTGGTCTGGCGCGGCCTCGTCCACGTGTCCACGGATCCCGAGGCGCTGCGCGCCCTTCTCGCCGGGCCCGCGATCACGTATTACTGCGGCTTCGACCCGACCGCACCGAGCCTGCACCTCGGCAACCTCGTGCAGCTGCTCACGTTGCGCCGCATCCAGCTCGCCGGGCACAAGCCGCTCGGACTCGTGGGCGGATCCACGGGCCTCATCGGCGACCCCCGCCCGACGGCGGAGCGCACGCTGAACACGCGCGAGACGGTCGAGGAGTGGGTCGGGCGCCTGCGTGCGCAGGTCGAGCGCTACCTCAGCTTCGACGGCGACAACGCGGCGCGGATCGTGAACAACCTCGACTGGACGGCGCCGATGAGCGCCATCGACTTCCTGCGCGAGATCGGCAAGCACTACCGCGTCGGCACCATGCTGAAGAAGGACGCGGTCGCCGCGCGCCTGAACTCCGACGCCGGCATCAGCTACACCGAGTTCAGCTACCAGATCCTGCAGGGCCTCGACTTCCTCGAGCTCTACCGCCAGTACGGCTGCGTGCTGCAGACCGGCGGAAGCGACCAGTGGGGCAACCTCACCAGCGGCACGGATCTCATCCACCGCGTGGAGGGAGTCTCGGCGCACGCGATCGGCACGCCGCTGATCACGAACAGCGACGGCACCAAGTTCGGCAAGAGCGAGGGCAACGCGATCTGGCTGGACGCCGAGATGTGCAGCCCCTACCGGATGTACCAGTTCTGGCTCAGCACAGCGGATGCCGACGTGATCGACCGTCTCAAGGTCTTCACGTTCCTCACCCGCGCCGAGATCGAGGAGTACGCGGCTCTGGTCGAGGCCGAGCCGTTCCGGCGGGCCGCCCAGAAGCGCCTCGCGCTCGAGGTCGTCGCCACGGTGCACGGCGTCGACGCGACCGCCGCGGTCGTCGCCGCATCCGAGGCGCTGTTCGGGCAGGGCGACCTCTCCGCGCTCGACGCCGCGACTCTGCGCACGGCCCTCGAAGAGCTGCCGAACGCGCGGGTGGCCGCCGGCTCTTCGGTCGTGGACGCGCTCGTCGCGACCGGGCTGGTCTCCAGCGCCTCCGAGGCGCGCCGGGCCATCGCGCAGGGCGGCGTCTCCGTCGACGGCGATCGGGTCGAGTCCGACGATGCGACCGTGCCGCTCGGACTGCCCGGCGGCGTCTCGGTGCTGCGCCGCGGCAAGAAGACGCTCGCGGGCCTGCTGCCCGCCTGAGCACCGGCACCCGGTTCGCCGCGGCTCTTCGCCCGTGTGGCATGACACACGCGGACATGGAGTTCGCGGCGACCGCACGAACGTGATCCACTCGGATCCGCGGGCGCACCCTTCCCGCACGCACGTCAACTCTGAAACGGAGTCCTCATGTCTCACCGTCGCATCGCCCGGATCGCCGTCGGCCTCGCCGCGTCCGCTCTCGTCCTGACGCTCGCCGCCTGCTCGGGCGGCGCGTCCGGGAAGCCCACGGCGACCGCCGGCGCGGACAGCGCGTCGTACAGACTCGTCAAGCCCGGCACGCTGACGGTCGCGACCGAGGGCACCTACAGCCCGTTCACCTACCACGCGGATGGCGGATCCGGTGACCTCGTCGGCTACGACGTCGAGGTCGCGCAGGCGGTCGGCAAGGAGCTCGGCCTCAAGGTCGAGTTCCAGGAGACGCAGTGGGACGGGATCTTCGCGGGCCTCGAAGCCGGCCGCTTCGACGTCATCGGCAACCAGGTCTCGATCAACCCGGAGCGTCAGGCGAAGTACCTGTTCTCCACGCCCTACACCGTCTCGCCGAGCGTGGTGGTGGTGAAGAAGGGCGACACGTCGGTCAAGACCTTCGCCGATCTCAAGGGCAAGACCACGGCGCAGTCGCTGACGAGCAACTTCTACAAGCTCGCTGAGGACGCGGGCGCGAACGTCGAGTCGGTCGAAGGCTGGGCTCAGGCCGTCGCGCTCCTCGAGCAGGGCCGGGTGCAGGCCACGGTCAACGACAAGCTCACCTACCTCGACTACGTCAAGCAGCACCCTGACGCGAAGCTCGCCGTGGCGGCCGAGACGGATCCGACCCAGAGCGCATTCGCGTTCACCACGAAGAAGGACGCGCTCGTGAAGGCCGTCGATGGAGCCCTCACGAAGCTCGCATCCGACGGCACGCTCGCGAAGCTCGGCAAGAAGTACTTCGGCGAAGACGTCTCGAAGTAGCACCGGCCATGCCCGACGGGCTGCACCTCTTCCTGACCTCCTTCTGGCCGATCGTCTGGGGCGGGATCAGCGGGACCATCCCGCTGGCCCTCGCCTCGTTCGCGATCGGCCTGGTGCTCGCGCTGCTCATCGCACTGATGCGCCTGTCCGAGTCGCGGGTCCTCTCGGGGATCGCCCGAGGCTATGTGTCGGTGATCCGGGGCACGCCGCTGCTCGTGCAGCTCTTCGTGATCTTCTACGGTCTGGGAGCGGTCGGGATCGTGATCGATCCGTGGCCGTCGGCCATAGCGGCCTTCTCGCTCAACGTCGGCGGATACGCGGCCGAGATCATCCGTGCGGCGATCCTCTCGGTGCCGGTCGGGCAGTGGGAGGCGGGCTACACGATCGGGATGTCGAGAGGGCGGACCCTGCGGCGGATCATCCTCCCGCAGGCCGCGCGGGTCTCCGTGCCGCCGCTCTCCAACACCTTCATCTCGCTTGTGAAGGACACCTCGCTGGCCTCGCTGATCCTGGTCACCGAACTGTTCCGCGTCGCCCAGCGCATCTCGGCGGCCAGCCAGGAGGTCATGCTGTTGTATCTGGAGGCGGCACTCGTGTACTGGCTGTTCTGCCTCGTGCTGTCCGGCGCGCAGGGCATGGTCGAGAAGAGGCTGGACCGCTATGTCGCACACTGATCCACGCTCCCCACTCCTGCGCGCGACCGGCCTGACCAAGGCGTTCGGCGCCCACGAGGTGCTCACCGGAATCGACCTCGAGGTGCAGCGGGGCGAGGTGGTGGCGCTCATCGGGCCCAGCGGCTCGGGCAAGACCACGGTGCTGCGCTCGCTCAACGGCCTGGAGACCCCGGACGCAGGAGTGGTGGCGTTCGACGGCGGTCCGGTCGTCGATTTCGCCGCCCCGGGTGACCGACGTGCTGCGGAGCGGTCGCGGCTCGCGCTGCGGGACCGCTCCGCGATGGTGTTCCAGCACCACAATCTCTTCCCGCACATGACGGTGCTGCAGAACGTCATGGAGGGGCCGGTGCAGGTGCAGGGCGTGCCGAAGCCGCAGGCCACGGAGGATGCGCTCGCCCTGCTCGACCGCGTGGGCCTGGCTGACAAACGCGATGCCTACCCGTTCCAGCTCTCCGGGGGTCAGCAGCAGCGCGTCGGGATCGTGCGTGCACTGGCGCTGAAGCCCGACCTGCTGCTCTTCGACGAGCCGACGAGCGCGCTGGACCCCGAGCTCGTCGGCGAGGTGCTGAGCGTGATCTCGGAGCTCGTCGCCGAAGGCTGGACGATGGTCATCGTGACGCACGAGCTCGGCTTCGCGCGGCAGGTCGCCGATCAGGTGCTGTTCATGGATGGCGGCGTCGTCGTCGAGCGGGGCGCTCCGTCGCAGGTGTTCACCGCACCGGTGCACGAGCGCACGCGCCGCTTCCTGGATCGGATCCTCCGCCCTTACGAGTGACGCCCTGCCCCGCCGGGTACCGTCGGGGCATGCCGTTCACACCCAGCCACGCGATCGTCGCCCTGCCGTTCGTCCGCACACCGCTCGTACCCGCGGCGATCGCGATCGGCGCGATGGCGCCCGACGTGCCGCTGTTCACCCGCGGCTTGATCGTCGACTACTCGGTGACGCACGACCTGCGCTGGCTGCCGGTCACCGTGCTCCTCGCGCTGGTGCTGCTCCTCGTGTGGCGGCTGGTGCTGCGGCCGGCCTGCCGGTTCCTCGCGCCGCGGTTTCTCGGCGCGCGCCTTCCGCAGGAGTGGGACGGGGGAGCGCGCGCCGCTCTCGGGGAGACCTTCGGATCCGTCGCGCGAGTGCTCCTTCTCGTGCTCGCTCTCGCATTGGGCGTGGCTTCGCACATCCTGTGGGACGCGTTCACGCATGAGGGTAGGGCCGGCACTGTGCTGCTCCCCACGCTCGACGAGCACTGGGGCCCGCTGCTCGGGTACAAGTGGCTGCAGTACGTCTCCGGGGTCGGTGGCGTCGTCGTTCTGCTGATCGCGGGCGCGCTCTGGCTGCGCGGGCGCGTTCCGGCCCCCGTCGACCCAGCGCCGCTCGCGATCCGGCTGAGCTGGTGGCTGTCGCTCCCGGTCATGCTGGTCGCCGCGGTCGCCCTTGGGCTCGCTGTGTACGGGCCGCTCACCGAGGCGTTCACCGTGCAGCACCTGGCGTATCGCACGCTTCCGCTCGCGTGCGGGCTCTGGGGAGTGCTCACCCTCGCCCTGGTTCTGGCGATCAGGCTCGTGCGCGCGAGGGACACGGCGCCTGTCGTCGGCGTGGAATCGCGGTGAACAGGTGCGGAACGATGGGCGACACGCCCGAGAAGGCGCCCCGATTTGCCGGAACCCGGGGATCCGCGTAACTTATTACTTGTTCGCCCCAAGCGGTAGAGCGAAGGGCCGGAAGGCCTGACTCCCCAAGCGACGAACACCACTCACCTTCTTCTCCGGAAGTCGGTTCCTCTTCACAGGTTCTCCCTGCGGCGGGGCTCAAGCGCGTGCGTTTGAGAGGGTGACCGTCCGCCAGGATCGTCGATTTGACAAGCTGGCCGGGAGGGCTAAGCTAGAGAAGTTGCCTCGGAAACGAGATAACGGATCCGGTTCTGAACCTCACGGCGTGTCGATTTGACAGCCTGAGCGACACGGATAAGATAGAGAAGTTGCCCTGAAGGGAAGGCCGAGAGGCCGGAACGCAGGAGCATCCGATCCTTGAGAACTCAACAGCGTGCACTTGTCAAATGCCAATTTA
>NZ_JBQEOQ010000004.1:0-494857 GCF_052045265.1 Microbacterium sp. 22303 | reverse complement strand
CACCGCCGGACTTCCTTTAACAGAAAGGCCACCCAACGCAGGGTGGCCTTTCTGCATTTCTGGATCAGATTCAAGGCCGCCCTCACGGGCGGCCTTTTTTCGTGTGCCGACCCGCGACCTCCGCCGCTGCGCGGCGGGATTCGCGTGTCCGCACACGACCTGAGCGCCGACGACGGGCAGTTCGGGGAAGGTCTCGCCCGAGTCCGTTTGGGCATCGACGCGACGACGACGCGGGGCTACTCTGGGCGTCAGACGGGCCGTTCGCCCGCCTCCCGGTGGACCAAGGAGCTCTCGATGGACGCGATGATGATGGACTCGATGAAGAGCATGGACATGATGCCCGGCATGAAGATGATGGACATGACTCTCATGCAGGCGTGCATGGACGCGTGTTCGGCCTGCGAGCAGGCATGCACGGTGTGCGCGACGCAGATGATGGACTGTTCGCCGTCCTGTATGAACTGCGCAGACATGTGCAACACCATGATGCGCTCGATGATGCGCATGCAGGGGATGACTCCGGCGGTCATGATGTCGATGCTCGACGCCTGCATGGCGATGTGCCAGCTCTGCATGGACATGTGCATGAAGCACGAAGCCCACAGCGAGGTGTGCCGGATGTGCGCCGCCGCATGCAAGGCCTGCATGGACGCCTGCATGGCGATGCGCGACTCCATGATGGCAGCCTGAGCGGCGGGGTCTCGCGTCCCGGTCGATGCCGGGTGATTTAGGATCGGAACATGCTCGTTGTTCGAGGCGCCCGTGCGGTGCTGAAGGAGGTCACTGGCGCGATCTGCGCCGGTGACAGAGGCTGACGCCCCTGCCGGCGGTCTACTGCCGGCTCGTTCGTCGCGCCCGCGTGAACATTCCGCGGGACATCCTCCGGCTGGTTTCGCCAGCCGATTTCTCGCGTCTGCCACAGCGGCAGCCGTTCTAACCTCGCACAGAGAGCACGACATGCTTCCCATCGATGAGCGCGCCATCCGCGCGTCCTTCCGCAATGCCTCCCGCAAAGAGGCCTCCTCCATGACCCCGCCGCCGGAGTTCGGCGCGGTCGACTTCACCCAGCTCGACTACCTCGGGTGGTCGGATCCGAAGATGCCCCGCCGGGCTTACATCGCGGCGCACCGCGATGACGGCTCACCGGTCGCGGTGCTGTTGCAGCAGGCCGAGCAGCGCACGAATGCCCGCGCGCAGTGTTCGTGGTGTGAGGACGTCACGCTGCGCAACGACGTGCAGTTCTTCGCCGCGCGCAAGGCCGGCTCCGAGGGGCGCAACGGCAACACCCTCGGCGTGCTGATCTGCGCGAACTTCGGCTGCTCTGCCAACGTGCGGCGCCTGCCGCCGCTGGCCTACGAGGGATACGACCGCGAGGCCGCGCGCGAGCAGCGGATCCTTCGTCTGCAGCAGCACGTCCTAGGCTTCCTCCGCGAACTCGGAGCGTAGCCGTCGGTGTCCCTCGTCCCTCGAGGCGAGGGACACCGCCCGGAAGCGGGTCAGGCGCGGGCGACGTTGTAGCGCAGAGCGCCGATCGCGAGCACGTCCCATCGGGTGTGCACGGCGACAGGCTGACCGGGCTCGACTTCGAGGGCGGCGCCGCCGGCGTTCCACAGCGAGAGCGTCTCGCCGTCGAGCGTGGCGACCTGCACGATGCCGGCCTGCCGATCGACGCCCGACACGAGGGCATCGGTCCAGCCGGCGGTCGTCGCGGCGGCGAGGCGCGCCTGGATCAGGTGCAGCGCGTGGCCGGGAGCGTAGGAGGAGCAGACGTCACCGTGGTCGCACATGCACCGGGCAGCCTCACGCACCGGAAGGGGCGAAAGGTGGATGCGGGGCGTGGTCACGATGGTCTCCTCACAGGATCGGTCCGATCAGGTTACGGCCGGGCGTGTCGCGGACGGTAACGCCCGTGAAATGTGCCGACACATGATCGAATCTGCGCCTGTGCGCGGATCCGATCGTGTTCCGGTGAGGGGCCGGATCCGATCGTGTTTCCGTGAGGGGTCAGAGCCGAGGCGTACGCGGAGGTGACGTGCGGCGGTCGCCGGTCGCCTCGAAGGCGGCGGCGAGCTGCAGCAGGCGGGTGTCGTCATAGGCGCGGCCGGAGATGGTCAGGCCGACCGGCATCGCGATATCGGAGAGGGTGCCCATCGGCACCGTCACGGAGGGGATGCCGAGGTGCCGCGGCACGATGTTGCCATTCGCGACCCAGACCCCGTTGCGCCAGCCCTTGTCGGCGGATGCGGGATTGACGTCCATGTCCGCCGGCCCGATGTCGGCCATCGTCGGGTGGATCACGGCGTCCAGTCCGAGGCGGTCCATCCACTGCTCGAAATCGATGCGACGCGTCTCCTCGAGACCGTTCAGGCCGGCTTCCATGTGCGGGATCACCGTCATGTCGGTGACCGGGTTCGCACGGAACAGGTCGGGCAGCTCGTTGATGTCGTCGTCGAAACCGGTGTAGCGATCGGGGAGAGCACCCGCGGGGGCGGGGAAGATCTTCGCGCCGTCGACCTGCGTCAGCGTGTTGAGCGCAGGATCGCCGTTCGCGCCGAGGAAGTCGTCCCATCCCCATGCGCACAGCTCGATGACCTCACTGCGCAGGAACTCGGGCGGAACTATGCCGCGGTTCGCGATAGTCGGTGCCCCGGCACGATCGCCCTCGTAGTTGGAGACGGCGGGGAAGTCGACCTCGACCACCTCGGCGCCGGCCGCCTCCAGCGCGGCGCGGGCGGCGCGCCACAGCTCCATGACCGATTCGCGGGTCTCGATGCGCTGTCCCGTCGGCCCGCCGATCCCGGTCCCCGTGCCGGCCTCGGGATCCGCGTTGATGAACATCCGGGGGACGCCGAACCGCTTGCCGCCCAGTTCCGCGGGGTCCAGGGCGACGTACGACTCCGGACGCACCTCCGACGCCGCAGGCAGTGGCACCCACGGCTGCGCGCGCCAGAAGTCCCCGCGCGTCGTGTGATCGTCGGCGACGACCACATCGAGGATCTCGAGCAGATCGGAGACGGTGCGCGCGTGCGGCACCACGATGTCCTGCGTCGGCACGAGCGGCCAGTTGCCGCGCACCGAGATGACGCCGCGGCTGGGGCAGTACGCGACGAGCGCATTGTGGGACGCCGGCGCCCGACCGCTCGACCAGGTCTCCTCGCCGAGGCCGAAGGCGGCGAACGATGCCGCGGTCGCCGTGCCCGAGCCGTTCGACGAACCGGATCCGAAGGCGCTGGTCAGCCAGTCCGCGTTGTACGGGCTTTCGGCGCGACCGTAGACGCCGCGCTGCATGCCGCCGTTCGCCATGGGCGGCATGTTCGTGAGCCCGAGGCAGATCGCACCGCCGGCACGGAGGCGCTCGATCGTGAACGCGTCGCGCTGGGCGACGAGCTCGGCGAAGGCTGGGGAGCCCGCTGCCGCCGTCAGCCCGCGCACGAGGTAGCTGTCCTTCGCCGTGTACGGGATGCCGTCGAGCGGGCCGAGGATCTCGCCGCGGGCCCGACGGGCATCCGAGGCCGCGGCCTCGGCGCGCGCCTCGGGGTTGCGCACCACGACGGCGTTCAGCGCTGTCGCCGTGTCGGGCCCGTCGTAGGCGTCGATGCGGGCGAGATAGGCGTCGACCAGTTCGACAGCCGTGGTCTCGCCGGCCTCGAGGGCCTCACGCAGGCGGGCGATGGGGGTCTCGACGACGTCGAACATGGGCGGATCCTTCGGTCGTGCGTCTGTTTGCGCCGAACCGTGGGGTCCAGAAGCGCAATGCCACGGTTTGGCGCAGACAGACGGGAGGGTCAGGGGCGGCGGCCTCAGGCGGAGAGCGTGGGCTGCTGCTGGGTGATGCAATGGATGCCGCCGCCGCGGTCGAACAGCGGGCGCGCGTCGACGGTCACGACACGACGGCCGGGGTACGCCTCCGACAGGATGTCGCGGGCGCGCGCATCGGCGATGTCGTCCCCGAAGCCGCACGCGATGACACCGTCGTTCGTGACGAGGTGATTGACGTAGCTCCAGTCCACGAAGCCCTCTTCGTCGCGCAGCGTCGCCGGGGCCGGGATGTCGACGACCTCGAACGCGCGCCCCGCGGCGTCGGTCTGCGCCGACAGGTGCTCCCGCAGTGCGGCCGACACCTCGAAGTCGGGGTGTCCGGGATCCTGCTGCGCGTGCAGGAGGATCCGGCCGGGGGAGGTGATCGCCGCGACGATGTCGACGTGGCCGTTGGTGCCGAAGTCGTCGTAGTCGCGGGTGAGGCCGCGCGGCAGCCAGACTGCCTTGGCGGCGCCGATGGTGCGGAGCATCTCGGCCTCCACGCGCTGGCGGTCGAGGTAGGGGTTGCGGCGCGGGTCGAGCTGCACGGTCTCCGTGAGCAGCACCGTGCCTTCGCCGTCGACGTGGATGCCGCCGCCCTCGTTCACGAGCGTGGAGCTCACCAGCTCGGCGCCCGTCTCCGCGGCGATGATGCGCGCGTGCTGGGCGGCGTCGTGCCAGCGGGCCCACTCCGGTGCGCCCCAGCCGTTGAACACCCAGTCCACTGCACCGAGCACGCCGGGCCGCTCGGGGTCGACCACGAACGTGGGGCCGGAGTCGCGCATCCAGAACTCGTCCACCGGGGCTTCGAGGATCGTGATGTCGGAGGACAGCATGCGCCGAGCGCGGGCCATCTCACTCGGATCCACGAGGATCGTCACCGGGGTGAAGGCGGAGACGGCGTGGGCGACGGCGGTCCACGTGGCGTAGCCCTCCTCACGCAGCGCGTCGGTGTCGCCGAGGGTCTCGCCTTCGGCGGGGAAGGCCATCCAGACGCGGTCGTGTCGGGCGGTCTCGCTGGGCATCAACCAGGGCATCGGTGCTCCTCGGATCGGGTTCATCCCGCTTATTGAACAAGCGGCCAACTAGCGATACGGTATAGCCCCATGAGCACCTCGTCAACCCCCCGGCCGAAGAGGATGCCCCCGGAGCAGCGGGAGAAGGCGATCCTCGACGCCGCCGTCGCCCTCGCGCGGCAGGGCGGGATCGCCGCGCTGACTGTGCGCACGGTCGCCGCCGCGGCGGGCGTGACGCCGGCGCTCGTCACGCACTACCGGCCCAGCATGGACGCCTTCGTGGCCGAGGTGTTCGGCACGATCGTCGGCGCCGAGCGCGAGGAGGTCGTCGCCGACGGCCGAGCAGCCGCGAACCTCCGGGCGCGGATCACCCGCATCGTGGAGACCCTGCTCGACGGCGACCGCGACGACGTCACCCTGGTCTGGGTGCAGGCCTGGGCGGCCGGCGCGCGCAACGACGTGCTCGCCGCCCGGGTGCGGATCGAGATGGATCGATGGCAGCAGGATCTCGAGGCGGTCCTGGCCGAGGGTGTCGCGGCAGGGGAGATCGCCGCGGCACAGGCCGAGGGGGCGGCATGGCTGCTGCTCGCGACCGTGGACGGGATGAGCGCCCACTCGCTCGTGAAATGGGCGCCGGAGGATCGGGGTGCGCTCGCCCGGCGCACGGTGTCGGCGGTTCTGGGCTGAGCTGGAGATCGCGGAGCTGGCCGGCAGAGCCCTGTTCAGCGGTCGCGAATTGCGGCTATGAGTCGCTGAGAACCGCCATTCGCGACCAGTGAGCAGCAGGTGGTCGACGCGGGATCCGGAGCCTCGATCAGCCGGCGAGGATCCGGAGCGCTGAGGTCGTGTCGGACACCGTCAGCTGCGGCGGGTACAGCCCCATGACCTGGATCGCGGCCCCGTGATTCTCCGGTGTCGAGCCGGCGCAGGCGTCGGCGGCGATCGTGACACGTGCACCCGCATCGGCTGCGGCCAGCGCGGTCGAGATCACGCAGCAGTCCGTGGAGACGCCGGCGAGCACGACGGGGGCGGATCCGATGTCCTTCGACAGACTCAGGAACCGATCGATGGCATCCCACTTGCCGAACGTGGGCAGATCCAGCGTCGGATGCGGGGAGAGGCTCCGCGCGGCGGGCACGAGGTCGTACAGCGGATCGTCGGCAGACTTGTCCGCGAACGGCCAGGCCGCGAAGTAATCGCCCCATGACGTGCGGCGATCCGCGGTCGGCAGCCAGCGGGTCACGAGCACCCGGTCGGTCGCGACGTCGGCGAGACGGCGGATGTTCGCGAACGCCGCGGGGAACATCGGCGAGCCCCAGGCCGAGTCCGGCGCGGCGAAGATGTTCTGCGGGTCGATCACGACCAGCCAGGGACCCTTCGATGGGGTCAGGGACCGGCCCGCTTCGGCCGCATCCGTCATGCCTGCTCCTGGCGGCGGATCCTCCCGGCGCGGGCGAACCAGCCGACGACGAAACCCAGCACGAGTGCGAAGAACACGCCGAGGTTCGCGTAGGCCCACTCGCCGTCCTTGCCGCCGATGAGGCCGAGGAAGTAACCCTGCCAGTTGTTCCATGGTGCAGCCTCGGCGAAGGTGTTGATCACGAAGCCCCAGCCGATCACCGACGCGACGATCAGGGTGACGATCGAGACGCCGTCCCACGCGCCGTAGCGTCCGCGTGCATCGAACAGCGCCGCCTCGTCGTAGTCCTTCTTGCGGCGCAGGATGTCGGCGATCAGGATCCCGGCCCAGGCCGCCATCGGAACGCCGAGTGTGATGAGGAACGACTGGAACGGTCCGATGAAGTCCTGCGCGAAGAACACCACCACGATGGTCCCGATGGTGAGGATCACACCGTCGACCGCCGCGGCCGCGGGACGAGGGATCCGGATGCCCAGGCTCAGCAGTGTGAGGCCCGACGAGTAGATGCCCAGCACCGCGCCGGAGACCAGCGTGAGGATCGCCACGATGAGGAACGGGAACAGCGCCCATGCCGGCAGCAGCGTCGCGAGCGCGCCGATCGGATCGGCGGCGACCGCGGCGCTGAGCTTGTCGTTCGACCCGGCCAGCAGCAGGCCGAAGAACACCAGCACGATGGGCGCGACGGATCCGCCGATCGTGTTCCAGGTGACGATCTGCGCATCGGAAGCCGTGCGCTTCTGATAGCGCGACCAGTCGGCGGCGATGTTGATCCAGCCGAGCCCGAAGCCTGTCATCACCATGACCAGCGCGCCGATCGTCTGCGCGAGCGTGCCGTCAGGGCGAGAGAACGCGGTGGTCCAATTGATGCTGCCCACGGTGAGGATGAGGAACAGGATCGTGAACGCGCCGGTCAGCCAGGTGAGCACCGACTGCAGCTTCATGATCGTGTGATAGCCGAGCACCGACGCGCCCACGATGAGCGCCGCGACCAGCACGGTCGCGATGAGGTGCACGGCGACGTCGCCGTCTGCGCCGACCCAGCCGAGCGCGTGCAGCACCGTGGTGGTCGCGAGCACGGCCGTGATCGTGAGCGAGGTCTCCCAGCCGATCGAGGTCAGCCACGAGACGATGCCGGGGATCTTCTGCCCCTGCACGCCGAACGCCGCGCGGGACAGGACCATGGTCGGCGCGGATCCGCGCTTGCCGGCGATCGCGATGAGTCCGCACAGCGCGAACGACACCACGATGCCGATGATCGCCACGATCGTCGCCTGCCACAGCGAGATCCCGAACCCGAGCAGGAAGGATCCGTAGGACATGCCGAACACCGACACGTTCGCGGCGAACCACGGCCAGAACAGGTCGCGGGGGCGCGCGGTGCGCTCGGACTCGGGGACGATCTCGATGCCCCGCCGCTCGATGAGGGCGGCGGATCCGGGCTGTGAATCGGCGGACATGGCTTCATCCTGGCAGGCACTGGCGGGATCCGGGGCGGATCCGGGGAACTCCGGGCGATTGGGGGAACTCCGGGTTGGCCCCTGGTGCACGCGGGTGGGCCCCTGGTGCACGCGAGACTCCATCTGAGTCACGAGACTGCGGCGGCCAGCTGCATTCTCGGAGCGCAGATGAAGTCTCGCGGTCAGGTGGGCGGAGCGAGAACGGATCTTCGCGCCGGATGCCCATCGAATTCGAAGCTTCGTTGCCGGTACGATATCGCCGACCCGTTGATCCGGCGCGGCATTCTGCTCGTCGCCGGGCGCTCGTAGGCTTCCGGGTCGGAAGGATCCTCATGGACGCCTCGCGCATGCATGCCGCCTCGCCCGAATCCGCCGCGATCGTCGACGCCGTGCTCGACTACTCCCGCCGCCGGATGCTCGCCACCGATGTGCCCCTCGACAAACCGCAGCCCGAGGCCGAGCTTCGTCGCCTGGTCGGCACGACCATCACGGACGAGGGGCTCGGCGGGCAGCGCGCGCTGAGCGTGTTCGAGCACATCCTCGCGCCGGCCTGTCTGACCACGAGCCACCCCAACTACCTCTCCTTCATCCCGAACGCGCCGACCGTCGCGGCCATGGCGTTCGACCTGGTGGTCTCCGCATCGGGGCTCTACGGCGGCAGCTGGCTCGAGGGCGCGGGCGCCGTGCACGCCGAGAACGAGGTGCTGTCGTTCCTGGCCGCCGAGTTCGGTCTGCCCGACACGGCCGGCGGCGTTTTCGTGCAGGGCGGCACGATCGGCAACCTGTCCGCGCTCGCCGCGGCCCGTGACAAGGCGGGCCGGCGCCTTGACGCCGCAGGCACGCCGCGGCCCGCGCGGTGGAAGCTCGTGTGCAGCCTGGAGGCGCACTCGTCGAACAAGTCGGCCGCGAAGATCATGGACGTCGACGTGATCGCGGTCCCGGCCGGCGCTGACGGCAAGCTGCACGCCGACGAGGTGCGCGCCGCGCTGGAAGAGCACGGCGAGGCCGTGTTCGCCGTCGTCGCGACGGCAGGATCCACCAACTTCGGCATCCTCGACGACATCGCCGGCATTGCCGCGCTCAAGGACGAGTTCGACTTCTGGCTGCACATCGACGGCGCCTACGGGCTCACCGCGATGCTCGCACCCGAGGCGCGGGCGTGGTTCGCGGGCGTCGAACGGTGCGACTCGCTCGTCGTGGATCCGCACAAGTGGCTGTACGCGCCGTTCGACTGCTGCGCGCTGCTGTACCGCGACCCGACCGACGGCCGCCTCGCGCACACTCAGCACGCGGAGTACCTGGACACGCTGACCGACACCGATGAGTTCAGCCCTTCGGACTACTCGATCCAGCTCACCCGGCGTCCGCGCGGACTGCCGCTCTGGTTCTCGCTGGCGACCTATGGCGTGGACGCGTACCGCACGGCGGTCTCGGAGACGCTGGCGCTCACCCGCCGGATCGCGCACGAGATCTCCTCGCGTCCCGAGTTGCGCCTGGTGCGCGACCCCGAGCTGTCGGTGGTCGTGTTCGAACGCGAGGGCTGGGAGCGCGCCGACTACGACCGCTGGTCGGACGAGCTGCTGCAGTCGCAGCGTGCGCTCGTCGTGCCGAGTTCGCACGCCGGCCGGGTCAACACGCGCTTCGCGATCCTCAACCCCCTGACGACGTTCGAGGACCTCGTCGGGATCCTCGACACGATGCGCTGATCGGGTCCTTTCGGGGTCGTTGAGCGAGCGGAGCGAGCCGAAACGCCGTGCCCTTGACGGTGACCGCGTTTCGTCTCACTCCGACTGCGTCGGTGCTCGCTCAACGACCCCGAAGAGCAGGGCACGCGAGCGGGCTCAGCCGGCGAAGAAGGCCTTCGCGACGGCGGTGAGGTCGTGCAGGTCACTCACGCCCGCGAGTTCGCGGGCGGAGTGCATCGACAGGATCGGGATGCCGACGTCGACCGTGCGGATCCCGAGGCGGGTCGCCGTGATCGGGCCGATCGTGGATCCGCAGGGCACGTCGTTGTTGGAGACGAACTCCTGGGTCAAGACGCCGGCGGCGTCGCACCAGCGATGCCAGGCGGCGGCGCCCACGGCGTCGGTCGCGTAGCGCTGGTTCGCATTGATCTTCAGGATCGGACCGGATCCGAGCACGGGCTGCACGACCGGGTCGTGCTTGCCGGCGTAATTGGGGTGCACCGAGTGCCCGACGTCGCTGGACAGGCACCACGACGCCGCGTAGGCGCGATGCACGTCGACGGCGTCGGCGCCGAGACCGGCGTAGATGCGCTCCAGCACGTCCTCGAGGATGGGGCCTGCGGCGCCCGAGCGGGAGCCGGACCCGAGCTCCTCGTGGTCGAACGCGGCGAGCACCGCGATCGCGTCAGGCTCGCCGTGGGCAGCGACCTCGCCGAGCGCGACCACGCCCGCGTGCACCGAGGCGAGGTCGTCCAGGCGTCCGCTCGCGAAGAACGCGTCGTCCTTGCCGAACACGGCACCGCGGGCGCTGTCGGCGACGACCGCGTCGAAGCCGCGGATCTCGCGGGGATCGATCCCCGCGGCGTCGGCCAGCTCGGCGAGCAGGTCCGCCTCGAGCGGGTCGCCCAGCCCCCACACCGGCTGGGTCTCGTTCTGCTTGTCGAGCGCGAGACCGTTGTTCACGCCGCGGTCGAGGTGGATCGCGAGCTGCGGCAGCCGCAGCAGAGCACCGGTCGCGGCGAGCACGACCCGGCCATCGGCGAGTGCGAGCCGCCCTGCCAGGCGCAGCTCGCGGTCGAGCCACGAGTTCAGCAGCGGTCCGCCGTACACCTCGACGGCGGCCTGGAGCCAGCCCTTGGTCCCGGTGGTCGGACGCGGCTTGAGCTTGAACCCGGGGGAGTCGGTGTGCGCGCCGAGCACGTGCGTCGGCGCGGTGGCGGTGGCCCCGGCGGGCACCACCCACGCGATGGCCGCGCCGTCGCGCACGATCACGAAGCGGCCGCCGGGCTGCGCGGGCCACGCCTCGGTTTCGTCGAGACGGGTGAATCCCTGCTCCTCGAGGCGACGGGCGACCTCCTCGGCGGCGTGGTAGCTGGACGGCGAAGCGGCGACGAAGTCGGCCAGATCCTCGACATGCGTGCGGGCGGAGGCGGCGTGGGACATGCGGATCCTTCCGAGGCGGGCGCGACAGCCGAAGCGACGCAGAGCACTTCGATCGTAACCGCGCGGGCCGTGCTCGAAGCGGACGGGGCCGAGCCTCAGGTCGCGATTTCTGCTCTTCCGGGCGCTGTTTTCGCGCCGAAAGTGCGACCTGAGCGGAGGGAGTGCGACCTGAACGTGCGGGATGAAACAGGGCGGACGACGAAGGGAGCGGATCCGTGTGGACCGCTCCCTGCATTTCCAGGATACCGGAGGGGGTGGGGCTTGCGGCAAGGCCCCCCTGCGGGGGCAGACTGTGTGGTTTCGCCCAGGAATCGGAGGATCCGTGCGCCCTGAATCCACCCACGAAACCACTCTCACCACGACCCCGCCGGCCGCCGCATCGGCCGCGGCCTGGTCGCCGACGATCTTCGCCCTGCCGCCCGCCCTGTCCCGCAAGGCGGATCCGGCCCTGATCGCCGCCGACGACGCCCACCTGATCGCCATCCGCGACCGCCTCGCCGAGGAGGTCGCCGCCCTCGAGGACCGTCTCGTGCGACTGCGCGCTGCCCCCGCCCGGCTCGGTCAGGAGGCGCTCGACCGCGATCTCGAGATCCACCGCTCGAGCTCGCGCCTGCAACTTCTGCGTCGGTTCGGGGTCGACCTCTGCCTCGGGCGCATGGCCGTCGCCGGTGACAGCGATGCGGACGGACCCGGATCCGGATCCGCCGGGCCCGAGTTCGTCTACATCGGGCGCATCGGGCTGTCCGATGCCGAAGGACGACGGCTGCTCGTGGACTGGCGCGCGCCGGCGGCCGAGCCGTTCTTCGCGGCGACCCACGCGGATCCGCAGGGCCTGATCAGCCGACGCCGGTACCGCTGGGCCTCGCGCCGCATCACCGACTACTGGGACGAGGTGTTCGACCCCGCGTTCTACCGTGGTGAGGGCCCGGAGGGTGCGGCCGCGCTCGACGACCAGTCCGCGTTCATCGCCAGCCTCGGCGCCTCGCGCTCGCCGCGGATGCGGGACGTGCTGAGCACGATCCAGGCGGACCAGGATGCGATCATCCGCGCATCCTCACGTCACCCGCTGGTCGTGGACGGCGGCCCCGGCACCGGGAAGACCGTCGTCGCGCTGCACCGCGCCGCCTATCTGATGCATGCCGAGCAGCGTCTCAGTCATGGCGGGATCCTGTTCGTCGGGCCGCACCAGCCCTACCTCGCCTACATCGAGGACGTGCTGCCCAGCCTCGGGGAGGACAGCGTCCGGGTGTGCACGCTGTCGGATCTGGCACCCGAGGGCAGAGCAGGCGATCGCACGCCGGAGGAGCAGGATCCGCTCGCGCGAGCGCTGAAGTCGGGCGCGCGACTCCTCGACGCGGTGACCGCCGCGGTCCGCTACCACGAGCATGCGCCGAACGAGCCGCTGCTCGTGGAGACGCCGTGGCGCGACGTGATCGTGGAGCCGGCGCTGTGGGACGAGGCGTTCGACGCCCCGGAGCCCGGTACGCCGCACAACGACGCCAGGGACGACGTGTGGGAGGCACTGATCGGCGCGCTCGTCGAGGACAACGCCGACGACGACGTGCCGCCGCGGCGGCTCGATCGCGCCCTGCGGCAGAGCGACGCGCTGCAGCGCGCGTTCGTGGCCGCCTGGCCGGTGCTGGATCCCGCTGGGGTCGTCGCCGACCTGTGGTCGACGGCGGCGTACCTGCGGATCTGCGCTCCCTGGCTCGCCGAGGACGAGCGCGCGGCCCTGCGGCGGGAGGACCCGAGGGCGTGGACGCGCCAGGACCTGCCGCTGCTCGACGCGGCCCGCGCGCTGACCGGGGATCCGGAAGGCTCTCGGCAGCGTCGGCGGCAGGAGGCCGTGACCGCCGAGGAGCGCGAGCAGCGCGAGCGCGTGCTGGACGAATTGCTCGCCGCCGATGACGACAAGGAGAGTGCGATCACCGGGTTCTTCTTCGGGGACGACAGCGCCGGCGTGCGCGCGATGCTGCAGGACGAAGCCGCCCTGCCGCGGCGCGACCCCGACGCCCTCGCAGGGCCGTTCGCGCACGTGATCGTGGACGAGGCCCAGGAGCTCGGCGACGCGGAATGGGCGATGCTGCTGCGCCGCGTCCCGTCGCAGAGTCTCACGATCGTCGGCGACCGCGCACAGGCCCGACACGGGTTCGGCGAGTCGTGGACCGAGAGGCTCGAGCGGGTGGGGCTTCGTCGCATCGAGCGCGCGTCGCTGCGCATCAACTACCGCACGCCGGAGGAGGTCATGGCTGTGGCGGAACCCGTGATCCGCGCCGCGCTGCCCGACGCGAACGTCCCGGTCTCGGTGCGCGCGAGCGGAATACCGGTGCGGTATGCAGTGCTCGCCGAGCGGGACAGGATCCTCGCGGAGTGGCTCACCGCGCACGAGGACGGCATCGCCTGCGTGATCGGCGACGAGCGGCCGTTCCCGGACGCGCGGGTGCGGTTCCGCACGCCGACGACCGCCAAGGGGCTCGAGTTCGACCTCGTCGTGCTCGTGGATCCCGAGTCCTTCGGCGACGGTATCGAGGGAGCGGTGGACCGCTACGTCGCGATGACCCGCGCCACGCAGGAGCTGGTGATCCTCAGCTGAGGATCAGAGCGCGGCACCGACCAGCGCTTCCCCGAGCGGGGTGCGCAAGTGCAGCATGCGGGCGCCGTCGCGCGTGCTCGCGATCAGGCCCGCGTCGCGCAGCACCGTGAGGTGGTGGGAGGCGGTGGATGCGGCGATCCCCGCCTCCTCCGCGACACGCGTCGTGGTGCGCGGCACATGCGCCGTGAGCAGGATCCCGGCTCGCACCGGCCCGACGAGGGCCTCGAGCGCCCGGACGAGATCCTCCGCGTCCTGGGCCCAACCCGCGGTCACGCCGCGGGCAGGGTAGAACAGCGTCGGCTGGGCGGGCGCCTCGGTGATCACCATGCAGCCCCACGACGACATCACGGACGGCACCAGCACCAGGCCGCCACCGCGGCAGTCCACGTCCTCGCTGTGCCGGCGCAGTCGCACCCGCACCGAGCCGTCGCCCCAGCTCACCTGCGGGTGGATCCCGGATGCCATCGCTGCCAGGCCGTCTGTCGCGATCGTGCGGGACCGCACCGCGATGTCCGCTCGCAGGATCCGCTCCAGCTGCGGCCAGACCGGTGCCATGGTGCTCTCCCAGACCTCGGCCCAGGCGTCGGCGATGATCGAGCGCGCCCGGGCGGGCCGTTCCTGCATGCGGCGCAGTGCCTGCTGGCGCCGGCCGGAGGAGCGGACCACCATCTTGCCGAGGTCTACGCGCATGCCCGCGAGCGGAGCCTCGCGGAGAGCTGCGAGCTCGTCCTCGGGCCCGAGATCCCAGCGCGCGGTCGATGTGACGAAGTCCGGCATGTATCCGTCGGCGCCGATCACATGCGCGAGCACACCGAACGCGTCCCGCGGCAGCCGGCCGCGGACGTCCTTCAGCCACCCCCAGGCGAGCGGGTACTGCTCGGGGCGCAGCAGCACGCGCACGGCGTGCGCGAGCTCATGACCGGGCGAGATCCCGAACCGCACGGCCTGGATGTCGCCGGGACTGAGATGGAAGTCGACGTGGTGGTGCTCCCATTCCACGCCTTCCATGTTTCGATCCACATCGAAACTCTACGGGGCACACCAGAACCTCGCGAGAGTGGGATCACACCACCGAGAGGACCAGATCATGAGCAGCATCGCCCCCGATGTCGCAGTCGTCGCACCCGCGGACATCCGCCTCGGCACCGGCAATGGTCGTCGTTTCGAAGGCGCCGACCACGGCGCCGGCGTCTCGTACTTCTACGTCGACAACCAGCCGGGTCAGGGCTCCCTTCTGCACTGGCACCCGTACCCCGAGACCTGGGTCGTGCTGGAGGGCGACGTCGCCTTCACCGTCGGCGACCGCATCATCACCGCGACCGCGGGAGACACGGTCACCGGTCCCGCCTTCGTGCCGCATCGCTTCGAGAACGTCGGATCCGGCACAATGCGATTGATCGGCATCCACGCCTCGGCCGTCATCATCCAGACCGTGGTCGACTGACCGCGATCCCCGCGCAAGGAGTAGAACATGTCCTTCCAGGCATATCTCGACGCCGTCGAGACGAAGACGGGCCTCACCCCTCGGCAGATCATCGATCTCGCAGCCGCCCAGGGCTTCGGCCCTGACACCAAGGCCACACCGATCCTGGAGTGGCTGAAGACCGAGTACGACCTCGGGCGCGGCCACGGCATGGCGATCGTGCACGTCATCACCAAGGGCCCCACGATCAGCACCAAGCACGTCGGGACCGACGGCGTGCACCGCGACGAGAGCGATACGCTCTGGCTCGACGGCAAGGACTCCAACCCGCACGGCGCCTGAGCGCCGCCCACCCGCGACAGCAAGGACACACGACATGGCCGTTCGCGCCGACCTCAACATCTCCCTCGACGGATACGCGACCACTACCGACCAGACGGCGGAGAACCCGTTCGGCGAGGACTGGGGGCGGCTGGTGGCCGCGTACACGGCCACGCGCACGTTCCGCGAGCGCGTCATGGGGGATCCGTCCGGCGGCACCACGGGGGTCGACGACCGCTACGGTGCGGAGTACTTCGAGAACATCGGCGCCGAGATCATGGGCGCCGGGATGTTCGGGCTGCACAACTTCCCGGATGACGCGGAGTGGCGCGGCTGGTGGGGCGAGGAGCCGCCGTTCCACTGTCCGGTGCTCGTGCTGACGCACAGCACCGGCCGGGCGCCGATCTCGTTCGCCAACGGCACGGAGTTCCGCTTCCTCGACGCCGCACCGCAGGAGGCGCTCGACCTCGCGACCGAGGCGGCCGGCGGCGCGGACGTGCGCATCGGCGGAGGCGTCGACACGGTGCGCTCGTTCCTGGCCGCAGGGCTCATCGACCGCCTGCATGTGGGCATCACGCCGATCCTGCTCGGCCGCGGCAAGAACCTGTGGGCGGACCTGCGCGGACTGGAGAACGACTACGCGGTCACGAGCGAGGTCGCCGAGAGCGGCGTCGTGCACGTGACCTTCGCACGCGGCTGAGGCTGCGCGCGAGAGACGCCGCGGTCCAGACCGACGGCTCACGCCGCGTGGCGGGTGCCTTCCGCGTCGTCGGACCCGTCCGCGTCCTCGATGTCTTCGTCGGAGGGAGCGGATCCGGTCTTCGCCGAGCGCTTCTCATAGATCGCGCGGGAGGCGTCCGACAGCGGGTTGCGCAGGAACAGCAGCGAGATGCTGATGCCGATGAGCGCGGCGAACAGCGCCGCGAGCCACCAGAACTCCCGGAAGATCGGGAAGAAGAACCACAGGATCCCCAACGGCACGAGGAACGCCAGCAGGCGCAGCACCGAGTACACGAGCAGGGGAGGAAGTTTCACAGGTTCAGTCTAGGAGGGTGCGTTCGGCATGCGCTGTGAGGGGCGTATGGCATCCGTCTCGATCAGATGTGCGCCGCATGGACGCGGCCGCAGGACGGTGCCACGGGATCGCGTCCTCCGGCGACGCCCGTGCCGGATCCGGCATCCCCCCGCACGCCTAGACTGGAGTCGTGGCACGTTTCCTCGTGATCGGCGGTTTCCTGGCCGCGGTCTTCTGGGTGTACAGCATCGTCGACTGCATCGTGCAGCCGGCGAGCAGGCACCGAGGCGTGCCCAAAGCCGTCTGGATTGCGATCGTCGTCGTCATCCCCGTGATCGGCGGCCTGCTGTGGTTCACGATCGGGCGCACCCGGCGCGGGCACACCGCGGATCAGGAGCGCTATCTCCCGCTCGATGACGTCGATCCCGCCACGCGGATCAGCCCTGCCGAGCAGGAGCGTCTGATCCGGGAGCTCCAGGAGGAGTTGTCGCGTCTCGACGATCGCGGCGACCCCGACACTCCCGGCCCGCGCCCGTGACGGCCTCGCCCTCCGCGGGTTTCACCCCCTCCGCGGACCCCGTGCCCTCCGCGGCGCCCGATCCTGCCGCGGCGGCGGCGCCGGCCGGGCAGGAGGGGGCTCCCGCCACCGAGGCCGCCGTGCGCCTGCTGACGGGCCTCGTCGCCCACGGCGTCGGCGACATCGTGCTGTCGCCGGGGTCGCGCTCGCAGGCACTCGCGCTCGCCGCCGTCGCCCTCGCGCGGTCGGGATCCGTGCGCGTGCACGTGCGGATCGATGAGCGCGTCGCCGGCTTCACCGCCCTCGGCCTCGGCCGGGAGTCGGGGGCGCCCGCTGTCGTCGTCTGCACCTCGGGCACCGCGGCGGCCGGCTACCTGCCCGCGGCGATGGAAGCATTCCACGCGGGCGTGCCGCTGATCCTGCTCACCGCGGACCGGCCACCCGAGCTGCGCGGCGTCGGGGCGAACCAGGCCACGATCCAGCCCGGGATGTACCGCCCCTGGGCGCGGCTGAGCATCGATGCTCCCGTGCCGGGCGAAGCGGACCCGACGGTGTTCGCAGACCTCGCCGCCGACGCGGTCGCCGCCGCCGTCGGCGCCACGGGGGAGGGGCTCGCGGGTGTAGCCGGCCCGGTGCACCTGAACCTGCCTGTGCGCGAGCCGTTGTCCGGGACGCTGCCGGATCCGCTCCGCGCCGACCGCGGATCCGTTCCGCGCCTCGGCCCAACCGCGCCGTTGCGTCTCGTCCGTGGTCCGCGCACCGTCGTCGTCGCCGGAGCCGACGCCGGCCCGGACGCCGAGCGGATCTCCCGCACCGGTGGCTGGCCGCTGATCGCGGAGATCGTGAGCGGCTCGCGCTTCGGAGATCACGTCGTGCCCGCGTACCGGGAGCGGCTGCGCGAGCCGGCGCTGGCCGGCCGGATCGAGCGCGTCATCGTGTTCGGGCACCCGACGCTCAGCCGTGAGGTCGCGGCCCTGCTGCGCCGCACCGACGTCGAAGTCATCGCCGTGGCCCGGGGCGGCGAGTCGCTGAACCTGTCCGGAGCGACGGTCGACGCACGCGCGATCGAGGTCGAGGCGGTCCCGGCCGCCCGTACGGACGAGGACGCCGCGTGGCTGGCCGCCTGGACCCGAGCGGAGGGGACTCACGCGGACCTCGCCCCCGACGGGGCGCTGGACCGCACCGCGCTCGTGCGGGCGGTGTGGGACGCCACCGGATCCGATGACCGTCTGCTGTTCGGCTCCTCGCGGATCGTGCGCGTCGCGGACCAGGCGCTCGCGGGTAAGGACGTGCGCGTGCACGCCAATCGCGGGCTCGCCGGCATCGACGGCACGATCGCGACGGGCATCGGCATCACCCTCGCCGCACAGGCCCGCGCGCAGACCGCCGATGCCGGAGCGGGCCGGACCGGAGTCACCCGGGTCCTCCTCGGCGACCTCTCGCTCCTCCACGATGTCGGATCCCTGCTGATTCCCGCTGACGAACCGGCGCCCCGGATCCAGGTCGTGGTCGGCAACGACGGCGGGGGCACGATCTTCGACGGTCTCGAGGTCGCGGGCACCGCCGCGGCCGAGGACCTCGACCGCGCCTTCTACACGCCGCAGGCCGTCGCGCTGGCGCCGCTCGCCGCCGCCTACGGCTGGACGTACGTGCGCGCCGACGGCGTCGCCGAGCTGGCGCACGCTCTCGCTGCAGAGATCGCCGGTCCGCAGCTGATCGAGGTGCCGCTCGCACGCTGAGCCCCCGGCGCGCCGCAGCGAGCGGGCCCGATCGGCGCCGTACCGATGCGGCATCATGGGGACATGAGCCAGCACTCCGCCGGGTGGACCGCCCCGGCCGCCGATGTCCTCCGCGTCACGTCCGCCGGCCTCGCCGCAGTCGATCCCGAGTCCACGCCCGGGTACCAGGGCCGCAAGGCGGACGGCGCCGAGTCGCTGGCCACCGGGCTCGCCGCGCTCGACGACCTGCAGGAGCGGCTGTTCGCGCGCTCCGCGGTGGGCGAGGCGCAGGCCAGCGTCCTGCTGGTCCTGCAGGCGATGGACTCGGCGGGCAAGGGCGGGATCGTCCGGCATGTCGTCGGAGGCGTGGATCCGCAGGGCATCGAGCTGGCCGCGTTCAAGGCGCCGACCGCCGAGGAGTTGCAGCACGACTTCCTCTGGCGCATCGAGAAGCGGCTGCCGGCCGAGGGCAAGATCGGTGTGTTCGACCGCTCGCATTATGAGGACGTGCTCATCGGGCGGGTGCGCTCGCTCGCGCCCGCCGAGGAGATCGAGCGCCGCTACGGGGCGATCGTCGACTTCGAGAAGCGCGTGGTCGACTCCGGAACGCGCATCATCAAGGTCATGCTGCACATCTCCCGCGATGAGCAGAAGCAGCGCCTCATGGAGCGGCTGGAGCGTCCCGAGAAGCACTGGAAGTTCAACCCGGGCGACACCGACGAGCGCCTGCTCTGGGATGACTACATGGCCGCGTACGACACCGTCTTCGAGCGCACCTCCACCGACGACGCGCCCTGGTACGTGATCCCTGCGAACCGCAAGTGGTACGCGCGCCTCGCCGTGCAGGAGCTGCTGCTCGCCGCGCTCGAGGACATCGACCCGCAGTGGCCCGTCGCCGACTACGACGTCGAGGCCGAACGCAAGCGCCTCGCCGCGAGCTGAGCGGCGCTCGCTCTGTTCTCGAAGTGCGCAAATGGTCGCAATCAGCGGCCGGAAACCGCAATTCGCGCGCTTTGAAAGTCCGACCCCGGCTCTGGCTCAGGCCAGGGCGTCGACGATCGGGCGGAACTTCACCCGGGTCTCCAGCAGCTCCGCCTCGGGGTCGCTGCCGGCCACGATCCCTGCTCCGGCATAGGCCGTAAGCGGGATCGGCGCCTCGAGATCGGATCCGGATCCGGTCACGTCGAACTGCGCGCACCGCAGCGCGATCGCCCACTCGCCGTTGCCGTGCGCGTCGATCCATCCGACCGGGCCGGCGTAGCGCCCGCGGTCGAAGGGCTCGAGCTCGCGGATCGCGGCGATCGCGGCATCGGTCGGGGTGCCGGCGACGGCGGCCGTCGGGTGCAGCGCGGCCGCGAGGTCCAGCGCGGACGCGCCGTCGCTGAGCCGCGCGCGCACATCGGTCGCGAGGTGGAACAGGTTCGGCAGCTCCAGGATGAACGGGCCGCCCTCGGCGTCGAGCGCCGTGGTGTGCGGGGCAAGCGAGGCCACGACGCTGCGCACCGCGAACGCGTGTTCGTCGTTGTCCTTGGGGCTGTCCGCCAGGGAGGCCGCGGCACGGGCGTCGGTCACCGCGTCGGCGCCGCGGGCGGTCGTCCCGGCCAGCACGCGGGCGGTGACCACGCCGTCCTGCGCCGTGACGAGGGTCTCCGGGCTCGCACCGATGAGGCCGTCCACGGCGAACGCCCACGTGTCGGGGTACTCGGTGCTGAGCGCGCGCACCAGGCGGCGCAGGTCGGATCCGGCCGGCACCGTGCCGACCAGATCGCGCGCGAGCACGACCTTGCCGTAGCGGGCGTCGGCGATCGCCGCCAGCGCCCGTCGCACCGAGGCCTGGTAGCCCTGCGCTGACTGCGCGCCGGGACCGAGCGTGCCCGCCCAGTGCGGGCCGAGGGCCGTCGGCCCCGGGGCGGCGTCGGCGTCCAGTCCGTCGGTGGATCGATCGCTGTCGTCGGGATTGCCGTTCACGGCATCGCCAGCATCGAGGATGCGGGTGATCCAGGTGCGTCCGCCGCGTCGTCCGATCACGGTGCGCGGCACGATGAGCACGCTGTCAGCGGCGGAGCCCTCGTCGAACACCAGGGCCGCGAACGCGACAAGACCGGTGCCGGGCAGGCGCACGGCGTCGTCGATGCGGGCCGAGGAGCGGATGCCGTCCCACGCGCGACTGAGAGCGGCGGTGCGCGGCTCGGAACCGGCGGCGACGCGCACGACGCGCGCGGTCTCGGATCCGACGGCGACGATCCCGTCGCCGCGGCGCAACCACGCGCGCGGATCCACTGGATCGGCATAGGCGAGCAGGTCATCGGCGAGGTCGAACTCTCGCGTCTGAACGACCAGGCCGGCACTCACGGAACCAGCCTATTGCGTGCCGGAAGCGTCGCTGCGCCCTGCGCAGCGTCCGAGGCGCGACATAGAGTGGCACCGTGATCGCCGAACGTCCTGCACCCGGAACCGAGATCGTCTTCCAGTGGCGCAAGTGGGACGGCTCCCCGCACTGGCGCCACGAATGCGTCTACCTGGGTGCGGACGAATGGGGCGACTGGGTCGGTCAGCCCGCCGGCTGGGGGAGTGAACGCCCGGGGCGCACCTTCACCGCGGCGGCGCCCAACGTGACGCTCGTGCCGCCGAGCGGCGACTACGCCCTCACGGTGAACCGCGACCACCCCAAGGGAATGCGCATCTACATCGACCTCGCGTGGGACGTGCACGCCGAGCCCGCGGGCGGACCGCAGGCGGGCGAAGCGCCCGTGCTCTTCACAGGTATCGACATGGACCTCGACGTCGTGCGCGTCGACGGCGAGCGCGGCACGTGGATCGACGACGAGGACGAGTGGGACGAGCACCGCGTGCAGTACGGCTATCCCGCCGACGTGCAGCGGCACCTGGAGTCGCTCGCGGCCGACCTCGCAGAGCGGGTGCGTGCGCAGCTGCCACCGTTCGACGACGCCTCGGCCGACGTCTGGCTGGACCGGCTCGAAGCGCTCGCGCTGGTGCCACGTCGGTAGCAGCGGGCGACGTCCGCCGCCCGGCATGCGCACGGCTCTGCCCGCGTAGGCTGGACGGGTGAGTGCGAACGAGCGGCCGAACCGCGCAGACCTCGGCAAGGACCCTTCCCGCGTCAGCGGCATGTTCGACCAGGTCGCGGCCGGCTACGACCGCACCAACACGGTGATGACCGTCGGCAACGACGCTCTCTGGCGGGCGGCGACGACGCGCGCGGTCGCGCCGAAGAAGGGCGAGCGCATCCTCGACCTCGGCGCGGGCACCGCCTCGTCCTCGGCCTCGCTCGCCCGCAGCGGCGCCGAGGTGGTCGCGGCCGATTTCTCCCCGGGGATGCTCGCGGAAGGCAAGCGCCGGCACGGCGACCTGCCGAACCTCAGCTTCGTCGAGGCGGACGCGACGAACCTCCCGTTCGACGATGAGACCTTCGACGCGGTCACGATGTCGTACAGCCTGCGCAATGTGCAGGATCCGAAGAAGGCCATCGCCGAGCTGTACCGGGTGACCAGGCCCGGCGGCCGCGTCGTGATCAATGAGTTCTCCACGCCGCCGGCGAAGCTGCTGCGCGGGTTCTACAAGGTCTACAACGCGCAGGTGCTGCCGCGCGTGGCCCGCCTCGCCGGCAGCAACGGCGAGGCCTACGACTACCTCAACGAGTCGATCCGCGCCTGGCCCGATCAGCGCACCCTCGCCGGCTGGCTGCGCGAAGCGGGCTGGATCGACGTGGCCTGGCGCAACCTGTCCTTCGGGATCGTGGCGCTGCACCGCGCTCGCAAGCCGAAGGCGTGACGCGGGAACCGGGTACGGTGCGCGCCCAGGTAGGCTGGACGACGTGACTTCGAGCCCCGCCGCCACGGGTTCGCGCCTCGCGAGCCGTCTCGGTTTCAGCGACCGCGTGTTCGTCGGCCCCGCCGCGCGCAAGCTCGCCCGCGAGGTCGAGGCCGGTCTCGATCTCGTCGAAGAGGGCCTCGCGGTCGACCTGCGCATCGCCGACTCGATCGCCGACGCCCCGAGCCGCTACCTCTACGAGGCGGGCGGCAAGCGCGTGCGCCCCGTGCTGTCGCTGCTCACCGCGCAGCTCGGCGCAGGAAACGTGCCCGCGGTCATCGACATCGCCAAGGCCCTGGAGATGACGCACCTCGGCTCGCTCTATCACGACGACGTCATGGACGGCGCGGACCGCCGCCGTGGTGTGCCGGCTGCGCAGACCGTGTGGGGCAATAACATCGCGATCCTCACCGGAGACCTGCTGTTCTCCCGGGCGAGTCAGCTCATGTCGCGCCACGGCGACCGCGCGATCCGTCTGCAGGCCGACACCTTCGAGCGTCTCGTGCTCGGGCAGATGCATGAGACGGTGGGCCCGCAGGAGGATGACGACCCTGTCGAGTTCTACATCCAGGTGCTCGCCGACAAGACCGGATCCCTCATCGCCGCAGCCACGCAGGCCGGTGCCATCTTCTCTGGCGCCCCCGCCGAATACGAGGTGCCGCTGCGCAACTACGGCGAGAAGGTCGGCGTTGCCTTCCAGCTGCTCGACGATGTGATCGACCTGTCGGCGAAGCCCGAGGACACCGGCAAGGTTCCGGGCACGGATCTGCGTGCGGGCGTTCCCACCATGCCCTCTCTGCTGCTGAGCGTCGAGACGGATCCGGAATCCACAGCGCTCGCCGCGGAGATCGATGCCGGCGTGCAGCGGATCGCCGCGGGCGAGGATCCGGCGATCCTCGATGACGCCCTCGCGCGCCTGCGCGACCACGCCGTCACCCGGAAGACCCTCGACCTCGCCCGCAGCTGGACCCAGGGCGCGATCGACGAGCTCTCCGTGCTGCCCAAGGGCCCCGTGCGCGATGCGCTGACCCGGTTCGCGGAGTCGCTCGCGGACCGCAGCAGCTGACGTCCTGCTGCCGAAAGGAACCACCATGACAAAGCTCAGGCTTGCCATCGTCGGAGCCGGCCCCGCCGGCATCTACGCCGCCGACCTCCTGCTGAAGGCCGAACGGCGCTTCGACGTCTCGATCGACCTGTTCGAGCAGCTGCCCGCGCCGTACGGCCTGGTGCGCTACGGCGTCGCCCCCGACCATCCGCGCATCAAGGGCATCATCACAGCCCTGCGCGACGTGCTGGATCGCGGCGACATCCGCCTGTTCGGCAACGTGAACTTCGGCACCGACATCACGCTCGAGGACCTGAAGCGGCACTACAACGCGGTGATCTTCGCGACCGGAGCCCGCCGCGACACCGGCATGGACATCCCCGGGATCGACGCGGTCGGATCCTACGGCGCCGCCGACTACGTGAGCTGGTTCGACGGGCACCCCGACGTGCCGCGGGAGTGGCCGCTGGACGCGGCATCGGTCGCCGTCATCGGCAACGGCAACGTGGCGCTCGACGTGTCGCGCATGCTCGCCAAGCACGCCGAGGACCTGCTGGTCACGGAGGTGCCGGCGAACGTCTACGAGGGCATGAAGTCGAGCGCCGTCACCGATGTGCACGTGTTCGGACGCCGTGGCCCGGCGCAGGTGAAGTTCACCCCGCTCGAGCTGCGCGAGCTCGGCGAGCTGCGCGACGTCGACATGGTCGTCTACGACGAGGACTTCGAATACGACGACGCCTCCCGCGACGCGATCGCCAGCAACAAGCAGGTCATGGTCATCGACCGGGTGCTGCAGGCCTGGCGCAAGCGCGATTCGGTGAACAACGCCGGCGGCACCGCGTCGCGCCGTCTGCACCTGCACTTCTGGGCGCGGCCCGTCGAGGTCAAGGCCGACGAGAACGGTCGCGTCGCGGCGCTCGTCTACGAGCGCACGAAGCCGGACGGCACGGGCGGCGCGGTCGGCACCGGAGAGATGCGCGAGGTGCCGATCCAGGCGCTGTACCGCGCGGTCGGATACTTCGGCTCGCCGCTGGACGGCGTGCCCTTCGACAAGAAGCACGGCGTGATCCCCAACCGCGAGGGCCAGGTGCTCGCGAAGGACTCCAACCAGCGAGTGCCCGGCATCTACGCCACCGGCTGGATCAAGCGCGGTCCCGTGGGCCTCATCGGGCACACCAAGTCCGACGCCATGGAGACCGTGCGTCACCTCATCAACGACCAGGGTTCCTGGTGGCAGCCGGAGGATCCGTCCGAAGAGGCGATCCCTGCTCTGCTCGCCGAGCGCGACGTGCGCTGGACCGACCTCGACGGGTGGCACCGGCTCGATGAGCACGAGGTCGCGCTCGGCGCCCCGGAGGAGCGCGCGCGCGTCAAGGTCGTGCCGCGCGAGGACATGGTCCGCATCTCCCGCGGGGAGTGAGCCGAGTCCTTTCCCGCATCTCCCGCGGGGAGTGACCCGGCCGCCTGCCGGGTCTACTTCTTCGCGGTCACCTCGACGGTGAAGGTGACGTGGGCGCCCGAGGCGCTGTTGTCCAGCGTGACCTTGGTGGTGCCCTCGGCCAGTGCGTCGAGTCCGGGATTGAACTGAGCGGATCCGTCGTCCTTGCCCGGAACGAAGGCGACGACCTTCGCATCCGCGATGTCCGCGGTCCAGTGCGCGAAGTCCTTGTCGTCGCCGGTGAGGTCGATGGTGTTGCCGACGGGCGCCTTCACCGTGGTCCCGTCGACCGTGCCGAGGTCGACGATGATCGGAGGCAGCATATCGCTGCCGGTCGTCTCGGGGGTGCTGCTCGTGCTGGTGGCGGGCGCGACGCCCCCGGAGCAGCCGGCGAGGGCGAACGCCCCCGTGGTGAGGGCGGCGACCGCCGCGAGGCCGGCGATCGAGCGGTGCAGTCGAGTGCGGATCATGATTCCTCCTGAGCAGTGCGCGTCGATGTGGCCCAGCGTAGAGGAGGCGTGCTCCGAGGCGCCGCCGAACGGCGCGGATACTCTGGATCCATGAGCCACCCCGTCTCCGCCACGTGGATGCCCGACGTGCTCGGCGACGAGTTCGAGCAGCTCCCTCTGCCGCTCGGATCCGATGACGAGGGAGAGATCGTCGCGACCCTGGTGCGGGCGCTTCCGCGACGCACGGCCTGGCAGCGCCTGTTCGGGGATGGCCGGCAGCTCGCCGACACCGATGTGCTGTACGTGCACGGGTGGTCGGACTACTTCTTCCAGAAGCGGCTCGCACGGTTCTGGACCGGCCGCGGCGCACGCTTCTTCGCACTCGACCTGCGCAAGTACGGCCGCAGCCTGCGCGAGTACCAGACCCCGGGCTACATCGGTGATCTCGTCGAGTACGACCAGGACATCGCCGCCGCGCTCGCCGCGATGCAGGAGGGATCCGGCGCGGTCGGGCGCCGGCTGGTCTTGCTCGGCCACTCCACGGGCGGGCTGATCCTGAGCCTCTGGGCCGCACGGAATCCCGGCGTCGCGTCGGCCGTGATCCTGAACAGCCCGTGGCTGGAGTTCCAGCTCTCGCGCTTCACGCGGGAGACGATCACGCCGCTCGTGGGGCTGCGCGCCAAATACCGCCCGCTCGATCGTGCGCCGCAAGTCGACCTGGGCTACTACACGCGTGCGCAGCAGGAGGCCGCGGATCCGGCGGATCCGATGGACGTCAATCTCAGCTGGCGGCCGGCGCAGACGATGGCCGTGCACGCCGGGTGGCTGCACGCGATCCTGGGCGGGCATGCGGCGATCGCCGCGGGGATCGCGATCGACGTTCCCGTGTGCGTGCTGCTGTCCGCACGCAGCGCCGTACCGACGGCATGGTCGGATGACCTCACCCGCGCCGACAGCGTGCTGGTCGTCGAGGACATCGCCCGCGCCGCGCTGAGGATCGGCCCCTCGGTGACGATCGAGCGCATCGACGGCGCGCTGCACGACGTGTTCCTGTCCCGGCACGAGGCGCGGGAGGAAGCGTACGCGCGACTGGGGCACTGGGTCGACGGATGGGCCGCCGCGGATTCGGCGGCGCGGACGCAGGTCATGTCTCCGGCGCACTGATCCCGAGCCCTCGGGTGGGCGGGGCCCCGACCGCCGGTCCGGGCTTGGCACTGCGGTGGGCGGGTTTGGCCCGGCGGCCTCGCCCGGGGATCATGGTGGGCAAATGTTCGTCATTGTTCGAGGGGGCAGTCATGGTCGCGGCCGCACGGCACGATGCGATCCTGCGCGAGCTGGAGCTGCGCGGATCCCTCGTCAACACCGGGTTCGCGCGACGGCTCGGCGTGACGTCGATGACGCTGCGTCGCGACGTCGAGGATCTGCATCGGCGCGGTCTGCTGGTGCGGGTGCACGGTGGCGCGGTATCGCTCGCCGTCGCCCAGCAGCAGTCCGCGGACGTCGCCGGGTACGGACCTCGACGCACCCGCCCGGTCGCGACGATCGGGATGATCGTCCCGACCACGGAGTACTACTTCCCTGAGATCATCCGCGGTGCCAGTCGAGCGGCGGCCGAGGCGAACTGCCGGCTGGTGGTGGGCGCGACGAACTACTCACCGGACGAGGAGCTGCGCCAGGCGCGCCGGATGCTGGAGAGCGGCGTTGATGGTCTGCTCATCACGCCGCACGGTGCGCTCGAGGCGGATTCGTCGCTGCTTCAGGTGCTGCGAGATGCGCGGGTTCCCATCGTCCTCGTCGAGCGCGATGCGGAGGATCGCGTGCAGGATCTTTTCGCGATGGTGCGCTCGGACCACGCCTACGGCGCGGAGCTCGGGATCCGGCACCTGGTGGCGCTGGGTCATCGCCGCATTGCCTTGGCCACCCGCCCGTCGGCCACCGCGTCGGGTCTCGACGAGGGGTTCCGACGCGGGATGGTCGCGGTCGGCGAAGACGGCTTCGCGCTGCGGGGCGCACTCTCGGATCCGCTCGTCGGCGAACGCGTCGCGGTGGCAGGGCTGGGTGCCTTCCTGGATCAGTGCATCGAGCACGCGGTGACTGCGGTCATGCTGCTGGGCGATGCGGACTCGATGGCGTTCACCGAGCTCGTTCTCGCTCGCGGTCTGCGCATTCCGGAGGATATCGCGGTCGTCGCCTACGACGACGAGGTGGCGTCGCTCGCTGCGGTGCCGTTGACCGCTGTGGCGCCGCTGAAGCGCGATCTCGGGCGGTCCGGGGTGCGCCTCTGCTTCGATCAGCTGCGTCGCGCGCGCGGCGACGCGGGGACGGTCGTGCGCAGCGTTCTCATGCCGGAGCTGGTGGTGCGCGAGTCCACCGTTCCACAGGAGCTTGTTTGAAAATGTTCGTTTGAACGTCTTCTCCTTGGAATGACGGTTCGGTGCGGGTCAAGATCGACCCGCACCCGACCCGATTCGAAGGAGAACCGATCATGCACCTGCGCCGAACCGCCCTGTTCGCCGCCGCCGTCGTCGCCGCCACCCTGATCGCCGGATGTTCCTCCGGATCGGGAGCGCCCGCAGTGACGCCGCCGCACGGCCCTGCCAAGGGGAACGTCACGTTCTGGTCATCCCTGAGCGGCATGAAAGACGTAGCTGCCGCGTTCAACGCCAGTCAGAAGGACATCACGGTCACGTTCGAGGAGATCCCGAACGGAGCCAATGGCGGATATACGAAACTGTCCGCGGCGATCTCGTCGGGGACCGGCCCCGACGTCGCCGGTATCGAGTATCAGGCGCTGCCCGGCTTCGTTGCCGCAGACCAGTTGAAGAGCATCGACGGACTCGTCCCAGGCAAGGTGCTCACCGCCTACGATCCCGAGGTCCGCGGTCAGGTGTCCTTCGCCGGCGCCGACTACGCGCTGCCCTACGATGCCCCGCCGATGGTCATGTGGTACCGGAAGGACCTCCTCGCCGATGCGGGCGTGCAGGTGCCCAAGACGTGGGCGGACTTCGAGAAGGCGGCGCGCGCGCTGAAGGCCGTGCACCCCGACTCCTACCTCGCGAGCTTCTTCACCAATGAACCGCAGCTGGCTCCGCTCGCCTGGCAGGCAGGATCTGAGTGGTTCCACGCCGGCAAGAGCTCGTGGAAGGTCGGCATCGACGACGCCGCCTCCAAGAAAGTCGCCGACTACTGGCAGCGGCTGATCGACGAGGGGCTCGTGAAGAGGCAGCTCGGCTTCAGCGACGAATGGACGGCGGATCTGAACAGCGGCGCCGTCGCCGGCTGGATCGGCGGCTCGTGGAGTGCGTCGGGTCTGAAGACCCGCACCGAGGGTGCGGGCCAGGCCGGCAAGTGGATCGCGGCGGTCCCGCCGACGTGGGACGGCAAGCCCAGCGCCTCGCTGAGCGGCGGGACGAGCTTCGCCATCACGAAGAACTCCAAGAACGCGGATGCCGCGGCGGCGTTCCTGACCTGGCTCACCACCTCGCCCGAGGCGGTCAGGGCGCGCGGCGCGGTCGGCACGGCCTACCTGGCCTACCCGGGTCTGAACGATGTCGCCAAGGCTGTGGCGCCGACCGCTTACTACGGCAACGACATCTACGCCGTGTTCGGCCAGTCGTCTAAGGGCCTGCGCCCGTGGGCGTGGGGACCGAGCTACGACATCACCGGCGCCGCGCTCAAGAACGCGGTGACCTCCAGCCCGACCCTCGGCGACGCCGTTGCGACGACGCAGAGCGACACCGTATCCGGGCTGAGCAAGCTCGGCGTCAGTATCGCGAAGTGATCGCCGACAGAGCGCAGTGACCCGCGACGGCTGCCGGATCGGATCCGGTCCGGCAGCCGTCCGCCGACAGGAGAACACCCCATGGCCACGATGACCACCACCCGCCCGGTCGAGCCGGTGAAGCACGCCCGGGCGGCCCGCCCGCGTCGATCGATCTCGGGATCCGGGGGCAGGGCCGCCGCGGTCTTCCTGATTCCCTTCTTCGCCCTGTTCGCGGTGACCATGATCGCGCCGGTCGTCTACGCGCTGGCGATGAGTGTGTTCGTGCAGCGACGTAACGGACTGGGCTTCGGCAAGCCCACGACCGAGTTCGTCGGATTCGGCAACTACCTGGACTTGTTCCAGGAGCGCACGTTCGTGGAAGGCTTCGGCCGCCTCGCCGTGTACTGCGTGATCTATGTTCCCGTGCTGCTGTGCGTGGCGCTGCTGCTCGCACTACTGCTGGACGCCACGGTCGCCTTCGCCCGCCGTACCTTCCAGCTGCTGCTGTTCCTGCCGCACGCGGTGCCTGGCGTCATCGCCGCCCTGATCTGGGCCTACCTCTACACACCCGGAGTCAGCCCGATCGTGCGGGCGCTCGATTCCGGCGGCGTCGGCATCGACTTCCTCTCCGTGCATCTGGTCATCCCGTCGATGGTGAACATCGCCGTCTGGGAGTGGGCCGGCTACAACGTGATCATCCTGTTCACCGCGCTCCAGGCCGTCCCCCGCGAGGTCCTCGAAGCCGCGCGGATGGATGGCGCCGGCGAGATCCGCACCGCGCTGTCGATCAAGACCCCGCTGGTATGGCCGGCGCTCGGTGTCGCACTGTTGTTCACCGTGATCGGATCCCTGCAGCTCTTCACGGAGCCGAAGATCCTCGCCTCGGCGACGACGTCGGTGACCAGCACCTGGGTTCCCAACATGTGGGCATACGACGCGGCCTTCACACGCAACAACCTGCCGCAGGCTGCGGCCGCCTCGATCGTCCTGGCCGCGCTCGCCGGCGTGCTGTCCTGGATCGTTACCCGGTTCACGTCGAAGGAGCCCACCCGATGACCTCTCTCGCGCCTGTCCTACGTCGGCGCACCCGCGGGCGCTCCGTCCCGGCGAAGGCCGCGGTCAACGGCCTGCTGATGATCGGCGCCGCGTACATGGTGCTGCCACTGCTCTGGCTCGTCTTCGCAGCGACGAAGGATGCTACCGGCCTGTATTCGGGTGACGCCTTCGCCTGGGGCGGATCCCTTGCGGCCAACCTGGAGCGTCTGTTCGCCCAGGACGGCGGGATCTTTCTGCGCTGGCTCGGCAACAGCATCGGGTACGCCGGTGTCGGAGCCGTCGTCGGCGGCTTCATCTCGGTGCTCGCCGGGTACGCATTCGACAAGTTCGAGTTCCGCGGCAAGCGGCCCTTGTACGCCACCGTGCTGGTCGGAGTGCTCATCCCTAACACGGCCACAGTCATCCCGCTGTACTTGCTCGCCGCGTCGGCCGGCGCGACCAACACGATCTGGGCCGTGATCATCCCCGTGCTCTGCAATCCTTTCGGGGTCTATCTGGCCCGGGTCTTCAGCGACGGCTACCTGCCGGCCGAGATCCTCGAGGCAGCTCGGGTCGACGGCGCGGGGCCCTTCCGCACTTTCCTCCAGGTCGGATTTCCGATGTTCGTGCCCGGATTCGTCACGATCGCGCTGTTTCAGTTCGTCGGCATCTGGAACAACTTCATGCTGCCGCTGATCATGCTGCAGAATCGCGATCTGTTCCCCTCCAGCGTCGGCATCGCGCTCTGGCAGAGCCAGGTGCAGCAGAACCCGGAGTTCTCCACCCTCGTGATCGCCGGATCGTTCGTGTCTGTACTTCCCCTCGTGCTCGCGTTCCTGATGCTGCAGCGGTTCTGGCGTGCCGGACTGTCGGCCGGGAGTGTCAAATGAGCCGCGGACGGCCCCGGGTCGCGCTTGCGATGACCGCCGTGGCGAGAGAACGAGTGTTCCCGGCGGTACGACTGGCGGAGCTCGCAGACATCGCCGAGATCCTTGGGCAGTTGGACGAGTTCGAGTCGGAGCGGGCGCGGGCGATCCTCGCCGACGCGGAAGTTCTCGTGACCGGCTGGGGGTCCCCGTTCGTCGGTCCGGCGGTCCTCGACGCGACGCCGCATCTGCGTGCCGTCCTGCACTCCGCGGGAAGCATCAAGGCGTATGTCGCCCCGGAGCTCCTCGACCGCGGGATCGCGGTGAGCTCGATGGCCGCCGCCAACGCGATCCCCGTCGCGGAGTACGCCGTCGCGATGATTCTGCTCGCTGGCAAGCGGATCCTGCCGATGGCGGCGGGCTACCGGCGGGATCCGAAGGCCTGCGACCTCGAAGCGGCCTTCCCGGGGCTCGGCAACTACGGCAAGCGCGTCGGCATCGTCGGCGCATCGAAGATCGGGCGCCTCGTCATCGAGCTGCTGCGCGCGTACGACCTCGATGTCGTCGTGCACGATCCGTACCTGAGTGAGCGCGATGCCGATGCCCTCGGCGTGCGCGCCGTGGAACTGGACGAGCTGCTGGCCACCAGCGACGTCGTCTCGGTGCACGCACCGTCGCTCCCCTCGACCCTGAATCTCATCGACGCCCGCCGCATCGGGCTGATGCGGCGTGACGCGACCCTCATCAACACCGCGCGCGGCGAGTTGGTCGATCAGGACGCGCTCGCCGCTCGAATCCAGGCCGGCGACCTGTACGCCATTCTCGACGTGACGACCCCCGAGGTTCTCCCGACAAGGCACCCACTGCTCAGTTCCGATCGTGTGCTGGTCACCCCGCACGCGGCCGGATCGCTGGGCGCTGAGCTCGGGCGCCTCGCGGAGACGGTGTGCGAAGAGGTGCGCCGGCTGGCGCGGGACGAACCGATCGTCCACGGCGTCGCATCGGAGCATCTGGAGATCACCGCATGACGTCGTGACATCGAGGCGGATCCGACGCCGGCCGCGCGGCGTGCATCGCGGACCCTGCTCAAAGCCGAGCGCATCGAAAGACGAAGGAGTTTGGAAGATGACCATCACACCCCAGGGGGCCACGCCCCGCATCCTCACCCGCCGCACCGTGCTCATGGCCGGACTCGGCGGCGTCCTCGCCGCCGCGACGGTCGCGTGCACCGCACCGAACGCCCGCGCTACCACCGGCGTGTTCGCCGGCCGTCCGGCGACCCGGATCACCGAGATCGGTCCCGGCATCGTGCAGTATTCGCTGATGAGCGGCGTGACCGCGGGAGGCGTGACCTACATCGGCTCGCGCAACCTGGAGCCCGCGGGCATCATCGCCCTGGACCACGCGACCGGCAAGGTGGCGCACTCCACTACGCTCGGCACCGGCTACAGCATCCAGGCTCTCGCGCTGGACGAGCACCGGGGGATCCTGTACGCCGGCGTGCTGCAGAAGTCGACGGGCCCGCAGCCCAACCTGTACCGCTGGAGCCTGTCGGCGCTGGACGCCCCGGCCGAGGCGATCGGGCGGATCGGCGACCGGGACGTGCGCGACCTCGCCGTGGCCCCGGACGGGACCCTCTTCGCCGTGGGCGGAGGCTCGGCCGGCGCCCCGGCGCTGTGGCAGTTCGACCCGGCGAGCGGCACCGTGACGAACCTGGGCGTGCCCGCGCCGACCGCGACGCTCGCCCGGGCCGTCGCCGCCACCGACGCGTTCGTGTACTTCGGCGCCGGCAGCAGCCTGGGCGGTGGCGGCAGCGCGAGCAGGGCGGCGCTGTACGCATACGACCGTGCGCAGCGGACGTTCTCCGACATCACGCCCGCGGCGATGATCGGCGACCCCAGCATGCGCGACCTCGCCATCTCCGGCGACCGGCTGCTCGCGTCGACCGCGGGGGCGGCGGACCCGACCAAGCTCGCCACGATCTCGCTCGCCGACCATTCGGTCACGGCTCTGGTCGCCTCGATCGGCAAGACCGCGAAATGCTTCACCACGATCGGCGATCAGGTGTACTGCGCCAACGAGACCGGTGTCATCGCCTGGACGCCGTCGACCGGTGCTCTGTCCCAGCTCGACCTCGGATCGCTGGATCTCGGCGAGATCTGGGGCCTGGATGCGCAGGGCGACGACCTCGTCGCCGTGTCCGGCTATGGCTTCGTCGCAGAGATCGCCGCCTCGGGTGCGCTCGTGGCGGCGACCGACCTCGGCGAGGCCGGGGCCCCGGCGAGTGCGCAGACCTGCATGGGCATCGCGGTCGGGGCAGGCTTCGCCTACGTGGGCGGCAACGGCGGCGTCGCGCGGCACGATCTGTCCGCGGGCACGGTCGAGAACCTGCGCATCCCCGGTGAGTCCAAGGACGGCGACGTCGTGGACGGCGTGCTCTACGTCGGCCAGTACAGCGGCCAGGGGATCTGGTCGTACGATCCGCGCACCGGGGCACCCATCCACCGGGTGGCCACAGGCCCGTCGGCGCAGAATCGTCCTCTGGACACCGACTGGGATGCGACACACGGCCTGCTGCTCGTGGCTGCGCAGGATGACACCGAGGGCGGCGGCTCGATCTGGACCTACAACCTGGCGACCGGGGCCAGCACGGTCGACGTCAATCCGATCGACGCCGTCCAGCTCGTGCGCGCGGTCGCCACTGTCGACGGGGTCGCCTACCTTGGCGGCGACAACGCCCAGAAGACGGGACCGCGCGGCACGATCGTCGCGTGGGATCCGATGGCGCGCGCCGAACTCTGGCGACTGGAGACCGGCGCGGCGAACGGCATCGCGGCGCTGGAGACCAAGGGCCGCTACCTGTTCGCGCTCACGATCAAGGGCGCACTGTTCGTGATCGACCGTCCGACCCGGACCATCGTGCACACGTCGGATCAGAGTGCGATCTGCCCCGGATTCGCCGCCCTCAAGGAAGCGAGGGGAGCGGTCTACGGAGTGTCCGACACGACCCTGTTCCGGATCGACCCGCGCACCTTCGCGGTGACCGTCGTCGTCGCGGACATCAACGGAGGCTGGTACAGCGGCCCCCACCTCAACGTCGACGAGGACGGCGTGATCTACACGCTCCGCGGGCGCACGCTGGTGTCGGTCGACGATCATCGGCAGGGCTGATGTACGGCGGGGCGATGCCGCCGGCGTCGCCCCGCAACATGCCTGGCAGAGCCCGTCCTCGCGGGTCGGTCTCGCAGGGAAGTTCCTCGAAGAGCAGTGGAGTCAGTGGATCGTGAACAAGGTGTCCAACACCTGGGAGGCAGCTCCCTTGGCTACTGCCGTGTCGTCCACCTCCTGGCGATGGATCCGAGGGGCGGGGTAGGGCTCATGCAGGTACTCGGCGCGGAGCTGCTCGGCGGTCGACCGGACCAGGTCAGGGAGAGCGTACTCGCCGGTCTCCGCGAGGATCACCGTGTCGGCACCGAACGACTTCGCCGCGGAGGCGATGCCGAGAGCCAGCTGCGCGCTCGCCGCGTCGATGATGCCCGCGCCTGCCCCCCGGCCGAGCGCCAGCAGGTCCCACGTCAGACCCTGCCGGGCGGCCTCCTGCTCCAGCCCCCACCGGGAGGCCCAGGCCTCCAGACAGTCGGTCGCACCGCAGTGACACGGCCGGGAACTCGCCGGATCGATGACGAGCCGCATGTGCGCGATGCTGCCCGCCGTGCCGTCGCGTCCGCGGTGGATCCGGCCGCCCGACACCAGGGCGGAGCCGAGGCTCACGCCGATGCTGCAGACGAGGAGCTCACGATCGGCCAGCTCCTTCTCCGCGGACAACAGCTCTCGCGTGTAGCTGTTGACATAGTTGTCGACGACGACGGGGACATCGACGAGCGCCGCCAGGATCGCGGCGAAGGGCACGTCCTCCCAGCCGAGCGCCCCGGAATGCCGGACCACGCCGGCGTCGCGATCGACGATGCCCGAGATCGCGGCACCGACCCCGAGCACGCGTCCGGTCGCGGCGCGTGCGACAGCGGCGACGGCGGACGCGCAGCCGGCGGCGACCTCCTCAGGCCCGGGGGAGGGCAGCGGAACCGTGCGATCCGCGACGACGTGCCCGCGGAGGTCGACCAGTGCGGCGTGCACGCTGTCTCGCGAGATCCGCAGCCCGACCGCGAAGATCGTGTTGGACCCCAGGGAGAGCAGACGCGCGGGTCGGCCCCCGGTACTGGGCTGCGTCTCCGACTCGATGAGCAGCCCAGCCTCGATCAGACGTCCGGTGATGCCGGTCACGGTCGCGGCGCTGAGACCGGTCTGCGTGGCGATCACGGATCGTGCGACCGGCTCCTCCGCGCGCACGAGATCGAGGATCAGCGCTTCGTTGATCTCGCGGATCAGACGCTTGCTGCCCGCTCGTGTGTGCATCGTCACGACTTCATTCTAACTTATTTCAGTCATTGACAAAAGAAACTATCGAGGGTTAGCTACTCGCATGGACAACGTCGTCGGCGTGACAGAACCAGCCCCGGTGCACCTCCTCGTCGGCATCGCGGAGGACAACCTCGCCGCGTTCTTCCCCGGATCCGCGCTCGATCGCCTCACGGCGCTCGGAGAGGTCTCCTTCGAGACGCCGGCTCGGCTGCTGGACGACGCCGCGTTCGCCGAGGCCGCGCGAGGCGCACAGATCTTCGTGACAGCGTGGGGCTTCCCGGCTCTGACCGGGGGCCGCCTCGCCGCGGCGCCGCAGCTCGCGCTGGTCGCCCACGCGGCCTCATCGTTGCGCGCGGTGACCACGCCGGAGTTCTGGCAGGCTGGCATCCCGATCACGCAGTCCGGCGCGGCCATGGCGCCCGCGGTGGCCGAGCTCGCGCTCACGATGACGCTCTCGCTGCTGCGCGGCGTGCCGCGCTACGACCACGCGCTGCGGACCGGGGCGCAGTGGGAGTCGGCGAGAGGCGCTGTGTCCCGGCGTCCTCGGGAGATCTCCGGGGCCAGGATCGGGGTGGTCGGCGCGTCTCGCGTCGGACGTGCCTATGCCGCCGCTGCGCAGGCGCTCGGGGCCCAGGTCCGCGTCTTCGATCCGTACCTCGCAGAGAGCGACCCGCTCGGTCCCTCGGCTGGCTCCGTGGCCGACCTCTGCCGGGGCAGCGACGTCCTCGCCGTGCACGCCCCGGCCCTCGCGGAGACGGAGGGGCTGGTCGGAGCCGGGGAGCTCGCCGCGCTCCCTGACGGGGCCGTCGTGGTCAACACCGCGCGCCAGAGCATCGTCGACGACGCTGCGCTGTTCGCGGCGGCGGCCGCCGGGCGCATCGACGTGGGCCTGGACGTGTTCGACGACGAGCCGCTGCCGCTCTCCAGCCCGTGGCGCGCCCTGCCGAACGTGCTCCTCACCCCGCACGTCGCGGGCGCGACGGTGCAGTCCCGCCGGCGCGGGGGCGAGATCGTCATCGCCGAGATCGAACGGCACCTCCGCGGAGAGCGGCTCCAGCACCGGGTCGAGCACGACGCATTCCTGAGGATGGCGTGATGGCACCGCGCAACATCCTGCTGCTGCACTGCCACGACCTCGGCCGTTTCCTGGGCTGCTACGGGGTGACGACGGTGCGCACGCCGGCGCTGGATACCTTCGCCGCCGACGCCGCGCTCTTCGAGCGGGCGTTCGCGGTCGCCCCTCACTGCAGCCCCGCCCGCTCGGCGCTGTTCACCGGCACCTACCCGCAGCGCAACGGCGTCCTCGGTCTCACGCACAGTCCGTTCGACTGGGATCTGGCCGATCCGGCGACGCATGTCGGGAACCGCCTGCGCGGCGCCGGCTATCGCACGGAGCTCATCGGCGTGCACCACGAATCCCGGGTGCTCGCGGACGAAGTGGTCGCGGCGCGGCTCGGATTCGACCGAGTCTGCACCGACACGGATCGGGACACGGTCGTCGCGAACGCCGTGGGCGCGATCGCGCGCAGCCGCGACGACGACCGGCCTTTCTATCTGCAGGTGGGCTTCCACGAGCCGCATCGCACCGCGTCCGAGAGCGACCCCGTCGGCGTGATGGGGTTCCTCGCGCCGGGCGTGGTTCCCGACGACAGAGCCGGGACCACCGTGCCCCCCTATCTGCGCGACGACGAGGGCGCGCGGATCGAGATCGCCGAACTCCAGGGCGCCGTCGGCGCTCTGGACGACGGCGTCGCCCGCATCCTCACGGAGCTCGACGCGTCCGGCCTCGCCGACAGCACGATCGTGGTGTTCACGACCGATCACGGACTCGCGCTCCCCGGTGCCAAGTGCACGCTGTACGACGCCGGACTCGAGGTCGCGCTGATGATCCGTGTGCCTGGTCGACCGGGATGGGGCGGAACACGCGTCAGCGGGCTGGCGAGCCACATCGACATCCTCCCGACGCTGTTCGAGCTGATCGGGATCCCCGGTGAGGAGTTCTCCGGCACGAGCCTGGTGGCCGCCGTCGAACCCTCGGCCCCGACCGAGACGCAGATCTTCGGACAACTGAGCTTCCACACCTATTACGATCCGAAGCGCTCGATCCGCACCGACGGTCACAAGCTGATCGCGAACTTCTCCGCCTCCCCGCGCGCGATGGATCCGACCCAGTCCTGGAACCATCGCAGCACACCGGCGGTGCTGCAGGGGCGCTCGACCGGTGCCAGTCAGCCGCTCGAACTCTACGATCTGGTCGCGGATCCGCTCGAGCGGCACGATCTCAGCCGGGACCCGGGGGCCGCATCCGAGCTCGGGGTCCTCGCGGCCGCGCTGCTCGGCTGGATGGAGCAGCAACAGGACCCGCTCCTCGTGCCCTCCGCTGTGGATCCGCGTCACGACCTGTCCCTGGCACTCCTCCGGCAGGCGGCCGCTGCGCAATACGGCAGCGGACGCACCGGGGCTCCTCCGTACGACCACCCCGCAACAACCCGAACCGTCCCCGCGGGGACGAGCAGAGAACAGGACAACTCATGAATCGACGTCGACTCGTGACGATCACGACGGCGAGCGCCGCCGCACTCGCCGTGGCACTCAGCGGCTGCTCCGCGGCCGGCTCGCCGACTCCGAGCAAGACCGCCGCATCCGGCTCGGTCGTGCTGTGGATGTATCCGGTGATCAAGGACCCGAGCGCCAGCAAGAAGTTCTGGGACGACGCCGCGGCGTCGTTCGAGAAGGCGCACCCCGGGATCACTCTCGACATCCAGCTGCAGACGTTCGACAAGCGGGACGCGCAGATCTCCAGTGCGCTCGCGGCCAACTCCGGTCCGGACATCGTGCTGATCACCCCGGACCAGGCGGCGACCTACTTGAACATCGGCGGGCTCCTTCCGGTGGACGACGCGCTGAAAGGTCGCACGTCCGACTTCTTCCCGGGGGCGCTCAAGGCCGCCCAGCTCCAGGGGAAGACCTACGGCGTCCCGATCTTCCAGAACGTGTTCACCACCGCGTACAACACGAAGGTGTTCGCGGACGCCGGGCTGAAGCCGCCGCAGACCTGGGACGACATCCGCGCCGCGGCACCGGTGCTCGCGGGGCACGGCGTCTCGGTGATGGATTACGTCGGCAACCCGGAGCAGACGCTGAACATGTCGTTCTACCCGCTCCTCTGGCAGGCCGGGGGCAAGGTCTTCAGCAACGACGGCAAGAAGATCGCGTTCGACTCGAAGGAGGGCGTGGCCGCGCTCAGCTTCCTCGTCGACCTCGCCAAGTCCGGTGGCCTTCCGGCCGATGCCGCCACGGAGGGCGTCGCGATCGACGGCTCGCCGATGGCGGCGGGCAAGGTCGGGCTGCGCCAGATGACCTCGCTCGCGGAGCTGAAACAGCTGCGCGGAGCCCTCGGCGACAGTGCGGTGACGTTCGGAGCGCCGATCACGGGCAAGAAGTCCGTCACGTACAGCAGCCCGGGCCTGCTCGCTCTCACCTCGATCAACAAGAGCGCGAACCGCGAAGCGGCGTACGAGGTGCTGCGCTACCTCAGCTCCGCCGACTTCCAGACCTCCCTGGTCACGGCGGCCGGCAACATGCCCACCCGCACCGACGTCACCCTCAAAGAGACCGGGCCGGACCTCACTGCGCTGCAGAACGCGCTGAAGTCGGCCTACGCGGGAGAGGCGTCTCCCGCGTCCCGGCAGGTGATGACGATCCTCGCACCGTACATCCAGTCCGCCCTGCGCGGCGACCTGAGCCCGAAGGACGCGCTTGCCAAGGCGGCCGCCGAGGCCCAGTCCGCGCTCGATCGCTCGTGATCATCGGCGGGAGGGGCTCCGGTCCCTCCCGCCTCGAAGAAAGGGCAGGTCCGTGACCTCGCACACCTCGACGCGGCGGCGTCGCCCCGGTGCCGTCGCCCGGCGCCGCGAGTCGCTCGCCGGAATCCTCTTCCTGCTTCCGGTGCTGGTGATCTTCGTCGCCTTCAAGTTCCTGCCGATCTTCGGTGCCGCGGGGATGAGCACGACGAAGTACCGCCTCAACGGCGACATCGAGTTCATCGGCGCGGACAATTATCTGCGGCTGTTCTCGGATGCCGGATTCTGGCACTCGCTGCAGGTGACGCTTGTGTACGTGGTCATCTTCGTACCGCTCACGATCGCCGTCTCCCTCGCCGGCGCGGTGCTGCTGCACGCGCTCGCCGATCGGGCCAGCGGCGTGTTCCGCGCCCTGATGTTCGTGCCGTACCTCTGTTCGTTCGTGATGGCGGGCATCGTCTGGACCTGGGTGTTCCGCAGCGACGGGCCGGTCAACAGCGCGCTGCATCAGCTCGGCGCCGGACCCATCCCGTTCCTCACCGGGGATCAGCTCCTCGTGCTGGGCAGCCTCGCCGTGGTCTCGGTCTGGAAGGGCTTCGGATACTCGATGCTGGTCTTCCTGTCGGGCCTGAAGGCGCAGCCGGCCGAGATCCACGAGGCGGCCATGCTCGACGGCGCCGCCCGCCCCCAGATCTTCCTGCGTATCACGCTCCCTCTGCTGAAGCCCGTGCTGTTCTTCGTGCTCGTGATGGAGACCATCATCGGATTCCAGGTGTTCGACACGATCTACGTGATGACGGGCGGGGGCCCGGCCAGGGCCAGCCACAGCCTCATCTACTTCCTCTACGACGCGGGCTTCAAGTTCCTCGACTTCGGGTACGCGTCGGCGGTCGGAATCGTGATCTTCCTGATCGTGCTGGTGCTGTCGATCGTGCAACGCCGCTTCTTCGAAGAAAAGGACGTCGCATGACCGTCATCGAAGCCATTTCCGCGACCGGCGCCGGTCCCTCCACTCCGGCGGCCCGCGCGGTGCGCCGCGCGCCGCGTCGGCGCCAGACGGGCCTCATCGTCTTCCTCTCGGTCGCCGTGCTGTTCACGGTGGCGCCCCTGTTCGCGGTCGTCATCCTCGCGCTGTCGCCCGAGAACTCTCCGACGATTCCGCTGGCGTGGCCGTCCCGACTCACGTTCGACAACATCGTCCGGATCCTCGGGCTGGGATCCTTCCCCACTTGGCTCCTGAACTCGGTCGCGTACTCCGTGATCTCGGTCGTCGTGGTGCTGCTGACCTCGTCGATGGCCGCCTATGCACTGGCGCGCAAACGGTTCCCCGGACGCGACGCGGTGCTGTGGTCGATCGTGGCGACGCTCATGGTCCCGGTGCAGGCCACGCTCATCCCGACCTTCGTCATCGTGGCGGGACTCGGTGGAGTGAACACGTTGTGGGGTCTCATCCTGCCGACGCTCGCGAACGCTCAGGCCGTGTTCCTGATCCGGCAGTTCGTGCGCGACCTGCCGGACGAACTGTTCGACGCCGCGCGCATCGACGGTGCGGGGGAGTGGCGCACCTTCGTCTCGGTGGTGCTTCCGCTGATCCGGCCGGTGCTCGCGACGCTCGCGATCTTCGTCTTCCTGTGGCACTGGAACGACCTGCTCTGGCCTCTGGTGATCGGTCAGTCCGATGCCGCACGCACGCTCACGGTGGGGCTCGCGAGCCTCAACACCGAGACGATCTCGACCCCGAATCTGATGGCGGCGGCGCTGATCAGCTTCGCCCCGTGCCTGCTCATCTTCATCTTCCTGCAGCGTCACATCGTCTCGAGCATTGCTGCGACGGGGATCAAAGGATGACCCGGCAGCCGGACCCGATCCGGTTCGGTCTCATCGGCGTGGACTCGCCGCATGCGCCGTCGTTCACGCGGTTGTTCGGGGACGGGCGCACAGGAATCGTCGAGGGCGGTACTATCACCGCGGCCTGGCAGGACCAGACGGATCGCGCGTTTCCGCCCAGCCTGCGCGGGCCGCGTCACGCGATGGAGCTGGCCGGCACCGGTGTCGAGCTCCTCGGCTCGCCGGAGGAGGTCGTGGATGCGGTGGACGCGGTCCTGATCGTCGCGGCCGACGCACGGCGGCATCCGTCGCTGTTCGACCGCGTCGTGACGGCGGGCAAACCCGTCTACGTCGACACGCGGTTCGCGACGACGCGCGTCGATGCGGAGCGGATGCTGAGGCGGGCCGAGCGCACGGGAGCCCTCGTGCTGGCCGGGTCGCCCAAGCGCTTCACCCCGGAGTTCCGCCGCGCGCGCGGCCTCCTCGACCGCGTCGAGCGTGTCCGGATCACCGGTCCCTTGCCCGTCCAGCCTGGGTTGCCCGGGCTGCACTGGTACGGCGTGCACCTCATCGACCTGGCCGTCGCCGCGCTGGGGAGCGGGTTCGATGAGATCAGTGCGCACGACGACCGATTCCGGCTCCGATGGGCGGACGGTCGCGTCGCCGATATCGGAGGCCCCGTCGAGTGGGGTCCGGAGACCCTCGGCGACCTGCGCGACGAGAACGATGCGGAGGCGGCTTTCCGCATCGTCTCCGAAGAGCCCATGCTCACCGGCCTGCTGCGGGCCCTCGTGGCCGCAGTGCGTACCGGTGTGCCCACCGTTCCGGTCGAGGAGATCCTCGACATCGTGACCGCAACCCAACGCGGCAGCCACCGGGGCTGACCACCGCAGTACCACTCAACAGAGACGAGAAGGATCAATGAAGATCACCAGACGAGAACTGCTCACCCTCGGAGGCATCGGCGGCCTCGCGCTCGCCGCAGGGCCGTTCGCCGCGTCCTCGGCCTTCGCCGCCGACACCGGGACAGGGCACACGGACATACTCGACCTCGGGCCTGCCGTCGTGCAGTTCTCGCTCATGAGCGGCGTGCGCGTCGGCGACGTGCTCTACATCGGATCGCGCAACCTGAGCCCCGCGCGAGTGATCGGCTTCGACATCCCGACGCGCGCCGTGGTTTCGCGGGTCGACCTGCCGTCGGGCTACTCGATCCAGGCGCTCGACGCCGATCCCGATGGCAACTGGCTCTATATCGGCATGCTGCGCCGGGACGACGAGACCGGCACGAATCTGTACCGCTGGCACCTGCGGAACCCGAAGCAGGCAGTGCAGGCGCTGCCCGCCACGGGCGACCGGGACGTACGCGCGCTGACCCTCTCACCCGACGGGATCGTGTTCGTGGCCGGTGGCGGGCAGACCCAGAACCCGCCGTCGCTGTGGGCGTACGACCCGGCGACCGAGCAGACGACGAGCTGGGGCGTTCCCGATCCCGGCGCCACGATCGCGCAGGCCGTCGCCGCGACGGACACTCATGTGTACTTCGGTACCGGCAGCGTGCTGGCGGGCGGGGGGACCGCGAGCCGTGGTCGCCTCTGGGCCTACGACCGGAGCACGCGGACTCCCGTCGACATCCTGCCCGCCGAGTTCGCCGGATCCGACTCGGTCAGCGCGGTCGAGCTCGTCGGTGACCTCCTCGCTGTCGCCCCGCACGGTCTCGGCAAGACCGTGCTCCTCCAGCTCGACGATCCCACCGCGTACACCGCGATCCCGAAGACCGGGGCGCAGTACACGCGCAAGGACGACACCATCTACTTCGTCAAGGTGCCCAACGTCTGGGCGTGGAACCTGACGACCAAGAAGCTCATTCAGATGGAGACCGACAACCTGGGCACTCTGTGGGCGCTCGACGTCTACGGCGACACGCTCGTCGGCCCGTCCGCGAACGGCTTCGTCGCTCAGATCGGCATCGCCACCCGCACGGCCCAGGCCTTCGACCTCGTCGCCGCGGGGGCCCCGGCCGGCCCCCAGCTCGGCATGGGCATCGCGGCCGGGGGTGGCGTCGTGTACACCGGGGGCACCGCGACGCTCGCTGCGCACGCGCTCGCGACCGGCGCGGTGACCAACATCACGCTCGACGGTGAAGCGAAGGACGCGGTCGTCGCGAACGGCGTCGTCTACACCGCGCAGTACAACAACCTCGGGATGTGGGCGTACGACCCCTCGTCTGGTCAGGCACCGCGGCAGGTCGTCGCGCTTCCGGCCGGTCAGAACCGCCCGCTCGACATCGCCTGGGACGATGCGAGCGGCATCGTGATCATGGGCGCGCAGAGTGACACGAAGGGCGGCGGGTGCTTCGCCACCTACGAGCCGGCCACGGGGCGCTCGGCCAGTCGGGTCAATCCGATCGACGCTCAGCAGATGGTCCGCGCGGTCGCCGTGGCCGACGGGGTCGCGTACCTGGGCGGGGACAACATCTACCCGACAGGGCCGCGCAGCACGATCGTCGCCGTCGACCCGCGCACCGGATCCGAGCTGTGGCGGCTGGATCCGCAGCAGCCGGCGGGCATCGCCGCTCTGGCCGTCGCGAACGGACGCCTGTTCGCGATGAACCGGCAGGCCGGGGGGATCGTCGTGATCGACATCGCGACCCGGCAGGTGGTCACCGTGATCGACGGATCCGCGGTGCTGACCGACTTCGGAGCGCTGGTGTCGGCGCGCGGGTACGTCTACGGCGTGTCCGATTCGACGGTGTTCCGGATCGACCCGCAGACCCTCACCCTGTCCACGGTCGTCGCGGGCATCGACGGAGGCTGGTACTCGGGCCCCCACATCGCCGCCGACGAATCCGGTTACCTGTACACCCTGAAAGGGACAGACCTGGTGCGGATCGATGACGTGGTGTGACGCTCAGTCGACGAGGTGCATGGCGCGCACGAGATGCTCCGCGGAGTGCCCGTCGCCGGCGAGGATCGCCTCGGCGAGCTCGGCGTGCAGCGCGCGCATGGCGTCTCGCTGAGAGGCGTCGACGGACCACGGCCGCAGGTTGCGGGTCAGCGGCATGCTCGTCTCGTCGAGCACCGAGCTGAGGATGTCGTTCTCGCAGCGCTCGGCGAGGTAGTGCAGCAGCGCCCAGCGCTCGGCGGAGAGCGCCGCCGGATCGTCGAGGCCGTCGTCCAGGCTGCGAGCGAGAGCAGCGGCCTCCTCGCGCTCCGCATCACTCAGCCGCGGCACCGCGATCGCGGCGACCGCGCCGCCGAGATAGCCCGCGTACTCGAGGGTCTTCGCGGTGAGCTGCGGCGGCACCTCGGTGACCTGCGTGTACCGGCTCGGGTACATCTCGACCAGGCCGACCCGCTCGAGCCGCTGCAGCGCCTCACGGATCGGCATTCGTGACACGCCGAACTTCTCTGCCAGATCCGCATCCCGGATGCGTGATCCCGGCGGCAATGTGCCGTCGATGATCGACGCACCGACCTGCTGATACACCTCTTCCGCGAGGAGTTGTTTCGTCGCCCCCAGCGGCGACCGAACCACGCCAGTCATCGGACCGCGTTCGCCCATCACTACCCCCAAGTAGTTTCCCCAGAACAGCACTATCTCACCGCTCGGGGGCAAACCCAAATACCGGTATCGAAGTGATGCGCGCGTCGCGCATCCCGCGACATTCAGAGGCGTTTTTGCGACGTCAGGGGTGATTTCGGGGGTCGGGGAGTCCCGGACCGGATGAGGCGTCAGCTGCGCCGGCGGGTGAGGTGGACGGTGACGTCTTCGCCCTCGTTCTTGCCGATCGCCCGGCGGATCGTGCTCGCGATCGGCAGCTTGTGGGTGCCGTCGCCCAGTGCCATGAACGCGCCGTCGAAAGGATGCCCGTCGACGGTTCCGGACACCTTGACCAGCCCGCGCGTGCCGAACACCGTCGCCGAGTCCGGCAGCTGCACGCAGATCCACGTGTCACCCGCGCGCACGCGGCCGAGCGTGGCGGTGAAGGTGATGTCCAGAGGCCCGACCGTGCTCATGACCCCGCGCCGTTCGTCTCTGGCACTGTCCCGGTGATCGAGAACGCATTGCCGTCGGGGTCGCGCCAGGCGAACATCGCCGGGGTCCCGGGCCAGCGCAGGATCTCGTCGACGTCGATGCCCTCGGCCACCATGGCGGCGTGGGCGGCGTCGACGTCATCCGAAGTGAACCGGATCCCGATCGATCCGCGGTGGACGGCGGGATCCGCGGGCTCGAGGGTGACGACCACGTCACCGCCGGGCGTCAGCTCGATCCAGCGGCCGTTCGGCGTGGAGGCATCGCGCAGTACCATGAACCCGAGGCTCCGGTAGAAGCGCAGGGCCTCGTCCTGATCGTTCACAGGGATGCTCACCGCGCGGATGCCGATGATGGGGGTGCTGTCCATGATGTGTCCCTTTCCGGAGCGGAGCTTCCGTCCAGGAAGATGACGATCGACGTCGTGCGCGATCGACAAGCTCTCGGCGGATCAGAATCTGTCACGACGTCCCGATGGGTCAGGATCGGGCATTCTCAATCGGGCGTTTCCGCGAACAGCAATGCGTCGTCCGATGCCAGAACGGCCCGAGTGCCGCGCATGTCAGCGACCACGAAACCGGCGGCGCCCCGGATCGGGGAGAGCTCTTCCGCCTGCCCATCCACGAGCCGGACAACGCGCTGGCGACCGGCCCATTCACCGGTGCGGAACACGGGCGTCAGAATCGCGGAGACTCCGTCCGACGTGAACCGTGCACGGATACCGTGCTTGCCGGGTTGTTTCTTCCACCCGCTCGCCTCGTACACACGACGGACCACATGCCCCGCAGAGTCGAGCTCCGCCAGCGTGAAGAAGTCTGCTCCGTACTTGAGCATGCTCGCTGTGTCGCTGCCTTGCGCTGCCACGAAACGGGTTCCGGCGACGTCGATCACGTCAGCGACGGTCGGTGCTCTGGCGCCACCAGGGGCGGTCGATGTGCGCCCACCCGCCATCGGATACTCGTTGCCATCGAGCAACGCTGACCTTTCCCACACGGGGGCTGCATCGTCGAAACGGAGTTCGGCGATTGTGCGGGCATTCTGAAACGTCACAGGGTCGGTGAGGACGACCGCCCATGCGCCCTGCGACGTCTGACGAGCGATGCCACCCGCGGTCAGCCGGCGTTCGTGATCTGCCGCATCGAACAGGTCCGGAATGGCCACGACCTGTGATGACGAGAACGCCGCGTCGGTGGTCACGAGGGTTCGGTCGTCGACAGGCACTGCCACTCCGGCGCCGCCGCGGTCGATGATCACGGGTTGCGCACCGAACGATCCCTCAGGCAAGGGCAGTCGTACCTGTTCACCGGACTCCTGCACGTGGAGCAAGGATGTCTCCCCGTCGGTATCCGTTTGCAGAGTGGCGATGCACAGCGCCGACCCGTCCTCGCGGAGACACACCGTCGGCGGCTTCGGAAAAGCGACAGCTCCTGGCCCGAGCTCGACACGCGCAGTCGCCATAAGCTTCACAAACCGAAACTACCAAGTATCGCCCCCGAGCCGGCTCCCTCCTCGAGCAAGCGCGGAGGCGACGGGGAGCGCCGAGACGCTCACCGGAAGTTGATGAACTGGAGATCCAGGTCCAGATCGGATCCCTTGAGCAGTGCGATCACGGCCTGCAGGTCGTCGCGGCTCTTGGACTGCACGCGCAGTTCATCGCCCTGGATCTGCGACTTGACGGACTTGGGGCCCTCGTCGCGGATGATCTTGCCGATCTTCTTCGCGTTCTCCGAGCTGATGCCCTCCTTGAGGGTCGACTCGAGACGGAACTCCTTGCCGCTGGCCGTGGGGTCGCCGGACTCCAGGCTCTTCAGGGAGATGCCGCGCTTGATGAGCTTGGTCTGGAACACGTCCAGCACCGCACGGGCGCGCTCGTCCGAGTTCGCCAGGATCACGATCTTGTCGCCGCTCCAGGCGATCGAGGCGCCGACCCCCTTGAAGTCGTAGCGCTGCTCGATCTCCTTTCGGGCCTGGTTGAGGGCGTTGTCCGCCTCCTGGCGATCGACCTTGGACACGATGTCGAATGAGCTGTCAGCCATACAGGCAGTGTAACGAGCAGGGAGCTCACGCGGTCTCGTGCACGGCGCCGCCCGGACGGGCCGTCGACGAGCGCACCACGAACCGGGGGGTGAGCGTGCGGTGCTCGGGTGCTGCTCCCGGGTTGTCCAGCTGCGCGAGGAGCAGGTGCGCGGCGAGGCGACCCTGCCCAGCCGGATCCTGCGCCAGCGTTGTCAGCCCGAAGAACGCGGACAGCTTGTGGTCGTCGATGCCGACGATCGAGAGATCGTCGGGGACGCGCAGGCCCAGATCGCGCGCGGCGAGCATGCAGCCGATCCCGATCTCGTCGCTCGCGGCGAAGATCGCGGTGGGCCGATCGTGCGCGAGCAGCGCCTTCGCAGCCGCGTATCCGGAGGGGATGTCGAAGTCCGCCTCCCAGAAACCGGTCTCCTCGACCTCGAGCCCCGCCGTGCGCATGGCGGACAGCCAGCCGTCGTAGCGGGCATCGCCGAGCTGGAAGGCGCTCGCGATCGTCCGGCCTGCGCCGACGTAGGCGATGCGGGTGTGGCCGAGCGAGAGGAGGTGCTCGGTGGCGAGAGTCGCCATCCGCGCGTTGTCGACGTCGACCGCCGTGGCGCCCTCGATGTAGCCGCCGATGCTGACCACGGGCTTGCCGAGCGCGCGCAGCGCGCGAATCTCGTCGGGTGTCAGCTCGATGCTGGCCGCGATCAGGCCGTCGATGCTGGCCCGACGCAGCGAGCTGCCGAACACCTGGTCGCGCTGGGACTCGTTGCCCTGCAGGTCGTACAGGGTCACGTCATAGCCCTGACTGAGCAGCACGGACTCGATGCCGGTGAGCAGATCCGTGAAGAACCAGCGGTCGATGAACGGCACCATGAACCCGATATGCCGGGTGCGCCCCGAGGCGAGCCCCGAGGCGTTCGAGGAGATCACGTAGCCGAGCTCCGCAGCCGCCGCCAGGACCTTTTCCCTGGTGGCCGGCGACGCCGTCTTCCCGTTCAGGGCGCGCGAGACCGTGGCGGTGGACACGCCGGCGAGACGCGCCACATCGGCGATGTCAGCCACACGGGCCTCCTAGGAAGTCGGGTCAAGGAAGGGTATCGGTCCGGACCGGCGGACGACGGATGCGTGACGTTCCCCGATGTTTGTTCGGCTCATTGTTGTAAACGTTTCCGAACGACGCAACCCTCAATGCGGCGGGCCCGCTTATCAACAGCGGTGCGGACGCATCCAGATCGTGCCCCAGTCAGGCCCTCCTGGCGAGAGGTTGCGCGAAGCGTCGCGGATCCGCATACTGTAAACGCTTGCAATCCTCGCAGGCGGAGCGAGCGCCCTCTGGCGCGAGATCGGAGCCGATCGCGCTCCCTGAAGACCGAGAGAGGTACACCGATGAAGGTGAACAGGAAGAGCGTCGTCGCATTCGGCGCACTCCTCATGGCCGGCGCACTGGCGCTGACCGGCTGCGGCGGCAGCAGCAACGGCGGTGGCTCATCCGCCGGAAGCGACAAGACCACGGGCTCGCTCACAGTCTGGGTTGACTCCAACCGCGCGGCTGCGATGAAGCAGGTCGCCGCCGACTTCAAGAAGGACAAGGGCATCACCATCAACCTGGTGGTCAAGGACTTCGGCAAGATCCGCGACGACTTCACCGCCCAGGTCCCCACCGGCAAGGGGCCCGACATCACGATCGGCGCGCACGACTGGATCGGATCCTTCGTGAAGGACGGCCTCGTCGCTCCGATCGAGCTGGGCGACTCCGCCTCCAAGTTCGAGAAGGTCGCCGTCTCCGCGGTCACCTACGACGGCAAGGTCTACGGCCTGCCCTACGCGATCGAGAACATCGCGATCCTGCGCAACACCGCGCTCGCCGACTCCACTCCGGCCAGTTACGACGAGATGATCGCCAAGGGCAAGGCCGCGGGCACCAAGTACCCGTTCCTGATCGGACTCGACGCGGCCACCGGTGACGCATACCACACGTACCCGTTCCAGACCTCGTTCGGCAGCCAGGTCTTCGCGCAGAACGCGGACGGCAGCTACGACGCCAAGAAGCTCACGATCGGCGACGAGGCCGGGCAGAAGTTCGCCACCTGGCTGGGCGCGCAGGGCGCGGCCGGCATCTTCAATCCCGGCCTGACCGGCGATCTCGCCAAGGCCGCCTTCAACGCGGGCGAGGCTCCGTACTTCATCAGCGGCCCCTGGAACCTGCCCGACGCGGAGAAGGCCGGCATCAAGGTCTCCGTCGACCCCATCCCGAGCGCCGGCGGCCAGGAGGCCCGTCCGTTCGCAGGCGTGCAGGCGTTCTTCGTGAACGCGAAGTCGAAGAACACCCTCGCCGCGAACGAGTTCCTGGTGAACTACCTCGCCACCCCCGCCGTGCAGACCGCGCTCTACAAGGCGGGCGGCCGCCCGCCGGCACTGACGGAGTCGTTCCAGGCCGCGCAGTCCGACCCCGCGGTGGCGGGCTTCGCCAAGGTCGGCGCCAACGCCGTGCCGATGCCGTCGGTGCCCGAGATGGGCTCCGTGTGGGACGACTGGGGCAAGTCCGAGGTCGCGATCATCAAGGGCGGCGACCCGGCCAGCACCTGGACGGGCATGACCCAGGCGATCCAGACCAAGATCGGCTGATCCGCTCATGAATCCGGTGCGGGGAGGCGCGCGATCACGCCGCCTCCCCGTACCCCCGCCCGCTGACGACGTTGTGAAGGGGTCGAGATGACGGGTCCTGCCGTGCAGGAGAAGACGCAGGAGTCCTCGGCCATGTCCGCCGAGGACAGGGCTCGCAGTCGCCGCCAGCGGCGGGCCGCCGCCTACGCCGAGGCCGCATCGGCCGGCTGGAAGGTGTGGCTGGTCAAGATCGTCGCGCTCGCAGTGATCGACGCCCTCGCGCTCTACGCCGTGTTCGCGCTCGCCGCGAGTGCGCAGTGGACGCCGGCCGTGCTGGTCGCCGTGGGCGTGCTGGCGATCAACGCCGTCTACCTCATTCCCGGCCTGCTGCCCGCGAAGTATCTGACGCCGGGCCTCGTGTTCCTGCTGATCTTCCAGATCTTCGTGGTGCTCTATTCCGGATACGTCGCCTTCACGAACTACGGATCCGGGCACAACTCCACCAAGGACGACGCGGTGCAGGCGCTGCTGCTGCAGTCGCAGACCCGCGTGGCGGACTCCCCGACGTTCTCCGTCAAGATCCTCGAGAAGGACGGGAAGTTCTTCTTCCTCACCGCAGAGCCCGGCAGCGACGAGCCGCTGATCGGCGGCGCCGACCGCCCGCTCTCCACCGAACCCGGTATCAGCGCCGACGGCGCCCCCGGCTTCACCACCCTCGACTTCCCGAGCGTCATCGCCCACCAGGACGACATCGCCGCCCTGGCCGTGCCGCTCTCGCACGACCTGAACAAGGGCTATCTCAAGACCACCGACGGTTCCAAGGCGTACCTGTTCACTTCGACGCTCACCTGGGATCCGAAGGCCGACACGATGACCGACACCAAGACCGGCGTCGTCTACAGCGACACCGGCCGCGGCGCGTTCACCGCGAAGGACGGCAAGGCACTGCTGCCCGGCTGGCAGGTGTGGGTCGGCGGCGACAACTTCGTCCGCGCGTTCTCGGACCAGTCCATCCGGGGCCCGTTCCTCGCGGTGCTGCTGTGGACCTTCGCGTTCGCGATCCTCTCGGTCGCGACGACGTTCATCCTCGGCCTGTTCCTCGCGATCGTGTTCAACGATCCGAAGATGCGCAGCCGCAAGTACTACCGGCTGATCATGATCCTGCCGTACGCGTTCCCCGCGTTCCTGTCGGCGCTGGTGTGGGCAGGGCTCTTCAACAAGGACTTCGGCTTCATCAACCAGGTCGTCCTCGGCGGGGCGTCGATCCCGTGGCTGACGGATCCGTGGCTCGCCAAGGCGGCGATCCTCATCGCGAATCTGTGGCTCGGCTTCCCCTATATGTTCCTCGTCACGACCGGCGCCCTGCAATCGCTGCCCGACGACGTCGTCGAGGCGGCGCGCGTGGACGGCGCAAGCGTGTGGCAGACGTTCCGGCTGATCAAGTTCCCGCTGCTGCTCGTGGCCGTCGCGCCGCTGCTGATCGCGTCGTTCGCGTTCAACTTCAACAACTTCGGGCTCATCTTCCTGCTCACCGACGGCGGTCCGCAGTTCACCGATGCGAGCATCAACGTCGGATCCACGGATCTGCTCATCTCGATGGTCTACAAGGTCGCCTTCGTCGGCTCCGAGCGGGACTACGGCCTCGCCAGCGCCTTCTCGATCATCATCTTCGTGCTGGTCGCCGCCATCTCCCTGATCGGATTCCGGCAGACCAAGGTGCTGGAGGATCTGAACTGACATGACCGACATCGCAAAGACCTCGGCCCCTGCGTCGACCGCGACCGCCGCGCTCCTCGCCGCCCCGGCGCGCCACCCCCGCCGACCGTTCGGCCGGTGGTTCCGGGAGACCGGCTGGCGGCACATCATCGGCGTCGTGATGCTCGTGTTCGCCGGCTTCCCGCTGGTGTACGTGCTGTCCGCCTCGCTGAACCCCGGCGGGACGCTGCTGAGCACGAACGGACTGTTCTCGAAGATCAGCGTGGACAACTACGTGCAGCTGTTCCAGGATCCGTCCCGGCCCTATGGCGCCTGGTTCCTGAATACGATCTTCATCGGCGTGCTCGCCGCCGTGTGCAGCGTGTTCCTGTGCGCGCTCGCCGCATATGCCTTCTCGCGCATGCGATTCCGAGGACGCCGTACGGGGCTCATGACCCTGCTGCTCGTGCAGATGTTCCCGCAGCTGCTGGCGATCGTCGCGATCTTCCTGCTGATGTCCGCGATCGGGGACATCTTCCCGGCGCTCGGGCTCAACTCGCAGATCGGCCTGATCCTCGTGTACCTCGGTGGCGCACTGGGGGCGAACACGTTCCTGATGTACGGGTTCTTCAACACGATCCCCGCCTCGATCGACGAGGCCGCGAAGATCGACGGAGCGGGTCACGCACGGATCTTCTTCACCATCATCCTGCGCCTGGTCGCGCCGATCCTGGCGGTGGTGGGGCTGCTCGCCTTCATCGGCATCACGGGCGACTTCCTGATCGCGTCGACCGTGCTGATCTCTCCGGAGAAGCAGACGCTCGCTGTCGGGCTGTACCAGTACGTGTCCACCGACGCGAAGAACTACGCGGTCTTCGCGGCCGGGGCCGTGCTGGCGGCGATCCTGCCGATGATCCTGTTCCTGTCGCTGCAGAAGTACATCGTCGGCGGCCTCACCGCCGGTAGCGTGAAGTAACGATCCTCGAAACACAATCCAAGGGCTCTGTCACGGCATCGGTCGTGCAACCACGTCGACTCCGGCGGGCTGCCGCCGCACCACGAAAGGCCTCGACATGACCGCTCTGCTCCCGCACCACGACGGATCCCCGCTGCACGTCTCCGACGACGCCCCCGCTCTGGGCGATGTCGTCCGAGTGCGGCTGCGCGTGCCTGCCGGCTACGGCCCGATCGCGGCCGCCCGCACCCGATCCAACCCCGACCACGAGCCGGAGTGGACCGACGCCGAGCGGATCGGCAGCGCCGATGGCTGGGAGTGGTGGGAGGCGCCGGTCACCGTGCGCAATCCGCGGCACGGCTACCGGTTCCTGCTGCAGCACGAGGACGGCCGGATCGAATGGCTGAACCAGACCGGCATCCACCGTCTGGAGACGCTCGACGCCGAGGACTTCGCCCTGGTCGCCGAACCCGCGCCGCCCGCCTGGCTGCACGAGTCGGTCATGTACCAGGTGTTCCCGGACCGCTTCGCCCGTTCGGCCCAGGCCGACGAGCACCCGACGCCCGACTGGGCGATCCCGGCGGACTGGGACACCCCGGTGGATCCGGTCATGCCGGGCCGGGCGCATCAGTTCTACGGGGGAGACATTCCCGGGATCGTGGAGCATCTCGACCACCTGGTCGAGCTCGGGGTCAACCTGCTCTACCTTACGCCGGTGTTCCCGGCCGCGTCCAACCACCGCTACGACGCCTCGAGCTTCCTGCGCGTCGACCCGCTGCTGGGCGGCGACGAGGCGTACGCGCACCTCATCGAGGAGGCGCATGCCCGCGGCATCAAGGTGATCGGCGACCTCACCAGCAACCACTCCGGCGACCGCCACGAGTGGTTCCGGGCGGCGTTCGGTACCCCCGGAGCGCCCGAGGAGCGGTTCTACTACTTCACGAACGACGACAACACCGAGTACGAGTGCTGGCTGGGTGCACGCAGCCTGCCCAAGTTCGACTGGGCCAGTGAGGAGCTGCGCAAGCGGTTCATCACAGGCGAGGACTCGGCCGTCGCCCGCTGGCTCAAGCCGCCCTATGGCGCCGACGGCTGGCGCGTCGACGTCGCGAACATGACCGGGCGCCTCGGGGCGATCGACCTGAACGCGGATGTCCGGCGGTTGCTGCGTGACACCGTGCGGGGGATCAACCCGGATGCGATCCTGCTCGGCGAGTCCACCAACGACGCCACGAGCGATCTGCAGGGCGACGGCTGGGACGGCGCGATGACCTATCCGTCCTTCACCCGCCCTGTATGGGCCTGGCTCAGCGAGCCGAACGGTGCTCCGTACCTCACCGCGGAAGGGGAGGAACGCACCGAGAGCTGGTTCTTCGGCATGCAGACCGGCGGCATCCCGCGCTACACCGCGCGCGACGTGGTCGACTCGATGGCCCGATTCACCGGGGGGATCCCGTGGCGGGTGCGGCTCGGCAACATGCAGCCGCTGGACACGCACGACACCGCACGGTTCGCCACCAACGCTGCACCGGGGACGGTGCCCGTCGCTGTCGGCCTGTCGATGACGCTGCCGGGGCTGCCCGTCGTGTTCGCCGGCGACGAGTTCGGCCTCACCGGCGTGGACGGCGAGGCCAGCCGCACACCGATCCCATGGGGGACAGAGGGGCAGCCGGATACCGCGGAGCGCATCGCGCTGTACCGCGACCTGGTCGGGCTGCGCCGCGCGCACCCCGTGCTCGGCACCGGCGGGCTGCGGTGGCTGCACGTCGACGACGACGGCCTCGTGTTCGTGCGGGAGTCGGCCGAGGAGACCGTGCTCGTGCTCGCCGCCCGGGGCGACGTCGACATCGAGCTCCCGGCCGGGGCGCTCGCGGGAGCCGCGGCGGCTGAGGCGCTGTTCGGCGACGCGACCCTCGCCGTCGCCGACGACGGCGCCGTTGCGCTCGCTGCCGAGGGGCCGGTGTTCGCCGCGTGGACGCTGCCCGGCGTGGCCGCGCCGGACGCCGGCTGAGCCCCGCACCTGAGCGCTCCCTGACGTCCGCCGAGGGTGCGGGCGACGCGTCCGCCGCGCGCCGCCCGCGCCCGCGCGCTCCGCTCTCGTACCCTCGGGGTATGGCACGGATCGGGGGGCGCAACACCGGGATCGCGTGGCTCGCGGGCGTCGTCTGCGCCGGGGTCATCGCAGGGCTCGTGTACCTCGCCGCGCCCATGGGGCCGGTGATGGTGACCTACTTCTCCGGCCTGCTGCATCGGTGACGCCGATCCGGATGTGACGCGGATCCGACCCGTGACGCGGGCGATGGATCCGGATACGACGCCGATCCGGATCCGGCATCCGCGGTTTCCGGCAGGTCTGCGCGGCGGTGCCCTGCCTCGGAGATAGCCTCGAATCACCGTATCCGTATGGAGGAGCTCATATGAGTGACCACGAGGTTTCGAAGCCGGCGCAGGCGCACGACGTCGACGACGCCGTGGCCGCCGCGCCCGAGGCGGACGCCCAGGGTGCCGACACCGCGGCTGTCCCCGCTGAGGGCGCCGCGGTCGAGGCCGCAGTCGTGCAGCCGGCCCCGGCCGAGGGCGCCGACGCGCATGTCCCGGCCACTGCAGTCGAGCGCACCGGCGAGGATGTCGCCGATGCCGTGCAGCCCGACCATGCCGCCGTCGCACAGAGCGCGAACGAGAGCCTCGCCGAGGCCGAGCGCGCCGCCGACGGGGCGACTGCCGCGGATGCGCGTGCCGCGGACCAGCGTGCCGCGGACGCCGATCTCGCTGCTTTCGAGGCGGCTGAGGCGGCATACCCCGGCACGTTCGGCGGCACCTTCACTCCGCCGTCGCCCGCCGAGACCCCCGCCGTCATCGCCGCGGCGGCCGCCACGGAGACCTCGATGTTCGAGAGCCCGACCACGCGCGTCGACACCGCCGCCGAGGCGCCCACGCAGGTGCTCGCGCCGGCCGTCATCACCCCGGGGGTGACCGAGGTGCCGCCACCCATCTTCGTGCAGGCTCCCGAGCCTCCGCGCGAGCGCGGCAACCGCGGTGCGATCTTCGGCATCGGCCTGCTGGCGGCCATCGCCTTCGCGATCCTCTACCTCGGCACCGCCCTGGGCATCGCCGCGTTCGACGGCAAGGTCACCACCGACAGCATCGGCACCTACCTGCTCGACCAGCTCCGCAGCCCTGGGCTGTGGATCCCGGTCGTCGTGTTCGCGATCGGATTCTGGCTGCTCGGCGGCATCATCAACCGCGGGCGCTGGGGCTACTGGGTCGTCTTCGGGATCATCGTCGGCGGCTTCGCGTACGGCGGCCACCTGCTCGGCGCGATCGGATCCGTCGAGTTCTGGAAGCTCGGTGCGACTCAGCTGGCCGAGAACGTGAACGGTCAGCTGCTCGCCCCGCTCGCGATCGCCGCGTTCATCTTCGGCCGCGAGCTCACCATCTGGTTCGGCGCCTGGGCCGCCCGCGCCGGCGCCCGCCGCACCGCGCAGAACGACGAGGCGCAGCGCGAGTACGAGCGCGTCCTCGAAGCCGGACCCCAGCTGCCGTAGCGGCGCCGGCCTGCACCGCAGGAGAGCATCACGAACGATTTCCCGCCGAACCCCCGCGAGCCACCGCCCGCGGGGGTTCGTCCTGTCCTCGCCTGGGTGATCGGGGTCGTCTCGTTCTTCGCGCTGGCCATCATGGGGCTCGGAATGCTCAGCCTGCTCACGGAACACGACCTCATCGCGGTGCCCCGGCTCGGCCAGTTGCCCGGCATCGTCGGCATGGTGCTGGCCGTGGTGGTGTTCGCGCTGTCGCTCCGGGGCGTGCTCGCGAACCCGCATCCGTCGTTCGTCGCGACGGTCTTCCTCGCGCTCGGCGCGGCGCTCGTGCACCTGGGCGGCGTGTGGGGAGCCGCGGTGGCGGAGGGCGCGGGAGCGGTCGACGCCACGGCCGCCGCCGGGCAGCTCGTGCTGGGCGGGGCGAGCGCCGTCATCGTGATCGCCGCACTGATCGCGGCGTGGGTGGCGATCGCACTGCGTCGCACGGAGGCCCGGCCTCCCCGCTGGCCGTGGGAGAAGGACGACGACGAGCAGCCCTGACGCGATCGTCCTGCCCCGCGCGGCGGCTGACGTCGCATGCCGAGATCAGGTGAGTCGCCCGAGAACAGGGCGGATCCGATCGGGATCCTCCTGTTCTCGGTCCATCGACCTGATCTCGGCCGGCACCGCGGCACTCGATCTCGCGTGCCGCGACCTCCCGGGCGTGTCCGCCCCGTACGCTGGAGGCGTGGAGCGCTCGCTGGAGACGCAGGTCGACCTGGCTGTGGAGGCCTGGCTGCGCTGGGTGCCGCGCTGGGAGCCCGCCACCCACCGCGGGCGGGTGGCGCCGTGCCGCCGCTGCCTGGGCTCTCCCGTGCTCTCCGCCGCGGGCATCGGCGGGAACGTGCCGCACGGCGTGCAGCACGGACTGTCCACCCGCATCAAGACCATCGTCGACCACGCCGTCGCCGAGTACACCGCGCGGAACCTGCCGATGCTGCAGGGCGAGCTCGACCAGCAGGCCGCCCGCAATCGCGCCCGCGCCTACCGCCCGACGGAGGACCTCGAGCCCGAGTACGAGGGCATGCCGCTGGATCCGGATCCGGTTCCCGGCGCCCCTTTCCTGTTCACGCTCGCCGGGATGGCCGACGAGGATGCGGGGGAGCTGCCTCCCCTGCCGCCGCTCAGCGACGATGCGAAGGCCGCGCTGCGCCACGAGGTCGCCCTCGCCGACGACTACGCGAACGTCGTGGGTCGCGAGATCTGCGGGCTGCTGCTCCGGCACCGCCTGCGAGTGCAGGCCGCGATCAGCGAATACGTCGAGCCGCAGATCGAGGCGATGCTCGCCGAGCTGACCGAGGCGCTGGACTCGCCCTTCGACCCCGACACGCTCTGACCGGATCCGCGCGATCGGAGCCGGATCCGCGAGCGGATCCGCTCGCGCAGCCGAACATTCCCTGGGAGACCGGATCCGGACTGGCGTTCGATGGCTCACAGATCCGGGCGGTGCTCGTCACGCATCAGGGCCTCCGCCCCGCGGATCGGCGCCCGGCGCGCCGTTCGTGCGCATTTGACCGGGCGTGTTACGGCGCATTACCATAGAGCGGGTATGCGTGTGTCTTGACGCGCGCGTACCGGGCACCGGCATTCGCCGGTTCCGCCCCCACGGCATACCCACCATTCAAACGCACGTCGTTCTCGGCGCGCGGGCGGGTCTGATGTGAACCCATCACGCTGTCACCGTGCAGCACAACAAGGAGAAGCAGTGCCAACTATTCAGCAGTTGGTTCGCAAGGGTCGTTCGCCGAAGGTCACCAAGACCAAGGCTCCCGCTCTGAAGTCGAACCCGCAGCAGGCCGGCGTGTGCACCCGCGTGTACACCACCACCCCGAAGAAGCCGAACTCGGCGATGCGCAAGGTCGCTCGTGTGAAGCTCCGCAACGGTACCGAGGTCACGGCCTACATCCCCGGTGAGGGCCACAACCTGCAGGAGCACTCGCTGGTGCTCGTGCGCGGTGGTCGTGTCAAGGACCTCCCCGGTGTCCGCTACAAGATCGTCCGTGGCGCCCTGGACACCCAGGCCGTCAAGAACCGTAAGCAGGCTCGTTCCCGCTACGGCGCGAAGAAGGGTTGAGTTAGATGCCTCGTAAGGGCCCCGCCCCCAAGCGCCCCGTTGTCAACGACCCGGTCTACGGTGCTCCGATCGTCACCTCGCTGGTGAACAAGATCCTGGTCGACGGCAAGAAGTCCCTCGCCGAGTCGATCGTCTACGGCGCCCTCTCGGGTGTCGAGGCGAAGAACGGTCAGGACGCTGTCGCCACCCTGAAGAAGGCGCTCGACAACGTGCGCCCGACCCTCGAGGTCCGCAGCCGCCGCGTCGGTGGCTCGACCTACCAGGTCCCGGTCGAGGTGAAGCCGCACCGCGCGAACACCCTCGCCCTCCGCTGGCTCGTCAGCTACGCCAAGAGCCGCCGTGAGAAGACCATGACCGAGCGTCTCCAGAACGAGATCCTGGACGCCTCGAACGGCCTGGGCGCCGCGGTCAAGCGCCGCGAGGACACTCACAAGATGGCCGAGTCGAACCGCGCGTTCGCGCACTACCGCTGGTAATCACCAGTCGGGCCGGGATCGGATCCGGCTGCCTCGCTTGTCGAGACATCGGATCCGGTCCCGGCACCCCACACTTTTCCTTCGTCGCGTGACGACAGCAAGAAGATAAGGACACACCCCCGTGGCACAAGAAGTGCTCACCGACCTGAGCAAGGTCCGCAACATCGGCATCATGGCGCACATCGATGCCGGTAAGACCACGACGACCGAGCGCATCCTGTTCTACACGGGTGTGAACCACAAGATCGGCGAGACCCACGACGGCGCCTCGACGACCGACTGGATGGAGCAGGAGAAGGAGCGCGGCATCACGATCACGTCTGCCGCCGTGACCTGCTACTGGAACAAGAACCAGATCAACATCATCGACACCCCCGGTCACGTGGACTTCACGGTCGAGGTGGAGCGCTCGCTCCGCGTCCTCGACGGTGCGGTCGCCGTGTTCGACGGCAAGGAGGGCGTCGAACCCCAGTCCGAGACCGTGTGGCGTCAGGCTGACAAGTACAACGTCCCCCGCATCTGCTTCGTCAACAAGATGGACAAGCTGGGCGCGGACTTCTACTACACCGTCGACACCATCGTGAACCGCCTCGGCGCCAAGCCGCTCGTCATGCAGCTGCCGATCGGCTCCGAGAGCAGCTTCGTCGGCGTCGTCGACCTCATCGAGATGCGCGCGCTCGTCTGGGCCGGTGACTCCAAGGGTGACGTGACCATGGGTGCGTCCTACGAGGTGCAGGAGATCCCCGCCGACCTCAAGGACAAGGCCGAGGAGTACCGCCAGGTGCTGCTCGAGACCGTCGCCGAGAGCGACGACGTCCTGCTCGAGAAGTTCTTCGGCGGCGAGGAGCTCACCGTCGCCGAGATCAAGGGCGCGATCCGCAAGATGACGGTCGCCTCCGAGATCTACCCGGTCCTGTGCGGCTCGGCGTTCAAGAACCGCGGCGTCCAGCCGATGCTCGACGCCGTCATCGACTACCTCCCGAACCCGCTCGACGTGGGCTCGATCGAGGCGCACGACCCCAAGGACTACGACACGATCATCGAGCGTCACCCCGACGCGAAGGACCCGTTCGCGGCCCTCGCGTTCAAGGTCGCCGTGCACCCGTTCTTCGGTCGCCTCACCTACGTGCGCGTCTACTCGGGCGAGCTCGAGTCCGGTGCCCAGGTCATCAACTCGACCAAGGGCAAGAAGGAGCGCATCGGGAAGATCTTCCAGATGCACGCCAACAAGGAGATCCCGGTTCCCGCGGTCACCGCCGGCAACATCTACGCCGTCATCGGTCTGAAGGACACCACCACGGGTGACACCCTGACCGACCCGGCATCGCCCGTCGTTCTCGAGTCGATGACGTTCCCGGAGCCGGTGATCGAGGTCGCCATCGAGCCGAAGACCAAGGCCGACCAGGAGAAGCTGGGTGTCGCCATCCAGAAGCTCGCCGAAGAGGACCCCACGTTCCGCACGGAGCTCAACCCCGAGACCGGTCAGACGACCATCAAGGGCATGGGCGAGCTGCACCTGGACATCCTCGTGGACCGCATGAAGCGCGAGTTCAACGTCGAGGCCAACGTCGGCAAGCCGCAGGTGGCGTACCGCGAGACGATCAAGAAGGCCGTCGAGAAGTACGACTACACGCACAAGAAGCAGACGGGTGGATCGGGTCAGTTCGCGAAGATCCAGTTCACGATCGAGCCGCTCGACCTCGACTCGGAGAAGTCGTACGAGTTCGTCAACAGCGTGACCGGTGGGCGCATCCCGCGCGAGTACATCGAGCCGACCAACCAGGGCTTCCAGGACGCGATGGCGGCCGGCGCGCTGGCGGGCTTCCCGATGGTGGGCGTCAAGGCGACCCTGCTCGACGGCGCCTCGCACGACGTCGACTCCTCGGAGATGGCGTTCAAGATCGCGGGCTCGATGGGCTTCAAAGAGGCCATCAAGCGCGCGAACCCGGTGCTGCTCGAGCCGCTCATGGCCGTCGAGGTGCGTACGCCCGAGGAGTACATGGGCGACGTCATCGGCGACCTGAACTCGCGTCGTGGTCAGATCCAGTCGATGGAGGACGCCCAGGGCGTCAAGGTCGTGCGCGCGTCGGTCCCGCTGTCCGAGATGTTCGGCTACATCGGCGACCTGCGCTCGAAGACGTCCGGCCGTGCCGTCTACTCGATGGAGTTCGACAGCTACGCTGAGGTCCCGCGCGCCGTCGCCGACGAGATCGTCCAGAAGACCAAGGGCGAGTAAGCCCTAGGAGCCTGTGAGGCTCGGACCCTGAGCCTGTCGAAGGGCCGGGCCTCACAGGCACTCAGACAACTTCACATCGTCTCTCTACTAAACTGAGAATCAAACCCGTAGGAAAGCGGTCACAATCCAGTGCCCGGTGCCCCTACATGACGTCCTGAGGAGGACCCAGTGGCTAAGGCCAAGTTCGAGCGGACCAAGCCGCACGTGAACATCGGAACGATCGGTCACGTCGACCACGGCAAGACCACGCTCACCGCTGCGATCTCGAAGGTGCTCGCCGACAAGTTCCCGTCGGCCACCAACGTTCAGCGCGACTTCGCGTCGATCGACTCCGCGCCCGAGGAGCGTCAGCGCGGTATCACGATCAACATCTCGCACGTCGAGTACGAGACCCCGAAGCGTCACTACGCTCACGTCGACGCCCCCGGTCACGCCGACTACATCAAGAACATGATCACCGGTGCGGCTCAGATGGACGGCGCGATCCTCGTGGTCGCCGCCACCGACGGCCCGATGGCGCAGACCCGTGAGCACGTGCTGCTCGCCAAGCAGGTCGGCGTGCCGTACCTGCTCGTCGCGCTGAACAAGGCCGACATGGTCGACGACGAGGAGATCCTGGAGCTCGTCGAGCTCGAGGTCTCCGAGCTGCTCGCCAGCCAGGGCTTCGCCGAGGACGCGCCCGTCGTGCGCGTCTCGGGCCTGAAGGCGCTCGAGGGTGACGAGAAGTGGACCCAGTCCATCCTCGACCTCATGGAGGCCGTCGACAACTCGATCCCCGACCCGGTGCGCGACAAGGACAAGCCGTTCCTGATGCCGATCGAGGACGTGTTCACGATCACCGGTCGTGGAACGGTCGTCACGGGCCGCGCCGAGCGTGGCACCCTCGCGATCAACTCCGAGGTCGAGATCGTCGGCATCCGCCCGACGCAGAAGACCACGGTCACGGGTATCGAGATGTTCCACAAGCAGCTCGACGAGGCGTGGGCCGGCGAGAACTGTGGTCTTCTTCTTCGTGGCACCAAGCGCGAGGACGTCGAGCGCGGCCAGGTCGTGGTGAAGCCGGGTTCCATCACCCCGCACACCAACTTCGAGGGCACCGCGTACATCCTGTCCAAGGACGAGGGTGGCCGCCACAACCCCTTCTACACGAACTACCGCCCGCAGTTCTACTTCCGTACCACCGACGTCACCGGCGTCATCTCGCTGCCCGAGGGCACCGAGATGGTCATGCCTGGTGACACCACCGACATGTCGGTCGAGCTGATCCAGCCGATCGCCATGGAGGAGGGCCTCGGCTTCGCGATTCGTGAGGGTGGCCGTACCGTCGGCGCCGGCACGGTCACGAAGATCGTCAAGTAAGCATCTGCTTCCGCGTAAAGGGGTCGAGCCTTTGGGCTCGGCCCCTTTGTCGTTCCCGCGGTGCTCCGGCTTCGGGCCGGGTCTTGTCGAAGGCCAGGTCCGCCGTGCAGAATGGCGAGGTGCGAGCCGACAGCCGGCTCGATCAAGGGAGGGGAACCCCATGGGTCTCGGAGACGCCATCAACGACGCGGTGAACAAGGGCAAGGAGTTCTTCGAGGAGAACAAGGACAAGGTCGAGGAGCTGCTGCACAGCGAGCAGGCCGAGGGCGTCAGCGACACCGTGCTGGGTGGCGCTGCGGACCTCGCCAAGAAGGTCGCCCCCGGGGCTGCCGAGCAGATCGACGGCGTCCGCGACAACCTCGACAAGCAGGTCGGCAACGAGTGATCTCGAACTGAGAACTTTCAGAGGGCGGAGCGCAGCGGCGCTCCGCCCTCTGTCGTGTGCCGGATCCATCCGCGGAGGATCCGGCCGGCGTTCCGAAGCCAGGAGCCCTTCCGAGAGGCGGCCTGGTACGAGCGCGGAATCCGGGGGTGACAGCGGACCCGCACTCGATATACTGCGGATGTCCTGTGGGAGGACGAGTAGGAACAGATCGCTGCTGGGGAGCGGGTCGTTGTGAACATCGAAGATTACTGGCGTGTCGTCCGTCGGCACTGGGCCGCCATCGTGCTGAGCACTGCACTGGGCGTGGCTGTGGCGTTCGGCGTCAGTCTGCTGATGCCCAAGGTGTACACCGCCGACGCGAGCGGATTCGTGGTCTCGCAGAGCAGCGGCTCCACGGGCATCGCATCTCTCGGCGACACCTATGCGAAGTCCCGGGCGAAGTCCTACATCGAGATCGCGAAGAACCGGACGGTCGCCCAGGCCGTCATCGGGCAGCTCGGCCTCAAGATCTCGCCGCAGGCGCTCGTCAATCGGATCTCCGCGTCGGTGCCGCTCGACACGGTGACGCTGCGGATCACCGCCCAGGCTCCCACGCCGCAGGAGGCGCAGGATCTCGCGAACGCGTGGATCCGCGCGCTGGCGGTCGAGGTGCAGAAACTCGAGAGCGGGCAGGTGCTGACGCAGGTCGGCGCCGCGGCGACGGGGGACGCCACCTCCTCGGACACGGGAGACGGAAGCACCGCGAACGCGGCGGTGGTCGCACTCGTGCCGGGGGACACGGCGGTGCTGCCGAGTTCGCCGAGCTCCCCGAACACGAGGCTGAACCTGCTGCTGGGCGCTCTCATCGGCCTCGCACTCGGCATCGCGTGGGCGCTGGTGCGCAACACGGCGGACAAGCGGATCCGCTCCGCCTCGGCCGTCGAATCGACTTTCGGGGTTTCGGTGATCGGAACCCTCCCCGCCGACCCGAAGCTGACGGGCAGCGAGCAGCGTCTGATCGCCACCTCGAGCGCACGCGCCGACAACGAGCACCTGCCGCTGGCCGAGGCACTGCGCGAACTGCGCACGAACATCCAGTTTCTGCACGTGGACAATCCGCCGAAGGTGATCGTGCTCACGAGCCCCCTGCCCGGGGACGGCAAGTCGACGGTGGTGGCGAACCTCGCGCTCGCGATCGCGGAGTCCGGCAAGCACGTCGTGCTGGTGGACGGGGACCTGCGCCGGCCCACCGTCGCGAGCACCTTCGGTCTGCCCGGCGTGGCGGGGCTCACCGATGTGCTGGTCGGCAACGCCGATATCGGGGATGTGCTGCAGCGTTCGGTGCTGCACCGCAACCTTTTCCTGCTGGCGGCGGGCACGGTGCCGCCGAACCCGAGCGAGCTGGTCGGCACGATTGTGATGCACGATGTGCTGCGCACCCTGTCCGAGCATGCGATCGTGCTCGTGGATGCGCCGCCCCTGCTGCCTGTCACCGACGGCGCGATCCTGTCCACGCAGGGCGACGGCGCGATCGTCGTCGTCAGGGCCGGGACCACGCACATCGACCAGCTCGGCAAGGCGCTGTCGAACCTCGAGAAGGCCGGGGCGAGTTCCCTCGGCGTGGTGATCAACCAGATCCCCCTGCGCGGCATGGACCGCACCGGGTACGGCTACTACGGCGGCGGGTATGTCGGCAGGAACAGCGGGTACGTCGCCTCCGACCCGGGATCCGCCGAGTTCGACGAGCTGATCGGACAGGTGCGGCGATGACCGCCGAGATTGTGGCGGGGGTGCAGTCCTCGTCGGGCGCGCGTTCGGGCTCCGCGTCGACGGTGCCCCCGTCCGCCGTGTCGCCGGCTGCTGCCGTCGTGTCGCCGGCGGGTGTTGTTGTCGCGTCGCCTGCTGGCGCCGCGTCGCCGGGTGCTGCCATGTTGGCGGGCGCCGTTGTGCCGTCGGCCAGTGCGGCCGTCGTGCTGCCGGGCCCCGTTGTGCCGCCGGCTGGCGCCGCGCAGCTCGTGGAGCGCGAGTTCGGCGATGTGCGGATCCGACTGACTCGGGCGACCGGCGGGGTGCTATCGCTGACCGCGGGCAAGGGCATGCTGGCGGTGCACGGCGTGCGTCGCGGACGCGTGGCGGTGCGCGGAGGATCCGCACCGTTCGAGGTGACGCAGAACGGCGCGATGCTGATGTCGGATTGCACCGCGATGGCGGCGGTGCTGCGACCGAGCGAGCTGATCTCGATCACGGTGCCGGTGCCGCCGGGGGAGGAGGTGGCCGCCGGGGTCCGCCCCGCGGCCGGTGGCGAGACGCTGCTCAGCGGCGTGATCGCGTTCGCCGGGGAGGTCGCGACCGCGGTCGACCGCGAGGCGATGGGCGTGCCGCATCCTCACATCGAGCTCCTCATGCGGGACATGGTGGCGCGGCTGCTGACTGTCGAGGCCGTGCAGGAGGCGCCCAGTCCGATGCGGCGCGCGCTGGCGGTGATCATGCGCATGCACGCGGATCCCCGGCTCGGCTCGCGGCGGATCGCCGAGGCTGTGAACCTGTCCGTGCGGCAGTTGGAGCGGCAGTTCCACGCGCATGGCACGACGATCGCCCGGGAGGTGCGGCACGCGCGGCTGGATGCGGCGGTGCGACTGCTCAGCGAGGATCCGACCGGCACATCCAGCATCGACGAGATCGCGCATCGCGTCGGGTTCTCGGGAGGCTCGCCGCTTGCCAGGGCGATGGTGCGCGAGGGCCTGCCCTCGCCGTCGGCGGTGCGAATGGGCGTCAGGTTCGCGAGCTGAGGCCGGCGGCCCGCTGCGCAGTCGGATCCGGTGGCCGATTCCGCGCAGCGCAGCCATGTCGGCCATCCCCGCGCGACGGATCGTACCGAGTGCGACGCGTATCCGGCCGATTGCGTCGTCTCGAAGGCAAGTCGCGAAGTCGCGTCGATCCGATGCGCTGTCATGAACTCGGGACACGACGCGCTGGGGCGCTGACTTTCGCATCCGGTTGGGACCGGGTGCGGTCGAGACCGATGTAGGCGCAAGCCATCTGGGAGACATCATGAACGAGACTCTGGGGAACAGCGCGACCGGGCTGCACCGCCGCACGGTGCTGAAGGGCGCCGCCTGGAGCGTTCCGGTGGTGGCTGCGGCTGTGGCGGTGCCGGCGTACGCCGCGAGTGGTTGCGCCGACTACAGCGTGGGTGGGACGGGCTTCGTCGTCAGCGGTTCCAACTACACCGCGACCTATGGCGTAGCCAAGACCGCAGGAGCTCAGCCGCTGTCGGGCTGGTCGCTCGTGATCACGCTCGTCCCGAAGGCGGGCGCGCCGAGCATCACCGTGCCTGCTACTACGACATCCGGTACACCGATCGCTCGCACCACGGACGGCAGCGGGAACACCGTCCTGACCATCAACGGTGCGCCAGGGACGTCGCTCTCGTTCAGCGGCTCGTTCACCGGGGGCTATACCGGCAGCGCGGTGTGGACGAAGGGCTCCTGTGCGATCAACCGGGGTATCGATTTCGGGGCGAATCTCCCTCCGTTCACCGGCATGAACGCCACCCTCAACGCGGGATCCGTGGGGTCTGGCAATCCCGGCTACCTCGCGGGCACAGCAACATTCACGCCTCCCGCGGGAGTGGCTCCGGTGACTCACGCCACCCTGACATTCACGGTCGATCAGAAGAAGAATCAGCACGTTCTCAACGCCTCTGGGACGGTCGTGTCGGGCCCCGGGTGGAGCTTCACAAGCGCGTCCGCGAACCAAGATTCGATCACCTATGTGTTCACCTATTCCGGTTCGGTTCCCGCAGGTGCGACCAGCACCCTGAGCTTCCGACTCAACGCGACGGGGGCGATCGGGACGAACAGCCGGCCGATCAAGATCGCCGCTGTGCGGAGCCTTTCGGGGACGCAGTTCGCGACAGTCTCTCCCTCCGTGACGACAACAGACTGGAACTGAGCGCCGGGAGACTAGCGGCGGGGCCACCACCCCGCTTGCCGCAGCGCGGCGCGGACGCGACGAGCGGGTTCGCCGCTCTGACGGAGGTGCTCCGCGGTGATCTGCACCACACGCCATCCCGCTTCGGTGTACGCCTGGTACTTCTCGATGTCCTTCCTCCAACGCAGGCGATCGGTGCGGTGGTAGTCGCCTTCATACTCGACGGCCACCTGGTAGTACGGGTACGCGATCTCGCTGCAGCCGAGGAACGCGCCTCCCGCGTAGACGTCGAAGTCGAGCACCGGGGTGGGCAGCGCGACCCCTGTTGTCAGAGCGAGTCGCAGTTCGGTCTCCTTCGGGGAGGCGGATCCGATGCGGATCAAAGTACGCGCCTCGCGAAGCCGGATGATCCCGGGACGGCGTCCTGCCCGGATGACCGCGTCGAGCTCCTCGAACGTGACCAAAGGCGGGCGAAGCACCCAACCGAACGGTCCTGGCATGCGGGGGATCCGCACGATCGCATCCCCGACGGCGACGAGCTCGTCGACGCTGAGGCGGCCGGCAAGCGATGCCCAGGTCGCTGCGGGCGTGGCCACCGGCACCCCATCGACCAGCGTCACGGCCTCGAGTTCCGGTGCGGACTGGTGACCGCGTATACGAGGGCCCCGGGGCGCTCGCCCCGGTGCCGGCATCGCGGCCTCCACCTGCACCCGATCCACCTCGGGCAGCCGAGGACTGTCGTGCCTGGGGAAAGCTCGTCGCGGTAGCGGGATCCGGTGCCGTACTGCCGCGGTGGAGTGGCTGAGATGCGCGCCCTGCGGCATAGCCGGAGCGTAGGCGTCGGACAGAAGTCTCACGGCATCAGCCAAGGCATCGGAGAAAGGATCCGGATCCTGGTTCTCGCCGAGTTCGCTTACGCTCGCAACCGTCATGCGGACCCCGTGGAACGGCGCACGCAGATCCGAACTCCGCAGGCGTGAAGGCGTGAGGCCCGCGGCAAGTCCTTGCGCCCGGGTGAACGTATCGCCAAGAGCAAGGGGAAGGGGCGTCGGCTGTCGCATGCGGACAACGATGTCGCTCGGCTTCGCCGCATGGGGCGCACATCGCGGAAGTCGTGGACAACGGCTTCCCGGGCCCGGTTGTGCAGGGCGTTCCCTCCTCGTTCAGTGGTCGCAAACTGCGGTCAAATGGCGTGGATCCCCGCAATCTGCGACCGGTGAGCGGCACATGGCGCGGAGGCCGGAGCCGCCCCAGGCGAAGCCTCGTTCAGTGGTCGCGTAATGCGCCCATACGGCGTGGATGACCGCAATCTGCGACCAGTGAGTGACTCGGGGAGGCGGGGGCCGGAATCGCCCCCGGAGCGGAGGTCGTGCGGTGGTCGGGTATTGCGGTCATGCGGCGTGGATGACCGCAATCTGTGACGAGTGAGCGTACGGTGCGCGACCAGTAAGCGCCTGCCACCCATCCCCGTCCACGCGAGACACGCCGGACACGCCGTCGCGACACGCCCGAGTTTGCGACACGCCCGGGCTGCACGTAGACTATTGAGGTTCCACATTCCGGTGCGCGTCCCGATGCGCGCTGGATCACTGCCAGGGCAGTGCACAGACGGCGCCCTTCCACGGAGAGATCCATGGAAGCGGGCGCAGGGATCTGGGCCGCGGGCAGCAGAACAGACAACCGACACCTCCTCACCGAGGCCCTGCCATGTGCGGGGGTCGGCTTCCGCGGGTCGTGAGGCCCCGGGCTGACAGCAGAACAGTGGTGCGCCCCTTCAAGAGGTCCGATCCGCAAGGGTCAGGGCCAGGAGGAGGAGTGCGAAGGTGCAGAACGCGCCGTCGCGCGTCCAATGCCCCCGGATCATCCGATCCGGGCCGGTACGACGCTTAATGAGAGAGAGCAGACAATGGCGGGACAGAAGATCCGCATTCGCCTGAAGTCGTATGACCACGAGGTCATCGACACGTCGGCCCGCAAGATCGTCGACACCGTGACCCGTGCGGGCGCGACCGTCGTCGGCCCGGTGCCGCTTCCGACCGAGAAGAACGTCGTGTGCGTCATCCGGTCGCCCCACAAGTACAAGGACAGCCGCGAGCACTTCGAGATGCGCACCCACAAGCGTCTGATCGACATCGTCGACCCGACGCCGAAGGCCGTTGACTCGCTCATGCGTCTCGACCTTCCTGCTGACGTCAACATCGAGATCAAGCTGTAAGGGGATCACGATGGTCGACATCAACGCAAAGATTTCCAAGGGACTGCTCGGCACCAAGCTCGGCATGACCCAGGTCTGGAACGAGAACGGCAAGCTGATCCCGGTCACCGTGATCGAGCTGGCCCCGAACGTGGTCACCCAGATCCGCACCCCCGAGAAGGACGGCTACAACGCCGTGCAGATCGCGGCCGGTCAGATCGACCCGCGCAAGGTCAACAAGCCGCTCACCGCCCACTTCGAGGCCGCCGGGGTCACCCCGCGCCGTCACGTCACCGAGATCCGCACCGCGGACGCCGGCGACTACAGCCTGGGCCAGGAGCTCACGGTTGACGGCACCTTCGAGGCCGGCCAGCTGGTCGACGTCGTCGGCACCAGCAAGGGCAAGGGCTTCGCCGGTGTCATGAAGCGTCACAACTTCAAGGGTGTCTCCGCCTCGCACGGTTCGCACCGCAACCACCGCAAGCCCGGTTCCATCGGTGCTTCCTCGACCCCGAGCCGTGTCTTCAAGGGCATGCGCATGGCCGGTCGTATGGGTGGCGAGCGCGTGACCGTCCTCAACCTCACGGTGCACGCCGTCGACGCCGAGAAGGGTCTGCTGCTCGTCAAGGGCGCCGTCCCCGGCGCGCGCGGCCGCATCGTCTACGTCCGCAACGCAGTGAAGGGTGCCTGAGTCCCATGGCTGACACCACTCTGACGCTCGACGTGTTCGCAGGCGGCAAGAAGACCGGTACGGTCGACGCCCCCGCCGCGATCTTCGACGCCAAGACCAACGTTCCGCTCATCCACCAGGTCGTCGTCGCGCAGCTCGCCGCGGCACGCCAGGGCACCCACTCGACCAAGCGTCGTGGTGAGGTCTCCGGTGCCGGTCGCAAGCCCTTCAAGCAGAAGGGCACGGGTAACGCCCGTCAGGGCTCCATCCGTGCGCCGCACATGACCGGTGGTGGCATCGTCCACGGCCCGAAGCCGCGCGACTACTCGCAGCGCACCCCCAAGAAGATGATCGCTGCCGCCCTGCTGGGTGCGCTGAGCGACCGCTTCCGCGGTGAGCGCCTGCACGTCGTCGAGTCCTTCGGCATCGAGGGCAAGCCGTCCACCAAGACGGCCGCCGCCTTCCTGAAGGCGCTCCCGGGCAAGAACCTCCTCGTGGTCATCGACCGCGAAGACGACCTCACCGCCCTGAGCGTCCGCAACCTGGCCTCTGTGCACGTGCTGTACTTCGACCAGCTGAACGCCTACGACGTGGTCAACTCCGACGACATCGTCTTCACCAAGGCGGCCTTCGACGCGTTCGTCGCGCTGAAGTCCGGCGCAACCGAGGAGGTCTCCGCATGAGCGACAACATCCTCGCCGCGGCTGCCAACAAGGACCCGCGCGACATCATCCTGAAGCCGGTCGTCTCCGAGAAGAGCTACGGCCTGATCGACGAGGGCAAGTACACCTTCCTGGTGGACCCCCGCGCCTCCAAGACCGAGATCAAGCTCGCCATCGAGAAGATCTTCGACGTCAAGGTCGCCAGCGTCAACACGATCAACCGCGTCGGCAAGGCTCGCCGCACCCGCTTCGGCACGGGCAAGCGCAAGGACACCAAGCGCGCCATCGTCGCCCTGAAGTCGGGCACCATTGACATCTTCACGGCAGTGAACTGACCGGGGGATAAGGACAGAACATGGCTATTCGCAAGTACAAGCCCACGACCCCGGGTCGCCGCGGCTCGTCGGTGGCCGACTTCGCCGAGATCACCCGATCGACGCCCGAGAAGTCGCTGCTGCGCCCGCTGAGCAAGACCGGTGGCCGCAACAACCAGGGCCGCATCACGACCCGTCACATCGGTGGTGGCCACAAGCGCCAGTACCGCGTCATCGACTTCCGTCGCAATGACAAGGACGGCATCGACGCCAAGGTCGCTCACATCGAGTACGACCCCAACCGCACCGCGCGCATCGCGCTGCTGCACTACTTCGACGGCGAGAAGCGCTACATCATCGCGCCGAACAAGCTGAAGCAGGGCGACATCGTCGAGTCGGGTGCCGGCGCTGACATCAAGCCGGGCAACAACCTTCCGCTGAAGAACATCCCGACGGGTACCGTCATCCACGCCATCGAGCTCCGCCCCGGCGGCGGCGCGAAGATGGCCCGCTCCGCCGGCGCCTCCGTGCGTCTGGTCGCGAAGGATGGCCCCTACGCCCAGCTGCGTCTGCCCTCCGGCGAGATCCGCAACGTCGACGCGCGCTGCCGTGCGACGATCGGCGAGGTCGGCAACGCCGAGCAGTCGAACATCAACTGGGGCAAGGCCGGCCGCAAGCGCTGGTTGGGCGTGCGCCCGACCGTCCGTGGTGTCGCCATGAACCCGGTCGACCACCCGCACGGTGGTGGAGAGGGCAAGACGTCCGGTGGACGTCACCCCGTCTCCCCGTGGGGCCAGGCTGAGGGACGCACCCGTCACGCCAACAAGGAAAGCGACAAGTACATCGTGCGTCGTCGCAACGCCGGCAAGAAGCGCAAGTAGGAGTAAGAGAAGATGCCTCGCAGTCTTAAGAAGGGCCCCTTCGTCGACGAGCACCTGCTTCGCAAGGTGGTCGTGCAGAACGAAGCCGGCAGCAAGAACGTCATCAAGACCTGGTCCCGCCGGTCGATGATCATCCCCGCCATGCTGGGACACACCATCGCCGTGCACGACGGACGCAAGCACATCCCCGTGTTCGTGTCCGAGAGCATGGTCGGTCACAAGCTGGGCGAGTTCGCGCCCACCCGCACCTTCCGCGGCCACGTGAAGGACGACAAGAAGGGGCGGCGCCGCTAATGGTCGAATCCGTCGCACGCGTGAAGCACATCCGCGTGACCCCGCAGAAGGCTCGTCGTGTCGTCGCCCTGATCAAGGGCAAGCAGGCGCAGGAAGCCCTCGCCATCCTGAAGTTCGCGCAGCAGAGCGCCTCCGAGCCGATCTACAAGCTCGTGCACTCCGCGATCGCCAACGCCCAGGTGAAGGCCGATCGTGACGGCGAGTTCCTCGATGAGCAGGATCTCTACATCAAGAACGCCTTCGTGGACGAGGGGACGACGCTGAAGCGTTTCCAGCCCCGCGCCCAGGGCCGCGCGTTCCAGATCAAGAAGCGCACGAGCCACATCACGGTCGTGCTGGCCACCCCTGAGGTCGCCAAGAACGAGAAGGCGAGCAAGTAATGGGACAGAAGGTAAACCCGTACGGCTTCCGCCTCGGCATCACCACGGACCACGTGTCCCGGTGGTTCTCTGACTCGACCAAGCCGGGTCAGCGTTACGCCGACTACGTTGCCGAGGACATCAAGATCCGCCGGCTCCTGCAGACGCAGCTCGACCGCGCCGGCGTGAGCAACATCGAGATCGAGCGCACCCGCGACCGCGTGCGTGTGGACATCCACACCGCTCGTCCGGGCATCGTCATCGGCCGCCGCGGCGCCGAGGCGGAGCGCATCCGTGGCGACCTCGAGAAGCTCACGGGCAAGCAGATCCAGCTGAACATCCTCGAGGTGAAGAACCCCGAGGCCGACGCTCAGCTCGTCGCGCAGGGCATCGCCGAGCAGCTCTCTGCTCGTGTCGCCTTCCGTCGCGCCATGCGCAAGGGCCTCCAGGGCGCCCAGCGCGCTGGTGCCAAGGGCATCCGGATCCAGGTCTCGGGCCGCCTCGGCGGCGCGGAGATGAGCCGGTCGGAGTTCTACCGCGAGGGTCGTGTGCCGCTGCACACGCTGCGCGCGAACATCGACTACGGCTTCTACGAGGCCAAGACCACCTTCGGCCGCATCGGCGTGAAGGTCTGGATCTACAAGGGCGATCTCACCAACAAGGAGCTTGCTCGCGAGCAGGCCAACGCACCGAAGTCCCGTCGTGACGACCGTGGTGGCGACCGCCGCCGTGGCCCGCGCAACGAGGCTCCCGTCGCAGAAGGAGCGTCTGCCTGATGCTTATCCCTCGCAAGGTCAAGTACCGCAAGCAGCATCACCCCAAGCGTGATGGTGCGGCGACCGGCGGCACGAAGGTCTCCTTCGGCGAGTTCGGTATCCAGGCCCTCACCCCCGCTTACGTGACCAACCGTCAGATCGAGTCCGCTCGTATCGCGATGACCCGTCACATCAAGCGTGGTGGAAAGGTGTGGATCAACATCTACCCCGACCGTCCGCTCACGAAGAAGCCTGCCGAGACCCGCATGGGTTCCGGTAAGGGTTCCCCCGAGTGGTGGGTCGCCAACGTCAAGCCGGGTCGCGTCCTCTTCGAGGTCGCGGGCGTCAGCGAGGAACTTGCTCGCGAGGCCCTGACCCGTGCCATTCACAAGCTGCCGCTCAAGGCACGCATCATCAAGCGCGAGGAGGGCGACGCGTAATGGCGATCGGCACCAAGGAGCTCGGTGTGACCGAGCTCGACACGTTCGAAGACCAGCGCCTCGTCGAGGAGCTGCGCAAGGCCAAGGAGGAGCTGTTCAACCTCCGTTTCCAGTCGGCCACCGGCCAGCTGGAGAGCCACGGCCGCATCCGCGCCGTCAAGCGCGACATCGCGCGCCTGTACACCGTGATCCGCGAGCGCGAGCTGGGCATCCGTGCGACGCCCGCTCCGGTCGAGGCTCCGGCCAAGAAGGCGTCCAAGGCAAAGGCGAAGAAGGCCGACGAGGCTGACGCGCCGAAGGAGGAGGCCGAGTAATGGCTGAGAAGAAGGCTGCTGCCGCTGAGGCAGAGGTCGTCTCGCACGATGTGCGCGACGCCGATGCTCGTGGCTACCGCAAGTCGCGCCGCGGCTACGTCGTCAGCGACAAGATGGACAAGACCATCGTCGTCGAGGTCGAGGACCGCGTGAAGCACCCGCTGTACGGCAAGGTCATCCGCCGTACGACGAAGGTCAAGGCGCACGACGAGAACAACACCGCCGGCATCGGCGACCTCGTTCTCATCAACGAGACCCGCCCGCTGAGCGCCACGAAGCGCTGGCGTCTGGTGGAGATCCTGGAGAAGGCAAAGTGATCCAGACCGAGTCCCGACTCAAGGTCGCCGACAACACCGGCGCCAAGGAGCTGCTCACCATCCGCGTGCTCGGCGGTTCCAGCCGTCGTTACGCCGGCCTGGGCGACATCATCGTCGCGACGGTCAAGGACGCGATCCCCGGTGGGAACGTGAAGAAGGGTGATGTGGTCAAGGCCGTCATCGTCCGCACCAAGAAGCAGACCCGTCGTCCCGACGGCTCGTACATCAAGTTCGACGAGAACGCCGCCGTGATCCTGAAGAACGACGGGGAGCCCCGCGGCACCCGTATCTTCGGCCCGGTCGGTCGTGAGCTTCGTGACAAGAAGTTCATGAAGATCGTCTCGCTCGCCCCGGAGGTGCTGTAACTCATGGCGAACATCAAGAAGGGTGACCTGGTTCAGGTCATCTCCGGCCGCAAGCAGGAAAAGGGCGGCGACCGCGGCAAGCAGGGCAAGGTCCTCGAGGTCCTCGTCGAGCAGAACCGCGTGATCGTGGAGGGCGTGAACTACGCCACCAAGCACACCCGCGTCGGACAGACGCAGCGCGGCACGAAGACGGGCGGCATCGAGACCATCGAGGCCCCCATCCACATCTCGAACGTCGCCCTGGTCGACCCCGAGACGAAGAAGCCGACCAAGGTCGGTCACCGCGTCGAGGAGCAGGTCAAGGACGGCGTGAAGCGCACGGTCCGCGTGCGCTACGCGAAGAAGAGCGGTAAGGACCTCTGATGGCGGCTGCTGACGCCGCGGGCGCTGTCAAGGTGCAGCCCCGCCTGAAGGCGAAGTACAACAACGAGATCAAGAAGGCTCTGCAGGACGAGTTCGGCTACGAGAACGTCATGCAGATCCCCGGCCTGGTCAAGGTCGTCGTCAACACCGGTGTCGGTGAGGCGGCTCGTGACTCCAAGGTGATCGATGGTGCGGTCGACGACCTCACCAAGATCACCGGCCAGAAGCCGATCGTCACGAAGGCCCGCAAGTCCATCGCGCAGTTCAAGCTGCGCGAGGGTCAGCCCATCGGCGCGCACGTCACCCTCCGCGGTGACCGCGCCTGGGAGTTCGTGGACCGCCTCGTGAACCTCGCACTGCCCCGTATCCGCGACTTCCGCGGTCTCTCGGACAAGCAGTTCGACGGCAACGGCAACTACACCTTCGGTCTCACGGAGCAGAGCGTGTTCCACGAGATCGATCAGGACCGCATCGATCGCGTCCGCGGTTTCGACATCACTGTCGTCACCACGGCGAAGAACGACGACGAGGGCCGGGCGCTGCTGCGTCTCCTCGGCTTCCCGTTCAAGTCGAACGACGCGCAGGCGTAAGACCATGTCTTGAAGACCGGATCCCGGGGGCTTCCTCGGGATCCGGTCTTCGGGCGTGTTGCACGTGACGTACAATTGAAAATTGCGTGCTCATCGCAGGCCGTCTGCCGTGTAACGGCAGCCGGAACCTCATGAACGAAAGAAGACAACTATGACGATGACAGACCCGGTCGCAGATCTGCTGACCCGTCTGCGCAACGCGAACTCGGCGCATCACGACTCCGTGACCCTGCCGTCGAGCAAGCTGAAGACCCACATCGCTGAGATCCTCCAGCAGGAGGGCTACATCTCGGGTTGGGAGATCTCCGACGCCCGCGTCGGCAAGAACCTCACCATCTCGCTGAAGTACGGCCCGAACCGCGAGCGGTCGATCGCCGGCATCAAGCGCGTCTCCAAGCCCGGCCTCCGCGTGTACGCGAAGTCGACGGAGCTGCCCAAGGTGCTCGGTGGCCTCGGCGTCGCGATCCTGTCCACCTCCTCGGGGCTCCTCACGGACCGCCAGGCTGAGCAGAAGGGCGTGGGCGGAGAAGTTCTCGCCTACGTGTGGTGATCTGAAATGTCGCGTATTGGACGACTTCCCATCGAGATCCCCGCGGGCGTGACCGTTTCGGTCGACGGCCGTGCGGTGTCGGTGAAGGGCCCGAAGGGCGAGCTCTCGCTCACCGTGGCCTCCCCCATCGAGGTGTCGGTCGAGGAGAACCAGGTTCTCGTCACCCGTCCGGACGACGAGCGCGCCTCGCGTTCGCTGCACGGTCTGACCCGCACGCTCATCAGCAACGACATCATCGGCGTGACCCAGGGCTACTCCAAGGGCCTTGAGGTCGTCGGCACCGGCTACCGCGTGCAGCAGAAGGGCAACTCGGTCGAGTTCGCCCTCGGCTTCTCGCACCCGGTTCTGATCGACCCGCCCGCCGGCATCACCCTGACGGTGGAGGGCAACAACAAGCTCACCGTCAGCGGCATCAGCAAGCAGGCCGTCGGCGAGGCGGCTGCGAACATCCGCAAGATCCGCAAGCCCGAGCCGTACAAGGGCAAGGGTGTGCGCTACGCCGGCGAGGTCGTGCGTCGCAAGGCCGGAAAGAGTGGTAAGTAACCATGGCTATCAAGACGAAGTCCGACGCCCGCTCGCGTCGTCACGCCCGCCTTCGCAAGAAGATCCAGGGCACCGAGGCGCGTCCGCGCCTGGTCGTCACCCGTTCGGCCCGCCACGTCTTCGTGCAGCTGGTCGACGACAGCAAGGGCCACACCGTGGCCAGTGCCTCCACCCTCGAGACCGACCTGCGCGGCTTCGACGGTGACAAGACCGCCAAGGCCCGCAAGGTCGGCGAGCTCGTCGCCGAGCGCGCGAAGGCCGCCGGTGTCTCGGAGGCCGTGTTCGACCGCGGTGGCAACCGGTACGCCGGTCGTGTCGCGGCCATCGCCGACGGCGCCCGCGAAGGGGGTCTGGCACTGTGAGTGACAACAAGGAGAACGAAGTGACCGAGACGGCTACGGCTCCCGCCGAGACGGCGGCCGGCACCGAGGCTCCGCAGCGCGATGAGCGCCGCGGCGGCCGTGGTGGCCGCGACCGCGGTCAGGGCGGTCGCGACCGCAACTCGCGCGACCGCGGGGACAACCAGTTCCTCGAGCGCGTCGTGACCATCAACCGCGTGTCGAAGGTCGTCAAGGGCGGCCGTCGCTTCAGCTTCACCGCGCTCGTCGTGGTGGGTGACGGCAACGGTCTCGTGGGTGTCGGCTACGGCAAGGCCCGCGAGGTTCCCCTCGCCATCTCGAAGGGTGTCGAGGAGGCCAAGCGCAACTTCTTCCGCGTGCCGCGCTCCGCATCGACCATCCCGCACCCGGTGCAGGGCGAGGCCGCTGCCGGCGTCGTGCTGCTCCGCCCGGCTGCCGCCGGTACCGGTGTTATCGCCGGTGGTCCGGTCCGCGCCGTGCTCGAGTGCGCCGGTATCCACGACGTGCTGTCGAAGTCGCTCGGTTCGTCGAACACGATCAACATCGTGCACGCGACGGTGGCCGCCCTGAAGCAGCTCGAGGAGCCCCGTGCGGTCGCCGCGCGTCGTGGCCTCGAGTTCGACCAGGTCGCCCCGGCGCGTCTCGTCCGCGCAGAGGCTGAGGCCATCGCTGCGCAGAAGGCAGGTGCCTGATGGCTGCGCGCCTCAAGGTCACGCAGGTCAAGTCCAAGGTGAGTGAGAAGCAGAACCAGCGCGACACGCTGCGTTCGCTCGGCCTCAAGCGGATCGGCGACTCGGTCGTCCGTCCCGACGATGCCCAGACCCGCGGTTACGTCCGCACGGTCGCTCACCTCGTCAAGGTTGAGGAGATCGACTAATGGCTGAGAAGAAGGAAGCGGCCACCACCACCGCCGCGAATGCCAAGAAGCCGGCCGCCAAGAAGGCCGAGGAGACCACGGTCTCCCGTCCCGGCGTCCTGAAGGTGCACCACCTGCGTCCGGTCCCCGGCGCCAACACCGCGAAGACCCGTGTCGGTCGCGGTGAGGGCTCCAAGGGCAAGACCGCCGGTCGCGGCACCAAGGGCACCAAGGCCCGCAACACCGTTCGCGTCGGTTTCGAGGGTGGGCAGATGCCGCTGCACATGCGCACCCCGAAGCTGCGCGGGTTCAAGAACCCGTTCCGCGTGGAGTACCAGGTCGTGAACCTGGAGAAGCTCGCCGAGCTCTACCCGAAGGGCGGAGACGTCACCGTCGCCGACCTCGTGGCCAAGGGCGCGGTTCGCAAGAACGAGAAGGTCAAGGTCCTGGGCAACGGCGACATCGCCGTGGCTCTGACCGTGTCGGTCGACAAGGTCTCCAGCTCCGCAGAGCAGAAGATCGTCGCCGCCGGCGGATCCGTCAAGTAACACTCGTCGAGAGGGGCCGGAGATTTCTCCGGCCCCTCTTGCGTTACCCTGGGTAATCGACTGTCCCTCATCGGGCGTCATTCCCTTTGCAGGAAGGCAAGCTTTTGTTCAGCGCCATCGCGCGGATCTTCCGCACGCCTGATCTTCGACGCAAGATCGGCTTCACGATCGCGATCATCGCGATCTACCGCCTTGGATCCACCGTGCCCGCTCCGTTCGTGAGCTTCCCGAACGTCTCCGAGTGCCTCGCTCAGAACAGCGGCACCGAGGGCCTGCTCGGGCTCGTCAACCTCTTCTCCGGCGGCGCGCTGCTGAAGCTGTCGATCTTCGCACTCGGCGTGATGCCCTACATCACGGCCTCGATCATCACCCAGCTGCTGCGCGTCGTCATCCCGCACTTCGAAGCGCTGCACAAGGAGGGCCAGGCCGGTCAGGCCAAGCTCACCCAGTACACGCGATACGTCACCATCGCTCTGGCGCTGCTGCAGTCCACGACTCTCGTCACCGTCGCGCGCACCGGCCAGTTGTTCGGCCAGACCGGCGTCGCCGCGTGCAACCAGCTGCTCACCAACGACGTGTGGTGGGCGCAGCTGCTGCTCATCATCACGCTGACGGCCGGCACCGGCCTCATCATGTGGTTCGCCGAGCTCGTCACCGAGAAGGGCATCGGCAACGGCATGTCGCTGCTGATCTTCACCTCGATCGCCGCGACCTTCCCCGGCGCCATGTGGGCCATCATGCAGACGAAGGGCTTCGAGGTCTTCCTGCTCGTGCTGCTCGTCGGCATCGTCGTGATGACTCTGGTCGTCTTCATCGAGCAGTCGCAGCGACGCATCCCGGTGCAGTACGCCAAGCGCATGGTCGGTCGTCGCACCTACGGCGGCACCAACACCTACATCCCGATCAAGGTGAACATGGCGGGCGTGATCCCGGTCATCTTCGCCTCGTCGCTGCTGTACATCCCGATGCTGGTCGCGCAGTTCAACATCCCGCAGGACGGCAAGACGCCGCCGGCGTGGGCGACCTGGATCATGACGTACTTCGTCAAGGGCGACCACCCGATCTACATGATCACGTACTTCCTGCTGATCATCGGTTTCACGTACTTCTACGTCGCGATCACGTTCAACCCGACCGAGGTCGCGGACAACATGAAGAAGTACGGTGGCTTCATCCCCGGCATCCGGGCGGGTCGCCCCACGGCCGAGTACCTCGACTACGTCCTCACCCGCATCACGCTGCCCGGATCCCTCTACCTCGGCATCATCGCGCTGATCCCGCTGATCGCGCTGGCCACGGTCGGCGCGAACCAGAACTTCCCGTTCGGCGGCGCGTCGATCCTGATCATCGTCGGCGTCGGCCTGGAGACGGTGAAGCAGATCGACGCACAGCTGCAGCAGCGCCACTACGAAGGGCTTCTCCGATGACAGCATCCGCAACCTCCACCGCACGCCTGCTGATCGTGGGCCCGCAGGGCTCCGGCAAGGGTACGCAGGGAGTGCGGATCGCTGAGGCCTACGGTGTTCCGGTGGTCTCCACCGGCGACATCTTCCGCGCCAACATCAAGGACGGCACCCCGCTCGGCAAGCAGGTCACCGCGATCCTCGACGCGGGTGACCTCGTCTCGGATGAGCTGACGGGCGCGCTCGTGCGCGACCGCCTCTCCCAGCCCGATGCCGAGGCCGGCTTCCTCCTCGACGGCTACCCCCGCAACGCCGCGCAGGTCGAAGACCTCGACGCGTTCCTGGCCGAGTCGGACGCCGCACTCGACGCCGTGATCCTGCTCGACGTGCCGCGCGAGGAGAGCATCGCCCGGATCACCGTGCGCGCGGTGGAGCAGGGCCGCGGGGACGACACCCCCGAGGCCATCGCGAAGCGTCTGGACATCTACGAGGCGCAGACCGCCCCGATCCTCGACGTGTACGGCGCGCGTGGCATCGTGGACAGGATCGACGGCGTCGGCAGCCTGGACGAGATCACCGAGCGCGTCTTCGCGGCGCTGAACGCCCGCGGGCTCGTGCGCACGGCTGCGGTCTGACGTGGCGTTCCGCCGCTCCATCTACAAGAGCCGCGCCCAGCTCGAGGCGATGGTCGAGCCCGGTCTGATCACCGGTGCGGCGCTCACCGCGGTGCGTGCCGCCGTGCGCCCCGGCATCACGACGGGCGAGCTCGACGCGATCGCCGAGCGCGTGATCCTGGATCGCGGCGCCGAGTCGAACTTCAAGCTCGTGCGCGGCTACCGGCACACCACCTGCATCTCGGTCAACGACCAGGTCGTGCACGGGATCCCCGGATCCCGCGTGCTGCAGCCCGGCGACATCGTCTCGATCGACTGCGGGGCTCAGTTCCGCGGCTGGAACGGCGACAGCGCCATCACGGTCATCGTCCCGGATCCGTCTCCTTCCGCGTCGTTCGGCGCACGTCAGACGCTTTCTGACGTGACCGAGGGATCCATGTGGGCCGGTATCGCCGCGATGGCCTCGGCAAAGCACCTGGGGGACATCTCCGCGGCCATCGAGGACCACATCCTCGCCGCGGGTCCCTCGGCGGTCTCGGGGAAGCCCTACGGCATCCTGCGCGAGTACGTCGGACACGGCATCGGCCGCAAGATGCACGAGGCGCCGAGTCTGTTCAACTACCGGACCCCGGACCGCGGCGCCGAGGTGCGCCCGGGCCTCGTGCTCGCGATCGAGCCCATGGTCACCGCGGGTTCCGAGCAGACCTACGTCGAGGACGACGACTGGACCGTCACCACGACCGACGGATCCGACGGCTCGCACTGGGAGCACAGCGTCGCTCTGCATGACGACGGCATCTGGGTGCTGACCGCCGCCGACGGGGGAGCGGCAGGCCTCGCCGCCTTCGGGATCACCCCCGCGCCGATCGCGTAGCACCGAGCGTCGACCTGCCCCGCGCGCCCCGGGGAGTGCTCCCACGGACCTCAAAGGCTTCGCACGGCACAATGGGAAGACATAGCTGAGCGGATCCGCCGGGCGGGTCTGGACAAGGAGACACAGACATGGCCACTGCCAAGGGCAGGACCAACGGGTTCGCCATCGGAATCACCGCGGCGGTCGTCGCCGTGCTCATCGCACTTGTCGGCGTCGTCGTGTACCTGAACAACAAGGCCACGGACCCGGGTGCCGCGCCGAAGAGCGCGATCGTCAACTCCGACACCGGCGCCGTCACCACCGGCAAGGGCAAGGACAAGGTCGCGCTGTACGTCGACTTCCAGTGCCCCATCTGCAAGCAGTTCGAGACCCAGTACGGGTCGCAGCTGCAGGCGCTCGCGAAGGAGGACAAGATCACGCTCGAGTACCACCCGATCGCGATCCTGGACCGCTTCTCGCAGGGCACCAACTACTCCTCGCGTGCGGCTTCCGCAGCGTACGCCGTCGCGCAGGAGAACCCGGACAAGTTCCTGGACTACCTGAACATCCTGTTCGAGAACCAGCCGACCGAGAACACCCCCGGCCTCACCGATCAGCAGCTGATCGACTACGCGAAGCAGGTCGGCGCCGACAAGGCCGAGGCGGTCATCAAGGCGAACACGTTCTTCAAGTTCCCGACGGCGCAGGCCACCGCGCACAAGATCCAGGGGACGCCGACGATCGAGATCAACGGCGAGCGTCTCGACACGAGCAAGCAGGCCGACGTCGCCAAGCTGCAGAAGATCGTCGACCAGAAGTAACAGCTCCGCATTTTGCGGATCCGCGGATCCGGACTACCATAGATCTTTGGTGCTTTGCGCCTTGGTCCGGCGTGTCCGGATCCGCACAGTTCCACCACCACCCACCCACCGCAGATCGACCGGTCTGCAGAAGCGTCAGCGAGGCTATGGCTAAGAAAGACGGTGTCATCGAGATCGAGGGCGTGATTTCCGAGGCTCTCCCCAACGCGATGTTCCGCGTTGAGCTGAGCAACGGACACAAGGTCCTCGCCACGATCTCCGGCAAGATGCGGCAGAACTACATCCGCATCATCCCCGAGGACCGCGTCGTCGTGGAGCTCTCTCCCTACGACCTCACGCGCGGCCGCATCGTCTACCGCTACCGCTAGACCGGTCGAGAAGTAACACCCCAGGCGCTCGCGCCTGCCCGGTGAAGACAGCGATAAGGAAACAACATGAAGGTCAACCCCAGCGTCAAGCCCATCTGCGACCACTGCAAGGTGATCCGTCGTCACGGCCGCGTCATGGTGATCTGCAAGAGCAACCCGCGCCACAAGCAGCGCCAGGGCTGATCGCCGGGCTCCGTCCCGTCGCTCTCGCAATCCACAACTCAATATCTGAAACAGGCAGGATCAGACGCTTCGACAGGCTCAGCGACCGGGGAACCGGCCGGCGGCCGCGAGAAGCTGACACCTCGGGCGGAGGCCCGGGCACCGATCCTGCTCCACACCTCCACAACACTCCAGGAGTTACCGCATGGCACGTCTTGCCGGCGTCGACATCCCGCGCGACAAGCGCGTGGTGATCGCCCTCACGTACATCTACGGCATCGGCCGTACCCGCTCGGTCGAGATCCTCAAGGCCACCGAGATCGACGAGTCGATCCGCGTCAAGGACCTCTCCGACGACCAGCTCGTCGCCCTCCGCGACCACATCGAAGGCACCTACAAGGTGGAGGGTGACCTCCGCCGTGAGGTCGCCGCCGACATCCGCCGCAAGGTCGAGATCGGCTCCTACGAGGGCATCCGTCACCGTCGCGGCCTGCCGGTCCGCGGTCAGCGCACCAAGACCAACGCGCGTACCCGCAAGGGCCCCAAGCGCACCGTCGCCGGCAAGAAGAAGGCCCGCTAAGCGGCCAGGGAATAGGAGAACACTTTCATGGCTGCACCCAAGGCCGCCGCGCGCAAGCCGCGCCGCAAGGAAAAGAAGAACATCGCGCTGGGCCAGGCCCACATCAAGTCGACGTTCAACAACACCATCGTCTCGATCACCGACCCGTCCGGCGCTGTCATCGCCTGGGCCTCGTCCGGTGGCGTGGGCTTCAAGGGCTCCCGCAAGTCCACCCCGTACGCCGCCGGCATGGCCGCGGAGTCGGCCGCCCGTCAGGCTGCCGAGCACGGTGTGAAGAAGGTCGACGTCCTCGTCAAGGGTCCGGGCTCCGGCCGCGAGACCGCGATCCGCTCGCTGCAGGCCGCAGGCCTCGAGGTGGGTTCGATCCAGGATGTGACGCCTCAGGCGCACAACGGCTGCCGTCCGCCGAAGCGCCGTCGCGTCTGACGCGTTCTGAGGATCCTCGGATCTCGATCCTGTCGAGACCGGGGATCCTCACCCGCGTTTCCTCCACAACTCAAGACCTCACCCACACGTGTCATATAGCGGGCACGTGATCGAAAGGAACACACAGTGCTCATCGCACAGCGTCCCACTCTCACCGAGGAAAAGATCTCCGAGAACCGCAGCCGGTTCGTCATCGAGCCGCTTGAGCCCGGCTTCGGTTACACGATCGGCAACGCGCTGCGTCGCAGCCTGCTCTCCTCGATCCCCGGCGCGGCCGTCACGAGCGTCCGCATCGACGGCGTCCTCCACGAGTTCAGCACCATCCCCGGTGTGAAGGAGGATGTCACCGAGATCATCCTCAACATCAAGCAGCTGGTCGTCTCCTCGGAGCGCGACGAGCCCATCACCGCCTACCTGCGCAAGACGGGCGCCGGCGAGGTCACCGCGGCGGACATCTCCGCCCCGGCCGGTGTCGAGGTGCACAACCCCGAGCTGGTCATCGCGACCCTCAACGAGACCGCCAAGTTCGAGCTCGAGCTCACCATCGAGCGTGGCCGTGGCTACGTCTCCGCAGCTCAGAACCGCAGCGAGTACGCCGAGGCGGGCCAGATCCCGATCGACTCGATCTACTCGCCCGTGCTCAAGGTCAGCTACCGCGTCGACGCCACCCGCGCCGGCGAGCGCACCGACTTCGACAAGCTCGTGCTGGACGTCGAGACCAAGAACTCGATCATCCCGCGCGACTCCGTGGCCTCGGCCGGTCGCACGCTGACCGAGCTGTTCGGCCTCGCCCGCGAGCTGAACGTCGAGGCTGAGGGCATCGAGATCGGCCCCGCGCCGGTCGAGGCCGTGCTCTCGAACGAGCTGTCGATGCCGATCGAGGATCTCGATCTGTCGGTCCGCTCGTACAACTGCCTCAAGCGTGAAGGCATCAACACGGTGTCCGAGCTCGTCGCCCTCTCGGAGACGCAGCTCATGAACATCCGCAATTTCGGACAGAAGTCGGTGGACGAGGTGCGCGACAAGCTCGTCTCGCTCGGCCTGTCGCTGAAGGATTCGGTGCCCGGTTTCGACGGCGCCCACTTCTACGGCGGCTCCGAAGACGAGTCCTTCTGACCTACCCGTTCTGTCATCTGGCAGTGGCCAGCTGACTCGAACCTTTCCGATCCAGGAGTAAGAACAATGCCTAAGCCCACCAAGGGTCCCCGCCTCGGAGGCGGCCCGGCCCACGAGCGTCTGCTGCTCGCGAACCTCGCCGCACAGCTGTTCCTTCACAAGTCGATCAAGACCACCGAGACCAAGGCCAAGCGCCTGCGTCCGCTGGCCGAGCGTCTCGTCACCTTCGCCAAGCGCGGCGACCTGCACGCGCGCCGTCGCGTGCTGACGGTGCTGCGCAGCAACAAGGAGGCGACGCACATCCTGTTCGCCGAGATCGCGCCGCTCGTCGCCGAGCGTGAGGGCGGCTACACCCGCATCACCAAGGTCGGCAACCGCAAGGGTGACAACGCGCCCATGGCCGTCATCGAGCTCGTGCTCGAGCCCGTCACCCCCAAGGTGAAGAAGGCCGCTGCGAAGCCGGCCGCCGCCAAGAAGGCTGCTGAGCCCGTCGCCGAGGCTCCGGCCGAGGTCGTCGAGGCCGAGGTCGAGGAGACCGCTGCTCCGGCTGCGCTCGTCGACGGCGGCTTCGGTGAGGACTCCGCTGCTCCGCTCGAGGACGGCTCCGCCCCCGAAGGCTTCGACATCAAGGGCAACAAGGACTCGATGAAGTTCCACCGCCCCGATGGCCAGTGGTACGACGCCACTGTCGCCGAGGTGTACTTCCGCACGGCGGAGGCCGCTGAGGCCGCCGGTTTCGTGGAGGCCGGCAAGTAAGCCAGCTCGCGTTCTGAAGCCCGTCGCCCCCATGTGGGGCGGCGGGCTTCGTCGTTGTCTGGGGTGGGGCGTGCTGTTCAGCGGTCGCCGTGCTGTTCGGTGGTTGCCCGTGGCGCTCGCTGGTCGCGTATTGCGGTCATGACGAGGGCGAAGCCGCAATCTGCGACCAGTGAAGGTCGAGGGGCGGATCCCCCTCTGCTGCTCGCTGGTCGCGTATTGCGGTCATGGCGAGCGCGAAGCCGCAATCTGCGACCAGGGAGCGGAAGTGGAGCGCGTGTGGGAGGCGTGGGCGGGTGAACTCCCGAGGGGCGGATCCGGATCCGGTCAGGGCGCGGGGCAGATGTTCGCGCCGGCCGATGCGACGAGGGGAGACCCACCGGCGCAGGGTTCGGGCGTGAGCGTGCGGGTGTGCTGCATCGCGGGAGCGTCGAACAGGCCGACGTGCGCTCCGGTCAGCACCACCGACGACACCGGCCAGCCCCAGGGCTTCGCGGCGAGCCATTGCACGTCGTTCTCGCGCACCCATGCGGCGAGGGGGGCGACCGCGGCGCGCTGCTGATCCAGGGTCTGGGTGGTTGGCGGCTGCGCGGTGCGCACCGTGTCGCCGACGACGCCTCCGGTCACCACCACGGCCAGAACCGCCGCCACGGCGACGGCGACGATCCGCGTGAGGGCTGGGGTCACCACGTTCCCGCGCCGCCGCCAGAGCGCCCCTACGGCGCGGACAGCGATCGCGGCGAGGATCGGGGCGAACGCGAACACGCCGACCGCGGGGTGGCGCACCCACAACGGCAGCTGCGCCGCCTGCGACCACCAGCCGACGAAGGCGAGCAGGCCCACGGCCGATCCGAACCCGAGCGCGAGTAACTGCGGATCCCGCTCCCACCAGCTCGGGCGCTGCGGATCCGGCACGGCCGCGGCCGGGGCGGACGAGGCGCGGCCGAGTTCCGAGCCCTTCGACAGGCTCAGGGGCCGGATGTCGACGGCATCGCCCCGGGCGGGCACCGCGGCCCACACCACCGCGACGGTCGCGAGCACCACGGCGACCGCGACGAGCCACCACGGTACGAACCAGGATCCGGCCAGGGTCCCGAGCTTCTGCGGCACCGTGGTCGGCTCGATGTGCTGGCCGCCGCTGAGCAGGAACCCACCCAGCGCGCGCACGTGCCGCACGTAGCCCGTGAAGCCCATCGAGGCGAGCGCGATCAGCTCCATGAGCACCGTCGGCGTGGCCACGAAGACCAGCGGCACCACGCTGCGGCGCAGGGCCGCGACCAGGCGCGGCCAGAACGGCGCGGCGGGCGTGAGCAGGAACAGCGCCACGGCGAATGCGGGCAGCGCGAGCAGTGCGATGAGCTTCGCCTGCACGGCGAGCCCCAGTAGCAGCCCCGCGAGCCACGCGCGGCGCGGCAGCACGATCAGCGCCCACACGATGAGCGCGGCCGCGGCGATCTCGCCGAGCAGGTCCGCCGGGCCCTGGATCGGGGAGACGCTGTCGGCCGTGTTGAACGCGAGCGGCAGCGCCACGGCGATCAGCGCGCCGAAGCGGCCGGCGATGCATCGTCCGAGCACTCCGAGCCCGGCGAGCAGGAGCATCCAGTACGCGAGCGGCACGAGTCGCGCGCCGATCACCGGATCCACGCCGAACGCGAGCACTCCGGCGACCGGCAGCAGCACGACCGGACCGGTGGAGATCCGCGGATCGAACGGCGTCAGGGTCGAGCCCGACAGTGTGCCGTCGCTGGTGTAGCCGAGGCCGGCCAGCAGGTTCCGCGGCACGGTGAGGTTGAAGGCCTCGTCCTCCCAGAATCGCAGCGCTGTCAGGCTGTGCCACATCACGATCGCGTTCGCGACGAGGAGCAGCCCGAGCAGGATCCAGAATGCGATTCCGGAGAGGCGACGAGTCATGCGGATCCGGATCCCTCGTCGGCACCAGCCTCGTCGGGAGCTGCGGATCCCTCGTCGGACGCGGCGGTGCGAGGGGCACGCGGCGCCGGGAGCCCCTCGAGCTCGAGCGCCCGCAGCGGGGCGCCGGGGCGCAGTGACCACATCCACGCCTCGCGCAGGGCGCTGAGCGCGAAGAGCACGAGCTTCTTGGGCGGCAGCGACGGGCGTGCGACCTTGCCCCACATCGTGCCGGTGCTGGAGCTGCCACGGCGCGGGATGCTGCGCACGCGCAGGTAGCGCACCGCGAATCCGGCGCGCACCTCGCCGAGGGAGAAGTGCACGTGCGGCACGAGGGCGTCGGAGGGTACGGCGTTCACGAGGATCTGCAGCGCCTCGGGGCGGTACACGCGCAGGGGGGTGTTCACGTCGGGCACGCCGCGTCCGACGATCGCGCCGGTGAGCAGCCGCACACCGGCGGTGAGCAGGCGGCGGTACCAGGCGTCGGTGCGGGAGTGGCGCACGCCGTGCACGACATCTGCGCCGGTGCTGCTCAGCGCGCGCACGGCGGAGGCGATCTCGGATCCGAGGAACTGCCCGTCGCCGTCGACGTGCACGAGCGCGTCGGGGGACAGCGCGAGGCCGGCGCGGTACGCGGCGAGGGCGGTGGGGCCGTGGCCGCGGTTGGCCGGCTGGGTCTGCACGTCGACGTCGGGGAGGCCGGCGAGGGCGGTGGCGGTGCCGTCGGTGGAGCGGTCGTCGGCGACGACGAAGCTCACGCGCTCGGCGAGCGGGGCGACGGCGGTGCGGATCTCGTCGATGAAGCCGCCGATGCCCTCGGCCTCGTTGTAGGCCGGCATCACGACGGCCAGGTGGGCGTACTGCACTCGAACCTCGAGCCTTCTCCTGGAGGGCCCGTGGTGGGCCGGGGCGGGACCCGTCGGCGCCACGGCAGCACCGGCGGAGTCTTCGCGAGGGAGGAGCGGGGATCCGCCCCGTTGATGCCAGGCGTCCTGGGCCGCACCGTCCCCCGGGTATTCTAGTAGGGCTATGGATCGCCGCTCCCGGTTGCGCCGTCTGGCGGGAGTCGGCACCCGCTTCCTGATCGTCGGCGGCATCAGCACGCTCATCGAGGTCGGAGCATTCAACCTCTTCGTCTTCGTCTTCGGGTGGGACCTCGTCGTCGGCAAGATCGCCGCGAGCCTGGTCGCGCTGATCAACGCGTACATCGGCAATCGCGAGTGGGCGTTCCGCGGACGCGACCGGCGCGGACGCGTCGCCGAGATCGTGCTCTTCCTCGCAGTCAACCTTGTCTGCACCCTGCTCGGCGCGGGCATCGTGTGGCTCGGCGCCGAGGTGGTGCAGGGCGCCACCGGCCACGCTCCGAGCCTTCCGATCGTGAACCTGATCAACCTCGGCAGCATCGCCGTGATCGTGCTGGTGCGCTTCGTGCTGTACCACTACATCGTGTTCCGGCACACGCCCAAGGACGCGACGGCCGAGACTGCGGGATCCGATGACCGTTCCGGGGCTGTCTCGGGCGACTGAGCAGGCCGGCGTTCGCTGGTCGCAGATTGCCGTCAAGCGGCGCTGAAGACCGCAATTCGCGACCAGTCAGCGAGGGGGATCCGGTTCCGTCGTCGTAGGGGCGCGGATCCGAGGCTCAGGCCCGGGCGCGGAGGTCCTTGCGCAGGATCTTGCCTGATGCGGACTTCGGGATCGCGTCGATGAACTCCACCATGCGCACCTTCTCGTGCGGGGCGACGTGCGCGGCGACGTGCGCCTTCACGCCTTCCTCATCGAGCTCCGCGCCCGGCTGCAGCACCACGAAGGCCTTCGGCACCTCCTGACCGTCCTCGTCCGCGACGCCGATCACGGCGGCGTCGGCGATCGCGGGGTGCTCGAGCAGCACGGCCTCCAGCACGGCGGGCGCGACCTGGTAGCCCTTGTACTTGATGAGCTCCTTCAGGCGGTCCACGATCCGGAACACCCCGCCGGCGGTCACGGTGGCGACGTCGCCGGTGTGCAGCCAGCCGTCCGCGTCCAGCATGTCGGCGGTGGCGTCGGGGCGGTTGAGGTAGCCCTTCATGACCTGCGGTCCGCGGATGAGCAGCTCACCGGGCTCGCTCGCACCCTCGGCCGGCACGACCACGTCGGATCCGTCCTCGCCGAGCAGGCGCGCCTCGGTGTTCGGGATCAGCAGCCCGACCGAGGAGAGGTCGATGTCGTCGCGCTCCACCGGGATCGTGTGCGTGACCGGGCTGGTCTCGGTCATGCCGTAGCCCTGCCGCACGGTGCAGTCCAGCCGCTCGGCGACCGCGTGCGCGAGAGCGCCGTCCAGCGGGGCGGCGCCCGAGAACACGACCTTGACCGCGCTCATGTCGTACTGCGCGACGAGCGGGTGCTTGGCGAGCGCCACGGCGATCGGTGGCGCGATGAACAGCCAGCTCGTGCGCTGCTCCGCGATGATGCGCAGGAATTCGACGAGGTCGAACTTCGGCATCGTGACGAGCGTGGCGCGCAGCCGCACGGCGAGGTTGAGCAGCACGGTCATGCCGTAGATGTGGAAGAAGGGCAGCACGGCGAGGATCCGGTCCTCGTCGTTCAGCTCGATCGAGACCGTGCTCTGCGCGACGTTGGCGACGAGGTTGCGGTGCGTGAGCATCACACCCTTGGGGCGCCCGGTGGTTCCCGAGGAGTACGGCAGCACGGCGACGTGCGTGGCCGGGTCGAACGTGATCGCCGGGGCGTGGTGGCCCTCGGAGAGCAGGTCGCGCAGCGAGGGGTGCCCCTCGGCGCCGTCGAGGACGATGAGCTGGTCGGCGGGCAGACCGAGCTGCGCGGCGGCGGCCTCGGCCTGCGGCAGCAGCGGGCTGACCGTGATCAGCCAGAACGCGGACGCGTCGCGCAGCTGGTTCGCGATCTCGTCGGCCGTGTAGAGCGCGTTGATCGTGGTGGCCGTCGCGCCGGAACGAAGGATGCCGTGGAACACGGTCGCGAACGCCGGCACATTCGGGCAGAGCAGGCCCACCGCGTCGCCCACGCCGATGCCGCGTGCGGCGAGGGCTCCGGCGAAGAGGTCGATCTGCCCGATGAGCTGGCGGTAGGTGGTCTCCGCTCCGGACATGCCGTCGACCAGCGCGACACGGTCGAGGTCGTGCTCGGAGATGTCGCCGAAGAGATACTCGTGGATCGGGACCGCGGGGATCTCGACGTCGGGGAGGATGCTGCTGACCATGGGATCTCCTTCGATCTCGGTCGCGTGCGGTCGGGCACCGCCGTCGCTTGCGATTCAGTGTCGCACAATATGGGACTGAGTGTCAGGGTCCTTTTGGGGTGACGATGAAGCCGGACGGATCCGTCCTGTCCGCTCCCATGGGGGCGATCCTGCGCGCCCGCCTCTGCGGTTCACTGGTCGCGAAGTGCGGTCAAGCGGGCGTGACAACGACACTATGCGACCAGTGAGCAGAACGGCACTGGGTACCCTTGATCCGTGCGCATCCGTCTCGACATCGCCTATGACGGCACCCACTTCCGGGGCTGGGCGAAGCAGCCGGGTCTGCGGACCGTGCAGGGCACGATCGAGGACGCGCTCGCCCGCATCGTCGGGCCCGCGGCGGCCATCGAGCGCGGGAACGGATCCGACTCCGCGACCAGCGCCGGATCGGCGACGCCGGGGGAGAAGACGGGCCTCGGCCCGCGGCTCGTCGTCGCCGGACGCACCGACGCCGGCGTGCACGCCACGGGGCAGGTCGCGCATGTCGACCTCGACGAGCAGCAGTGGGCCCGCGTGGCCACGCGCAACGGGCGGGGAGCGTCGGATCCGGCCGGGTCGCTGGCGGCGCGGATCCGCGGGGTGCTCGGGCACTACCCCGACGTCACGGTGTCGCGCACCGCGCTTGCGCCGGAGGGCTTCGACGCGCGCTTCTCGGCGGTGTGGCGCCGCTACCGCTATCGCCTCGCCGACGCCCGGGCCGGCTACGACCCGCTGTTGCGCCACGACACCACGACGATCAAGGCCACCCTGGACGAGGGCGCCATGGACGCCGCCGCACAGACCCTGATCGGCCTGCACGACTTCGCCGCGTACTGCAAGCCGCGCGACGAGGGCACCACGATCCGCACGCTGCTGGACTACCGCTGGACGCGCGATGCGACCGGCGTGCTCGTGGCCGAGGTGAAGGCCGACGCCTTCTGCCACAGCATGGTGCGCGCGCTGGTCGGAGCGTGCGCGGCCGTGGGGGAGGGGCGCCTCGAGGTCGCCGACCTCGCTCGGCTGCGCGACGAACTCACCCGCACCAGCGCGTTCAAGGTGCTCGCCGCGCGCGGCCTCACGCTGACCGAGGTCGGGTACCCCGCCGACGAACTGCTCGCCGCCCGTGCCGAGCAGACCCGCAACCGCCGCGACCAGGACGACTGAACCGGATCCGGATCCGTAACACCCCGTGAATACTGCGCGCCCGCCCAGGGAGTCGGGAGTCCGCGCGGGTAGCGTGGAGGCGTGCGGATCATCTCCTACAACCTGCGCAAGCATCGCGCGGCGCATGAGCTCGACGACCTCGTCGACGCCCATGACCCCGACGTGCTGTGCCTGCAGGAGGGCGACACTGCGTCGCTGCCGGAGCGGGCGGGGGGCCTGGTGCTCGCGCACACCACCCAGCGCAACCGGCTGGGGCTTGCGATCTACTACCGCTCCAGCGCGTTCCGTCTCGTCGACATGGCGGCGGTCTCCGTGAAGAAGTCGCTGCACGATCACGTGCTTCGCCCCGCGCACGAGCGGCTGCTGGGCGTGCGGCTGCGTGACATCGACGCCGGCCGGGACTTCCTGGTCGCATCGCTGCATGCCGCCCCGCTCACCGCGCGCAACGCGCTGCGACGGGACCAGATCCGCGCCGCGCTGTCGGAGCTCTCCGAACTCGGCTGGGGCCTGCCGCAGCTCATCGTCGGCGACTTCAACTACCCCGTGTTCAAGGAGCGGCTCAGCGAGCACATGCGCGACGTCGGGTACGAGCTGGTCATGAGCGACCAGCACACGTACACGCGCTACCGGGTGTTCCGCGGGTTCTACGACTTCGCCGCGGCGTCGGGGTTCGTCGTGGAGTCGGTGCGCACTCTGCCGCAGGGGGAGTCGGACCACCTGCCGATCCTGGTGACGGCGACCCCGAAGTAGGGGCCTCGCCGGGCGCGCGGGCCCGTTCAGTGGTCGCGTATTGCGGCATTGACGCGATCTAAACCGCAATCTGCGACCAGTGAACGCAAGGTGAGGGGATCCACGGGCGGCTGGGCCAGACCCAACCGTTCACCGGCTCGTCGCCGACGCGTCGTCCGGATGCAGGGTGCCGGAGAGGCGGATCCGGTGATGTGGCCTCATGCGGATGTCTGTGATCGGCTGCGGGTATCTCGGCGCCGTGCACGCGGCGGCCATGGCGTCGATCGGCCATGAGGTGATCGGCATCGACACGGATCCGACCAAGATCGCCGCGCTCGCCGCAGGACGCGCCCCCTTCTTCGAACCGGGGCTGGACGAGCTGCTGGCGAGCAGCGTGGCGAGCGGGCGCCTGACGTTCTCGGCGGATATCGCTGATGCCGGTGGCGCGCAGGTGCACTTCCTCGCCGTGGGTACCCCGCAGCAGCCGGACTCCTCCGCCGCCGACCTGCGCTTCGTGCACGCGGCGCTCGATGCGCTGCTTCCGCACCTCCAGCCCGGAGACGTGGTGGCGGGCAAGTCCACGGTGCCCGTCGGCACCGCCGCGGTGGTCGCCGGGCGCGTGGCCGAGACCGGCGCGACCCTGGTCTGGAACCCGGAGTTCCTGCGCGAGGGCTGGGCGGTGCATGACACGCTGCGCCCGGACCGGCTCGTGGTCGGCGCCGCGGCGGACGCCGACGGGGCGCGCGCCACCGACATGCTCCGCGAGGCATATGCGGATGCGATCGCGAGTGGCAGCCCGTTCCTGGCCACCGACCTGGCCACCGCCGAGCTCGTGAAGGGCGCGGCCAACGCCTTCCTCGCCACAAAGATCTCGTTCATCAACGCGATGGCGGAGATCGCCGAGGCGTCCGGCGCCGACGTCACGCTGCTCGCCGACGCAATCGGCCATGATGAGCGGATCGGCCGGCGCTTCCTCGGCGCGGGGATCGGATTCGGCGGCGGCTGCCTGCCGAAGGACATCCGGGCGTTCGCGGCGCGCGCGGAGGAACTGGGACGCGGGGCGTCGGTGGGGTTCCTCCGCGAGGTCGACGCCATCAACCTGCGTCGCCGAGAGCACGCCGTGCGCCTCGTGGTCGACGCGTTAGGCGGCAGCGTGGTGGGGCGGCGCATCACGATGCTGGGCGCCGCGTTCAAACCGCACAGCGACGACGTGCGCGACTCGCCTGCGCTCGACGTCGCCATGCGGTTGCGCGGGCTGGGGGCGAAGGTGACGGTGACGGATCCGGAGGCGATCCCGAACGCGAAGCGCCTGCATCCGCAGCTGAAGTACAAGCGCGACCGCGACGAGGCGATCCGCAAGGCGGAGGCTCTCGTGCTCGTCACGGAGTGGGACCTGTACCGCCGCGAGCTGACCCCCGCGCACGCCGCGTCGCTGACCCCGGGACGCATCGTCGTCGACGGACGGAACTGCCTGGATCCGGCCGCGTGGCGCGCCGAGGGGTGGACGTACCTGGGCATGGGTCGCCCGTAGCCCGCGCGCAATGAAGATGGCAGGGCCGCCGGATCCGCCGCACCTGTCGCACGCGCCGCAACCGCGGCCTCGTGAGGCCAGTACCGCTTTGTCGATAGAGTCGAGTACCGCGTCGACGTGGGAAAGGCGGGGACAGATGCCCGACGATGACCTGCCCCCGAACGGGGCCGGCACCGCAGGAGCTGCGAACGGCGAACGCTCGCAGCCCGGTGACGGGGGTGCCTTCGATCTCTCGGCGCTCTTCTCGCATGAGCACGACGACGAGCGGTCGGCCGGCGAAGGCCATCACGACGACGTGGGGAACCTGTTCGCGGATCCGACGCCGTCGCAGTCGCGTCCGGCAGCTCCGCGGGATACGGTCGATGATCTGCACCTGACGCCCGCGACCGCCCTCATCGACACGGCTGAGGGCCACCTCTTCGACGATGCCGAGATCGACGCGCATCCCTACACGCATGCGTTCCCCGCGCCCCTGCCCGCGCGCCCCGAGCCGCAGCACGCCCAGACCTACGGGTTCGCCCGTCCGCAGGCGATCGCGATGGCGGTGGGACTCGTGATCACGGCCGCCGGCGCTGGCTGGGCCCTCGCGACTCCGGCCGCGTCCTCGCCCGTGACCGTGCAGGCGTCTCCGAGCGCGACGGTCGACCCCGAGCGCGTGGCGAAGGTCAACGACTCGGTCGACGCGCTAGGGGCAGCCGTGGCGGCCGCGCAGGCCCGCGCCGATTCCTTCACGGCGCCGCTGGCGGCGATGGCCGGATCCAGCGACGAGTCCGCACGGCTCGCCGCCGAAGCCGCACGTCAGGCCTATGTCGCCGCGATCGCCGCGGTGAAGGCGCCGAAGCCGGCTGGCAAGAGCGCGACCAACACGTCGCTGGACCAGCTCGAGCGCGACGTCGCGGCAGCGAACGCGTCCCTCACCGCCGCGAATGCAGGGTTCCGCGGAGCGATCACCACGTTCCGCCAGTCGATCCCGGTGTTCGCCGCGACGGCCGTGGCCGATAACCCCGACGCCGCGGAGCCATTCCGCATCGCGGTGACCGAGACGGCGGCAGCCGCGGCGGCTTCGGATCCGTTCGGCCCGACGCCGTTCGCCGCCATGGAGGCCTGGCGCAACGCGCTCGCCGCCCTCATCGCCGACCAGGCGCGCGCCGTCGCGGAGGCGGAGTCGAATGGATCCGGCGGATCCGGCGGAACCGGAGGTACGAGCACGGACAGCGGGATCACGACGGAGCCGACCACGCCGCCGACGGAGCCGTCCTCGCCGCCGCCGACCACCGATCCTCAGCCCACCGGTCCGCCGATCATCCTGCCGACGCCGTGAGCCTCAGCCGCTCGGCGCGCTGAGGGACGGGTCGCGAGGCAGGCCTACTTCTTCGCCGGCACGCACCCCGGGGTGTCGATCGTGACGGGCGTCGCCTTCACCATCGGAGTGTGGCGCACCTCGAGCGGTCCGAACGCGCCGGCGGGAGCGCTGAACGAGGCCGCGATGGTCGCGGTCTGCCCGGGCGCCATCAGCACGTTGACCTTCGCCACCGACCGGCCCAGGTGCGGCAGCCCCGACACCGCGACGGGCTGACCGTCGACGGTGACCCCCACGAGCGTGGATCCGACCGGTCCGTACACGTACACGTCGGTGGAGGCGTGGCCCTTGGGGAAGAAGAGCCCCGGGTCGACATACGGAGGCAGGCCGGGGACCGTGGCGGGGTCGAGCGTGTTCTGCAGAGTGACCGTGCTGGTGAACGTGGGCGCATCGGGCTTCTCGCATTGCGTGCTCGACGCCGCGATGCCCATCTGCATGTAGAAGTCGAGCTTGCTCGCTGTGAGGTCGTCGAGGTAGACGCCGAGATCGGTGGTCTTCGCGTTGTCGGTGGGCATGTTGCCGCCCACCGGGGTGCCGGCCAGCATCTTCGCCTGCGCATCGTCGCCGGGGGAGTACATCAGGCGCCCCTCGTTCGACGCCTGGACAAGCGCGGTCAGCAGCGCTTTGGGGTCGGCGTGCGTGGTGAGGAGTGCATCGAACACGCTCCGCGCCGCGGCTGCGAAGAAAGCGTCCTGCGTGGCGGGGTCCGGATACTTCGCGTACACCTCGTTCAGCAGTAGCGGCACGGCGTTGTCAGCCGTGATGGTCTCGCCGAACGGAGTGGGCATCGTCACCGGACCGATGGCGCGCAGCAGGTAGCCGAGGGCGACCGGATCCATCGACGCGACGGCATCGACGGGGGTGCCGTATGTCTCCGCCCACCAGGCGCGCACGATCTGCGCGGTCTCGCTGAAGTCGGGGGAGAGCGTGGCGTCCTGGATGTAGCGGCCGATCTTGTTGCCGTAGAGGGCCTCGGTCTCGGGGTTCAGCGGGATGATCGGATCCGGCCGGCCGTTCTGAAAGTCCGTGGAGTTGGCCTGCTGCGTCACGGAGATCTTGCCGTTCTCCGCCGTCAGCATCGTGATCGCGGCGGGGTTGCCGCCGGTGCCCCGCGACTCAGCGTTGTTCTGGAAGATCAGCAGGTAGTGCTGCGGACCGTTCGCGCCGAGGGCCTTCGGCAGGATAGTGAGCGCGTTGTGGATCGGGGTCACGGCGGGTTCGATCTTCGCCATTGCGGCGTCGAGCTGGGCGACGCCCGAGGCGACCTGGGGCACGAGAGCGGAGCGGTCGAGCGTGTCGAGGGCCGTCCGGATCCGGGTGACGCTCTTGTTCGCCGTCTCGATCGTGGCGGCGAGCTTGGACAGGTTGGCGACGTCGATGCCGCCGTCCTTCGGCATCAGCGCCTTCAGGTCGATCGCGGTGAGCGGCGTGATCGCGTTGGCGACGAGGTCGTTGACGGATCCGGCGACCACGCGCGCCGCAACGAGGTTCGGCCCGGCCACCGGCACCCACTCCGCGCTCTTCCACAGTCGGCCGGTGGTCTCCTTCTCGGCGGCGGCGGTCAGCTGGGAGATCTGCGCGATCGTGGCCTTGGCCCCGGCGGTGTTGCCGTCGAGCATCTGCTGCTGCACGGTGTCGACGAGCGGGATCGCCTTCTCGAGGTCGGCCTTCGCCGCCATCGCGTGCCCGTACAGCTGCTTCGCCGCGAGGAATCCGCCGATGGCGAGCCCGATGAGCACGAGCAGGATCGCGATCGGCACCCAGAACCGCGCGCTCTTCAGGAGAGGCCGACGGTATCTCTTCTTGGATTTCTCGTGCTCGGGATCCGCGTCGACGAGAAGGCGTGCGAGTGTGTCGTCCGATTCGGGTGAAGAGTTCTCGGGAGCCGGGCGCGCCCCACGTTCTTCGTGTCGGGATGGCACGGTGCGAGTCTAGGGATCCGGCGGGCTGCAAGCCATGGTCGCGCGGCGTCGATTTGGCCACAGTCGCACGCGACGGTCCCGCTCAGTCGACGGAGTCGAAGCCGCGCGGATTCTGCGACTGCCAGCGCCAGCCGTCACGAGCCATATCCGCGATGTCGCGGGTGGCTCTCCAGCCCAGTTCGGCCGCTGCGCGCGAGGTGTCGGCCCAACTGCGCGGCAGGTCTCCCGCGCGACGGGGTGCGATGACCGCCGGGATCCGAGTGCCCGAGGCCGATTCGACGGCGGCGATCAGCTGCTTCACCGACGTCCCCTGCCCGGTGCCCAGATTCCATGCCCGTGCACCTTCGATCGACACGATCTTCTCGAGCGCTGCGACGTGTCCTTCCGCGAGATCCGCGACGTGGATGTAATCGCGTTCGCCGGTGCCGTCGGCGGTCGGGTAGTCGTCGCCGAAGATGCTGACGTGCGGGCGGCGACCGATGGCAACCTGCAGCACGTACGGCACGAGGTTGTTCGGCACGCCCTTCGGATCCTCTCCGATCAGGCCGCTCTCATGAGCGCCGATCGGGTTGAAGTAACGCAGCAGCGCGATGTGCCATCCCGGTTCGGCACCGGCGACATCAGAGAGGATCCGCTCCAGCATCACCTTGGTCATCCCGTAAGGGTTGTTCGCGTCGAGCGGTCCGCCGTCCTCGGTGTAGGGCGGCTCCTGGCCTGCACCATAGACGGTCGCCGACGAGGAGAAGACGAGAGTGCGAACGTCATGCTTCTTCATCGCGTTCAGCACGGAGAACGTGCTGCCGAGGTTGTGCTTGTAGTAGCGAAGCGGATTGTTCGAGCTTTCGCCAACCGATTTCAGTCCGGCGAAATGGATGACGGCGTCCGGACCGGCCTCGGCGAACACCGTGTCGAACGCTCGTTCGTCGCGAAGGTCGACCTCCACCAGTGTCGGTCGGATGCCGGTGATCTGCTCGATCCGATTGATCACCTCGGGTGACGAGTTGTCGAAGTCGTCGGCGATCGTGACGTCGTGCCCGCGCTCGAGGAGGGCGACGACCGTGTGGGAACCGATGAATCCGGCGCCGCCGGTGACGAGGACGTGCATGGTGGCTCCTTGAAGTCAGATATCGACAGGGGTGGCGCAGCAGTGGACCAGACGGCTGTCGCGAAGCTCTTCGAGAAGTGTGATGACATCGTCTCTGACGACGTCTTCGTCGACGTCATACGCATCGGCGACATTCCTGATCAGAGGGTCGGTGGCGATCGGACCACTCACGGTGATCTCTTCCCAGATGTACGCCGCGGTCCCTTGCAACGTGATCGGGTGTGCCGTCGGTGATTCGAGGTCGAGAGCGACGACATCGTTGCCGCTGGTCGTCCACGCAACGGCATCCGCGATCCGCCACTGCGCCGTCTGCTCCCCGTCCACGCGGTCAGCCTAGCGAAGCGTGCCTCGGCCCTTCACCGAGGCGGGTGTGACGAACTCCCGGCGACGCCCCGCGGGAGAACGGAACCCACTCGCGATTCCCCGAGTATCTACGCGGTATCCGGGGCACCGCGCGGGCGCGGTGCGGTCGGGTTTGCACGACACCGTCGTTGAGATCGTACGAAATGCGAACGCAGAACATACGGGAAGCGTCACTTTCCGGACAATGTCACTCGGCGTACTCACAGGTATGGGACCCTGGAACAGGGGCAGGCGGAGTCGATGGCACATCGCTCCTCGCCGGGGGCTGTCGATGTCGAGTGTGCGTGCACCAAGTGCCGCGGGTTGAGTTTTGGGGGGATGTAGTCGTGCAGAGCGCTGTTCAAGGCGAGAACGCGATCGTCGCCGGGATACGCGCCGTCGGTGCGGGGCACCGGCGACGAGGATGGGTGGCCGCGCTCGACGCGTTCGCCTGGGTGTTCGGCACCTTTCTCGCTGTAGGACTGCGCGTCGATTTCAAGTTGCCATTGTCGGGCTGGGTTGCGACGTTCTGTCTGGGGCTCGTCGCAGCCGCAATGCAGCTCATCGTCGGCTACGTACTTGCTCTCTACCGGGGGCGCTATGCGTACGGGTCTTTCAGCGAGGTATGGACCCTTGCCGTCATCGTCGGTGGCATCACGTTGATCTTGTCGGCATTCGTGGTCCCGTCTGGCAACCTGATCGGTGTCCCGAGAGCGACGGTCCTCTTGGCAGGACCGTTTGTGCTGCTCTCCATGTTCGGCGTGCGCTATGTCGCGCGGCTGGTCGTCGAACGCTCGCGTAAGCCCGGGTCCGCCGCAGAGCGTGCTCTTGTCGTAGGCGCGGGGTATCTGGGTGACCGACTCCTGCACACGATCACCACCGACCCGGGGTCGCCGATCCTCCCCGTCGGGCTGATCGACGATGACCCCGCGAAGAAGAACCTGCGACTGCGCGGTGTGCCGGTGCTCGGCCGTCGCAGCCAGCTCGCGGAGATCGCGGAGCGGACCGGCGCCACGAGGTTGGTGATCGCGCTCGGCAATGCCGACAGCGTGCTGCTGCGCGAGCTGAGCGACGTCGCCGATGCTGCGGGAATGGCGGTTTCTGTCACGCCCACGATCACCGACTTCATGCTCGACGGGCACACCTCGGTTGACGTGCGTGACATCGAGATCGAAGACCTCATCGGCCGTCACCCGGTCGACACCAACGTCGAACTCATCGCCGGCTACATCACCGGCAAGCGCGTGCTCGTGACGGGCGCGGGCGGATCCATCGGATCCGAGCTGTGCCGTCAGCTCGCGAAGTTCGGTCCCCGTGAGCTGATCATGCTCGATCGCGACGAGACGGGCCTGCAGACCGCTCAGCTCGGCACAGCCGGCAACGGTCTGCTCGACACCAAGGACGTCGTGCTCGCCGACATCCGCGACGAGGCGGTACTGAACGCGATCTTCGACGAGCGTCGGCCCGAGGTGGTCTTCCACGCGGCGGCCCTGAAGCACCTGCCGATGCTCGAGCAGTATCCGGACGAGGCCTGGAAGACGAACGTCATCGGCTCTCTCAACGTGCTGCAGGCCGCGCGCCGGGTAGGCGTGAGCCACTTCGTCAACATCTCGACGGACAAGGCAGCGAACCCGACGAGCGTGCTCGGCCACTCCAAGCGTGTCGCCGAGAAGCTCACCGCCTGGGCGGGCGAGCAGACCGGCATGCAATATCTGTCGGTGCGCTTCGGTAACGTGATCGGCAGCCGCGGATCCATGCTCCCGACGTTCCAGCGCCTGATCGCTGAGGAGAAGCCGATCACGGTCACGCACCCCGACGCGACTCGATACTTCATGACGATCCCCGAGGCATGTCAGCTCGTGATCCAGGCGGGCGGCATCGGCCGTGCCGGCGAAGTGCTCATCCTCGACATGGGCGAGCCCGTCTCGATCCTCGAGGTCGCCAAGCGCATGATCTCGATGTCGGGCAAGGACATCGACATCGTCTTCACGGGCCTCCGGCACGGAGAGAAGCTGCATGAGGAACTGGTTGGAGCCCGAGAGAACCTCGAACGGCCCTTCCACCCGCAGATCTCGCACGCGCACGCCGACACGATCAGCCCTGAGCGGCTCGACAAGGCAGGCTGGGAAGCGCGGATGAAGGCGGTGCCCCGCATCAACGACACGGCGATCGTCGACCGCGTCGTCGTGGAACACGCTGTCAACGACTCGACGCGCATCGCGCAGGAGGCCTCCTCGAATGGCTGAACGGATCTACATGTCCTCCCCGGATGTCACGGAACTGGAGGAGCAGTCGATCATCTCCGCGATCCGTTCGGGCTGGATCGCGCCTCTCGGCCCTGATGTCGATGCGTTCGAGTCGGAGCTCGCGGCGCGACTCGATGTCGCACACGGCGTCGCCCTGAGCTCGGGAACCGCCGCGCTGCACCTGGGGCTGCTGACCCTGGGAATCAAGCCCGGAGATGTCGTCGTGACGTCGACCATGACGTTCGCCGCGACGACCAACGCGATCGTCTACACAGGTGCCGAGCCCTACTTCGTCGATGCTGATCCGCAGACGGGGAACATGGATCCCGCGCTGTTGCGGGAAGCCCTGACAACCCTGCGCGACGCGGGTGAACCCGTCGGGGCGGTCGTCCCCGTCGATCTGCTCGGCAAGGCGGTGGACTACACGGCGATCCTGGCGATCGCGGATGAGTTCGGCGTTCCCGTTCTCGCCGACGCGGCGGAGTCACTGGGTGCATCCCACGCGGGACAGGCCGCGGGCAGTTTCGGGCGAGCGTCGATCGTCTCCTTCAACGGGAACAAGATCATGACGACCTCGGGCGGCGGGATGCTGCTCACTGACGACGCGGACTTCGCGCACCACGTGCGATATCTCGCGACGCAGGCGCGACAGCCCGTCGTGCACTACGAGCACGTCGATGTCGGCTACAACTACCGCATGAGCAACCTGCTCGCGGCGCTGGGCCGTGCACAGCTCTCACGGCTCGATGCCATGATCGCGCGTCGTCGTGAGATGCGGGAGCTCTACAAGGAGCTCTTCGCGACCGTCGATGGGGTCGAGGTCTTCGGCGCGGATGGTGACGAGCACGACAACGTGTGGCTCACGTCGATCCTGGTCGACGAGAAGCGCACCGGCTGGGCTCCGTCTGACCTCTCTGCGGCGCTCGCGGCGGATGACATCGAGAGCAGGCCGCTCTGGAAGCCGATGCACAAACAGCCGGTGTTCGCTCATTATCGAGGCGTCATCAACGGCGCCTCGGAACAGTTGTTCGCGCGCGGGCTGACGTTGCCCAGCGGATCCGTGCTGACTGAACCACAGCGGGCTCGTATCGTTGAAGGTGTCAATGCCTTCGTCGGAGAGCGCTGAGCCGTGGCGCGCGGCAGCCGACCCTACGACGTCGTCAAGCGCTTCCTCGACATCGTGACGTCCGTCGTGGCGCTCGTCCTGCTGTCTCCTGTGCTCGCGATCGTCGCCGTAATGGTTGCTGTCCGCCTTGGTAGACCGGTTCTGTTCGTGCAGCCGAGACCCGGCAAGGACGGGCGCATCTTCCGGTTGCGCAAGTTCCGGTCGATGCGCGACGTCGATGAATCCAAAGGACTCGTCAGCGATGCGGATCGGCTGACATCGTTCGGCCGTAAGTTGCGCTCCACCAGCCTCGATGAATTGCCCTCGTTGTGGAACGTGCTTCGCGGCGACATGAGTGTGGTGGGGCCGCGACCGCTACTGGTCGAGTATCTGCCGAGGTACACCCCGGAGCAGGCCCGGCGCCACGAGGTTCGGCCTGGCATCACCGGCCTGGCCCAAGCGAGCGGCCGTAATGCGCTCAGCTGGGAGGGCAAGTTCGCCCTCGATGTCGAATACGTGGACAATCGGAGTTTGGCGCTCGACTCCCGCGTCGTCTTTGCGACGATCCGTTCGGTGGTCGCGCGGGAAGGCATCTCGGCGGAAGGGCAGGCAACGATGACCAAGTTCGGTGAGGCCGATGGCTGATGGCATCATCGTCATCGGAGCCGGCGGATTCGGGCGTGAGACGCTCGATGTGATCGCAGCGATCAACGCCAGCACCCGTGACTCGGTCTGGGACGTCATCGGCGTCGTGGACGACGCACCCGCCGAGATCCAGATCGAGCGGCTGCGCGACCGCGAGATCCGTCTCCTCGGAGGGATTGATCTGAATCGCGAGCTGTTCGACGGTACGCACTACACCGTTGGCATCGGTTCACCTGGCGCGCGCTCGCGTATCGCCGAGAAGGTCGAGGCCTGGGGTGCTCTGCCTGCCATCTTGGTCCACCCGACAGCCGTGGTGGGAACGCGCGTTGCCATCGCCGCAGGATCAGTGGTGTGTGGTGGCGCTCAGATCTCCACGAACGTTCAACTCGGCAGGCATGTGCAAGTCAACCCCGGGGCGATCATCGGACATGACTCGGTCCTCGATGACTTTGTCTCAGTGAACCCCGGCGCAATTGTCTCCGGTGAGGTCACAGTCAGTGGAGGAACTCTCGTTGGTGCCGGTGCGATCGTCCTGCAAGGACTCGCCGTCGGCGCGGGTGCGACGATTGGCGCTGGCGCCTGCGCGACCCGGGACGTGGATCCGGGGACCGTCGTCGTCGGCATCCCCGCCCGCGTGCTGGAGAAACACTCGTGACGGATGGGGCGCCTCGCCCGAAGATCATAGTCGTGGTCACGGCCGCAGTGACGGCTCGACTCTTCATGCGCGGCTACGTCGAGTTCCTCGCAGAGTCTGGCTATGAGGTCACGCTGGTCGCGGACGATGTCAGCGAGATCGGCGAAGCCCTTGCCGGGCTGGGCGTCGCGACCGTCGCTCTTCCTATGCGGAGGGACCCGTCTCTAGTTCACGATGTCCGCAGCCTGACGCGGATGATCGCGCTAATTCGGCGGATTCGCCCGGATGGTGTGATCTACGCCACGCCCAAGGCGAGCCTTCTGACATCGATCGCTGCGCGACTTCTGCACGTTCCCGTGCGGATTTACGAGCTGTGGGGTATCCGCTTCGAGACCGCCACTGGTGCCGCGCGTATTGTCTTTCGGGGGATCGAACGTGTGATCGCTTCGAGTTCGACGGCGATCGTGGCCAATAGCGCCAGCCTGGCGGAGCGGGCCGTGAGCCTCGGGATCACGACCTCGGATCGCGTTGAAGTACCTGCATCCGGCTCATCTCATGGGGTCGACGCGGAGTACTTCTCTCCCGATGCCCCGCACGCAGGGCTGGACGCGGACACAGCGCGATTCTTTGAGGAGAACCCCGGAAGGACAATCGGTTATGTCGGCCGACTACACCCCGACAAAGGGGTTGGTGTGCTGCTCGATGCGGCCGAACGCGTCTACTCCGAGGGAACAGCAGTTCGGGTAGTGCTGGTCGGAGGCAATGAGGGGGCGACTTCTCTTGGTCGCCAAAACCTGCCCGTGCACCGGACTGGTGAAGCGGCAGACGTCCGCCCATACCTCGCCGCCTTTGATGTTCTCGTCCTGATGAGTCTGCGTGAGGGCTTTCCGAATGTAGTGCTCGAGGCAGCCGCCATGCGAGTGCCGGCGATCGTCTCGGATTCGACGGGGTGCGTAGACTCGGTCGCGCCGGGCGAAACGGGCGTGGTGGTACCGGCTGGAGATGCGGATCAACTCGCACATGTGATGACGGAGCTGTTGGCAGAATCAGAGTTGCTCCACATCATGGGCGACCGCGCTCGGGAACGCGCCATCCGAGATTTCGAGCCCCGCCGAGTGTGGGGTGCACTCGCGGCGCATCTCGACAGGCAGCTGATCGACGTAACGCCGACTCAAGATCAGGGGTGAACCCGCCATGAAGCTGAGATGCTGCGCCGGTCCCGGAACTAAGTAAGGAAAGCACTGATCCATGAGCATCGAGATCGTGTTCGCGATCGTTGTCGCTGTGGTGGTCATCACGATCGCCGCGACGGTCTTCAAGCGCGCCACGGGTTTCATGGCGTCGATGATGTGGGGAATGTTCCCGGTGTACGGAGCGCTCCTCCCCGCCGGAGGCGGCCTCGTCGCCCTGCTCGGGGCCTTGGGTTTGATTGCCCTGATCGTGAGGACGCGAACCAAGGCGACTCCGATCGGGTTGGGCATTCTGCTCTTGGCCCTGGCCTTCGGGGTCGGTGTCGTCGTGAGGGAGTGGATTGATCCACCTTCACAGACGGGTGCAGTTGGGATTCAGTTGGTTGTCTCGATCCTTGCGGCCGGGCTGTTGGCATATGTCGGAACTGCCGTGGAGTGGAAGGCGGGTTTCGCGTTCGGCCTGCTGCCAGGCGGGCTAACTCTCACGGTCGCAGAGGTGATCCGAGTGTTGAGCGGTGGCGTCATCCACGCGCAGGAAGCCGCGTTCGGCGTGAATCCGATCGTGCTTGCTCAGTATGCCGGCATCGCAGCGATGGTGCCCATCTATCAGGTTGCTAGGCGTGCTTGGTCATGGTGGAACATCATCTTCGCTCTAGTTGCGATCACGGGGGTGGTCGCAACTGCGTCGCGAGGGCCTCTTCTGGGTGTGGCGGCGGCCGTAATGTATCTCATCGTTCGCGGTGATGGGCACAGCGCGGGTGGGTGGAAACGATTCCAACGTCTGATTGTCATGGTCGTGGCCAGTGCATTTGTACTGGTGTCAGTCGTGCTCTTAAGGGTCGATATTGGTGGATGGTTCCGCCTAGATGACTCTGACAGGAACGCGAGTACCCGAGTCGATGGTTGGACCGCCTCGTGGAGCACGATCGAATCGAACTGGGTTTTCGGGGCGGGCCCTGGGCGCTACGCGAACAGTGACTATGGCGCGAATCTCTCGTTGCCGGACTATCCGCACAATATTTGGCTTGAGACCTGGTCCGAGTTCGGAATCCTGCTGGTCGTTATCGCCGTCGCAATCGTGGTGATGTCGTGGCGTACCGCGAGCGGGATCGGAACTTCATTCATTGTCTTTGGAGTGATCGCGTTCGGTCTATCGGGATCATTGCTCAGCTCGCTGGTCTTTTGGATATCGATCGGTCTCGCCGTGAGTACCTCCGCCCACGGTCGGCTCTCACTGAGTGATTCCTCCGACGCGACGTCACCGTACGTCAAGGAGAGCTGACTATGGTGATTGAAGTCGTCCGAGGGCTTGGACTCGGCGGTGCGGAGTCGCTTCTGCTGAGTCGGCTCGAGTATGAAGCAGCAAACAAGACCTCACGTACGGCGCGCGTCATCAATACGCACTCCCCGGAGAATTACCTTCAGTCCCGCGTGGCGGCGACCGGTGTGGTCATCGACGATCTCGAGACTGGCTCTCGGTGGAGCGCCGCGGTTCGACTTTGGCGCGTGGCGAGAGAGTTCGAGGTGGATGAATCCGTAGTAGTCCACTCTCCTTGGCCGGCTGCAGTGCTAAAGCTCAGGCGGGCGTTCGGAATGCTGCCTTCTCGACTCGTCGAGGTTGCGCACAGCACGTCTTACGCGCTCCCCACCCGCGTCCTTGGGCGGCTTCTCAACCGATACGCCGATCTGTGTATTGCGGTAAGCCCCGAGGTCGCCGACTCCGTAACCACGATCGGATTCCGTCAGAAGCGGGTGATCCTGGCGGGTGTGGACCGAGGGCGCATGCGTCAATGGATCGTGGCAAACCCGCATGCAGTGAGCACGTTCCGGCGAGAGTTAGGTATGGATGACTCGGCTCCCCTCGTCGTCAGCGTCGGCAATCTATATGAGGACAAACGACACAAATTGTTGCTTGAATCTGTCGCCAGCCTTCCCGAGAAAGTTCATGTCGTCATCGTTGGCGAGGGCCCTGCGAGAGATGCACTAGAGCGTCAGATCGACGAGATGGGGATGTCGTCTCGTGTTCATCTGCTGGGACGTCGCGCGGACGCATGGCAGTGGATGGCTGTCGCGGATGTAGTGGCACATCCAAGCGCACGCGAGGGGCTACCCATTGCGCTGACCGAGGCGAGGGTGGTTGGGGTGCCGACAGTCGCGTTCGATGTCGGTGGTGTCTCTTCAGTTCTGGACGAGAGCGCAGGATCCAAGCTTCTGCCAAGTGACAAGCCGCAGAGTTTCGGTCCGGCGTTGGCTGACGCAATCCGCAGAGCCCCTGCGGCAGGCGACGTGTTCGGCAACCGCGCTTCGGTCCCCTCGACGTGGGACGTAGGGCGTTATGCGGACGACTTCTATCACCATGTTCAACATTGAAGGATCTCCATTGCGGATCGCATACGTAACGCCGTATGGTGCTGAATATCGCGCCATATCTACACACACTGATAATCGCATCAATGCCTGGCGAGACCGTGGCGCAAAGGTGGAGAAGGTCATTATTGGTGGCGAAGGGCGGCTCGCTCGATCTTCGTGGAGAAATCTGCTAAATGACATCTTCACAATTCGAGACACGGTCAAGGCCGTGTCGAAGATAACGCCAGATGTGATCTATGTGCGGTGGTTGACACCGATCCCGGGCCTGTTCAAAGCCCTGCGAAGGATTGCTCCTATTGTTGTGGAAATCCACGCAGATGATCTGCTCGAGGTCGCTGGTTCCTCTCGGATTCGGCGATTCTATCTACGGATGACGCGAGGCCGCGAGCTTCGCGTCGCCTCAGGTGCCACGTTCGTTGTCGCAGAGATCTCCGCGAATCCGCACTTCGACGAGATCTCTGGACCTCGTGAGATCTTTCCAAACGCGAGCTGGCTTCAACGGAGGGACTGGCATGAGGGCTCGCGGCCGCGCGTCGGACTCAGTGTCGGTGCACCGTTTCCTGCGTCGGGGATCGATAGATTCGGCGAGATCGCTCGAGACCTCGCAGAAGTGGCGGATTGGGTCATCGTCTGCCCGGCGCCGGTCGCAGGTCGCGTCGAGGAAGAGGCCGGTGCAGGAGTCTCCGTCGTTCCCACCCATAGTGAAGCCGAGTACGTCGAGGAACTTGCGACATGGTCCGTTGCATTCGGATCGATGGGCCTCGAGCGAAAGGGGCTACGCACGGCCTCTCCGCTGAAGGTGCGCGACTACGTTGGGCTAGGCATACCCACAGTGCTTCCCTATTGGGACGAAGGAGTCGTCGGGGTAGACGACCCCATGCTTTGGAAAGTGGCCGGGGAGTCTGACGCGCCCGTGCAGCATATCGACCGCGATGCGTGTCGTCACTTCATAGTGCGAGCAGCCGGTCAGCGGTTGAGGGAGTCCACCTCGTCCGCCGTATCGGGTCCCGTGGTGGAGGCGCGTCGTCTAGAATTCCTGCGCTCGTTTACGAGGTCTTCGTGAAAGCGATGGTGCGCGCGGGCGGCGGGCAGATCCTTGTAGTCCTCGCCACCCTCGTGCCTGTAATCGCAAGGCAGAATTCCGCGCTTACCGCCTCCGTATTCTGCGGGAGTGTGGCGGGGCTCCTGCTCATGCCCCTCCTGGCTGCTGTTCCGGCGCGCCTTCCCGGTGTTCGTTCTGATGCAGACGCTCAGAGGATGGTCGGGGCGTGTGCACGGGTCCTACTGACACTTGCAGGGGTAGCGATTCTCGCGGGCATCGGCCGTGTAATCGTATTCACGTTCGGCGACGTGCGTACCTGGTCGGCAGGTAAATGGAACATCCTCGATGTCGCGCTTGGCGTGCTGCTGCTGATGATCGCGCAAGGCGCGTACGCGATCGTCGTGTCCTGGTCAACACGGCAGGCGGACATGAACGCGATCGCACGGCTCCGAATGTCCTACGGGGTTGCAGCGATTGTGGCGGCGCTTCTCGCGGTTCTGTTCGGCGACGGGTTCTTCCCCGTAATCGTCGCGTCTTCGATAGGTCTTCTGGTTTCGGCGACCATGACCGTCATACTCAAGCGAGGAACGGCTCGAGCGCTCGTAGAGGCCACGCGCGCTGTGCGATTTCGAACATATCTGGGCATCTGGGGCTCAGGATGGCGACTGGCGTTGGCGTCGATGGCGAACGGCTTCACGGCACAAGCCGCCGCGCTAGTGCTCCCCGCGCTTGGATCGTTGGCTGAACTCTGGGCGATCGTGTTCCGTGTCGGCGGTGGGTTTGCGACCATCATGCAGACAGTCGTGGCTCCTTTCATCGAGAAGGAACTTGGAGCGGCAACCCGAACCCAAGACATCGAGCGGTTCAAGAGAGCTGCCTCACGGGGGTGGATGGTCGGCATCGCCGGTGCGATCGCTGCGGCCTCGCTAGGCGTTCTCGCGGTCGGCTACACGCACGGACGTGATCAGCTCATCGCAAACCTGCTTGTCTTGGGAACTGCTGCCAGTCTGTTGTTCGGAGGGCAGATCGGGAACGCGCCGATCTCGCGTGCGCTGTCGATCGTTGGATGGCAGCATGCACAGCTCGCCTGGGATGTATGCCGACTTGTGGTGGTGGGCGTTCTGGTGCTGCTTCTCCGAGGCGCGCCTCTTCTGCTATCTATTGGGGCGACGCTCTTCTTGTTTGGAATTGCCTTTGGGCTTCTGGTGCTGCGAGCCCCCAAAGCGATGCAATGGGGCGACCCCTCAACTCCGAGCCAGAATTGAGGTGCTGCGGTGAGCTCATATAGCGGCAATCACACTTTCTCATTGGAGAGCGGAGTAGCCCTCGCACAGGCGGCCGTCGCGCATCTATCCTTGCGGGCCGGGATCCGTTCGGTGGCAATTAAGGGACTGATCAGTAACGCTTATGGCCTGCGGCCAGACCGCGTACCCGCCGATGCGGATGTACTTGTCGACCCTTCGAGATTCGATGAGTTCTGCGAACTGTTGAAGTCATGTGGCTGGCGTGAACGGATTGGGCGACCTACGCCGTCGTTGCTTCCCGTTCATTCTCGGACTTACATTCACGCCGGGTGGCCCTGCGATATCGATGTTCATTGGATGTTTCCCGGCTTCTTTGCCGATCCGTCTCTCGCCTTTGAAGCCTTATGGGCTACGAGATCCAGTATGTCCATCGCGCATCAGGAAGTCGTTGTCCCGTCTTTGCCCGGCGCGGCCGTGATAGCGGAGCTTCACGCCCTTCGAAATCTCCGATCAGTGAGACACGTGTCTGAGCGAACCTATGTGGAATCGATTGTCCAAGGACTTTCCCGCCAGGATCAGGAAGAGTTCTATCGGATTGCTCGGGAAGGCGGCGCGGTCTGGGTTCTACGTGAACTGCTCGGCGCTTTGGACGTGGGCGCCCTCGTGGAGGACGCTTCAATCGATCAGCAGCGCAGATGGAACTTGAACTCCACCTTCGCCGAGGAGGGCTCGACGCTGGGGTGGTGGTTGCAATTCCGTGCGACGCGATGGCCAGCGCGACCTGGACTCCTCGCGCGGGCTCTGTGGGTTCCCCGCACCGAGATCTCCCGTAACGACGGCGAAGTAGTACCAAACACGCTGGAGTCATGGCGCTTTCAAAGGCAACGCTGGGGAAGGGGCTTGCGTGCCGCTGCACACTACATCTTCAGCAGGCCGGGGTAGTTCGGTTCGATGAGCTTCTAGGCCTCTCCCTCTCTTCGATAAGTTAGCCTTGGTTCATGATCCGCAATCACGATGACTATCTTCGCTATATCGACGAAGATCGGCGCGCGTTAGGGCTTTCGGGAGGGTTTCGCGACCTTTTGATCCACGATATCTGGGCTTACCAGCGCTCGATGCGTCGTGTGGAGTACTGTATGAATACGGGGCGAAGCCGGATGGCTATATTGTGGGCACGCTTCATATTTAGGAGGCGCGCCCGTCGTTTGGGTTTTTCGATTTCCCCTAATACCTTTGGCCCTGGGCTCGCAATTGCTCACTATGGAACGATTGCTGTGAATGGTGGCGCGCGCATTGGCGCAAATTGTCGCATTCACCCGAGTACGAGCATCGGAACCGCTCGAGGCTTTAGTGATGCGGCGCCCACAATTGGCGATAACGCGTATATTGGACCAGGGGCACGGATCTTCGGTCCGATTCGTTTGGGTGACGATGTTTCGGTCGGTGCAAATGCCGTTGTCACTAAGTCCTGGCCCGAAGCCGGCCTGACTCTCGTCGGAGTGCCCGCCAAGCCTCTTGTGCGAAAGTCGTCCGCAAGCTGAGCTGGGTGCAATGCTTGCTTTGCGTAGGACTGTAACGGCTGAGGAAAGCTCGAGGGCTTCCATTAGGATGTTTCCCATGCGCATCGCCGTCGTGGCCCTGGGAAAGATCGGGCTTCCCCTCGCTGTCCAGTTCGCTTCGTCGGGCCATGACGTGATCGGCGTCGACGTCAATCAGAAGGCTGTCGACACGATTAACCGGGGGCTGGAGCCGTTTCCCGGCGAGGCACACCTGCAGGAGAAGCTCGCCGAGTTGATTCCGTCGGGCCGCCTCCGTGCGACCACCGACTACGCCGAGGCGATCCCCGGAGCCGACGCGGTAGTGCTGGTCGCCCCGGTCTTCGTGAACGACGAGACCTGGGAACCCGATTTCAAATACATGGATGCGGCGACCGCGTCCCTGGCGGAGCACCTCACGGCGGGAACGCTCGTCTCGTATGAGACGACCCTGCCGGTCGGCACGACACGCGATCGGTGGAAGCCGATGCTTGAGGCGGGCTCAGGGCTGACGGAGGGCGTCGACTTCCACCTTGCCTACTCTCCGGAACGAGTGCTCACCGGTCGAGTATTCGCAGACCTGCGCAAATACCCGAAGCTGATTGGCGCACTCTCGCCCGAGGGATCTCGGCGTGCGCGTGAGTTCTATGAGGCGGTTCTTCAGTTCGACGAGCGCCCTGACCTTGCTCGTCCCAACGGCGTATGGGATCTGGGGACGACCGAAGCTTCGGAGATGGCGAAGCTCGCGGAGACGACGTACCGCGATGTGAACATCGGCCTCGCGAACCAGTTCGGTCTGTTCGCAGCCGCGAACGGGATCGACGTCTACAAGGTCATCGAGGCGTGCAACTCGCAGCCGTACAGCCACATCCATCGTCCCGGCATCGCCGTGGGCGGACATTGCATCCCCGTCTACCCGCGTCTGTACCTGTCGACCGACCCGGGCGCGGACATCGTGCGAACGGCGCGCCAGCTCAATGCGTCGATGCCGGAACGCCTGGTAGCGCAGGCGGAGTCGATTCTTGGTTCCCTCTCCGGCCTGACGGCCGTCGTGCTGGGCGCGGCGTACCGCGGTGGCGTGAAGGAGACGGCGTTCTCGGGAGTGTTCCCGACAGTGCAGGCACTGCGCCAGCGGGGCGCCGACGTCCGCGTGCATGACCCGCTGTACACGGACGATGAGCTGCGCGGGCTTGGTCTCGAGCCCTTCGCGATCGGCGAGGCCGCGGACGTCGCGGTGCTGCAGACCGACCACGCCGACTATCGCACGCTGTCACCTGCGCAGATCCCCGGCGTGAGGCTGCTCGTCGACGGGCGAGCGGCGAGCGACGCCGTGCTCTGGGCCGGCACGCCTCGAATCGTCGTCGGATCCGCCTGACACTCTGGATTTTCATCGAACGGGGGGTGCTGAAGAGTGATCGAAAGAGTTGACGTGCGGATCGTCGAGTCGGCCGACGTGTCGGATGATGCGGAGATCGGAGCAGGGTCGTCGATCTGGCACCTTGCGCAGGTGCGGGAGCAAGCCCGGCTGGGCGAGAACTGCATCATCGGCAGAGGCGCGTATGTCGGCACGGGTGTGGTGATGGGCGACAACTGCAAAGTGCAGAATTATGCGCTCGTCTATGAACCCGCACGTCTCGCCGATGGGGTCTTCATCGGCCCCGCGGTTGTCCTCACCAACGACACCTACCCGCGGGCGATTAACCCTGACGGAACGCGCAAGAGTGCGCATGACTGGGAACCGGTCGGCGTGACGATCGAGACAGGCGCGGCCATCGGAGCACGGGCCACGTGCGTCGCTCCAGTGACGATCGGCGCGTGGGCGACCGTTGCCGCAGGCGCGGTCGTCGTCAAGGACGTCCCCGCCTACGCGCTCGTCGCGGGGGTTCCCGCGAAGCGCATCGGCTGGGTCGGAGAGGCCGGTTTACCCCTGATCGCGAGCGATGAGGCCGGCACTTGGATCTGTCCCCAGAACGGCACTACCTACCGTGAGCAGAGCGGCACCCTGACGAAGGAGAACGCGTGAGCGACTTCATTCCCCCCGCCAAGCCGATCATCGGCGACGACGAGCGTGAAGCCGTCGATCGAGTCCTCCGCAGCGGCATGGTCGCGCAAGGACCCGAGGTCGCGGCCTTCGAGGCCGAGTTCTCTGCGCACTTCGTGCAGGGACGTCCGGCCGTTGCCGTGAACTCCGGAACGGCGGGCCTTCACCTCGGTCTGCTCGCTGCCGGGGTCGGTCCCGGCGACGAGGTCATCGTGCCGTCCTTCACCTTCGCCGCGACGGGCAATTCCGTCGCGCTCACCGGGGCGACTCCGGTCTTCGTCGACATCGAGCCCGACACGTTCACGCTCGACCCGGATGCGGTCGCCGCGGCGGTCACGCCAAACACCAAGGGCGTGCTGCCGGTTCATCTCTACGGACACCCCGCCCGCATGCGTGAGCTGGAAGCGCTCGCTGCCGAGAGCGGCATCGCGTTGTACGAGGACGCGGCACAGGCACATGGCGCTGCACTCGATGGACGGCCCGTCGGGACCTTTGGCGAGTTCGCGATGTTCAGCCTCTACCCGACCAAGAATATGACCAGCGGTGAGGGCGGGATGGTCTCGACCGCGACCGACGAGATCGCACGTATGGTCAAGCTGCTGCGGAACCAGGGTATGGAGCGGCAGTACGAGAACGAGGTCATCGGATTCAACGCGCGCATGACCGACATCCACGCGGCGATCGGTCGCGTGCAGCTGACGAAGGTCGACGGCTGGACCACGACGCGCCGGGAGAACGCCGCGTACCTCGACGCCAACTTGCAGGGCGTGGTCGTTCCACCTGTGGCCGAAGGTGCGGTGCACGTGTATCACCAGTACACGGTTCGCGTTCCGGAGGACCGGGACGGGTTTGTGAAAGCGCTCAAGGAGGAGCACGGGGTGGGCGCGGGGGTCTATTACCCGATCCCGAACCACCGTCTGCCGTCGCTGACGCGTTTCGCGCCGGGGCTGGAGTTGCCCGAGACCGAGCGCGCAGCTCGCGAAGTCGTCTCCCTGCCTGTGCATCCGTCGCTTTCGCAGAACGACCTCGAGCGCATCGTGGCCGCGGTGAACGTCGTCGCAGGAGCGGGCGCCTGATGGCGTTGCGCGCCGGCCTGCTCGGCGTCGGCATGATGGGGCGCCACCATGCGCGCGTGCTGCGCGAGATCGAGGGCGTCGAGCTCGTCGCGATCGCGGACCCGGGTGGGGATCCGCACGGAGTGGCCGGTGATCTGGAGATCCTGCCTGACATCGACGCCCTGATCGACGCGGGTCTCGATACCGCCGTCGTCGCGGTGCCGACTCGATTCCACGAGGAAGCGGCGCTCAAGCTCGCGGCAGCCGGCGTACACGCTCTCGTCGAGAAGCCGATTGCGCACACCATCGACGCGGGACGGCGTATGGTCGACGCGTTCTCGCAGGCCGGTCTGGTCGGGGCAGTGGGGCACATCGAGCGCTTCAACCCCGCTTTGCAGGAGCTGCGCCGGCGGCTCGAAGCGGGCGAGCTGGGTGCGGTCTACCAGGTGGTCACGCGGCGTCAGGGCCCCTTCCCGTCTCGGATCGCGGATGTCGGCGTCGCCAAGGACCTCGCGTCGCACGACGTGGACCTGACGGCATGGGTCGTGCAGTCCGACTATGAGCGCGTGTTCGCGCAGACCGCGTTCAAGAGCGGTCGTGAGCACGAGGACATGATCACGATCACGGGGCGCACGGAGAGCGGCGTGATCGTGAACAACATCGTGAACTGGCTGAGCCCGATGAAGGAGCGGGTGACCGTCGTGACGGGGGAGAAGGGCGCGTTCGTCGCTGACACCGCGACCGGCGATCTCACGTTTTTCGCGAACGGCACGATTCCACTCGAGTGGGAGTCGGTGTCGAGTTTCCGCGGCGTCTCCGAAGGGGACGTCATCCGATACGCGTTCACCAAGCGGGAGCCGCTTCGCGTGGAGCATGAGGCCTTCCGGGATGCGGTGCTGGGTGAGCGTTCCGACGTGGTGACCATGGAGCAGGGGCTTCGCACGCTCGCCGTCGTGGAGGCGGCGTTGGAGTCGGCCAGGCTGATGGAGACTGTCAAGATCGGCTAGTTCGCATCGTCGTGGGTCTCGTCATCGAGAGGAAAGCGAAAGCACGCGGTCCTGCTTGCTGTGAATCCGTGGCCAAAGCGCTTCTGCTCGTGATGGTTGGATGTAGTCATGAGTAGCACGCCTTCCTCGCGCCGTGAGCTCCGCGATCGCAAGGCGGAACGCCGCGAGGCCAAGCCCCGACGCCGTCGGATCTGGCCCTGGATCGTGGGCGGCGTGTTCCTCGTCCTCGTCGTGATGGCCGTGGTCGGCGGGATCATCGGCAAGCAGGTCTACGACAAGGCGATGTCTGCCCGCAGCCACCTGGAGGCGGCGATGACCGGTGTGCAGCAGGTGCAGGAGTCGGTGCTCGCCGGCGATCTCGACGCCGCGGCCAAGAGCTCTGCGACCGTGTCGGCGCAGACCGCAGCTGCGGTCGCGGCGACGAAGGGGTGGCAGTGGAGCTTCGCAGAGAAGCTTCCGGTCGTCGGATCCAATCTCTCTGCTGTCCGCACCGTCGCCGAAGTGACGGACGGCCTCGCCACCGACGTCGTCCGGCCCGCGGCAAGCGTGAAGCTGAGCGATCTCAACATCGCCGATGGGCGGATCGACCCCGCATCGATCACCGCGCTCTCGAAGACTTTCGATTCCGTCGATGCCGGGATCCAGAAGGCGACGGCCGACCTCCGCAAGGTCGACAAGGCCCAGCTCGTCGGTCCTGTCGCCGACGGGGTCGACAGGCTCGACTCCGAGCTGACGAAGCTGAAGCCGACCATGAGTACCGCGCGAGAGGTGCTGAGCGTTCTGCCGGATGCCCTCGGGGCGAAGGGCCCGCGCACCTACCTGCTGATGTTCCAGGGCAACTCCGAAGCGCGGAGCCTCGGCGGGAATGCCGCACAGTTCCTGCCGATCACCGTGGACAACGGCACGATTACGCGCGGCACGGTCGTGAGCAGCGCTGACTTCAAGCGCCAAGGAAGTCCCGATCCCGTCATGGATTTGGATCCGCAGGCCGTCAACATCTTCGGCGACAAGATCGGCCGCTACACGCCCGACTTCACGATGGTGCCGAATCTGCCATATGCGGTCCAGATCCTGCGCGCATGGTGGGCGAGGGATGTTGGGACGAACTTCGACGCTGTGCTGTCGATCGACCCGGTCACGCTCTCCTACATCCTTGAGGCGACGGGTCCGGTGACTCTGGCAACTGGCGATCAGTTGAACGCGCAGAACGCTGTGCCGCTGCTGCTCAATGAGGTGTACTTCAGATATCCCACGGGGCCCGAGCAAGATGCGTTCTTCGCCTCGGCCGCAGACACCATCTTCAGCGCCGTCACTTCGGGCAAAGCGTCGCCGGTGAAGCTGATCCAGGCCCTGTTCCGCGCGTCCGACGAGGGCCGGCTGCTCTACCTGAGCAATGACCCGCAGCAGACAAAGCTGGTCGACAACTCGCGGATGAGCGGAATCATGCCGGCGGACGACAAAGAACAGAGCGTTCTGGGCGTCTATCTGAACGACAACACGGGGTCGAAGAAGAGCTACTACCTGGACATGAAGATCGATGCCTGCCGCACGGATCAGGCCGTCAAGAGCACGATGACGCTCACATCGAGTCTGACCGAGGATGCGGCAAGCCAGCTGCCGCCGTACATCAAGGGCCCGTACTTCGCAGCGGGTGACATCAGCAGCTATGTCGTGTTCTACGGTCCGGCCGGCGGCTCGCTCGCGAGTATCACCGTCGACGGCCAGCCCGTGACGCCGATGAGCCAGGGCGAACACCTCGGGCGGCCTGCAGTGAAGATCGAGGTCCTCAGTCACTTCGCCGACACGCACACGGTGAACGTCGAGTTCACCGCACCGGGTCCGGGCGGCCCGCTTAAGGTCTGGACGACACCTATGTCTCGCGCGACGCCGACAACTGTCGAGCCGACCTGCAAGTAGGTCGGGCGCTTCACGCCTCGTCGGCGCGCGACCGGCGCAGCAACGCCCGCGCGATCACCAGGCCGACGGCCGTGCCGAGCGTGTTGGCGATCACGTCGGAGAGCGTCGAGTAGCGGCTCGGGAGGGCCAGCTGAACGAGTTCGATGACGGTGCTGGCGGCGCACCCCACCGCGACGATCACGCCCGGGGGTATCCGCTGCCAGCCGGCGACCAGCAGCACCCCCAGCGGCACGAACAGGGCGATGTTCGCCGCGAACTCGAGCACGGTGTAGGCGGCCTCGAACGGCGCACCCCACGCCGCGACCAAGCGGGCGAGCACAGCGACGATGCCGGTCACCTTGCCGGCTTCCTCCGCGGGCAGCCAGGTGAGCAGCAGCACGGCGATCGCGTACGGCGCGAGCAGCCACCGGGCGATGAGGGCGACACGTCCATGCACTGCGCGCGATCGGCGTCGGTCGGCGGTCGTCGGCGGTGAGGCAAGGGGCACGAGCAGCAGGATAGGCGGCCCGCCAAGCTCAGACCTGGACGAACTCCTGCAGTTCACGGGCGAAGCGGTCCGCCCCGAACCGCTCACTCAGGATCCGCGAGTCGAACGGCTCGAGGCGCAGAGCCGCTTCGATGCCGGCGGCCAGATCGTTCGGATCCGCGGACGCGGCGATCACTCCGGAGACGCCCGGCACGATCGTCTCGATCTGACCGCCGACCGGTCCCGTGACGACGGGGGTGCCCGCGGCCTGGGCTTCGACCGGCACGATCCCGAAATCCTCGATGGGAGGGAAGACCAGTACCGAGCTCTGCTGCATCAGGGCGTACATGAGGGCATCCGAGGGCCCGATCACGAACTCGACCGGGACCCGAGCTTCTGCGGCGCGCGCCCGCAGGCGCAGCTCATCCGGCCCGCGCCCGACGATGACCGCGGGCAGCCCGACCCGGTCGGCCGCGTCGATGACGAGATCCAGCGCCTTGTACGGGGTGAAACGAGACGCCCCCATGACGAAGGTCTGCGGCAGCCGCTCGAGGATCCGACGTTCGTCGGCATCGACGACCTGCGTGCGCCAGTCAGACTGGGCGCGGATCGCTTCGACGGCGACCGGAGGATGGATCACGACGGCGTCGCGATTCCATGCCTTGGCGATCCTGTCCCGCACGAACCGGCTGTTGGCGGCGATCGTCGTGGCCTCCTGCGCCCGACGGCGATCGATCCCGCGGAACAGGGGGGAGACCGCGCGGACGAGCGCATGCCGGCCGCGCTCGTCCGACTCCGGATCCCAGAGATACCGGGCGGGGCTGTGCGCGTAGACGAACTTCGGCACGGACGGATCCGGCACCCGCACGTGATGAGCGAAGACGTAAGAGCTGGCCAGCACCCATTCGTGGTCGTCCCGTACGGCCACGCGACGCCACGTCGCATCCAGCAGCGGGAGCGACGCCGCCTTGTGCTTGCGGAATGGCGTCCGGGAGAGCCACGACTGGGAGACGCGACCCTTCGCGAACCGCTCGGGCGCATCGTTCCACAGGCAGAAGATCTCCGAATCGGGAAACACCTCGCCCATGGCATCCAGAACCCGCTCCGCCCCGCCGGACCGCTCGATCCACTCGGTGACGATCAACCCCGACACGTTGCGCGCCTCGGCCTTCAGTAGGCGCCGACCCCCGTCGACACCACCCTCAGGGTCCGCCACAGGATGATCAGGTCGCCGGTGAGCGACCAGTTCTCGACGTAGAACAGGTCGAGTCGCACGCTGTCATCCCAGGAGAGGTCGGAGCGGCCGTTCACCTGCCAGAGGCCGGTGAGGCCGGGGCGCACCAGGAAGCGGCGCTGCATCCGGTAGTCGTAGTGCTCGACCTCGCTCGCGAGCGGCGGGCGGGGTCCGACGAGCGACATGTTGCCTCGCAGCACGTTGACCAGCTGCGGAAGCTCATCGAGGCTGTGCCGGCGCAGCAGGCGCCCCAGCGGAGTCACCCGCGGATCGTGTCGCATCTTGAAGAGCACGCCGTTGCCGTCGGTGTGGTCCAGCAGCGTCGGCAGCCGGTCCTCCGCGTCGACGACCATGGTCCGGAACTTCAGCATCTCGAAGCGCCGGCCGTCGACGCCGATGCGCTGCTGCCGGAACAGGGCACTGCCGCCGTCCTGGCGGACCAGCAGGGCGATGATGGCGAACAGCGGGCTCAGCACGACCAGAGCGAGGCTGGACGCGACGATGTCGAGCGTGCGCTTGGCCACGTACTTCATGCCCTCGAACGTCGGATAGTCGACCTGGATGAGCGGCAGTCCCGGCGTCGGGTTCGAGTGCAGGCGCGGGCCGGCGACACCCGTGAGGGCGGGGGCGACCAGCAGTTCGATCTTCGCCTCCTCGAGCTCCCAGCCGAGCTCCTGCAGCGCCTCGGGGCTGATCCGATCGGATCCGCTGTAGACGACGGTGTCGGCGCCCGACGCGCGGATCGCCTCGATCGCGTGGTCGAACCCGCCGATCACCGGCACGTCGGGGAGCAGGTCCCGATCGCTCCCGTTCTCGGTGATGGCGCCCAGCAGCCGCACGCCCAACCCCGGCTCGCGCAGGATGGACGCGCCGACGTGCCGAGACTTCTCGCGCTCGCCGAGCAGCACCGCGTGATGCGCGTATCGGCCGGCGGTGCGCTGCTTCAGAAGCCAGCGGCGCCACTGCCAGCGGGCGAGGAACAACAGCCCCAGTCCGATCGGGAACGCGACCAGCACGTAGCCGCGCGCGATCTGCAGCTGGAATCCGAAGGCGAGGATCGCCAGCACGCCGAACAGTCGCACGCTGGCGTCCATGACGCGCTTGTACTCCAGCGAGCCGCCTCCGACGAGCTTCGGATTGCGAGATCCTGTCAGCCGCAAAGACAGCAGCCAGGCGAGAGCGAGCCCGATCGAGAACATCGAGTATCCGAGCTCGGTGTCGAGAAGATTCAGACCGACGACATGCGAGTCACCGAATCCGAATCTCACGACCTGTGCGAACATCACGGACGCGAACACGACGACCGTGTCCGTGATGGCGAGACGTGTGGCGTACGAGTGACGCCACTGCGCGACGGTATGAGACGTCGCTACAAGATCGACTTTTTCAAACACTCCCCAGAACTCCCCAGAACCGTTCCCACAACGGCGGATGGCGCTCGCCATCCTCCCCAGAGCACCGGCTTCCCACAGCCGACGTCGCTCACCGACTCAAGGCTGATCTTTCGGGTCGATCAGCCGCGGAGTCGCCGCCCTCATCCTCCCAAAGGATGTGAACGTGGCTTCATGCTAACCCGGAGTCGCCGGAGAATCCAGACCGCGGAATATCGGATGTGCGTTCAGGTGCCGTCGGGTCGCGTGATTCTGCGGGATCGGCGCCGGGACGCGTCGATCAGCTCGACGAGGAGGAGTCCGATGGCCGCGCCCGCGGTGTTGGACAGGATGTCGAGCACGGAGTCGCTGCGGGACATCAGGAAGAGGCCCTGCACCGTCTCGATGGTCACGGTGGTGACGAACCCGATCGGCAGTACGAGATACCTGCGCCGCGGGAGGAACACGGACAGGAAGATACCGAACGGTACGAACATCGCGATGTTCGCGATGAACTCGGCGCGGACCAGCGTGAGTCCCGGGATCACCGCGCCGATCCTGTGGATCAGCGGGTCGAACACGGAGAGGAACGGATACGGGGAGAAGACGATGACGGCGACGACGGCGCCGTAGACGAGCGCCCACGTGGTCAGCCGATGCCAGAACGGCACAGCGGTCGGCGGGGAATCGCTCACGCCTTCACCCCCAGGATCCTCAACGCGGCAGAACGTTCATTGTGACAGAACGGCCGCACAGGAATCCTGTGCGGCCGTTCTGGATGGTGCGGATGTCAGAGCGCGAGTCGCTCGCGCACGACCTCGGCGAGCTGATGCGCGTACTCGTGGGCGGACACCTCGTCGGCGGCCTCTACCATCACGCGCACGAGCTGCTCGGTGCCCGAGGGGCGCAGCAGCACGCGGCCGGTGTCGCCGAGCTCGGCCTCCACTGCTTGCACAGCCTTCTGCAGGTGCTCGTCGTCGGTCCGGGTGCGGTCGACGCCCTTGACGTTCACGAGCTTCTGCGGATACACGGTCATGATCGAGGCGAGCTCGGCCAGCGACTTCTTCTGGCGGGCCATCTCGGCCACCAGGTGCAGGCCGGTGAGCACGCCGTCTCCGGTGGTGGCGAAGTCGCTCATGATGACGTGCCCGGACTGCTCGCCGCCCAGCGAGTACCCGCCGGCGTTCATGTCCTCGAGCACATAGCGGTCGCCGACAGCTGTCTGGCGCACGGTGATGCCGTGCTCGCGCATCGCGACGTGCAGGCCCAGGTTGCTCATGACGGTGGCGACGAGGGTGTTCTCGACCAGGCGGCCGCGGTCCTTCATGGCGACCGCGAGGATCGCCATGATCTGGTCGCCGTCGACGATGTTCCCGTCGGCGTCGACCGCGAGGCAGCGGTCGGCGTCGCCGTCGTGCGCGATGCCGACATCGGCGCCGACGCGGATGACCTCGGCCGCGAGCTTGTCGAGATGCGTGGATCCGACGCCGTCGTTGATGTTGATCCCGTCAGGATCCGCACCGATCACGGTCACCCGGGCGCCTGCGTTGCGGAACGCCTCGGGGGAGGCCCCGGACGCTGCGCCGTGCGCGCAGTCCAGCACGACGTGGAGGCCGTCGAGCCGGTGCGGCAGCGAGGCCAGAAGGTGCATCACGTAACGATCTTCGGCGTCGGAGAAGCGGCGCACGCGGCCGACGTCGGCTCCCGTGGGGCGCAGCTTCTCGCCGGCCATCGCCTCTTCGATGCGCTGCTCGACGAGGTCGGGCAGCTTCACTCCGCCACGGGCGAAGATCTTGATGCCGTTGTCGGGCGCCGGGTTGTGCGACGCCGAGATCATCACGCCGAAGTCGGCGTCGATGTCGGCGATGAGGAACGCCGCGGCCGGGGTCGGCAGCGTGCCCGCGTCGAGCACATCGACCCCGGAGGAGGCGAGACCCGCCTCGACGGCGGCGCTGAGGAAGTGCCCCGAGATGCGGGGGTCGCGGGCGACCACGGCGGTGAGACGCTTGCCGGCGGCCTTGCGAGCCTCGGCAATACGGCCCTGGCCCAGGACGACAGCTGTCGCCTGGGCCAGGGTGAGCGCGATATCGGCGGTGAGGGGGCCGTTGGCCAGCCCCCGCACCCCGTCCGTACCGAACAGAGCCATAGAGGACTGTACGGTTTAGCGCTTCGAGTACTGAGGCGCCTTGCGGGCCTTCTTGAGACCGGCCTTCTTGCGCTCCTTGACGCGAGCGTCGCGCGAGAGGAAGCCGGCCTTCTTCAGGGTCGGGCGGTTGTTCTCGGCGTCGATCTCGTTCAGCGCACGGGCGATGCCCAGGCGCAGAGCGCCGGCCTGGCCCGAGGGGCCACCGCCGGAGATACGGGCGATCACGTCGTACGAGCCCGCGAGGTTCAGCACCGTGAACGGGTCGTTGATCAGCTGCTGGTGCAGCTTGTTCGGGAAGTAGTCCTCGATGGTGCGGCCGTTCACCGTGATGGTGCCGGCGCCGGGGACGAGGCGCACGCGGGCGATGGCCTGCTTGCGACGGCCCACGGCAGCGCCGGGGACGTTGAGAACGGGGCGCGGAGCGGTCTCGACGGCAGCGGCCTCAGGGGTCTCCGTCGAGAAGTTCTGCGGGAATTCGGTGGTTTCGATGTCAGCCACGAGTATGTCCTTATTCGTAACGGCGCTTACTGGGCGACCTGGTCGAGGGTGTACGTCTTGGGCTGCTGAGCGGCGTGCGGGTGCTCGGAGCCGGTGTAGACCTTGAGCTTCGCCAGCTGCTGGCGGCCGAGGCTGTTCTTGGGGAGCATGCCGCGGATGGCCTTCTCCACAGCGCGGACCGGGTTCTTCTCGAGCAGCTCGGAGTAGGCGACAGCCTTGAGCCCGCCCGGGTAACCGGAGTGGCGGTAGGCGATCTTCTTCTGGAGCTTCTGACCGGTGAGCGCGACCTTGTCGGCGTTCACGATGATGACGAAGTCACCCGAGTCGATGTGGTTGGCGAAGGTGGCCTTGTGCTTGCCACGCAGGAGCGCGGCGGCGTGCGAGGCGAGGCGACCGAGAACGACGTCGGTGGCGTCGATGACGACCCAGTCACGCTGGACCTGCCCGGCCTTGGGGGTGTAAGTGCGCGTCACAATAGTGCTGCTTTCTTGATCGAACGGAGAGGTTCGTGAATCCCACTCCGGGGTGGTTCTCCCGCCCGGTCCCTGAGCCTGTCGAAGGGCCCGGGAAGCGGGTGAGGTGAACACGCCAGTGGAGGGCTCACGTTCGCGGGTGCGACCAGCAGTGATCGCACACCAAAGAGAAAGCTTACGGTATGGATCCGGATCCCCCAAAACGACAAGGGTCCCCGGGCTCGTTGACGCGATGGGCTCCGGCTGCGGTCGCGTCATGATCGTGTCATCTGCGGCTTTGCTGAAGACGCTTTCGGACGCCTGCGTTCTGACGTATCGTGCGGAGTGCAGCCCACCCGAGGCTGCGGTGCCTGTGGGAGGCATCTTCTGTGCCACTTGGGGAGGCACCGATGAGTGACGCTGCACGACCGCTTCGCACGGTCGGAACACCGGGGATCGACGAGCCGGTCGAGGAGCGCGGTCGCGCGATCCTCACGCCGCTGCTCGAGCCCGCCGAGACCTGGGCGCTCGCCGAAGGCGCGAGCTGGGCCGTGCGCCGCGATCCGGCCCGCTTCGAGCGGGTCTTCCTCGCCGCGGACAGCGGCGACCTCGGCGGGGCGGAGGTCATGCTGCTGCGCATGGCAGAGGCGCTGCGCGAGCTCGGCGTCGATGTCACCGCGGTGGTGCCCGCGCCGTCGCCCCTGCTGGACGAGGCCGTGCGCCGGAGGGTGCCCGTGATCGGGCTCGCCGCCAGCAACCGGTACCTGTGGATGTGGGCACTGCGCCGATGGGACCGCGAGCGTCCCGACGGCCTGCTCTGGTGCAACGGCCTGGTGCCGTCGCTCGCCACGGTGCGTCGCGCCGGGCGACTGGTGCACCTGCATCAGGAGCCGACCGGCATCCGCTGGATCCTGTCGCCGCTCGCCCGTCGCGGCGCCGTCGCGACCCTTGTGCCGTCGCGGGCGATGCTGGAGGCCGTGCCCGATGCGCTCGTGCTGCCGAACTGGACGGAGCGGATCCGCCGGGCCAAGCCGGATCCCGACAAGAACGGACGGATCCGCATCGGCTTCCTCGGGCAGCTCGGACTGGAGAAGGGCGTGCATGTGCTCGCCGCCGCCGTCGCCCTGCTCGAGGAGCGCATGCCGGACCGCTTCCGGCTCGTGCTCGCGGGGGAGCCGGAAGCCGTGCGCGAGGAGGACCTCGTGGTGATGGAGGACGCGCTCGGCGCGGTCGCCCGGCTCACGCATCGCGCAGGCTGGGTCGACGCCGCCGACTTCTTCGACACGATCGACCTGCTTGTGGTGCCGTCGGTGATCCCGGAGTCGTTCGGGTTGGTCGCTGCCGAGGCGATGGCGGCCAGGGTTCCGCTGATCGTGAGCGATGCGGGCGCGCTGCCCGAGGTGGTCGGCGGCGCTGCGCAGGTCGTGCCCGCCGGCGACGCCGCGGCGCTGGCCGACCGCATCGCCGACGTGGTGACGGGGGCGATCTCTCCGCACCGGGGGCCGCTGTTCGAGCGCTGGTTCGCGGAGTTCTCGCCGGTCGCGGGTGAGGCGCGAATGCGGGATCTGGTGGACGAGCTGGGAGTGCGCCGGGGCGAGCAGCCGCGCCTCTAGGAGTGTGTGGCCGGGCTCTTCTCGTCGCGAGTCCGGCGCACGTCGGCGTGCCTGATCGCGTCGCGCACGAGCGGGCTGCTCCGGGGGCGGTCTCTTCAGGAGCTTCAGGGCCTGCAGACCTGGGGCCGGCGGGGTGTGCGTGGGATAATGTGCGGCTACGGAGGTGCGGGTCATGGGGACAGGCGCGAAGGTCGTATCGCGCCTTCGTGACGCCCTCCCCGGAGCATGGGCCGCCACCTGGCGCTGGGTGGTCATCGCCGTCGGCGTGGTGATCGCGGCCTACCTGCTGCTGGAGCACGCGACCACCGGATCCGTGCTGACCGCCGCTGCGCTCGCGGCGCTCGTCGTCGGCGCCGTGCTCACCTGGTCGACGCCGCTGGCGATCGCGCTGATGGCGGCGCCGGTCGCGTTCGTCACGGAGCGGCTCGCGGTCGGCGGGGCGGATCTGACGGTGTCGGATGCGGCGATCGCGGCCGGTTTCGGTACCGTCGTGCTGCTGGGCAGCCGGGACTTCAGCCCGCCGATGCGGGCGATGCTGTGGCTGAACGCGATCTACCAGTTCAGCACGGTCTTCACGGTGATCGTGAACCCGTTCCCGCAGAACACGGTGGAGTGGTTCCACGCCTGGCTGCTGATCTCCGGGGCGCTGGTGCTGGGCTGGGGGCTGGGGCGTGCGGGATACGCGCGGCTGTCGGTGATCCTGCTGCTGGGCATGCTGGTGCTGATCGCCGCCGGCACTTACCTCACGGCCGCGATCAACGCCGTGCAGGGCCAACCGTTCGATGCCGTCTATCCGGTGTGGCCGTGGCCGATGCACAAGAACGCCGCGGGGGGCGCCCTCGCGCTCGGCGTCTTCCTGGCCTACGCGAGACCGGACTGGCTCGGGCTCGCCCGCCGCTCGACCGTCGCGCTCGTGTTCGTCTTCGGTGCGGCGCTGCTGCTCACGCAGTCGCGGCAGGCCGTGGCGGGACTTCTCGCCGCCCTGTTCGTCCTGATCATCCGCCGGGGCGCGGCCGGGCATGCCGTCTTCATCACACTGCTCGCCATCCCCGCCGTGCTGCTCATCGTGCAGAGCGTGATCGAGCAGTTCGCGTCGGGCAACCAGTTCAACTCCGCCTACGCCCGGCTGGACTGGATGCGCGAGGTGTACGCGCTGTGGAAGCTGTCGCCGATCTTCGGCCACGGCCTGCGCTACTGGTACGTGCATCCGTGGGCGCACTTCCAGCCGCCGCAAGCCGAGCTCGAGGTCGCGGCCTCGGCCGGCGTGGTCGGGCTGCTCGGGTTCGGGATCATGTGGCTCGGCTTCATCATCGTGCTGTGGCGGATGGCCCCCCGTTACGGCGCCATCGCGCTGGGCGCGGTCGTGCTGCGAATCACGGCGGCGCAGTTCGATCTGTTCTGGGTCGCCGCCCAGGTGTCCGTCCCGTTCCTGGTCGCGGGGCTCTGCCTGGGAGCCCAGGCGCTCGCGATCTCGAAGGGCGAGGGACAGTACTGGGCGCCGCCGAAGGACGCGAGGCAGACTCCGGCGGAACGCCGTGCCGCCGAACGTCGTATCGAGGCCCGCAGCCCGCGGGATCCCCGTTTGTATGATCGTGCTTACTCATCCACCCCGAAGGGCTGACATGGACATCCGCGACTATCTCCGGGCGCTGCGGCGCAACTGGATCGCGATCATCCTGATGACCGCCGTCGGCCTCGGCGCAGCCTACGGGTGGGTCAAGATCCAGACACCGGTGTATGAGGCCTCCGTGAGCGGGCTGGTGAAGAGCCGGACGACGCCGACGGACCCGGAGCAGCAGCTCGCGCAGTCGGGCGACACCTACGGGCGTGCCAAGGTGCCGACCTACCTGGTGATGGCCGGCTGGCGCAACGTCGGCGTGAACGCGGCGGCCACGCTCCACCTCTCCGACAGCCCGGAAGCGCTCGTGAAGCGCATCACGGTGACCAATCCGGAGAACACCAACATCATCAACGTCGCTGCCACGGCGTCGTCGCCGAAGGCCGCGCAGGAGCTCGCCGACGCCTGGATGCAGGGGCTCATCTCGGTGATCGATGACACGGACGGCATCGATCGCAAGCCCGGCACCTCGCCGGTCATGATCTACGTCGCCCAGACCGCGGCGCTGCCGGAGGCGCCGATCTTCCCGAGCGTTCCCACGGCGCTGCTGGTCGGTGGGCTGCTGGGACTCGGCGGAGGGATCGCGTTCGCGATGATCCGCGCCATCTCGGATCGCCGGGTGCGCAGCACGGACGACGTGGAGCAGCGTCTGGGGGTGCCCGTCGTCGGCACCATCCCGAAGGTCGACGCCGTGGCCGCCGAACGCCGGATCGTCGCCGAGGACGAGACGCGCGCCGACTCGCGTACGGATTTCGCGGTGCGTGAGTCGCTGCGCGCGCTGCGCACCAACCTGCAGTTCATGGATGTGGACCACCCGCCGCGCACGATCGTGGTGACGAGCGCGCTGCCCGGGGAGGGCAAGTCGACGGTCGCGGCGAATCTCGCGATGACCCTGGCGGCGGCCGGCACGAATGTGGTGCTCGTGGACGGCGATCTGCGCCGCCCGACGGTCGCCTCGACGCTCGGCCTCGTCGCCGGAGCCGGGCTCACCGACGTGCTCGCGGGCAGGGCCAAGCTCACCGACGTGGCGCAGACCGCGCCCGACTTCCCCAACCTGGCGGTGCTGACGGCCGGCACGATCCCGCCGAACCCGAGCGAGGTGCTCGGATCCGAGCGCATGCGCCAGCTCGTGAAGGACCTCACCAAGCACGCGACCGTCATCATCGACGCACCCCCCGTGCTCGCCGTCACCGACGGCGCCGTGCTCACGAATCAGGCCGACGGAGCCCTCATCGTGGTGGCGGCGGGCAAGACCACGTACGAGGTGGTGGACAAGGCGCTGAACACGCTCGAGAAGGCGCGCGGTCGCGTGCTCGGCGTGGTGATGAACCGCGTGCCCGTGACCGGACGGCAGGCGGGCTACGCCTACGACTACCGGGAGAAGGTGGAGCCCGCGCCGAAGTCGGGCAGTACCAAATCCGGTGGGGCGAAGTCCGGTGCGAAGTCGGGTGGTGCGGAGCCGGAGGACGCCACCCCGGCTGGACCGAAGCGCACAGGGATCTCCTCCGCGCCCGTCCACCTGCCGATGCCGATCGTGCCGGCGAACCAGGACGCGGCGGAATCCGCCGCGGGGCCGCTGCCGGAGGACCCCGAGACGACGGCGACCCCCATCGCGAAACCACGCAGGGCCTCGGCGTCCGCACGATCCGCGGCTCGCGCCGCCACGACCGCTGCCGCACCCGCCGAGGGGCGTGAGGAATCGGACGACTCCGCGGATCCGGGGGTCAGCGACTTCGACTCCCTGCTCGGCGACTTCATCGCCGACGACGCCACCGGCGGACCGCGCCGCCAGCGCGGACGGTCGTGACCAGGCGGCGCGTCGCACTGATCACCTCGTCGTACGCGCCGCACGTCGGCGGCGTCGAGACGCACGTCGCCGAGGTCGCCCGGGCGCTGACCGCGCAGGACATCCTGGTCGAGGTGTGGACCGTCGACCGCGGCGCCCGTGCCGGAGACGCCGGGGTGGAGCCCGCCCACGCTGACGAGTTCCCTGTGCGGTACCTGCCGACGCCGCTGCCGGCCCGGCACGCGGCCTCGCTCGCCCGGTTCGCCCGGCGCGCGCCCGGCGCCTGGTCGCAGTGGACGCGTGCGCACCGCCGGTTCCGGCCCGACGAGCTGCACGTGCACTGCTTCGGCCCGAACGGACTGTACGCGCTCGCCCTGCACCGTCGGTTCCGCACCCCGCTGGTCGTCACCTCGCACGGCGAGACCACAGGCGATGACGACAACGTGTTCGCCCAGTCCGCGCTGCTGCGGCGCGGCCTTCGCGACGCGCTGGCCCGAGCCGCGGCGGTCACCGCACCCTCGGAGTACGTGCTGCGCGACCTGCGCGCCCGGTTCGGGCTGAACGGCGGGGTGGTCGTCCCGAACGGGGTCGCGCTCGACGTGCCACAGGACGACGGGATCCGCGACAGGCTCCCGCACGGTCCGTACCTCGCCGCGGTCGGACGGCTCGGCCGGATGAAGGGTTTCGACCTCCTCCTCGATGCGTTCGCGCGGGTGCGGGAGGGGGCGGAACCGGCATTGGAGGTGGATCCGGCACTTGAGGCGGATCCGAAAGGTGCGGCGGATCCGGCCCGTACGGAGCCGCGGCTCGTGATCGCGGGCGACGGTCCCGAACGGGCGGCGCTGCAGGAGCAGGTCGCCGCCCGCGGCCTCGAGGGCGTCGTCGACTTCCTCGGCTGGTGCTCGCCCGCCCAGGTCGCGACGGTGCTGGCCGGATCCGAGGCGCTCGTGGTGCCGAGCCGCTCCGAGGCGTTCGGCATCGCCGCGCTCGAGGCGTGGCGGGCGGCGACCGCACTGGTGATGACGAACCGCGGCGGTGCGGGGGAGTTCGTGCACGACGGAGAGGACGGCATCCTCGTCGATCCGGAGGACGTGGACGAGCTGGCGGCGGCGATCTCGCGTGTGCTCGCGGATCCGTCGCTGCGCGAGAAGCTGGCGACGGCGGGCGCCGGCCGGGTCGCCGAGTTCACCTGGGAGCGCGTGGTCGAGCGGTATCTGCAGGTCTACGCGCAGGCGGAGGCCGTGGGGTGACCGAGGTGTGGCGGTACGAGGGCCCGCTGCGGCGTCGCCTGCGACAGGCGCGCCGACTGGTGGGGGCCGCGCCGACGGTCGGCACCCACGGCGTCCTGGTCCCGGCGTTCTGGTGGGACGGTCATCCGAATTTCGGCGACGCCCTGACGCCGCTGCTGCTGCCGCGGTACGGCATCGTGCCGCTGCATCGCGAACCCGACCGGGCGCGGCTCGTCGGCGTCGGCAGTCTCATCCAGTTCCTGCCCGCCGACTTCGACGGCGCGATCTGGGGCACCGGATCGATCGATGACACCGAGCGACCGCTGCCGGAGGCTCGAGTGCTCGCCGTGCGCGGTCCGCTCACCGCGGAGCGGATCGGATCCGGCGAGGTCGCGTACGGGGATCCGGGACTGCTGGTCGCACGTCACCTGAGGCGTCCCGGATCCGATGGACGCGTCGCGCTCGTCGCGCACGGGCACCATCGCGGCGATGCGGAGTTGCGCGCGCTGGCCGGGCTGGACGGCGTGCGTGCCGTCAACGTGCACCGCGCCGCGCCCCCCGTCGTGCGGGAGATCGCCTCGGCGGGCGCGGTGCTGACGACGTCGCTGCACGGGCTGGTCACGGCCGATGCGTACGGCATCCCGGCGGTCTGGACCACGCGCGAGCCCGCCCTCATCGGCGGCGACTTCAAGTTTCGCGACTACGAGGCCGCGGTCACCCCCGGGCGCAGCCGCTTCGCGCACTTCGACGACGTGCGCACGCCCGACGACGTGGTGCGCCGCGCGAGCCGTGCGGACGCGGGCCGGGTGGCGGAGCTGTGCGACGGGCTGGAGTCGGCGCTGCGGCGCCTTCCCGAGGTGCTGGGCTCGCTGCCGCGGTATCCGGCGGGCTTGCTGCGGGGCTGACCCTGTGAGGCGGGCCTTTCGGGGTGCGGCGCTGCGGGCATGCCTCTGCGGGGCGCCGGGTGCGATCGATGGCGCTCGCTGGCTGGTGTGCCCTCGCCGGCGTTCGCTGGCTGGCGTGCCCCCGCCGGCGTTCGCTGGTCGCAGATTTCGGCTATTCGGGCGGCAGAGCCGCATTTCGCGACCACTGAGCGGGGCTGTGTTCCGGTGTGTGGCGCCCGTGAGTGTTCGCTGGTCGCAGATTGCGGTTATTTGGGCGTCGGGACCGCAATTTGCGACCAGTGAGCAGGGCAGGGCAGGGCAGGGCAGGGGCAGGGCAGGGCAGGGCGGAGCGGGAGAACTCTCAGGCGGATCCGGCTGGAGCGCGCTGTCACCGCGCGCAGATCACCGCAGGGCAGCCCAGACTTTCGCGTGCCCCTGTGCGGAGCGCTCCCAGGTGAACTCCGCCGCGCGGGCGCGGCCGGCCGCGATCAGCCCGTCGACGGCGCGGTCGTCCGAGGTCGCGGCCAGCACCCCGTCGGCCACGCCGTCGGCGGTGGGCTCGACGATGAGTGCCGCTCCACCCGCCACCTCGGGCAGGCTGCTCGTGTTCGCCGCGACCACGGGCACGCGCGCCGCCATCGCCTCGAGCACGGGCAGCCCGAAGCCCTCGTAGAGCGAGGGCACGACCACGGTCCGGGCTGCGGCGACGAGGCCCGGCATGAGCTCGTCCGGCAGACGTCCGAGCAGGCGCACCCCTGGCATGCCGGAGAACAGCTCGGTGCGGCGGGGGTGCGGCGGACCGGCGAGGGCCAGCAGCAGGTCGGGGCGTTCGCGATGGATCCGCGGCCAGGCGGCGGCCAGCGCGTCGAGGTTCTTGCGCCGTGCCGCGCCGCCCGCGTGCAACACGTACGGCCGGTCGAGGCCGAGAGCCGCACGCGCCTCGGCGGACAGGGGCGCGGCGTCGAAGTAACGCGGATCCACTCCGTTCGGGACGACGTGCGGATCCGTCACGCCGAGGAAGTCCACCGCCTCGGAGGCGGTGAACGCCGACACGCAGATCACAGCGGCGGCCCGCCGAGCCTCGGCTGCGGCCGCGGCGACGGGCGCCGATTCGTCGGGGAAGCGCCAGGACACCACGTCGTGCAGGGTGATCACGTCGGCATGCGGGGAGGGCGGCAGCTCCAGCGCCATCCGGTGCGACACGGTGTCGCCGGCGTACAGCGCGCGGCCCAGCGCAGCGCGCGCGGCCTCCGACGCCTGCGCCACGCGTCCGAGGGGAAGGCGACGGTTGCCTGCGAGGGGAGAGCGCAGCGAGCGGAACACGAGGGGGCGCACCGTCCACGGCTCGGACGAGGTCTGCGCCAACGCCGCCTGCGCGCGCTCGCCGATCTGCTGCTGATAGGCCTGGGCGCCCATCGGCACCTCGGTCGCGATGGTCGCCAAGGACAGCCGAGGGTGCGTCATGTCGGCTCCTGTCCGGGAGCCGGGACGGCGTGGTCACCGCCAGGGGCGGAGCCGGGCTCCGCGCCGGGTGCCGGGTCGCCGGATCCGCCGTCAGGGGTGGAAGCCGAGGCGGAGCCGGGCAGTGCGCCGGGCTCCTCGCCGCGCACCGCCCGGGCGTGCGTCCGCAGCCAGTCCTCGATCGGGGCGACGCACTCCGCCCAAGTCCGTTCCTCGAGCACCTGCGCCCGCTCAGGGGCCGGCGTGGGGTCCGTGCCCCGGCGCGCGAGACGCTCCGCTATCCACCCCGCCCATGCCTCCGGATCCGCCGAGACCTGCGCATGCGAGTCGGGGAAGGCGCTCGCGGCATCGGGCGTCGCGATCACCGCCGCGCCCGTGGCCAGCGCCTCTGCGAACTTCATGGCCGCGCCGACGCCGTCGATCACGGGCACCGCGACGACCGTGGCCTCCGCCGCGAAGTCGACGAGGCTCGGCACCTTTCCGACGAACTCCACGCCCGAGGGCAGGGCCACCGCGGCGTCCAGCCCGGTGCCGGCGATCCGGCACTGCGCATCGGGAGCCAGCGCGGCGAGCCGCGGCCAGACCTCGCCGAGGAACCAGTCCAGGCCGCGCCGGTTCGGCTCCCATCCCCAGCCCCCGAACAGCGCGACCAGCGGAGCACTGCGGGAGGACTCCCGCTCGGGCCACTCCTCGGGGTCGATGCCGAGGGGAGCGGCGAAGGTGCGGGACGCCGCGTCCGGGTGCTGCTCGATCAGCCGGATCCGCTCCGTATCGGAGCATGTGCTCACGCCGTCCGCGCGCGCGATCGCCCGCTCCTCCAGCCGCCGATGCTGCGCGGCCTGCTCGGGGAGGCCGCGGGAGAGGAGCCAGGCGCTCATCGCGTTGTGCACGTCGAGCAGCACGGGGGCGCCGACGCCCTCCGGCAGCAGCCAGACCGAGTCCTGGTGCGACAGGACGATCGCCTCCCAGCGGGGACTGCGCACGAGGCGCGCGAGTCGTCGGGCCGCGCCGGGCACGGCCTTCCCCTTCAGGTGCAGCCGTGGCCGGACGACCTCGGTGAGCGCCGCGATCGAGGAGTCGTCCTGAGGCCCGGCGGGGCTGACCACGACGATCCGGCGGCCGAGCTCGCGCAGGGCGGCGATCTGGTGGTACTGCCGGCGCTGCCCGCCCTGTCCGAACCGGTCGGGCACCTCGACGCTCAGCCAGAGGACGGCGCCCTGCACCGGCGGCGCGGATGCCGCCGGGGCGTGCGTCGCCCGGCGACCGACCGATCCATGCGGGGCTCGGGCTCGCGCCATCTCGCCTCCTGTCCGTGTGCGGTTCCAGTATGCCCGCGCCGGATCCGGCTCGTCCCGCGCTACGGGAGGTCCGCGCGGATCCGGCTCGTCCCATAAGCAGGCGGCGGCGCGCGTCGCGCCGGCTGCCGCCATCGGACGAACATCGCGCGGATCCCGCCGGCCCCCATGGCCGAACGCGCACCCGTGGATCGCGCTGGCTATCATCGAGTCGAGGTGGCACATCCGAGTCGTGGGTGACCGACACAGGAGCGCACGTGACCGCAGGGCGAGACGACGAGGCGACGATCGGGGTCATCATCCCGCTCTACAACGGCGCCCGCCACATCACCGAGACGCTGCGGTCGGTGCTGACGCAGACCCATACCGCGCTGCAGGTCGTCGTGCTCGACGACGGATCCTCCGACGACGGCGCCGAGATCGTCCGCCCGATGCTCCACGATCCGCGACTGACGCTCGTGCAGAAGAGCAACGAGGGCATCGCCCGCACCCGCAACGCCGGTCTCGCGCTGCTCGGTGCCGACGTCGCCTACGTGGTCTTCATGGATCACGACGACCTCGTGGCCCCCGACCTGTACGAGCGGCTGCTGCGCGTGCTCGCCCGGCGACCCGACGCAGTCGGCACGTATGCGGTCGCGGACTGGATCGACGCCGACTCCGCCCCGCTCGGAGAAGGGGAGTTCGCCCGCTTCATGCGGGACCGCCAGGCGGTGCGCGGAGGGCGAGTGGTGCCGCTCGCGCCCGACGTGGATGCCACGCTGCCCGAGCTGTTCCTCGCCAACCACCTCTACCCGCCGAGCGGGATCCTGCTGCGCCGCGAGGCGGTCGACGCGATCGGCGGATTCGACCCGTCGTACCGGGTCGCCGACGACTGGGACGCATTGGTCCGCCTGTCCCGGCGCGGTCCGATCGTGCCCCTCGACGAGATCCTGGTCGGATACCGCCGCCACGGCGCCAACGCATCGGGCAACGCTGCGCTGAACGTGCGCGAGAGCCGGGCGGTGTGGGCGCGCACGTACTACTCCCCGGACAACTCCACGGCCGACCGGCAGGTGTTGCGGGCGGCCTGGCGAGGCATGCAGCGGCACAAATTCCGGATCAAGTCGGCGGCCGCTCGCCGTGAACTGCGCGCTAGACGTGTGAGCGTCGCGCTCCGGCGTCAGCTGGACGCGGTCGCGCACCTCGCCCTGGTGCGCCCGCTGCGGCGCTGGGGTCGCTGAGTGGGATCACAGCCGCGGGGCCGCTGAACGGATCAGCGCTGCCTGGTCGCTGGCAGCGATGGGCTCCTGTGGGCACTGATCCCGTTCAGCGCCGCTGAGCCGCTGGGCTGCGGCACGGGATCAGAGCCGATCGAGCAGCGCGCGCAGCTGCGTCCACGCCCACTCCGGATCCCGCTGTCTTGCCCGGCGCAAGCCTGCCTCGCTGCGCCGGATCCTCTCCGCGGGATCCGCGATGAGGTCGCGAAGGGCGGCGGCCAGGGCGTCGGGGTCGTTCGGCGGCACGAGCACGGCTACGTCGCCGACCACGCTCGGGATGCCGCCGGTGCGGGACGCGACGATCGGCAGGCCGCTCGCCATACCCTCGCCGAGGATCAGTCCGCTGGGTTCGGCCCACACTGAGGGCACCACGAGCACATCGGCGTCGCGGTAGAGGGCGGGGAGCGCATCCCGGTCGGCGAACGGCAGGAAGGTCGCGGTGGCGCGACTCGCCCTGGCGAGCTCGCGCACCTCCCGTTCGTACGCGGTGGCAGGCGCGTTCGGATCGAACTCGTGACTGCCCACGAACACGAACTCGGCCTCGTCCGGCCCGAACGCCTGCGCCGCCCTGGCCAGCACGGCGGGGCCCTTCGAGGGGATCATCCGCCCGACATACAGCACACGGACCGGGCGGAGGTCGGCGGTCCGCGGCTCGGGCGGGGTGAACCGGAAGGTGTCGACCGGGTTCTCCACGACCGCCACCTTCGATCGCTGCGCACGCGGAAGCAGGCCCCTGGTCTCGTCGGCCAGCGCCTCACTCACGCAGATGACCGCTGCGGCCTCTCCGACGATGCGGTCCGCCTCGCGGCGCCCATACGTGCGGAACAGCTGGTTGTGCGCATAGATCGACACCCGGTGCCCGCTGCCGCGCAGCAGCCGGGGCAGGATCGGCGCATTGTGCGCAAGCACATCGGCCGCGGGCAGCCCTCGCACCGCATCCGCGAGCGGGGCGAACCACCGCCCGACCCGTGGCCGCTGCAGGCCGAGGCGCCCCACCGCCGCATCGAGGTACTGACCGCTGCGCGTCACACCGGGCGCGCGGTCGTACTCGATCAGGTCGACGCCCTCGTAGCGAGGGGACATGGTGGTGCGGTCCAGGATCACGCCGTGCCGGGCGTCTCCCGCGCGCACGGCAGCATCGGCGAGCAGGTGCACTACGGTCGGAACCGCGGATCCGGTGCGAGGGGAGAAATGGTCGCCCGGCGTGATGGCGTGGATGACGCGGCGCTCGCCCATGGGGTCAGCTTAGAGCGGCCGGCGGGGGAGCCCGTCGACGGGTTCGCGGTGCAGGGGTGCGGACTGAGTTCGGCGGCTCTGGCGGGTCGTGCGGGCTGAGTCGGATGGTGGATCGAGCGGGCTCGAGGGGGCGATGGCGGGTGGTGGTGCGGGGTGTCTGTGGATCGCTCGCCTTCGTTCGACCGACCCCATGCGCGACGCCCCGACTATCGAAGCTCGACCTTCTTCTTCTTCCAGGGAATTCGCAGGTCAGGAGCGGGAATTGGTTGTGGAAAAGTCTAGAACATAGCTTCGATTCTTGGTAGGATCGGGGCATGACCAGCACCCTTGATCCGCTCCTGGAAGCCACTCGGCTTCTGGTAGATGCGTGGGGTGACGCCGCCTCCGGTATGGACCTGTCACGGGCGCAGCTGGTGGCCGTGAACGATGCGATCGGGCTGGTGAAACGAACCGCGGACGCGGTGCATGCCGAGGTCGCGGCGGGCATCGCCCGGGAGTCGCGGCGAGAGCTCGGGCCGGACAGTCTGGCGAAGCAGCAGGGGTATCGGAACTCGGCGCAGTTGATCGCCACGACCACGGGGACCTCGACCGGGGATGCGGCCCGGCTGGTGAAGGTCGGGGAAGCCACGGCGCCGCGCGCGAACCTGCTCGGGGAGGCGCTGCCGGCGAAGTTCCCCGCCATCCGGGAAGCGCTGGCTGCGGGGCGGATCGGCGCCGCCGCAGCGGGCATGCTCGTGACATTCCTCGACCGGATGATCGTGAAAGTCGGGCGCGCGAGGGCATCCGAGGCTGAGACCGCTCTGGTCGGTCTCACACCGGGCCTATCGCTGGACGAGATCCGCCGGGCGATGACCCGGTTGGAGGCGTATCTGGACCCGGATGGTGTCGCACCCCGCGAAGACGAGCTGCGGGCGCGGGCATCGCTGAGCATGTTCGAACGGGACGGGATGCTGCACCTGAACGCGGTCCTGGACCCGGAACGGGCAGCGTCCGTGAAGACCGCGATCGAAGGATACGTGTCCGCGCAGTTCGCCGCCCGCCGCGATCGTGACCCGGCCCTCGCGGACGCGGACCGGCGCACCGTCGGACAGATCCAGGCCGACGCGCTCGCGCACTTCGCCGAACACGCGTTGACTTGTCTGCGGAACAAGAGCCTGAACGGGGCGACCGTGATCGTCCGCGTGGACGCCACCGACCTCGCGAACAGCACCGGATACGGGCTCATCGACGGGCTCGACCAGCCCATCAGCATCCACACCGTCCGCCGCATCGCCGGCAGCGGCATCGTGCAGGACTGGCTCTGCGGACGAGACGGGGAGATCCTGCACTGGGGCCGCAAGAAACGACTGTTCACCGAAGCCCAGAAACTCGCCCTCCGGGAACGCGACGGCGGCTGCGCGTTCTGCGGGCTCCCACCCGGAATGACCAAAGCCCACCACATCGACTGGTGGACCCGAGACCACGGCAGAACAGACCTCACCAACGGTGTCCTGCTGTGCGAGACCTGCCACCACCTCATCCACGACAACCACTGGGGCATCCGCATCGACGGCACCGGCACCCACGCCAACGTCTGGTTCCTGCCCCCACCCGGCATCGACGCACCACCCCGCCTCGGAGGACGTGCCCGCACCGAACTCATCGCGTGAGCCGCCGCGAGAGCGCGCGCGTGTCGTCTCGGTCGCGCTGCGCGCTCCTCGCTCAACGACCCGAGGTGACGACGGCTCGGGCGCCCGCTGCGCTCGCTCGATGCGGGCTGGGGAGAGGAGGCGTGTGCCCGGAGGACCGCGTCTTCGCCGCAGGGTGAGGTCAGTGCGGGGAGTGCGCGCCCAGCCCAGCGATCAGCTCGGCCAGCTGGCGCGCGTAGCGGTCCGCGCCGTATTTCGAGCGTGCCCATTCGGTCAGCGCGGGATCCTGTGCTGACGAAGCTCCGAGCGTGGCGACCACTGCTGCGGCGAACTCGCGCGGATCGTCGGTCACCGGGAACGGGAACCGGCCGTCGTCGTTCGTGATCCCTTCCGCGCCGACCCTGGTGGTGACGACCGGGAGGCCGCGCAGCAGTGCGTCGATCGTCTTGAACTTCACGCCCGCTCCCGAATGCAGCGGGACGAGCGCAGCCGAGGCTGTGCGGTACACCTCGTCGAGGTCGTCCACATAGCCCGTGACGGTCACTCCCGAGGTCAGCGCGGCGCGGGCGTACAGCGACTCCGGGGGATGGACGCCGACGAGCGACAGCGCGGCCTCGGGCAGCACTGCGCGCACGGAGGGCCACACCTCGTCCAGCAGCCAGACGGCCGCCTCCACGTTCTCGCGCCGGTCGAACGCCGCGACGAACACCGCAGGTCCGCCACGCGGCACGGTCGCTCCGCCGCTCGGCGTGGACGATCCGCCAAGCAGCGGGGCCGAGTCGCTGCCCGGTGCGGCCGATCCGACAAGCGGCACGGCCGATCCACCAGGCGATGCGGCCTCTCCACCGGGCGATGCAGCCGATCCGCCGACGGAGGGGACCGGATGCTCGGCCGGATCCCACAGCGGCGGGTCGATCGCGACCACGCGGGGATGGCGGCCGGCCCCACGCACCTGGCGGGCGTCCTTGTCGCTCAGCACGATCACGACATCGGCACTGCGGAACGACGCCGGCTGCGTGACAGCGACCACGAGCGCACGCCACGACCGCCACACGACCTTCCTGGTGGCGCTCTGCGCACGGGCGGACCGCAGCCATCTCAGTTCGCGCTGCAGCGGCACATCGTGGGCGACCAGCGCGGTCGGTCGAGACCTTGCCGCACCGCGCAGCAGGAACGCCGTCTCCTCCCACTGCGCCTCCACGAACTCCGCCCGTCGCAGCGCCTCGCGCACGACGGGGCTGCGCCGCAGCGCCCTGCGGCGGCTGGGCGCGAGCCAGTGCGGCACCACGATCGCCGCGAGACGATCGAGGACCTTCATCCCGGGGGAGTCGTCACCCGCGACCAGGACGACGCGGCCGGGATCCTGGGTGCGCGCGAGGCCGATCCGATTGAGCTCGGTATCGGGGGCGACGACGGTGACTTCGTGGCCGAGAGCGCTCAGAGCGCCGAGATGGCGCCGGTAGTACTCGCCTCCCGCATGCGGAATGCCCGGATAGGGCACGACGAGGGAGAAGCTGACGATCCTCATGCCCGGAGGCCGGATCCGTCGCGAGACGACGGGGTCGGGTGAACCACGACCCAGGTATATCATCGCGCGGTCACAGGCAATAGCATCGCGGCGGAGGACCCATGCCGATCACGGAGGCTGGCGAGCCGGTGCCCACCGACGCCCGCGTGACATCGCCCACCGCCGCGGGCGTGACGCGCGGAACGCGGCTCCGGCGCGGGCTGTATGCGCGCGCCCGGCGGGCGCTTCTCTCCGACACCGGACTGCGCTTGGCCCATGCGGTGGAGCGGACGCGCGTCCTGGTGCACCTTCGGCGCAGCGCCTCCCGGCCCGGTCCGAGTCCCGCTCCGCGCGAGCTGGCCGCCGTCATGCTCCCGGCGGGCGGCGGCAACATCGGGGATCAGGCGATGTTCGAGGCGTATCTCGTGAACACTCCGGGCGAGGTCCTGGCTGTGATGCGCGACGCCGGCGCCTACATCGTCCCCGATGAGGACCAAGCCCGGGTACGGGTGCTGAGCGCGCCGCTGCTCAGCGGCGGCACCCTGCGCGGACGCTGGGGCGAGGTCCGTGCGCTCGCCGACGAGCTTCGGGCCGCACGGTCGTTCGCCGTGATCGGGGCCGACATCATGGACGGCGGATACAACCGCGCGGAGGCGGTGACCCGCGCCGAGATGCTCCGGCTGGCGCACCTGCTCGGCGCCGGCGCTCGCGTGCTGGGCTTCAGCTGGGGCGAGCACGTCGACGCCGCCGCATCCCGAGCGCTGGCACGAGCAGCGTGCAAGGCGCAGCTGTTCGTGCGCGACCCGATCTCGGCCGAGCGTCTGGGCCGCGCGGGGATCCCGGCAATCGAGTCCGCCGACCTCGTGTTCACGGCCGACGGCGAGCGGGAGCCGGCGGACATCTCGGCCTGGGTGACGCGGCTTCCGGATCCGGTCGTCATCGTCAATCTCAGCGGCCTCATCGAACGCAGGACGGACCTCGTGCCCGAGTTCGTCGCGCTCATCGATCGGCTGACGGCGGATGGCATGCGCGTGGTGCTGCTCCCGCACTGCCTGCGCGACGGCGACGACGACCTGGCGGTGTGCCGGCGCGCGGGGGAGGCGGCCGCTCGGCCAGACAGAGTGCTGCTGGTGGAGAGGGCGCTGCGCCCCGCCGAGGTGCGCTGGCTCACGGCGCGCGCGTCGGCGGTCGTCACCGGCCGCATGCACCTGTCGATCCTCGCTCTGACGGAGGGTACCCCGGTCGTCGTGCTGCGCACGCGCGGCAAGGTCGAGGGCCTGGCGCGGATGTTCGATCTGGAGCGCTACGCCCTCGACCCAGTGCCGGGCATCGGCGGCGAGGCCGGAAGCGCGCTCGCCGACCTGTTCGCCGACACGACGCTGCGCGAGCGGATCGAGGCGCGGCTGCCGCACGTACGCGCGCTCGCGCAGCGGCAATTCGTGCCGGAAGCTCCGGCGCACGCCGTCACCTCGCGCTGAGCGGAGGCGCTCAGGGTCGGGGCCGTGTCACTCCAACCGGCCGAGCTGGACGAGGCGTGCGAACTCGGGATCCTGCTCCCGCACCTCGTCGAACGTGCCCTGTGCGGCGATGCCGCCGTCGCGCAGGTGCACCAGGTGATCAACGCTCCGGACCGTCGAGAGCCGGTGCGCGACGATGATGATGGTCATGGTGCCCTGCAAGGACTGCAGCGTCTGCGCGATCTCGTGCTCGGTGGCGTTGTCGAGTGCGCTGGTCGCCTCGTCGAGCACGAGCACCCGCGGGCGCAGGTACAGGGCGCGCGCCAGGCCGACGCGCTGGCGCTGACCTCCGGAGAGGCGGGTGCCGCGCTCTCCGACGATGGTGTCGATGCCGTCCGGCAGATCCGTCACGAGGTCACTGAGCTGCGCCTGCGCGAGAGCGGTGAGCACGCGGTCCCGGTCGATGTCGGCGGGATCCACGCCGAAGGCGACGTTGCGCGCGATCGTCCCGCTGAGCAGGTACACGTCCTGAGGCACGACGCCGATCTCCGAGTACCACGTGGCCGGGTCGTCGGAGATGGAACGACCGCCGCAGCGCACGACGCCGGACGTGGGCGAGAACAGCCCGAGGATCAGGTCGACCACGGTGGTCTTGCCCGCGCCGCTGCCGCCGGTGAACGCGACCGTGCGGTTCTCCCCGATGGTGAGCGAGAGCCCGTTCAGCACCGTCGCATCCGAGTCCGGATACCGGAATGTGACGTCGTCGAGCACGATGTCGCCGCGATACGGCTCGTCGCTGCGCGGCTGCTCGTCGTACAGCTCGGTCGGATCCAGCTCGGCCAGCGCATCGACCATGATGTTCAGCCCCACACCGCCGACCCGGGTCGTCGCGAGGTTCGCCGAGACTCTGGTCAGTGTCGGCAGGGCGCGCAGCGCGGCCGTCGCGAACAGTCCCAGCACCGGGATCACCTGCGCCGCGGATCCGACCGCGAACATGAGGACCGAGATGCCCACGATCGCGATGATGAACGCGATCTCGAGGATGTGGCGCGGCACGTCGCTCATGAAGCTCAGCTCACGACCGGCGCGGGCGCTGCGCAGCCGGGACTCGCGGAAGTCTCGGACGAAGGCCGAGCCCCGCGAGCTCAGCCGGGTCTCGCGGAAGCCCTCGAGTCCGGGCATGAGCGCCTGCCAGGCCTCCAGGCCCGACTGCGCGATCGTCTCGCCGATGCGCAGTTGGCGCTGGCGCAGGGCGAACTGCACCCCGCCGACGATGCCGCCGAACAGCACGATGGTGAACAGCGTGGCACCGGGTGCGGCGAGGGCGAGCACGGCCATGATCGCGACCAGCACGAGCACATCCGAGCACATCGTGACCACGGCCATGAGCACGCTCGCCGCCTGATTGGTCGCGTCGTTGATGTTGCGATAGACGACGCTGAGCGTGCGTGCCCGATGCGCCGCATACGGCGCCTGCACGTAGCGCTTCATGAGCTCGGTCGCGGCGAGCGCGGTGATCCGCGTCGTGCGGCCCAGCAGCCACCATCGGAACAGCAGCGACCCCGCGGTCTTGATCAGGAACACGAGCGCGATGAAGCCGCCCAGGAGCGGGATCAGCACGGACAGCTCCGAGCTTCCCGCCGTCGCGGCGACCAACTCCAGGACGGAGCCCTGAGGCTTCCCGGTGGTGATCAGGCTCATGAGGGGCAGCATCGCGGCGACGCCCGCCATGTCGAGCAGTGCGAGCACGACCGAGGCGGCCACCGTGGTCAGGATCCACTGGCGCGGACGGGCGCCCGTGACGCGGAGCAGGGTGCCGAGTTGCGGCAGCAGCGCCCGCGGCGTCGTCGTGCGGGCTGCATCCCGTGCCATTGCGCGTGTCCTCCCGCGAAATCATCGCAAATCCCGTATCGGAATATTGGGTCATACGCTAACATCGGTCTTGTCCGCGTTATGCCGTCATCTGGGGTCGCATAACGTCTTGCATTCGACTGGGGAAACGCATATGTCTGAGAACGACGAGTCGGCCGGCATCAGCCGCCGCACTGTGACCAAAGCCATGGCCTGGGTCGTGCCCGCCGTGGCTGTCGCCGCGACCGTGCCGATCGTGGCCGCGAGCGCCTGTAACGACTTCAATCCGGAGAATCCGTGTCCGATCACGCTGTCGGGCACGGGCTGCAAGCTCCCGGGTAACTCCAATTCCATCTACAAGGGCTACGCGTTCCGGCTTGTGATCGCGAACCCGACCGGCGCGACGATCACCGTCAACGTGACCTCCGCGACGCTGGACGGCAACAGCTTGGGCGGCATCCGCGTGGTGAACCTCAACGACGGCTCGAGCCAGGGCAACCCGTTCACGGTGCCGCCGCACACGACGTACACCGCCGCCCTGCTGACGCAGAACGCGCCGAACAGCTCGAACGGCGCGCTGAGCATCACCTACACGGTCAACGGCGGCGCGCCCATGGTGGCGAACGCGACCATCCCGTCGGCTCCGCCGATCAACGGCAACTCGTGCTCGACCTTCAACTCCACCGAGAAGGGCTACATCGCGGCGCAGTGACGCCCGGTGGATCTCTGACGAAGGCCCTGCTCCGGCGGGGCCTTCCTCGTATCCCGGACTGGCCGCCCGCTGGATAGCATCGCACCATGCCCGTTCCCTTCGCCGTCACGCTGCCTCTGCTGCTCGCCGGGGTGCTCCTGGCCAGCGCCGTGGCGAAGCTGCGCACGCCCGGCGACTTGCGCGAATGGGAGGCACTCGGCGTGCCCCCGGCATTGCGGCGCACCGCGCTGTTGCGGCTGCACCCATGGGCGGAAGGTGCTCTCGGCATCGCCGTGGCCGCGCTCGGCGGATGGCTCGGCGTCGTCGTCGGCGTCGTCGCCGTGGTGCTGATGCTCGGCTACACCGCGCTGGTCGCGCGCGCGGCCTCTGGCGGGGGAGCATCCTGCACCTGCTTCGGGGCCCCCGCGCCGGTGACCGGCACGACCGTGGTGCGCAACGCCTGGCTGACGGTGCTCGCCGCCGGCGCCACGGTCGGCGCGGCGAGCACTCCGCTCCTGGGCGGCGCGCTGGCTGCGGGGATCGCACACCTGCCCTGGCTGCTCGCGGCGGCGATCGCCGTGGTCACGACCGCGCTCGTGCTGTGGCGGGCGCCCGAGCGCCGGGTGCCGGCGGCGGCGCCCGGCGTGCCGGTGGTGCGTGGTTCCGCGGCGGCTTCGCACGACGGCTCGCCGGACGCGCCGGGCGGATCCGCGAGCGGTGACGAGGTCGAGTACGTGCGGCGCCGCACGCCGGCGGTGCCCGTGACGTTCGCGGACGGCACCGAGGTGAATCTGCGTGCGCTCGCGACGAAGAAGCCGCTCCTGCTGCTCGCGCTGTCGTCGATGTGCGGACCGTGCGAGATGATCCGGGATCGGCGGGCGCACTACCGCGCTCTGCTGCCCGAGGTCGACGTGCGGTTGCTGCTGGTGGAACCGACATCGAGCCGCTGGGCCGAGCTCGAGGAGCCGCAGTCGCTGCACGACCTCGGCGACTACGTCGCGGGCTCGATCGAGGAATGGGCCACGCCGTCGGCCGTGCTGCTCGGCGCCGATGGCCTGCTCGCGGGAGGACCGGTCACCGGCGACCTCGCCGTCGAGGCCTTCGTCGGCGACGTGTACGAGGCCCTGCACGGGCAGCGCCCGCCGACGGACCCGTCCGCGGGTTCCGCGACAGCCGGGTGAGGGCGGTCGGCACCTGTCCTGACACCGCGCGGGTCAGAGCCGCAGCATCACACGGTCGCCGACGGCGGCGACTTGCACGCCCGTCCATGCGCACAGCACCAGCAGGGCCAGCACGAGCACCGCGCACAGGACCCATCCCGTGCGCCGCCCGCGGAACCACAGCGTCGCGGATCCGAACGCCAGCGCGGCCAGGGGCAGCACGCCGTACGCGGTGCGGAACGCGACGTGCCAGCCCAGCCCGACCTGCAGCAGCCAGGCGGCGACGCTCGCGACACCGGTGACCAGGAGCAGCGCGAGGGGCACCGGTCGCACGCGGTCGCGGGCGACGGTGAGCAGAGCGACCGCGCCGACCAGGAGCACCGCTCCCGCCAGTACGGCGAGCGCATCGACCCACCCGGGGGCCGTGAACACGTTGCGGAGGTACTCGTCCGGCAGGCTCAGGTAGGTGAGCACCTCGCGGGCGAGCGCGAACGGCGAGGTCGTGCCGGACTGGAAGTGGTAGCCGGCTGCGTCCACGCCGGCCTGACCGGTGAGATCGCCGTAGAGCGCGAGATTGCGCAGCACCCACCAGGCGCAGCCCGCCACGACGACGATCGACGCGACCAGGGCTTCGCGCCAGCGGCGGCGGACGAGCAGCACGAGGAGCAGTCCGATCACCAGCGGGGCGATGCTGATCTTCACCATGATCGCCACCGCGCAGAGCGCACCGATCATCAGCCCCCGCAGCCAGGGCCTCGCGCCGGGACCGCCGAGTGCGACGAGGACGGCCGCGAACCCGGCCACGAGCGACCAGGTGTCGTTCTGCACCGAGGCCGACATCACGATCAGCATCGGGTTCAGCGCCACGAACGCCGTACCGCTCACGACGGCCGCGGCCTGCCCGGGAATCGTACGGAGCAGGATCCGGGCGACCAGCCAGGCGAGCAGGACCGCGCCCAGCACGCCGAGCAGCCGCACGCCGAGGAAGCCGGTCTCGCCGGATCCGAGCAGGCGGATGATCCCGGCCGCGGCGAGATAGAAGAGCGGCGCCTGCTGCCCCTCGTAGGTCGCGCCCGGTTCGCCGAGCACGGGGAGGGTTCCGTGCTCCGCGACGGAGACGGCGTTCGCCCAGTGCGCGGGCTCGTCGTAGGGCAGGCCCGCGGGCACGGCGAACGCGGCGATCGTGCCGAGGGCCGCGGTCGCGACGCACAGGGCGGCGGTGAGGGCGACGGCTTGCGCGTCGGCGCTCCCCGCGAGCCTTTGCGGTGCGACCCACCGTTCGTCCCGAGCGGCGGGGACCCGGCGCGAGGCGCTCATGACCCGGAGGCCGCGGTCAGCACGGCCTGCATCTCGGCAACCCGCAGCGACCAGTCGGCGGAGAGGGCCGGATCCGGATCAGGCCGTGTCGCAGGCGATTCGTCGGCCGTCCGCGACGGGTCGTCGGCCTCGGCCAACGTCTGCCGCGCGGCCTCAGGGAAGTCCTCGGCGTCCGCGATCCGGATCAGCGGGTCGTCCGCATCGCGGAATCCCGCCACCGGCGTGGACACGACCGGACGCCCCACGGCCTGGTACTCGTAGAGCTTGAGCGGATCCAGGCTCTCGGTGAAGGCGGTCACGACGTGCGGGACCAGCAGCGCATCGGCGTTCTGCAGATAGCCGATCACCGCCTCGCGCGGGCGGGCGCCGAGCACCACCACGCCGGCGTCGCGGAGCCGGGCGGTGTCGGCCTCGTCGAGCGCATTCGGGCCCACGAGGACGACGGTGCCCGCGGAGACGGGTGCTGCCGCGCTCCGGCCTGCGGTGCTCGGGCCCGCGTTGCCCTGGTCGCCGGCACTCGCCGCACTGGTTCCTGCGGTGCTCGGGCCGGCGCTGCCCGGATCGTCGCCCTGGTCTCCGGCTCGGTCGCCGGCGCTCAGCGCGACCGCGGTCCGCACGCACAGCGCCACGTCGAGGCGGTCGCGGTGCAGGGTGCCGAGGTAGAGCGCGACGGGTCCGGACGGTAGGTCCGCCGGGCGCGGCTGCGGGGCACGGTAGGCGTCGACGTCGACCCCGTTGCGCACCAGGGAGATGTCGGGGCGCTGGGGGCTCTTGCGCCGCACCAGCTCAGGGGAGCAGGCCACCACAGCGGCGGCGTGGGCGAGCAGCCACGCCTCGCCCTCGCCGATACGGCGCATCTCGGCGGCGGGCCGGTCGGCGGCCATCCAGTCGTCGGTGAGGTCGTAGAGCGCCCGCCACCCGGTGCGCCGCGCGAGCCCGGCCAAGCGCGGGTCGTTGACCCACAACAGCGGATCCATCATCCCCAGCCGCGCAGCGGCGCCGACGATCGCGCGCTCGATCCGCGCGTCCGCGCCCGGGTCGATCCGGCGCGGCAGCCACTTCACCGGGCGGACCGCGTGCAGCCGCTCGGCGATCGGACGCACGCCCTGCCCGAACTGCGGTCGGGCGCCTCGCCGCAGGGCATGCAGCGGGTCGTCCGGGGGGTCGACGAAGAGCACGCGGAGGTCTGGATCCTGCTGCAGCAGGCCCGAGACCAGGTGCTGATTGCGTCGCCACACCTCGTCCCAGCGCTCCAGGGAGAGCACGACCAGATCGCTCATCGCCGGGCCTCGCCTTCGCGCGCCCCGCGCGGTCCGGCGTGCCGGGCGATCGCCTCGCGATACACGGCATCCGTTCCGGCGGCCTGCGCGTCCAGCGAGAACTCGGCGCGCTGGCGCTGCTGCGCGGCGGTCGCAAGCCGTTCCCGTGCCGCCGGATCCGTGGCGAGCGCACGCAGGCGCGCTCCGGCAGTCGCGGCGTCGCCGGGCGGGAAGAGTGCGTCGGGCTCCAGCCCGTCGAGCAGATCGAGGTGCCCGCCCGCCCCGGCGGCGACCACGGGGAGCCCCGTCTGCATCGCCTCCAGGACGGTCAGCCCGAGGCCCTCGCGCGGACAGGGCGCGAGCAAGAGCCCCGCCTGCGCCATCAGTGCGGCGACATCGGACCGGTATCCGAGGAAGCGCGTGCTGCCGGTGAGGCCGAGCCGGGCGACCTGGACTTCGAGGTCCTCGCGGCGGGCGCCCTCGCCGGCGATCCACAGCTGCCAACCCTCGGCGGCCAGGCCGGATGCCGCGAACGCATCGATCGCCACGTCGGTCGCCTTCTCCGCCTCGAGGCGCTGCGCGACGAGCACGACCCGCTCCCGCGACGGCGGCGATGCGTCGGGCTCCGACGGGGGCAGCCCAGAGTGCACGACCGTGGAGGCCACGCCGATCTCGGCCGCCACGGCCCGGCTGATCGCGATCTCCGCATCGACGACGCGTGCGGCGACCGTGTTCATGTGCACCGTGGCATGGCGCCGTCGCGGCTGTGCGAAGTGCCGGGTCGCCACGACCGCGGGCCGGCGGCGGCGCCCGAACGCGAGCGCGGCGGCGGCCTCGGCCGCGGTCATGTGCACGTTCACCACGTCGGCGTCGGCGCGCACAGCCCGCAGCGCGCGCCGCACGCCGAGATTGCCGCGTGCGGGAATGAACCCGACACCGGTGCCGGCGAGCGCGGCCGACATGCGTGCAGGGTCGCCGCCGATCACGCGCACCCGTGCGCCGGCGGCGCGCTGGGCACCGGCGAGCCGCACGATGAAGCGCTCCACGCCGGCGAACCCATCCGAGCTGACCGCGTGCACGATGTCGAGGGGCTCGAGGCGGGCGGTGCCGCCGTCGGCCGGATCCGGATCCGGATCCGTGACCTCCTGACCGCGAGACTCCATCTCCGCACCGAGACTGCGTGAATATTCTGCAGTCTCGGTGCGGAGATGGAGTCTCGCGGGTGCGGGTGCGGGTGCGGGTGTGGGTGTGGGTGTGGGTGTGGGGGGCGGGCCCACCGACGGCCCCGTCACGTCCGGGCGCACGGACGCCAGCAGCGCGAGGTAGCGGTCGGCGATCCGATCCCAGCCGAGGTGCGCCACGCTGCGTCGGCACGCGTCCCGCCAGGCGGCGACGTCGGTGGCCGCGACCTGCTCCAGCCGGGCGGCGATGTCTTTCGGATCCGGATCCACCAGGTAGCCGTTCACGCCGTCCTCGATGAGATCGACGGCGCACCCCTGTCGTGTCGCGATCACGGGCAGGCCTGACGCCAGGGCCTCGGAGATCACCATCCCGTAGGGCTCGTAGAGGGTGGGAAAGACGAACATGTCCGCCGCCGCGAACACCGCGGACAGGTCGGTCTTCACTCCGGCGAAGTGCACGCGGTCGACGACTCCCGCACGCTCCGCCCGGCGCAGCATCAGGGGGATCGTCTCGGAGTCCCCGCCGACCACCAGCAGCATCACGGTCGGCGCGTGCACGAGGGCGTCGATGGCGAGCGGCACGCCCTTCCAGCGCAGCTCGTGCCCGACGAACAGGGCGACCCGGTGCTCGTCGTCCAGACCGAGGGCGGCCCGCGCGGACTCCCTTTCGGCGGCCGTGGGAGGGCGGAACCGATCGAGGTCCACGCCGTTGGGGATCACCTGCACCGGAGTGGTCGCCACTCCGTAGCAACGTTCGAGCTCGGCGACCTCGGCCGAGGTAAGCGCGACGATCGCGCGATGCGTGCGACCGCGATAGCGGATCCGGTCCACGACATAGGCGAACGGGACCATCGGATTGCGCAGCACTCGCCACAGACCCCGCCCGCGGGCGCGCACCGCCGCGATCGTGATCACGTGATTCACGAACACGTCGCCGGCCAGCACCATGCCGTGGCACAGCGCGACCGCATCCGGCCGTTCGGCGAGATACCGCCGGGCGCGAGCGCTGCCGCGCACGACGAGGCGGAACTGGGTGCTGACCATCGACAGCCGGCGGCGCCAGGCGGCGCGCTGGGTGCGCGGCGGCACCCGCACCAGCTGCGGCGTGGTGAGGGATTCCACGGTGTGCCCGGCGGCGCGGAACGCGCGTTCGAGCTCCCACGCGACACCCGAGATGCCCGTGCCGGGTGCGACGCTCGTTGCGATCTGCACGATCCTCATCACGGTCTGATCCCCTACGCAGCCCATCGGCGCGTGGACCCGGCGCGCCGCTGACTCAGCGTAGCGCGCGGGTCATGCCGACAGGGGGCGAGGATCGGCTTCCGCCTCGGCGCGCACCGGCCCCCGGCGATACAGCGCGGCCCTTCGTGCGGCCGCTCGACCGCGTTCGCCCGGCAGTGCGATGCCGCGGGCGGTGGCCCCGAGCAGTTGCGCGGTGCGGGCGAGCGCCCAGCCCGCCGCGCCGAAGTGCTTGCGGTAGTACCGTTCCTGGCTGGCGTGGAAATGCCGTTCGCGGCGGCTCGGATCCGTGCTGGTCCCGGCGCCTGCGTGCGTCGCGACCGCCTCGGGCACCACGGCGTGCCGCCAGCCGAGCAGATGCGCGCGGTAGGCCCAATCGGTCTCCTCGGCATACAGGAAGAAGCGTTCATCGAAGCCGCCGACGTGGTCCAGCGCCTCCGCGCGCAGCAGCAGCACGGATCCGATCACGAAGTGCGGCCCGCGGATGAGGCGGCCGAGCCCCACTGCTTCCAGCCACGCGCGGCCGGGAGAGGGGAACACCCACTCGGCCTGAGCGGCGACGCCCTGTTCGTCGTGCTGGGCCGGCCCCACACTCGCGAGCGCCGGATCGGCGGTGAGGCCGCGCTGCAGCGCGCGGATGCCCTCCGGGGCGATCACCGCGTCGGGGTTCAGCAGCAGCACGTCGGCCTCTGGAAGCAAGCGGTCTTCGAGCGCGCGATTCACCCCGGCGCCGAAGCCGAGGTTGGCTCCCGGATCCAGGTATCGCACACCGAACTCGGTGCACAGCGCGGCGATCTCCGGCATGGAGGAGTTGTCGACCACGGTGACGACCAGATGCCGCACCGGCTCCAGCGCGCGCCGCAGCATGTCGGGTGCGCCGTACGCCACGACCACGATCTCGGGGTCGTCGAGCTCTCCCGGCTCCCCGGCCTCGGTGGCCCCGCGAGGCGTGCCGAACTCAGTCGATTCGCCCTGGTGCGCCGGGTTTGCGGGGGTTCGGTCTTCGGATCGACTGAGTCCGGAACGCCGGGGCGCGAGCACTGTGTCGTACATCCGCTGGTACTGCTCCGCGACCGCGGGCCAGGAGCACTCGGCGGCGCGCACCAGGCCCGCCGCGACGAGCTCGTCGCGGCGCCGGCCTGCCGCCTCCCGCACCGCGGCGGCGAGGGCGCGCGCATCGCCGCGGGGAACGACGATGCCGGCGCCGCCGACGACGTCGGGAAGCGCGCCCGCATCGCTCGACACCACCGGCACGCCGGCGGCCATCGCCTCCACCGCGACGCGGCCGAACTGCTCGGTCCAGCGGGGCGTGGGCAGCGAGGGCACGGCGAGCACGTCAATCGACGCGTAGAACCCGGCGACCGCATCGGGATCCACTCCGCCGAGGAAGGCGACCCGGTCCGCGACTCCGCGTCGCGCCGCCTCTTCGTGGATCGTGGCGGCCAGAGGCCCGGTGCCCGCGATCCGGGCGTGCAACGAGGGGGCTTCGACGAGGGCGTCGAGCAGCAGCAGCACGCCCTTCTCCGGCACGAGCCGGCCGAGCAGCCCGACGACGACGTGATCGCCGGATCCGTCGGCCGGATCCATCCCGACGGGGGTCACCGGATCCACCCCGAGGGGGATCACCCGCGCGCGCCCCGGGAAGCCCTTGAGCTCGGCGATCGCGGCGGCCTCGGCGTTGCAGGCGGAGATCCCTCCGGCGTGGCGCAGGGACAGGCGCTCGAACCATCCGAACGGGAAGGGGTACCGCTTGTGCAGGTTCTGCGCGGTGTACAGCGTGTAGGGGGCGCGCTGACGGCGCAGCGCCCGCAGCAGGAGCGTCTCCGCGGTGCTGAGCGCGAACGGCTCCTCATGGATGTCGACAAGATCCCAGCGCTCGCCCAGAGCACGCCAGAGCGGTCGCGGGTCGTAGACGAAGAGGGCCGGATGCGTGCCCCACGTGCCGACGCCCACGACATCCTCGTCCGGGGCGGCGTCGAGTGCGACGGGCACGCCGCCGGCGTCGCTGCGGTTCGCGGTCAGCAGGCGCACGTCGATTCCGCGCTCGCGCAGTGCCCTTTCGCGTCCCCGCCACGCGCGCACGGTCGCGCTGTGCGAGATCCGCAGCACCCGCATGGCACCCCCTGTATCGTGGTCAGCTAACGATAGCCCGCGAGCGTCGCCGCCAGCGGGGTCGCCCTGGCTGCGTCGCTGCGCACGGGATCCGCCTTCAGGAGGGGAGTGATCCGCTGTCCGTTCCCGAGGGTCCGATCACATCCGCACCGCGGGTCGCCCACCTGGCGCACACGACGGTGGCGGGGGGCGCCGAGCTGGGGCTCGCGCGCATGCTGCGTGCGGATCCGCCCTGGTCGGCAAGCGTGCTGCTCCCGCCGGATCCGGCAGAGGACGGAGCCTTCGCTGGCCTCCCGGTATCCATCCCGATCCATCGGATCGGCGTCGCGCAGCCGTACGGCGCCAGCGGTGCGTCCCCGACCAGCGCGTTCGCGGTGGGGGCGCGGCTCCTGGCGCAGGCGGTGGCGACGCGGAGGCATCGGTCCTTCCGTGACGCGGATCTCGTGGTCGCGAACAGTACCCGTGCCGCCGCATACGGAGCGCTCGCCGTGACCGGTTCGCGCAAGCCGTTCCTCGTCTACCTGCACGACATCATGGACCGGGAGACCCTCGGCGGCTTCGGGCTGCGGATGATGACTACGGTGGTGCTCCCGCGGGCGGATGGCGTCATCGCGAACTCCCAGGCCACGCTGGCCAGCGCCGAACCTCATCTTCGTCGGGGCGCAGTCCGCGAGGTGATGGCGGGAGCATCCGGCCTGACCGGACGCCCCCGTGGCGTGCGGGATCCGGGACCGCTGCGCGTGGGCATGCTTGCGCGCATCGACCCGTGGAAGGGGCAGCTGCTGCTGCTGGACGCGTTCGCGCGCGCGTTCCGTGACGGCGACGAGATCCTCGAGTTCGCCGGGGGCGCGCCGTTCGGGCATGCGGACTACGCCGAGGCGCTGCGCGATCGCGCCGAGGCGCTGGGACTCTCCGACCGGGTGCGCCTGCTCGGTCACGTCGACGACGTCGAGTCTCTGCTGCGACGGTGGGACGTGGGCGTGCAGGCGTCGATGCGCGCAGAGCCGCTCGGGTTCAACGTGCTCGAATATCTCGATGCGGGCCTGGCCACGGTGGTCGCGGCGGAGGGCGGACCCGTCGAGTGGGTGCGCGACGGCGTCAACGGATTCACGTTCACCCCGCGCGACCCCGAGGCGCTCGCCGCGGTGCTGCTCCGGCTCGGCGCCGATGATGCGCTGCGTGCGCGCCTGAGCGAGACCGCTCCGAAGACGCCCGGGCTCGCCACCGACCATGCGGTCGCCGAGTCGCATGCGGAGGCGTACCGTCGCGTGCTCACCGCGCACCGCCACTGAGACCCGCACGCCAGGGGGCTTCGCGACCGCCGGATCCGCCACGGGACCTCGCACCCGAGCCGCGGCCGGCGACGAAGGCCGACGACGCGGCGGCGATGCGCCTCGGGCGCGCACGTGCGGAGAGCGGTGCGGTCCGACCTCGGGCCCAACGAGCGCCGCAGGTCCCCAGTCCTGACGCTCCTCCTCAGCCGGACCGCACCGGGTAGGAATGCTGAAGACGGGGAGGTTCTCAGCATTCTCACTAAGAAGGAGCCAACGCCGGCGAGGAAGTGACGCCGGTGTCGGATCCGCATCGTCCTCATCACCAATCGACCTCTCGGAACTCCTTGAACTCAGAGGCGCACCTTCCGTGCGTCCGGCAACTGGGGAGGAGCTCCGCATGGCCGAGGTGCAGAACACGACGGTGAAGATGGCGCTGGACCGGCTGGCCGCGCTCGACGAGGTCGGATTCCTCGATGCGTTCGCGGGGAGCGGCTTCGTGGATGACTGGGGGACGATCTACCGGGGGCGGCAGGAGATCGACACCTGGAGCAGCAGAGAGCTGATCGGCGCCCAGGGCGTGCTCACGGTCACGCACGTGGAAGAGGGGACGCCTGCGCAGGATCCTGGATCCGGTCAGGCTCTGGTGGTCGTCACGGGCGACTGGCGGTCCTCGTTCGCGAACGGCCCGAGCCGATTCGAGTTCCTGGTGGTGGACGGGCTGATCTCGTCGATGACGATCCGGGCCGCATGAGCGCACAGGCTTCGGGCCGCGGAGACCGGCGGGGGGCCCTGCCACGATTCGGGCTGGTGCGCATGCGTCCGCGCGCCGTGGGCGAGGCGGACCGGGGCGTCAGCAACCTCGAGCTGCTGTTCGACCTCGTTTTCGCCGCCGCGGTCGGGATCTCGTCCGGCGCGATGCATCAGCTCGCGGCCGAGGGCGACCTCGTCGGCGGCGTGGGCGCGTACCTCATGGTGTTCTTCGCCATCTGGTGGGCGTGGATGAACGTGACCTGGTTCGGCACCAGCTTCGACACCGACGACTGGCTCTACCGCGTCCTGGTGATCGTGCAGATGGGCGGCGCCATCACGATCGCCGCGGGCTCGCGGACCGGCATCCTGGAGGGCGACTTCACGTGGGTCGTCATCGGCTACGTCGTGCTGCGACTCTGCTCCGTCGCGCAGTGGATCCGGGTCGCGTACGCCAGCCCCGCATACCGGGTGACCGCGCTCCGCTATGCGGTCGCGATCACTGTGGTGCAGGTGCTCTGGGTTCTGCGTCAGCCGCTGCTGCCGGCGTCACTGCAGCTGCCGAGCTTCCTCGTCATGGTGGCGCTGGAACTGCTCGTGCCGGTGTTCGCCGAACGCGCCCGTTCGACGCCGTGGCACCCGCATCACATCTCCGAACGGTTCGGGGCGTTCACCCTGATCCTGCTCGGGGAGTCCGTCGTCGGCTCCACCGCCGCCATGCTCGTCGCGATCGAGCACCACGGTGGGCTCACCTACATCGGCGTCGCAGCGACCGCCCTTGTTGTGCTCGCCGGCATGTGGTGGTGCTACTTCGCGCTGCCTCGCGATGAACTGGTCGGCGGCCTGCGGGCCACCATGGGGTTCGGCTACGGCCACTTCGTCGTCTTCGCCGCCGCGGGGGCGTTCTCCGTCGGCATCGAGAACGTGCTCGCCGTTCTCGATGAGGGGCACGGGGCGCCGAGCACGGCGCTCGCGGCGACCCTCACCGTGCCGGTGGCGGCGTACTTCGCCGCGACGTGGGTGCTGATCCTGCGTCGCATCCTGCCGGCGCGGGCGTCGGCGCTCGTGCTCGTGCTCATCGGACTGATGCTGGCGAGCACGTTCACACCATGGTTCTGGCTGATCACCGCCGCACTCGTCATCGGCATCACCGCGGCCGTCGAGGTGGTGCGAGTGCGACGACGGGAGGATCCGCCGGGCGCGTGATCAGGGAACGACGAACTGGAAGGTCATGTCCTCCTGCGCGGGACCCATCGGGTCGTACACGGCGGTCGGGTCGTAGACGTCCAGGTTATGCTCCCACGCCGGGCCCCAGTATCCATCGGCGTCGATGGAGCGCATGGTGAACCAGTACCAGCCGTACGAGTTCACGAGCAGGCGCCGCTTCGCGTATCCGTCGGCGTCGAGCGCGACGAATCCGGTCTTGCCCTCCATGGTGCTGACATAGATGGTGCCGTTGGCGGGACCCCGGAACTCCACGACCAGTCCCGTCGTCCTGGCCTCATCGGCGGTCATGTCCTCGAACCCGGTGACGTCCTCGAATCCGAGCACCTGGAGGGGAAGCACGGTGAACGTGCCCTGAGTGGCGGGCGATGACGTCGCGCCCGTGTAGGCCCAGGTCTGGTACGTGTAGTCGCCCGCGGTCAGCTCCAGCCCCCGGGTGTCGAACGTCCACGACCCGTCCGCCGCGACGGTGGGCGTGAACCGCCGGGTGTCGAGCTGAACGGCCACATTGGCACCCGGCGCCGTCTTGCCGGCGATGATCGGGGAGATGTAGCCGGAGGTGCTGGACGGAGTGGTGACGCCGGGGGACGGCGCGGGGGTGCCGGTCGTCGGCGTGGGTGTTGCGGTCGGTGTCGGCGTCGGGCCGGGTGTCGCGGTCGGGTCTGTGGGTGTGCCCGGCTCGGAGGCGGGCGCAGGGTCGGGGACGTTGCTCGCAGGAGAGGGCCGCGGCTGATACTCCAGGGTGTACCTGTCGGAGATGCCCTGATCCGCCGGATCGACCTGGCCCGGCGCTGCGACCGGCGTGGACGGTCCGGGCGGCTGCGACGAGTCGCCGACGGCGGGAATGAGGGGCGGCGGGACGCTCGGCGACGCCTGCACCACCACCTGCGTCGGCGCCGGCTCCGGCATGGCTGCGGCGGGGCCCACCGCGAAGAGGGAGGTGATGACGAGGCTGCCGGCCGTGACAGCGGCGACCCCTCCGCCGATGAGCCACGTGGCGACTCCCGCTCCCGCGCCCACGGCGACCGCGATCGCGGTGGCGGTCGTGGCCGACGAGAGCGTCGCCGTGGCGGTGCCGATGCCGGCGGTGCCCAGCAGTACGGCCAGCGTGCTGCCGCCCATCCGAGCCGCAGCCCCGCGCGTCTCGTGCAACAGCGTCCGGCAGGGCGTGCAGTCGGCGATGTGCAGATTCACCTCGGTCGAGACCGCGACGTTGGCGGGCTCGATCAGATACTGCGGGAAGAGGCGCGCGGCGTGGGCCTGATCGTCACGGAGGGCGGGCGGCACCTGCAGGGTGAGCCATTGGTACTTCAGCCCGGTCCGTGCCCGGCGCTGCAGAGCCGACACCGCGTTGGGCTTGATCTTCAGCTCACGCGCGATCTCAGGGCGCCCTGCCTCGGCCACCTCGGCGAGCCATAGCACGCGCTGCCAGCGTTCCGGCAAGGCCTGCAGAGCCGCGAGGACGTCGCCGGCGTCGCTGTCGGTCTCGGCGATGCTGAGCGCATCGCGCTCGTCGACGGCGTCGAGCTCGTCGGTGAGGATGAGCTGATCCGCGTCCTTGGACCAGCGGATCGCCGTGTTGCGCATCACGGTCTTCAGGTAGGACCGGAAGGCGAACTGCGGCCCCGCGTCGGTCGTGGTCACCTGCTGGTAGATCGCGAGGAACGACTCCGAGACCAGATCGTCCGCGCGCGCGGACGTGAGCCGCTGCGCATAGCGCTGCGCGGCAGGGGAGTGGCGCTCCCAGAGCGCCGCATAGGCGCGCTTGTCTCCGTCACGGAGCGCGCGCAGGAGCTCTGCATCGGTGCGTACGTCCACCACGAACCCTCCCCAGGAACGAGGCTCATCCGATACGGCATCCCTCCGCACCGGAAGCGGATCTGCGCTTCGGGTGAACGCAGAATCTGGTCAGGCTATCGGATCTATCAGCGAGAGCGCACGGAACATCCGACAGCCGCCGGTCCCGGAAGCTGTGCTCCCAGGACCGGCGGCGGATCCGATTCGTTCGTGGATCAGGCCGGGACGACCAGGATCTGGCACTGGGCATGGCTGCCGCCGGTCGGGGAGCCGCACACCGTCTTCGCCTCCGCGGTGATCAGGCCCGTGGTGCCGGACTGCGTGCCGCGCTGCCCGGCGTTGATCTGATCGATGAGATACCAGTACGCGGCCTCCGAGTTCGGGGTCTGGAAGTTCCAGCTCGCGTCGAAGTTCAGGTCGGTGTAGCGCCAGATGGCGTACTGGGTCGCCTCGATCGCGTCGTTCACGCTGAGCGGCGCCGTGAAGGGGCGCGCCGGGTTGGCTGCGGCGGACGCCGCCTGGACCGCCGCCGAGAACGCGCTCAGGGCGATCCCCGGGTAGCTGTTCTGGATGATCCACAGCACCTTGCTGTAGATGTCTGCGCTGCCGGTGAGGTAGTTGCTGCCCAGGAACGTGCCGAGGCCTCCGGCCGTCGTTGCCATGTTCGACTTCGCCGAGACGTTGTGCTCCACGCAGTACGAGTAGTAGTCCGGGGCGCCGGGGTTGCTCGGGTCCGCCGGCGTGCTGTTGTACACCCCATGGATCCCGGTGCCGCCGTATCCCTGCTGGAGACCGCCCATCCACATCCCGGAGACCATGACCTGGATGCTCGAGGTGGCGCCGTTCGGAGCAACCTGACCGAGCACGGTGTAGGTGCCGGGGGTCGAGCTCGTGACGATGTGGTTCGTGAGGTCGACCACACCGTTCGCGTCCGAGGTGAAGGTCTTCGGCCCGGTGGTGTTGTCGTCCCAGTGGAAGGACGACTGACCCGCGGGCGCGGCGGGAGGCAGCGTGACGATGATGGCCTGGCCGGCGACAGGCGCGCCGTTGTTCGTGATGCTGAAGCTGATGTTGCCGAGCGGCGTGCAGACGCCCGTCGGCACCGGCTGATCACCCGGGCTGATCACGACGCCGTTCGACGCGGCGTATGCCGGCACGGCGACCGCTGCGGCGACGACGGGCAGCGACCATGCCGCCCCCTTGACGATCGTGCGCCGTGAGATGACCTTCTTCGGGCCCTGCTCGTTGTCGAGCTGTTCCATGCTTTGTTACTCCCCAGATTCCGCGGTGGCCGGGTTGCCACCGTCCCCATGAGTGAAGGAGTGCGGGCGGCGGTGAAAGTGACGCGAGCGACGAGAATCCGATTCCGGGGCTCGGAGCCGCCGTCGGTCGGCCCATCCGCTGCAGCCCGAGATCGCGCGGCGGCGGAGGCACCGTTTCTTCGGGCCGATCGCTCCGCGCCCACCGGCGCGCCGCCGTCGGGGGTGCCGTAGGCTGGCGCCGTGTCAGCGGAGATCGTCGAGCGGATCCCGCCGGGTGTGCGCTTGGAGATGTCGCGCGCCGGTGTGCAGGTGATCGCCGATCGCGTAGGGGCGCGCCTCCTGCACATCAAGGGCAGCATGACCGACCCCGTGCTGCTCGGCCCGCGCTTTGAGGGCACCGATGTCGACGTGCTGGTCGACCCGGCCGGCATCCCGGCGCTGCACCGCGCCCTGCTCGCCCAGGGCTGGCAGGTGTACAGCACTTTCCGGAACAACTCGTCGTTCGAGCACGCGCAGACCTACTTCCACCCCGACTGGGGGCACCTCGATCTGCATCGGCGCTTTCCCGGCATCGGGATCACCGATGACCGTGCGTTCGAGGTGCTCTGGGCCGATCGTGCTGAGGTGAGGGCTGCCGGGCTGCCCTGCGCGGTGCCGGCGCTCACGGCGCAGGCCGTGCTGCTGACGCTGAACGCCGCACGCGCCGCGGGAATGGGAGACACGGCGGCGCGAGTCTGGGATGCGCTCGACGAGCCCGCGCGCCGCGACTGCCTCGCGCTGGTCGAACGGCTGGACGCCGCCGTGGCCTTCGCTGCCGCGCACGGCGACCTGGAACGCTATGCCCACCGGCGCGAGTACCTGTTGTGGAAGGTGGCTTCGCAAGGTGGGACGCGCACGGAGGACTGGCTCGGCCGGGTGCGCGCAGGCCGCACCCTGCGGGACAGGATCGGGCTGGTGCTGCGGGCGCCGCTCGTGAACACCGAACGTCTCACGCACAAACTGGGCCGCACGCCGCGGCCGACGGAGGTCGTGCGCGAGTTCCTGATGCGCAGCGCACAGGGCGCACGCGAGGTGACCCGCGCGGCCGGGAACCGATTCCGCCGGGGCTCGGCGCCGACGGAGAGAGACGCCACGCTGAACTCCGCCGTGTGTTCGCCGACGGATCTTGGGCGGCAGAACCGGGGCGAGGCGTGATCCGCTATCGACCGGCGGCCGACGTCGGCGTGATCGTCCATGACGATGCCGTGTACGTGGCTCTGCTTCCGCAAGGGCCGATCGTCGTGCTGGCGGGCACCGCGGCTGTGGTCTGGCGGGCGGCGTGCGGCGAGGGAGAGGACACGATCGCCGAACGCGCCGCGGGAAGCGTCGACCGCGACAGTTCTGCGATCGCCGAAGCCGTGGACGGGTTCGTCGCCGATCTCGTCGCCCGTGGTCTGCTCGTTCGAGCGCATGAGGCCCCCGCGACCGCACCATCTGAGCGGGATCCCCGGCATGATCCCCAAGAATTCATGTCATAGCGTGCCATTACTGCACACCATCCGGTTTTCGGATCGTATGCTCGTCACACGGGGATAGCCAGCGGGGATGGTGTCAGATGCCGGATATCGCGCAGAGGATTCGCGATGCCGAAGCGGCGGGCGATCACGCTGCGGTCGTCCATCTGCTCGCCACCCATCCCGTCGAGGCGTGGTTCACTCTGCCGGTCGATGAGCTCACCGCGATCATCGTGGGGCTGCCCGCCGACGCCGTCCGAGCGAGCGCGGAAGTGGCGCTTGTCGCCCGAATGCTCGCCCCGGAGGGTTCCGAGGCGCTCACCGAGGACCGGGCGCTGTCGCGTTCGCCGTATCTGCCCTCGCACCTTCGGCGCTGGCTGGTCGTGACGGATGCGTGGCACGCGCGGCTGAAAGGGGACGCTGCCCGTGCTTACGACGTGCTGATCCGGTTGCCGGAGATCGAAGCCGCGATCCCGTCGGTACTGGATCCGACGAACGGCATCCGCAGTCTGTTCCTCACCCAGGCTGCCGTCACCGCGCTGCTGCTCGGACGGTTCCGCGAGGCGCTCTCGCTGTACGGGCGCGCGCTGCGCGTTCCGACGCCCTCGGCGCTGCGGTTCTATCTCCGCGAGGCGCACCTGCGTTCAGCGCTCATCCACGTCCTGTACGGAGACCCGGCGGCGGCGCGCGCGCACCTGGCCGAGGCGCGCAGCACGCCGCGTACGGAGAGCTGGATGGAACTGCAGCTCGACCCCGAGCAGGCGCTGGTCGAGGCGCTCGTCTCCGACGACGATCCGGACGAAGCCTTCACCCGGATCCTGCAGCTGACCTACGGATCCATGGGAGAGCTGTGGCCGCTGTATCTTCTCGGCTTGCAGCGCCTGGGGGTGCTCGCTGAGCGGCGTCTCGATGTCAGGGAGCGCCTCGAAGCGCTCGTCTCCGCAGGCATGGGGGCGAACGGCACGGCCCTCAACTCCTCCATCCCGCAGGTGCTGCTCGCGTTCGAGTGGCTGCTCAGCGGCAACGTGCCTCGGGCCAAGGAGCAGATGAAAACCGTTCAGGACCGCAGCTGGCCCGCGGTGATCATCGGATGCATGATCCGCATCGCCGGCGGGGCGTCGAAGTCGGCGATCCGCGAGCTCAACGCCGCCAGACCGCTGACCGAGGGGCTGAAGCAGGCTGAGCGGCAGCGCAGGCTGGTCCTGGGCCTCGCACACCATCTCCGCGGCGATTCGGCGGCCTCGATGGCCGCCGTGGATCAGCTCGGGGAGCTCAACCGTCCGTCGAGTCCGCATGAGATCGCCGTGACGCGCATCCTCACCCCGAGTCTGCTGGAACTGGTCGCCCAGCGGATCCCGGAGCTGCGGCCGGAGGTCACGCGACCCGGCGACCGGGGCGTTCTCGACACTCCTGCGCTCACCGAGAGCGAACTCGCGGTGCTTGTGCGCCTCGCCCAGGGCGAGACCAGGGACCAGATCGCGAAGGCGCTCTTCCGCTCGCCGAATACAGTGAAAAGTCACCAGACCTCGCTGTATCGCAAGCTCGGCGTCTCTGCCGCAGGGGATGCCGTGCGCCTCGCCACCGAGGCCGGATACCTCTGAGCCGGCGGAATCGCGGCTCTCGCTTCGGGTGACGCGAAGGGTGAATTCTTCTGGATCAGGGCAAGCTCTCAGACTTCGTGCGTTGAATAAGTTGTCGGCGACGACCCGAAAGTCGTCGGCATCGAATTCATCGTGCGCATTCCGGTAGCCCGGCGCGCCGCGGTGGATCCCCTGGGGAGGGGATGTGTTGAGGGGAAGTCTGGGTTGCTGATGAAGATGAACGCGGACGATCGTCGTGCCGATGAACTGGGGCGGACCGACGACGAGCCGGCACGAACGGACGACGAGCCGGATCCGACCACCGGCCGGGATGAGTCCGATGAAGAGCTGCCTCCACGGAGACTGCGACTGGGCGCCGCGTGGCGCCTGCCCGTGATCCTCTCCGCGGCCGCGGAGATGGACCAGGCGGAGACGGGCGACGAGCAGCCCGACGGGCACTGAGAACCCGGGAATCTCACCGGTCCGCATCGGACGTGCGAGGTCGCCGTTCCGGCGATGCGGTAGCGTGCCGTCGGAGGAGGCGACGCGATGCCTGTGACCCGGTCCGAGCGGCTGATCGTTCCCGACGTGCTGCGTGGCGTCGCGATCGTGGCCATGCTGATCGCGCACGCCAATCCGCTCCTTCCTCAGCTGCCTTCGGCGGTGCGATTCGTCATCGGCAACATCAACGACCTCGCGTCTCCGTTGTTCGCGTTGGTGATGGGCATGTCGGTGCAACTGGTGTGGAACAGCTCGCGACGGGTCGGTGCGACCGTGCTCCAGCAGACGATCCGCGGCATCGTGCTCATCACGCTGGGGCTGTGGATGTTGACGTGGGGATCATGGGTGGTGATCGTGCTGCCCCAACTCGGTCTGCTCCTCATCGTCGGGGTGCCGATGCTGCTGCTCCGTTCGCGCGCGCTCGTCGTGGTGCTCGCAGTCGTGGTCGTCATCGGTGCGCCGTTGAACGAGCTCGCGCGGGGGCAGGTCCTGCAGATCATGACGCAGAACATCCTCGTGCAGTGGCTGGCCGACTGGACGGTGCTCGGGCACTCCTATCGGCTCACGAACCTGCTGCCGTTCTTCCTGCTCGGCGCGCTGCTGCTGCGTGGCGGACTGCGCCGTGACCGGACGATGTGGATCATGCTCGCGGTCGCGCCGCTCGCGTACGTCGTTCTCCCCGTGCTCGAGAAGGGACTGCATGTGGCGGGCATCGTCTCCGGGACGTATCCCGACACGCTTCATGATGTCGGTCTCGTGTTCGCGACGTACGCGGTCATCGTGATCCTGACGACGCTTCCGGGGCGGCAGCCCGTCGTCGAGGCGATCTTCGCCCCCCTGCGCGTGTGGGGCCGGCTTGCGCTCAGCCTGTATCTGCTGCACGTGTGGATCGTGTCGCTGTGGATGCACGGGATCGGTGGCTACCCCGCGCAGAACGTTCCGATCGGCTGGGCGACGATCGTCGTCCTCCCTCTCGTCGTCGCCTGGTTGTGGGGACGCTTCGTCGGGACCGGTCCGGTCGAGTGGATCATGGGCGCCGTCTCCGGCCGCCCCAAGCCATTGATCGCGCGCCGGCGCACGTCGATCACAGTCCCGACCAGCGGTTGACCGGCCAGAGGATCACGACGGCTTTGCCGACGATGTCCTCGGAGCGGGCCCAGCGCCAGCAGCCGGCATCCGGAGCGGTGCGGCCACGGCATTGGATCGCACCGTCTGACGAGTTCGAGCGGTGGTCGCCCATCACGAGGTAGGAGTCCTTCGGCACCGTCACCTCGGGAAGGCACCGCGCCGATGCCGGTGTCGTCGTGCAGTCGAGCGAACCGGCCTGGAACGGGAAGTCCTGGAACACGTAGGGCTCGTTCAACGGCTTGCCGTCCACGATGAGCTTGCCGTCGGCGCTGCAGCACTTCACGGTTTGTCCAGGGCCGGCGATCACGCGCTTGATGAGCGTGTGCGGGCCGGACGGGCCGAAGCCCGTCACCTCGCCGATCCAGCGCAGCGCCGCTCTGATCGGGTTCTCCGGGGCACGAACGCCGCCGTCCCAGGCTTCGTCCGCGTCGAACACGACGATGTCGCCCGTGTGCGGCGTGGTCCCGCCGACATAGGCGAGGCGATTCACCAACACGCGATCGCCGACCTGCAGGGTCTCCTCCATGGATCCGGACGGGACCCAGTAGGGCTTCGCGACGAACGAGAGGATGAGGCCGAAGACGACGAACGCCGCGCACAGTTGGAACAGGAAGCTGCCGGTGATCCGTCGCCACAGCGGGCGGCGCCCGTCAGGCGTGCGCCCAGGTGCGGGCTCGGGGGCCGCGGTGTCGGATGCCATGCGTCCATCATGCCCGGCGGGCGGCGCGGCCTCCGGGGTGCGGGGTCGATCGGCATTCGTTTCGTCGGTTCGACGACGCCTTTGCGCGTTCTCGCGACGTCACCCTGCGAGAACCCTGAGCGACTCGACAGTCTCGAGGTGCGGTCACGAAGCAGTGCACGAGAAGGCGCAGATGCCTCGGTCCGCTCCGAATCTACTCGTCACTTCTGGGGGGACGCATGTCCGAGATCGAGACCACCAAGCACGTCGGCCGTCGCACTGTTCTGAAGGGCGCCGCATGGTCCGTGCCCGTCGTCGCGGCCGCAATTGCAGTACCCGCCCAGGCTGCGTCGCTCCCGAATGGCGTGGACGTGCGTGTGACTGCGACCTGCAGTGGGCAATATGACATCAAGTCGCTGACGGACTTGCTGGCTCAGATCAGTCTCCTCGGCTTGCCGGTTGGTCTTACTCTTGGCGTTGTCACCAACTTGGTGAAGGCCGCGCTCTCCGCGCTGGGATTCAACGAGGGAGTGACCCGCCGGTTCGAGATCAGCGCGGCCGCCGGAACGATCCCTGTCGGGACGGCTTTCCAGCTTCAGACCAATCCGGGCGCGCTGATCAATCTTTCGGCGTTGCAATCGCTCCTGCAGGTGCAGGCGCTGTTCGTCGCTTCCGTCAATCCCAGTGGCTTCATCCTGCTTACGCAGCAGCCGATCGGTGCCGCTCCGGCAATCGTCGAACTTCAGACTCTGCTCCTCAACGCCAACGTTGTGACGCAGACCACTCTGACTCTTCTTGACCAGGATCACCCGGTCAACCCGGCAACGGAGGCTCCGGACAGTGCGGCGATCAATACTCTGGCCAGCGTGGATGTCGACCTCGGCACTCTTGATCTGGGGGCGCAACTGACCGCAGTTCTTCCCGGGGCGGCGAATCTTCTGCTTCGGACAGCCATCCAGGCCGTGCTGGGCCTGACGGGTGGCTTGACTGTTCTCGATGGCTTGAAGCTGCGCGTGCAGCTCTGCCAGGGCGTCTAGTTCACAACGCCTCGCTAATGCTCACGAGCCCTGCTGACTTTGTCTCGACGACGTCAGCAGGGCTTGTCGCGCTAGTGTTGGCCTCGCGGCGGCAACCAAGTATGCAATCCCGAGCAAGATCCTGGCGGCTCGGGCGGGGGTTCGTCGCCATGTCGCGCCTGGGAATGCGCTTCCGGTAGCATCGAGAGGCCGTTGACTTATCGCCCTCGCAGGGTGAGCGGAGCGAGGGGGAACAGTCCGTATGGATCTGCGTGAGTATCTTCGGGTCTTCCGGGCACACTGGCTCGGGATGGTCCTCATCACGCTCCTCGGCGTCGCCGTCGCTTTCGGATGGACCCTGCTGCAGCCGAAGGTCTACACGGCCGACGCCTCCGCGATCGTGCAGGCGAACACCGCCGGCGACTCCGGTGACAGCAGTCTCAGCTCCGCCATGCTCGGCAATTCACTCACGTCCGGTCGCGTGAAGACCTATGTGGCGCTGGGGGCGTCGCGCGCAGTCGCGGACGGCGTGATCAAGGATCTGAGCCTCGACACGAGCGCCGACCAGCTCGTGAAGCAGGTCACTGTCACCAACACCGTCGACACGACCACGCTCAAGGTCAGCGCCAACGCAGCAACCCCCGAGAAGGCGCGCGACGTGGCCGAGGCCTGGGTGCGCTCGATGGGTGCGGAGGTCAACCGGCTCGAGACCTCCGACCCCTCCAAGAAGGGCGCGGTCTTCCTCAGCCCGATCGATTCCGCTCGGCTGCCGGATGCGCCGTCGTCGCCGAACACCAAGCTCGCGCTTGCTCTCGGTGGACTGATCGGCCTCGCGCTCGCTGTCGGATACGGTCTGCTGCGCTACACCCTCGATCGCCGGATCCGCTCGGTCGAGCAGGTCGAGCGCGAGACCGGGAAGCCCGTCGTCGGCACCATCCCCGAAGAGAAGACCTTCACGGCCGACAACCGCCTGCTGCCGTTCGACGGCGGCACGAGCAGCGGGAGCGACAACGCGCACCTGTTCGGCATCGGCGAGGCCATGCGCGAGCTGCGCACCAACCTGCAGTACATGGACGTCGACAACCCGCCGCGCATCATCGTCGTGACGAGCCCGCTGCCCGGTGACGGCAAGTCGACGATCTCCTCCAACCTCGCCGTCACGCTGGCCTCCAGCGGTCAGCCGGTCGTCCTGATCGACGGCGATCTGCGCCGCCCCATGATCGACACCGTGTTCGGCCTGCCCAAGGGCGCCGGCATCTCCGATGTGCTCGCCGGCCGTGCCACGATCGCCGAGGTCGCGCAGCGCTTCGGCAACGGCCAGCTGCTCGTCGTCGCGGCGGGCAAGGTGCCGCCGAACCCGAGCGAGGTGCTCGGATCCGCCCGAATGCGCGAACTGCTGAAGTCGATCGCCCGCGAGGCCATCGTCATCATCGACGCGCCCCCGCTCATCCCCGTCACCGACGCCGCTGTGCTCGCGCACAGCGCCGACGGCGCGGTCATCGTCGGCACGGTCGGCAAGACCACCTACGAAGTGCTCGGCAAGGCGATCGGCAACCTCGAACGCGCCGGCGCCCGCACGCTCGGCCTTGTGCTGAACCGCGTGCCGCGCCGCGGCAGCGGCGCCGCGTACTACGGCTACCAGTACCAGGGTGACTACTACCGCAGCGACGACCAGGCGCTGCCGACCGGCGCCGTGCGCGGTGACAAGCCCCGTCGTCGGGGGGACGCGGAGGCGGCGTGACCGCGCCCGCAGCGAGTGCGCAGGAGAACGCCGCGCGCACCCCGCTCGACGTCAGCGCCCTCGGCGCCCGCATCCGGCTGACCTTCGCGAACGAGCTGGACGACACGACGGTCGACGCGATCCGCGCCTCCTGGCAGGGTGCGTGGTTGCCGTACGACGCGGCGATCGAGCCCGATGAGACGGTGCCCGTCTCGGGCGCTCTCGATCCCGACCATCTCGCGGAGTCGCTGACCGTGCAGGTGACCCTTGCCGCTCTGGGGCGGCGCAGCGGCGAGATGCTCCTGTTCCACGCCTGCGGCGTCGCGGATCCGGCCGGTCGCGTCGCGGCCTTCGTCGGGCCTTCCGGTCGCGGCAAGACGACGCTCAGCCGTGCGCTGGGCGCCCAGCACGGCTACGTGTCGGACGAGACGATCGCGCTCCGCACAGACCTCTCCGTCGAGCCCTACCGCAAGCCGCTGTCGGTGGTGCGGGAAGGACGACCCAAGGCGCAGGTCTCCCCGGAAGACGCTGGCCTCAAGCCGCTCCCGCACGCACCCCTCACCCTCACCGCGCTCGTGCTGATCACACGCGATGCTGAGCACCCGTCGCCGAGCATCGAGCAGGTGGCGTTCCCCGAGGCGATCGCCGAGCTGGCTCCGCAGATGAGTTACCTCGCCGAACTGCCGCGCCCGCTGCAGACCGTCGCGGAGCTGTGCGATCGCATCGGCGGCGTCGTGCGGCTGACCTATCCCGACGCGTCCACCGTGCCGCCGATCGTGCCGCAGTTGCTCGACCACACCCGGGTGCACGAGGAGTGGGAGCCGGCAGCCGTGGACGGGGAGAACCCCGAGTACGATCTGTCCGCGGTGTCCGACGCCATCCGCTGCGGCGACCGCGTGGTCGTGCTCGCCCAGCGATGGGTGCACGTGCTCGACGGCATCGCCCCGACCATCTGGGACTCGCTGCGCGCGGGTCGCGGGCTCGACGGGGTCGTTGACGACGTCATCGCCGAGTTCGGCCGCCCGGAGAAGGGGGATCCGCGGGAGCTGGTCCTCTCCGCCATCGACCAGCTGATCGAGTCCGGAGTGCTCAGCCGCAAGGCCTGACCGCGCGGACCCTTCGACAAGCTCAGGGACCGGAACGGGTCCTGGAACCGGACGTCAGCGGTGCGGGCGGATCATGGTCGGCGACGGCATGCCCTCGGCGCGCAGTGCGCGACGCAGCTGCAGGGCACTCGAGAAGCCCGAGTGCGCGGCGATCTCCTCGATCGTGAGCACGGTGTAGTCGGGATTGCGCAACAGCGACTCCGCGAACTCCACGCGCAGCCGGCGCAGGGCGTCGCCCGGGGTGGTCCCGACCTTGGCGAAAGCCCGCTGCAGGTGCCGCAGGGACACATGCAGTTCGGTCGCGAGCTCTGCAATCGTGAACTGCGGATCCTCCCGGTGCAGCAGCATCGCCGAACGCGCCCTGTCCACGAGCGGAGGCTGCCCGCGCTCGGGCAGATCCGCGGAGTAGAGCTCCAGAAGGGTGCCGAACACCATCTCGGCGAGCAGCCGCTCGATCGCGTATCGCGAGATCGACGTGGTGTCCTCCGCGTTGCGTGCGATCGCCAGGGTGAACGCCCGGAACGCCAGGACCATCGGCGTCGGCTGCAGCACGAGCGGTCGCAGCGGGCCGCCGTGGACGAAGTCCCGCAGCGTCTCGACGGGAACCCATACCGCGACGACTTCGTTCGATCTGCTCCACTCGATGGTCTCGTCGGCCTGCGGAGGGACGAAGCGTCCGATCGGCAGCGGGGATCCGTCGGGTCCCTCGCCGCTCGGGAACAGCACGACGGCGTGCGGATCTGCGGGTTCGACAGCCGACCACGTCCACTGCAGGCGCTGCGGTCGATGCACGGTGACGTAGATCGAGCGGAAGGTGCGCGTGCTGATCAATCCGGCGTGGTGCGACGTGAGACCCAGATGGGACTCGAGCAGGCGGGGAGGGGATGACACGAGCGAGTAGTGCCCTTTCGAACGTGAAAGTGCCGACATGGTACCGCCCCCTGCAGACCAGTATGGCGGCTGCCTGGGACGGGCGCGAACTCCTAGGCGACGGCTGCCCTGATGACGCGCTCCACCTCGGCGAGGGCGGGGGTCAGTTGTGCCGCCGACTCCTCGTACACCTCGAGCGAGCGCCGGTAGGGGTCGATCACGTCCTCGTCCTTCGGCGCGGATCCGCCCCGGCGGTCGGCGATCGTCTCGACGACCGCGACCAGTCGCCGACGCGGATCCGATCCCCCACGGTCGGCGATCGCCCGCACCTGCGCGTCGGTGACGCCCTCGGCGAGTCGGGCGAACTCGCGCACGGGGAAGACCCGGTGCAGGCGCCGCGGCAGCATCTGCACCGCGTAGTCGCGCTGCTCCGAGGTCATCGTGAGCACCAGGTCGGCGTCGTCGAGCAGTGGTTCGGTGAGCAGCCGCGCGTGATGCGCGGCGGTGACGGCGGCGTCGACCCCGCGATCGAGCGCCAGCCTCTGCGCAGGCTCGGTCATCGCATGCCCGACCAAGGCGTGCGTGCCGGCGCTGTGCACGCGCAGATCGAGCCCCGCGAGCCGGGTGCGCAGCAGCGACTCGGCGAGGGGTGAGCGGCAGATGTTCCCCGTGCAGACCGTCAGCACGGTGGGCTGCGGCGACGACTCCTCCGCGGCCGCTGCGAACATGCCGGCGAGCGATCCGAACGAGACGCCGCCCGGAGGGTTCGCGGGCTCCTCCGGCGTCGTGTGCTCGGTCGAGGCGGCTGCTGCGGCGGATTCGGCGGTGCGCCACGCCGAGGCCTGCGCGGCGCCGTCCGGCGCCTCATCGAACTGTGCGCCGGACGCCCCGGCGATCGCGGCAGCCTCGCGGCGCTGTCGCAGCTCTCTTCGGGAGAGCGGCATCGGCGATTCGCCGCGCGGTGTCCCCAGATCCCTCGCGTCGTCCATGACACCAGGGTAGGGGATGACGCTCCGCCGGGGATGCTGCTTCTCAGGCGTCGCCGTCGCGGGCGCGGTCCTCGATGTAGCGCAGCAGCACGCCCTCGCGCAGCGCCCACGGGGAGACCTCGAGCTCGTCGACCCGCATCACTGTCATCGCGGTATGCAGCACGACCGCGGCCGCCACGATCTGGAACGTGCGGTCCGGGGTAATACCCGGAAGCTCCTGCCGCGCGGACGCGGGCAGGCGCGCGAGACGCGGGATCCAGGATCCGAGCGCCTGACGCGGCAGCAGCATCCGCTCGGATCCCGACCAGCCGGGCGCCTGATAGCCGACGAGGCGGGCGAGCGATCGGATCGCCTTGGATGAGCCGACCACGTGATCCGGGCGGGGGAGCGTCGCGAATCGGGTGGTGACCGGCGCGAACACGTCTGCCGCATGCTCGCGCAGTCGTTCGACCGCGTCCTCGCCGGGCGGGTCGTCGGGAAGGAACATCAGCGTCGAGCGCCCCGCGCCGAGCGGCACCGAGGCGGCGATGTCGGGGAGCTCCTCGGATCCGGCGGCCATCTCGAAGGATCCGCCGCCGATGTCGAACAGCAGGATCTGCCCCGCCGCCCAGCCGAACCAGCGGCGCACTGCGAGGAAGGTCAGCCGCGCCTCGGTCTCGCCGTCGAGCACCTGCAGCGGCTGCCCGAGTGCGGCCTCGACCCGGGCGATCACTTCGGCGCCGTTCGCCGCCTCGCGGACGGCGCTCGTCGCCGTCGCGAGCAGCGCGTCGACCCGCTGCTGCTCGGCCACTGCTCGCGCCTGGGTGACGGCGGACTCGAGCGCCCGCACGCCCTCCTCGCTGATCGCGCCGGACGGTGTGAGGAACCGCATGAGCCGCAGCACCGTGCGATCGCTCGTGGTCGCGAGCGGGCGGCCGCCGGGATGCACGTCGGCGGCGAGCAGATGGACGGTGTTGGATCCGATGTCGAGCACTCCGAGACGCACGGACGAAGGATACCCGGTGCGTGTGAATAGCAAGGCTCGCTGGTCGCGTGGCGCCTTGGGGTAGCTTCCCTGGTCGCGTGTTGCCCTTTGCTGGGTGCTGAATGGGCGATTGGCGACCAGCGAGCCTGCGGTCAGGCGCGGGCTGCGGAGATGCTCCGGACGAGGGCGTCGATCTGGTCGACACCGCGGACCACGGGAGAGCCGACCACCGGGCTCGTGTGGGCTCCGATCAGCACCGCCGACGGAGAACCGGGGACGGCCAGCGCCTGCTTCGTCGCCGCGCTTCCGAAGTAGGCGATGCCGGTCGTCTCCGGAAGGCGCTCGTGCAGCGTCGCGGGGTCGGACGAGGTGATCACGCGGATCTGGACGGGATCGAGAGCTGCCTGCCAGCCCGGAATCCGGGCGGCGGCCTCACGGCAGGAGGAGCACTCGGCGCTGAGGAAGAGCAGCACGGTGGGCGCGACCAGGGAGATCGTGCGGAGCTGGCGCGTGCGGCCGTCGATCGACACGACTTCGGTGGCGGGGATGGGGTCGCCCATGCCCGCCACCGCGTCCGGTGCCCCCACCGGCGCAGCGCTTGCGCTCGCGCCCGCCGCTCGGCGACGGAGCACCACGATCATACGGACGAGGACGATGACTGCGGTGACGAGCCAGAGGAGGACGAGCATCAATGTGGCGGCCGCGGGAAATGCTGTGAGCGCGGGAAAGAAGGGGGGCGTCGTCGTGGCACCGAGAACCGCGATCGCGACCGCGCAGACGACGAGGAATGCGTTGCGGACGACCGCCCACCAGGTGATGGTGTCGTCGGCGGAGAGCGTGCCGAAGCATCCGCAGGAGGCCTGCTCGCCGCGGCGGAGCACCCCGATCAGGAGCCCGGTGAACACGACCAGCGCGACGGCGGCCAGCGCGGCGAACAGGCTGCGCAGCGGCCCGGCGGTCACGATCAGCAGCAGCGCCAGCAGCAGCTCCGCCCACGGGAGCGCCAAGGCCACGACGCGCCGTTGCAGCAGCGCCGGCACGTGCAGCGCGGACATGGCGGCGAGCGTCGTGTCTGTGCGCCTGAGCTTGGTCGCGCCGGAGAGCGCGAACACGAACGCGCTGAGCCCTGTCGAGAACAGCACAGCGATCTCGACAGGGCTCAGCGTCATGAATCCGAATCTAGCGTCAGCCGCAGAGTTGGACCGCGAGCACCTTGTTCGCGCCGAACGGAATCGTAGGAAGGGTCACTGCTGTAGAAACGAGGCTGCTGACTGCCGCCGAATTCGGGCCACCCGGCGCGGGGTTCGGGTGGTCCGTGTCGAGCAGCGTGAGCGTGATGGTCGACGCGACTCCGAGATCTGCGAGCGGGATCGCGCCGGCGACGTTGAACGTGATCGAGCTGCCCTGTGGGATCGCCGCGTTCGTGGTGAAGACCGCGGAGGTGTTGCCCGTGCTGACGACACTGAGCGCGGCCGCAGTCAGGATGGTGTTGAGCGTGCCGAGGTCCAAGTTGATCAGCGCGGGGTAGTCGAGCTGGAATCGCGTGCCAGCGGGGATGGTGCCCTGCTGCGCAGCGATATTGAACGATCTTTGCGGGTTCGGCGTCAGCCCGAGACCGGACAGAATAGTTTGGGCGGCGCCGACGAGACCAGCACCTACGAGGGTCGTAAGCGCAGAGAGATCGTAGTTGCCCGAGCAGGCCCCGGTCACGGACACATCCACGCCCTGCGGGAGAGAGGCGGCCTGGGCGGGTACGGCGATCGCGGCGGCGACGACGGGCACCGACCAGGCGGCGCCCTTGACGAGCGTGCGGCGTCTGACGCCATGGGCGCGCTGAGTGGAATCTTCCAAGACTTACCTCCGGGTTTTGCGGTCGGCATCGCCCTCCTGGTGGACGGCGAAACCGGCGGAATGGCGCGCGCTTCGGTTCGGGGGACCTACGTCGCTGCGCCGGCTATGTGGTCAGGCTGACCGTTTGCTGTGAGCCCCGGGACAGGCTGGTCGTTACATGATCGAACGTGGTCTCTTTCTGATCGCGCAGGCCGGAGGCCGCCGACGGGAGGGTACGAGCGCCGCGCCGATACGATGGAGCGCGTGAGCTCCGATCCCCTCGCACCGCAGACGTTGCCGTCGCTGTCGCCGTACCGCCGCATCGACCGTGCGGACTGGGCGCGCCTCGCCGCCGACCTCGACCAGCCGCTCAGCGAGACCGAGGTCGTCGAGATCCGCGGCATCGGCGACCGGCTCGACCCGACCGAGGTCAAGGAGGTCTACCTGCCGCTCAGCCGTCTGCTGAGCCTGTACGCCACCTCGACCAAGCGCCTCGGCGAGGCCACGAACCAGTTCCTCCGCGAGGACGACGACACCACGCCCTTCGTCGTCGGCGTGGCCGGATCCGTTGCCGTCGGCAAGTCGACGATCGCCCGTCTGCTGCGTGAGCTCATGAGCCGCTGGCCGGGCACGCCTCGGGTCGAACTGGTCACCACCGACGGTTTCCTGTACCCGAACGCGGAGCTCGAGCGCCGCGGCATCATGGACCGCAAAGGCTTCCCGGAGTCGTACGACCGGCGCGCTCTGATCGAGTTCCTCACGAAGGTGAAGAGCGGCGCCGCCGAGGTGCGGGCACCGTTCTATTCGCACATCCGCTACGACATCGTGCCCGACGCGCACGTCGTGGTGCGCCGACCCGACGTCGTGATCGTCGAGGGCCTGAACGTGCTGCAGCCGCCGCCCGCCCCGAACGACGTCGCCGTGAGCGACCTGTTCGACTTCTCGATCTACGTCGACGCCGAGCTCGACCACATCGCCCAGTGGTACGTCGACCGGTTCCTCGCCCTGAGGCAGGGGGCGTTCACGAACCCGTCGTCGTACTTCAACGTGTTCGCGCACCTCACCGACGAGGAGGCCGTCACCACGGCGATGGGGTACTGGAACGAGATCAACCTGCCCAACCTCATCGAGAACGTGATGCCCACCAAGCACCGCGCCACCCTCGTACTGAACAAGGGCGCCTCGCACGCCGTGGAGTCGGTGCTGCTGCGAAAGCTCTGATGCGCGGCCCCACGCTGTCGAGGCGCTTTCACACCGCTCACTGGTCGCGAATTGCGGTCATGAGGAGCGGATAGCAGCAATACGCGACCAGCGAGAAGGGGGAGCGCTCCCCGCGGACTGGATCCCCGAGAACCTGCACGCCCCTCGACACTTCCCGCGACTGGGATACTGACAGCATGGGGACCGCTTTCTTCGGCTTTCTGCTGCCAGCGACGGCCTTGGCGTCGACGCTCATCCTCGTCGGAGTGCTCGTCGTGAGCGCGATCGCCAAGTTCCGCACGCCCGACGATGCCGCCGGCTGGGAGGCCCTGGGGATCCCCGCGGCACTGCGCCAGGACTGGCTGATCCGCCTGCACCCGATCGCCGAGCTCGTGCTCGCCGCGGCGCTGCTGCTGCTCGGCGGGGTGCTCGGCATCGCCGCGGCGATCGTCGCCGTGCTGCTGTTCGCGGCCTATCTCGCCATGGTCTGGCGGGCGAGGCGGCAGACGCCCGACGCGTCTTGCGCGTGCTTCGGTGAGCGTCGCCCGATCACCGGTCGAACACTGCTGCGCAACGCCTGGCTGGTGCTGCTGGCTGTGCTCGCCGCTGTCACGATCGGTGCTCTTCCGCTGTGGGGCGGGGTCGCGACACTCGCCGTCGCGCTGTGGCCGTGGACGCTCGCCCTCGCCGCCGTCGCCGTGACTTTCGTACTCGTACAGGAGAACGGATCCGCAGACGTCGGCGACGGCGGATCCGCGGGCGTTCCGGCCATCGACCGAACCGATGACGACCTCGATGACTACCTGCGCTCCCGCACCCCCGCCGTGCCGGTGCAACTCGCCGACGGCCAGACGACCACCTTGCGCATCCTTTCCGAACGCCAGCCCGTGCTGCTGCTGGCCGTGTCGGAGACCTGCGGATCCTGCACGCCGGTGATCGAGAGCATCGACACCTACCGCGCGCTGCTGCCCGAGGTGTCGGTGCGCTTCCTGCTGCAGACCGCGCCGGAGAACAGCAGCCTCGCCTCGACCGAGGAGCCGCAGACCTTGCACGACCCGAACCGGTACGTCGGCCCATCGCTCGCGGACCACTGGTTCACGCCGAGCGCCGTCCTGCTCGGTGCCGACGGAATGCTCGCGGGCGGGCCCGTAGCCGGCACGAAGACGATCGCCGAGTTCGTGGACGACATCTACGAGAGCCTGCACGGAGAGCGCCCGCCCGCGCGCTGAGCACCGCGCGACCGTGTGGACCGACGCGGCGCATGCTCCTCGCCGCGAGATCCATCTGCATCGCGTCCGTGGCTGGGCGTCCGCATTCGGAAGAAGCGGGTAACGTGGCCCTTGGCTCCGGCGAGTCGTAGCGATGGGGAGTCGCGCTCGCGGGGCTGGACATGGGGATGTCTACATGGGGATTGTCATCGACGCTCGTGCTGCCCTGCGGCAACTGGGGACCGAACAGGAGCGACCGCTCGCGCTGCTCCGCTGCGCCGGCGCGCTGATCAGCCGCCACCTGCTCGAGCCGGGGCGGCCGTGGCTCTGGGACGCGCAGGAACCACGCGGCGATGAGCTGCTCGTGATCTGCTTCGCCGAGGTTCCGCTGCGGCTGCGCTTCGAAGAGAGTCGCGTCGTGGAGGTTCCGGCAGGTGCGGCCTGCCTGCTGCACCCGCACCAGATGACGACCGTGTCGTCGGCGCAGGTCACCACTGTGACCGCCGTGTGGGTGCGCCACGACGCGGTCGCGCAGGCTGCGAGCCGGTTCGACGGGTCAGGAACGGTGCTGTCGGACGGGGCGGTCGCCCGCAGCCTGCGGGCCTTCCTGCTCGGCTTGCTGTCGGATCCTGCCAGCGCGACCGCGGGAAGCCTGGCCGAGACGCTCATCGTCGGCGCGGTCGACCTTGTCCTCTCGGATGCGATGCCGTCGGTCCGTGTTCCCCGCGGGGTCGACCGCGCACGCGGCATCATCCGGTTGCGCCGCACGGATCCGGCTTTCGACGTGGACGCGCTCGCGGTGGCGCTGCACCTGTCGCGACGCCAGCTGCAGCGGATGTTCGCGCGCGAGGGCACCACCCCGCTGGCGGAACTGCGCGCCCAGCGCGTCCAGGATGCCCGCAGGCTGATGGACGACCGCGTCGAGAGTCTGGATGCCGTCGCCGCGCGGTCGGGCTTCCGCGACGTCGCCGGGATGCGCCGCGCATTCCTGCGGGAGGGCCTGCCCACCCCGCGTCATCTGCGCGCTGACGCTCTGCTCTGACGAGGCCGAGGCTCGGTACGACATGTCGGGCCGGGATCCGACGTCGTCGATGCCCTCACGGTCGCGAACGTCGCATTCGCGCCCTGGTTCGTGACGTTTGCGACCCCGGCTCGGTCGTCGAATCCGGAATATCGGCAGAGTCGAGGTCTTGTGCATGCGGCTGGGGAACACGCCGCGCACGGACGACAGCAGAGCGATGTCTGGGGAGGCATGCAATGTCAGCAAAGACCATGACCGGCGCACACGAGCACACGCTCACCCGGCGAACGGTGATCCGAGGAGCGGCGTGGAGCCTGCCCGTGATCGCGGTCGCCGTGGCGACACCGTTCGCGAGCGCGTCGACCAACGGCGGCACCGCCGGCGGCACGCCGGGAACAGGGGGCACCACGCCGATCGTCCCGTCGTACCAGACCGGATCCTTCTGCAAGCACCCGGGCAACCCGAAGTACTACCACGGCACGTTCTTCTTCGAGAACACGACCTCCGCGCCGATCACGCTCGCGCTGACGTCCATGCTCGTGAACGGGCAGTCGCGGGCTGCGAAGTTCTCGGCGAACAACCGTCTGGTGTCCACCTACACGGTGCCGGCGAAGACCAAGATCGGCCTGTACGTCGATGCGGGGCTCTTCGACGACTCGGCCAACGGCACCGCCACCCTGTCCTTCACCTACGACGACGCAGGCAAGGCGCGCAGCGGTTCGGTGACCGCACCGCTCGGATCCCTGCCTCCGTGCTCCGGTGACGTGAAGGGTACGCCCGCGCACTCGCACTCCGGACCGGCGCTGTAGTCCGCCCCTCGTTGCGAGGGGCGCGGCGTGGCCGCTCGCTCACGCGCGACGAGACCTGTCGCGGGCCTGCTCGCCCGCGGATATCGGGACGCGCGGCGTGGCGGCGGTCCGGCGACGGAACCGCGGCTGATGTCGCGAAACCGATGCTCACCATGACGCGTTTCTTCGCGTATGCTGACCCCCAAGCGGGCTGATGCAGCTGGGGAGTTGCACCCGTGAGGCCTTTGGGGAGGTCGTCAATGGTGATCGTCATCGACGCTCGCACCGCCATGCGCCTGCTGGGGGAACGGAACGAGCATCCACTGGTCGCCCGCCGGTATCGCAGCGTGCTGGCGACCCAGCACGCCCTGGAACCCGCGACGTCGTGGACCTGGTCCGCGCAGCCGGCGGACGGTGACGAGGTCGCGGTGATGCTGATCGCGGCGGTGCCGGTCACCATCCTCGACAGCGATGGCGAGGTGAAGGAAGTGCCGCCGGGCGCGCTGTGCTTCCTGCATCCGCACCGCGATATGAAGCTCGCTGCGGCCGGATCCGGCACCGCGATGTGCGCGTGGGTGCCCTGGTACGCCGTCGACGAGATCCAATCGGGGGTGGGTGCGCCGAGTGCGATCGTCGCGAGCAGTGTGCTGGGGCGCGGCCTGCAGGCGTTCCTCACCTCGCTTCTCACGCAGCCGTCGGATCCGACTGTCTGCACCGACTATCTGGTCGAGCGCCTGATCGTCGAGATGGTGTTCAGCGTGCTGGTCGAGGCCGCCCCGCGCGTCGCCGTCGAGGGACGCAAGGGCTCAGGGATCGACCGGGCGCGATCGCTCATGCTGGTGCGGCGCGGTGAGCGCGACTTCGATGTCGCGGCGCTGGCCCGCGACATGCACATGTCGGTGCGGCAGCTGCAGCGGCTGTTCGCGGCCGAGGGCAGCGCTCCCGCCGAGGAGCTGCGCCGGATCCGCGTCGAGCTCGCCCGAGAGCTCATGAGCGATGCCGACTACGCACCGCTCGGAATCGCGGAGATCGCGGAGCACTCCGGCTTCGCGGACGCCGCCGGGCTTCGCCGGGCGTTCGCGCTCGCGGGGCTGCCCTCGCCGCGTCTCGTGCGCCGCGCGATCCGGGCCTGATCGGGCGCCGGCCGTCGCCTCGGAGTTAGTGGTGCAGGAGGGCGATGGCCCCGACGCCGGCGATGACGATGCCGACCGCGATCATCGCCCAGACCGGCGCACCGTAGAACTCTCGAAGGATCCACGGCGTGCGGTAGTCCCGGGCGATGTCACCTCGACGGCGTCGGCTCATGCGATCGGCCCCATCCGGTCGAGGAGCGAGGATGCGTCTGCGATAGCCATCGGTCCAGCCGAACACCCGAGGCTGCGTCCCGGCTGACCTCTGCCTAGGGCCCGGCTGAGTGCCGCGCGCCGACGGGTTCGTTCAGCATCCGCGCAAAACGAGCCCTCTACCCTGGAACGCATGTGTGGAATCGTCGGATACGTGGGGCCGCGCCCCAGCCAGGACATCCTGCTCGCGGGCCTCGCCCGCCTCGAATACCGCGGGTACGACTCGGCCGGCATCGCCGTCATCGATGAGGCCGGATCACTCGGCATGCGCAAGAAGGCCGGCAAGCTGCAGATGCTGCGCGACTCCCTCGCGGACGCCGCGCTCGCCGATGGCAGCACCGGCATCGGGCACACCCGGTGGGCCACGCACGGCGGACCGACCGATGCGAACGCGCACCCGCACCTCGCCGACGACGACAAGCTGGCACTGATCCACAACGGCATCATCGAGAACTTCGCTGCCCTGCGCGCCGAGCTCGAGACCGAGGGCGTGACGTTCCGCAGCGAGACCGACACCGAGGTCGCCGCCGCTCTCGTCGGCCGCGAGTACCGCCGCACGGGTGATCTCCAGGAGGCGTTCCGTGCCGTCGTGAACCGCCTCGAGGGCGCCTTCACGCTCCTCGCCGTGCACCAGGACGAGCCGGGCCTCGTCGTCGCCGCGCGCCGCAACTCGCCGCTCGTGATCGGCCTCGGCGACGGGGAGAACTTCCTCGGATCCGACGTCGCCGCCTTCGTCGAGCACACCCGTCGTGCGCTCGCGATCGGCCAGGACGAGATCGTCGCGATCACGCCGTCCGAGGTCACGGTCACGGACTTCGCGGGCAACGCGGTGACCCCGGAGCCGTTCGAGGTCTCCTGGGACGCCACCTCCGCCGAGAAGGGCGGCTGGCCGAGCTTCATGGCCAAGGAGGTCGCGGAGGAGCCCGACGCCGTCGCCAACACGATCCGCGGCCGGGTGCGGGACGGCGCCGTCGTTATTCCGGAGCTGGACGGATCCGATGACCTGTTCCGCGGCATCGACCGCATCATCATCACGGCCTGCGGCACCGCGTCGTACGCGGCCATGGTCGGCAAGTATGCGCTGGAGCAGTGGGCCCGGGTGCCCGTCGATGTCGAGCTCGCTCACGAGTTCCGCTACCGGGACCCCGTGATCGGCGCGAACACGCTGGTCGTGTCGATCAGTCAGTCCGGCGAGACCATGGACACGCTCATGGCGGTCAAGTACGCCCGCGAGCGCGGTGCGCGCACCCTCTCGATCTGCAACACGCAGGGCGCGACCATCCCGCGCGAGTCCGACGCGGTCGTCTACACGCACGCCGGTCCCGAGGTCGCGGTCGCATCGACCAAGGCCTTCGTCGCGCAGATCACGGCGCTGCTGCTGCTCGGCCTGCACGCGGGCCGGGTGCGCGAGACGCTCTCCGCGGCCGACGGCGCGGCAGCCGTGGCCGAGCTCGAGGCGCTGCCGGCCAAGATCTCCGAGGTGCTGACCGAGGAGCAGGCGCACGTCACGCAGCTCGCCGGCTGGATGGCCGACACCCGCTCCGTGCTGTTCCTCGGTCGCCACGTGGGCTACCCGATCGCGCTCGAGGGTGCGCTCAAGCTCAAGGAGATCTCCTACATCCACGCCGAGGGCTTCGCCGCCGGCGAGCTCAAGCACGGCCCGATCGCCCTGATCGAGCCCGGCCAGCCGGTGTTCGTGCTGGTGCCGTCGCCGCGGCACTCCGCTCTGCTGCACGCCAAGGTCGTCTCCAACATCCAGGAGATCCGCGCCCGCGGCGCACGCGTGATCGTGATCGCCGAGGAGGGCGACGCGGCCGTGCTGCCGTTCGCCGACGAGGTCATCCGGATCCCGCTCGCGGAGGCGCTGTTCGAGCCGGTCCTGGCGGTCGTGCCGCTGCAGATCTTCGCCATGGCCCTCGCGACCGCGAAGGGCCTGGATGTGGACCAGCCCCGAAACCTGGCCAAGTCCGTCACTGTGGAGTGAGCCGAGTCAGGGAAGGATCCGGCGCGGGGCTGGACCTCGCCCAGTCGGCTGACGGGTTCCCGATGGGCGGGAGTTCCTGGGCCGGATCCTCAGCCAGGCGTGCGGGGCTCAGCCGGATGGCCGGGGACGGGCCAGACCAGGGAACGCGGCACCGGGGAAGGGGCAGACCCGGAGAACGGGGCGTTCCGGAACTGGTCAGGCCCGGGAACGACTGAGTGCGGCCAGGATGGCGTCGACGACGACGTCCCAGTGGTGGATGATCATCGCGTAGTCGAAGCGAAGCGTCTCGTAGCCGAGGCGGGATGCGACGGCGTCACGCCACAGGTCGCGGTGCCGCCGCGCACGGCCTCCGTGGTTGTCTTCGCCGTCGGCTTCGAGGATGATCCGTCCGCCGACCACGAAGTCGACCCGCCCCACCTCGGGGATCGGCACCTGGCATTCCAGGCGGAGCCCGATCAGGTGGAGCCTCAGCCGTAGGATCGACTCGAGACCGCTCTGCGCGTCCGGGCGAGCGAGGTCTACCAACCACTGCGCGGTCGCCGGGAGGACGGCGCGGATGCGGGCCCGCGCTGCGGCCCCGATGAGCCGCTTGTTCCATGCCGACTCGTATGCGGCGAAGAAGAGCTCGTCGCCGTGGCAGTGAAACGCATGCACGAGCGCGTGTTCCACGGGCGCGACGCCCAGACGCATGCGGCCGGGCCGGTAGTGCGCCATGCAGGCACAGTCGGGATGGTCGTGGGACCTGCCGCCGATGCCGAGCCAGACGTGCGGCTGCACGTCCTCGCTCAGCGTCCAGATTCCGTGCACCCGCAGCCCGAGCGCGCAGGTGAGGGCCCCGCCGTGCATCGCCGCGGTCACGACGGCGTCCGGCGCGTCGATCGAAGCGTAGACCCCGTCGCGCACCTTGCCGATCGCCCCGCGGGCGGCTGCTGCGGCGAGGTTCTTACGGGTGCAGCCGAACGCTGACAGCTCGATGCCGCGGGCGACGAGGCGGGTTTTCAGGAGCACGGCCGGATCCGACATCCTCCGATCCTGAGGTCCCCGCGGCGATGGTAGAGGACGAATCCCGCAATCGGTGCGGAAACCGACCAAGACCACGCATGTGAGGATCCATTGTCTCGGGCTGCGCGGACGTTCGGCTGAGACGATCTCAGGACGTTCGGCTGAGGCGATCACGTCAGGCGGAGGTCTCGGGCGGATCTGGTCAGCCAACCGTGCGTCGTTCAGCCATCTCGCCGCGAGGGAGAACCTGAGTTCGCCTCCGCCACACGGCGCATGCCGCGGTCCCGGACCGGGCCGGTCCACGCGCGCGGAGGTGGACCGCTGACGGATCCGGCCCCGCGGATCCTGCCGGGTAGGCTGAATCGGTGATCATCGGCACCGGCATCGACCTCGTGGACATCCCGCGGTTCGAGCGGACCGTCGCCCGCACGCCCCGTCTGATGCAGCGGCTGTTCGCCCCGTCGGAGCAGGCGCTGCGGTTGCCGTCGCTCGCCGCGCGGTACGCGGCGAAGGAGGCGCTGATCAAGGCACTGGGCGGATCCGACGGCGTGCACTGGACCGAGATCGAGATCGCGTCGGAGCCCTCGGGCCGACCCTACTTCGTGCTGAGCGGCAGCACCCAGGCCGCTGTCGCGGAGCGCGGCATCACCACGCTGCACCTCTCCCTCACGCACGATGCGGGCCTCGCCGCGGCGTACGTGGTGGCGGAGGCTCGTGCGACGGGGGAGGACCAGGCATGACCGCCCCGTTCCGCGAGGCCACGATCGACCTCGACGCGATCAGCGACAACACCCGCCACCTGCGCCGGCTGACGGGCGTCGAGGTCATCGGTGTCGTCAAGGCGAACGCCTACGGCCACGGTGCGGCTGACGCCGCGGTCGCCGCGCTCGCAGGCGGCGCCGGCAGCCTCGGCGTCGCCACGGTCGAGGAGGGGCTCGAGCTGCGCCGCCAGGGCATCAACGCCAGGATCCTGGCATGGCTGCACGCCCCCGGCCGCCGCTTCGATGACGCCGCCGCGAGCGGCCTCGACCTGGGCATCTCGAGCCTCGAGCAGCTGCTCGCCGCCGCCGAAGCCGGCCGGGGGGCGGATCCGGTCCGGGTGCACCTCAAGTTCGAGACGGGCCTGAGCCGCAACGGCATCGCGCCCGCCGACCGCTCTCGCCTGCTCGCCGAAGCCGCGCGTCTCGAGCGGATCGGCCGCGTGCGCATCGTCGGACTGTTCAGCCATGTGTCCAACACCTCGCCCGAGGACGACCGAGCCGCCCTCGCCGCCTTCGAGGAGGCGTGCGCCGAGGCCGCGGCGAACGGGATCCACCCCGAAGTGCGCCACCTCGCCGCGACGGCTGCGGCCATCGACCTGCCTGAGACCCGGCTCGACGCGGTGCGCATCGGGATCGGCCTGTACGGCGTCAGCCCGTTCGACGACCGCAGCCCGAGCGATCTCGGACTGCGCCCCGCGATGACTCTGCGCGGGGCGGTCGCCGCAGTGCGGCGGGTGCCCGCGGGCACGGGCGTCTCGTACGGCTACACGCACCGCACCGAGTCGGAGACCACGCTGGCGCTGGTCCCGCTGGGCTATGCGGACGGCGTGCCCCGGCAGGCTTCCGGACGCGGTCCGGTGCAGATCGGCGGCCGCCGCTACACGGTCGCCGGCCGCATCGCGATGGACCAGTTCCTGGTCGACGTCGGCGACGATCCGGTCGCCGTGGGCGACGAGGTGGTGCTGTTCGGCGACCCCACGCTCGGGGTGCCCTCCGCTCGGGACTGGGGGAACGCGGCGGACACGATCGACTACGAGATCGTGACGAGGATCGGCCCGCGCGTGCCGCGCCGGAGCGTGTCATGACCGCCCTGGACGAGCTCGCGGGACGCCACGAGATCCGCACTGCCGAGGCCATGGAGGAGCTCGGCCGCCGGATCGGATCCGACCTGGTCGCGGGCGACGTGCTGATCCTCACCGGTCCGCTCGGGGCGGGCAAGACCACGTTCACGCGCGGGCTGGCGGAGGGGCTCGGCGTGCGCGGTCCGGTGCAGAGCCCGACGTTCGTGATCGCCCGTACGCACCCGTCCCTGGTCGGCCGCGCGCCGCTCGTGCACATGGACGCGTACCGGCTGGGATCCGCCGCCGAGCTGGACGATCTCGACGTCGACGTGCCCGGATCCGTCGTCGTGGTGGAGTGGGGGCGCGGCATGGCCGAGGAGCTCTCCGACGCCTGGTGGGACATCGAGCTGGAGCGCCCGGTCGGCGCGGGCGTCGATGACCTCTCCGCGGAAGAGCTCGACGCCGACGCACCCCGCGTCGTGACCATCACCCGCGAGACAGCCCGCTGAGACGGGGATCGGTGACCGGAGCGCTCCGGGACCGCCGACGGAGTCCGGACAGGGAACCGACCGCCGGGACGCGCGTCGCGAGCATATCGATATGATGCTGACGACCGAGTGCAGGGAAGAGCATGACTGAAGACGACACGAAGACCGCCGTCATCATCGAGGATGATCCGGACGTCCGCTCCCTGCTCGACGAGGTGTTCCGTTCCGCCGGATTCCACACGGTGCTCGCCGGCACCGGGCTGGAGGGCGTCGCCGCGGTCGCCGAGCACGAGCCGATCATCACGACGCTCGACATCAATCTCCCCGGCATCGACGGCTTCGAGGCGGCCCGGCGGATCCGCGCCGTCAGCGCGACGTTCATCATCATGCTGTCCGCCCTCGGCGAGGAGTCCGACGTCGTGCTCGGGCTCACCTCCGGTGCCGACGAGTACCTCGTCAAGCCGTTCCGCCCCCGTGAGCTCCGCGCCCGCATCGAGGCGTTGCTGCGTCGCCCGCGCAACGCGCACCCGGCCGCGACGGGTGAGGCCCGGACGGCTGCGGCGCCGCATCCCGGCCACGGAGCACGTCCGGGATCCGCGCCGAGTACCCCCGCCGACGGCCAGCAGGCCCCGGCACGCAACCCCTCGCTCACGCCCGCGATCGCGCTCCCCGGCACGGCGGGCCAGTGGCGCGTGCACCGCGACATCAGCCTCGATCCGGTGACGCACACGGTGGTCGTGGCGCAGCGCGAGGTCGATCTGACCCCCACCGAGTTCGATCTGCTCGCGACCCTGCTCGAGTCGAAGCGCCGGGTGCGCAGCAAAGCGGATCTGGCACTCGTGCTGCGCGGGGAGGCGTTCGGATCCGCGTCGTACGTGGGCGAGCCGGACAAGCGGGCGATCGAGGCGCACATGGCCAATCTCCGGCGCAAGATCGGCGACAGCACCGCGGATCCGCGCTACATCGAGACCGTGCGCGGGGTGGGCTACCGGCTCACCGCGCACGCGGACGAGGCATCCGCCGAGGTCTGACCGGTCCTGCCCGACGGGGTACCCGCAGCTCCGGCGAGCGAGGATCGGTGGGCGGCATGACGGAGGCGCCGATCCCGATGTCGGCGCCCCGTCGGCGATCCCGTTGATCGCCTCCGTACGGCGCGGGTTCCGACCCCGCGCCTTCCGTGGAGCCCCGGGCGCCGATCCCCACCGGCCCCCGAGCTCCGCGTCCCGCCACCGAGTCCCCATCGGTGTCGGGTTCCCGCTCCCGGGCAGGGTCCCGGGAGCGGGATGGCGCCCTGTCCCCGGGGCGCCGCCCACTCCGTCCCGGATTACGGGTCCCTGGTCGGAGTGGGAGTCGATGCCGGCGGTGGTGCCGGCGAGCCGGTGAAGGGCGCTGCGGCGCTGCCCGACCGGGATGCGGTCGGCCCCGGGGTCGCCAGGAGCGTGGGGGTGACCGTGAAGCCGCGGCCCAGCACCGCCGCGAATGCCGCGTCTCCCTGCGCGACTCCGCTGCAGGAGTAGGATGCGGCAGCAGGATCCTGGCGGTCCGCATCGCAGGCGCGGTCCCGGTTGAGCGACCACATCGAGACGCGGGCGAGGCGCTGCTTCTGGGCGAAGGCGTTCAGGGTCGCGGCGTCATCGAGCGCGAACACCTCGTCGCGCACGTCGTTGTGGCCGATCATCGGCGTCGCGCCCATGATCGCCCATGCTCCGCCCGCGGGGAGCGCCAGGTGCAGGTCGTCGTAGAGCCGGCCGAGCTGGTCGTGCACGGCCGTGAGCGATGTGATCGCGGCGGCCGCCATCGACCGGCCTGCGAGCGGTGCGCCGTCGTCCATCGTCATCGCGTTGACCCCGGAGAGCTGCACGCCCGCCTGCAGCAGCTGACGGATCGAGCGCAGCCCGTCGGTGCCGAGACCGTCCTGGCCGGCCGGCAGCGTGAGCCACACCGACAGCTCCGAGCCCTTCGCCCGCTGCCGCTCCTGCAGTCGGGCCACGGCCTCCGCGCGGCGGTCGCCGGCGAGCACGTCGCTGAGGGCGGGGCGCTCCAGGTCGAGGTCGATCGTGGTGACCGTGTAGCGCTCCAGCACCGCCGCGTAGGCGTTCATCAGGTCGCCGATCGACGCGCAGGCGCCGGCGAGCTCGGTGCCCCTGGCGCCGCCGAACGACACGGTCACCGGGGCTCCGGACTGCTGCTTCTGCGCGATCCGATGGTCCAGGTCGAGCGCATCGCCCGCCTCGGCGAGCGAGTACACCCCGCCCCAGGTCGGACGGCAGGCATCGCCCGGCGCCGCGGTGACGAACGCCAGGACGACCGCATCCGATCCGGATCCGGGCAGCGCGCCCGGGAGCGGATCCGTCGCGGTGACGTCGTAGTAGCCGCCGAACCAGCGCGGACCGGCAGCTGTTCGGGGCGCCGCCTCGTCGCGCAGGAGGAACCACGGCACCACGACGATGCCCGCCACCACGGTGAGGGCGACGAGCACGCCCACCAGCACGCGCCAGACGGACAGGCGTCCGCCGGACGGAGGTGCAGAGGGGCCGGTCATCGCAGCACGCTCGCTTTCTGCCCGTCGACGGCGGTAGGCGGATCCGATGCGACGGCAGCGGATCCGGTCGGGTGGAGGACCTTCGATGATGCGATGCTAGGCGTGGCGATATATCCGTTGAAGAGCCTTGGGTCCTTCTTTGGATAACCTTGCGGAAGCGTTGAGCGTCAGGGTCTCCGCCCGGGCCGCGTGACGCGTCCCGCAGCGGTTCCGTGCCGCGTCGGAGAGAGGATCGGCATGTCCCGCAGGGCGTCGATCTGGCGTTGGCAGCTCATCTTCGTCAGCACCACGGTCGCGGTCGCGGTGCTCGTGGCAGCACTCAAGCCGACGGTGTTCGCGACCCCGCTGTTCACCGCAGGCCTCGCGCTGTCCGTGCTGACCACGGCGGCGGTGCTGGTGGTGCCGTGGGACCGCATCCCGCCCGCGGGGATCCTCCTCGTCCCGATGATCGACATCTGCGCGATCGGCCTCACGACGCAGGCCCCGGACATCCGGCTCGGGTTCCTCTGGGTGATCCCCATCACGTGGATCGCCACGTACTACTCGATGATCGCCGTGTTCGGCGGCATCGCCCTGATCACTGCCTTCCTGTTCACCGTCGCGAACCAGACCGGTCTGATCTCGGATGTGGTGCTGCGGGTGCTCATCACGGCGTTCGCGCTCGGGTTCCTCGGCACCACGATCCGGATCGGGGTGCAGCGCTCGCGCGCCTCCCGGCGCCTGTTGCGGCGCCGGTCCGAGCAGATCGACCGGGTGGCGCGGCGGGCCGAGACGCACGAGCGCCGGGTGACCCAGATCATCGACGCGCTGGACACGGCGCTCGCCGCGGTCGGCGAGGACGGCACGATCCTGAAGGTGAACGACGCCTACCGGCGCCTTTACGGCCTGGACGCCGACGGCCTCGCACTGCCTGCGCTCGCGGTGGAGTACGACGACCGCGAGGGGGAGCCGATCCCCGTGGATCGGACGGTGATGGCCCGGGCCGCACGTGGTGAGCACCTCGCCGGTGAGCGGGTGTGGCTGTACGGCGCGGACGGTGAATGGCGCGCGCTCGAGGTCGATACGCAGCCGATCGCCAGCGACGCCGATCAGGGCGCCGTCGTGCTGGTCAAGATCGACGACGTCACGGCCCGGCTCGCGGCGGCCGAGGAGCGCCGGCTGCTGTCGGCGATCCTCACGCACGAGCTGCGCAACCCGCTCACGGCGATCGTGGGCCACGTCGATCTGCTGCTCGAGCGCGAGGATCTGCCGGCGCGCGCGGCGGACCAGCTGGGCGTGGTCGCGGGGGCTGCCGAGCGCATGCAGGATCTGGTCACGACGGCGTTGGACGCCTCCCGTCCTCGCCACCGGGTGCTGTCGGAACCGGTCGATCTGCACCCCCTGGTGCAGGCCTCGGTGTCGTCGTTCCTGCCGACCGCCACGGCGAACCGGCTGCGAGTCGAGGTGACGGGGGAGCCCACCCTGCTCATCTACGGCGACGCGTTCCGGCTGCGGCAGGTGGTCGACAACCTGCTCAGCAACGCGGTCAAGTACACCGCGCCCGGCGGCTCGATCCTGCTCTCGCTGGGCGTCGCCGACGACGCACGCGCGGAACTCGTCGTCGCGGACACCGGATCCGGCATGGTCCCCGCCGATGTGGAGCAGCTCTTCCAGCCGTACTTCCGCGGCGAGCGGGCGGAGCTCAGCGGGGTGCCTGGCACAGGCCTGGGCCTCGTGGCGGTACGCGACATCGTGACCGCGCATCACGGCACCATCGACGTCAGCAGCAGGCTCGGCGAGGGCACGCGCATGCGAGTGCTCCTGCCTCGGCGTCCCGAGAGGAACGACGCATGATCACCCTCACCGCACCCATCGGTATCACCGTGAACACCTCCGTCACGCTGGTGGCGCTGGTGACGCTGTCCGCCGCGCTGGTGTTCGGGCTGGCTCTCATGCCGCGCCCGAGCAGGGCCACCATCACGTGGTCGGTCGGATTCGGCGTCGCCATGCTCGCGACCTACGTGTGGGTGGCCGCGAACCAGTTCGACAGCGCGCCGCTGCGCGCGCTGTCTTCGGGCCTGATCGTGTGCTTCGAACCGCTGCTGTGGCTCGGCATACGCGCCTATGCGGGAAAGCGACCGCTCTGGCCGGCGGCAGTGGCGTTCGTCGTGGTCGCGCCGGCGCTGCTGACGGCGACCAGCACCACCGCCGTGTACCCGACGATGTTCCGTGTCGTGTTCACGGCGGCGGCGGTGTTCGCAGGTCTCGCGGCGTGGGAGCTGTTCCGGCTGCGGATCAGTGCTCGTGACGTGGTGCTGCCGCTGGCACTGGTGTCCTCGGCGTTCGTCGTGGTGGCCGTGCTCGGCGTCATCGCCGGGCTCGCGGGCGTCGGATCCTCTCCCGGCGACGAGCTGCGCATGCTGCGCGACATCAACGGCGTCGGAATCCTGCTGACCAGCCAGTGCGCGGCGATCACGATCGTGCTCCTCGCCCGCGGCGAGGCGCTGCTGCGCGGTGGCGGACGCAACAGTGCGGACAGCGCCGCCACCAGCGCAGCGCTGCGGGCGCGCCTCGCCCGTGCTCAGCAGGCGCAGGAGCCGGCGTGGTCGCTGCTGGACATCCGCCTGGACGATCCCGCAGACCTGGCGGAGGCCTCGGGCCCGGCCGTGTTCGCCAGCATCGTGGAGGCATTCCACGCGCACGTGCTCGACGCGCTTCCCGCCGCGGCGGACGTCGAGCGGGTCTCGGACGTGCGCGTGCTGGCTCTGCTGCCCGGTGGTGAGGACGCGGTGCGGCGCGAGCTGCGGGCGCTGCTGCAGCGGGTCTCCACGATCGAGGATTCCGGGCCCCGCGCGTCCGTGCGCGTGTCGGCGAGCGTGGGCTGGGCCGGCGCGCCCGCCGCGGAGTACGACCTCGACGCACTGGCGGCCGTCGCGGCCGATGCCGCAGCCCTCGCGCAGGACCGCGGTGGCGACCGCTGGGAGCGAGCCGGGGTCTCCACGCACTGACCGAGGGATCGGGGACGGACCGCGCGCAAGGACCGGTCGGCGGCCACGGCGGCTACCCTGGAAGGGTGATTCTCGGCGTGGACACCTCACTCGGCTCGGCCGTCGGCCTGATCGGTCGCGATGGCCGCACCCTCGCCGATGTGGCGCAGGCCGGACATCTCGGTCACGCCGAGGCGATCGGTTCCCTGCTGGAGCAGGTGCTCGCGGCCGCGCCGGCAGAGGGTTCCGAGGAGGTGCCGGATCCGCTCACGCATGTCGCCGCGGGCATGGGGCCCGGTCCGTTCACGGGGCTGCGGATAGGCATCGCCGCCGCACGCGCATTCGCGCTCGGGCGAGGCGTTCCGGTGATCGCCGTGCCCAGCCACCACGCCGCCGCGCTCGCCGTGATCGAGGGCGAGCATCCGCCGCAGCACCCCTTCGCGATCCTCACCGACGCCCGCCGCCGCGAGACCGCGGTGACCGTGTACGAGGGGATCGACGTGGACGGCATCCCGCACGCCGTGGTCGACACGGTGCTCGTGCCGCAGGGCGACGTCGATCGCAAGCTGGGGGCGCTGCGTCGCTTCGAGGTCGCCGCGATCTCGGGAGCTGCCGTCGCGCGTGTCGCCCGCCGCGCGGTCGCCGCCGGACGCACCTTGACCGGATCCGAGCCGCTCTACCTGCGCGCTCCGGACGCCCGCGTGCCCTCGGCGCCGAAGCGGGTGGGGTCGTGATCCGCGCCGCGACGACGGCCGACCTCGATGCGATCATGCTCATCGAACGGCGCTCGTTCCCGACCGACGCGTGGAGCGTCGAGCTGATGGCGGCTGAACTCGCGAGCCCGCACGGCCGCTACTTCGTCGACGTGGAGAACGGTGCAGAGCAGGCCGAGGGCGAGCACGTGGTCGGTTACGGGGGCGTGCGCGCACTGCGCGGATCCGCCGACAGCGACATCCAGACCATCGCCCTCGATGCCGAGCACCGCGGATCCGGCCGCGGCAGAGCGCTGCTGCGGGCGCTGCTCGCAGAAGCGGCGGAGCGCGGCGCACGCGAGGTGTTCCTCGAGGTGCGCGCCGACAACCCGGTCGCCCAGGGGCTGTACCTCTCCGAGGGGTTCGCCGAGATCGGCCGGCGCGCCGGCTACTACCAGCCCGACGACGTGGACGCCGTGATCATGAAGCTCGACCTGCCCGCGGAGGGATCCGATGACTGACCAGCCCCTCGTGCTCGGGATCGAGACGAGCTGCGACGAGACCGGGATCGGGATCGTCCGCGGCCGGACCCTGTTGTCCAACACGATCTCGTCGAGCATGGACGAGCACGCCCGGTACGGTGGCGTCGTGCCCGAGGTCGCCGCCAGGGCGCACCTCGAGGAGATGCAGCCGGCGATCGAGCGGGCGCTCGCCGAGGCGCAGGTGCGACTGGAAGACCTCGATGCGGTCGCGGTGACCAGCGGGCCCGGACTCGCGGGTGCGCTCATGGTCGGCATCGGTGCGGCGAAGGGTTTGGCGGTGTCGCTCGGCAAGCCGCTGTACGCCGTGAACCACCTCGTCGGGCACATCGCCGCCGACATCCTCACACCCGACTCCGTGCCCCTGGAGTACCCCACGATCGCGCTGCTCGTCTCGGGCGGGCACACCTCGCTCCTGCACGTGCGCGACCTCACCTCCGACGTCGAACTGCTCGGCGAGACCGTCGACGATGCCGCCGGCGAGGCGTTCGACAAGGTCGCCCGCATCCTCGGCCTGCCGTATCCCGGAGGGCCGGAGATCGACCGTGCGGCGGTGGACGGGGATCCCGCCGCGATCCGGTTCCCGCGAGGGCTGTCGCGTGCGTCGGATCTGGACAAGCACCGCTACGACTTCTCCTTCTCCGGGCTGAAGACCGCGGTCGCCCGCTGGATCGAGCGGGAGGAGGCCGCGGGCAACCCGATCCCCGTGGCAGACGTCGCCGCGAGCTTCCGCGAGGCCGTGGTCGACGTGCTCGTGACAAAGGCGCTGGCGGCCTGCGCCGACCGCGGCGTGCCTCGGCTGCTGCTCGGCGGCGGCGTCATCGCGAACCGCCGGCTGCGCGACGTCGCGCTCGCCCGTGCAGCGGAGGCGGGAGTGACGGTGCGGATTCCGCCGCTGTCGCTCTGCACCGACAACGGCGCCATGATCGCCGGGCTCGCGGCGGAGCTGATCGCCTCCGGCCGGCGCCCCTCCACGCTCGCGTTCGGCGCCGATTCGACGCTGCCGGTGACCGAGATCCAGGTCGCAGAGGACTCCTCCGCAGCGGCGGACGCTCGCGTCCGCGTGGGCGCCGAGGTCTGATGATGGCGACCACGGACGGGAAGGATCCGCAGCGCTACACCCGGCTGCCGACGGCTCCGGTGCCCGTGGGGGTGGAGAGCGGGCCGCAGCTGGACGGCGGGGTCGAGATCGAGGATCTCGAGCTCGACCGGGACGGCGCGACGGTGGCACACGAGGAGTGGCACCCCACGGACGGGACCGAGGCCCCGACGCCGGCGCCCGCCGAGCCGCGGCTGGCGCCATGGGCGCTGCTGTCCGCGATCGTGGCTCTGTTCGCCTCGCTGTTCGTCGGCTGGGGGATCCCGGTCGCGATCGTCTCGGTGATCGCCGCGATCATGTCGCTGCGCCGGCCGGAGGAGAGTCGTGCCCTGGCGGTCTGGGCGCTCGTGCTCGGGAGCGTGGCAACGCTGTACAGCGCGGGATGGCTGCTCTGGGCCGCCTACCGGTTCGGCTGGTTCGGATAGCGCCATGGCGGATCCGGAACCGGGCGAGGAACGTCGCGAGCTGGAGCGCCGTGCCTTCGGCCGGGTCGGATCCGGCCTGAGTCCGGCCGAGGCCGCGCGGCTGACGGAGCTGCGGCGCGCGGATGCCGCCGCGCCGGGCCCGGAGCCTGCCGAAGGGGCACTACCCACGTCAGGCGCCCGACCTGTTCCGGAGCCAGCGCACCGAGATGAAGGCCCCCCACCGCTCGCGCCCGATCCGCCGACGATGTCCGGTCTCGCTGACGGATCCGGCGTGATCGTCGGTGGAACGGGACGGAGTCGGCCGTTCGGGACAGCTCGTGAACGGGTAGTCGCCTGGTTCGCCACCGGCCGCGGGAAGCGCCCTCGCTACCTCATCGGCACAGCGGCGGCGTTGATCCTCGTCGGTCTGCTGATCGGCTGGGCCATCCCGCGCCCGCCCGACGTGGGGCTCGCCCTCCGGTCCGGCGAGGCTGAGCGGCGGGACACGCTCCTCCACGACGCGAAGTACGACCCCGGGAGCGTACTGCTGCTCGATCGGCAGGCGGATGCCCTGTTGTGGACCTGGACGGAGGTGGGTGGACAACTGCGCTGCGCCGCGCTGGACGTGCCGGGGTTGCCGATGGAGCGGCAGTGCCAGCGGATCGAGGACCTCAAGAAGAATCCGTACTCCCTTCAGGTGAACACGACCGTTGCTCCGGCTTCGGGCCGCAACGTGCAGGTCGGCTACGGAGGGGTCGTGTTCCTCGCGGGACGAGGGTTCCCCGGCGGGGCCATCCAGCGCTGGGAGGCCGAGTCGCGGACGATGAACCAGGGGATGAGCGACGCGGAGATCGCGGCGACGGCGAGGATCTCGGCCGAGCAGCAGCTCGAGGGGCTGTCCATCGTCGGGCGCTGGCGGGGGCTGACGATCTGGCGCGGCTACGCGGACAGCGGAACATCCCAATGCCTGATCGTCGAGGCCCCCGAAACGCAGCGGGCGTGCGGATCGGATGGCAGCACGTATGACGGCTCGTCGAAGGTTCTCAGTTTCACCGAGCCTGTGGATCCGCGCGGGACGGTGGTCAGGCTGGAGCTGGCCGCGACGCGGGACCGGCCCTCCGCGATCATCGAGATGCGCTTCGCCGTGTACGCCGTGCCGTATCTCATCATCACGGAGAACGCCGATGTCGGGGTCGAGGGACTCCTCACGGCGCCATGACGGCTCTCAGACCCGGTCCGTGAGGATCGCATGCCGCTTGTCGCCGATGCGCACGAGGATCAGGGTCGCCTCGGCGGAGCCGCGCAGGTTCAGCTTCTTGCGGAACGCGGCCGGATCCACGTCCACGCCGCGCTTCTTGATCTCCAGGCGTCCGATGCCCGACTTCTTGAGGGCGGATCCGATCGCCTTCGGGTTCATCGGCAGCACTTCGCGCACCCGGAACGATGCGGCGAACGGGCTGTCGGCAGGAGCATCGGAGGTCAGATACGCGATGTGCGGATCCAGCATGCCCGCGTCGAGGCTGCGCGCCAGGTCGCCGATCAGGCGGGCGCGGATCACGGCGCCGTCGGGCTCGTGCACATAGGCGCCGAGCTCCCGCACCTCGGCGTCCTCCGTGTCGGCAGGGGCGGTCAGCTCGTGCGCGCGGTCGCCGCGCATCACGAGCGCAGCCCGCCGAACACCTTCGCGCGCCAGTTCGCCCGACCACAGCACCAGCTCGACGACGTCACCATCCGCGCTCACCCACAGTGCCTCGACGTCGGTGGGGATCGTCTCCCGGTCATGGGCGGGCCCGAGCTTGATTCCGGTGGGGATGCGCGCGGCGAGCGCGAATGCCCAGTCCAGCGAGGGGGAGTAGTCGTCTGCGGAGACGCGACGGGTCTCGGAATGCCCCGCGCTGCGCCGTGCCGGATCCAGCCACACCGCCTCGGTCGCCCCTCCGGGGTCGTTGAGCGAGGACGCCGAAGGCGACCGAGACGAAACGCCGTCTCCAGCGGTCGAGGGCGCGTGATCCTCCGCGAACCCGTGCCGCACCTCGGCGTCGGATCCGAACGGTGCGAGGTTGTACGCCGCCAGCGCGGCCGTGACCTCGTCGGCGTCCACGGCCGTGACCCGCAGCCCCGCGCCGGCGAACGCCAGCGCGTCGCCGCCGATCCCGCAGCCGAGGTCGGACACGTGCGCGATCCCGGCGGCGCGCATCCGTCCGGCATGACGCGCGGCGACGCCGAGCCGGGTCGCCTGCTCGAGGCCGGCGCGGGTGAACAGCATCCGGTCCGCGAACTCGCCGAACTTCGCCGCCCCCTTCGTGCGCAGTCGCGCCTGGCCGACCACGGCGGACACGAACTCGGGGGAGTGCCCCTCGGCCCGCAGGCGCATGACAGCGCGGGCGGCCGCATCCGTGGATCCGATCCCGCCGAGCTCGTCGATCGCCCGCAGCGCCTCGGGCGTCAGCAGGATTCGCAGTTCGCTCATATCCACGCGGTCCAGGCTATCCGTCCGCCATGCGCGGACCGGCCCGTCGAGTGCACGCGCTGTCGGCGAGGGCACACGTTCTTCGCGCCAACACGCCGTGCGGTCGGCGAGCGCGTGTGCTCTCGGCGCGGGGGCGGACGGCAGGGGCAGGTTGGCACTCTGATTGCATGAGTGCCAGCGATGTGCCTAGACTGTCGTTAGCACTCTCAGGCTGAGGGTGCTAATCAGTCTTGAACCGTCAAGAAAGAGGTAGACCGTGTCGGTTTCCATCAAGCCGCTCGAGGACCGCATCGTCATCAAGCAGGTCGAGGCCGAGCAGACCACCGCGAGTGGCCTGGTCATCCCTGACACCGCCAAGGAGAAGCCCCAGGAGGGCGAGGTCGTGGCCGTGGGCCCCGGCCGCATCGATGACAACGGCAACCGCGTCCCGCTCGACGTCAACGTCGGCGACCGCGTGCTCTACAGCAAGTACGGCGGCACCGAGGTGAAGTTCGGCGGCGACGAGTTCCTCGTGCTGTCCGCGCGCGACGTGCTCGCCGTCGTGGTGCGCTGAGCGTCCACTGACGTCTCGAAGGCCCGGATGCCCTGTGCGTCCGGGCCTTCGTCGTTCCCGGATCCGGACCCGCGGTCGATCGGAGGCGGCGGACCTGATGTCGCTTCACGGCAATAAGGTGGATCGGTGACCACCACCCCCCGCAGCGCCCAGACCGTGGGCGTCGCCTCCGCGATCGGTGCGTATCTGCTGTGGGGCGTGCTGCCGCTGTACTTCCTGCTGCTCGCGCCGACGGGCCCGTGGGAACTGGTGGCCTGGCGGGTCGCGCTCTCGTTCGTGTTCTGCCTCATCCTGCTGGCGATCACCCGAGGCTGGAAGCAACTGATGACGATCGTCCGGCAGCCGCGACTGCTGGCGCTGACGGCGCTCGCCGGGGTGCTGATCTACATCAACTGGCAGGTGTTCGTCCTCGCCACCCTGAACGGCGAGATCGTCGAGACCAGCCTCGGCTATTTCATCAACCCGATCGGCACCATGCTGCTGGGCGTGTTCGTGCTCAAGGAGAAGCTGCGCCGGCTGCAGTGGGTCGCGATCGGGATCGCGACCGTAGCGGTGCTGGTGATCGTCTTCGCCCACGGCACCTTCCCATGGATCGCGCTCTCGCTGACCGCCTCGTTCGGCATCTACGGACTCGTCAAGAAGAAGATCGGTCCCTCGGTCGACGCCGTGAGCGGTCTCACCCTGGAGTCGTTCTGGCTGCTGCCGGTCGCCGTCGTGCAGTTGATCGCCGTGGGACTCACCACCGGCATCACGATGGGCGCGAACGGCCCGCTCCATGCGAGCCTGCTCGCCTTCGCGGGCATCGCCACCGCCGTGCCGCTGCTGCTGTTCGCCGCGGGCACCCGCAGGATCGGGCTGACCGTGATCGGCATGATCCAGTTCATCACCCCGATCATGCAGTTCCTGGTCGGCGTGCTCGTCATGCACGAACCGATGCCGACCGAGCGGTGGATCGGCTTCGCGATCGTCTGGGTCGCGATCGCCGTGTTCCTGATCGACCTCGCTCTCGCCGCCCGCCGGATCCGATCCGGCCGAGGAACGGTCGAGGCGTCGAACCCCGGCACCGACACGATCCCCGTGCCCTGACCCTCTCGCGGCGGCCGGCTTCGGAATCGGGGTCGACCGGATCCGGGTCTGCTGGATCCCGCGTCTGCAGGGTCCGCGTCTGCGGGATCCGCGTCCTCTAGATCCGGGTCTGCGCGACGATGGCGCAGCGAGCAGGGTCGCTGAGCGCCCGGCCCCAGTGGCCCGCAGAGCCGGCCCCGCGCGCGCCCGAGGCCTCGCTGTGGCCACGTCCGCCTCCTTACGCCGAGTGCGTGCGACCCCGCTTGTGATCGGCGCGCGCGTCACCTCCTCCCGGTCGCCGACTCCTTCCTCTGTGGCGAGTCGAGGTGCGGATGCCCGAAAGTCTCGCGCATATCGGAACGGCTCGTGGGGAGCCATGGGGAGGCAAGCGTGCTGGTTCAGCAACTTCCGTCCGGGGACGTCGTCGCCCGGCTGGGCAGCGTCCGAGATCGGCCGAGTGTCACGAGCACGGGGGCTCTCCGTGCGGCGGGGGCTCCGGCCGCGTCCGCGCCGCCGAAGAACCTGGTGTTCGGCGCAGTGACCATCTCGGTCCATGAGCACGACGCCGGCTCCGACCGCGCCTCCGGTGTCGCCGCCGGACGCCTGAGACTGTTCCTGGTGCGCGGGGGATCCGTCGAGATCCCCACCCGCGACGGCCGGCAGGTGATCCGCGATGGCCAGGGGATCGTGGTGACCGGAACGGCCTCGGTGCGCATATCGTCCTCATCCTCCGGTGAGATGATCGGCATCGGCATGCCCCTGGACGAGATCCCGCAGTTCTCGCTGCCGAGGAATGCGGCGATCCCCATCGAGGACGCGGCGCTGCTCCGGCCCATCGGAGCGTTCGTGCACACTCTGCACGGCGACGACGAGATCGATGTACTCTCGCGCGGGCGCTTCTCGCAGATCCTGCGCGACATGCTCCTGGTGGCGATCCGGCGGGCGACCATCGGCGTCGGGCCTGCGACCGTGCCCTCCATCCATCAGCGCGCCGCCGCGATCCTGCGGCAACGTCATGCGGACGCGGGGCTCAGCCCCGCGGAGGTGGCGGCCGAGGTGAATGTGTCGCTGCGCCAGCTGGAGCGCGAGTTCCAGTCGTCGGGCCGGACGATCCGACAGGAGATCCGGCGCATTCGCGTGGCCGCCGCCGTGGCCCTGCTGCAGGAGGAGGGCCAGCCGCCGCAGACGATCGACGCGATCGCCGTGCAGGTCGGTCTGAGCAACGGGTCGAGTCTGGCGCGGGCGATGGCGGCCGAGGACCTGCCGTCGCCTGCACGCCTGCGTGCGGCGGCACGATCCGGCCTGTCAGGCCGTAGTCATACCTGACACGACCGGTTTCGCACGCGGGTCGACGGGGTGGAGCGCTCGGTGCTCCCGAGGGAGGATCCGCGGGTTGGATGACGGAGGACCACCGCCCCCGGCACCCGCGGGGAGCGGTCTCACCGCCTCCGCCCCGACGGACGCAGACAGAACTGGAGCAGTCATGCCCGATACCCTTCCCGCACGCCAGGTACCCCGCCGCGCCATCGTCAAGGGTGCCGCGTGGTCGCTGCCGGTCATCGCCGCGGCGGTGGCGACGCCGCTCGCGGCGGCCAGTGAGACGGCGCCCGTGGCGAACTACGCCGAAGTGACCGCGACGGCGAACCCGAAGGTCGGCACGAACCCGAACTTCAAGATCCAGGGCCAGTACACCGACGGCGCGAACTACGTCGACGGCTCCCTCAAGGCCGGCACCCTCGTCACCTTCACATTCGCGAACGGCGCGACGGCCGCCTCGTACTCGGGCCTGTCCGGCCTGAGTTTCGTCAGCGGCGACCCTGCGGCCGGCGGGCCGGTCATCTTCCAGGTGACGGCGTCGACGACCGCGCAGGTCAAGGTGACGTTCAACAACGTCGCGCCGGTGGGTGGCGCCATCACCGCCGAGGTTCTCGGCGGCACGGGCACTGCGACCATCACGGCCTGATCCGGCGGCGGGACCGGGATCGGCCCCGTTCTCCTCTTCGCCCGCGGCCGCCGTCATCCCCCTGTGACGGCGGCTGCTCGCATGCGCCGCGGATGAGCGCCCCTGAGCGTCCACTCCACGAGTCCGTTCCTGGGAATACCGCACCCCACGCGGCACTTAGAATCGATACACGCGCGCAGAAGAGGAGCCCCGCAACCCATGGAGCAGCACGACCCGTTCGGTTTTGTCGGATTGACCTACGATGACGTCCTGCTCCTGCCCGGGCACACGGACGTGATCCCGAGCGAGGCGGACACCTCCTCGCGTGTGACGCGCCGGATCTCGGTCGCCACACCTCTGCTCTCCAGTGCGATGGACACCGTGACCGAGGCGCGCATGGCGATCGCCATGGCGCGCGAGGGCGGCCTGGGTATCCTGCACCGCAACCTCTCCATCGCCGATCAGGCCGCGCAGGTCGACCGCGTCAAGCGCAGCGAGTCCGGCATGATCACGGATCCGATCACCACGACCCCCGACGCGACGATCGCGGAGGTCGACGCGATGTGCGCGAAGTACCGCATCTCGGGTCTGCCCGTGGTCGACCCCGATGGCCGCCTGGTCGGCATCGTCACGAACCGCGACATGCGCTTCGTCTCCGGATCCGCCAAGCAGACCACACTCGCGCGCGACGTGATGACGAGCGAGAACCTCGTGACCGCGCCCGTCGGCGTCGAGGCCGCACAGGTCATCGCGCTCTTCGCGAAGCACCGCGTCGAGAAGCTGCCGCTCATCGACGAGGACGGCACGCTCGCCGGCCTGATCACCATCAAGGACTTCGACAAGAGCGAGAAGTACCCGCTCGCCACCAAGGACGACCAGGGCCGCCTGCGGGTCGGCGCGGCGATCGGCTTCTTCGGCGATGCCTGGGAGCGCGCCGAGGCGTTGCGCGACAAGGGTGTGGACGTGCTCGTCGTCGACACCGCCAACGGCCAGTCGCAGGGCGTGATCGACCTGGTCAAGCGACTCAAGGCGGATCCGTCCTTCGCGCACATCGACATCATCGGCGGCAACGTCGCCACCCGCGAGGGTGCGCAGGCGCTCGTCGACGCCGGAGTGGACGCCGTCAAGGTCGGCGTCGGTCCCGGCTCGATCTGCACCACCCGCATCGTCGCCGGCGTCGGAGTGCCGCAGGTCACCGCGGTGTACGAGGCGTCGCTCGCGGCGCGCCCGGCCGGCATCCCGGTCATCGCGGACGGCGGCTTGCAGTACTCCGGCGACATCGCCAAGGCGCTCGTCGCCGGTGCCGACGCCGTGATGCTCGGATCCCTGCTCGCCGGTACCGAGGAGTCCCCGGGCGAGATCGTGTTCCAGGGCGGCAAGCAGTTCAAGCTGTACCGCGGAATGGGCTCGCTCGGCGCGATGCAGACCCGCGGCAAGCAGACGTCCTACTCGAAGGACCGCTACTTCCAGGCCGACGTGCCCAGCGACGACAAGCTCATCCCCGAGGGCATCGAGGGACAGGTTCCCTACCGCGGCCCGCTGTCCGCCGTCGCGTACCAGCTGGTCGGCGGCCTGCGCCAGTCGATGTTCTACGTCGGCGCGCGCACGATCGAGGAGCTCAAGACGCGCGGCAAGTTCGTGCGCATCACGGCGGCCGGGCTCAAGGAGTCGCACCCGCACGACGTGCAGATCGTCGTCGAGGCGCCGAACTACAAGCGCTGAGATCTCGAAGGCCCGGATCCTGAAATCGGATCCTGGCCTTCGTCGTCCACCTGGCCCTGCTCACTGGTCGCGTATTGCGGTCATTCCTGCCGTGGAACCGCAATCTGCGACCAGCGAGCGGAGAGAACGGGATCCATTTCCCCTCGGTGGTCGCGTATTGCGGTCATTCCTGCCGCAGAACCGCAATCCGCGACCAGCGAGCAGGGGGGCTCAGCGACCCGCGGCGAGAGCCTCCGGAATGGCGGCCTCCGCCTCGACGTCGATCCCATCCTCCGCGTGCCCGCCGCGCCCAGCCGGCAGCCAGAGCGCGATGACGGCGGCGACCAGCAGTACCGCGGCGCCGGTGAACACGGCGGGGCGAGCGGCGTCGACGTAGTGGTCGGGCAGCAGCTGGCCGCCGGCGCCCACGAAGATCGCCGTCATCACGGCGGTGCCGAGGGCGACGCCCAGCTCGCGGAGCGTGGAGTTCACTCCCGACGCCTTCGCGTGGTCGATCAGGCCGAGCGTGGCGAGCAGTGCCGTCGCCGAGGGGGCGAAGACGAGGCCCATGCCGATGCCGGCGAGGACGAAGGGTGCGACGAGAGCGGCGTAGGGCACGTCTGTGGCGAGCTGGGCGGCCAGCCAGCCCAGGGCGACGCCTTGCAGCAGCAGGCCGGTGACGAGCAGCACCCTCGTGCCCACGCGCGGCGCGATCAGGCCCGCGAGCGGCGCCACGATCATCGGCGCGAGCGTCCACGGCGTCGTCTGCACGGCGGCCTCGAGCGGGGTCGCGCCCTGCACGACCTGCAGGAACTGGATCAGGATGAACACGGATCCGAAGGTGCCGAAGCTGAATGCGAAGCCGACGACGTTCGTGATCGAGAACGACCGGTCGCGGAACAGCCGCAGCGGCATGAGCGGCGCGGCCGAACGCAGCTGCCAGACGAGGAACGCGATCAGGAGCGCGCCGCCCAGGGCGAGCTCGGCGATCACGCCGATCGTGTCCCAGCCGTCGTCGTTGCCGCGCACGATCGCGTGGACGAGGGCCAGCACGCCGCCGGCGGCGAGAACCGCGCCCGGCACGTCGATACGCACGCGGGCGCCGAAGTCGTTGGCGAGCACCATCAGGGCCAGCGGGATCGCGATCACGGCGATGGGCACGTTGATCCAGAAGATCGCCTGCCAGTTCCAGCCCTCCATGATGGCGCCGCCGATGAGCGGTCCGACGGCGACGCCGAGCCCGGAGACACCGCCCCAGATGCCGATCGCGAGCGAGCGCCGCGCGGCGGGCACCGCGCCGGTGAGGAGGGCGAGCGACAGCGGCATGACGGCGGCCGCACCCAGCCCCTGCACGGCGCGGGCGGCGATGAGCTGGCCCGGGTCTGTGCTGAGCGCCGCGAACAATGAGCCGGCCCCGAACAGGGCGATGCCGAGGGCGAACACCGTGCGGCGGCCGAACCGATCGCCGAGCGCGGAGGCGACGAGGATCGCGCCGGCGAAGGCCAGCGTGTACGCGTTCACGAACCACTGCAGCTGCTCGATCGTGGCGCCCATCTCGCGGTGCAGCACGGGGAGGGCATTGGTCATGACGAGGTTGTCGAGGGTCGCCATGAACATCGGCAGGGAGGCGGCGGCGATGACGAGCGCGACCGGGCGCGATGGCCGGGGCACGAGGCTGTTGCGGCTCCGGCGAGCGGCTGCGGCGGGCGAGGAAACGGTCATGGGAAGCTCCAGTTGTAATTGAATGATTACTAGCGCTGGAGTCAATGTAGTAATCGAATGATTACAAAGTCAAGTCATTCGCTGATAACCTTTCGGCATGACATCGGCAGCGCCCACGGACACCGCCCACGGCGACGACTCCGGCCGCCGTCTCTCCTCCCCGGAGCGGCGCGCGCAGATCATCCTCGCCGCGCTCACGGTCTTCGGCTCGCGCGGTTACGAGGGGGCCACGACCGACCAGGTCGCGCGCGCCGCAGGCGTCAGTCAGCCCTATGTCGTGCGCCTGTTCGGATCCAAGGAGAACCTCTTCCTCGCGACGATCGAGTTCTCGCTCGACCGCCTGCTGTCGGTCTTCCGCGAGGCGCTCGCCGCGTCGGACGAGGATGGGGAGCGACCTGTCGGCAGGCGCATCGGAGAAGCCTACGTCGACCTCATCGAGGTGCGGGGTCTGCACCAGACGCTCGCGCACGCCTACCTCCTCGGCAGCAACCCGGCCATCGGAGCTGCGGCCCGCCAGGGGTTCGCGAGGGTCTGGCGCTTCTTCCGCGACGAGGTGGGCCTCGAGGCCGACGACGCGCGCAGCTTCCTCGCCGAGGGCATGCTCATCAGCACCATGATCGGACTGCGGATCGTGGACGACTACGGATCCGACCCGCAGATCACCGAACTGTTCCGGGCGTGCTTCCCCAACAAGCTGCCGCATGTGCTCGAGGTGCTGCCGCGCAACGAGCACCGGCTGTAGCCGGCCGCTGTTCCTGATAGCCTGGTCGGCTCGCTGTCGCGCAAGAGCTCGCGGGCGAAAGGACCACCACCGTGGGATACATCGATGTCGCCGGCGTCTCGCTCACCCTGCCCGACGGCCGCCCCCTGCTCGATGAGGCCTCGTTCCGCGTCGGCGCCGGATCCACGAGCGCCCTGATCGGGCCGAACGGCGCCGGCAAGTCCACGATCCTGCGAATCATCCGCGGCGACCAGGCTCCGGACGCCGGGGTCGTGACGATCGACGGATCCCTCGGCGTGATGGACCAGTTCGTGGGCCATGGTCGCGCGGGGCAGACCGTGCACGAGCTGCTCATCGCGGTTGCGCCCTCGCGGATCAGGGAGGCGGCCGAGGCGCTCGAGTCCGCCGAGAACGCCCTGATCGAGGACGACACCGAGCCCACACAGATGCGGTATGCGACCGCGATCGCCGAATACGCGGACGCCGGCGGATACGAGCACGAGACGGTCTGGGACCAGTGCACGGTCGCCGCTCTCGGCGTCCCTTTCGAGCGGGCGCGGTTCCGTGATCTCGCGACGCTCTCGGGAGGCGAGCAGAAGCGGCTCGCGCTCGAGGCGCTGCTGCGCGGCCCGGATGACGTGCTGCTGCTCGACGAGCCGGACAACTACCTCGACGTGCCAGGCAAGCGCTGGCTCGAGGAGCGGCTGCGCGAGACGCCGAAGACGGTGCTGCTCGTGTCGCACGACCGCGAGCTGCTCGCCAGGGCGGCCGATCGCATCGTCACGCTCGAGCCGGGCGGCGCGGGCGCCACGGCGTGGGTGCACGGTGGAGGGTTCGGCACCTACCATCAGGCGCGGATCGATCGGCTGGACCGGCTCGATGAGCTGCGCCGGCGCTGGGACGAGCAGCACGAGAAGCTGAAGACTCTCGTCGCGAACCTCAAGGTCAAGGCGTCCGCGAACGACGGCTTCGCCTCGCGCTATCAGGCCGCGCAGACCAGACTGCGCAAGTTCGAGGAGGCGGGTCCGCCCGAGGAGCGCCCGCCTGCGCAGGACTTCGACATGCGACTGCGCGGTGCACGCACGGGCAAGCGCGCGATCGTGTGCACCGACCTCGAGCTGACCGGTCTCATGCGGCCCTTCGATGCCGAGCTCTGGTTCGGCGACCGTGTGGCTGTGCTGGGCTCGAACGGATCCGGGAAATCTCACTTCCTGCGGCTGCTGGCCCGCGGCGGCAGCGATCCCGATGCGACGCTCGGACATCTCACCGGCGCGGGGGAGCGGCTCGACGAGGTCGCCCACTCCGGCACCGCAGTGCTCGGCGCCCGCGTCGTGCCAGGCCTGTTCGCGCAGACCCACGCGCATCCGGAGTTCGCCGGACGCACGCTTCTGGAGATCCTGCACCGCGGAGACGACCGCAGGGCGGGGATGCCCCGGGATGCGGCCAGCTCGGCGCTGGACCGCTACGGACTGGTGCACCAGGCGCAGCAGGAGTTCTCGCAGCTCTCCGGCGGGCAGCAGGCCCGGTTCCAGGTGCTGCTGCTCGAGCTGTCCGGCGCGACCCTGCTCCTGCTCGATGAGCCCACGGACAACCTCGATCTCGAGTCGGCCGAGGCGCTCGAAGAGGCGATCGCGAGGTTCGAGGGCACGGTCGTCGCGGTCACCCATGACCGCTGGTTCGCGCGCTCGTTCGACCGCTTCCTCGTGTTCGGCGAGGACGGCGGCGTCTACGAGTCGGACGCTCCGGTATGGGACGAGCGCCGGGTCGCGCGCACCCGCTGAGGGCGGCAGAGGCAACCCGGGTAGGCTGGGGTCGTGACTCAGGAGATCGAGCTCGGCCGAGGCAAGCGCGCGCGTCGCGCATACACGTTCGACGACATCGCGGTGGTGCCCTCGCGGCGCACCCGTAACCCGGAGGACGTCTCCACGGCGTGGACGATCGATGCGTTCCCGTTCGAGATCCCGGTGCTCGGCGCCCCGATGGACTCGGTGATCAGCCCCCGCACGGCGATCATGCTGGGCCAGCTCGGCGGCCTGGGCGTGCTCGACCTGGAGGGGCTGTGGACCCGGTACGAGGATCCGCAGCCGCTGCTCACCGAGATCGCCGGTCTCGACGAGACCACCGCCACGTCGCGCATGCAGGAGCTGTACGCCGAGCCGATCAAGCCCGAGCTGATCAAGGCGCGTCTGGCCGAGATCCGCGAGGCCGGCGTCACGGTCGCCGGATCCCTCACGCCGCAGCGGACCCAGGAGCTGTACCAGACCGTGGTCGAGGCGGGCGTCGACCTGTTCGTCATCCGCGGCACGACCGTCTCGGCCGAGCATGTCTCGAGCGTCGCCGAGCCGCTGAACCTGAAGAAGTTCATCTACGACCTCGACGTGCCCGTGATCGTGGGCGGTGCCGCCACCTACACCGCGGCCCTGCACCTCATGCGCACCGGCGCGGCGGGCGTGCTGGTCGGCTTCGGCGGGGGAGCGGCGTCCACCACCCGCGCCACGCTGGGCATCCACGCGCCGATGGCCACCGCCGTCTCCGACGTCGCGGCCGCGCGCCGCGACTACCTCGACGAGTCGGGAGGCCGCTACGTGCACGTGATCGCCGACGGCGGCGTGGGAACCTCGGGCGACATCGTCAAGGCCCTCGCGACGGGCGCCGACGCGGTCATGCTCGGCGTCGCGCTCGCGCGAGCCACCGACGCTCCCGGCCAGGGCTTCCACTGGGGTCCCGAGGCGCACCACCCGAAGCTGCCGCGCGGTCGCCGTGTGGCGGTCGGCGGCGTCGCGACGCTCGAGGAGATCCTGTACGGCCCGGCCCCTGTGGCCGACGGCACCGCCAATCTCATCGGCGCGCTGCGCAAGTCGATGGCGACCACGGGCTACTCCGACCTCAAGGAGTTCCAGCGCGTCGAGGTCGTGCTCTCCCCGTACGAGTCCTGAACGTCCGCCGTTCTTGAACCGTCCCGTGTCCTCTCCGCAGCACTCCGCCGTTCCGACCCCGGAGTTCCCGCCGACCCTGCGCGAGGTCATGCTGCGCGGCCGCTGGATCGGCATGCTGCTGCTGTGCCTCGTGGTGGCCGGCGTGTTCGCCTGGCTCGGCCAGTGGCAGCTCGGCCGCGCCATCGACACGAACCCGCCGCCGCCGGGGGCCACCGAGAAGGTGCTGCCGATCGACCAGGTCGTGAAGCCCGGCGCCTACCTGGACGCACCTCTGGTGGGTCAGCGCGTCGAGACCAGCGGATCCTGGGTCCCCGATGACTTCCTCGTCGTGGCCTCGCGTTTCAACGACGGCGCCGAGGGCTACTGGGTGACCGGGCAGCTGCGCATCGCCGGCGCAACGGAGCCCACCTCGCTCGCGGTCGCGATCGGCTGGGCTCCCGATGAGAAGGCTGCCAAGGCTGCCGTCCAGCGCCTGGAGCAGACGGCCGACGGATCCGTCGTCACCGTGACCGGTCGCCTCATCTCCGATGAGGGGCCCGTCGCCCCGCCGAAGGACCAGCCGACCCGCATGGACCGGATGTCACCGGCCGCGCTGCTCGGCTTCTGGCACGACACCGCCGAGCTGAACGTCTACCGGCCGTACCTCGCTTCCGCCACCCCGCTCGGCGGACTCGACACGATCTCCTCGCCGGCGCCGGAGGAGCACTCCTCGGTCAACTGGCTGAACATCTTCTACGCCGTCGAGTGGGCGATCTTCGCGGGTTTCGCGTTCTACCTCTGGTACCGCCTGGCGAAGGATGCCTGGGAGCGCGAGGTCGAGGACTTCGACGAGCGGCACGGCACCGCCGGCGGCTGAGTCCCGCACTCTGCTGCGAGTTGAGTCCCGGCGCGCCACCGTGGGCCGCGGCCTGCCCCCTCGCGTCGGAGATGTGCGCTTCGCTCGGAGGGATTCCCGGATCCGGTCCGAGGATGGCATACATCTCCGAAGAGACGACCGCGAACCTCCCGCTCGTACGAGCAAGGAGCGCGTCTGCCCTGCACCTTCGCGCGCCATCCGGTGAAGATCCGTTGTCCTGACAGTGAACTCCTCTCAGCGCGCCCCTAAGGTCCTTGAAGCCCACGCATAGCCTCGCTTAGGGTCGGGTCGTATGCGCCGTCCCCAGGCGGCGCCGTCGGCGGTCCCACGAGGCGGCCGGCGCCCCACCCCGCGAGGAGACAGCACCTTGACGAACGTCCCTGCCGACGAGAACCGCGTGGTTCCCGCCGTGAATCGCAGAAGGCGGGTGCGCCTGTGCGCGCTCGCCGTCACCACCATCAGCGCCGTCGGCGCCGGCGCCCTCGTGGCGCTCCCGGCCTTCGCCGACACCTCCGGAACCGGGGTGGTGATCAACGAGGCGTATCTCTCCGGCGGCAGCGCCGGCGCGGCGTTCACGAACAAGTTCGTCGAGCTCTACAACCCCACCGACGCGGCGGTCGCGCTCGACGGCACCTCCGTGCAGTACCGCTCCGCGAGCGGCACGGGCAACGCCAACGGCGTCGTCCCGCTCGCCGGATCCATCCCCGCGCACGGCTACTACCTCGTGCAGGGCGGCAGCAACGGCGCCAACGGCGCTGCGCTGCCCTCGCCCGACGCGACCGGCGGCCTGAACCCCAGCGGCTCCGCGGGCACGATCGCGCTCGTCAAGGGCACGTCGGCGGTCGCGCTCCCGACCGGATCCGTCGTCGGCAGCGCCGACGTGATCGACCTGCTCGGCTATGGCACGTCCAACACGTTCGAGGGCGCCGCGGCGACCGCTCCCGCGGGCAACACCGACGTGAAGTCGCTCAACCGCGCCCAGGGCGCGGACACCGACGCGAACAACGTCGACTTCGCGCTCTCGGCGTCGATTACGCCGACCAACACCAAGAACAACGGCACCGACCCGGGACCCGAGCCGACGCCCACCCCGACCCCCACGCCGACCCCGACCCCGACGGACACCCCCGCTCCCGGTGCGGCGAAGGCCATCGCCGAGGTGCAGGGCACCAGCGACACCTCGCCGTTCGTCGACCAGACCGTCACCGTGCAGGGCGTCGTCACCGGCGACTACCGCACCGGCGGCTACAAGGGCGTCACGATCCAGACCGCCGGCACCGGTGGCGACGTCAAGACGGCAGGCGCCTCGGACGGCATCTTCGTCTACCTGAACGCGCTCGCCCCGTCCGTGGCGCGCGGCGACCTCGTCTCGGTGACGGGCAAGGTGTCGGAGTACTTCGGCCAGACGCAGATCACCCCGGCCACGGTGGGCGACATCTCCGTGGTGACGGCCGGCGCGGGCCTGCCGCAGCCGGTCGCGCTGCCCGACAGCGTGCGCGGCGCCGACCGTGAGGCGTACGAGAACATGCTCGTCGCGCCCACCGGTACGTACAAGCTCGCGTCCAGCCACCAGCTGTACAACTACGGCACGCTGTGGCTCAACGCCGGTGACAAGCTCAACGTCAAGGCGACCGAGCTCGCTCGCCCCGGTGCCGAAGCAGACGCGATCACCGCCGCCAACCGCGCGAACCGGATCCTGCTCGACGACGGCTGGTCGTCGCAGATCGGAAAGGGCGGACACACCGGCGGTCAGCCGTACTTCACGAAGGACACGGTCGTGCGCAACGGCGACACCGTGAGCTTCCCCGCCGAGGGCGAGGTCCTGCAGTACGGCTTCGACGACTGGCGGCTGCAGCCGGTGGTGCCGATCTCGGGTACGAGCGACGCCTCGCACAAGCCGACGTTCGGCAACGAGAACCCGCGCACGGACGCCCCGCCGGCAACCGGCGGCGACGTGAAGGTGGCGTCGTTCAACGTCTACAACTTCTTCACGACGCTCTCCAGCGAGAACGCCGACGCGCGTGGCGCGAAGACGGCGGCGCAGTTCCAGATCCAGCGCTCGAAGATCGTCTCGGCGATCAACGGCCTGGGCGCCGACGTCGTCGGTCTCATGGAGGTCGAGAACGGCCCGAAGTTCGGACTCCCGCTCGACGCGCCGCTGCAGAACCTCGTCCAGGGGCTCAACGACGCGGCCGGATCCGATGTGTGGGACTACGTCCGCACGCCGCAGGCGCTGAACGACGCGTCCATCACCGACGCGATCACCACCGCGATCATCTACAAGAAGGCGTCCGTCACGCTCAAGGGCGATGCCTCGACCATCGTCGATGAGACCGTGTTCGGCAATGCGCGCGAGCCGATCGCGCAGACGTTCCAGACCGCCCAGGGTCGCGTGCTCTCGGTCGTCACGACGCACCTGAAGTCGAAGTCCCCGCCGCAGAATGCGGGACCGGAGCCGGCCGACGGCCAGGGCTTCTTCAACGCCGACCGCGTCGCGCAGGCCAAGGCCGAACTGGCCTTCGCGCAGAAGGTGCAGAACGACTCGGGCAGCGGCGACGTGTTCCTGGTCGGAGACTTCAACGCCTACGGCAAGGAGGATCCGATCGACGTGTTCACCCAGGCCGGGTGGACCGACGTCGAGCCGACGCACGCGGCGGGGCAGTACACCTACTCCTTCGACGGTGAGCTCGGATCCCTCGACCACGTGATCGCGTCGCCGTCCGCAGCGAAGGCCATCACCGGCGCCGGCGTGTGGAACATCAACTCGCCGGAGTGGAGCGACCGCGGCTACGCGTTCGCCGCCACCGAGGCGGGCACGCCGTACCGCTCCAGCGACCACGACCCGATCGTCGTCGGGCTCAAGGGCGCAGCGGATCCGGTCGACATCAACATCGCGACGATCAACGACTTCCACGGACGCATCGAGGCCGACGGCGCCGCCGCCGGCGCCGCGGTCGTGGCGGGCGCGGTCGAGCAGTTCCGCAAGCAGAACCCGAACACGATCTTCGCGGCTGCCGGTGACCTCATCGGCGCCTCCACGTTCACGTCGTTCATCCAGCAGGACAACCCCACGATCGACGCGCTGAACGCCGCCGGTCTCGACGTGAGCGCGGCCGGCAACCACGAGTTCGACCAGGGCTACGCCGACCTCCGCGACCGGGTCATCCCGCGTGCGGACTGGACGTACCTCAGCTCGAACGTGTTCCTCACCGCCGACGGCAAGCCGGCCCTCACCCCGGCGTGGGTGAAGGACGTGCAGGGCATCAAGGTGGGCTTCATCGGCGCGGTGACCGAGGATCTGCCGACCCTCGTCTCGCCGGACGGCATGAAGGGCCTCGAGGTGCGCGACATCGCCACCTCGGTGAACCAGGTGGCTGCCACGCTGAAGGACGGCGATGAGTCCAACGGCGAGGCCGATGTGATCATCCTGCTCGTGCACGAGGGCGCGACCACCACCGATGTGGCCAGCATCACGCCCGAGTCGCGTCTGGGCGAGATCGTGAACGGCGTCGACAAGAGCGTGAACGCGATCGTCTCGGCGCACACGCACCTCGCGTACAACCACGTGATCGACGGACGCCCGGTGGTCTCCGCCGGCCAGTACGGCGAGAACATGGGCCTGATGGACCTCAAGGTCGACCCCGCCACGAAGAAGCTGCTCTCGATCACCAACGAGATCAAGCCGCTCACCGTCAACAAGGTGCCGCAGTACCCGGCCGACCCCGCGGTGCAGGCGATCGTCGACGCGGCGAAGAAGAAGGCCGACGAGCTGGGTGCTGTGAAGCTCGGCGACATCACCGCCGACTTCAACCGCGCACGGCAGAGCGACGGCAAGACGGAGAACCGCGGTGGCGAGTCCACCCTGGGTAACTTCGTCGCCGACGTGCAGAAGTGGTCCACCGGAGCCGACTTCGCGGTGATGAACCCGGGTGGTCTGCGCGCCAACCTCACCTACGCGTCCAACGGCGCGGGGGATGCGGACGGCAGCGTCAGTTACCGGGAGGCGGCGACGGTGCAGCCGTTCGCCAACACCTTGATGACGGTGAAGCTCACCGGCGCCCAGGTGAAGCAGGTGCTCGAGCAGCAGTGGCAGCCCGCGGGTTCCGCGCGTCCGTTCCTCAAGCTCGGCGTCTCCAAGGAGCTGACCTACACGTACGACCCGGCCGCTGCGGCGGGGTCGCACATCACGGGCATCTTCGTGAACGGCGCACCGATCGATGCGGCCGCGACCTACACGGTGGGGGCCAACGCCTTCCTCGCGGCAGGCGGCGACGCGTTCACGGCGTTCCAGCAGGGCACCGACAAGAAGGACACCGGCAAGGTGGACCTGCAGTCGATGGTCGACTGGTTCGCCGCGAACAAGACCGCGACCCCGGATCTCGCTCAGCGCGCGGTCGGTGCGGTGCTCTCCGCTCCGACGGATGCGGCCGGCTACAAGCCGGGAGAGAGCGTCACCCTGAACCTCAGCTCGCTCGCGTTCACCGCGGGGGAGCAGGCTCCGGGCGGTGTCACGGTCTCGCTCGGCGGTTCGCCGCTCGCGACGTCCGCGGTCGATGGGGCCATGACGCTCGACGCGTATGACGAGGCGGGCAAGGCCACGCTGACGTTCGCGATCCCCGCGGGCCTCAACGGCGCGCAGACGCTGCACGTCGCGGTCGCCGGCACGGGCACCGTTGTCGACCTGCCGATCACGGTGGCAGGTCAGACCGGGCCGTTCCAGGGGACCGTCGAGGTCGCCGGCAACGGCAAGGTGCAGGCCGGCGGTCCGGTGGCGATCCGTGGGGCGAAGTTCACCCCGGGTCAGACCGTGACGCTGGAGCTGCGCGGCAAGAAGGGCGAGGTCGTCGCACTGGGTACGGCGGTGGTCGGTGTGGACGGTGCGTTCTCGGCGGCACCCGTGGTGCCGAAGAGCACGCAGCCCGGAAAATACACCCTCGCGGTCGTGCAGGCCGACGGCAACCAGGCCACCGCAGCCGTGCAGGTCAGCCGCGGCAACGGCCACGGCGGCGTGCTCGAGGTGATCGGCACGGTCTTCGGCTGGGTGTGGGATCTGCTGAAGTCCTTCTTCGGCTGATCCGCCACGGTGCGATCAACGGAGGCCGTCGGGTTCGCCCGGCGGCCTCCGTCGTCCGTGCCGTGGGCCGGCCCTGTCGGGTCGGTAGGGCGAGCCGGCCCCTCGGTCAGGCCTGATCTGTTCGAGGCGAGGCCGTCGAGGATCGTACGACCAGGGTCGTCGACAGCTCCGTGCGGGCTGCAGGGGTTCGGCCGAGTCGAAGCTGGACGAGTGCGTCCACGGCGGCAGCGCCCATCTGCGCTAGAGGCTGGCGGATGGTGGTCAGCGGCGGATCCGTCCAGCCCGCAGGCGGCAGATCATCGAAGCCGATCACCGAGATGTCGTCGGGGATGCGCAACCCCTGCTCGTGAAGGGCGTGGATCGCCCCGATCGCGGTGTCGTCGCTCGCGGCGAAGATCGCTGTGGGCGGCTGGGCGAGCGCCAGCAGGGTGTTCGTCGCGGCGAGTCCTTGGTCCATGCCGTAATGCGCGCGAACGACGAGGTCGTCGTCGACGCGGAGCCCGGCCTGCAGCATCGCCGCCTGGAAGCCCGCAAGGCGCGCGATCGCGTTGTCCTGGTCGAGCGATCCCGTGATCGTCGCGATGCGCCGGTGACCGAGGGCCAGCAGATGCTGTGCGGCGTCGAAAGCGCCTTGGAAATTCGTGGCGGCGATCGACAGTGTGCCCTCGGGGGCACGGTGCAGCGGATCCACCACGACGAGGGGGACGCCGGCCTCGGCAAGAGCGCGACGTGCGTCATCGCTCGGCACGGCGACGACGCTCAACAACCCGTCGGTGCCCCGGGCCAGCGCGTGCCGCACCCAGTCATCGCAGTCGTCGGGTGACGGTTCCACGGCGAGCACGACGTCCTTGCCGTGCGTTCGTGCGGCCTCGACCGCGCCGCGCACGACGGCCTCGGACCATGCTCCATCGAGGCTGACGACGCGGACATCCAGGAAACCCGTGGTTGCTCGGGGGCGGATCGCATAGCCGTGCCTTTCGAGCACCGCGGTGACGCGCTCCCGCGTGGCGAGGGCGACGTCGGGGCGCGAATTCAGGACCTTCGAGACGGTGGGAACGGAGACTCCGGCCTCCGAAGCGATCAGGTCGAGGTGGACTGCCATGGTTCCCTTCATCGGACTTTCCGAAAACACTATCGCACGCTCCGGCAGAAGAAAAGCGATTCTGGCAGTAGACGGATCGAGCTTTGCGCCCTAATGTTTCGACAACAGCAGTCGAAATTTCGTAAAGACATGTCGAAACACGAAGGAGTGCGCATGCGAAGGTTGCGAGCCACCACGATCACGGCGATGGCGCTCGGCGCCGTCCTGATCCTCTCGGGATGCGGGCGCGGGGCTGCCGGCGAGGCCGGTGGGCAGGGGGCCGCCGGACCGGCCGCAGAGGGCAAGGCCGATGGCGTCGTCGAAGTCTGGACGGCCGGCGGCCACGCCGACAATCTCAAGCTTCTCGCGAAGCCGTGGCTGAAGGCGAATCCGCACGCCACCCTGAAGGTCACGGATGTGCCCTGGGATCAGGTGATCACGAAGGTCCAGACCGCGACGGCTGCGGGGAAGGGCCCGGACATCATCATGACCGGCAGCGATCAAACGGCCACCGCGATCGGCATGGGTGCCTTCGAGCGGGTGCCGGACGGCGTCTACGACACGAAGGACTTCTACCCGGCCGCGGTGGACTCGGTGACCGGCCAGGACGGTTCCTACGCGATGCCCTGGTACGTCGAGACCCGCTTCCTGTTCTATCGGAAGGACATCGCGGCCCAGCTCGGCCTGTCGGCGCCGAAGACCTGGGCGGACATCGAGACGATGGCGGCTGCTTTCAAGGCCCGCCCCGGAGGGGCCTACGGCATCAGCCTGCCGCGACCGGTCGAGCAGCCCGCGCAGGTCATCGTGCCGTTCGACTCGCAGGCCGGAGGAAAGCTGACGGACGGGAAGAAGTGGACCATCGACACGCCTGAGCTGATCTCGGCGCTGGACTTCTACGCCGGCTTCTTCGCGCGTCACGAGGCGCCTCTGGAGACGACCGACGCCACGTTCGAGAACGGCGGCACGCCGATGTTCATCTCGGGACCGTGGATGCTCGATGTCTTCTCGCAGGCGATCAAGACCGGCACGGCACCCGCCGACTTCACCATGGACGCGGTCGGCTACACCGTGTTCCCGACCGGTCCCGGCGGCAACAACAACCAGTACATCGGCGGGGGCAACCTCGGCGTCTTCGCCTCGGCGAAGAACAAGGCGTCGGCATGGTCGCTGCTGTCGTGGATGGGGAAGAAGACGCAGCAGGAGGAATGGTTCGGCCTGCAGAAGGAGCTCCCCGCGAACATCGCCGCCGGTGAGATCCCGTCGATCCAGGACAATCCCGTGACGAAGGTGCTCATGCAGCAGATGAAGGACACCGTCGCGATGCCGAACTATCCGGCGTGGTCGCAGATCGCGGATCTCCTCGGCAAATACTCGGAGCAGGTCGCCAGCGGGCAGATCACGAGTGCGCAGGCCGCGAAGGAGATCCAGGCCAAGGCGGACGGGATCGGGCTCGGGTGGTGAACAGCACGCCGAAGCGGCCGGGGAAGACTTCTTCCCTGGCCGCGCAGCGCCGCCGCTCGGCGCTCATCGCGTGGATCTTCGTCGCGCCGTTCGTGCTGACGTTCGGTGTGTTCGGCATGATCCCGCTCGTGAGCTCGCTGGCGATGTCGTTCACCGACCTCAGGGCGCGCGACATCCGCAACCCGTTCAACGTCGATTTCGTCGGGTTCGCGAACTTCGTCACGGTCCTCACCGACGAGTCGTTCCTGCACGCGCTGCGCAACACGCTGTTGTTCGTCGTGATCGGGGTGCCCGCCACGATGTTCATCGCGTTGGTCCTCGCGGTCCTGCTGAACTCGCTGAGCCGCCGGGTGGCGACGTTCTTCCGCGTCGGCTACTACATGCCGGTGATCACCACGATCGTCGCCGTCGCGATCGTGTGGCGCCTGATGTACCAGGACACCGGGGTCATCAACACGATCCTCGGCTGGATCGGGATCAACGGACCGAACTGGCTGAGCGATCCGCACACGGCGCTCCTCGCCATCACGGTGATGGCGATCTGGCGGAACATCGGCGGATCGATGGTCATCTTCCTTGCGGGGCTGCAGAGCATCCCGTCGGAGATCAACGAGGCGGCGTCGATCGATGGGGCCGACGCCAGGCAGAAGTTCTTCCGGGTGACCATCCCGATGATGATGCCGACGATCCTCCTCAACACGATCCTCATCACCACCGGGTACATGCAGTTCTTCGACGAGCCGTTCGTGATGACGAACGGCGGCCCGCTGGACTCGACGACCTCGATCGCATTGCAGGTCTACAACCAGTTCAAATACGGGAACTATTCGGTCGGGGCAGCAGGCGCGTACGTCCTGTTCGTGCTCGTCGGCATCCTGGCGATCGTCCAGTTCCGCTTCTTTCGGCAGAGGACCTGACCATGACCGTTACGCGCACGCATCGGCCGCCGCTCCGCTGGGGCAATCTCCTGGTGATGATCGTCCTCTCGATCGGCCTCGCCGCCACGATCCTGCCGTTCGTGTGGATGGTGCTCGGAGCGTTCAAGACGAACGCCGAGATCATGGCACGACCGGTCACGTGGTGGCCCGAGCATCCGACGCTGGACAACTTCACGGCGTGGCTCTTCGAGTTCGACATCGTCCGACCGTTCGTCAACTCGGTGATCCTGGCCGGCGCCACCGTCGCGACGACCCTGCTGTTCTCATCGATGGTCGGCTGGGCGCTGGCGAAGATGAGCTTCCCCGGGAAGAACGTGATCATCGTCGTGGTCCTGTCCACCATGTTCGTCCCCGGGATCGTCACCCTGATCCCGCAGTTCGTTCTGATCGCGAATCTGGGCATGGTGAACACCTACTGGGGGCTGATCCTCCCCGGCATGGTCGGAGCGTTCGGCGTCTTCCTGATGAGGCAGTTCATGCTCGAGATCCCCGACTCCCTGCTGGATGCCGCCCGGATCGACGGAGCAGGGGAGTTCCGGACGTTCTTCCAGATCGTCCTGCCGCTGTGCAAGGCGCCGCTGGCGACGCTCGCGATCTTCACATTCATGGGGTCGTGGAACAGCTTCCTCTGGCCGCTGATCATCTCCCAGGACGATTCGATGTACACCCTCCCGGTATCACTGGCGCTGTTCTCGTCGGATGCCGGTGGGCATGGCACCGAGTACGGACTGCAGATGGCCGGATCGTTCCTCATCGTGATCCCGGTGCTCGTGCTCTTCATCGCGATGCAGAAGCACTTCGTCCAGGGCATCGCGATGACCGGCATCAAATGACCGCACCTTCTCAAAATCCATCCGAAGGGATCCACACCGTATGACTGCATTCACCCCCGCGCCCGACCGATTCCTGTGGGGCGCCGCGACGGCGGCGCATCAGGTCGAGGGAGGCAACGTCAACACGGGGCACTGGGAGCTCGAGTACGCACCGGGGACCACTGTCCCGGAGCCGTCGGGCGACGCCTGCGATTCCTACCACCGCTTCCCCGAAGACATCGGGCTGCTGGCGGAAGCCGGACTCAATGCGTACCGGTTCTCGGTGGAGTGGGCACGCATCGAACCCGAGGAGGGGGTCGTGTCGCGTGCCCAGCTGGATCACTACCGACGCATGATCGACACGTGCCGAGATCGCGGCATCGACCCCGTCGTGACGCTGCATCACTTCACGTTCCCGCGCTGGTGGGAGCATGACGGCGGCTGGTACTCGGACCGCAGCACCGACAGGTTCCGCAGGTTCACCGAGATCTGCACGAGCGTCCTCGACGACGTGGACCGGGTGATCACGATCAACGAGCCGAACATGATGGTCAATCAGACCGAGGCTCGTATCGACACCGAGAACGGCGTCAACTTCCCCGGCCCCTCTCCGTACGTCGCCCGCGCGATCGCGGCCGCGCACCACGCGTCGACCGAGGTGCTGCGTGAGTTCGGCGGGGTGCAATCGGGGTGGTCTGTGGCGAACCAGGTGTTCCAAGCGGTACCGGGCTGGGAGGCGCAGCGCGACGAGTGGCAGTACTGGCGGGAGGACTTCTTCCTCGAGCAGGCGCGAGGAGACGACTTCATCGGCGTGCAGTCCTACTTGCGCACGATCATCGGGCCCACCGATGACGCGGACGGGTTCGGCCCGCAGCCCTGGCCCGAAGGCACGGAGCGGACGCTGACCGGGTGGGAGTACTACCCCGAGGCGCTGGGTCATGCGCTGAGGCACACCCGCGACGTGACCGGCGGCGTCCCGATGATGGTCACGGAGAACGGTATCGCCACCGCCGACGATCGCCGGCGCATCCAGTACACGACGGGCGCGTTGTCGGCGATGGCCGAGGCGATGGCCGACGGCTGCGACGTCCGGGGCTACCTGCACTGGTCGCTTCTCGACAACTACGAGTGGGGGTCGTTCCATCCGACCTTCGGGCTGATCGCCGTGGATCGCGACACGTTCGCCCGCACCCCGAAGCCGAGCCTGGCCTGGCTGGGCGGGCTCGCTCAGCGCAACGTCATTCCGCGGGCCTGACCGCTCGGTCGTTCGCCGGGATCGGGCATCACCTCCGGGCGCTCGATCCCGGCCCGACCGCTCCTGGACCGGAATCGGGAGGAACATCCGGCGATTAGACTGGAGGCATGCCCGAACCGAAAGCCGCGAGCTTCCCGGCCATCCGCGGGGCGCTGAAGTTCTACCAGATCGCTTCCGTGATCACCGGCGTCATGCTCCTGCTCCTGGTCACGGAGATGATCCTCAAGTACACCCCCATCCATCTCGAGCTCTTCGCGGGCGGATCCGGCGGCTTCCTCTGGTTCGCCCCGGTCGTCGAGGGCGTGCACGGAGGGCTGGAGTCCACCGGCAACGGACTGAACCTCTCGATGGGGATCCTGGTCGCGCACGGCTGGTTCTACGTCGTGTACCTGTTCGCATGCTTCCGCGTGTGGAGCCTGATGCGCTGGCCGTTCCTGCGCTTCATCATGCTCGCCCTCGGCGGCGTCGTGCCGTTCCTCTCCTTCATCATGGAGACCCGCGTCGCCCGTGAGGTGAAGGCGTACCTCGTCCGCCGCGAAGCCGCCGACGCCGACCAGTCCTCCTCGACCACTCCCGCCACGGAAGGTGCCCGTTGACCGACATCACTCCCGACACCGAGCAGCGTCCCGCCCTCGTCGTCGACTTCGGTGCGCAGTACGCGCAGCTGATCGCCCGCCGCGTGCGCGAGGCCGGCGTCTACAGCGAGATCGTGCCGCACACCGCGACCGCCGCTGAGATCGCGGCCAAGAATCCGGTCGCCCTGATCCTCTCCGGCGGTCCGTCCTCGGTGTACGAGGAGGGCGCGCCCCAGCTCGACCCCGCCGTGTTCGAACTCGGCGTCCCGACCCTCGGCATCTGCTACGGCTTCCAGTACATGGCGCGCACGCTCGGCGGCGAGGTCGCGAACACGGGCCTGCGCGAGTACGGCGCGACTGACGCGATGATCCCGGTCAACGACTCCACCCTGCTGGGCGGCCAGCCCGCGGAGCAGAACGTGTGGATGAGCCACGGCGACCAGGTCGCCAAGGCGCCGGAGGGCTTCGAGGTGCTCGCCTCGACCGGATCCACCAAGGTCGCCGCGTTCGCCGACGAGGAGCGCAAGCTCTACGGCGTGCAGTGGCACCCCGAGGTGAAGCACTCCGACCACGGCCAGGAGATCATCGAGAACTTCCTGCACAAGGGCGCGGGGCTCCCCGCCGACTGGAACAGCGACAACGTCATCGCCGAGCAGGTCGAGCGCATCCGCGCCCAGGTCGGCGACGCCCGGGTGATCTCCGCGATGTCCGGCGGCGTCGACTCCGCCGTTTCGACCGCGCTCGTGCACAAGGCGATCGGCGACCAGCTCACCGCGGTCTTCGTCGACCACGGCCTGCTGCGCAAGGGCGAGCGCGAGCAGGTGGAGCGCGACTACGTCGCCTCGACAGGCGTGCGCCTGATCACCGTCGACGCGGCCGACACGTTCCTCGGCCACCTCGCCGGCGTGACGGATCCCGAGACCAAGCGCAAGATCATCGGCCGCGAGTTCATCCGCGCGTTCGAGCAGGTGCAGCGCGACCTCGTCGAAGAGGCGAAGGCGTCGGGCGAGAAGGTCAAGTTCCTGGTGCAGGGCACGCTGTACCCCGACGTCGTCGAGTCCGGCGGCGGCGCGGGCACTGCGAACATCAAGTCGCACCACAACGTCGGAGGCCTCCCCGACGACCTCGACTTCGACCTGATCGAGCCGCTGCGCACCCTGTTCAAGGACGAGGTGCGCGCGATAGGCCGCGAGCTCGGGATCCCCGAGGCGATCGTCGGCCGCCAGCCGTTCCCCGGCCCCGGCCTCGGGATCCGGATCATCGGCGAGGTCACCCGCGAGCGCCTGGACATCCTGCGCGAAGCCGACGCGATCGCCCGCGAGGAGCTCACGCTCGCCGGCCTGGACCAGACCATCTGGCAGTGCCCGGTCGTGCTGCTCGCCGACGTGCGCTCGGTGGGCGTGCAGGGCGACGGCCGCACCTACGGCCACCCGGTGGTGCTGCGCCCGGTCTCCAGCGAGGACGCGATGACCGCCGACTGGACCCGCCTGCCGTACGACGTGCTCGCGAAGATCTCGAACCGCATCACGAACGAGGTGCGCGAGATCAACCGCGTCGTGCTCGACGTGACCTCGAAGCCGCCGGCGACCATCGAGTGGGAGTGAACTCCCGTTGAAACGTCGAGAGGGTGCGGTCTTCGGTCCGTGCCCTCTCCGCGTCTCGGCGTCTTCGCACCTCCGCTCGCCGGTCCTTCTGCTCCTGATCGGGCCGTTGTTCCGTTCACCGGTCGCATATTGCGGGTTTGAGCGCGCCAGTGTCGCCGTTTGCGACCAGCGAGCGAAGTAGTTGCGGCCTTGGCAGGTCAGCCCAGGTGCTTCAGCGCCTCGCGCCGGCTCAGCGGGGAGAGGTCGGGGTGCGCGTCAACGAACGTGCGGACCCAGTCCGGATCCGCTCTGGCGTGATCGCGCAGTGCCCAGCCGATCGCCTTGCGGATGAAGAACTCGTCCTCGCCGAGGTTGGCCTCGATCACGTCCGAGAGCAGGGCGTGATCGACGCGGTCCTTGCGCTGCAGCTGCGCGATGATCGCGGCGCGGCGGATCCAGAAGTCCTCGTCATCCGCCCACACGCGCAGTTCCACGGCCAGTTCGGCCGGATGCGTGTCCAACAGGTCGGCGAGGCGGTGCGCGACCTCGTCGACGTGGTCCCACCAGGCGCCGCTGCGGATCATCTCCTCGTGCACGTCCAGCAGATCCAGCCGCCCGCGCAACGGCCGCAGCGCGATCAGCGCCTGCGCCGCGTAGCGCTCCTCGCGGTGCTCGGCTCCGCGCCACAGGTCGAGCGCCGCTTCGCGCAGCTCGTCCGCATCCGTGACCCCGCGCGCGGCCTCCCGGCTGAGGCGGCGGACATCGGGCACCCGCACCCCGAGGAATGGCATCGCCGACTTCATGTAGGCCTGCTGACCGGGGGCGAGGGCAGGATCCGCTGCGTCGCGGAGAACCTCCCGGATGGCGTCGGCGAGCGGCGAAGGGGATGTCACATCAGCAGTGTAGAAATCTTTCGGAGAATCTTCGACGGACTGTCGATCCGGCGTCTTCTCGTTCGACGTCCTGAATGAGAGGGTCGAGACACGACCCCCGAAGAGGAGACAGAGATCATGAAGTTCATGCTGATCATGCGCGCAGACGACCAGGGTGTGCGGGCGTACCAGGACATGCCGTTCGAAGAGGTCATCGCGGCGATGGGCCGGTACAACGAGTCGATGATCAAGGCGGGCGTGCTGCTCGCCGGCGAGGGCCTCACCGACGCCGCCGAGGGCTTCGTAGTGGACTTCTCGGGCGAGACGCCGCTGGTGACGGACGGCCCCTACGGCGAGACGAAGGAGCTGTTCAACGGCTTCTGGATCATCGAGGTGTCCACCCGCGAGGAGGCTGCGGAATGGGCCAAGCGCGCTCCGCTCACCCCGGGCGCCTACCTCGAGGTGCGCCGCGTCACCGAGATGGAGGACTTCCCGGCCGACAACGAGTGGATCCAGAAGGAGGCCGACTGGCGCGAGGAGGCGGCCGCCCGCGCGGCCGAGTGAGGACGATGTCAGCATCCGATTCCGTGGCGACGGCGGGCTCCTCGACGGAGCGCGCCGTCGCCGCGGTATGGCGCATCGAGTCGGCGCGGATCGTCGCGACCTTGACCCGGTTCACCGGCGACTTCGGCCTCGCCGAGGACCTCGCCCAGGACGCGCTTCTGGAGGCGCTCGCGCAGTGGCCCCGTGACGGTGTGCCCGCGAACCCCGCCGCCTGGCTGACCGCGGTCGCCAAGCGCCGCGCGATCGACGGCTGGCGGCGCCGCGAGCGCTACGATGACCGCCTCGCCGTCATCGCGCACGATCTGGAACGCGAGCAGGATGCCGCGCTCGACGCACCACCGTGGGATCCGGACGCGATCGACGACGACGTGCTGCGCCTGGTCTTCATCGCCTGCCATCCTGTGCTGTCGCGCGAAGCACGCGTGGCGCTCACGCTGCGGGTTGTCGGCGGCCTCACCACCGAGCAGATCGCACGGGCGTTCCTCGTGCCGACCGCCACAGTGCAGCAGCGGATCGTGCGCGCCAAGAAGACCCTCGCCGCCGCGAAGGCTCCGTTCGAGGTGCCTCCGCGGCAGGAGCTGCCGGAGCGGCTCAGCGCCGTGCTGGGCGTCCTGTATCTCGTGTTCAACGAGGCGCACGCGGCGACGGCGGGGGAGGATCTGCTGCGTCCCGACCTGGGGCGCGAGGCGATCCGGCTCGCGCGGGTGCTCACCGCCCTGCTGCCGGCCGAGCCCGACGTGCATGCGCTGCTCGCGCTCATGGAGCTCACCGCGGCCCGGTTCCCGGCCCGGGTCGACGCGCAGGGGGATCCGGTCCTCCTCGCGGATCAGGATCGTCGCCTGTGGGATCGCGGCAGGATCGCGCGTGGACGCGCGGCGCTGGCCCGCGCGGACGCGTTCGGCCGGGGCCGGGGCGCCTACGCGCTGCAGGCCGCCATCGCGGAATGCCATGCGGTGGCTCCATCGGTCGAGGCGACCGACTGGCCCACCATCGTGCTGCTGTACGAGGCGCTCGGACGGATCGCGCCGTCGCCGGTCGTGGAGCTCAACCGGGCCGCCGCCGTCGCGATGGCCACGGGCCCCGCCTCGGCGCTGCGCATCATCGACGCCCTCGCCGAAGGCGGCGCACTGCGCGGCTACCATCTGCTGCCCGCCACCCGCGGCGAACTGCTGCTGCGGCTCGGGCGCGCGGACGAGGCACGGTCGGAGTTCGCGGTGGCCGCCGCGCTCGCGGGCAACGACCGGGAGCGCGCGCTGCTCGAGCAGAAGGCGCGCGGCTGAAACGACGAAGGCCGCCCTCCGAGGAGAGCGGCCCTCGTGCGGATCCGGTCCGCGTCAGTTGTTGCCGCGGGCGATCGCGATCATGCGCAGGATCTCGACGTACAGCCAGACGACGGTGACCATGATGCCGAAGCCGCCGAGCCAGCCGTAGACGCGCGGGGCGCCGTTGCGCACACCCTGCTGGATCTGGTCGAAGTCCATCACCAGCGAGTACGCGGCGAGGAACACGACGAGCACGCCGATGATGAGGCCGAGCGGAATGCCGGCGATCTTGGCGCTGTAGAGGCCGAACATCATGTCCTGCGGCAGCACGTTGAAGAGCATGAGCCCGACGTTGAGCAGCGAGAAGACCAGGTAGCCGAGCATCGCGATCATCACGATCTTGGTCATCTTCGCCGAGGCGCGCACCTTGCCGCTGGCGAACAGGGCCAGGGTGACGGCGACGACGGCGATGGTGGCGAGGCTGGCCTGCAGCACGATGCCGGGCCACATCACCTCGAAGAACGCGGAGATGCCGCCGACGAACAGGCCCTCGAACGCCGCGTACGCGAAGATCAGTGCGGGGCGCACCTTCTTGCGCGAGGTGAAGCTGACGACCATCGCGAGCACGAAGCCGCCGAGCGCGCCGACGAGCCACGGCCACAGGGCGATCTTGCTCATCGCAGCGGCGCGCACGTACGGGTCGGTGGTGTCGGGCACCGCGGCGCCGCCGAGGGTGAAGAACCAGCCGATCACTGCGAAGACGAGCAGGATGCCGAACAGGCCCGCGGTCTTCCACACGGTGTCCTCGACGGTCATCCGATCGGTCTCGATCGCGCCCGCGGACGGAGCCGTGTACATCCCCTCCAGGTTCGCGTTGACGGCGGCCTGCTGGGCCGCGGCGAACTGGCCGGCGGGCGGCGGCGGGGCGTACTGCCCGTTCTGGGCACCTGCCTGGGGGCCTCCCGGATAGGTCGCGACAGAGCGCGGATCCTTCTCCTTGAACGCCGGGTTGTTGAACACGAAGTTGCTCATGGTCGGCCTCACTCCTCAGAAGTGGTGGTCATCTTCCCTCTACGATAGCGGCGGATCCTACGAGAGGCACTGCCGTACGCTGAGAGCGTGACCCGACGGATCCCGCTCGACGTCCCCCTGCTCATCGGCCATCGCGGTGCCCCCGGCTATCGGCCCGAGCACACCGCCTCCTCCTACCGCCTGGCGTTCGCGATGGGCGCGGATGCGGTCGAGCCCGATGTCGTCGCCACGGGCGACGGCGTGCTGGTGATCCGGCACGAGAACGAGATCTCCGGCACCACCGACGTCGCGGATCATCCCGAGTTCGCGGATCGGCGCACCACGAAGCGCGTCGACGGCGTGCTGCTCACGGGCTGGTTCACCGAGGACTTCACCTGGGACGAGCTGGCCACTCTGCGCTGCCGGGAGCGGATCCCCGCGCTGCGACCCACGTCCGCGGGCTTCGATGACACCGAGCCGATCCTGCGGCTGTCGGATCTGCTGGCGCTCGTCGCGGAGGCCTCGGCCGAGCACGGGCGGGAGCTCGGCATCGTGCTGGAGATCAAGCACGCCACGTTCTTCGCCGGGGTCGGGCACGACCTGGCAGCGCTGGTCGAGCGCGACCTGCGGGCCGCGGGCTGGGGGTCGGGCGAGCATCCGCTGTGGATCGAGTCGTTCGAGCAGACCGTGCTCGGTGACCTGCGCGGGCGCGGCGTGCAGGGGACGTACGTCTATCTTCTGGAGGCCGAGGGAGCCCCCGCCGACCTCGTCGCGCGGGACGGCGCGGTCGCGTCGGCCTACGCGGAATGCCTCACCCCGACCGGGTTGGACGGCCTGGCCGAGGTCGTCGACGGCATCAGCGTGGACAAGCTGATCCTGCTGCGCAGCACGGGGTGCGAGCTCGTCGCGGAGGCGCATGCGCGCGGACTCGTGGCGTTCACCTGGACTTGCCGCCCCGAGAACGCCTTCCTCGACCGGCGCTACCGTGCAGGCGGCGGCAAGGCCGCATTCGGGGACTACCGCGCGGAGTGGGCGGCGATCGCCGCGACCGGCGTCGACGGCGTTTTCGTGGACCACCCGGACATCGGCCTGGCCGCGTTCCGGGAGTGAGCGAAGGGCATTCCCGGGCGCAGATCCCGTGAGCGGGGCGCGTAGGAACAGAGCAATTCGCGCAACCGGTCACTTTCCTGGGAGTCTCCTATGCTGACCGGATGGACGGAATCGTCGCGGAGGGGATCGGCCGGTCGTTCGGGGGCGTGCACGCGGTGCGCGAGGCGACGTTCCGGGCAGAGTCGGGCAGAGTCACGGGGCTCGTGGGTCCCAACGGAGCCGGGAAGACGACGTTGCTGCTGATGCTCGCGTCGCTGCTCGCGCCGGATCGCGGCCGCATCCGAGTCGGCGGGGTCGATCCGATCGTGGATCCGACCGCGGCGCGTCAGGTGCTGGGCTGGATGCCCGACGCGCTGGGCGCCTGGCCCTCGTTGACCGTGCACGAGAGCATCGTGACCACCGCGCGCCTGCACGGCCTTCCCCGTGCGGACGCGCAGCGCCGGGCGGCGGAGCTGCTGGGCCTCGTGGGACTGGATCCGCTCGCGGCGACCCCGGCCAAGGTGCTCTCCCGCGGGCAGAAGCAGAAGCTCGGTCTCGCGCGCGCTCTGGTGCACGATCCGCAGGTGCTGCTGCTCGACGAGCCGGCCTCGGGCCTCGACCCGGAAGCGCGCGTGCAGTTGCGGGTGCTGCTGCGCCGGCTCGCCGCGGAAGGTCGCACCGTCCTCATCTCCAGCCACGTGCTTTCTGAGCTCGAGGAGGTCGTCGACGACACGGTGTTCCTCGTCGCAGGAACGGTCGTGGATGCGCCTGTGGTGCAGGCGCGGGCGTGGCGGATCCGCATCCTGTCCGACCGGATCCCCGACTCTCCCGAAGGGGGGAGCGCGACGACGGAAGGGGGGAGCGCGACGACGGCCTGCTCGGATCCTCGCGCGAGCGTCGCGGCCGCTCTCGGCGTGGTTCCCGAGTCCCTCGGCATCGATCGAGGCGACGTGCTCGCCGTCTTCGCGGACGACCGGGACGCAGCGGCGGGGCTCGCCCGTCTGGTGGGACAGGGGCTCGCGGTGAGTGCGTTCGCGCCCGCGCAGAGCGAACTGGAGCAGGCGTTCCTCTCCCTCGGAGAGCCGTCCCACGATGGGGGGAGCGCCCGATGAACGCATCGCGCGTCTGGACCATCGCCCGCCTCGAGCTCACGCAGCGGCTGCGCAGCCCCGGCTGGTACATCCTGCTCGGCGTGTTCGCGCTCGTCCTGCTCATCGTCACGGTGCTCGCGCTCATGGCGTTCTCCTTCACTCCGACCGTCGGATCCGGCGCCTACTCCGTGATCGTCATGCTGGTGCTGCTGCTCGTGATGCTGATCTCGCCGACGCTGAGCGGATCGTCGATCAACGGGGATCGCGAAGCGGCGACGCTGGCGAGCCTGCAGATCACTCTCGCCAGCACCGGCGACATCATGCTGGGCAAGCTCCTGGCGGCGATCATCACGGGCGCGGCGTTCCTCGTCGTGGCCGTGCCGTTCCTCGTGGTCTCGATGCTCGTGGGGGCCGTGCGCCCCGACGTGCTGCTGGTGTCGCTGCTCGTGCTCGCCGCGGAGATCGTGATCGTGGCGGCGATCGGCGTCGGCTGGAGCGGGCTGGTCGCACGGCCGCTGTTCTCCGTCGCGAACACGTATCTCGTGGTGGCCGCGCTGTGCGTCGGCACCCTGCTCGCCTTCGGCCTGGCAGGATCCGTGATCCGCACGGATGTCGAGGTGCGCACCCGTGTCTGGGATTCGCAGGACGGGCCGGACTGCGACCGCTGGGAGACGCAGACCGTACAGCAGCCGCGCTTCGACTATGTGTGGGGATTCCTCGCGGCGAATCCGTTCGTCGTGCTCGCCGACGCCACGCCGACGACCTATTCGGCATATGGCTCACCGAATGACATGTTCGGCGGGATCAAGCTCTCGGTGCGCTCCGCGCAGCTTCCTCCGCAGACGCTGAACACCTACGACCCGTGCCTGGCGAGCCCCGACGGTGGGCGCCCGACGGCCGAGGAGATCATCGAATCCACCACGCCGAGCTGGTTCGTCGGGCTCGGGATCCAGATCGTGATCGCCGCGGGCCTCTTCGCGGGAGCGTGGGCGCGCACGCGCACCCCGGCGCGGCGGCTGCCGCCCGGAATCCGGATCGCCTGAGCAGCGCCTCTTCGAGGGAAGGGGCGCCGCGCTCGGCCGGGATCGATGTCGCCGGTCGGACCTAGACTTGTGAGGTCATGAGCGAAGCCCCTTCCCCCGTCATCATTCCGCCCGGATCCTCGTTCGGAGGGGTACGCGGAGCGGCCTCCAGCGCGGCCGACGACCTGCTCGCGGGGCTCAACCCGCAGCAGCTCGACGCCGTCACCTACCGGGGTCAGGCGCTGCTCATCGTCGCCGGCGCGGGGTCGGGAAAGACCAGCGTGCTCACCCGTCGCATCGCCCTGCTGCTGCGCCAGCGCGAGGCCTGGCCCAGCCAGATCCTCGCGATCACCTTCACGAACAAGGCCGCGGGCGAGATGCGCGAGCGCGTGGAGCAGCTCGTCGGGGATTCCGCGCGCGGAATGTGGATCTCGACGTTCCACTCGGCGTGCGTGCGCATCCTGCGCCGTGAAGCGGAGCAGTTCGGCTTCACGAAGTCCTTCACGATCTACGACTCCGGAGACTCGCGTGCGCTGATCAAGCGGCTCGTCAAGGAGCACGAGGCCGACGCGTTCGGCTTCACCCCCGCGGCGATGCAGTCCCGGATCTCCAAGCTCAAGAACGAGCTGCAGGACGCGGAGTCCTACGCCCGGCAGGCGAACATGTCGGATCCGGCGGAGCGCGTCTTCGTCGAGGTGTTCGCCGATTATCAGCGCCAGCTGCAGAAGGCCAACGCCTTCGACTTCGACGACCTGATCGGACAGACCGTGTATCTGTTCCGCGCCTTCCCGCAGGTCGCCGACACCTACCGGCGCCGCTTCCGGCACATCCTCGTCGACGAGTACCAGGACACCAACGCCGCCCAGTATGCGCTGATCCACGAACTCACCCGGCCCGTCCAGGGCAACGCGCCGGAGCCGTATGCCTCCAACGGCATGATGATCTTCGAGCCGGATCCGCACCAGGCGGGCGGTGGGGAGCCCGGTGCGTCGCTCACCGTCGTCGGAGACTCCGATCAGTCGATCTACGCCTTCCGTGGCGCCGACATCCGCAACATCAGCGAGTTCGAGCGCGACTTCCCCGGCGCGAAGGTCGTGCTGCTGGAGCAGAACTACCGCTCCACGCAGAACATCCTGTCGGCGGCCAACGCCGTGATCAGCAACAACTTCGACCGCAAGGACAAGAAGCTCTGGAGCGACAAGGGATCCGGCGACGCGATCGTCGGTTTCACCGGCTACTCGCAGCACGACGAAGCGCAGTTCGTCGCGGATGAGGTCGAGGCCCTGCGCCGTGCCGGCATGCCGTACGGCGAGATGGCGGTCTTCTACCGCACCAACTCGCAGTCCCGGGCGCTGGAGGAGATCTTCATCCGCTCCGCCGTGCCGTACAAGATCATGGGCGGCACGAAGTTCTACGAGCGTGCCGAGATCAAGGACGCCCTCGCCTATCTCGTGGCCGTCGCGAACCCGGCCGACGAGATGGCGGTGCGCCGGATCCTGAACAAGCCGCGCCGCGGCATCGGCGACGTCACCGAGACCTCGATCGCCCGTTTCGCCGAGGAGCACGGCCTGAGCTTCCGCGACGCGCTCGCCCACCCGACCCAGCTCGGTGTGGGCCCGAAGATCCAGGCGGGCATCGCCCAGCTCGACGCCGTGCTGCGCGAGGCGACGGAGATCATGCTCCCCGCCTCCGGTGAGGTGGCGCCGCCCACAGCAGTCGCGGAAGGGCTGACGCTGCTGCTGCAGCAGAGCGGCTACATGGATGCGCTGCGCGCGAGCCGCGATCCGCAGGACGAGGCGCGTCTGGAGAACCTGGACGAGCTCATCGCGGTGACCCGCGACTTCGCGCGCAACAACCCCGAGGGCACGATCGCCGACTTCCTCACCGAGGTCGCCCTCGTCTCCGATGCCGACGACCTCGAGGACGAGTCGGGCGTGGTCTCGCTCATGACGATGCACACCGCGAAGGGGCTCGAGTTCGACGCGGTGTTCGTGACGGGCGTGGAGGAGGACCTCATCCCGCACCGGATCTCCGCGAACGAGCCTGGCGGTCCGCAGGAGGAGCGCCGCCTCTTCTACGTCGGCATCACCCGCGCCCGCAAGCGCCTGCACCTGTCGCTCGCGATGACCCGCGCCCAGTTCGGCGAGGTGTCGGTGGCGATGCCGAGCCGGTTCTTGCAGGAGATCCCCTCGGAGCTCATCGACTGGCGGCAGTCCCCGGGAGATGTGAACTCGCGCGGCGGGATGCAGTCCCGCGCGCTGAACGCCCGACGTCCGGGCGGATCCGGGTCGGGCGGATTCGGCGGTGGATCCGGCTCCGGCGACCGGTTCGCTCCGCGGGCGCTGCCGAAGCGGGACGGGCTCAAGCCGCTGTCGACCGCGATGGACAAGTTCCCGAACCGGGTCACAGCGAAGGTGCGCGACAACGGCGACCTCGACCTCGCCGCGGGAGATCGCATCCGCCACGACGACTTCGGCGAGGGCAAGGTCGAGGCGATCACCGGTGAGGGGGCGAAGCGGATCGCGCACGTGCGCTTCGACGCCGCGGGCCAGAAGAAACTGCTCGTCAAGATCGCGCCGATCGAGAAGATCTGACCCGCTCAGGCCCGCTCCGCGCAGCGTCGGGTTCGACCGTGAGTGCTCCCGGTTTAGGCTGGGGCAATGGGCCTTTTCTCGCGCCGTAAGAAGCAGGACGACGACGTCACGCCGGAGTCCGCTCCCGCCGCTGCAGAGGATGTCGCTCAGCACGACTCGCCGAGCGCGGAAGAGGTCGGGGCCGAGCCGTCGACCGACGCCACCGCCCCGGTCGTGAACGTCTCCGTGCAGGCCTTCCGCGGACTGGGCTCGCCCTCCGGCCCGGCGGTCGCCCCTCCCGCCGAGACCCCCGAGGCCGGCCACGACCTGATCGACCCCGTGGGCGACGAGACGCCGATCGTGCAGGCGCAGGCGCAGGCGCCGTCGGGGCGTCCACCGCTTCCGCTCGCCCCGGCTGACCCTCCCGAGCCGACCGAGTCGATCCCAGGCATGCCCGACAACGTGCTGCTGCGCGAGGCCCTCGCGATGCTCGGGGAGGATGCGAGTCAGGCCGAACTGCTCGGCGTGCTGCGCCAGTCGCTGCAGGGCAACCTGTTCCTGCGCGTGAGCGGAGACGCCGGCGAGCAGATCAAGGAGGGCAAGCCGCTGGCCATCGCGGTCGTCAACGACGGCGAGAACTCCTTCATGCTCGCGTTCAGCTCGGCCGCGGCCGTACGCGACTCCGTGCAGCAGGGCGACGAGGACCCGACAGAGACCTCGGCCGTCGTGCAGCCCGTGCAGGCGGTCTATCAGAACGTCGTCGACGGACCGTTCGCCGGCCTCATCATCGACAACGCCTCCGAGCCGCACCGCGTGGTGTTCCCCTCGGAGATCCTGCAGAAGGCGCTGGAGGAGGCGGATCCCACCTTCGCGGTCAAGGCCCTGCTCGCGGCGCCCCGCGAGGCGGACTCCGAGGCTCGCGTGGCCGAGGCGCTCACCACCGCCCGGCTCTGGGTGGCGGTCAGCGATGTGGACGGCGACGGGCAGTACGGGGTGGCGGAGGCGCACACCGCTGACGGCGCACGTTACCTGCAGCTGTTCAGCCACCCGCTCGAGGTCATCGCGCTCGGCCGTGGCGATCAGCCGCTGCCGTTCACGGCCGAGCAGATCGGCGCCGTGCTCGTGCAGCAGCCCGAGATGAGCGGTGTGCTGGTCGACGCGGCGGGTCCCGCGATCGCGGTGAGCAGGGACGCGCTGGGACCCGTGATCGCCCTCGCGCCGGCGGAGTAGCGGCCGACGCAGAGCGCGTCCTGGCCTCGTTGCGGGCCTCCTCAAGGTCTCTCCTCAAGGTTGTGCAAAGGAAGCCTGAAGACCTGTTCAGTGGTCTTGTCAACCGGTATTCCGGAATCCAGTATGGGAGACATCAGGTCCCATACGACGCAAAGGATTCTCATGGACACCGTGACACCCACCACCCGCAACCGCCGGAAGGTCCTCGCTGTGCTCGCCGGTGGCCTCGTCCTCGGCGTCGGCGCGGCGATCACGCTCGCGGCCTGGAACGACTCCGAGTTCGCGACCGGCACCTTCACCGCCGGCTCCTTCAATCTGCAGGGGTCGACCGACGGCACCACCTATGCCGACCACGCCACGGCACCGGGAGCAGGCCTCACCTTCTCCGCGAACTTCGGCAACATGACGCCCGGCGACAGCGTGTACGCGTCGTACTGGCTGCAGCTCGACAAGAACACGACGAGCCCCGCGACGGTCACACCGGCTCTCGATGCCACGTCCGGCACGGGAACCAACGCATCGGCCATCTCGTACAAGGTCTACTCGGTCCCCAGTGCGACCGCGTGCGACGTGAACGTGGCCACCACGGGCACGCTCATCCTGTCCGGAGCGAACCTCAGCACCGCCACCGGCGCGACCACGTTCCCGCTCGCCAAGGGCACTCCGCCGACGACGGCCGGCGCCGCGCAGAAGCTGTGCTTCGTCGCGACCGCCGGAACCCAGGCGGTGCTGCAGCAGGGTGGCGCCGGAACAGCGGTCTGGAAGTTCACCGCGACCTCGAACTGAGCGCGCCGCGATGCTGACCCGCAGGGGGAGGCGAGCGGCACCGCGCGCCGGCGGGCGGCGGATCCGACTGCTGCGGATCCGCGCCCTGCTCGCCGGCGGGCTCGTGCTCGGCACAGGGGCGACCTCGACGCTGGCGAGCTGGAACGACGCGGAGTACGCGAACGGGACGTTCACGGCGGCGAGGTTCGGCGTCGAAGGGTCGCTCGACGGCACGAACTATTCGAAGCACACCAATTCGAACGCGGCGGCTCTGAGCTTCAGCCCCGCCGTGACCGGGCTGTTCCCGGGTAACACGTCGTACGCGGCGTTCGCCGTCCGCGCGACGAGTGGCTCGATCGCGGGACACGTCCAGATCTCCGCAGGCACTCCGACGGGCGCTCTCTCGGACCTGCGCTACGGCGTACGGACCGTGAGCGCCATGGGGCAGTGCAACGCGGCGAGCTACGCCGGCGGCGGAGCGGTGATCCCGGACGGTTCCACGCTGGGCACCTCTGCCGCTGTCTCGCAGACGCTCGCGGCAGACCGCACACCGGTGTACTACTGCTTCGCCATCTCACTTCCGGTGGGGGCGTCGAACGGCATGCAGGGCCAGGCGATCGCGCAGACCTGGCAGCTCGTCGCGACATCGGGCTGAGCCCTCGGCGGGAACGCCGCCCACCGGATCCATGAACGCACATCCGCCGCACGTCACACAGGGAGAAGGACAGCATGACCGAGATGGGACAGCCGACCACCCGCCGCGCCGCGCGGGAGAACGCGCTGGCGGACGAGGGGCGAGGCGAGCGGGTCGAAGCGCGCAGCACGGCATCGGCGGAGGCGCAGGCGCAGGGGGCGGGTGCCACCGCGGACAACGGTCGGAAGCCCCGTGCCTCGGTTCGCGGAGTGCTCAGCGAGATCCTGCTCTGGGTCGTGGCGCTGGCGGGGCTCATCTGCATCGTCCTGGTGATCCTCGCGTTCACGGCGCACATCACGCTCATCATGTTCCGCACCGGATCCATGGCGCCGACGATCCCGACCGGATCCGTCGCGATCGTGCAGCAGATCCCCGCGTCCGAGGTGCACGTCGGCGACGTCGTGACCGTCGACCGGCCGGGCGAGCTTCCTGTCACGCACCGGGTGCGCGCTGTCGCCGACGGCTCCAAGCATGGCGAGCGTCTCCTCACTCTGCGTGGCGATGCGAACGCGCAGGATGACGTGGCGCCGTATCCGGTCTCGACCGTGCGGATCGTGCGCTTTGCGATCCCCGGACTCGCGCCGGTGATCGTGGCGTTCGGCAATCCGTTCGTGCTCGGAGGGATCACGATCGGCGTCGCGGTCCTCGTGGTCTGGGCGTTCTGGCCGCGCGGTCGTGGTTCCGGGAGAGGTCCGGAGGAAGCACCCGGGCCTCGACGGGAGAGCCATGAGTCGCCGTGACCGTCGTGCCCTGCCTGCTCTCGTCGCGCTGGCGTCTGCACTGCTTCTGATCGGGCCGATGCCCGGAGCCGGGGCGGATCCGGCGACCGAGGTCGTGCAGGGCCGATACGTGCGCATCGTGTCGAGTGCCGATTGGGCGGCGGCTTCGACGATGGGGCCGGGTGTCAGCGTTCGCTGGGATCTGGAGGTGAGCGCAGCTGCGCCGAGTCCTGGCACCGTCCGTGTCGGCATCAGCGCTCTCGGGGACGCGCCGGTCGCGGTCGACGTCCGACTCTGCCCCGTCGCGTGGCAGGGAGAGAACTGCGACCCCGGTTCCCACCTGCTGCGCAGCGGGTGGGGAGTTCCTCGCGACGGACGCACGGTGGAGCTCGACGCGTTCTCCTCCGACGACGTCGCACACGTCCGCCTGGACGTGCGGCTCGCCGATGACCGCGGGGCGGGAGCCACGCAGATCCGCGTCCACGCGGACGGGTTCGGCGATCGGATCCAGACGGGGCCCGGGGCGCAGCTGCCGGCGACCGGGGGATCCCTCCCGCTGCCGGCGATCGTCGCCGGTGGAGTCCTGCTCGTCGCCGCGGCGCTGCTGTCGGTGTTCGCGCGTCGCCGCAGAGGAGGGGACTCATGACCGCCGCGGAGCGCTCGTCGTGGCGACGTCGCGTCCTCGCCGCGCTCGTCGTCGGAGCATGCGCGGCGGCGCTGCTCTGGCCTCGGCCGACCTTGACCGACGCCTCGTACTCGGATGGGGAGTACGTCGCGAGCGGCACCGTGACGGCTGCGACCCTCTCGGATCCGACGAACCTGACGTGCACGCCGACGAAGGCGCTCAACATCCTGACCGGCGTCACCGTGACCTGGCAATCGGCGTATCCGCTGTCGCCGACGACGGCCCCGATCAGCACGCTGACAGCCAACCCGTCCAACTACTCGGCGGCGATCTCCAGCTCAGGGGCAGGACCGTACACCCACACCATGGTTCTCAATCAGGGGCTGCTGGGCGGCATCCTCAACAACGTCCTGGGCAGCACGGTCACTTTCACGGTCACGAATCAGGTGGGTACGAACTGGCATTCGGCGAGTCTGGTCAAGACGCTGACGACAGGCGCACTCGGGGCCAATCCGCACTGCACGTGACGGAGTGAGCGTTGCGCGCGCTCACTCCGCGAGAGCCAGCGCGCGGAACATGTCACGCTCGCGCAGCGCATCCCGGCTGCTGGGTGCGGCCGGTGCGGGCCGCGGAGGGGTCTGGCCTGTCGTGCGGTGATAGAGCTCATCGATCAGGCGCGTGGCGAGCCCGACCAGGCGGCCGATCTCGCGGTCGTCACGGTCGATCCACACCGACTTGGGCTCGTCGTGGATCGGCTGGAAGTCGTCATGCTCCTCCCAGACGAACAGCGTGCGCTCGGCACCGAGCACATGCTGCTGCCACCACACCTGGCGCAGATAGGTGCGGGGGATGGAGCGCCACGACTTGTTGGTCGTCTTGATCTCAGCGAGAAGCACGCGACCGTCCGGCTCCTGCACGATGCCGTCCGGGGTGGCCAGGTGCCGCTTCTCGACCTCGGCGCAGAACAGTGCAGACGAGGGCATGATCCCGTGCGTCGCGGCGACCCAGGCGGCGATCTCCGGTTCGCGACGCCGGCCGTGGTCGGTATAGGCGTTGCCGCCGAACCGGGGCCCCGCGCCGAGCTTGGCATCCGCCGCGCGGGCGATCGACGTCTCGCTCGTGAGCCCGGCGACGTCCGTCGCGGTGATACCGCGCGCCCTGGCCCGCAGCCACGCCACCCGATCGCGGGAATCCGCGATGATGCGCGCTTCGAGTTCCGGGGTCACTCATCGAGGCTACCTCCGCCCGCCGACGCTCCCGACCTGGCACGCCGGGGGATCCCGTGGCGCGGTCCCGTCGCGTGCCCGGCCTCCCGGACTCCGAGTGCACATGCTGTCGGCGAGAGCACACGTTCCTCGCGCGAACAGTGTGTGTGCTCGTCGAGAGCGTGTGCACTCGTCGACCGGAGCGGCGAGCGAGCCTGCGCCCCGCACACGACGAGGTCGCGGGAGGTTCTGCACTGATTGCGGGACTCGGTCCCCATGGTGCAGCGGTCGCGGTACACCATGACGCATGGTCAACGACGTTCTCGAACTCGCACCCGAGCTGCGGTCCCGGCAGGCGCTTCTCTGCGCCGGATGGACGGACCGGGACCTGGCCTCAGCCGTCCGTGACCGCACGCTCCACCAGCTGCGGCGGGGGTGGTACGTCGATGTCGGCGTATGGAAGGTGATGTGGCCCGAGCAGCGCCATCTCATCGAGGTCGTCGCTGCGGCACGGGAGGCCCGCGGTCCGATCGTCATGTCGCACGTCTCGGCGGCTGTCCTCTGGGGTCTGCCGTTGTATCGGATGGCGCCGGATCGCGTCCACATCACGTCCAGCGTTCCGCAACGCGCCTCGAGTAACGTCCGAGTCGAGCGCCACGTGGCGCCGCTCGGGTCGTTCGACACCTCGGTGATCTCTGGGATCCGGTGCACGAGCCTGTCGCGGACCGTCTTCGATCTCGCGCGGTCGATGCCACTGGAGGCGGCGGTCAGCGCCGCAGACGCTGCCGAGCGGATGATGGCGCTCCGAGGGCGGGAGTGGGATCTCGATGCGGTGGAGTCCTGGCAGGCCGGCCTCGCCCAGCGGCTCGAGGAGGCGGCCGGTGCGCGGGGCATCAGGCAGGCGCGCTGGGTGGCAGATTTCGCCGACGGTCGGGCGCAGCTCCCCGGAGAGAGCGTGAGCAGGCTGCGGCTCCACCGGCTGGGTTTCGCGGCACCGCGATTGCAGGTCGGCGTGCCGGCGCCGGACGGGCAGATGTACTTCGTCGACTTCGGACTGGACGATGTGCGCGCATTCGGCGAGTTCGACGGCGAGACGAAGTACCGGGACGAGGCGATGCGCTCTGGACGTTCGATCGAGGACGTCCTGCTCGCGGAGAAGCAGCGCGAGGACTGGATCCGCGGCCGCACGCAGCGGCGCATGGCCCGATGGGGTTCGTCGCACATCCGCACGGATGAAGGCCTGGCGCGGCGTCTCGGCTCGTTCGGCATCTGCCCGCCCTGACTCACGGATTCGTTCCGTCTCTGCGAGCGGCTGGCGTGCGCCGAGTGCACACGCTCTCGCCGAGAACACATCTCCCACGCGCCAACAGCGTGTGGGCTCGTCGAGAGCATGCGCGGTCGGCGGAATGCAGGAGGCAAGCACGGGAGACGAGTGGGGAGGTGGCGGGTGGCCGCGTGTCTGACCGGGATCCTGTGGCGGCAGCTCTTCTCGATTTGGGCGAGGGGGCAGGATGCCGTAGTCTTGACGTAACCGAAGACCGCTGGTCATCGTCGTGTGCGCGAGCATGAGGCGATCGAAGCACTGCCGGATCCTGGATCCGATCAGCAGAGGCCCGCGCAGGTGTCACGAACGATCTCCAGATCCTGGATCACGCTCCGTGCGCTTGCGCCGGAGCGTTTTTGTTTGCCTGCAGAGCGCGGCGGTCGAGGTCGGTGCTCCACCGCCGTGGAGCATCCCGTACTCATCAAGGAGTGACCATGGCGCAGAAGGATGCATCGGTCGCCGAGCTCACGAAGAATTTCGAGGACTCGAACGCCGTCCTGCTGACCGAGTACCGCGGTCTGACGGTTGCCCAGCTCAAGCAGCTGCGCAACAACATCCGTCAGGACGCGAGCTACGCCGTGGTGAAGAACACGCTGACCAAGATCGCCGCGAACAACGCGGGGATCACGGCGCTGGACGACGACCTCAAGGGTCCGTCGGCCGTCGCGTTCGTGCACGGCGACTTCGTCGCCACCGCCAAGGCTCTGCGTGACTTCGCCAAGGCGAACCCGCTTCTCGTGATCAAGGGCGGCATCTTCGAGGGCAACGCCCTGAGTGCCGACGAGGTCAACAAGTACGCCTCGCTGGAGAGCCGTGAGGTTCTGCTTGCGAAGGCCGCGGGCATGATGAAGGCGACGATGGGCAAGGCTGCGGCCACCATCGACGCTCTTCGCGAGAAGCTGGAGACCGCTGAGGCTGCCTGAGCCTCCCCGGTCTTTTCCCAAAAACCCCATCTATTAGGAGAAACATCATGGCGAAGCTCACCACTGAGGAGCTGCTCGACCAGTTCGCTGGTCTGACCCTTGTCGAGCTCAGCGAGTTCGTGAAGGCGTTCGAGGAGAAGTTCGACGTCACCGCTGCTGCTCCCGTCGCCGTCGCCGGCGCTGCGGGTGGCGCTGGTGCTGCCGAGGCCGAGGAGGAGAAGGACTCGTTCGACGTCATCCTCGAGGCTGCCGGCGACAAGAAGATCCAGGTCATCAAGGTCGTCCGCGAGCTCACCTCGCTGGGCCTCGGCGAGGCCAAGGCTGTCGTCGACGGTGCCCCGAAGGCCGTCCTCGAGGGCGCCAACAAGGAAGCTGCCGAGAAGGCCAAGGCTTCCCTGGAAGAGGCCGGCGCGACGGTCACCCTCAAGTAAGGTCCGTCGAGCGAGGCGCAAGGCGCCTCTCCTCGCGTTCCGACGCTGCGAAGGCCCCGGGTTCTCCCGGGGCCTTCGTGCGTCTCTGGCAGATCCGGCTCGTCGAGCTCGTCGAGCGGCTCGGCAGCAGGTCAGCGGGCGGTTTCCAGGCGTGGGACCGCCGTCGACTGGCGGGCCACCAGTGTCGCCGGCGAGATCACGTGCTCGAGGGGCGCGTCGGTGTCCTGCATCCGCGCCTGCAGCAGGCGAACCGCCTCGATGCCCTGCTCCCGTGGGTTCTGCCGGATCGTGGTGAGGCTGAACATCTCGGCGTAGCGGTGGTCGTCGATCCCGATCACGCTCAGCTCGCTGGGTACGCCGATGCCGAGGCGCTGCGCGGCGATGATCGCGCCCACGGCCGCCTCGTCGCACACAGCCGCGATCGCGGTGGGGCGGTGACGACGATCGGCGAGCAGTGCTGCGGCCGTGGCGAATGCCTCGGGGATCGTGGACGTCGTGCGCACCGCGCGGATCCGGTGCTCGAGCCCGGCGGTGGTCATCGCCTGGCGGTAGCCGTCCAGGCGCTTGTGCTCGCCGTAGCTGAAACGGTCGCCGTCCAGCGCGTCGCCGAGGAACGCGATGTCCTCGTGGCCGAGGTCGATCAGATGCTCCGTGGCGACCCGTGCGGCCGCCACATCGTCGATCGTGACGGTGTCGGCCCCCTCGGTGAACGGTCCGACCGACACGAGCGGCAGCCCGATGCCCGCCAGGCGTTCCAGCTCGTGCGCTCCCGGCTGGAGGCAGACGGCGATGATGCCGTCGAAGCGGCGACCGGCCAGGGCGTGATCGAGCATTCGGGCGCGCTCGGCGCTGCCTTCCGCGGCGCCGTAGAGCGCGAGGTCGAGGCCGTCGGCGATGAGCGCCTGCTGGAGGCCGGCGAGCAGCTCGGCGAAATACCATCGGTCGGCCATCGGCATGATGACGCCGATCGTCGAGGTGCGCCCTGTGGCCAGGCTCGACGCGCTGGAGTGCGCGGAGTAGGCGAGTTCCCGTGCGGCGCGCTCGACGCGTTCCCTCGTCTCTGCGGACACGTAGCCGTTCCCGCTGAGCGCGCGACTGGCCGTCGATTTCGCCACGCCCGCCCGCAGTGCGACGTCGATGATCCCGGTCACGGCGTGTCCTCCTCGAAACGGATCCCCTCACCATAGCGATATCTCACACACTATGGAACCGGTTCCTTGAAAGCGCTCCCATGGATCCGGCCCCGCGACGAGCCCGGTTACCCAGTTGTGATCCGACGCACGTTGCGCAATGGGTACGAGGGTCACTAGTGTCGCCTGGAAGCGGTTCCTGAAGGAGCCCCCAGCGCTGGGGAACTCGACCCCGCGAATTCGAAGGAGAAAACGTATGGGAATGTCTCAGCGACGTCGCCTGATCGCGCCTCTGGCGCTGCTTGCGGTGTCCGGACTCGCGCTCGCGGGCTGTGCCGAAGGCGGCTCGTCCGGCGGTGGGGATTCGTCCGGCAAGGGGGAGACCGTCAAGATCTCCGGCGGTATCACCGGATCCGAGGCGGATCTGCTGAACAAGTCCTTCGACCAGTTCACGAAGGACTCCGGCATCAAGGTCGTCTACACGGGTGACAAGGGCTTCGAGGGCAACATCGTCACCAAGGTGTCCGGTGGTAGCGCCCCGGACATCGCCATCGTGCCGCAGCCGGGTCTGCTGAAGAGCCTGGTCGGCACCGGTCAGGTCAAGGAGGCCCCTTCGGAGGTCTCCGCCAACGTCGACAAGAACTGGTCGAAGGACTGGAAGACGTACGGCACCATCGACGGCAAGTTCTACGCCGCCCCGATGCTTGCCAACGTCAAGGGCTACGTCTGGTACTCGCCGGCGAAGTTCAAGGAACTCGGCGTCGAGGTGCCGAAGACCTGGGACGACCTGCTGGCACTCACCAAGACGCTTCAGGAGAAGACCGGTGCCGCTCCGTGGTGCGCGGGCTTCGCCTCGGGTGACGCCTCCGGCTGGCCGGGCACCGACTGGATCGAGGACCTCGTGCTGCGTCAGAGCGGCACCGACGTCTACGACAAGTGGGTCGCGGGCGACGTCAAGTTCACCGACCCGCAGATCAAGCAGGCCTTCGACGCGGTGGGTTCCATCCTGCTCGACCCGAACTACGTCAACGCGGGCTTCGGCGACGTGAAGAGCATCAACTCGACCGCGTTCGCGGACGTCGCGGCCAAGGTCGCCGACGGCACCTGCCTGATGACGCACCAGGCCTCGTTCCTCTCGTCGAACTTCCTCGACGTGAAGACCAAGGCGGGCGCCGCGCCGAAGGTCGCCCCCGACGGCGACGTGTACGCGTTCGTGCTCCCCGGCGTCAAGGAGGGTGAGAACACCATCGAAGGCGGCGGCGAGTTCGTCGCAGGCTTCACCGACAGCGCCGCGACCAAGAAGGTCCTGGAGTTCATGTCCTCGCCCGAGTTCGCGAACGCCCGCGTCAAGCTCGGCGGCGTCATCTCGGCCAACAAGAACGCGGACGCCTCGCTGGCATCCAGCCAGTTCCTGCAGGACGCGATGAAGACGCTGCAGGATCCCAAGACCACGCTGCGTTTCGACGCGAGCGACCTGATGCCGGCCACCGTCGGTTCGGGCTCGTTCTGGAAGGGCATGGTCAGCTGGGTCGACGGAAAGCCGACGGATCAGGTCCTGAGCGACATCCAGGCCGGCTACAAGAACTAGTCTGAGTACCACCTGAGAGGCTGCGGGGTCGTCCGCCATCGCGGGCGGCCCCGCAGTCGTTTCGGGAAGGTCCTGAAAGTGTTCATCGTCGAACCGTCATAAGGGGTCCCTATGTCGCAATCCACAGCGACCGAGACCACGCGATCCGATCGCAAGACCGAGTCCGTGAGTTCCGGCCGCACGACCGCTTCCCGATCCGTCACGATCGGCGCCTACATCGTGGGCGCAGTCGTGATCATCGGGGTGTTCATCGCCCTCCTCGCCGATGGTCCGGCGGACAACCCGAAGCCGACGTCGCTCGGCTTCTCACTGAACAGCTTCTTCACGTGGCTCGGCGGGCTGAACCCGCTGCTGCAGATCCCGCTCGTGCTCCTCGTGTTCGCCATCGTCGCGGGCATCCTGCTGGTGCTCATCGAGTACGCGCCGCGGCACGGGAAGGGCTATTTCTGGCTGCGTCTGGTGGCGTGCTTCGCGATCCCGGTGCTCGCGTTCATGATGCTGCGGCCCTACCAGAACGCCGTCGTCTACGTCATGATCATCGCCCTGGTCGCCGGCGGCCTGCTGTTCTTCGCCGACTACCGCGCGCGTGAGGGCTCCGGCTACCTGTTCCAGCTCACGCTGTTCATGGCGCCGGCCACCCTTCTCCTCATCGTCGGCCTCATCTACCCGGCCGTGTCGACGATCATCCAGTCGTTCTTCGACAAGACGGGTAAGGACTTCGTCGCACTCGAGAACTACCAGTGGGTCTTCACGAACCCGGAGGGCTTCTGGTCCGTCATCAACACGCTGATCTGGGCGCTCATCGCGCCGATCGTGTCGACGATCTTCGGACTCGCCTATGCCGTGTTCATCGACCGCGCCCGCGGCGAGAAGATCCTCAAGGTGTTCGTCTTCATGCCCGTCGCGATCTCGTTCGTCGGCGCCGGCATCATCTGGAAGTTCATCTACGACTTCCGGCAGGGCGACCAGATCGGCCTGCTCAATGCGATCGTGACGCTGTTCGGCGGCAAGCCGGTGTCCTGGCTGGACACCACTCCGCTGGTCAACACGATCTGCCTGCTCATCGTGTTCATCTGGACGCAGACCGGGTTCGCCATGGTGATCCTGTCCGCGGCCATCAAGGCGGTTCCGACCGAGCAGATCGAGGCGGCATCGCTGGATGGCGCGAACGCCTGGGAGAGGTTCCGCAACGTCACGGTCCCGGGGATCCGCTCGTCGCTCATCGTGGTGCTGACCACCATCACGATCGCATCGCTCAAGGTCTACGACATCGTCGCGGTGATGACCGGCGGTCGGGCCAACAGCACCGTGCTCGGCTTCGAGATGGTCAACCAGCAGCAGCGCTTCCAGAGCTACGGGCACTCGTCGGCGCTGGCCGTGGTGCTGTTCCTGTTCGTGCTGCCGCTGATCATCTACAACGCCCGGCAGATGGCCAAGCAGAGGGAGATCCGCTGATGAGTGCGACACAGGCGATCGTCACCGACAATCGCAGCAAGCGCCAGGTCGAACGCGACACCCGCCGCAACGAGGCGACCGCGCAGAAGCGGCTCACGTCGAGGGGCGCCACCATCGCCGCGGTGATCATCGCGATCTTCTGGACGATCCCGACGCTCGGGCTGTTCGTCACGTCGTTCCGTCCCGGAGCGGACTCGAACAGCACCGGCTGGTGGACGGTCTTCGTCAATCCGTCGTTCACGCTCAGCAACTACGCCGACGCGCTGAACTCCGGGGGCACGGCTCTCACCCTCGGCGCCTCGTTCGTGAACTCGCTGGCGATCACGATCCCGGCCACGGTGATCCCGATCTTCATCGCCTCGCTCGCCGCCTACGGCTTCGCGTGGATGAACTTCAAGGGCAAGAACCTCGTGTTCGTGTTCGTGTTCGCGCTGCAGATCGTGCCGATCCAGATGGCCCTGGTGCCGCTGCTGTCGCTGTTCTCGCGAGGGCTCACACTGTTCGGGACGCAGATCTTCCCGGGCTTCACCCTGAGGGACGTCGACCACAGCTTCGCGACGGTGTGGATCGCGCACGCGATCTTCGCGATGCCGCTGGCGATCTTCATGCTGCACAACTTCATCGCGGAGATCCCCGGTGAGGTCGTCGAGGCGGCTCGGGTGGACGGCGCGGGCCACGGACAGATCTTCTTCCGGATCATCCTGCCGCTCGCGATGCCGGCCATCGCGTCGTTCGCGATCTTCCAGTTCCTGTGGGTCTGGAACGATCTGCTCGTGGCGACCATCTTCGCGCCGGAGTCCTCCCTGCCACTGACCCAGACGCTGAACTCGCTGTCCGGCACCTGGGGCAACCAGTGGTATCTGCAGTCGGCCGGAACGTTCATCTCGATCATCGTTCCGCTGATCGTGTTCTTCGCACTGCAGCGCTTCTTCGTGCGCGGCCTCCTGGCCGGCGCGACGAAGGGCTGATCCGAGCAATCCCTCGAAGGCCGGTCCCCGCTCTCGGCGGGTGCCGGCCTTCGTCGTTCCACCGGCGCGGCGTCGGCGCCGGATGCGAAGCGCGACGGCGCGCCGGGGGAGAATGGCCGGATGACACGTCGGCTCGCCCTCATCCTCGGCATCATCGGGGTGACGGCAACGGTCGTCGCCGCGGTGGTGCTGGCCACGGCCCCGGGCGTGATCGTGTCGCTCGACGACGCCTGGAACCTGGAGATGGGCGAGTGGCGCGGCCCCGTGCTCGTCGGCTGGGCGCTGGTCATGAACGTGCTCGGCGGAGGATGGGTCGCGACGATCCTCGCCCCCCTGGTCATCGCCGCCCTCGCCTGGCTCGTGCGGGGCTGGCGCGGCGCCCTGTTCGCGCTGATCGCCTTCGTGGTGAGCGCGGGCGTGGTGCAGCTCGTGAAGAGGTCGCTGGGCCGTGCGCGCCCGCAGGATCTGCTGATCGCGTCGGATTTCGGGTCCTTCCCCTCCGGCCACACCGCGAACGCAGCGGCCGTCGCCGTGGTGCTGTGGTTCCTGTTCCCGACGCTGTGGATGGCCATCGGGGGAGTGGTGTGGACGGTGGCGATGGGATTCTCGCGCACCGTGCTCAGCGTGCACTGGTTCAGCGACACCGTCGGCGGTGCGCTCATCGGTGCCGGCGCGGCCTTCCTGGTGGCGGCGGTGCTGTGGCGCTGGGTCCGGCCGCCGCGCGTGCTCGACGAGGCGGAGACGCGGGATCCCTGGGCGGATCCGCCTCGCTAGGCTGAGGGGATCCGCAGGTCCCTGAGCGGCCCTCGTCTCGCGGTCCCTGAGCGAGCGCAAGCGAGGCGCAGGGCGCCGAGAGAAAGGCATGGCCACGTGGCACGCATCCGCCCGTTCCGCCCCGAAGACGTCGAAGGGCTCTACGACGTGTGCGTGAAGACGGCTGACGTCGGCGCCGACGCGACCGGCATGCTCGAGGACGACGCGCTCTGGGGCGACCTGTTCGCGGTCCCGTACGCGCGGCGCGATCCGGGCCTGTGCTGGGTGGTCGAGGCCGACGACGCGCGCGTGATCGGCTACGTCGTCGCCACCGATGACACGAACGCGTTCGCCGCGTGGTTCCGCGACGAATGGTGGCCGTCCCGACGGGACCGCTACCGCGCATCGGGTGCGGCTGAGCCGACGCCGCAGGACCGCTTCATCGCGTATGGCGACCGGCAGAAGCCCGGCGATGGTCCGATCGTGCAGGGGTACCCGGCGCACCTGCACATCGACCTGCTTCCGGAGACACAAGGGCAGGGCCTCGGGCGGCGGCTGATCGACACCCTGCTCGCTGAGCTGGCTCACCGCGGCGTCCCAGGCCTGCACCTGGCCATGAACGCCGACAATCACTCCGCCGGCGCCTTCTACGAGCGGCTCGGCTTCACGAAGCTCGCCTCGGGCGACGGCAGCACGACGTACGGGATCAGGATCCCCGCAGCAGCGGCCCTCTGAGCTCCTGCCGCAGCCCGGCGTCGTCCGGTCCTGGCGACGTGCGGCGGGCGGGAGATCCCCCGACATCCCGCCCACCGCACGCCGCGTCTGATCCCTCATGGCAGGGCCGGTGGTCGTTCACCACACGTCCGTCGCCACGGGGCGTCTCACCCGTGCCGTTCCCCGATCAGGTTCGTCCCGAGGTGGTCCCTGAGCTCGGCGCCCGCGAAGCCCGCACGAGCCAGCGCACCCAGCTTTCCGAGCGCGGCCTCGCTGGTCATGTCGCCGGCGCTGATCGCTCCCGCGTCGGCCAAGGCGGATCCGACCGCGTACCGGTCGAGCACCACCGATCCGTCCTCGCACTGGGTGACGGCGAGCACGACCGTGCCTCGCCCGGTGGCGGCGCGGATCGCATCGGCGAGCCCGCCGCTCACGGCCGGTGCCGTCCCGGATCCGTAGCATTCCAGCACGATCCCGGTCGGGCACTCGTTCATCGCTGCGACCAGCTGCGGTGCGTTCACACCGGGGACGACCTTCACCAGTCCGGTTCTCGGCGCCGGTGCGCCGGCCGCGCGTCGCAGCGCGCCGGCGAGCCGGTCGTCGACCCCCGCCGGCTCCGCCGCGAGCGTCCGTGGTGCGGCGAACGCCCGCAGGCTCTGGGCCGAGCGCTTGGTCGCCCGCACGGCGGGCAGCACGGATCCGCCGAACGCGATGTGCACGCCCTGCAGCGCCTGCCGGTCGGGAGCGGAGATCGCGAGGGAGAAGTTGTCGATCGCGTCGGTGCCCTCGAATCCGATCGGGAGCTGCGCTCCCGTGAACACGATCGGCGTCGCCAGATCGGCGACCGCGAAGGCGGCGAACGCAGCGCTGTACGCCAGGGTGTCGCTGCCGTGGATGACGACGACCGCGCGGGGATCGTCGCGGGTGATGATCTCCCGCAGCTGATCGGCGAGCCGGCCGAGCGCCTCGCAGTCCATCTCGGCGCTGTCCATCGCGCGTTCGGTCTCCGAGTAGACCCACTCGATCGGCTGGCCGTCGGTTCTCCTGACTCCCGCCATGAGGCCCTCGATCTCGCTCCGAAGACGGGGGTTCGGAACCAGGCCGTGCGCCGAGGGGACCATGCCGAACGTGCCGCCGGTGTACAGGACCGCGAGCGGCCGGGAGGCCCGGGGCCGGACGGCGGCCACGGATCCTCCCGGCGTCTGCTGCTGCTCAGTCATTCGCGCCCGGAGCGGTCGGAGCGTCGTCGATGCCGGCTGGTCGTACGTCGATCGCCGTGGTGAGCGCGTGCGCGTCGATCCGCCCGCGGACGGCGTACCAGCCGATCACGAGGAGGATGATGACCACGACGAACGCGATCAGGGTGATGCGCCCGACCCCCGGATCGAGGGCCATGAGGAGCACGACCAGCGCGAGGAATCCCAGGGTGACGCCGTTGGTGACGGGCGCCCACGGCAGACGGAACGCCGGGCGCTCCCGTCCGTCCCGTTTCATCTTGCGGATGAACAGCCAATGGCAGACGATGATCGACGCCCAGACGCCGACGATTCCCAGGCCCGCGAGGTTGAGCACGATCTCGAACACCTGACCGGGGACGACCATGTTCAGGAAGACTCCGACCGCTCCGAGCGCGGTTGTGATCAGGATCCCGCCGTACGGGACGCCTGCCTTGTTCATCCGCTTGGCGAACTTCGGTCCGGTGCCTGCCATGGCGAGCGAGCGCAGCGTGCGACCGGTGGAGTACAGCCCGGCGTTCAGGCTCGACATGGCGGCGGTGAGGACGACGAGGTTCATGATGTCGCCGGCGTGCGGGATCCCGATGGCGCTCATGACCGTCACGAATGGGCTCTCGTTCGCCTTGTACGCGTTCCACGGCATCAGGAGCGTGAACAGCACGACCGATCCGGCGTAGAAGAGCATGATGCGCCACATGATGGAGTTGACCGCGCGGGGGACGACCGAGCGGGCGTCCTGGGCCTCGCCGGCGGCGACGCCGACCATCTCCGTGCCGCCGTATGCGAAGACGACGCCGAGGGCGATGACGAACATGGCCCCGACCCCCATCGGGAAGAACCCGCCGTTGTCGGCGATCATCGAGAGGCCGGGGGTGTGTCCGTTGATCGGCGTCTGGGTGACGATGAGGTAGACGCCCAGGATGCCGAACAGCACGATCGCGCCCACCTTGATCAGCGCGAACCAGTACTCCAGTTCCCCGAACAGCACCGCCGAGGTGACGTTCATCGCCATGACGATCACGAGCGCGACCAGCGCGATCACCCATTGCGGGATGGGGGTGAAGAACGACCAGAAGTGCGTGTAGAGCGCGATCGCGGTGATGTCGGCGATCACCGTCGTGCCCCAGTCGAGGAAGAACAACCACCCGACCGTGAAGGCGCCCTTCTCTCCCATGAACTCGCGCGCGTACGAGACGAACGCGCCCGACGACGGGCGGTACATCACCAGCTCGCCCAGGGCCCGGACGACGATGAACGCGAAGAGGCCGCAGACGATGTAGACGACGGCCAGTGAGGGTCCCGCGATCTCCATGCGGCCGCTCGCGCCGAGGAACAGGCCGGTTCCGATCGATCCGCCGATGGCGATCATGTTCATGTGCCGGCGCTTGAGCGCCTTCTTGTACCCCTGGTCGCCCACGTCTGCGACGGCTTCCTGTCGCCCGTTCTCGACCTGAACCTCTTTGTTCTGCGTCACCCCAAAGCCTTCCTTCATCGGCGGTTGGTTGGACAGTTTCTGTCCAGCTGTCGGACAGCTTAGGGTGCGCGCGTGCTGCTGCGCAAAGGGGCCGCAGGGGCGCCGGTATGCTGAGGCTTCCGGAAGAGCTGAGGTGGATCGTGCTCGAGGACGCCGTTCCCGTCACCCCGATCAAGCGCGTCAGCGCCGCGGAGGCGACGTTCCAGGCGCTGCTCGCACTCATCGCGAGCGACGGCGTGGCGGTCGGCGACCGGCTTCCCGGAGAGGTCGAGCTGGCGAAGCGGTTCGGCGTGAGCCGCGCCATCCTGCGCGAGGCGCTCGGCGCGTGCGCGACGCTCGGCCTCACCGAGACGCTCACCGGCAGCGGAACGTACATCCGTGCCAAGAGCCCGCGACAGGGGCTCACCTTCGGCGGCTACTCGGCGGTCGATCTCATCGAGGCGCGGCCGCACATCGAGATCCCCGCCGCCGGATACGCCGCGGAACGCCGCACCCCCGACCAGCTCGACCGGATGCGCGCCCTCGTCGAGCGCATGCGGAACACCGCGGACCTGCGCGCCTGGGTGCGCCTGGACGGGGAGTTGCACCGTCTGATCGCGGAGGCGAGCGGCAATCCCGTGTTCGCAGCCATGGTCGACTCGCTGCGGCAGGCTCTGGATCCCCAGTCCGAGTTCCTCAACATCACCAAGGCCCGGCAGTCCTCCTCGGACGAGGAGCACGCGCGCATCGTCGACGCGATCGCATCGGGTTCGGCCGACAGCGCGCGGGACATGCTCTCCCGCCACCTCTTCCGGGTCGCGGAGGCACTCAGCGAGTAGCCGCTGCGCCGGTTCACGACGAAGGCCCCGGCTCCCCAGCGGTTCTGGGGGAGTCAGGGCCTTCGATCTGGCGGTGACGGCGGGATTCGAACCCGCGGTTGCTTGCACAACACACGCTTTCCAAGCGTGCTCCTTCGGCCGCTCGGACACGTCACCAGGAATACAACCTGACCATCCTATCCGATGCGACGGGATGGTCCTGACCGGGCAGCCGGGCGGGCGCCCGGCCCCCGTGCCAGGATGAGAGAGGACCGCGAAGGAGGGCAGCCGTGAGCGACGCGCAGCACCCGTCGAGGCGCCGCTGGGCGCTGCAGATGCAGCAGCCGTTGCCGTCTTCCACGGTGTTCGACCGGATCGCGTTCCTGATCGGCACGGCCTCGGCGGTCTGGCTCGCGATCATCATCTCGATCGAGGGCTTCCGCTCGCCGTGGGCGCTGCTGCTGTTCATCCCCGTGTGGGCGATCACGGCGTATCTCGTGCTGCCGCGGCTGCACCGCCTGCTCAGCGACCTCTACGTGCCGGACTACTTCTTCGGGCGCACGCGCACGGGCGACGGCCTGCTCGGGGATCCGGTCAACCTCGGCGTCGACGGCACCGCGGCGCAGCTCGATGAGGTGATGACCAGGGCAGGGTGGCACCGTGCGGACGAGATCACCGCCGCCTCGACGTGGGGGATCATCGCGTCCACGCTCACTCGGCGCAGCTATCCGACGGCACCCGTCTCGCCGCTCATGCTGTTCGGCCGACGGCATGATGTCGCATACCAGCAGGAGGTGGCGGGCAACCCCAAGCAGCGCCACCACGTGCGGTTCTGGCACTGCCCGCCGGGCTGGCTGCTGCCCGGCGGAGCGAAGACGGACTGGCTCGGGGCCGGCACCTACGACACCGATGTCGGGCTCAGCCTGTTCACCCTGCAGGTGACCCACCGGATCGACGAGAACACCGACGTCGAACGCGATTTCGTGGTGCAGAGCGCACGTGACGCGGATCCCGCCGTGCAGCTGCGCCTCCTGCACGATTTCACCACCGGCTACCACTCCCGCAATGGCGGCGGCGATCGGTTCATCACCGATGGCGACCTGCCGATCCTCGACGTGACCCGCGTGCGCACGGCCCGCGGCGAGGCGGACGAGGGCGCCGACGATCTCTCCGGCACGAAGTCGGCCGAGGGCCTTCCACGTGAGGGTCACGGCGAGTCGCTGCGCGCCACGGCCGAGCGGTCCATGCGGCGGGCGCCGTTGTCGACGTTCTTCGCCGTCGGCGTCGTCGTGATCGGAGCGATCATCGACGTGCTCGGTCTGACGGTCGGGGCCGCGGCCGACCCGGGCGTGCGGGCGCTGTTCTCCTCCGGCGAGGCACCCGAGGTGGCCGTGCTGATCGGTTTCCTCGGGTTCGGCGTGCTCGTCTCGCTCGCGCAGCTGCTCATGGCCTGGTTCGTGCTGCGGCGGGGACGGCGCTCCCGGGCGATCCTGATGGTGCTGCTGGCGATCGGCGTGCTCTCGACCGCGATCGACTACCTCGACGGCACGGCGACGCTCGGGCTCAACGGCACGCTCCTCGCCGCGTCGCTGCAATGCCTCGCCCTGCTCGCCCTGTCCAGCGAGTCGGCCGGAGCCTGGGCGCGGCGGAAGACCGCGCAGGAGCGCGACTAGGATCGCTGGGTGCCCACCCCGAAGATCGTGCTGTTCTACGCCTTCGCGCCCCTGTCGGATCCGGAGGCGATCCGGCTCTGGCAGCGCGACCTGTGCGAGGCACTGCACCTGCGCGGGCGGATCCTGATCTCGAAGCACGGGATCAACGGCACCCTCGGCGGTGACCTGCCCGCGGTGAAGAAATGGCTGCGCTCGTTCCGCTCCTATGCGCCGTTCCGCGACGCGGACGTGAAGTGGAGCGAGGGCACCGGGGTGGATGCCGACGGGCACAGCGTCGACTTCCCCAAGCTCAGCGTGAAGGTCCGCGACGAGATCGTCTCGTTCGGCGCCCCGGACGAATTGCAGGTCGATGAGCACGGCGTGGTCGGCGGCGGCACCCGGCTGAGCCCCGATGCGCTGCACGAACTCGTGGGAGAGCGCGGGGACGACGTCGTGTTCTTCGACGGGCGCAACGCCCTGGAGGCCGGGATCGGCCGCTTCCGCGGAGCGATCGTGCCGGAGGTGGAGACGACGCGCGACTTCGTGGGGCTGCTCGACTCGGGCGCCTATGACGACCTCAAGGGCCGGCCGGTCGTGACGTACTGCACCGGCGGGATCCGCTGCGAGGTGCTGTCCAGCCTGATGGCGGCGCGCGGCTTCGGCGAGGTCTACCAGCTCGAAGGCGGGATCGTCCGCTACGGCGAGCAGTTCGGCGACGACGGGCTGTGGGACGGATCCCTGTACGTGTTCGACGGCCGCGGATCCGTGGACTTCTCCGATCACGCGGCGGTCATCGGCGAGTGCGCCGGCTGCGGCGCCGCCACGAACCGCACCGCGAACTGCCCCCACCCGTCGTGCCGGCATCAGGCGGTGGTGTGCGCGACCTGCGTGGCGGTGCCGTGCGCGGAGCATGCGACAGCGGTCTGAACGCCCCTGCCGCCCCCGCGTCCGGTCCCGCGACGGCGAGGTGAGAATCGCGCCGAAGGCTGCGCTTCTGGGCATCCGCCCGCGGTGAACAGTTCGGAACATCACTCTCCGGTATGACGACGGCCTTTCCCCCGCGCCGTAGCGTGGAGGGCATGGACCTGCTGAACGCCTGGCTGCTGCATGCTGCGGGGCAGCTCTGGCTGTTCCCCGTGCTGCTGGTGTTCTTCTTCATCGACGGGTTCGCCACGATCCTGCCCAGCGAGACGGCGCTCGTCGCGCTCGCCGCCCTGTCGCTGCAGAGCGGCGAGCCGAACCTCGTGGTGCTCGGCCTGGTCGCTCTGGTCGGCGCGGTCGCCGGGGACAACATGGCGTACCTGCTCGGCCGCACGATCGGTACCGAGCGCTGGGCGTGGATGCGCCGGCCGCGGGTGCACAAGATGTTCGACTGGGCCCGGTACGAGCTCGACAAACGGGGCGCCGCGCTCATCTTCACCGCGCGATACATCCCGTGGGGGCGGGTCGCGGTGAACTACGTGGCGGGTCAGACCGGATTCCCGCACCGCCGGTTCTTCCTGTACGACCTGTTCGCCTGCATCACGTGGGTCGCCTACGCACTGGGCATCGGGCTGCTCGCCGGCCAGTGGGTGCACGACAACCCGCTGCTGGGCGTCGGCATCGCGGTGGTGTTCGCCGTCATCGTGGGGCTCGGAATCGACCACGCGCTGCGCTGGTGGCACCGGCGGCGGGGAGATGCCGAGCCGTCCCGGCCCGGATCCGCAGCGTCCACGACGACGACCGTGTCCCAGGCAGCCGCGTCTCCGACGGCCGCCGAACACTGACGATCCCGGATCCGCGACGCTGCCGGGCGACGCGGTCGTGAGGGGAGGGGGCATCCCGCCCGGGCGTTCAGGACGTCGAGGTCGCCAGCAGCCGCGCGCCGAGCAGCGAACGCGGGGCCAGCACCGCCGTGAGCCGGTCACGGCGCGACACGTGCTCGCGCAGCTGCGCCCGGATCGCATCGAGCGGAGGGCGCAGATCCCCGACGTCCGGCGCGGATCCGGATCCCGCGCGCGCATAGCTGCTGCGTTCGATCGCTCGCACGAGCACCTCCATGTCGGCCGGATCCGCGCCGCGCTCGCGCACCAGGCGCGCACCGCGCCCGCGCGGAGACTCCGCGGACGAGGCCGGAAGGCCCAGATCCTGCAGCGTCGCACGCAGCTCGGACCACGCCGCCACGGCGTCGCCTCGACCCGCGGCGGCACGACGTCGCGCCGTCTGCACGCGCCGGATCATCGCCGGGATCAGCAGCACGACCAGCACGCCCACGACGGTCCACACCACGGGCATCACCTGCTGCACCGTCGGCGTCGAGGCGCCTGCGGCTCCGGCGTCCGGCACGTCGAGGTTCTTCGGGTCCTTCGCGACGCCGCTCGTGGTGGGCTGCGGTGTCGCTCCGGCGGAGGGCAGCGTGCCGTCGTCGGATCCGGAGCTGCTCTCGGCGAAGGCAGTCGGGACGCCCCGGGTCGCGGTCGGTTCGAAGGGCACCCAGCCGATGCCGGAGAAGTACACCTCGGGCCAGGAGTGCAGCTGGTCGGTGGAGACCTCGAACACGACCCGCCCGTCATCGGAGCGGCGATCCGTCGCTGTGCCGGGCAGGTAGCCGACGACGATCCGCGCCGGCATGCCGAGTGAGCGCGCCATGAGCGCGAACGCCCCGGCGAAGTGCACGCAGTAGCCCTCGCGTACGGTGAGGAACTTCGCCACGGCATCGACGTTGGTGCCGTCGAAGCCGTCGTCGACCGGCGTCTGCAGCGAGTAGCGGAACCCGGCGCGGAACCAGGTCTGCAGGGCGATCAGCCTGTCGTAGTCGGTGGCGGCCCCGCCGACCACTTCGCGCGCACTGTCGGCGATGATAGCCGGAAGGCCCGCGGGCAGTGCCCGCAGGTCCTGCGGGGCGTTGGAACCCGTGGCGGTGGATGCGCGGATCTGATCGAGCGTGGGCTCGAGCGTCGCCGTGTCGATCGTGTAGTTCTGCTCGGCCGCATCGGCGTTCGCGGCGATCACCGTGCGGTTGTCGCCGGCGGCGTTCCAGCTGCCGCTTTCGCCGCGCACTGCGGTGGCCTGGTAGGGCACCGGCAGCCAGGACCCGGAGATCCCTGCGGTGCGGATCGTGGTCCTGGTCTTGTGCAGTGCGACGCCCTCGGGGGCGGTGATATCGCCGAAGCCCTGGGACAGGGGCACCGTGCTGGGCCGGTCCGGCTGCCAGGTGGAGCCGTCGAATCGGGTCAGCGTCGCGATCCGGAGGTAGGGCGGCGTGCCGTCCTGGGTGATCAGGGTGAGCGCGGTGACGGGGGAGGGGCGCCGCAGATCCTGCCCCAGGTTGAGGGTGGCGCTGAGGGTGGTGCTGCCGCCGCCGATGCTGAGCCCCGAGGCGGACAGCGGCAGCAACGGCGACACGATGAGCGCCGCGAGCACGGCGAGGAAGCCGAGGACGACGGCGGGGAGGCGCCGCGTGCGCAGGGGCGCGTCGGTGGGCGCATGGCGCGCGGGGGAGCGGCCGTCTTCCGTCACGGTCGCGGGACGTGCGGATCCTGGCGGCGCGAACCGCACATGCAGGAAGAGCAGGATCGCGAGCGCGAGCCCGATGAACCACACCGGGTTGGCGCCCTGGTGCACGATCACTCCCGGCACCGCGCCGAGCGCGGTGACCAGCACGGCCGCCACGAGCGGCGCCCGCAGCGTCACGAGCACGAGATCCAGCATCACGGCGATGAGTCCGGTCGCCGCGGCCACACTCACGGCGACCGCGGGGGACGGGGCGAGGGGAGCGACACCGCCGCGGATCTCGTCGAGCGCGGCGGAGAGGAAGGCGTCGATCGCGCGCCATACTTCGGGTGTCGGCAGCAGCCAGCCGTGCCCGGCTTGCCGCGCGACGAACGCCGTGAGCGCGATCAATCCGGTGCCGAACTGCACGACGGGCACGGCGGGGGTCGCCAGCCAGGCGGGCGCCCGACGGGTGAGGGAGCGCACGACCGCGCCCGCGACGATCACCGTCGCGCCCGTGACGGCGGCGCCCGCGCTCCAGCTGCCCGGCTGCACCACCGCGCTCAGCGGCCACACCGTCACGAGAAGGCCCAGGGCCGTGAGCAGTGCGGCCGCCACGGGGCCGCCGTCCCGCCTGCGCTCCTGCAAGGGCCCCCCGTACGCGCTCACGTCAGCGGGCATGCGCAGCCTCCTCCGGAGCAGCGCGGGACGAGCCCCCGGCGCCGTCGCCGGACCGCGGGGATCGACCAGGCTCCGCGGCGGCATCCGCCGAGGCGGATCCGGGCTCGCCCGCGCCGGCGTCCGCCCAGGCGTCGGCCGGATCGTCGCCGAGCAGCGCGGTTCGCCAGCCCTGCTGTTCCGCGGCGGACAGCGCGTCGGCACCGGGGGCGGTCGCGATGAGGATCGGGGTGCCGGCCCCGCCGTGCGGGAGCGTGCCGGCATCGGCCGCATCGATCGCGCCGGTGATCACCACCAGTGGGCCGACCGTATGCCCCTCGCTCGCCGCTGGCAGCCCGTGATCGCGCTCGCCGGAACGCGGCGCGGTGCCGGCCAGGCTCACCAGCAGGCCGTCGCGTTCGTCCTCCGCCCCGCGCAGCCGGCCGATCAGCACGCCGGTGGCGTCGACCACGTCCACGGCGAAGCCGTTGTCCACGAGGTGCATCGCGATCGAGGCGCACGCCGTGACGGCACGGTCGAAACCGTCGAAGTCCGTCTCCCGGTCGGCTCCGACCCAGCGCGCGCCCGCGCGATCCAGCACCACGAGAGCGTCCGGGCTCGACTCCTGCTCCTCCTGGCGCACCATCAGATCGCCGCGGTGCGCGGTCGCACGCCAGTGGATCCGCCGCATCGAGTCGCCGGGGACGTACCGGCGAGGGGAGAGGTTGTCCGCACCCTGCCCGAGTCGGTGCGACGAGGTCTGCGCCGTCCCACCGGCGCGCCCCGTGCGGTCGGTCAGCCGCGGCAGCGGCACGACCTGCGGCACGATCGTGACCGGCGTCACGTCACCGAGCTCGTCCGTGCGGACGAAAAGGCCGAACGGATCCGTCGTGCTGAGCCGCAGCGGCCCGAGCGAGGCGAGCCCGCGACGCACCCCGGAGATCGGATACGTCATGGTCGTGGTCGTCCCGCCGGGGATCGGTTCGGCGTCGTCGGGCGGGAAGGCGCCGGTCGCCGAGCCGCGCACGGCGGCCGGCAGCCCGTCCCGCCAGCGTCCGGACGGCGGGCGCACAAGGGTGCGCAGATCCACCCGCACCCGTACCCAGGTGTCGTCGCCGACCGTGAGCAGGTCCGCAGCGACCGTGCGGCCCACCCGCGCACGCCGGCGCGGGACGAAGACGAACAGCGCGGCCAGGACGAGCAGTGCGAACAGCAGCGCCGCCACGTACAGCAGCACCGGCGTGGCCAGCACGTTCGCGCCGATCACCAGGAGGATCCCGATCAGGAGCGCGCTCACGCCGCGCCCGGTCATCCTCCGCCCGGGCGGATCCGCTTCGCGCCGCGCGCGCTCCCGCCGGTTCACCGCGGAAGGCCCACCGGCACCGGTATGCGCCGGACGATGCCCTCGAGCGCGGCCTCTATCGGGCGTGCTCCGGCCCGGTGCAGCCCGCGGGCGGGGATGAGCCGGTGCGCGAACACAGCGGGCAGGAGCGAGGTGAGATCGTCCGGGACCACGTAGTCGCGCTCGTCGAGCGCGGCCTGCACCTTCGCCGCGCGCACGAGCTGCAGCGTCGCCCGGGGGCTCGCTCCGAGATGCAGGTTCGGGTCGGTGCGCGTGGCCTGCGACAGCGCCACGGCGTACTCCTCGAGCGCCGGGGCGACGTGCACCGCGCGGGCCCACGCGATCAGCGTGCGCACATCGGTCGCGGCCAGCACAGGACGGATGCCTTCGAGCGGATTGCGGGTGTCCCGCTGGCGCAGCATGAGCGTCTCGGCGGCCGCGTCCGGGTAGCCCATCGAGATCCGCATCATGAACCGGTCGCGCTGCGCCTCCGGCAGGGCGTAGGTGCCCTCCATCTCGAGCGGGTTCTGCGTGGCGACCACGAGGAACGGATCGGGCAGCGGCCGCGAGTTCCCGTCCACCGTGACCTGGTGCTCCTCCATCGCCTCCAGCAGCGCCGACTGGGTCTTGGGGGAGGAGCGGTTGATCTCGTCGGCGATCACGATGTGCGCGAAGACGGCGCCGGGCTTGAACTCGAACTCCTGCTCGACGGGGTTGTAGACGCTCACCCCCGTCACATCGCCCGGCAGCAGATCGGGCGTGAACTGGATGCGGCGCACGGTCGCGTCGATGCTGGCCGCGAGGGCGCGCGCGAGCATGGTCTTCCCCACGCCGGGCACGTCCTCCACGAGCAGGTGCCCCTCGGCGAGCAGGCAGACGAGCGCGCTGCGGACCGCGTCATCCTTGCCGTCGATCACCTCGGTGATGGAGTCGAGGATCGCGGCGGTCTGACGGGCGAACTCCGTCGCATCGATCTCCGCGGCGGTGCGGGATGTCGCGTCCGGTGCGGTGCTCGTGGTGACGTCGGCGGTGTTCGTGGCGTGCATGCGTCCCTCTCACCGGGCGCCGCGGTGCGCCCGCGTCTCTGATCGTAACCCGGGGCGGGGACCACAGGGCGGGGGATCCGTCGGAGGGCGTCTTGTCCGAGCCCCCGCCCGCCATCGGCTCAGAACCGGTCGAGGGCGAAGATCGCCGGAGCGGGGGCGCGGTCGAGGGCCAGATCGGCAAGGAGACGCCCCACACTCGGCGTGAACTTGAATCCGTGCCCTGAGAACCCGGCGCCCAGCACCACGGGGCCACGGCGATCGATCACGAAGACTCCGTCGGGTGTCGTCGTGTATGTGCAAGTGATCTCGGTGACGTCATCGGCGTCGACGCCCGGCAGCCATTCGCGGGCGTAGTCACGGATGAGCGCGGAGAGCGCGGGGTCGGGCACGAAGCTGCGCCGATCGGGGTCGATCACAGGGCCGACCCCGTGCCAGCCGGCCTTGATGCCCTGCCCCGGCGTGTGCATGCCGTACACGTTCGAGGGCCAGCGACGATCCGGTCCGGAATCGGCGAGGAAATGATTGAATCCCGGCCATTCCCCCGGGATGCGCGGGGCGAAGTGCGCGGGCTGTTCCTGGGTGACCACGAGGCGCGGCAGCGGAACGTGCCCGGTGAGCAGCGTCGACGTCCAGGCGCCGACCGTGACCACCACCCGGCGGGCGCGCAGGTCGCGCACACCCTCGGGGGTCTCGATCGTGAGCACGGCCTCGTCGCCGACCGGACGGATGCCGGTCACGCGGGCGCCGTGCTGCACGCGGGCGCCCTTCTGCTGCGCCGCGCGCTGCAGCGCGGCGACAGCGCGGTCGGCGTGCAGGCGCCCGGCCGTCGGCGTGAACAGTACGCGGCCTTCGAAACGGATGCCCGGCCAGCGCTCCGATGCCTCCCCCTCGTCGACGAAGACACTGGGGATGCCGGCCGCGGCGAGCGCGGCGTGCGCCGCCTCATGACCCGGATTCGGTCCGTGATTGACGATGCCGTGCTGGGTGAGGAGCTCGGTGCCGGTCTGCGCTTCGAGCAGTCGCCAGAGCCGCTCGGCTTCGACGAGCATGCCCACATGCACGGGATCGGCGTAGGAGACGTTGAAATTGCGGCTGGCGCCGTGCGAGGCGCCGTTCAGGTGCCCGGGTTCGAAGCGTTCGAGGAGCAGCGTGTCGGCCCGTCCGGCGAGCTGCCACGCTGCGGCGGAGCCCATCGCCCCGCCTCCGACGATCGCGACGTCGACCCGTTCGACCATGCGCTGCCCCATTCCGAAGCCGCCGAACGGCCCGCCCACCACGATAGGACCGGATCCCGGCAGCGGACGGGCAGGTGACCACGCGTTACGCACGGATGACGGGTGCCGGGTCGTGCTGATTCCCTCCGTCCCGCACCGTCGCGAGATCTCTCGTTCGCATGACGGGGGCGGGGCCTGTCCGGACGTTCCAGGATCCGGGGCGGGGACCACGGGGCGGGGGATCCGGTCGGACCCACCCGCGACCTCGGGTAGACTTGTCGACGGCTCTCCGCGTGGCGGCACCCAGGCCAACTCCCCCAGGGCGGAAACGCAGCAAGGGTAACCGGGCTCTGTCGGGTGCGCGGAGGGTCTTTTCTTTGCTCGGATCCGGGTTCGGATCGTTGCCGGGAGTCTGTTCCGGACGCGATCCCTCTGCCCGATCGGGGGAGGGCGTCGGCCCCGGACACACGCACGCGCTAGGGTCCGAGCATGGGACATGACGAGCGCAGGCCGACCGTCTACTCCGCCGTGCCCAAGAATCTCACCGCGCCGTACGTGATCCCGCCGCTCGAGCACGACGGGCATGGTCGCCCGAAGCCGATCGGCGCTCCGACGGAGCCCGGGCCGCAACGGCGTCGCTCCTGGATCCCGTTCCTCGTCGTGGCCATCGCGACGTTCGTGGTGATCCCGGTCGTGGTCGCGCTGCTGGCCGGAATCTCCAGCCTCCCCGAATCGGCCCCGGAACCTCCGCCGCCCGTGGTCGCGGCTCCCGAGACCGCCTCGCCGGCGTCGGCCGCGCCCGACGATCCGGCATATCCGGGCCTGGATCCCGCTCGGCTCGCCGCGCTGCTGCAGGATCCGGGTGCGCACGTCGGAGAGCAGTACACCGCGTATGTCGAGATCCAGATCGGAACCGAGAGCATTCCGCAGAATCTCCGCGACAAGGCGGGGCTCATCGGCTTCGCGGGCGCGGAGCCGCCCTCGAAGCCGATGCAGGACGCCGCGAACCCGGTCGCGCTGATGGCCGATCCGGGGATCCTCGATGCGGCCGTACGCGGCGCGGTGCTGCGCATCCGGTTCCAGGTCGCGTCGACGACCGATCGCACCTCCGTCTACAACGGCTCAGGCATCGCCGAGCTGCATGTCGTCGCGGCGGAGACAGTGGCCTCGTTCTCCTGAGCCGCGCCCCCGCCGAGACCGCGGGCGCAGCCCGGCGCGCGCGGAGCTGTGATCCTGCCCCGCGGACGTCTATCCAGGCGAGCCCTCGTCCGACTAGCCTTGATCAGGTGGCACCCAGACGTGCCGGTCCGAAGATCCCGTTCTCAGCCACCGGAGGCTCCGCCGTGCCCGACACCCCCGCAGCGCTCCCCGACCTGCATCGCTCGGCCGCCGTGCTGTTCGATCTGGACGGCGTGCTGACGCCGACCGCAGAGGTGCACATGCACGCCTGGCAGGCGGTGTTCGACGAGGTGTTCCTGCTCTGGGACATCGCGCCCGCGTACACCGACGAGGACTACTTCGCCTATGTCGACGGCAAGAAGCGCTACGACGGCGTCGCGAGCCTGCTGCGCAGCCGCAACGTGGAGATCCCGTGGGGGTCCGTCGACGATGATCCCGAGGTCGACACCGTGTGCGGGATCGGCAACCGCAAGAACGTCGCCTTCTCGGAGGCGCTGCGCCGCGACGGCATCGCGCCGTATCCCGGATCCCTCGCCCTGCTGCAGGAGCTGAGGGCCGCCGAAGTGCCGATGGCGGTCGTGTCCAGTTCCAAGAACGCGGAGGAGGTGCTGGCCACGGCCGGTATCCGCGACTTCTTCACGGTGGTCGTCGACGGCGTGGTCGCCGAGCGGGAGCATCTCGCCTCCAAGCCCGCACCGGACGTGTTCCGCGTGGGCGCCGAGCGCATCGGCGTCGACCCGGCATCCGCGGTCGCGGTCGAGGACGCGACGAGCGGCGTCGCCTCGGCCGCCGCTGCCGGCTACGGCACGGTCATCGGCGTCGACCGCGGAGCCGGATCCGATTCCCTCCTCGCCCACGGCGCGACCGTCGTCGTCGACGACCTCGCCCGTTTCCTGTCCTGAACCGACCCCTCACGGAGAGCACTGCATGATCGATCGCGACCTCTTCCCCGTCGACCCGTGGCGTCTGGTCGAGACGTCCTATCCGCACGTCAACCCCGGCGTCTCCGAGACGCTCATGGGCCTCGGCAACGGGTACCTCGGCCTGCGCGGCAACCACATCGAGGGCCGCAACGCGCTCGAGCACGGCACCTTCATCAACGGTCTGCACGAGACCTGGAAGATCCGCCATGCCGAGCAGGCGTTCGGCTTCGCCGAGGTCGGTCAGACGATCGTGAACGCCCCCGACGCCAAGGTCATGCGGGTCTACGTCGACGACGAGCCGCTGAGCTTCGACGAGGCGGATGTGCGCGAGTACCGGCGCGCGCTCGACTTCCGCACCGGCATCCTCGAGCGCGAGGTGCTCTGGGAGACGCCCTCGGGCAAGCGTGTGCGCATCCGGGACGAACGGATCGTGTCGTTCGTGGAGCGTCATCTGGCGGTGCTGCGTCTCGAGGTCACGGTGGAGAACTCCGACGCGCCCGTCACGATCTCGTGCCAGCTGCTGAACCGGCAGGACGGCGAGGACGTCTACGGCGGGGTGCCGTCGATGGCCGCCGGATCCCCGGGCGAGAAGGCCGGCTTCGACCCGCGCAAGGCGGAGCGGTTCGGCGACCGCGTGCTGCAGCCCGCGGAGTACTGGCAGGACGGCGGGCGCTCGGCGCTCGCGTACCGCGTCGCGAACTCGGGCATGACCCTCGCCGTGGTCGCCGACCACCTGGTCGAGACCGAGAACGAGTACACCGCGCGCCAGCTCGTGGAGCCCGATATCGCGAAGAACGTGTTCCGGGTGCAGGCTAAGGCGGGCGTGCCCACGCGGGTGACGAAGCTGGTCAGCTATCACACCTCCCGCGGCGTGCCGGCCCGTGAACTCATCGACCGCTGCCGGCGCACCCTCGACCGCGCCGCGGTGGAGGGCGTGGAGGCGCAGTTCGCGAAGCAGTCCGAGTGGCTGAGCGCGTTCTGGGAGCGCAGCGACGTGCGCATCGCCGGGCATGACGACCTGCAGCAGGCGACGCGATGGTGCCTGTTCCAGATCGCGCAGGCGTCCGCGCGTGCGGACGGGGCGGGTGTCTCGGCCAAGGGCGTGAGCGGATCCGGCTACGGCGGGCACTACTTCTGGGACACCGAGGTGTATGTGCTGCCGTTCCTCACGTACACCTCTCCGACGTTCGCGCGCAACGCGCTGCGCTGCCGGGTGCACATGCTGCCCGCCGCGCGCCGCCGCGCCGGCCAGCTGAACGAGGGCGGAGCACTGTTCCCCTGGCGCACGATCAACGGCGAAGAAGCAAGCGCCTACTACGCCGCGGGCACGGCGCAGTACCACATCAACGCCGACGTCAGCTATGCGCTCGGGAAGTACGTGCGCGCCACCGGCGACGACGACTTCCTCTATCGCCAGGGAGTGGACATCGCGGTCGAGACCGCGCGGATGTGGGCGACGCTCGGCTTCTGGCGCTCGGCCGCGGGCGTGGACACGTTCCACATCCACGGCGTCACCGGCCCCGACGAGTACACGACGGTCGTCAACGACAACCTCTTCACGAACGTCATGGCTCGGTACAACCTGCGCTTCGCCGCACGCGTGGTGCGGGAGATGGCCGCGGACGCGCCCGAGGCGTACGACGCGGCGGTGGAGCGGCTCGCCATCGAGCCCGCCGAGGTCGAGCGGTGGGAGCGCGCGGCCGACGCGATGCACATCCCGTTCAGCCCCGCCCTGGGGATCCACCCGCAGGACTCCCTGTTCCTCGAGCGCGAGGTGTGGGACCTGCCGGCCACGCCGCCCGAGCAGCGCCCGCTGCTGCTGCACTTCCATCCGCTCGTGATCTACCGGTTCCAGGTGCTGAAGCAGGCGGACGTGGTGCTCGCGCTGTTCCTGCAGGGCAACCACTTCACCGAGGCCGAGAAGCTCGCAGACTTCGAGTACTACGACCCGCTGACGACGGGCGACTCGACCCTGTCGGCCGTCGTGCAGTCGATCCTCGCCGCGGAGGTCGGGTACCAGGACCTCGCGCACGAGTACTTCGAGCACGCGATCTACGTCGACCTGGGCGACCTGCATCGCAACGCCTCCGACGGCGTGCACGTGGCGTCGGCGGGCGGCGTGTGGACCGCGCTCGTCAGCGGCTTCGGCGGCATGCGCGACCACGACGGCGAACTCAGCTTCGACCCGCGCCTCCCGGCCGACTGGCCTGAGCTGTCGTACCCGCTGCTCTGGCGCGAATCGCAGCTGCAGATCACTTTGACCGCCGACCGATTGCTGGTCGAAGTGCGCTCCGGGAACCCGGTCGCGTTCACGGTGCGCGGGGTCGCGCACACGGCCTCTACCGACGCTCCTGCTGCCGTGCATCTCGCGGATCAGGGACCTGTCCTCCGCGGGCGCCCGGAGTTCGGCTCGCAGGCCCGCCGCGAGGACGGCACGATCCTGTCGCCGACCGTGCCGACGACCTCGGCGATCCCGATCATCGGATACGTCGGGGAATCGGGGGAGTAGTCCCGGCCGCGGCGCTGGTCCCTGAGACTCTCGAGGGACCGGCGCCCGCCCGGGTCCGGTGCTCGCCGCGCCGCCCCTACTCGCCGTGCCTGATCTCGCAGTCACTGCCCGGTGCGAGCACCGCCTCGTGCCCGTCGTCGTAGCGCACGACGAGAAGCTCGCCGCGCACCTCGAGGACCACGCCGGATCGCTCCGCGCCGCCCACCACCCGGCCGTGGATGCGGATCCGGTCGCCTGCTGCCACCTGCGTCATCGTCCACCTCCTCCTTCAGGGTACGTCCGTTCGAGGGCGTTCGGGAGGGGGTCTCCGGGGCCCGTCCGGCACCGTCCGGCGCGGCGTCGGCGCAGACGCCGCGGCCGTCGCGGCGTCTACGCCGGACGCCCCGCGCCGATGTCCGACGCACACCGTAGTCTTGACGGGTGAGCACAGCCCTGTACCGCCGTTACCGGCCCGAGAACTTCGGGGAGATGATCGGGCAGTCGCAGGTGACCGATCCGCTCATGACCGCGCTGCGCGGCGACCGGGTGGGCCACGCCTATCTGTTCTCCGGGCCGCGAGGCTGCGGCAAGACCACCTCTGCGCGCATTCTGGCGCGCTGCCTGAACTGCGCCGAGGGCCCCACCGACACCCCGTGCGGCGTGTGCCCGAGCTGTGTCGAGCTGTCGCGCAACGGCGGCGGATCCCTCGACGTCGTCGAGATCGACGCGGCCAGCCACAACGGCGTCGACGACGCCCGCGATCTGCGCGAGCGTGCGACTTTCGCACCCAGCCGGGACCGGTTCAAGATCTTCATCCTCGACGAGGCGCACATGGTGACGCCGCAGGGCTTCAACGCACTGCTGAAGCTCGTCGAGGAGCCGCCGCCGCACATCAAGTTCATCTTCGCGACCACCGAGCCGGAGAAGGTCCTCGGCACGATCCGCTCGCGCACGCACCACTACCCGTTCCGGCTGGTGGCGCCCGCAGCGATGCTCGAGTACGTCGAGAAGCTGTGCGCCGAGGAGGGCGTGACCGTCGCCCAAGGCGTGCTGCCGCTCGTCGTGCGCGCGGGCGGCGGATCCCCGCGCGACACCCTCTCGCTCCTCGACCAGCTCATCGCGGGCTCGGAGAACGGCGACGTCGGCTACGAGCGCGCGGTCGCGCTGCTGGGCTACACGCACTCCGCGCTGCTCGACGAGATCGTCGACGCGCTCGCCGCGGGCGATGCGGCTGCGGCCTTCCCCGCGATCGACCGGGTGGTGCAGACCGGACAGGATCCGCGCCGCTTCGTCGACGATCTGCTCGAGCGCCTGCGGGACCTCATCGTGATCGCCGCCGTCGGCGACGCCGCCTCCGCGGTGCTCCGTGGCGTCCCGGAGGACGAGCTGACCCGGATGCGGAGCCAGGCCGCCGCATTCGGCGGGCCGCGCCTGTCTCGCGCAGCGGATCTCGTGAGCTCGGCCCTTGACGACATGTCGGGGGCGACGTCGCCCCGTCTGCACCTCGAGCTGCTCGTCGCTCGTGTGCTGACGGCGCTCGCCGGGGGAGAGGTTGCGCCCGCGGCACCCGCTCCCGCGTCGGTCGCTGCGCCCGCTGCGCCTTCCACGGCTTCGGTCGCGGCACCTGCCGCGGCTTCGGTGACCACGCCCACGCCGGCCCCAGTCGCCACGCTCGCTGCGGTCGCCACGCCGGCCCCGGTCGTCGAGCGAGTACAGGAAACGACCGAGACGACCGGCGACACATCCACCCCGGTTGCGGATGCGCCGGCTCAGGCCACGTCCTCCGTCGCCGATTCCGCTCCCGAACCGGAGACGGCTCCTCCGGCCGGGCCCGTCGACATCGACCGGATCCGTACGGCCTGGTCGGCGGTGCTCGGGCGGCTCGAGAAGATCAGCCGCGGATCCTGGCTCGTGGTCACCGCCGTGCAGCCGCTCGCGTACGATGCCGAGACCGAGGTGCTCACTCTCGGGTTCCCCGGACCGAACGACGTCGCCCGGTTCAAGGGCACCGCGCCCGGCAACGGCCCGTCCGACCACCTGCGCACCGCGATCGAGGGCGAGCTCTCCGTCAAGGTCAAATACCTGCCGGCCCCGCTGCCCGAGGCCGCACCCGAACGGAACTTAGCCGAGGGCGGGAAGGCCCCGCGACCCTCCGATGACACGCCGTCCGAGCAGATCCCCGCCGAGCGAACCCCGGCGGCGCAGACTCCGGTCGAGGCGGCTCCGGCGGAGCGGATCTCATCCGACCGGACCCCGTCAGGGCGACAGGAGCACGGGCGGCCGTCCACGACGCCGAAAGCCTCGGCGTCGAGCGCGGGCACCACTCCGGGCACGACCCCCACTCCGCGCGCTGCTCCGACCACGACCGCGCCCGTCACCGAATGGGCTGTCGCAGCGATCCCGCAGGGCGAACCCGAGTCCGTCGCGCCGACAGGTGTCACGCCGAGCGGTGCCGGGCCGGCCCCGGCTGCTCCCGCTCAGGCTGACGCCGCGCAGGCTCCCTCGGCTCCGGCCCCGTCCGCTACAACGGTGGCGCCGTCGGCCGAAGCCAGGGTGGCGCAGTTCCCCGTCGACGAAGAGCCGGCCGACGTCGAGGCCATGCCGGCATCGGGGTGGTACGAGCCGGGCCGCGACGGCGATGTGCTCGACGATGAGCCGCCGTTCCCCGACGACGCCTACGACCCCGGTCCCGATCCGGGTCAGGGGTCCTTTGCGGCCGCGCCCGAGCCGGCGATGGTCCCGGCCGGAGTGGCCGCGTCCGAAAGCGGCCGGCCGGGTCTGGTTCCGGCTCCTGCGGCCCCGTCCGGCGGACGTCCGGATCCGGCGCCGCGCGCCGCGCCCCCGGCACCGACGGTCACTGACCGGACTCCGCGTTCCGCAGCCCCGGGGGTGCAGCGCTACGGCGAGGCGGTGGTGCGTCAGGTGCTCGGTGCGAAGTTCGTCCGCGAGGAGCCCTACGAGCCGCAGACCCGGTTCCAGTGATCCGGGGACAGCATGACCATCGACAGTGATGAACGAACGATCATGAGGATCACGAGATGTATGACGGCATCGTCCAGGAGCTGATCGACGAGTTCGGCCGCCTGCCGGGCATCGGCCCGAAATCCGCTCAGCGCATCACGTTCCACATCCTGCAGACGCCCTCCTTCGACGTGAAGCGCCTCGCCGAGCTGCTCTCCGAGGTGCGCGAGCGGGTGCGGTTCTGCGAGATCTGCGGCAATGTGGCGGAGCAGGAGCGCTGCGCGATCTGTCGCGACCCGCGCCGCAATGCCGCCCTCATCTGCGTCGTCGAGGACGCGAAGGACGTCGCGGCGATCGAGCGCACCCGGGAGTTCCGCGGGCTCTATCACGTGCTCGGCGGCGCGATCAGCCCCATCGCGGGTGTCGGGCCGGACGACCTGCGCATCGCGCAGCTGATGACGCGCCTCGCTGACGGCACCGTGCAGGAGGTCATCCTCGCCACCAACCCCAACCTGGAGGGGGAGGCGACGGCGAGCTACCTCAGCAGGCTGCTCACCAGCATGCAGATCACCGTCTCGCGGCTCGCCTCCGGTCTGCCCGTCGGCGGCGACCTCGAATATGCCGACGAGGTCACCCTCGGACGCGCCTTCGAGGGCCGGCGCGTCCTGTGAGCGGCGTTCCCGCCGGCCCGGGAGGGCATGGCTTCAGCCGTCGCGGCTGGCTGCTCTTCGGGGCGATGTGCCTGCTCTGGGGCGTGCCCTACCTGCTGATCAGCGTGGTGGTGGAGTCGTTCTCCCCGCCGGCGATGGTCGCGGGCAGGACTCTCATCGCGGCGATCCTGCTGCTCCCGTTCGCGATCCGCAGCGGCGCGATCAAGGCCGCGTGGAAGCACTGGCCCTGGGTGCTCGCCTTCGGCCTCGTGGAGATGGCGGGTCCGTTCTTCCTGCTGGGCCATGCCGAGCAGTCCCTGCCGTCCGGCCTGACGGGGCTGCTGGTCGCCACGGTTCCCCTGTTCGCGGCGCTCATCGCCCTCGGGGGCGGAGACCGCGGCGTGCTGAGTCCGGCGCGGCTGATCGGACTGCTCGTCGGCTTCGTCGGCGTCGGCGTCGTGGTGGCGGGTCCAGGGCTCACTGGCGGCAAGGTCGATCTCCTGGCTGCGGGGGAGGTGCTGCTCGTCGCGGTGCTCTACGCGACCGCGCCGTTCATCGTCGCCCGCAAGCTCGGCCACGTGCCGTCGATCGGCACGATCACGCTCGCGCTCCTGTTCATCGGGATCCTCTACCTGCCGATCGCCCTGCTGACCCAGCATCAGGTGCCGACCGTGCCGTCGATCGCGGCGCTGATCGCCCTGGGCGTGATCTGCACCGCGATCGCATTCCTGGCCTTCTTCGCCCTCATCAAGGAGGTCGGCCCGGTCCGGGCGCCGCTGTTCACCTACGTCAACCCGGTGATCGCGATCGTCCTCGGCGCCATCGTGCTCGCCGAGCCGCTCACTCCCGGGCTGCTGGTCGGATTCCCGCTGGTGATCATCGGGTGCTGGTTCGCCGGCACCGGCGGCCGGCTGCGGCCGAGAGCGGCGGTCGACGAGACCGCCGTGGAGCTGACCGCCGAGCCGGTGCCGCCGGCCGAAGCGAACACGCGCGCTCCGGCTGTCCCGCCGGAGGTCAGGACGCCCGACGGATCCCCTTCCACAGAGTGATCAGCAGCAGCACGAAGGCGGCCCCGATCAGGATGTGACCCGCGCCGGCGATCCCGGAGATCGCCTTGGACGCCTCGACCTTCAGCACATCCAGGATCCCGTGCCACGTCATCATCGCGCCCGTCACCAGCACGCCGGCGTTGTAGATCCAGAAGAACCAGCGGAACAGGCGGCTCACCGACACGGCGAACAGCTTCTCCAGTGCGAGCACGATGAGCGTGACCAGGGCGCCGAGGGCGAGCAGGTGCGTGTGCACGAGGGCGAGCTGTCCGCTGAAGCCGTTGGGAAACCCGTTCGTCTTCGTGAACTCGCGGTAGAACAGCCCTGCGGCAAGTCCCAGGGCGATCCACACGACGGCGGCGATGAACAGCTGGGTGAGGGCGCGACGCTGTGCGGGCGCGGCGGACGGCGAGGGTGCGATGTCGACGGAAGAGGTCATGCTCCCAGCCTTGGCGCATCCGCCCGCCGACGCATCCATCGAATGAACGAGACCCGAGGGTGGGCAGACGTCCCGCTGACCCGGGAGAATCGGAGCATGAGCACCGCGCCCGCCTCCGCCCGCTGGCAGATGCTGCGCGGCGCGCGTTTCGCCCTGCACCTCATCACCGTGGTGCTCGTCGTGGTCACCACGGCCCGTGCGGGGATCGAAGGGGAGCTGCTGCCCGTTCTGCTTGCCGCGGCCGTGTACCTCGCGTGGTACGGCGCCGGCGCCGGATTCGCGCACAAGCGGGCCGCTGTCTGGTGGATGCTGGGGCTGCTCGCGATCTGGATCGGGATGCTCGCGCTGTCCGCGGAATTCGTCTGGCTCGCGTTCCCGCTGCTGCTACTCGCGGGTCACGTGCTGCGGCTCCCGTGGTCCCTCGCCTTCGTGGTGGCGGTGCTCGCCGCGTCGATCGTCGCCCCGATGCTGCATCCGGGCGGGGTGCAGCCCGGCACGTCGCTGGCCCACCTCATCGGCCCGCTCGTCGGCGGCGGCTTCGCGTTCGCGGTGTCCCTCGGCTACGACGCCATGCTGCGCGATGCGGCCGAGCGGGAGCGGCTCATCGACTCGATGCTGCGCGCGCAGCACGAGGCGGAACGCCTGCATGACGAGCTCGCTGCGAGTCAGCGCGAGGCGGGTGCCACTCGTGAGCGCACGCGCCTCGCCCGCGACCTGCACGACACCATCGCGCAGGAGCTCAGCACGATCGTCATGCTCGCCCGCCTGGATCCGGCGGCCCCCGCGGGTGGTATCAATGAGGAGTCGACGGCCGCGACCCTCGGGGTGCGCCCGGATCGCACGGCCCAGATCGAACAACTCGCACAGCACTCGCTCACCGAGCTGCGCCGCATCGTCGCGGCCCTCGCGCCCGCGGATCTCGATGAATCCGCGCTCTCGGCCGCCCTCGCCCGCATGCTCGACGCCCTGCACAACGAGACCGGCGTCATCGGCGCGTTGCAGGTTGATCCGGACCTTCCCTCCCTGTCGACGCCGATCGAGGTCGCCCTGCTGCGCGTTGCCCAGTCCGCGCTCGCGAACGTGCGTCGGCATGCGCAGGCGCAGACCGTCCAGGTCGCGCTGATGGCCCGCGGCGGATCCGTGCGACTGCGGGTCGAGGACGACGGCGTCGGGTTCGACCAGGCCGTACGCCCGTCCGACGCGTCCTACGGTCTCGCGGCGATGCGCTCGCGACTGCGCGAGGGCGGCGGAGAACTCTCGATCCGATCCGCTCCCGGTGCCGGCACCACCATCGAGGCCGCGCTGCCGCTCGGCACTCCCGCCGGTGCTCGCACCGACACCGGCGCGGGCATCGAGAGCGGAATCGGCTCCGGCACCGCCTCAGGTGCCGAGGGAGGTGCAGCATGAGCATCCGGCTGATCATCGTCGACGACCACCCCATCGTGCGCGCGGGGATCCGCGCCGTCGTCGAGGCACGCGGCTTCGACGTCCTCGCCGAGGTCGGCACGGGCGAAGAGGCCGTCACGGCCGCCCGCGAGCTGCACCCCGACGTCGTGCTCTGCGATCTGCGCCTCGGGGAGGGCATGGACGGGGTCGCCACGACTGCCGCACTGCGGGCGCTCCCGGTGGCGCCCGCGGTCCTGATCCTCACCACGTTCGACCACGACGCCCAGATCGTCCGGGCGGTCGAGTCGGGCGCCGCCGGCTATCTGCTCAAGGAGGTGGGCGTCGAGGTCATCTCCCGGGCGATCGTGGACGCGGCTGCCGGATCCACGGTGCCCACCCCCGGCGGGGACGAGCGCCTGGTCGCCGCGCTGCGGGCACCGCGGGTCGAGCTCACCGCACGCGAACAGGAGGTGCTGGCGCTCGTGGCCGAAGGACTCAGCAACCGCGAGATCGCGGTGCGGCTGTTCGTCACCGAGGCCACCGTGAAGACGCACATCGTTCATCTGCTCGACAAGCTGGGCGCTGAGAGCCGCACCGGCGCCGTCTCGGAGGCCCGTCGGCGCGGGCTGCTCTGACCGTTGCGGGCGGATGTCGCCACGGCCCACATCGACCGCGAGACTCCATCTCCGTAACGAGACTGCAGTCCAGGCACGCAGTCTCGTTACGGAGATGGAGTCTCGCGGAGGGGGCTGGGCAGAGGTAGCGCCGGATACCGTCGCAGGCGCCGTCACATACCGGATCCGGCATGGAGTGCGCTCGTAGAATGTGCGGTGGTGCGCCGCTTCCGGCGCCCGGCATCCCCAGGAGTGATCCGTGGCCCTCATCGTGCAGAAGTACGGCGGCTCGTCCGTCGCCGACGCAGAGAGCATCAAGCGCGTCGCCAAGCGCATCGTCGACACGCGTCGCGCCGGGCACGACGTCGTCGTCGCCGTCAGCGCGATGGGCGACACCACGGACGAGCTGCTCGACCTGGCGGCTCAGGTCGCGCCGATCCCCGCGCCACGCGAGCTCGACATGCTGCTGTCCAGCGGGGAGCGCATCTCGATGGCGCTGCTCGCGATGGCGATCCATTCGATGGGCTTCGACGCGCGCTCGTTCACCGGACCGCAGGCCGGCATGCGCACCGACAGCCGGCACGGGTCCGCGCGCATCGTCGAGGTCACTCCGACGCGCTTGCGTGAGGCGCTCGATGAGGGTGCGATCGTCATCGTCGCCGGCTTCCAGGGCATCAACGACGACACGCAGGACATCACGACCCTGGGCCGTGGCGGATCCGACACCACCGCGGTCGCACTGGCCGCCGCGCTCGACGCCGACGTCTGTGAGATCTACAGTGACGTCGACGGCATCTTCACGGCCGACCCGCGTGTGGTCCCGCTCGCGCACAAGCTTTCGCACGTCTCGAGCGAGGAGATGCTCGAGCTCGCCGCGAACGGCGCCAAGGTGCTGTACATCCGCGCCGTCGAGTACGCGCGCCGGCACGGCGTCCTGATCCACGCCCGGTCGAGCTTCACGTCGACGGAGGGCACCTACGTTCTGGGCGAGGGCATGAAGAACCCCCGCGAATCCGAGGGAGCAGTCATGGAAGAGCCGATCGTCGCCGGTGTCGCCACCGACCTCAGCCAGGCCAAGGTCACCGTCGCGGGCGTCCCCGACGTGCCGGGCAAGGCCGCGGAGATCTTCAAGATCGTCGCCAAGTCCGGCGCGAACGTCGACATGATCGTGCAGAACGTATCGGCCGCCTCCACGGGACGCACGGACATCTCCTTCACGCTGCCGAAGTCCGACGCCTCGGCGGCGCTCAAGGCGCTCGCCGCCGAGCAGTCCGACGTGGGCTTCGAGAGCCTCCTGCACGACGACCAGATCGGCAAGCTCTCGGTCGTGGGCGCGGGCATGCGCACCCACTCGGGAGTCTCCGCGATCCTCTTCGAAGCGCTGTCGACCTCGGGCGTGAACCTGGAGATGATCTCGACCTCCGAGATCCGGATCTCCGTCGTCGTGCGCGGCGACGAGCTCGCCGAGGCCGCACGCGTCGTGCATGCGGCGTACGGCCTGGACGGCGAGGTCGAAGCCGTCGTCGCCGCGGGCACCGGCCGCTGACCCGCCGCTGGTCGCCCCTACCGGATCCGGACTCCTCCCGGACCCGGTAGAATCGCCCAAACCCTGACACCGGCGCCAGGCGCGGACTGATCCGCCATACCCGGCGACCGCGCCTCCGCCTCGTCCGCCGTCCGGCACCCGCCGCGGCACGAAGCCAAGGAAGCACCCTCATGACCCGCATCTCCGACTCAGGACTCTCCGTCGCCATCGTCGGCGCCACCGGCCAGGTGGGCACCGTCATGCGCGACATCCTCGCGGAGCGCTCCTTCCCGATCCGCGAGCTGCGCCTGTTCGCCTCGGCCCGCTCGGCCGGCACCGCGATCGACTTCGGCGGCATCCCGGTCATCGTCGAGGACGTCGAGACCGCGGATCCGGCCGGCGTCGAGATCGCGCTGTTCTCCGCCGGCGCCACCGCGAGCCGCGCCTACGCCCCCCGCTTCGCCGCGGCAGGCGCCGTCGTGGTCGACAACTCCAGCGCCTGGCGGATGGATCCCGAGGTGCCGCTGGTGGTGAGCGAGGTCAACCCCGAGGCGATCGACGACACCCCCAAGGGCATCATCGCGAACCCGAACTGCACCACGATGGCCGCGATGCCCGTGCTCAAGGCGCTGCACGACGAGGCCGGTCTCGAGCGCTTGATCGTGTCGACCTACCAGGCCGTGAGCGGATCCGGTCTCGCGGGCGCGCAGGAGCTGCTCGGTCAGGTCGAGGGCGTGCTCGCCCAGGGTGACACCCTGAAGCTCGTGCACGACGGCTCGGCACTCGACTTCCCGCAGCCGGAGAAGTACGTCGCGCCGATCGCGTTCGACGTGATTCCGCTCGCCGGATCCGTCGTCGATGACGGCCTCAACGAGACCGACGAGGAGAAGAAGCTCCGCAACGAGAGCCGCAAGATCCTCGGCCTGCCGGACCTCCGAGTGGCGGGCACGTGCGTGCGCGTCCCGGTGTTCACCGGGCACTCGCTGTCGATCAACGTCGAGTTCGCCAACGAGATCAGCCCGCAGCGCGCATACGACGTGCTCGCCGCCGCGCCGGGCGTCGTGGTCGAAGAGGTGCCGACGCCGCTGTACGCCGCAGGCAAGGACCCGAGTTACGTCGGCCGGATCCGCGCCGACCAGTCCGCACCGGAGGGCAAGGGCCTCGTGCTGTTCATCAGCAACGACAACCTTCGCAAGGGCGCCGCGCTGAACGCGGTGCAGGTCGCGGAGCTCGTCGCGGCGCGTCTGGGCGCGGGCGTCCCGGAGCGTCTGGGCGCCTGACTCGGGTTTGCCGGGCCGGTCGAAAGGCCTGGAACCGTGCAGCTCGCCTCGTGATGTCCGTCGTGGCGAATGTCCGGCGATGGATGGCCGCCTCGGCGAATATCTCGGCTCTCGCGGACAACTAGACTGTTCGAGTGACTGAATCCGTCGACGTCGTCCTCATCGGCGGTGGCATCATGAGCGCCACCCTGGGAACCCTGCTGCGTGAACTGCAGCCCGACTGGAAGGTCGTGGCCTTCGAGCGGCTGAGCGACGTCGCGGAGGAGAGCTCGAACGCGTGGAACAACGCGGGCACGGGCCACGCGGCCCTGTGCGAGCTGAACTACATGCCCGAGGGCAAGGGCGGCACGCTGGATCCGGCGAAGGCGATCGGCATCAACGAGCAGTTCCAGCTCAGCCGTCAGCTGTGGTCGACGCTGGTCGACCGCGGTGTGCTCGACGCGCCCACGACCTTCATCAACTCCACGCCGCACATGACGTTCGTGCGCGGGCAGAAGGATGTCGACTACCTGCGTCACCGCTACGAGGTCCTGAAGGAGCAGCCGCTTTTCGCGGGGATCGAGTTCAGCGAGGACTCCCGCGTCATCAACCAGTGGGCGCCCCTGCTGATGGAGCAGCGCCGCAAGGGCGAGCCGTTCGCCGCGACTCGGGTGCCGAGCGGCACCGATGTCGACTTCGGATCCCTCACCCGCCAGCTCTTCGACCACCTCACCGAGGACGATCGCTTCACGCTGCTGCGCAACCATGAGGTCCGCAAGCTCAAGCAGCGCAAGGACGGCACCTGGGACGTCCGCTACCGCAACGTCGTCGGGCACACCCCGGGCTCGGTCAATGCGCGCTTCGTGTTCGTCGGGGCCGGCGGCTGGGCGCTCAAGCTGCTGCAGGGATCCGGGATCTCCGAGATCAAGGGCTACGGCTGCTTCCCGATCGGCGGCCAGTGGCTGAAGACGTCGAATCCGGCGATCGTCGCCAAGCACCAGGCCAAGGTCTACTCGCAGGCTCCGGTCGGCGCTCCGCCGATGTCGGTGCCGCACCTCGACACCCGCGTCGTCGACGGCGAGACGAGCCTGCTGTTCGGCCCGTTCGCCACGTTCAGCCCGAAGTTCCTGAAGCAGGGCGGGATGCTGGACATCGTCACCCAGGTGCGCCCGCACAACCTGGGCAGCATGCTCAAGGTCGCGTTCACGAACTTCGACCTCATCAAGTACCTGGTCAGCGAGCTGCTGAAGACGCACCGCAAGAAAGTCGACACACTGCGGGAATTCATGCCCACCGCGCAGGACGGCGACTGGGAGCTGCTCCAGGCCGGTCAGCGCGCGCAGGTCATGAAGGGCGGCAAGCTGCAGTTCGGCACCGAGGTCGTCGCGGCCGCCGACGGCACGATCGCGGGCCTGCTCGGGGCCTCCCCGGGAGCGTCCACCGCGGTGCCGGTCATGCTGGACGTGCTGCAGCGCTGCTTCCCGGAGCAGTACGGCGAGTGGGAGCCGAAGCTGCAGGAGCTGATCCCGACGCTCGGCGAGAAGCTCAACGACTCCGCCGCCGACGCGCGCGCATCGATGGGCGCCACCGCGAAGACGCTCGACCTGACGGCCTGATCCGACGCCGTGGCCAAGCTGTACTTCCGCTACGGGGCGATGAACTCCGGCAAGTCCACGGCGCTGCTGCAAGCCGCGTACAACTACGAGGAGCGCGGCCAGCACGTGCTGCTGGCCAAGCCCGCGATCGACACCAAGGGCGCTTCGCAGGTGGAGAGCCGCCTCGGAATGACCCGTGAGGTCGACTTCCTGATCGGGGCGGGGGAGGGCGCGCGAGCGCTGTTCCATCGCGAGCGCGATCGTGTCCGGCGGGCCGGCAACGACGTCGCCTGCCTGCTCGTGGACGAGGCGCAGTTCCTGGATCCGGCGCAGGTCGACGACCTGTTCCGCATCTCGGTCGAGGATGACATCCCGGTGCTCGCGTACGGCATCCGCAACGACTTCCTCACTCACGCCTTCCCAGGATCCGGACGCCTGCTCGCGATCGCGCACACGCTAGAGGAGCTCAAGACGATCTGCCGCTGCGGTCGCAAGGCCGTGTTCAACGGACGCCGGATCGGGGACCGCTTCGTGTTCGACGGCGACCAGGTCGCGATCGACGGCGCGGGCGATGAGCTCGTCACCACCTACGAGTCGCTGTGCGGTCACTGCTACCTGCAGGAGTCCGGCGGCCGCCTGGGCTGACCTTCTCCCTTCGAGTCGTCCCCCTCAGCACGGTCCATGGCCCGTGCTGAGGGGGACGACTCGGTTGTGAAGGGTGGTTGCGTGGTCTGACCACACGTCCTAAGCTGTGGTCTGACCACAGGAGGACCGATGCCTGACCGCAGCGACGCACCCGCGCGCACCTGGCGCACGGTGCTGCAGCACGTCGAACAGCGACTCCTGGATGGCGAGCTCGGCCCCGGTGACAGGCTGCCCAGCGAACGCGATCTGGCGGCCGAGCTCGGAGTGGGGCGCTCCAGCGTGCGCGAGGCGATCCGCGTGCTCGAGGTGATGGGGCTCATCCGCACCTCGACCGGATCCGGCCCGCAGGCGGGGGCGATCGTCATCGCCGCCCCCGGAGGCGGGCTTTCCGCGCTGCTGCGCCTGCAGGTCGCCGCCCAGGGCTTCCCGATCGCCGACGTCGTCGGCACCCGCCTCATCCTGGAACAGGCCGTCGTCATGGCGCTCGCCGGGGGAGCAGCCGACACTGCGGAGGCTCATCGGCTCCTCGACGCGATGGACGCCGACCTGGATGCCGCCGACTTCCTCGCGCTCGACGCCCAACTGCACCTCACGCTGGCCGAGGCGAGCGGGAACACCGTGGTCTCGGCGATGATGACGGGCCTGCGCGACAGCATCGAATCGTACGTCCGCGCCGGATCCGCCGGAATCGACGACTGGACGGGCATGGCGGCGCGGCTCCGCGCCGAGCATCGTGACATCGTCCGGGCGATCGATGAGGGCCGCGCCGATGCGGCGGCGGCGCTCGTGCGCGACCACATCATCGGCTACTACGCCGCGACCGGCTTGGCCGGCGCGGCCGACACGAACCCCTGATCGGAAGGACCCTCCATGGTGCAGCGCCAGCTCCCCAACCCCGCCGAGATCTTCGAGTTGATGAGTTTCAAGAAGCCCGAACTCGACGGCACGAAGCGCCGCCTCGAGGGGGCGCTGACGATCTCGGATCTGCGCACGATCGCGAAGCGTCGCACGCCCAAGGCGGCCTTCGACTACACCGACGGTGCGGCCGAGGGCGAGCTGTCGCTGGCTCGCGCCCGGCAGGCCTTCGAGGACGTGGAGTTCCACCCGGGGATCCTCGCCCCGGCCCCCGAGCTGGACACCTCCACCACGATCCTGGGCGCTCCGAGCGCGCTGCCCTTCGGGATCGCGCCGACAGGATTCACCCGCCTCATGCAGACGGAGGGCGAGGTCGCCGGAGCGGGCGCCGCGGCGGCCGCCGGGATCCCCTTCACGCTGTCCACGCTCGGTACCACTTCGATCGAGGACGTCAGGAAGACCACCCTTCGACAGGCTCAGGGACCGGTTCCGGCGAGGAACTGGTTCCAGCTGTACGTGATGCGCGACCGCGAGATCTCCTACGGCCTCACTCGCCGCGCCGCCGAGGCCGGGTTCGACACGCTGATGTTCACGGTCGACACGCCGGTCGCGGGCGCGCGCCTGCGGGACAAGCGCAACGGGTTCTCGATCCCCCCGCAGCTCACCCTCGGAACCATCATCAACGCGATCCCGCGGCCGTGGTGGTGGATCGACTTCCTGACCACCCCCAAGCTCGAGTTCGCGTCGCTGTCGACGACAGGGGGCACCGTCGGAGAGCTGCTCGACGCGGCGATGGATCCCACGATCAGTTATGACGACCTCGAGGTGATCCGCGGCATCTGGCCCGGCAAGCTCATCGTGAAGGGCGTGCAGACGGTCGAGGACGCGGTGCGGCTGAAGGACACCCACGGCGTGGACGGCGTGGTGCTGTCCAATCACGGCGGCCGTCAGCTCGACCGGGCGCCGATCCCGTTCCACCTGCTGCCGCATGTGCGCAAGGCCGTGGGCGAGGACTTCACGGTCATGGTCGACACCGGCATCATGAACGGCGCCGACATCGTCGCCGCGGTCGCCCTGGGCGCGGACTTCACGCTCATCGGGCGCGCCTACCTGTACGGCCTCATGGCCGGCGGACGCCGCGGAGTGGACCGCACGATCGCGATCCTGCGCACCGAGATCGAACGCACGATGCGCCTGCTCGGGGTCTCATCGCTGGCCGAACTGGAACCGCGTCACGTCACCCAGCTCACCCGCATGGTGCCGGTGGCGTCGAGCGCCGCCGAGGCCGCGACGCGATGACCTCCGATGCCTCGGGCCGGGTCGACGTCGAGGACCGGCGCATCGACGGTCCGCATGGAGCGATCCCGGTGCGGGTGTATCACCCGTCCGCGCCCGCGGGGCCAGGGCTGGTCTGGCTGCACGGTGGCGGCTTCTCCGGGGGCGACCTGGACATGCCGGAGGCGGACTGGGTCTCACGCTCCTTCGCGGAGCGCCGCATCGCGGTCGTCTCCGTGGACTACCGGCTGGCGCCGCCGCGTCTCGGTGGGGTCGCGTGTGCCGGGCTGAGCGGCGCGCACCACCCGGTGCCCGTGGACGATGTCGTGGCGGCCTTCGCCTGGGCGGTGGAGTCCGGGGTCGCCGGCGGACCGTGGGCGCTCGGCGGCACCAGCGCCGGCGGCAACCTCGCGGCCTCCGCCACGCTGCGGCTGTCCGGGTGGGCCGGTACCGCGATGCCGGCCCTGGCCGTGCTGGCGTATCCGACGCTCCTGGCGGTGCAGCCTGCGCCGGATCAGGCGTTACGTGCTGCGCTGGACGCGGATCCCGACGCCGACGTGTTCGGTCCGGACTCCGTACGCACGATGTACGAGAACTACCTCGGGGGCCCGGTGAGCCAGGCGACGCCGTCGGCGGCCCCCGGCCTCGCGAGCATCGCCGAGGTGGCGGGCTACCCGCCCGTGATCATGATCAACGCCGAGGTCGACGAGCTCCGCGTGTCGGCGGAGCTCTTCGCCCGCACGCTCGAGGCCGCGGGGGTTCCGGTCGAGGTCACGACCGAACCCGGCACGACCCACGGCTATCTCAACCGCCCCGAAGAGGCCGCGGCGACGGCCTCGATCGAGCGCTATGCCGCGCGGATCCGCGCGCTCGCGCGAGACGTCGACTGAGGCGTCAGAGCGCCTGTCGGGCGACGGGATCGGCGTCCAGCACGGGCAGCAGGGCGTCGAGGTGGTCCGCAGTGTCCTCCCAGCCCTCCACGGCGACGCAAGGCACACCGAGGGCCTTGACGGGGTAGTCGTTGCCGCCCTCGTCGAGGCGGTCGCCGTAGAAGAGCATGTCTGTGAAGGGGATGCCGGTTCGTTCGGCGAGCTCGGTCATTCCGTAGGCCTTGTCGATGCCGGCCCGCGTGATGTCGATCGACGTGGATCCGCCGGAGCGGACCTCGAGGTCGGGCACGCGGGGGGCGACGGCGTCGCGGAGGGCGGCGCGCCGCGATCCGTCGGGGTCCCAGGCCTTCTTCGCGTCGTGGGGGGCCTTCTGACCGAGGGCGGAGAAGGTGATCTGCGAGCCGCGGTCTTCGAGGATGGGGCCCCAGGTCTCGCTCTCCCAGAGTCCGAGGCGGTGCGCCTCTTCTTCGAGGGCGGCGAGAGCGGCGGTCTTCTGCTGGTCGCTGAGGTCGCGGGCGTAGACGAGGGTGAAGTCGGATCCGTCGTGACGAAGGTAGCGGGTGCCGCAGGTGGGCAGCAGGTGGATGCGCTGCAGGAGCCGGGCGTCGGCGCCGAGCCGGGAGACGACCTGGGTGCGGAACTGCTCCTCGTTGCCGCCGGAGATGATCGCCACCTCGACCCGCTGCGCCAGGGCGAGGAGAAGGTCGGCGATGCGGGGATCGATCGCGCTCTTGGAGGGTGCGAGGGTGTCATCGAGGTCGAAGGCGACCAGGCGGGGCGTCGTCATAGCAGTTCCAGCGTAGAGGATGCATATGAGAGGGAGCCCGGGGGCCCTGTGCCTGGAACGAGTGAGGGACCGATCCAATGGATCGGTCCCTCATCGATTGTGTCGGGGTGACAGGATTTGAACCTGCGGCCTCTTCGTCCCGAACGAAGCGCGCTACCAAGCTGCGCCACACCCCGTGGCAACCGTTCAAGTCTATACGGCGAGCGCGCCAGGAGCGAATCGAGCCGGAACTCGCGCGTGGCGGAATCGCACGGATGCCGTGGTGACGATCGACTGGCCGCGTTCGTCGGGGTCAGCCTCCGACGAACGCTTGGGACGAGTGTGGAAGCCCTTCGGCTTTGCAGGCATCGGCCAGTGCTTGTGAGGCTGTGTTCCACGCGCTACTCGTGGCATCTGGTGTCGATGAGGCTGTATCCATCGGCGGGCGGAGTGGTTTCAGCTTCGCCAACGCTTCGGCGACAGCTCCTCCGCCGGCCGACGGTGCTCGCCCTATGACGCGAAAGGCGAGCTCGTACCAGCCGGTGCGTTCCTGAGGGACGATTGCGCCGCGGTGGAACGAGTCGTCAGTGTTCCGCAAGATCGTCAGCATGTCCGAGTACGTCTCGCAGGTTGCTCTGTCGGTTGCGGAGGCTGTCGGAATGGCGTTCGGGGATGTGGCCATCACGGACGGGTGCGTAGAGGGCGTTGCGTCAGCCTGGGTGGTTCCCACTGCGCAACCCGTTATTCCCACGAGCGTAAGAGCGGCTCCCACGGCGGCCAGAATCGGTCGCGCGTGAATCCTGGTTCGATCCATAGTCGTGAACGTCACACGCACTGGATCAGGATTTCGATATTGGCGTTTCCGACATCCGGAAAGCACCCGTCGCAGTCGTAATTGATCAGGAAGTCTGTTGTGATATGGAGTCTCAGGTTCATGCCCTGACCGTCGAGCCAGGTTACGGTTTGCCAGTCGCAGGGGACATTCCAGTCTTTATAGAATGTGACGCTTGATCCGTATTGCGCGCCGGAACTGTCGACGAGCGCGATGGTCACTTTTGCCGGATTGACGAACGTTCGCCCGTAGTCCGGAGAGACATCGTTCAGTTTCATCTGAACTGTGTGTGAGTACACTCGGTATGTGCCCCAGTACCTGTCGTCTCGGGAGGACTGGTAAGCAAAAACATCATAGTATTGGTACGCCACGCTGGATCTCCATCTGTCTATTCTTAATTTGGGCGCAGTGAGTCGCGCTTTGGTGATTACGCGACCACTAGTCGCGTAATCTGAGTGGCTACCTAATCCCCAAGAAGGCGAACATTGGAGTGAAATCGCCGCCGCGCGCCGACTGCAGCGGGCTTCGGGATCCAGAAGCTGACCCAGACTGCCTAGTGCCATCGATGAACACGTTGGAGTCATCGATGATGACCGCCTTGCGCACGTCCGTCGCGTAGGCGGCTTCGAGAATGTCCAGGTGATGGTCCACTACGGCCTTATCTCCCCGCGAATTCCCCTCATGCGCCTTGTTTGCGAAAGCGCATTGCCAGATCATGTACGCGGTTGCTACCCCGCTGCCGCGCTCCCACCGTGCGTTAGGGTTTGGCGTACTTAGCCCTGGGTCCTCGGGGAACGACCAGTTGTCCGGGAGAACGAGGGGGAAGATGGGGATGGCGCTCCGGTACTCGTCCTGGATGTCAGACAGAGTTCCAAAACCGGAGAGACGAGTCTTCGACAAATACGCATCGATTGCACCCGGGGAAGTTTCCACTGACGGGAGTCCGGTGCGGGTGGAGGCGCCTGAAGCAGCAGACGCGTGTGGTGTGAATAATGCGGTAGTCGATCCGACTGCCGCAAGCTGAAGAATAATTCTGCGTGAGATAGCGGCCACTTGCCGACTCCAATTCCTCCGGATTATTGGGCATGCATTGTTGAAATAACTGCAGAAAGCGCCCGAGTGCTCCTCTTTTTTTGCCCAGCACGGACGCTATCCAGACAGTTTCAGCCTTGTCAAGCAAATTCTTTGGGGGTCCCACAAGACGGGATGATCCAGTCGGAGGCAATCGCCGGAGGTTTCTGGGCCTGCGGTAACGGGGACTCGGCTGTCGCATAAGGATCTGTCAGTCGACGCATAAGTGTCGTCCATGCGTTTCTCGGCGTTCTGTGAGTTCAGCTGAAGGTTGCGGATATCGCACCCTTTGACGACCGGGGTGCGCATGCTTTTCAGGGGGGTTCTGTCGACGACGCTTGCTGCGCTGTTGGCGGTGACGGCTGGTCCAGTGCAGGTCGGCTCGTCTATTGCTGGCTTGGTCGCGTCGAGTCCCGATGTCGGCAGCTCGGTTCTTCGGGCGGGTGTCGCGTCGTCGTCGCCAGGATCGGACGTTGCGGTTGATGGGGCGGGTGACGCTGCGGGGTATCACGTTCGGATCGCTTCGAGTGCTGACGGGTATGTGTGGCATGACGTTGCGGTGCTGCGTCCGGCGAACCTGGATCCGGGCTCTTGGTACGGGTACCAGTGCGTGACCGGGGATGGGAAGTTCGCTGCGGTCGCGGTGCTGCCGGGGGATCTGATCAACCGGAATGACGCGAGGGATCACGGCGCGTTCGCGTACTCCGTGAACCTCGAGTCCGGTGCGGTGAAGGCTCTGGGGAGCGGTGTCGGGCTGAAGTATCACTCTCCGGGATGCGGGTTGAGCGGGTCGGCGGTGTTCACCAGCAACCCCGGCACGAACGAGACCGAGACGGTGGCGACGGCGTATGACTTGTCGTCCGGGAAGCAGACATCGCAGTCGATCGTTGCCGGGCAGGTGACGAGCGTCGTGCCGTTGGGTGATCGCGTGGTCGGCGCGTCGGGTTCGTCGCTGGTGGAGCTCCCTGAGGGGGGTTCCACGGACAATCCGACGACGACGCACACGATTGCGGATGCGGGTGCGGCGGCGTTTGATCTGCGTGCGGCGACGGACGGCGGTGCCGACTTTCTGATGGATCCCGGGGACGGGTCGGTGAAGATCGCGCATTTGAAGGATGCGAAGGTCTCGGGGATCGGCGCGGGCAAGCTCGGTGCGACCCGGCTGTTTCAGGGTGCGGGTGGCCACAACCTTGTGGCCGGCGCCGATGAGGTCAAGGACGGGCTGACGGCGCTGGATGCTAGTCAGCTCCCGGTCGGGGCGGCGAATGCGGCGTTGGATGGCGGCGGGGTTTTCGGCGCTGACACAGCGGTGGCGCCGGGCGCTGCGGGGGCGCCAGCGACTCAGGCTGATGCGTCTCAGGCGGTAGGTCTGCCTTTGGTGGAGATGCAGGCGACCAAGCAAGCTCACCAGACCACGCTGAAGAGCACGGACTCTGCGGGTGGTTCTAGCCCTGCTCGAAAGGCGGGTCCTGAAGTTCCGCACGTAAAGAAGCCGGAAGACGCGGCGCAGCCTGCACCGACTGAGGCGAAACCTGCGGTGTTCACGAACGTGGGGCCGACGGGCCCGTCGCTGCAGTTGGCGTCCAACGTGCACGCGATCCCCGCGTTGTCTTCGGGGGCGACGACGCCGAAGTGTTCGGTGGCGCGATTGCAGCCGACGTTGCAGGCCATGCAGCCGGGGAACGCGCAGGTGGACTGGGCAACACAGATGGCGGAACAGGGTCTACTGACGGCGGCGAACGGGTACGCGCGCCCGGCGAACTTCGCGAACATGGGACTCGTCTCCTATGCCCCCAGCGACGATTTCCCGCCGATCGCGTTGAGCCACCCATCATCGGACACGTGGTCCACGGTGCCGCGTTCGGTGATGGTCGCGATTGACGCTCAGGAGTCGAACTTCAACCAGGCGTCCTGGCACGCACTGCCCGGCATCGCCGGTGACCCGCTGATCGCGGACTACTACGGTGCGGGTGACGCGATCGACACCATCAACTACCCGGCCGCGGACTGCGGGTACGGGGTCGCGCAGGTGACGACAGGGATGGCCGCGACGGACACGTCGATCTCCCCGCACGGGCAGATGAAGGTCGCGGTCGACTATCAGGAGAACATCGCTGCCGGGTTGAACATCCTCGAGCAGACGTGGAACCAGCTGTACGCGGCCGGAATCACGGCGAACGGCGGCGATCCGAAGTATCTGGAGAACTGGTTCCTCGCGACCTGGGCGTACAACACGGGCATCCAGCCGACCGCGGCCTTCGGGAACACGAGCGGGTGCACCCCCGGGCCCGACGTGTACGGGCCCGGATGGGACGTGGGGGCTGGGCTGGTCGAACAACCCCCGCAACCCGGACTACGACCCGAATCGTGCGCCGTATCTGAAGAGTACGTACGCGGACGCGGCGCATCCTTCGAGCTGGCCGTATGAAGAGCGCATCATGGGGTGGATGGCGTCTCCGATCATCCGTTACGGGTACGTCGCCTACGACACCCCCGACTACCACGGTGGGAGCAGCTGGCTGCAGATCCCGGGAGTGAACACGTTCTGCAGCACCACCGGCAACCATTGCGATCCGACCAACGTGACCTCTGGGTATTGCACGCTCGCGGATTCCGAGTGCTGGTGGCACCAGCCGGCCACCTGGGTGACCAATTGCGCAACGACGTGCGCGACCGCCAACTACGAAGACTCCGCGGGATCGACCGAGCCGACCTACACCGACAAATACCCGCCGACCTGCAACCAGGACACATCCGTCCTCCCCTCAGGCGCGCTGATTGTCGATGATCTGTCGACCCCTTCGCAGAATCTGCAGGGCTGTCAGGGGATGAACTGGTCGAACAGCGGAAGTTTCAGCTACTCGCCGGGTACGAACAGTTCCGGTGACCCTGTCGGGAACATTGATACGCACCAGCTCGGATCGGGGCTGGGTGGACACATCTTCTTCACACACACGGAGCCGTCTTCGTCGTCGAGCCTGATCAACACGGGCACGTGGACGCCTAATCTGCCGAGCCTGCAGTACTACAAGGTGAAGATCCACATTCCCGCGTCGGGTGCGACCGCGACCGATGTCGTGTACACGATCAACCCGGGCGGGAGCGCGTCGCCGTGGAAGATCCGGGTGAACCAGGACTGGGAGTCTGAGCAGTGGGTCACGATCGGCACCTTCGCGATGCAGAACGGCGGCAACGTCCAGCTCACGAACGCGTCCGACATGCCCGCCGAGGCGTACGACGTCGCGTATGACGCGGTCGCGTTCGTTCCCGAGGGCGGAACGCCCGGGCAGCCGATCGGAGGCCCTCCCGGGATTCAGGATGCGCCGAAGGGGTCGAACCCGGCCTGGGTGAACTGCGGATGCGTGCGCCGCACCGAAGGCGACCCCGTCGACACCGCGACCGGGTACTTCGGCGAGACGGCGACCGACCTCGCAACTCCCGGGCTCGGCGAGGCGCTGCACGTCACCCGTGACTACAGCGCGATCCTTGCCGACGCGAGCGGGCCGATCGGGTCCGTCAATGTGGTGAACGGACCATTCGGATACGGATGGACCTACGGATACGGGCTCAAGTCCACCACCAACGCGGACGGATCCGTCACCATCCGACAGGAGGACGGATCCCCGGTCACCTTCAAGGCCAGTGGCAGTACCTACACCCCGGCCGCACCCCGCTATGACGCGACACTCGTGAAGTCCGGCACCTCGTATCTCTTCACCCGGCATGCGACCGACCAGTTCACTTTCGACACCGCCACCGGCCGTCTGACCGCGATCAGCGACCCCGCAGGCCGTGCGGCCACACCGTCGTACGCGACCACTCTCGGGTACGACGCCTCCGGGAACCTGCACACGGTCACGGATCCCGGTGGGCGCGTGTACACGTTCACGTGGACCGGTACTCATGTCACCAAGGTGACCACCGCAGCCGGGCAGGAAGTCGACTACGCCTACAGCGCCGCCGGTGATCTGACCGACGTGTACGGGCCCGGGACCACCCGCACGGGCGGGGTCAACGGGGATCAGGATCACACCCAGTACCAGTACAACAGCAAGCATCTGATGACCTCGGAGCGCACTCCGGCGAACTACGGGAAGACGTCGACGCCGACGCCCGTGACGGGGATGACGTACGACTCGTCCGACCGGGTGCTCACGCAGACCGACCCGATGGGGAACGTCACGAAGTTCACCTACGGGCCCGACTCGACCGCGGGGATCACCGCCGGCCAGACATTGGTCACGGACCCCGTCGGGCACAAGAACCTCTATACCTATCAGAATGGGCTGCTCACCTCGATGACCAAGGGATGGGGGGCCACCGGCGCCTCGACCTGGTCGTACGCGTACGACCCGATCACGCTCGGCGTCGCCGTGCAGACCAACCCCGACGGCACCACACTCACCTACGCGTACGACGACCACGGCCGCAAGATCTCCTCCAGCGACGGCCTCGGACGCACCACGTCGTACCAGTACGACGCTGCCGGCAACGTCACAAAGACCGTCGACCCGACGGGGCTGCAGACCGCAACCGTCTACAACGCCGCCGAGAAGCCCACCAGCGTGACCGTCTTCACCGGCACCCAGCCGGCCGAGTCGGCGAACGACACTCTCAACCCCTCCTACGCGCGCGCCACCAGCACCTCATACGGAGACGCTGCGCACCCCGGTGAGGCGACGAGCACGACGAACGCGAACCAGCACACCACCACCTACGCGTACGACACGTTCGGTGACCTCACCACCCAGACGGATGCGGCTTCCAACGTCACCTTGTTTGGGTACGACACTGGACACGGGTGGCGCACCAGTACCGTCACACCCACCGGCGTCGCAGCAGGAATCGCCACGACCTGCACCCCGCCCGCGAAGGGCTGCACCACCTACCAGCACGACGCGTACGGGCATGCCACCGTCACCACCGACCCCCTCGGGCACACGACCAAAGCCAGCTTCGACGCGGACGGGAACCAACTCACCGCCACCGACGGCAACAACCACACCACGACCACCACGTACGACAATGCGGACCGACCGACTAAGGTCCAAAAGCCTGCCAACGAGTCGACCAGCACGACGTACAACGGTGACGGCACCGTCCAGAAGACCACCGATGCTGCAAGCCACGCGACCTCGTACACCTACGACGCGCAAGCCCGGGTGCTCACCTCGACCAACCCGGACAACAAGACCACCACCTACACGTACGACAGCATGGGCCGGCTCAAGACCACCACCATGCCCGACACCTCCGTCGCCACCCAGACCTGGGACAACGCCGGACAACTCACCGGCATCAGCTACAGCGGCACCAGCACCCACGCCGTCACCTACACGTACGACCGCGGCGGCCGCCGCACCAGCATGACCGACGGCACCGGAACCAGCACATACAGCCACGACGTCTTCGGCGAAACCACCGCAACCACCAACGGAGCCGGCGCGACCACGACCTTCGGGTACGACGCCATCGGCAACACCACCAGCATCGGATACCCCGGCGGCGGCCCACACGTCACCCGCGCGTTCAACACCCTCGAGCAGCTCGCCAGCATCACCGACACGAACGGCACCACCACCTTCGGATACAACGCCGACGGCGCCCCCACCACCACCGGATACGCCAACGGCACCACCGCGACCATCGCCTACAACGACGCCGACCAGCCCACCTCCAGCACACTCACCAAGGGCACCACAGGACTCGGCACCATCACCTACGCCCGCGACAACACCGGCAGCCTCACCGGCACCACCCCGACCAGCGGAGCACCCGGCGCGGCCACCACCTACGGGTACAACACCAACCAGTACCTCACCGGATCAACCGTCGGATCGACCACCACCAGCTACGGCTACGACAACACCGGCAACCCCACCACCCTCGGAACCACCACCCAGGTCTTCGACCCCGCAGGGCAGGTCTGCTGGACAACAACCACCACCGTCACCAGCCCCACCTGCGGGACACCCGCCACCGGAGCCACCAAATACGGATACGACGCCAACGGCAACCGCACGGGAAAGACGCCGGCCACGGGTGCTGCAACCACTTACGAATACAACGCCGCGGGCGAACTCACGTCCGTCTCCGGAGCCGTCACCGCCAGTTACGCCTACAACGGGGACGGACTCCGCACTAGCAAATCCAGCGGTGGGACTACCGCCAACTACACTTGGGACGCCCGCGGAAAAGTTCCACAACTCCTCACAGACGCTAGCAGCTGCTACGTCTACGGACCGACTGGCGCCGTCATTGAACAAACCAACACAGCCGGCGCAACCCCCGCATACTACTTCACCGACACCCACGGTTCCACGGCTGAACTCACCAACGCCAGCGGAACCGTCACCGGAACCTACGCTTTTAGTGCTTGGGGTGCGGTCACCGCTCACACCGGCGCCACAACACCCTTCCAATTCGCCGGAGCCTTCACCGACGCCGAAACCGGATTCCTCTACCTCATCCACCGCTACTACGACCCCACCACCGCACTCTTCCTCACCATCGACCCACTCGTCGCCAAAACACTCTCTCCATACGGGTACACGAACAACAATCCCCTCAACGACACTGATTCACTCGGGCTCTTGTGGGGCGCCCTATGTATCGGCGTGAGTGGCGCCGCCGCGTTCTTCGTCGGCGGCATGGTCTCCGCCGAAGCATGCGTCGGCCTCTCGTCAGGGTCTGGCTTCTTCGTCTCTGCGACCGCATCGGGGATAGCGGGAGGAGGGGGCATGTTGGATGGTGGAGTTTTTGCCGGCATCGCAGGCGGTACGGCTTCTGATGCATCCGACATCTCAGGACGAACCTGCGTGGGAGGGGGCTCTGCGGCCTACGGCATCGGCTTGGGACTCACGATGTCTGGGCCGTGTGGTGGTCCCTATAATTCGATGGAGTTGGACGTATCTGGTGGTGCAGACCTTGGCATTGTCGGCGGCAGCGGGGTGACAGGGACCTGCGTGTTTGCGCCGTCCCCCTGGTACGCCGGCTGCGGCCAGTCGGATCCGGCCTTCGAGTCCATGGGACACGATGGATATGGGGAGTCCTATTCTCCTGACGTCCGTCGAAAATCCGCGTATATGCGGGGATGTGAGTTCTAACGCAAATGAGTGAGTCAAAATATGAATTTCACCCCTATTCAATCGGCGTGACAAAAGCGGATTTTCCAATCCCCACAAAGGCGGGCTGGCCGTTCCCTCGCGGTATCACAATCTCCTACAGCCATCTAGAGTTGTACGTGTTTGGCCTACGCACTCGTATTGCGCGATCACAGGTCGTAAGCCTGGAAAGAGGTCTGGGATACATTCGAATTCGTTGGCCAGCCGGCTCGGCGATCATCAATTCCATCACCGGGATGCAGAAGATTTACGATGCCTTTGAAGCCGCCGGCTACCGATTCGACCGATGAAACGGACGACTGCATCGGGTGGAGAGGCCCTGATTCTCGCCGGGGGAGCCTTATGCGGCGCGCTGTGCTCGCGCTCTCCGCGTTCAGGCCATGGAATCGCGCGCCGGCGTACAGCTGAGGTTGAGAGCCGTTCGTGATGGTGCTGGCTGCGACTACTCTGCCTGCATCATGGGAACGAGCATGGGGCTGAAACTTAGCTACGTTCATCGTCGCGTAATCGTGGTGCCCCCGACGGCTCTGCGAGGGGTCAAGAGTTTCGATAGATGGTTCGATGGACTTCACCTGCAAGCTGGCGGAGGCAAGTAGTCGAGCCCAACTCGCCGCACGCACGGCTTGAACGGTTCCATCAGCGAGCGCTGCATCAGCGCCCTGAGCGACGCTCTTACTGCAACATTCAGTACGACGGGGAGCTTCTCACGCGCATAGACCCGTCTTTCTGCCAGATGGGTACCGCTTGCCCGGTCAGCCCCGGGGTAGCAGCGTCAGCAGCGTCGCCTCGGGGCGGCAGGCGAAGCGGATCGGCGCGTAGATCGAGTGCCCGCAGCCGGCGCTCACGTTCAGCGGCACCGTGCGTCCGGCGTGCGTCCAGGTGCTGAGCCCCTTCGCCTGCTTCAGCGGAATGTCGCAGTTGGCCACGATCGCGCCGAAACCGGGGATGCACACCTGGCCGCCATGCGTGTGGCCGCCGAGGATCGCGTCGGCGCCGAGATCGGTGAATGCGTTCAGCACGCGCTGATACGGGGCATGGGTAACGCCCAGCACGGGCACCTCGGCAGAACGGAGACCCAGCCCGTCGATCGCGGCAGGCAGTGCATCGAGCTCGTCCCAGTCGCGGTGCGCGTCGTCGACGCCGAACAGGTCCACGCGGGAATCCGCGATCTGAAGTGTGGCGGCGGTGTTGTCCAGATCGACCCAGCCGAGGTCGTCGGTGAAGAACCGGTCCAGGGCCGCAGTGTCGAGCTTCGGAGCCGTGATGGAGCGCGCCGAAGGACCCATGAAATAGCGGAAGGGGTTGCGCGGCGACGGCGCGTGGACGTCGTTCGAGCCGTGCACGAAGACGCCCGGCGTTCCGGCGAACGGGGCGAACGCCGCGCGGACGCCTTCGAGTCCGCGCTCATGACCGAGGTTGTCGCCGGTGTTCACGACGAGGTCGGGACGCAGTTCCGCCAGCGCCGCGAGCCAGCGCTGCTTGCGGTGCTGCCAGGGCGCCATGTGTGCGTCGGACACGTGCAGGATCCGCAGCGGACGGGATCCCGCAGGCAGCGATCGCGCCGTCGCGTGTCGCAGCGTGAAGAGGTAGCGCTCGATGCCGATGCCCCAGGTGGCGGCCGCGACACCGGCGGCCCCCACCGCACCGAGTGCGATGAGGGCCGAACGGGTGGTGCGAGAGGACGTCATCCTCAGCAGTTCTTCTTCACGTAGTTGAGCGTCACGGAGGAGCCCTTCGGAGCCGCTGTCCCCGCGGCGGGGTTCGTCGCGGAGACGGTGCCGGAATCGTCGCCGTTACCCGGGGTGCAGGTGCCCTTCGCCGCCTGGAAGCCAGCGGCCTTCAGCGCGTTGGCCGCGTCGCCCATTGTCATGCCGACCACGTTCGGCACCGTGGCGCCCTGGCCATTGCTCGGCGAGATCGTGATCGTGCTGCCCGTGACGACCTGACCGGAACCCGGATCCTGCTGGGCGACTTGATCCGTCGGCAGGTTGCTCTGCACGGCGGCGCCGACGGAGACGGAGAATCCGGCGCCCTGGAGCGTCTGCGTCGCCTGGTCGACGGTCATCCCGACCACGCTCGGCAGGTTCGTGTACGACTGCTTGAGCGCGCTCTGCTGCGGATCCGGGAAGGCTCCGCCGGGGAAGAGCTCGTCCGCGGTGCTCAGGATCTGACGGCTTAGGTAATAGCGGATGTTCGGGACGTTGGTGTCCTTGGTGTAGAAGTCGTTGATGTCGACGACATCGCCGTTCGCCTGACCGACCCACACCCCCGTGGTAGAACCTGTGGAAGAGGCCATGAGCATCGTCTGAGCGTTGTTGTGGGTACCCGTCTTGCCGATCAGCGGGGTGCCGTCACCGGGGTTCGCCTGCGATCCGGTACCGCCCGAGTTCATGACGCCCTGCAGAGCGTAGGCGGTGGCCGCTGCGATGTCGGGCTTCACGACCTCGGTGCAGGTGGTTGGCGGCAGCGGGAGGTCGACACCGTCGGGACCGGTGATCTTGTCAATCGCATGCGGATCGCAGCGCGTGCCGTTGTTGGCGATCGTGGCATAGACGGAGGCCATATCGAGGGGGGCGATGTTCTTCGACCCGAGGACATCGAACGGCGCGGGTGCGAGTGCGAGGACGTTCCCCTGATCGTCGACGATGTTCTCCCGGTTGTTCACCGGTACCATCTTGCCCTTGTACTCCGTGCCCAGATGAACGCCCATCCGAGCGGCAACGTCGTTGATGTCGCAGATGTCGAGCTTGGACGCCATGCCCAGGAACCCGCTATTCAGGGACTGTCTGGTGAAGTCCAGAGGGGTTCCCGTGTAGCCACGCTGATTCTGGAAGTTCTTGATCTCCCCGGCGTCCGCTCGCATCGTCTGGTCGCCGCATTTGAAGTTCATCCACTTGAGGTTGCCATCCACAGACTCGCGCAGGGAATGCCCCTTCTCCAGCCAGTCGATCAGGGTGAAGATCTTGTAAGTTGATCCGACCGAGAATCCCACGCCTCCGCCGTGCGCCTGATCGGCTGCATACACCAGGCTCGTGAGTCCGGTGGTCGCCGTATCCGACTGCTCTTCGGTGAAGCCCGTGTTCTGCGCGAGAGACAGAATCTTGCCCGTTTTCGGCTCGATCGTCACCGCGGAAGCACCGAAGTCCATGCCCTCGATCGTGGGAGTGGCGTTGTCAGCCATCGCCTGCAGGGCCGCGCCCTGCATCGGCGCCGACAACGTCGTGTAGACGTTCAGCCCGCCACGGTACAGCTTGTCAGCACGGTCCTTCACCGGGCCGAGCACGGAGTCGAGTGAGGTGTCGTTCCTCAGCGTCGAGATCACGTACTGGCAGAAAAAGGCGTTGCCGCCGGCATCGCCGCAGCCCGAAGTCGGGGTCTTGATGGCCGGGGTGATCGGCTGCGCCTTGTCCGCGTCGAACTCCGCCTTGGTGATCTTCCCGAGCACCTCCATGCGGCTGAGCACGTAATTCCGGCGCACCATGGTGTCGTGGTAGCCGTCCGCTTGTGAGTTCTTGCAGTTCTTGCCGTCCTTGTCGCAGTCGTACGTGCCGCCCGGCAGGTCGATGCGGAACGCGTTCGGGTTCTGCACCATGCCGACCAGCGTCGCGGCCTGCACGGCGTTCAACTGCGAGGCGGAGACGCTGAAGTAGCGCTGTGCCGCAGCCTCGATGCCATAGACGGTGCCGCCGAAGTTCACCAGGTTCAGGTATCCGATGAGGATGTCGTTCTTCGAGTACTGCTTCTCGATCGCCGTCGCGTAGCGGATCTCCTGGAGCTTGCGTGCGATGCCCTTGGAGCCGACCGCGGAGGCCGCGTCGAGCCAGCACTGCTGGAGCTTGTCGTCGCGCTTCTCGTCGGAGAGGGGAACACCCTTCTCGCACTCCTGCAGCAGCACGTTCTTCACGTACTGCTGGCTGATGGACGACCCGCCGTTGGTGGCGGATCCGCTCACGTTGCCGACGACGGCCTTGATCGTGCCGGCGATGTCGATGCCGCCATGCGAGTAGAAGTTCTTGTCCTCGCTGGCCAGCAGCGCGTCGTACAGCACTGGAGCGACCTGGTTGTAGGTCACCGGAACGCGGTTCTGGTCGTAGAAGCGCGCCATGACCTGATCGTTGCCGGCGGCGTCCTTGGAGTAGATCGTCGTCGGCTGCATCGGACGATCGACCTTCAGATTGGACGGCAGGCCTTCGAACATGTCGATCGACTGAGCGGCGGCAGCTCCGGTGACGGCGAACACCGGAGTGACAGTGGCCGTGACGAGCACACCGGCGACGACGCTGAGACCGACAAGGCCGGCCAGGCCGCTGAGCACACCGGTGAGCGTGCGTTTGGTCTGAGGCATACGCTTGATCGTAGGGGAGTTCCCTGAACGCAAACTTTGACGCGCCCGAGCGCGTCCGTCCCTCCGGGAGAGCCATGACCACGTGGGAATACCTCACCACACCGCTGCTGATCCACAACACCGCCGCCATCCTGAACAACTGGGGCAAGCAGGGCTGGGAGCTGGTGCAGGTCGTCACCGGGCCCGAGGGCGGGCTCGTCGCATACCTCAAGCGCCCGGTCGGCGGCGACAGCACTGCCAACACCGGCCTTTCCGCGGCCGCGGAGGCCGCGCGCCAGTTCGAAGGAGAATCTGCATGACCATCAGCGCCCGCCTCGCCGAGCTCGGCATCGAGCTCCCGTCCGTCGCCGCCCCCGTGGCCGCCTACGTGCCCGCCCGAGTGCATGCCGGGCTCGTCCACACCTCCGGCCAGCTGCCGTTCGTGGCGGGTTCCCTCCCCACGACGGGCAAGGTCGGCGCGGAGGTCCCGGCGGATGACGCCAAGGGGCTCGCCCGCGTGTGCGCGCTGAACGCGATCGCTGCGGCCGCCGATGCGGCCGGCGGCGTGGACCGCCTCGGCGGAGTGCTGCGCGTGGGCGGTTTCGTCGCCTCGGACCCGTCGTTCTCGGGCCAGCCCGGCGTGATCAACGGCGCGAGCGAGGTGCTGGGTGAGGTCTTCGGCGACGCCGGCAAGCACGTCCGTGCCGCGGTCGGTGTGTCGGTGCTGCCACTGGACAGCCCGGTCGAGGTCGAGGTCGTCTTCACCCTCGCCTGAGTCCTTCACGACAGAAGGGGCCGCTCTCCGTTCGGAGAGCGGCCCCTTCTGCTGTCGTGGGGACCGGATCCGCTACTTCACTTGTGCCGAGATGGTCGACATCACCATCGTGTCGGCGAGGGTGGTCGTGTCGCCGACCTCGCGGCCCTCCGCCACATCGCGCAGCAGGCGGCGCATGATCTTGCCGGAGCGGGTCTTGGGCAGCTCTCCGACGATGTAGACGTCACGCGGACGGGCGATCGGGCCGATCTGCTCGCCGACCCAGCCGCGCAGCAGCTGCGCGAGGCCCTCGGGGGAGTGCGCCTTGAGGTAGCTCTCCTTGATGATGACGAACGCGACGACCGCCTGACCCGTGGTCTCATCGGAGGCGCCGACCACGGCGGCCTCGGCGGTCGCCTCATGTGCCACGAGGGCGGACTCGATCTCGGCGGTGGAGAGGCGGTGGCCGGACACGTTCATCACGTCGTCGACGCGGCCGAGCAGCCACAGGTCGCCGTCGTCGTCGAAGCGCGCGCCGTCACCCGCGAAGTAGTAGCCCTGCTTCTCGAACTTCTCCCAATACGTCTCCTTGAACCGCTCCGGGTCGCCCCAGATGCCGCGCAGCATGCTCGGCCACGGCTCGGTGATCGCCAGCAGCCCGCCGCCGCCGATGCCCACCGTGGCGCCGTCGTCGTCGACCACGTCGATCGAGATGCCGGGCACCGCCACCTGCGCCGAGCCCGGCTTGGTCGCCGTGATGCCGGGGAGCGGGGAGACCATGATCGCGCCGGTCTCGGTCTGCCACCAGGTGTCCACGATCGGCGTGCGGCTGCCGCCGATGACGTCGCGGTACCAGATCCAGGCTTCGGGGTTGATCGGTTCACCGACGGATCCGAGCAGGCGCAGGGAGGTCAGATCGTACTGGTTGGGGATCTCGCGGCCCAGCTTCATGAACGAGCGGATCGCGGTGGGAGCCGTGTAGAGGGTGGTGACGCCGTACTTCTGGATGATGTCCCACCAGCGTCCCTGCTGCGGGGTCTCGGGCGTGCCCTCGTACATGACCTGCGTGGCGCCGTTGGCGAGCGGTCCGTACGCCACGTACGAGTGTCCGGTGACCCAGCCGATGTCGGCGGTGCACCAGTAGACGTCGGTCTCCGGCTTCAGGTCGAAGACGACGCGGTGCGTGTACGACGCCTGCGTGAGGTAGCCGCCGGAGGTGTGCAGGATGCCCTTGGGCTTCCCGGTGGTACCGGAGGTGTAGAGGATGAACAGCGGGTTCTCGGCGGGGAACGCCTGCGCGTCGTGCGCGTTCGAGGCTGCGCCCACCACGTCGTGGTACCAGAGGTCGCGCTCGTCGGCCCAGTCGATCTCGTTCCCGCAGCGCTTCACCACGAGCACGTGCTCGACGGTGTTCTGCTCGCCGTCGCCCCGGTCGGCGAGCGCCTGGTCGACCGTCGGCTTGAGCGCGGACGCCTTGCCCTTGCGGTAGCCGCCGTCGGCGGTGATCACGAGCTTCGCGCCCGCGTCGTCGATGCGCGAGCGCAGGCTGTCGGCGCTGAAGCCGCCGAAGACGACGGAGTGGATCGCGCCGATGCGCGCGACGGCGAGCATCGAGGCCACGGCCTCGGGGATCATCGGCAGGTAGATGGCGACGCGGTCGCCGTGGCCGACGCCGAGCCCTTCGAGCACGTTCGCCAGGCGCTTGACCTCGTCGGTCAGCTCGGCATAGGTGATCCGGCGCTCATCGCCGGGCTCGCCCTCCCAGAGCAGGGCGACGCGGTCGCCGTTACCGGCCTCGACGTGCCGGTCGAGGCAGTTGTATGCGACGTTGAGCTCGCCGTCCGCGAACCACTTCGCGAAAGGAGGCGCGGACCAGTCCAGCACCTCGGTGAACGGCGTGTGCCAGTGCAGCTCGCGGGCCTGCTTCGCCCAGAACGCCTCGCGATCGGTGGCCGCCTCGGTGTAGATCTCCGGCTGCGCGACGGCCGCCGCGGCGAACTCGGGGGAGGGCGGGAAGACGCGGGTCTCGTCGAAGACGTGATCGATCTGGCTGCTCATGATGAGAGGGCGCTCCTTTGCGGCGGGGGGGCATCGCGGCGTGAGCCGGGACATCGGCGAATCTAGCCGTGCCCAGAGTCTCTCACTACCGACGGAAGTCGGTACTCGGATCCGTTTTGTACAGTTCCTTTTCAGACGTACACTGTCCGACGGCCGATCAATCGAATCCGGCTTCCTGCGGCTCCGACGGTTCCCCCCACCGCCGGCCGCAGTCGGGCGGCATCCCATTCCCCCCGTGGGATGCCGCCCACCTCTCTTCTCCCCGCGGCGTGCGCCACGGCCTCCGCGTCGCACTTCTGCAGGACGATCGCGTCTCCGGAGGAGGATCCGATCGGATCCGTCCTGCGGAACGGCACTTCTCCTGTGGAGGTGCCGGCCGCGTACGCCACCTCCACCGGCGGCTGCTCTCTCCGCACAGGCCGGCCGGACAGCGCGTTGTGCACGGGTTGCGCGAACCCCGTCCTGCGCTGGGACATGGATCCCTAGCGTCGGGACATGGCCTCGCCCTTCGTGATCGTCCCACGCGGATCCGCTGCCGCCGCCGAGCGGCTGGACCTGGATCCGGCATTCGGCGAGCTGGCCGTGCACGCCGCAGATCCGCAGGTGACGGATCTGTTCCTGAACGGTGCCGGCGGTCTCTTCCTCGATCGCGGCGCCGGCGCCGAGCTGGTGCCCGGATGGACCGCGTCGGAGCGCGAGGTGCGCGAGCTCGCCGTGCGGCTGGTGGCGCTCGGCGGCCGGCACCTCGACGATCAGGCGCCCTGCGTGGACGTGCGGCTCGCCTCGGGCGTCCGCGTGCATGCCGTGCTCGCGCCGGTGTCGACCAGCGGAACCGCGGTCTCGGTGCGGATCCCGCGGGTGCGCGCGGCGGATCTCGACGACCTGGGCCGGCTCGGCGCTGTCGACGCGGCGCAGCGGGCCTGGCTCGAGCGGACGGTGCGCGAGCGGAAGAACGTGCTGATCACGGGAGGCACCGGCACGGGGAAGACCACGATGCTTGCGGCCCTGCTCGCGCACGTGCCGCCGCAGGAGCGGATCGTCACGATCGAGGACGTCGCCGAACTGCGGCCCCGGCATGCGCACCATGTGTCGCTCGAGGCCCGGCAGCCGAACCTGGAGGGCGTCGGCGCGATCGGCGTGGCCCGCCTCGTGCGCGAGTCCCTGCGGATGCGGCCGGACCGGCTGATCGTGGGGGAGTGCCGCGGGGAGGAGATCCGAGATCTGCTGACCGCGCTCAACACGGGCCACGACGGCGGCGCGGGCACCCTGCACGCGAGTGGACTCGCCGACGTTCCCGCTCGGCTGGAAGCGCTCGGCGCACTGGCGGGGATGGATCCGCCCGCGCTCGCACGTCAGGCCGTGAGCGCGTTCGCCTACGTGCTGCATCTGGTGCGCGCCACGGGCGGGGTGCGCCGGCTCGCGCAGGTGGGCGTGCTGCGGCTGGAGGGCGAGCACCTGGGCATCGAGGAGGTGCAGCCGTGGTGAGGCGCGTGAAGCGGTGGCCCGGAGCTGGCGGGCGTGTTCGGTCGGGGCATCGGCGTCTGCGAGGTGGAGGCGAACGCAGCGAGGCCGAGGTCGCGGAGGTCGTGCGCACACTGGCCGTGCTGCTGCAGGCGGGCGCGGCGCCGCTGACAGCCTGGCGGCACCTGGCGGAGAGCGGCTCGGCCGACGCCGTCGACGTGCTCGCCGATGTGGAGCACGGACGTGCGCTGGTCGATGCGATCCGCATCCGGGGCGGGGTGTGGCGCACGGTCGCGGCGGCGTGGGGGATCGCCGCGACCGTGGGCGCACCGCTGGGGGAGGTGCTGCGCGCGATCGCCGCGGCACTCGAGGGTGCCGGTGACATCAGGGCCGAGATCTCGGTTGCGCTCGCGGAACCTGCCGGCACGGCCCGGCTCATGCTGTGGCTGCCGCTGGTCGGCCTGCTACTCGGCACCGCCCTCGGCTTCGACACCGTGACGGTGCTGCTCACGCAGCCGGCCGGATGGGCATGCCTGGCATCCGGGTTGGGGCTGCTGTGGGCCGCGCGCGCATGGACCAGAGCCCTGGTGCGGCGGGCCGCCCCGCAACCGGGGGTCCCGGGGATCCGCGCGGAGCTGCTCGTGGTCGCGCTCACGGGCGGAACCGCGATCCCGCGCGCCCGTTCGCTCGTGGAGCAGGAGAGCACGGCGGACGATGACCCTGCGACTGCCGAGGAGGCGATCGAGCGCGTGCTGCGTCTGTCCGGGGCTGCCGGAGTGCCGGCGGTGGAACTGCTGCGGGCCGAGGCGGATCGCGCGAGGCGGGATGCCCGCACCGCCGGTCGCACGGGCGCCGCGCGGCTGAGCTCGCGCCTGCTGCTCCCACTCGGGGCCTGCACGCTGCCGGCGTTCATGCTGCTGGGCGTCGCGCCCCTGATCCTGAGCGTGCTGTCGACGACCCCGCTGCCGTTCAACTGAGCCCGACGGCTCCCGACCTGGTGCCGTCATCCGCAAGAGAAGAGAGAAGGAACACCATGAACCAGATCCATCCCAGGGTCGACGTGACGTCGTCGTCGATCCGGCATTCCGACGCGGCCTCGTCGGCGTCGCCCATCGTCGCCCTGCCGCCGCTCACCCGGCGGCGGGCGGCCCTGCTTTTCGGCGACGAGACCGGCGCCGCCACGGCGGAGTACGCCATCGCGACGATGGCGGCGGTCGCCTTCGCCGGCTTGCTCGTCGTCATCATGCGATCACCACAGACAAACCGGTCAGCTGCGGCGCTTGCCCCGCCATGTCGCGGATCCGCGAAGGGGATGGTCCTCGCCCCAGACCGTGCGTAGGGTGAAGTGCTGGCCGCTTTCGTCGATCTTCACATGGTCGATGACGCGTCGCACAGTGCGATTCTGGGCCTCGATGGTCATCATCGGCCAGGTGCGCTGCAGCGTAGCGATCTCTTCCGGGGTGATTGTGCGCTTGGGCGCGAGCGAACGCCGTTCGGCTTCGAGCCGGTCGATCTCGTTTCCGATCTCTGCGGTGGCGCGCACATAGGCGATCTCCGGGATGATGTTCCGCGTGTGCTGCCGGGTGAGGGTGACGAGCTCGGATTCGAGCGCGTTCTGCTCGCGGAGGAGGGCGGCTGATCGGGCGGCTCGGGCGGCGTCCTCGGGGGGTGCTACGGTCGCCGGGTCGAGGGCCAGGAACCAGGTTGTGGCGAGTGGCTCCACGGTGAGCGCGGACACGTACGCGCGCTGAGGGTGGCCGTTCAGGGTCTCGGAGCACATGTACCCGCGGTAGAGCTTCCCGGCGGTCACGGAGCCCTTACCGTGCATTCGGGCGCCGCATCCGCAGAGCATGACCCCGGAGAGCAGGTGGTGGTACTCGCGGGGCTTCTCCTGCGCGTCGCGACGGCGTGCGCGCTCGGCCTGGTAGGCGGTCCATGTGGCCGAGTCGATGATCGCGTCGTGCTGTCCTTCGACGGTCTCGCCGCGGTAGGGGATGCGGCCTGCGTGAATGGGGGAGTCCATGACGGTGAGCGGGCGGACCCGGCTCCACCGTCCGCCGTTCGGCGCGGGGATGCCTTGTGTGTTCAGCCAGGCTGCGATAGCCGCGGCGCCGTCGCCGGCGAGGTACCGGCGGTACATCTCGACGATCACCGGTGTGAGGTCGGAGACTGGCCGGACGGTGCCCTTGTGGTCGCCGGTGCCCCAGGCCCAGCCGAAGGGGAGGCGTCCGGATACGGGGAGTCCGAGGCGGAGCCGGCGTGCGCGGACCTCTTCCCATTGCTCACCGATCTGCTCGGACTGGAACGCGGCGTACTCGGTCATCACGCCGCGGGCGAACCGTCCGGATGCGGTGGCGGTGTCGATCGGTTCGGTGGCGGATTCGATCTTCCCGCCGGCGACGTCGGCACGGTCGATAGCGAGCGCCCAGTCCTTCCGCGAGCGGGAGAGCCGGGACCATTTCCAGAGCACGATGACGTCGGCGTCGCGGTCGTCGATCGCGGTCATGACGCGCTGTACGGCGGGGCGGTTCCAGGTGCGGCCGGAGATTCCTGGGTCGGCCTCGACCGTGGTGACGGTGTAGCCCATGCGGTCGCAGTAGTCCCGGCAGGCGATCTCCTGCAGCTCGAGGCTGATCGAGTCGTCCCTGTGCACAGACTGGCGCAGGTAGATGATCGCGCGCGGGGCAGCGTCGGTGACGGGGCGCAGTCGGGCAGCCATCAGGCGACCTCGACGCGGTGAGTGAATTGCCCCGCGCCCATGCGGGGGGAGAGGTAGACGGACGTCTCGGTGCGCATCAGAACATTCCGGAACGCTTCCACGAGATCAGTGGTTACGCACAGCTCGATCGCCATCGCTTCGACGTTCCCGTCGTGCTGCGTCTCGGCGTGACGGTACTCATCGAGGCTGACCAGCTGCAGCGCGGCCCACTCGTCGGCGCGACGCTCGGCCTTTGCGTTCACGGGGCCGAACATGCTGGGTTCGTCGCCGAACACCACGTGGCATGCCTCGTGCGCGACAGTGCTGCGGTAGGTGCGGAAGCTGAGGTCGAACTGGATGCGCACCACCTTGCGATCGTGGTTCGTCTCGCCATCGCGATCGGGCGGCAGGGCGACGTAGTCGACGGTGTATCCGGCCGCGTCGATCAACTCGAACATCCGCAGCAGCTTCGTATCCCTCATCCCTGACCGTCATCCCCTCCGCGGTCGCGCGACTTCCTCTTGGCGACCGCCCGCTCATCATGGATGGGGCTAGCGACATTCAGGCGAATCGGAGTGATGTTCTGAGCTGACGCGGCGTGGATGATCGCGAACGGATCCACGTCCAGCGCGCTCGCGAGGCGCTCAATGTCGTCTGTGGTCAGGGGGGTGTCGCCGCGCATCTTCCGGTAGAACGTGTTGCGCGGCATGCCGGAGCGCGAGATTACTTCGGCATCAGTGATGCCCTGCTCGGCGATGAGCTTCTGGATGACGTCGATGACGCGCCAGCTGAACGACCCGATTTCTCCCATGTGGGACACGATACCCATTTTCGGTACACATGGATAGTGCGTACCAAAAATGGTTGCCCCGCAGTACCAAAGTTGGTACAGTCCCAAATATGGGAGCCAACAACCACAACTTCACTGCAGCAGTGCAGGGCGCTATGCGTGCTGAACTCGCGCGCCGGGGCGTCGACGGCGTCGCCCTTTGTGAGCCCCTCAAGCTCAGCCGGAACAGCGTCTACTCACGCCTGAACGGGACCAAGCCGTTCAATACCGACGAGATCGAGGCGGCTGCTGCCTTCCTTGGGATCACGGTCGACCAGCTGATCCGATCCGCCGCCCTCGGGAGCGTCGAGAGCGCGGTGGCGTGATGGGTGCGTACAAGTCGAAGGAGCAGGCGCTCCGCGAGGTCGCCGAGATCGTGGCCGAGGAGGCGGCGATCATCCGCACCCTCACCGTCCGCCAGGCCGCCGAGCGCATCTGGTATCCGGGCGGCCCGTCGATGGAGGAGCTGATCGCCCGCGCGGAGGCGTCCGGGCTCTGCAAGCCGGAGCCGATCGGAGCAGCAGCATGAGCGCTCTCATCCCGATCCGGGAGCACGAAGGCCGTCAGGCGGTCAGTGGTCGCGAGCTGCACGCGTTCTTGGACGTGGCGACTCCGTATAAGGACTGGTTCCCGCGGATGCTCGCGTACGGCTTCACCGAGGGCGAGGACTTCGGCGCAATTCTGAGCGAAAGCACCGGAGGGCGCCCGGCTACGGACCACGCTCTCACCCTGGACATGGCGAAGGAACTCGCCATGATCCAGCGCACCCCGAAGGGGAAGCAGGCTCGCCAGTACTTCATCGAGGTCGAGAAGCAGGCGCGCGAGATCACCGTGCCGCAGACCCTCCCGGAGGCTCTGCGCGCGTATGCCGCCGAGGTCGAGCAGCGCCAGGCGCTTGAAGCGCACGTCGCAGTGATCACGCCGCGCGCGGAGGCGTGGGACGAGCTCGCCTCCGCGCGCGGCGACTACGCGGTGAAGGACGCGGCGGGGATCCTGGCCCGCGCCGGTGTGAAGACGGGGCAGAACCGTCTCTTCACGCAGCTCCGCGACCTCGGCTGGATCCACCGTGCGCACGACGGCGGATGGCGCGCGTACGCGTCCGCGGTGAACGCCGGCTACCTGACGGAGAAGCCGCAGTCGCACCACCACCCGCGCACGGGCGAGCTCGTGCTCGACGCCCCACAGGTCCGCGTCACGATCCGCGGCCTCGAACGACTCCGGGTGCGTCTCGGCGCGCTCGCCCTCTCGACCCTCTGACCACCACACGAAAGAGGGGCGCCCGTTGCACCGGACGCCCCACCTGAAACCGAAGGAGGACACGCACATGTCCACCAGCACCCATCAGCCTACGTTCCTCGCCGTCGAAGAGCGAGACGGACATCCCACGCTCGGCGGCCGCCGCCAGTTCCTCGACGAGTTCGACGCCGAGGTCGCCGAGGAGCTGCGCCTGTTCGCGCTCGAGCCGGTCGAGATCGTCGACATCGTCCCGATCGCCGCGTCCCGGCACGTGCGCCTGGTCGACGTGCCGCCGCTGACCGAGCCGATCGACGAGGTCGCGTGATGTTCGCGAAGGACTGCGTCTATCCCGATCACTGCGAGCACTGCCGCGACGAGGGCCAGGAGCAGTGCTGCTGGTGCGCGGCCCCGATCGCGGCCATCGCGCCGTCGGCGCCGCGTGCACCGCGACTCCGGCTCCGGCTGCCTGCAGTCGCACCGTGGCGGTTCGCGCTCGCCGCGACCGCACTGATCGTCGCCGTGCCGGTTGGCATCGCCGCCGCGGCCCCTGTCTGGAACGGCGCAGACCTCGCCGTCCTCATCGTCCTGGTGATGTTCGTCGCCGCATTCATCCCTGGGAGGAACCGAGCATGACCGTGAAGCTGTCGGCCGCGCTGCCGAAGGAGTTCGACGCGAACGGGATGGAGAGGCTGCACGCGCAGCTCGTCCAACACCCCGAGCGCCGCCACGTCGTCGTCATGGTGATCGACACCGCCAAGAAGCAGATCGACTACACCGCAGGCGGCGAGGTTACCCCCGTCGCAGGCGTCCTCTTCATCGAACCGATCCAGGACGCCGACGACATCGACATCGTCACCGAGGTCATGGCGCGCGTGCGCGCCGAGCGCACCGGCGACGCGACGCTCGAGTTCGACTTCGGCGTCGGCGATCCGTTCGCCGAGACCGTCCAGCGGATGCGCGACGAGGGGTTCTCATTCAGCGTCAGCACGCCGACCACCGCGCCGAGTGAAAGCGCAACGCCGACGCCGATCAACGGCGACCTCGACCTCCTCATTCAGGCTGCCGAGCTCGTCGTGACGGCGCAGTTCGGCTCGACCTCGATGATCCAGCGCAAGCTCCGTGTCGGGTTCGCGAAGGCAATGCGGCTGATGGACCTGCTCGAGCAGCACGGCGTCGTCGGCGCAGCCCAGGGGGCGAAGGCGCGCGACGTGCTCGTGCAGCCCGCCGGCCTGACCGAGCTGCTCGCGCGACTTCGCGAGACGGAGGACGCATCGTGAGGCGCAAGAAGCCGGGCGCGCAGCGCTTCGAGGACATCCCGTTCACCCCGATCCAGCCCTGCGTCGGCGAGGACGCCGTCCGTGTGCGCCGTGCGATCGCGAAGCGCGCGTCGAACGTCGCTGAGCGGCTCGAGCTCGAGGCGATGCTGGGGGTGTCCGCATGATCGAGATCATTGACCGCCCGCTGCACATGGTCGCCGAGGACTCCCTCGGATCCGATGAGGGCCTCGCCGCGCGCGCCGCCGGAGTGACCGCGTCGGAGATCCACGCGATCGCTGTCGGAGGCCGCGGCACCTGGCGCCGGATCCTGGACGACAAGCTCAACGGGTCGAAGTTCCGCGGCAACCAGCACACGAAGCGCGGCCACGAGCGCGAACCGTTCCTGCTCGCATGGGCGTGCTCGAACATCGCACTCTGCGCCGCGAACGTCGCCCTGTTCAGCCACCCGGACAAGACGAGCATCCTCGCGACTCCCGATGGTCACGGCTTCGACTCGTCGCGCGGCGAGTTCGGTGTCGAGTGCAAGTCCCATGACTACGGGTGGGGCGATCGTGACGACATCCCTGCCGACCACTACGACCAGATGCAGCTCGGGATGTTCGTCACCGAGACCCGCTGGTGGCTGTACGTGTGGGAGGTCATGGGGGAGGACGGCACCCCGACGCTCGACGCACCCCGATACCGGTGGGTGGAGCGCGACGACGCTCGCATCGCGAAGCTCCTCAAGGAGGCCGACGCGTTCATGACGTGGCGCGCCGCCGGCGCCCCCGTCGCGGACGACGACCTCCCCGCCGACGTCGACGAGGCCCTCGCGATCGTCGCCGACGCGCGCGCCGCGATGGCCCCGCACAAGAAGGCCGAGGCTACGGCACTCGAGACGATCCGCGTCTACGCCTCCCAAGAGGCCGACGAGCACGGCAAGAAGGCCGCCGGCACCCGCGCCGGGTTCACGTTCTCGATCACCAGCACGGATGTGCTCGACGAGGACGCCTGGGAAAGCGCCGAGCCGAACACCTACCGCGAGTGGGCCGACATGGTCCGCCGCGCCAACGAGGTCCGCGCCATGGCGATGCGCCTCTACACCCGCAAGAAGGCCTCTGGCCGCTTGACCGTGACCGAGACGAAGGACGCAGCATGACGAACATCGACGACGTCGCCCAGACCCTCGCCGAGTACGAGCGCCTCGCGATCACCTCCGGCGCGACCGTGCGCATCGATCCGCCGGAGTTCTCGGACGGCTCGCCCTACAACGCCGCGACGATGACGGGCGCAGCGTTCCAGCCGTTCTGGCTCGACAAGGAGAACCCGCCGAAGGTGGCACGCGTGACGGTCTGGCGGGACGGCACCCCCACGACCGTCTACGCGTCCTGGGACGAGTCGCTCCCCAGCCCTGACGGTCAGCCGCGCGAGACCGACGGACGCCTCTGGCACGACGTCTGGCTGGACAACCCCATGGAGCGCTTCGGATCGTTCATCACCCGTGCCGCGCTGCGCCGCGCGTTCCGCGAGGTCATCGGCGACCGCACCGAGCCCGACGAGGACGCGCCGAAGAGCGCCAGCTCGGTCGCGTCGGCGCGCGACTGGGAGAGCGAGATCGCCGCCGCCCCCACCTCTGACGCCGTGCACGCACTGCACGCCGAGATGAAGCGGGCCCGCGCGGTGACCCCGCAGCTCGAGGCGCAGTTGCGGAACCGTCTCACGGCCGCCGCGTGGGCCCCCGCCGAGGACCCCGCCGCCGAGGTGCGCACGGCATCGGGCGCGCTCCGCCCGACGGAGGCGAAGCCGGGCATGCCGCAGGACTTCCTCGCACCGACGAACCGCGCGGCCCGCCGCGCCAAGTCGAAGGGACGCCGGAAGTGAATGCGCCGGTGCAGGCGGTGACCCGCTACGAGGTGGAGATCGTCGCGAAGGTCGAAGCGACCGTGAAGGGTCGCCTGTCGTTCACCGACGCGGACGTGCGCGAGTGGGCTGAGCTCGAAGGCGCAGACGGGGTAGACCCGGAGCTGATCGAGGAGTACGCGAACGAGCTGATCGGCGAGGAGGGCGACCTCGAGGTCGTCGACGTCGACTACTGGAAGCGAACCGACGTGACCGTGCTCGGCTCATCCCGGGAGATGCAGGTGCCGCCCGAGTTCGTCCCGCTGCCCGGGATGGGAGGGGACCTGTGAACGTCGACGAGCCCACGGGCGAGGTGCTCGAGGCGGGCACCGATGTGGAGTTGGTGACGTTGAACCTCGCCGGCCTGAACGAGGCCGAGCTGCTCGCACTGTTCCCGACCCCTGTGCAGTGCGCGGGTGCGCTGCTGAAGGCGCGGGCCGCGGTGACGCGCGCCCCCGCGGTGTTGAACGAGTACCGCACGGCGCTCGCAGACCGGGAACGGGATCTGACGATCGCGCTCGCGAAAGCCGCCCGCGACCTGCTCGCCGACTACCCGCGCATGCCGATGACGGAACGCCGCGACCTCGCCCGCGCCGAGGCGTCCGCCGTCCGTGAAGCGCAGGAGGCCCGCGACACCGCGTGGCTGCTCCTGCAGTACGCGAAGGACCGCAAGGACTCCCTGTTCGAGGACATCGGCATCCTCCGCAGCCTGAACGCCAACTTCCGAGGAGAGCACCGATGACCGCGCGGATGGGGGCCGACAACCGGGCCCGGCTGACTTGTGACCACGACGGATGCCTGCGGATCTTCGGCCGCAACCACACGTCGGCACGGGCGACCCGCGATGCCGCGACGAAGGCCGGTTGGAAGACGGCCGAACGAGACCAGCGGCAGGACTTCTGCGCTGAGCACGCGGGGGTGAACTGATGAGTCTGACCGCACCGTTCCCGTACTTCGGTGGCAAGCGCCGCGCCGCGGAGACCGTCTGGGCGCGCCTCGGCGATGTCGGTGGCTACGTGGAGCCGTTCGCCGGATCAGCAGCCGTGCTCCTCGCCCGCCCGGACATGCCAGGCCGTCGGGTGGAGACGATCAACGATGCTGACGGGTGGCTGGTGAACACGTGGCGGGCGATCCAGCAGGCTCCGAACGACGTCGCGCACCACGCCGCAGGCCCGGTGACGGAGATCGACTACCACGCGCGTCTCGCCTGGCTGCAGGAGCGCCGCACCGACGGACTGATCTCGTGGCTCGAGGGCGGCCCGGAGGTGTTCGACGCGAAGGCCGCCGGCTGGTGGCTGTACGTCGCCGCGTGTGGCATCGGTGACCCGTGGGGGCCGGGGCCGTGGCGGGTGATCGATGACCGGCTGCAGGACACACGCAAGCTTCCCCACCTCGGAGACGCGGGGGGCGTGAACCGCAAGCTTCCCCACCTCGGAAACGCGGGGCAGGAGGCGCGCCTCGGCGCGTACATGCAGGCGCTGGCCGTCCGGCTCGCGTCGGTGCGGATCGCGTGCGGTGACTGGCGGCGCGTGCTCAAGCCGTCCGTGGTGCGGGCGACCGCCGGCCCCGGGATCGTGGGTATCTTCCTGGACCCGCCGTACGCGACCTCGGGCGACCTGTACGCCTCGACGAACACGGGCGGCGATGAGCACAAGACGATCAGCGCCGAGGTCCGCGAGTGGTGTGTCCGCCACGGCTCCGGCCACCGGATCGTGCTGTGCGGCTATGACGACGAGCACGACGAACTCGTCCGCCACGGGTGGACCGTGGAGGCCGGGAAAGCCGGCGGCGGAGCCGGGTACAGCACCGATTCGAAGGCGGGCCGCCGTGAGCGCCTGTGGGTGTCTCCGGAGTGCCAGTCGGATGGCCTCCTGGACTGGGGTGCCGCATGAGCGTGTCGGTGAAGGTGAAGCAGCAGATCATCGAGCGCGACGGCGGATGGTGCCTGATGATGCTCCCGGGGTGTCTGGGTGAGGCGCAGACGGCGCATCACCGGGCGAACCGGGGCGCGGGCGGGTCGAGTGTCCTGGATCACCCGGCGAACCTGTGTGCGGTGTGCACGGTCTGCAACGGGCTCGCGGAGGACGCGAACGCGATCACCCGCATGGATCTGATACACCGCGGGCTGCGGATCGAGAAGGCCGCGACGAACGAGGCGACGCTCGCTCGCGCGATTGCGACGCCGGTGGAGGCGGTCGACGGCGAGCGTTGGTATCTCGTGTCGGCGACCGAGCGCATGCACGTATCGGAGGCGATGCGCCCATGAGCGACGAGAAGCCGGAGTGGAAGCCGGATCGGGCGGTGACGCTCGCCGCGCTGGCCGCGATCGATCATCAGCAGCGGAACGCACCGAAGTGCCGCTTCTGCGGTCAGCGCTGCAACGTGCTCGACGCGTACGGCCTGTGCTCGAAGACGGGCAAGGCGCATCAGGAATGGCGGGCCGGTGTCCGCGCCGACAGGAAGGCAAGTGTGCGATGAGTGCGCCAGAGCTGATGCCGACGATCCCGGGCTACGCGCCGGGCGTCGTCGGAGTGGATCCATATCGGCTGCAGTGTGCAGCATGCGGCGCGATCGAGACACCCGCAGTGCTCGTCTCGATGCGGACGAAGTTCTACGGCTTCCGTCGTGGGGACCTCCGGCGGCTGTGCGAGGCGTGCGCGTCAGCGGCCGGGTACGAGGTCGAGTCATGAACATGCCGACGTTGGCGATGACGTATGTCGTCTGGGATCCCCGCTCCTGGACGCTCAAGGTGGGCCGGGCCTGGCGGTTCGCACGGGTGCAGCGGTGGATTGATCGCGGCTGGACCGTGGTGGTGTGCCAGCGCGGCACGGACGAGTCCTGGGAGCGTGAGGCGCTCGCCGTGCTGCGCCGCTGGTTCCCGGCCGCGTTCCGGTCGTGGGCGCACGCGGAGGACGTGCTCGGCCCAGGCGGGAAGGGCTACACGGAGTGCTTCGAGGTGGCCCCGGAGGATCTGAATTTCGCTCTCGAGCGCTGCATCGAGGGCTTCGCGAGAGGGAACGATGTCGGAACAGCGTACGAAGCAGCGCAAGATCAGCGCGGCGGATCTCGAGACCCTCGCCGGGGTGCCGGACGAGGCGAAGGCGACGGCGTTCTGGCTGTGGCTGCACATGGACCCGCTCGGGCGGGGGGTAGCGGATCCGCGGGTGATCGCCCGGCGGATGAACACCGGGGAGCCGTTGGATCTGGTCGCGGACCGGGTCGAGGAGCACCTGTTGATGCTGATGGACGCCGGCTGGTTGACGACGTTCGATCATCTGGGCGACGAGTGGATCCTGTTGCTGTACCCGCTGAAGGTGGACATGCGCGACGTGCGCATCACGTCGCCGGAGCCGCCGCCGGGAACGCTTCCCGCGGGGTATCCCGTGGCTGTGGGGGGCGCGGGCGCGCGGGCGCGCGAGCGGGCGCGGGAGCAGGTGCGCGCGGAGGGCGCGGCGCGGGCGGACGCCTGGGACGCGGTGCAGCGCGACCGGGAGCGGGCGCCGGAGCGCCCGGAGCGCCCGGCAGTGCTGGACGCCCCGCCGATGTTCTGCGACGAGCACATGCCGGGAGGGGCGGGGAAGACGAAGTGCGGGCCCTGCCGGGACGCCCGGAACAAGCGGGATGCCTGGCTCGCGGAGAAGGTCTACGAGCAGAAGCTCACGACGTTCTACGAGGCACAGCCCGAGACGGGGGAGGTGTGGGGCGGTGACCCGTTCTGATGCCCTCGCCGACTTCGTGGAGATGACCGCGGAGCGGTTCGAGAGGGACTTCCGCTTCCGGCTTCGGCTGCTCGCCGAGGCTGACGAGACCGTGCAGGAAACCATGCGAAGGATCGCCCGCGAGAAGTTCCTCGGGGCACAGAGGAGGACAGCATCATGAGTGGACGATTCGACCCCCGCGAGGGCGAGAACTACGGAGAGTGCATGGACTGCGGTATCGCGCTCACCACGGGCGCGGACGCGGAGGCGCACCGCGCGGAGACGATGGCGGGCGCACCGAGGTCGCATCGGACGCGAGGCATGAACCCCGATCGGGAGTCTCGGATCCGGTCTCACGTCGATGCGGTCGTGAGCGCGGCGATTTCTGACGCGCTGGACGAGCTGCAGGGCGACATCGATGACGGTCACGCGACCGAGGAGGAGATCGTCACAGCGCTCGCGTGGCACTCCGATTTCGCATCGGAATGGAAGGAGGACGCCTGATGGTGGGGGAGACGACGATCACGGTGGTCGGGAATCTGACGGCGGATCCGGAGCTGCGCTACACCCAGTCCGGCCTCCCGGTGTGCAATTTCACGATCGCGAGCACGCCGCGCACCTTCGACCGCCAGGCGAATGAGTGGAAGGACGGCGACGCGCTGTTCCTTCGTGCGTCCGTGTGGCGCGAGTTCGCCGAGCATGTGGCGGGATCCCTGACGAAGGGCATGCGGGTCATCGCGACCGGTCGTCTGCGTCAGCGCTCCTACCAGGACCGCGAGGGGCAGAACCGCACCGCGATCGAGCTGGAGGTCGACGAGATCGGCCCCTCGCTCCGCTACGCGACCGCCCAGGTGACGCGTGCGGCGCGCACGACGGCGAACGCGGCGCCAACGGCGCCGGCGGCCGGCGAGGCGTGGGCGACGCCGACTCCGGGTGACGAGTGGGGAGCGTTCGGTGATGACACTCCGTTCTAATCCAGACCCCGGCTGCCCGTACTGCAAGGGCTCGGGGGTGGTGAGCGTCTCGAAGGATCCAGATCAGGTCGACGAGTGCACCTGCATGCACGCGGAGCGAGTGACCGTGAGCATCGCTGTTCCGGATGGGACCGTCGCCGTGGTGCTGTTCCGTTGGACGGATGCCGGGGAGCTCGAGGCGCGGCTGGCGGAGTCTCGGACCGTGGCGCCAGCGCCGAGGGACACGATCGTCGACGCGCTCGTGCGCCTGTCGATCGAGCTGAACGAGCAGCGCAAGGCACTGGACATCGAATCGGAGGTCGGGCATGTCTGAGAGGTTCTGCATCCGAGGGTGCAAGCAGCGGGGCGTGCACTACGCCTCGTGCCCGGACTACGGGACGCCCGAGGATCACGAGCGCGCGGTGGAAGCGGGCACACGGCTTTCGCTGGCTCTCACATGCGACGGGTGCGCGGAGTCGCCGGCCCGCGATCACGCGCTGATCTGTAACCGCTGCTACGGCCGCCTGCGAGGTCTGATCGGGGATGCCCCGGATCTGATCGGCCGGCTGCGGTCATTGGCGGATCCGACGAAGGCGACGCCGACGGACAAGGCGCCGTTGGGCGGGTCATCGTCGGAGCCACTGGCCCCGGTCGACGCGGAGCTCCTGGACGCCCTGGATTGCGTGGTGACGACATGGGGTGCCTGGGACATGTTCTGCTTCCCGCAGTCGCTCGAGCAGGCGATCGACGGCCTTGTGAACGACCGGCAGCACGTCGAAGACCTCGGCACCGGGTTCATGGACCGCAACGAGCTCGACGCCGACGGGATCCGCAACTTCTGGTCGGTCGCGGACGCCCGCGCGAAGTGGGGTGCTGAGCGGCGCACGAAGGGCCCGTCCTGGTCCGCGGATGACGTGAATGTCCTCGAGGTGGAGTCGTCTCCGGTGGCGGAGCAGGATCCGATGCTGACCCGGATCCAGGCGGAGGAGTTCGCCGGCTCGGCGCGCACCCTGCGCCGGTGGCGAGAAAAGGACCTGATCGAACCGGCCCGCACGGTGACGATCGCCGGCGCCCGCATGGCGATGTTCCGCCTGTCGGATCTCCGCCGGGTGCGTGACGAGATGGCACAGCGTGTTGGTCGACCTAAGAAGTCTGCAATCGGTGTCGCATCGGGAGCATGAGTAAATGCAGGTGCGACTGCGGTGCGATCCATTGCACACTAGGCACGTGATGTTGACCGCCTATCTCTCGCTGAGGTTGTTTCAGCACAGCTCTGCGTCGGACTTCTTGGTCGACTACGTGTCTCCGATCGCGACGATCCTCCTCGCCGGCGCCGCTGTGGTTGTCGCGGTCTTCTCCTGGCGAACTTCGGTGGCTGCAAACCGAAACAGCCAGCAAAATCGGCGAGAAGACCGTGAGGAACGATCTGCACGATTTCGCCGTGGCATCGCCGTCGACTTCCGAGCTTGGGCTCTCGCGTCTGTTTGGCGAGCAACCTATGGGTTGTACTACGAATCGCATGACCCGGACGGAGTTCAAATCGCCGTTCAGCAATCAAAGCTAGCGGCGCGTCTCGAGCGCGAAGGAGAAGAGAACGGACTCCGGCTCATGCAGCTCATTCAGCGTCGTCTCGTGAGGATCAACTTTGACGCGACGAGGAAGTCTGCCAAGGACGCCGCAAAGGCGCGACACCCTTCGCGCATGTTCTCTAGCCAGTCGCAGTTCCAACCGCTGATCGATTCGTGGGTAAAGGACCCAGCGAGCATCACGCACGAGCTGGCGCTTGACGACGACGCCGAATCTATAGCGAAACAGGCGCGCATGGAGGCGCTTCGCAACTGGATGGCGAAGGTGGGTTCGAACTCTGAAGAGCCCGTCGAAGGCGAGTCATAGAGATCCCACGGTTGGCGCGAGTGATGGTGCCTCGATTACGCCATGCGAGACTCGAGGCCATGAAGGATCTGCGTGAGGCGATTCAGCCGGAAGAGCCGGAGGATGAGGTGATGCGGCTCGGCCTCGCGCTCGCTGGGATGGTGCCGCTCGTTGGGCCATTTGTCACCGAGGGGGCGGCGCATGTTGTCCAGCAGCGCGTCGCGCGGCGGAACCGCGAGAACTTCGAGGCGATCGTCCTAGCGGTTGAGGAGCTCTGGCGGGCGTTGGACAGCCAGATGACGTTGGAAGAGATCGTTGCCTCGGATGCCTTTGTGGCGGGCTTCGAGAGAGCCATGCGCGTCGCCGGAGAGTCGGAGAGCGCGGCGAAACGCCAGCGACTTGCGAACGCGGTGGCGACGGCCGCCCTTGATCCGAACTTCGATGAGTCCGAGCGTGACGGCTACATGCAACTGGTTGAGCGGTACTCCGATCTTCACGTGTGGTTGCTCGCGTTCTACTGCAACCCGGTCGGATGGCTGAGAGGCAACGGGATGGAGGGCGCTGCCGACGACATGATCCGTGGGGGATTGCGCGAGGAGCCCCTCAATGATGCCCTTCGTGTCGATCGCGCGCGAGCCGTGCCGGCGGTGACGGCGGCGCTTGAGGACCTGCAGCGCGATTCCGTGCTTGGCGCGTTCCAGCTGACTGAGAGCGTCGGGGATCGCAAGCAGTTCAACCCCCAGACCACCAGGCGGGGCAGGAGGCTCTTGCGATTCATCCGCGAGGAGCACCCGGACCAGATGCAGCCGCCCATGCGCTAAGGAGAGGGTGTAGCGCGTGTCGGGCTCATAACGTGGCCGCGGGTTTGGTGTACGATTGCATCGCACCTGAATTACGCAAAGCCCTCGGTTACTCCCGGGGGCTTTCGCGTTTGGGGAAGATGGCACCCGTCAGCACGATGGCATGGTCAACGCCGTTTGCCGCCTCCAGGGCTCCCGCCGGCAACCGTGCGGACTCCGCCGACGGCATAGATTTTCCGGTCGAATGGCTTCGATGAAACCCGCGCCTCATCGCGCTTTCGCCGCTTGGACTCCGCGGCCGCATTGAACGCGGCTTCGCGCTCAAGATCGCGTTGCCATTTCGGCAGCCGCGTCGTGTCACCGAGCTTGGCCAGCTTCTCCCGTGTCTGCAGATCGCGTTCATCCCGCGCGCGACTTCGTCGCGGTGCCGAGCGCGGAGGCTCTCTGTGCGCGGGTGGCGCGGGTTCCTCGCAGCGCCGACCGTCCCCGGTGGTGTGGATAGACATCAGCCCGTCTTGCCTCAGGGCGTGCGACTCCCCGCAAACGCGGCAGTCCCTGAATTGCAACATCCGCTCTCCTAACTGGTGACGAGAGCCTACATTCGACCGCAGACAGCGGGGAGGGTCGTCGTGAGCGTCAACCTGCACGAGTGTGACCCATCCGCGTTCGGGGACGAGGACTGACCCGTGCTCGGGATGACGTGGGCACGCACGCTGGACGGGGCGCTCGATGAGATATCCCGTCTGCAGGCCGAGCGCGACAACGCCATGGATGCGCTCACCGAGCTGGTGTCGCAGCATCCTGAGCTCGAGGACAACGAGCACCTCACCCTCGCGCGGCTTGCGCTGCTGTGATCGGAGGCTGACCCATGAGCACCGCAGCGAGGAAGGCGCGCAAGCGCGCCGGCATCCGGTTCGTGGAGTCGCCGAAGAAGCGCACAGCGCGTCATGGCGAGCCGCGCGGCCTGGGCCTGATCAGCGGGCCGGAGATCATGGCCCGCATCCTTGCCAGGCGATCGTGACGTACCTCGCCGGCGCCGCGCTTGGGATCACGGCTGTGGTCGTGTGGCTGCGTACGTGGCGTGCATTCATCGGCTGGGCGCTGTCGAGGGGAGACTCGTGATGGCTGCGACGACCCGACGGATGCGCATCGACGTGCTCACGGAGCCAGTTGCCGGGGAGTGCCCCGCATGCGGGTTCGACGCGCTGCGCCGCGTTCACGGGTATCACCTCAGCCTCGCCGGTGTCTCGCAGGTCTTCGACTGGATCGCGTGCGGTCGGTGCCAAGCGGAGCAGAACCGTGGACGCCCGTGACGGCAAGGGCCACCGCGCATACCGTCGCGCCCAGGCTGCGCTGAAGCGCCGCACTCGAGTAGAGCACCTGCCCTGTGGGTACGGGTCGCCGTCGGGTTGGGGCTGCGGTGAGCAGATCGACACGACGCTGGACTACCGCGACCGCATGTCGTTCACAGCAGACCACGATCAAGCCCTCGCGAACGGTGGTCGGCTCGTCGGCCAGGTGCTGGTGCCGATGCACAAGAGCTGCAACAGCCGCAAGAGCGACCATGCCGCCGCAGAGATATGGGCCGCGTCGTGACGTCTCACCCCATGTGGTGACCGCACGCCCAGGGGGTGCCTGAAAATCCAGGCACCCCCTGGTGCTGCCAGCTTCCCGCGCGGTCCTGGCGCCCCTCTCCGCGGGTAAATACGACGCATGGGGGAATTGGGTAGTCAGGGGGAGCGATGGGACGTCCTAAGGCGCCCTGCGGCACGGATTCCGCCTACCGTCGCCACCTCCGCAACGGTGAGGACATCGACGACGCGTGCCGACGCGCGCACACCGAGGCCGGCCGCAAGTCGGCGCGACGCGCGCCGGCTCCTCGCGACGACGCACCGGGCCGCGGAGCAGAGAACGACGCGGGCGGCGGCGCTGACACCGACGACATGACCCTCATCGTCGACACCCTCCGCGCGGCGTTCAAGAAGGTTGCCAAGGATGATCCGACGCGCCTCGCACCGCTCGCGCGCGAGTTCCGCACGGCCGTCGAAGCGACCCGCGGGCCTGCCGAGACGCCGAAGGAGCTGACCCTTGCCGAGCAACTCGCCGAGGCCCGAGCTGCTCGGGCTGCAAGAACCCAGAGTGAGGGCGCTGCCTCTTAGCCGCGTCGACTCGCTGATCGATGACGTCCTCGACATCTCGGACCTCGCGAACATCCGGTGCGACCCGTGGCAGGAGGGCGCGCTCGAGGCGATCGCTTCGATCGACGCTGACGGCCAGTGGGCGGCGACCGAGTTCGGCGTGCTGGTGTCCCGGCAGCAGGGCAAGGGCAACATCCTGCTGCCGTACGAGCTCGCCCACCTGTTCCTGTGGCCTCGCGAGGACGGCGCGCCGAAACTCATCGGGCACACCGCACACGAAGGCGCTACCGCGCGCGAGGCATTTCGTCGCGCGCGCCGCACGATCCTCGCCTCACCGATCCTGCGCGCCGAGCTCGTCGGCGGCGGGAAGCAGACCGCGCAGGGCGTCACCGGGATCTCGACCGGTAACGGCAACTGGGCGATCGAGCTGAAGAACGGCAACCGCCTGGTCTTCTTCACCCGCACCGGCGCCGCCGGCGTCGGCATCTCGTTCGACGTCCTCATCGTGGACGAGGCGCAGCACTCGCCACTCGGCGTGCTGGAGGGTCTACTGCCGGCATCGTCGGCGAGCCCGAACCTGCAGGTGCTGTTCACAGGCACGGTCCCGAAGGAAGACCAGGACGGTGAGTACTTCGAAGGGCTCCGCGATCGCGGGCGCAAGGGCGGCCTGGAGCGCACGGGCTGGATCGAGCACACCCCGGTCGGGTCAGACGATCCGGATGCCGCGGAGAAGATCGACCTCGGCGATCCGCAGACATGGCGCGAGGGGAACCCCGGCCTCGGGATCCGGCTGCCGTGGAAGACCGTGCAGGACGAGTGGGATCGCATGGGCCAGACGAGCCCGGAGGCGTTCGCGCGCCAGAGGTGCTCGATCTGGCCGAGCCGACGCGCGGAGGCTGCGGCGAAACTGTCGGAGCTTGACCTCGAGGTGTGGAAGCGGCATGCGCGTTACGACGCCGCCGTTATCGGCGACGGTGTGGTGCTGTCGCTCGCGCTCGGCCGTGGCGGCGGGTATGGAACGATCGGCGCCGCAGTGCGCGTTGACGCCGAGACAATCGCGGTCGAGCACCTGCACACGGCGAGTGGCACGCGGTGGATCGCACCGAAGCTGAAGGAGCTGAAGGCGAAGTACGGCAACGCGCTCGTCGTGCTGGACGCGAAGAACGCAGCGGCCGTGATCGGCGCGCTTGACGCCGCCGGCATCAAGTACCTCGCGATGAACCTCGACGAGATTGCCGCCGCGCACACCCTGTTCATCGAGCACGTGAACGCCGGGCTCGTACCGCACCGCGAACAGGCCGAGGTCACGAAGTCGCTCGAGCTGGCCACGACCCGCAACATCGGTCGCGCCGGGATGACGTGGGAGCAGTCCGACCCGACCAAGCCCGTCAGCCAGGCGCAGGCCGTGACCTGGGCGCTGTGGGGCGTGCTCAAGGCGGAGGCATCGCCGAAGAAGAGGGCAGCGCCCCAGCCGCCCGCGGCCCGGGTATTCCGACGTACCGACAGCACGAGCACCGAGACGAACCTGCGCACCATGCACTTCTAGACGAGGAGGCCTGCCTTGACCGAGATCGGATATCAGGCGGACCCGGGTCTCCTCGGGTGGGGGACGCTGTTCGCCTGGGCAGCGGAGCGCAACCCCGACCTGCAGTGGCCGCAGTCGGTCGAGGTCTTCGATCGGATGCGCCGCGAGGACCCACAGGTGAAGTCGGTGATCAGAGCAGTGACTCTCCCGATCCTCCGCACCGAGTGGGTGATCGATGGGGCAGGGTGCCGCGATGAGGTGACCGAGCATGTCGCGAGGGATCTCGGCCTAGCCGTCAAGGGCAAGCCGTTCGTCGCCCCGCTGCGATCGAAGGGGCGTTTCAGTTTCAAGGAGTTCCTGCGGCTCGCGCTGCTCGAGCTCGTGTACGGTCACAGCTTCTTCGAGCAGGTCTACACGATCGACTCTTTCGGTCTCGCTCATATCGGGAAGCTCGCGTGGCGGCCGCCTCGCACGATCGCGGACATCGAGGTCGCCCGCGACGGTGGGCTCGTCGCGATCCGCCAGCACGGTGCAGGAACGTCCGCACCGGTGGTGAATGGGCGTGCGGTGCTGACCGCGATGCCTATGGCGGGCGTGCGCATCCAGGTCGACCGTCTGGTGGCATTCGTCAACGAGAGGGAAGGGGCGAACTGGCTGGGGGAGTCCCTGCTGCGCGCTGCCTACAAGATGTACGTCCTCAAGGACAGGGTGCTGCGCATCCAGGCACTCACCGCCGAACGCAACGGCCTGGGCGTGCCGGTGTTCACCGCCCCCGACCTGCCCGCGGGATCCGAGAACTGGTCCTTCGAGGAGGCATCCGACTGGATCGAGCAGCAGATCGCTCGCGGCGAGCAGATCGCGAAGGAGGCTCGCGCCGGTGAGGAGGCGGGCGTCGGGCTCGCGCACGGTTCGACGCTGGCGTTCGCTGCAGTGACCGGACGCCTGCCCGACACGGACAAGCCGATCCGGTACTACGACGAGCAGATCGCCGGTGCGGTCCTCGCGAACTTCCTGAGCCTCGGCGGCGACAACGCCACCGGCAGCTACGCGCTCGGCGAGACGTTCGCGTCGTTCTTCACCGACAGCCTGAATGCGGTCGCGCAGCACATCGCAGAAGTGATACAGCAGCACGTCATCGAGGATCTCGTCGACGCGAACTGGGGCGAGTCGGAGCCGGCGCCACGGATCGTCCCGGCGGCGATCGGTGAGCAGCAGCATGTCACTGCTGAGGTTCTGAAGGCGCTGATCGAGTGCGGCGCACTGAGGATCGACGACTCGCTGCGCGCGTACGTGCGCGACAGGTGGGGGCTTCCGGTCGAGGCCTTCCTTGAAGGGACATCCTCCGCCGATGCACCGAGCGAAGCCGAGCGCGCCGCGGCGGCCGTTCGCGCCGCGCAGCAGGGGTACCTCGCAACCGACAAGCCACCGCTTCGGCAGGACGAAGTCCGGGACCTCATCCGGCGTGCCGGGGCCGACTGGCTCGTTGGCGATGGACCGGACGTGAGCCGCATGACGACCACGCAGAACCCACAGCCCAAGGAGGCAGCATGAACACGACTGGCCCGGGGTTGCATACCGCGCGTGCGGAGAAGCCCCATGGTGGTGATCGCCCTGTCCGCGGCTACTGGGGGACCATCGAGCCGCCGAAGGCAAAGGCAGACTTCTTCTCCGCGATCACCGCACCGGCGGCCGAAGGCAACGCAACCGTCGCGACGATCCGCATGTACGGCCCGATCGACTCCTTCGGCGGATGGTGGGGCATCTCGACGGAAGATGTCGGCCGAGTGCTGGACAGCCTTCCCGCGTCGGTGGAGCAGATCGTGCTGCGCATCAACTCGCCGGGCGGCGAGGTGTGGGAGGCGATGGCGATCCTCAACATGCTCGGCGCGCATCGCGCCAGCGTGATCGCCGTCGTTGACGGGATCGCCGCATCGGCCGCGAGTTTTATCGCCGCCGGATGCGAGGAGACGGTGATGTCACCCGGCAGCCAGATGATGCTGCACTCGCCCTCCTCGATCACGTGGGGCAACGCCGTGGAGATGCGCAAGACCGCCGACTTCCTTGACACCCTCGAACGATCGATGGTCGAGGTCTACACCGAGAAGGCCGGTGTGAAGGACTGGGCGTCGCTGCTCGCCGAGGAGACGTGGCTGACCGCCGCAGACGCCGTCGAGCTCGGGCTTGCCGACCGTGTCCAGGTCGTCCCAGATGCGGGAACCGCGACGACCGTAGGTGTTGAGGACGGTACCGACCTGGAAGTCCTCGTCGTCACCGCCGCGCCGGATGACGACGCAGAGGCCCGCATCCACGATGCCGCCGCACGCGCACGCGCATCGGCCCCCAAGCCCCCGAGCTCGACCGAGCCGGGTACTCCCAACCGAAAGGAGACCGTCGTGGCAAACGACGACCCCCAGGCTGGTGTCAACGAACGGCTCGGCGCGACCGATGCCGAGGCTCCGGAGGAGACGGCCACGACCGTCGACGCCGCGGTGACGCCCGTCGCAATCGCACCCACCGCTGCACTACCCGAGGGAATCGTCGCGATCGACGCGACCGTCCTCGCCGAGCTGCAGCGCAACGCCCAGCAGGGCGCTGACGCACGAGCCGAGCAGGACCGTGCGCGCCGTGACGGCATCGTCGCGACCGCCCTGCAGGAAGGCCGCATCACGGCAGCGTCGCGGGATCACTTCCGCGCGCTGCTGGACAGCGACGAGACCGGAACCACGGCCACGCTCGCCACCCTCGCGAAGAACACCGTCCCCGTTGAGGAGATCGGCCACCAGGCCGCTGCCTCGATCGATGCGGACGCCTACCCGGCGCACTGGAAGCGCTGAGAGGAGCAGGAACCATGACCAACGAGTCCATCCCGCTGTACCGTCCCGGCGCGGATCTCACCGCGACTGCCGGTGCCGCGATCGTCGGGAAGACGTTCGTCGACATCTCCGCTGCGGTCAACGCTGCGTCGGGAACCACGGCGACGGTCGTCACCGCGACCGCGGCCGGCCTGAGCGTCGGCGTCGCATCGCGCGACACCGCGTCGGGCGCGAAGCTGCACATCCTCCGCGGTGTCGGCTCCATCGTCCCAGTCACCGCTGGCGGCACCATCGCCGTCGGCGCTGAGGTCGAGGTCGGCGCCAACGGGCGTGCAGTCACCATCGCCTCCGGCAAGGCCCGCGGCCGAGCCTGGTCGGCCGGAACCTCCGGCAACGACGTCTTCATCGAGCTCTACTGAGAGGAGAGCATCATGGCCAACCCCAACTCGGTGGCGTACCCGCTCGCGGCTCCCACGGTCAACGGCTCCACCATCACGGTGGAGACGATGCTGCAGCAGCCGACGCGCATCACCCGCTACCTGTCGGACATCACGCTCCGCAACTACATCTCGCCCCTGTTCTTCTCGACCCCGGGCGGCGTGACGGGCGGAGCGGTCATCTACGACCAGCTCACCCTGAACGACCTGTTCCCGACCCGTGACGTCCAGGAGGTCGCGCCCGGTGCGGAGTTCCCGAACACCCAGTCGGACAATCCGGTCCCCCTGACGGCCGCAGTCGAGAAGCACGGTGGCAAGTTCTTCGTCACCGACGAGGCTCGCGACCGCAACGACCAGGGCGTGATCCAGCGCGAGGGTCGGAAGATCATGAATGCGATGGTGCGCCGTCAGGACGCGCGCTCGATCGCAACAGTCGACGCGGCGATCGCCGCGAACCCGACGCAGGTGATCACCGGCCTCAACTGGAACAACGTCGTCACCGGCGGATCGGGCCAGTCGAACGCTTCGGCGTGGCCGGCTGCGGACATCGCCAAGGTGCAGAAGCTCGCCGACACGCAGGAGCTGGGCGTCGAGATCGACACCCTGATCCTGAACCCCGACCAGGCGTTCCAGCTGCGCCTGGTCTACGGCGACGACCTGCAGGCACTGCTCGACTCGTACAACATCGACACCCTGATGTCGTCGAACCGCGTGGCGCCGGGCACGGCGTACGCTCTGCAGGCTGGCCTACCGGGCGAGATGCGCCCCGAGAAGGCGCTCGGCACGGAGACGTGGCGTGAGCCGGAGACTCAGCGCACGTGGGTGCAGACCGACGCCCGCTTCGTTCAGTACGTCACGGATCCGTTCTCGGTGTTCAAGCTGACTGGGCTGGCCGGCTGATGGCTATCCGGACGATTCGCTCCGGCATCGGCACCTACCAGGACACCGACGGCCAGTGGCGCCACGGTGTGCTCGGCGACGAAGTGGATGTGCACGAGGACGACCTAGAGCGCTTCGATCGCCTCAACCCTCCGGCTCCCAAGGACTCGGAAGCCGAACTGGCCGACGAAGCTCACGAGGAGAAGTTCTCCCAGGGGGATGTCGACGCCGCGGTGAAGGCCGCCGTCGACGCGAAGGACGCCGAGCTCGCTGAGGCGACGAAGGCGCTCGAGGACGCGCAGAGCGCGCTCGCGGAGCTGAAGGCTGAGAAGCCCAAGGCGCCGGTGCGGCCGACCGCGAAGCAGCCGTGAACGAAGGGGGCGATGCCGTGATCACGCACGACGAGGTAGGTACGGACGAGGACCTCGCACGAGAGATCCTCGTTGTCGCTCACGACATCGCCCCCTGCATCGACAGCTTCGAGGAAGACTCCGAGCCCCGGAAGAACGCGCTCGCTATCCTTCGGCGGGTCTACAAGGAGATCTCCCGCCGAGGGTCGATGCAGGTGCGCTCCCAGAGCGTCGCATCCGCCTCCGTCACCTACACGGATGTCGCATCGGCCTTTGATGGGCAACCGCGCCGCGCGCTCAGAGCGCTCTGCGGCAACCAGTCGGCGACGGGCTTGCCCCGCGGAACGTTCCCCTCCAACCGTCCGATCAGCAGGTTGTGGCCGGAGGCACGCTGATGCCAGAGCTGGACGGATTCATCAGGCAGAGGCCATCGCGGATCCAAGATCCGTACAACCCCGACGCCCAGATCGACGACTGGACAGACCCGGACGAGCTCCCGCTCGAGGGGTACTTCGAACCGAACTCGTCGACCGAGCAGCTCGACCCCGTCCGCAACCAGGTCGTCACCGTCTACCTGCTCGTGCTGTGGGACCCCGACGCCGACGTGCGCCGTGCTGACCGCATCGTGCAGGGCGACAAGATCTGGACGGTGCAGGGCTTCCCATCCGTGCCGAGGAACCCGTTCACCGGGTGGCAACCGTACTTGTACGTGCGCGTGGTCGAGGGGGTGGGATGAATGGCCGATGGCTTCGTTGCCAACGACTCGTTCTTCGAAACGATCCTCCGCACGCCAGGCGTCGAAGCGCTCGTTGACGCCTCCGCGGAAGGGGCGCTCGCTGAGGCGATCGCCGGCGCGCCGGTCGACACCGGCGCGTACCGTGACGGTCTTCACATCGGGCACGTGGATGCGAGGTACCGGCGCGTGGCTCGTGTCGTCGGCTCCGATGAGAAGACGATGCTGATCGAGTCCAAGACTGGCAACCTCGCGCGCTCCTTGAAGGGAGCGAAGCGGTGAGGGTCGTCCCGCCCGACCTGGAGGCGTGGTTCGTCGCGCTGATCCGCACCGAGGCTCGCGCCGCGGGGCATGACGTCGTGGTCGGCAACAAGGAGCCCGACGACCTCAAGCCTCCGCTCGCCCGGCCGCTGATCATCGTCCGCGACGACTCCGGTCCGCGCACCGACTGGACCACGTTCGACCGCTCGCTCGGGTTCTCGGTCCTCGCCGGCACCCGCCAGAACGACAAGCCCGCGAACGACCTCGCCCGCTTCGTCGCCTCGATCGTGCACGACACCGACCTTCCGCTGCTCGACGGCAGCCCCATCGCGTCCGTCGACTTCACCGGCTGCCGCGGCCCCTACGCGGTCCCCGAACCTCTCGACGTCGCCCGACGGTATCTCACCGGCGAGTACGTCGCATCCGGCTCCTGGTGAGCCGCCCACCACCGCCCCGTCCGGGGCTCGTTCATGAAGGAGCACCACCATGACCGCAGACGCTCAGGGCAACGACCTCAGCGCTGTTCCCGTCCCCGTCACGGGCCTCGCCGCGATCGCACCTGTCGACGCCGCGAACGTCCTCACCAAGGCGGAGCTCGCTGCGCGCCCGATCGTCATGCCGGGCGCGTTCTCCAAGCTCGGCCTGATCAAGGTCGACGGCGGCTTCGAGGCCGCGCGCGACAGCGGCGACGCGATCCTGTTCTTCCAGAAGGGCTACCAGCTCTCCGGTGAGGGCACCCGCACGGTGAAGATCGGCCTGGCCGAGAACAACCCGACGGTGCTGAAGCTCATCGAGGGCGCCGAGCCCGACGTGAACGGCGTCATCGAGGTGTCGTCGTCGCTGCCGAACAACCAGTGGATCCTGTTCACGTCCACGAAGTATCGGAACAAGACCGAGGAACGCCAGATCGGCGTCGCCTACGTGTCCGCCGTCGAGCCCGACAAGGCCGAGCGCGGGTCCGTGAAGGGCGCCGTGGTGACTCTCACCTACGTCGAGCACGAGCTGTTCAACGAGGCCCCGTTCTGGCAGGTTGTCCTTCCGGCGCCCGGAGCGACGATCACCCCGACCGGCGTCACCGCCGGCACCCCGGGATCGTTCAGCCCCGTCGGTGCGACCCCGCCGTCGACGATCGCGGAGCTGCGCGCGCTGGGCGCGCTCGGGCAGACCACGGCGTGGACGACCGGCCAGTACGTCGTGTACGCCACGAGCTCGCACGCGCACTGGGACGGCACCGACTGGCAGACCGGCAACGCGGCCTGATGACCGGCTGGCCGGGACGCTATCGGGTCGCCCCGGCCAGCCCAACCACCCGAACCCGACAACCCGAGAGGAGCCATCATGGCTGCACGCACCACCACCAACACGACCGCACCCGCGGTCGAGTACGACTTCGACAACTGGACCGACGAGGACGAGAAGAAGGCGGTAGCCGCGCTCCGTCCCGACGTCCGCTACATCATCGTCGAGAACCGGTTCATCGGACGATTCGTCGATCACAGCATCGTCGAGGTCCCGTTCAACCTGTCTGTCGACGACATCGACGAGATGGAGAAGGTCGCCGTCGGCGATCCGATCGGCCAGCTCAAGCACCTGCTGACAAAGCTCGGCGGTGAGAAGGTCGCGAAGGCGTTCACGGCACACGACATCGCGGAGACGATGATCCTCGCGACGAAGTACTTCGACCTGCTCACCCGCCGCGCCTCGGCGTCACTCCCGGAATGATCGGCGTCGCCCGGGAGATCCGAGAGCACCGCGGAACGATCGCGCGCACCCTGCGCGAGACGTTCGGCGTGGGACTATCGGACCTGGGCGGCGCGCTGTCCTGGGGTGAGGCGAGACTACTGCTCGAGCAGGCCGCTACCGACACGTCCACCTGCTACGGCGCTGAGCTCGCCGGGTGGGCGTACCCGGCGTCGATGCTCGACCTGATCGGCATCGTCGGCCAGCACGGCAAGGGCGCCCTCGATGCTCGCCTGATGCCCTGGCAGATGGCCGAGGACGCCAAGCAGAAGCCCACCGTCGACGAGGTCGCTGTGGCATCCGCCGAGTTCGAGGACGAGATCCTCTTCAGCTGATCACCGGGGAGGTGCCATGTCGAAGGAGGTCGGATCCGGACACGTCAGCATCTTCCCGGTGATGCCCGGGTTCCGCAGCACGGTCGCGAAGGAGACCAACGCCGCCGGCGTCGAGGGTGCGAAGCGATTCACGACCGGCTTCAAGGGCGCCGGCGCCCGCGTTGGCGCGCTCCTCGGCCGTGACGTGAAGTCGTCGTTCTCGTCGGCCGCCGGCGGGCTCGCAGCTGACCAGCTCAAGAAGCTGAACAGCGACGTCGCATCTGCGTCCTCGGCACTGTCGAAGGTGCGCCTCACCCAGCAGGACGAGGCGGGCCGGGTCCGTGTCGCCGAGACGCGCCTACAGGAGACGATCGCGAAGTACGGCGAGACGTCCTCCCAGGCGGTCGCCGCCGAGGAGCGCCTCGCTGCTGCACGCCGCCGCCACGAGGCATCCGCGCTGGCAGTCGCCGCCGCATCCGACCGGCTCCGCAACGCCCAGACCGCGCTCACCACCGCGAACGCGCTCGCCGCGGCATCCGCGACCGCCGGGCGGCGTGGGTTCGTGAGTCTCGCCGGCGGGTTCCGTGACGGGTTCCGCGATGCGAACGCGGCACGCTCCGCGTTCACCGGTGCCGCGGGCTCTCTCGGCGGGCTCACCCGGGCGATGCTCGACGTCACCGGTGTGAGCAAGCTTGCCCGGCTCGGCGCCGCCCAGGTGTCTACCTCGTTCACGTCGATGGCCACGATGGTGGGCGGCGGTCTCGCGAAGGGCTGGGCGGCCACCAAGTCGTGGCTGGGCGGTGTCGGCGGTACCGTGCGTGGCGCGTTCGGGCCGGCGCTGCAGTACGCCGCATCCGCCGGCACCCTCCTCGCGTCACCGTTCGTGAAGCTCGGCTCCAAGGTGTCGACGTGGCTGAGCCCCGTCACCACGCAGGTGCGTGGCCTGTTCGCGAAGATCGGCGCATCGGCCGGATCCGGGCTCAGCGGGTCGCTGCTGTCCGGGCTGGGCACCGTCGGATCCACGATCGGTCGCGGCCTGTCCAGCGTGGTGAGCGCCGCCGCCGACATCGGCTCCCGCGCGGGGGCTGCACTCGGTCGCGGCCTGCAGAGCACCGCTACTGGCGCTGTCGGCGCGGTAGCCGCTGGTATCGCAGTTGCCGTCGGCAAGGGCTTCTCCCGGCTTGCGGCGATCGATACCGCGCAGGCGAAGCTCCGCGGACTCGGCAACGACGCGTCCACGGTCACCTCGATCATGGGCGACGCGCTCGCCTCCGTGAAAGGCACCAGCTTCGGGCTCGGCGAGGCCGCCACGGTCGCCGCTTCGGCGGTCGCCGCCGGTATCAAGCCGGGTGAGGCGCTGCAGGGGCACCTGAAGCGGATCGCGAACAACGCGGCCGCGGCGGGCCTGTCCATGCAGGACATGGGCTCGATCTTCAACCGGGCCGCGACCCAGGCGAACGGCGTCCAGAACGACGTCATCAGCCAGCTCGCCGACAAGGGCATCCCTATCTACCAGGCGCTCGCCGACCAGATGGGCGTCACCGCCGGCGAGGTCTTCAAGCTCGCCTCGGACGGCAAGGTCGACTTCGAGACGTTCTCCCGCGCAGCCGAGGCCGCCGCGGGCACCGTGTCGCAGGAGATCGGCAAGACCGTCCCCGGCGCCGCGAAGAACCTGATGGCGGCGATGGGCCGGATCGGCGCGAACGCGCTCGGCCCGCTCTACGCCAAGATCGGCCCGCTGATCCAGGCGGCGACGTCCGCGCTCGGTCCCATCGAGGACAAGGCGAAGTCCGTCGGTGCCGTGCTCGGCAAGGTGCTCGGCCCGCCGTTGGACTTCATCACCAATCTGCTCAACCGGGTCGGTGACGGGTCCCTCGCCGCGTCCGCCGGGTTTAGCACGGTCATGTCGGTGCTGGGCCCGCTCGGCGGCGCGTTCGCCGCGCTCGGTGCCGGCGGGCTCGCCGGTGTGCTCGCGAAACTCGGCCCGCTCGGGGCCCTGCTGCCGGGCCTCGGTGGTCTGCTCGGCGCGCTCGGCTCCCCGCTGGGGATCGCGGCGGCCGCGTTCGCCGGTTTCGCACTGTCCGGGGGAGATGCCGCACAGCTCGCGTCCGGGCTGACCGGCATCATCGGGAACCTCGTCAGCGCGCTGCCGCCCATCGTGGCGTCGGTCGTCGCCGCGGTCCCGCAGATCGTGACCGGGATCGTCTCCCAGCTGCCGCTGCTGATCGGCGCCGCAACGCAGATCGTGCAGTCGCTCGTTGAGGGACTCGGCTTCGCGATCCCGGTCCTCGCATCCGGTGCGGTGCAGCTGATCACCGGCCTCGTGTCGGTGCTCGTCGCGCAGATGCCGTTCATCCTGCAGGCCGCCGTGTCGCTCGTCGGCGGGCTGGTCACCGGGCTGATCTCGATGGTCCCGATGCTGGTCGATGCCGCGGTCACGCTGATCACCGGCCTCGTCGACCTGCTGATCGCGAACCTGCCAACGATCATCCAGGGCGCGATCCAGCTGGTGACCGCCCTGATCACGGGGATCGTACAGGCGCTGCCCCTGCTGGTCACCGCCGCGCTGAAGCTCGTCACCGGGCTGCTGACGGCGATCGTTCAGGCCCTGCCCGTGATCATCCAGGGCGGCGTGCAGCTGCTCATGGCCCTGATCACCGGGATCATCCAGGCCCTGCCCCTGATCTTGCAGGCTGCGCTGCAACTCGTGACCGGGCTCTTGCTCGCGATCGTGCAGAACCTGCCGATGATCATCGAGGCCGGAATCCAGCTGCTGATCTCCCTCCTTCAGGGGCTGATCTCGGCGCTGCCGATGCTGATCGAGGCAGCGATCAACCTGGTCGTTCAGCTCGTGACCGGGCTGCTGCAGGCCCTGCCTCAGCTGATCGAGGCCGGAATCCAGTTGGTCGTGTCGCTGATCACCGGGCTCGTTCAGGCGATCCCGCAGATCGTTCAGATGCTGCCGCAGATCGTGAAGGCGATCTGGGACGGGTTCGCGAACGTCGACTGGGGTTCCCTCGGGATGCAGATCATCCAGGGGCTCATAGACGGTCTGACGAACATGCAGGGGCCCATCGGTGACGCGATGGGCGGAGTCGTCGACTTCATCACCGGGTTCTTCCCGCACTCGCCTGCGAAGCGCGGCCCGCTGTCTGGGGCCGGGTGGACGAAGCTCCGTCAGTCCGGCGCGTCGATGTTCGATCAGTTCAACGCCGGTGCGCAGGACCAGGCACCCGCGTTCGGGGACAACCTCGCTCAGATGGCTGCGGACGCATCCACACGCGCGCAGGCGGCCCTCGGGACGGTGTCCGCGAACATCGACGCCCGCGCCTCCGCACAGGCGGCGGCAGGCGGTTCTGGTGCGGGCGCGACGGGTCCGGCGGTGCAGCAGACGAACCACTTCGACAAGACCGACCCGAAGGAAGCTGTCGAGCTCGCCAACCAGCAGCTCAACGCCATTCTGCGGAAGGGGTGACGATGCTGCGGATCCAGGCGGAGCGCGCGACCATCCTCGGCCACCCCGACCCGGCCGACCGACGACCCGCAGGGTTGTTCGTCGGCCGGGACGGGTTCCAGGGATGGGATGACACCCCCGACGCTGTGCGTGAAGCGATCGCCCGCGCCGGCGCGCACGGCGAGTACGACCTCCCGGTCTTCCAGGCCGCGCGGGTGTTCTCCGTCGACGGGCACGCGATCGCATGGTCCGACCAGACGCTCGACAACCTGCACGACATCGTCACCGGGGTCGGCGCGGCCGGTGGACGATTCCAGGTTACGGTCACCCACCGGGGACAGCCGCTGCGCGCGTTCGCCCGACGGGGCGGGAAGGCCCTGTTCCAGGACCTCGGGTTCCGCACCGGCCGGCGCCGTGCGTCGTTCCAGTTACAGTTCGTCGCCGCGGACCCCCGCAAGTACGGGGAAGAGCACTCGTTCCACGCAGGGGCGGAGGTCTTCCACCGCGGCAACTTCCCGGCCTCGCCGGTCCTCGAGGTGACGGGCCCAACGCCGGCGTACACGATCGGCACGTCGATCGGGCGGAGCCTCACGATCGGGCAGTCGCTGTCCGCGGGGCAGGTGCACCGGATCGAGCTGCGCACGGGACGCCTGTACCGCAACGGGGTCCTCCAGACGGGCGCGATCACCGCAGGTGGCATGTGGGCGGTCCCGCCGGGCATCCCCGGGGTAGTGCACACCATCACCGGCCCTGGCACGCTGCTCGTCCGTCTCACGGACACGTACATCTGAGGAGGCGTCGTGTGGTCGCACGTGATCTGTGACACCTTCACCGGCACGCGGCTGCAGACCGTGTTCCCGGACGAGGGGACGTGGAAGACGTCGATCACCGCCGTCGGTGACGGGTCGCACACATTCAAGCTGCGCGACGAGGATACGAAGCTGGACCGGGCGACGTGGCGCGACATCTCCACCCCGTGGGCGCGCACGCTCGTCACCTGCTGGGACGACACCCCGATCTATGCGGGCTTGTTCGGACGTCGCGAGTACGACCAGCCTTCCGGCACCCTGGTGTTGAAGAGCGTCGAGCTGCGCCAGGTGCTCGCGATCCGGATGCCGTTCACAGTCCCCGAGTACGACCCGAACGGAGTGCGCGCCATGGCGGGGTTGTCGCTGCGCGGGATCATGCGGAAGATCCTCGAATTGGGTACGTACCGTGGCGGGGCGAACGACTGGAACCTGCCTGTAGTGCTTCCCGCGGAAGAGGGCGGATCTGAGTCTCGGTCGTGGCAGATGTACAACTTCGAGACGGTGGAGCAGCTGCTGCAGCAGATCGAGGGCGCCGACGGCGGACCCGACCTGCACCTGCGGCCACGGTGGGGTGCCTCGGGCGCTCTCGAATGGGAGGCACGGATCGGTGCCCCCACACTGACCGGGCCGACCTTCGAATACGACCTCACCGCCGAGGAGATCGGCCTCACCTCGTTCGGGGTCGTCGAGGACGCTTCGATGCAGCTCACCGGTGTCTTCTCGATCGGCTCCGGCAGCGAGGCCGACATGCGCGTCGGACAGTCCCCGTTCACCGGAGTCCCAGGCCCCCACATCCCGAACCTCGACGCGACCAGGTCATTCAAGACGATCTCAGACAAGCCGCAACTCGACCAGCGCGCTCTCTCGGAGCTGCGCGCGTTCCGGAGCCCGTCGCTCGCGATCAGCACTGACACGACAGCGTCCGAGGTGCTGCCCGCCATGGTCCTCGGATCCACGGTGCGGGCATGGGTTGAAGATGACGACTTCCTTCCTGACGGGTGGATGACGACCACGGTCACCGGGATGTCTGGAGACCTGACCGAGAAGCTGACGTTGGAGGTCGCATGAGACGGGACAACCCGAACGACGACATGCTCCCAGACATCCTCCGACGCCTTCGCGCGCTCGAGACGCAATCTCCGGTCGGGTACACGTCGATCACCCGCGGCGCGCTGCGTGTCGCGTCGAACGAGGGCCTCATCGTCGAGGGGTCCGCGAAGGTCTCCGGGTGGCTGGTCGTCACCGGCACCCTGAAGGGCACCGGCACGTTCGACTGGTCCGGGGATCTGATCCTGTCCGGGTCCCAGCACGTCACAGGCCCGACCGTGTTCGACGGCACGCTCACGATCAACGGGAACACGACCGTCAACGGCCCCTTCAATGTGGTCGGCACCTGGAAGCTCATCGGCAACGGTGAGGTGCAGGGCAACGTCACCGTGACCGGCAACGTCGACGTGAACAGCCCCGGCCGGATCCGCATCACCGGTGGGTCATCGCCCGCGACGCTCGAGAACGGTGCGATGACGTTCGGGACCGGCGGCAAGGTCGAGGCAGACATCGCGCACGGCGGCGTGCGCATGGTCGCTGGCATCAACGGCGTCTACGCCGGCACGAACGCCGCGATTATCCAGTACGGGTCTGTCTCGATCATCCTGTCGGGCAGCGGCATCTCGATGTTCGGTCTCGATACCACGCCGAGTTCCCTGGCGAACAACGCTCCGGCGGGCTGCATCTGGACGGACGGCAGCGGGAAGCTGTTCGAGGTCGTCTAGGGATGGATGGCGTCGGCCGGATACACGTCGGGGCAGAGGTTCATCCCGCCGAAGACAACGATCGGCGCGCTGTACTGGTACCAGCCCCCCTTGCCTTGAGTGTCGCCGTCAACGACCGAGATCTCCTTGTACGGAGTTCCCTGTGCGAGTTGGTCGCAGGCCTTCTTGGCCGCATCGAGAAGTTGCGCGTCTGAAGCTTCAGCCAACTGCGTACCCGCGAGCCCCTTGCGGACGCGCTCTAGGTACGTGGCCTCTGCTGGCGAGTTGGTGGTTGGTGTCTCGGTCACCTTCAGGGGCTCAGGTGTCTTGCTCGGGAACTGTGTTGCCCCGTCGCTCATCACGGGAAGACTGCTGGACGCTGTCTGCGGGGTTCCGGTGCACCCGGTGAGGGCGAGCAGGAGAACGGCCGCGACGGCGGCAGCAGTGGCGTGCATGCGCATGGCCCTGAGCATAGCGACCCGGGTGGGTCGGAAGGAGGCCGTGATGTCGACGGTGATCGTGACGGGGACGCTGACTGATCTCGGGCTGGGGGCTCTGCCGCTGACCGGGCTCGCGATGCGTGTGCGGCCGGTGCGGGAGGCGTTCGGCCCGGACGGGCTGGTCTCCGCGGTCCCGGTGTCTGTGGTCGTGTCCCCGTCGGGGGCGTTCTCCATGACGCTGGTCCCGTCGGGGGAGCTCACGGACGCGGTGACGGGGCGTGCAGGTGTCGATTACGTGATCGAGGTCGGCCGGTTCGAGTCGTCGATCGACGGGGTCGTGTTCGCGGGCCTGGATCTGTGGCAGTTCACCGCGGTCGCCGGCGGCGGAAACATCGGCGGCATGGCCGGCGGGTCTCTGCTCGCAGTGTGGTTGGGCCCGCCCTGGCCCACGGCCCCGATGCCGAAGGGCCTGTACGTGGACATGACGGTGCCGAACGACTGGGGCATCGTTTCGTGAGCATGAAGGAGATCTGAGATGGTGCTTCCCGTTGGTGTGACTCGTCTCGGTTCGTTCCGTGGCGACAAGGGCGACCCGGGCGGTGCGGGCCCGGCCGGGCCTACGGGGTCGCTCGCTTTCGCGGAGGCGGTGCGGGTCCCGTTCGGCACGGCACCGTCGGTCGTGATGATCGGCCCGGCGAACAACCGGGGGGCCCGGTTCTCGATCCCGGACGGCGCTCCCGGTGTGAACGCGGTTCCGACTGATGAGGCGGTCGCGGCGAACGTGGCGAACAAGGCCAGCGCGACCGGTGCTGCGGTCGACGCGGCCGTGATCACGTCCCAGGGGCCCGCGCGGAGCACTGCACCGCGCTACTTGGACGCGTACGTGAACTACTTCAAGACGCCCGCGATGGTGTGGGTGCCGGGGCAGGCGATCGTCGGGACGACCCTGGCGGCGCCGGCCGCGACCGGCGCGACGGTCCTGTCGCTCGCGTCCGGCACGGGGATCCTGCCCGGGATGACGCTCGTCACCGACCAGGGCACGACCGCGGAGCAGCAGTTCCGTGTCGTGTCGGTCGCCGGCGCAGACGCGACGGTAACCCCCGCGGTCGCTGGGGCACTCGCGTCCGGCGCCGCGATCGGCCCCTGGTGGGAGGACCCGATCCACCCGGTCGCGACGATCGGTGGTGTCTCGTACGGGTACTGGCTCGCGAACGCGAAGGACGCCACGGGCGCGTTCGCGATCCGCAATGTCCCCGCCGGCCGTCCCGTCGTGGTGCTCGGTGACTCCTGGGTGGGCCGGTTCTTCACCCGGTTCGCGTCCGCGCTCGCCGAGCGTCTGCCCGGGGTTACGGCGGTGAACGCGGGTGTGCCGGGGAACACGTCGGCGATGATGATCGCCCGGTTCGCGACCGACGTCCCCACGAACGCCTCCTACGTGCTCATCAACGAACCCGGCGTGAACGATGCCCCGACGGTGTCGCTGGATCAGCAGACGGAGAACCTGCGGATCCTCGTCGACATGATCCGCGGTATCGGCGCGATCCCCGTGTTCAGCGGCCCGGTCCCGCTGGTGAACAACCAGGACCAGGCGAAAGCGCAGGCCGACGCGTTCCGCGCGCAGCTCGCGAACCCGATCGCCTACCCGGCGGTCACGCCGGAGCAGCTGCGCCGGCAGATCGCGCCGATGGTCCGCCCGGAGGTGTTCAGCCTCGGCATCGGCGAGGGCGCGCTCGTCAAGCGCACCACCGGCACGCACAACACCGCCACCGGCTACCTCGCTCTCGGCGAGCTCACCACGGGCGTCCAGAACGTGGGACTCGGATACCGTGCACTCGCGAAGCTCGCCGCGGGTAACCAGAACACGGCCATCGGCTCGAACGCCCTCGCGGAGAACACCGCCACCGGTAACACCGCGATCGGCTCCCGAGCCCTGACCGCGAACACGACCGGCGGGAACGCGACCGCGGTCGGTAAGGACGCGCTCGCCGCGCAGACGACCGGCGCGGACAACACCGCGATCGGTGCATCCGCGCTCACCCTGAACACGACGGGCGCGAACAACGCGGCAGCCGGGTCCGGAGCGCTCGCGAAGAACACGACCGGCAACCAGAACACCGCTTTCGGAGCGTTCTCGCTCGCCGCGATGACCGTCAATGCGGGGTCCACGGCGATCGGCACGTACGCGCTGCTCGCGGCGACCGGTGCCGGGAACATCGGCATCGGCCGTGGTGCGATGCAGTCCCTCACCACGGGGGCGACGAACACGGCGATCGGAACCGACGCGGGCCAGTCGCCCGCTGGGGTGGTCGGGAACGCGTCGACGACCGCGTCCCGGCAGACTCTGATCGGACACCAGGCCGGGCAAGGATCGGCGACCCAGGTCGATTCGATCACCGCGATCGGCGCCCGTGCGCTCGTGTCCGGTACACGGTCGATCGCGCTCGGCGCGGACACCTCGGTCGTGGAAGCAGACCAGGCCGGTATCGGCCCGCGCAGCTTCTACGCCCAGAACGTCGCCGCCGAGCCCGCCACCCCGGCCGCCGGCGGTGTCCTGTTCATGCAGGCCGGTGCCCTGAAGTACAAGGGCTCCGCCGGTACCGTCACGACGCTCGCCGCAGCCTGAAACGGAGACATCATGCAGGAACTCGAATCGTTGGCGCTGCTGCTCGCCGACATGAACACCCAGATCCGCGCCCTCCAGGGTGCGCTCCGCGATCGTGACGAACTGATCGGCGTGCTCCAGGAGGAGAACGCCGCGCAGCGCGTCGAAATCGCCACCGACAAGGTCGAAGCATCCGCGGAGGCAGGCTCGTGAGCGGCGACCTTGCGAGCGGTTTGGGGGAGCTCGGCGACGCCCCCAAACAGGCGAGGTCGGGAGACGTCGTCGACCGGGTCGAGCTAGTCTCGGCTCGGTCGACGACGGCAGGCACCTCGCCGGCAAAGAAGGTTTGGCTACTTCTCCACAGGGACGGCACGATCTCGTGGGAACGGCATGCGGATGCCATCGAGCATGAGTCGGTGCGCCGCGCGTTCGGTGCGCCGGGCCCATTCCCTGTCGCGGACGTAGGGCTCCGCGATCAGTAGTACTCGAATCGGTCCCGCGTGTTGCCTTCAATGACCTCGCGGATCGCGCGGCGCTTCCAAATCCTGCCGATGTCCATCCGTGAATCGATGCGGCCGGAATAGATGCCGTGCAACTCCCACGACTCCGCACCGTTCCACATCATGGATCCATTCGCGTACGTCTTCGGACCGGTCCAGAAGGTGATCACGGGCGACCCGGATTGCCCCGGGACGGTGCGTGCATCGATGAGGAAGCACGGAAGACCGTCGTAGTCCGCGTCAGGTTCACTCGCGATCGAGCCTGTCGCCCAGATCGGGAACCCATCGCCGCTCGAGTGTCCATAGGGGTACCCGATCACAGTCACCATCGATGTGGGCGCGATCGCTCCCGGGGAGTCGGGCTCCGTGACGGGATAGAAGACCGGGTGCAGGGCACCATCGTTGGTCGTCGCTATTAGTGGGAACCGGATAGCGACGACATCGACCCGATTTCCATGGACGGGGTGTGTCAGCCAGATGGGTTCGCCGTCGGCATAGAGCATCAGCGTCTCATCGATCCGGACCCAAGCGCGAGTAACAGTGTCGATTCCGAAGCGCGACAGGAGGAGCCGATCTGGGATCGGGGCCCCGCTCGTGAGCGGTTCACCCGTGAAGCGGTTCCGCCCGGTGACTACATGCCAATTGGTTACGAGGTACGGAGCATCGCCGCTCCACACGATGAAGCCGCTGCCGTCATCGATTGTTCGTAGCGGCCCCTCCACGGGCATCCGAGCCGATTTCACCTGCACCGACATCAACGACGGCTCTGAGTACACGTCGCCCCCCAATCACTCGCATCGTTTCTACCCCCTCTGCCCCCTACCGGCATACCCGACTTCCCAATCCTGATCGGCGCCACGCAATCGCAACGGCGCCGTTCGTCGTCCCCGAAAGGACACCCTCATGGCCAATCTCAAGAACCACCCGGGCATGTGGCTCCGGGACGACGCCGCCGCGGCGATCAACGCGCTCGAGGACAAATACGGCGTCATCGTCATCAACAGCGCCGGCCGGTACGAGTGGGAGCAGCAGGAGCTCATCGACCGCTACGACGCCGGCGACCGCACGATCTACATGCCGTACCGCCCCGCAGCGGGCTCGCCCCATGTCCGCGACGGCGGCACCGCCGTGGACATCTACAACTACACGGACGACCGCGCCAAGATGGAGGAGTTCGGCTTCCGGTGGACGTACGGCGACGACGACCCCGTGCACTACGACTTCATCGGCTGGTCCGGTGGCGGGACGCTCGAGGCGAATCAGCGCCGCGCGGGGTCCAGCGGTGTTCGAGCGCGCCGCGCCCCGTCGACGTCCGCTGAGGCGGTCGAAGCGAGCTTCCTCGCCGAGGGTGAGGTCGGCACGTTCGCCGGCTACGTCACTGGGGAGAGTGTCTCCGGTGAGAACCGGTGGGCGAAGGGCGCGTTCTCCGGCCTGTTCTTCTGGCTGGGCGGACTCGCCCCGCAGGGCGTGGAAGGGCTCCCGTTGCTCGACGCGCCCAAGCCCGCGCTGCGCGCCAACCAGCGCCAGGCGGACGCCGACGGTGTGAAGGGTCGCCAGGCGCCGAACACGATCGCGGCACAGACGACCTTCCTCGCACCGAACGACGTCGGCGACTTCGACGGGTGGACCCGCGGTCAGGCCGTCAACGGCGAGGACCGATGGCTGCGCGGCGCCTACTCCGGCGCGTGGTTCTGGCTCGGCGGCCTCTCTCCGCGCACCGTCGACGGGCTCACCGAGGTCAAGCCCGGGACCACGCCGCCGGCGCGCCCCGCCGCTCCCGGCGCCGTCACCCGGACGCCGGTCTACCACGGCGCCAAGACGGGATGGGCGGTGCCGCTCGGCTACCGGTGGGAGGATCCGCGCTGGGTGCCCGAGACGCGGAAGCCGTCCATGGCCATCAACCGGCTGATCGTGCACCACGAGACCGCGACGACGTCTCAGGTCGAGTACTTCAAGACGTGGAACGAGCGCGAGTCCTGCCCGACGTGGGAGGTGGAGCGCGACGGCACGGTGAACGAGATGATCGACCCGCGACTGAAGCCGGCGTCGACGGGCTCCGCGAACGAGTACAGCGTTGCGATCGAGACGACGAACACGTCCGGTGCACCCTCCTGGGGGATCTCGGATGCGTCGCACGAGGCGATCGCTCAGATCGCCGCGTGGCTGTCGAAGCAGACCAACATCGGCGGCGTCCCGGTCGACATCAAGCTCGACCGCCAGCACATCATCGGCCACAACGAGGCCGGCGTGAACGCCACCTCCTGCCCGGGCCCGTCGATGGACCTCGACCGAATCGTGAAGCGGGCGCAGCAGATCGCCGCGCCCGTGGATCCGAAGCCGGATCCGGGCTCCGGCCTCACGCCCGACGCTGCCACGTTCTGGCAGCGCCTGTTCGAGTGGCTGCGCGCGTTCTTCAAGGAGGCGAAGTGAACGAGCAGGAGTGGGCGCGCTCGCGCCCGTCGAACATCCAGCACGGACAGCGCCGGCGGCGTCCCATGACCCCGGGTGACGCGGCCTGGATCAGCCTCGGCGCGATCCTCGTCGCGGGTGTCCTGGTCTACGTCGCAGTCCGGACGCTCGGGTGGAGCGCATGACCCACACCAGCCCCGGCCGCCCGGTCCGGCGGGGGCGGGGCTGGTGGTGGGTAGCCGCAGCAGCGCTGGGCGTCCTGATCGTGTGCGTCGGCGTAATCGTCGCCGGCGCGATGAATGACGGCGACGGGTCCCCGCTCGTCGAGAACCCGGGTGCTGTCCTGGTCGGGTTCTTCGCGCTCGTCAGCGGCTTGGGATCCGCGCTCATCGGGAAGCTCTCCGGCCCGCTCTCCGATATCGGTGACGTGAAGGAGAACGTGCAGAACGACCACACGAAGCCGGACGGCACACCGCTGAACCTCAGAGACGACCTCGACGAGAAGCACGACACCGTGCTCGAGGCGTTCGCGGTGTTCCAGGCCGAGATGAAGGCCGAGTTCGCCGCGGTCCGCCTCGACATAGGCGGGCTCCGCAAGGAGAACCGCGACGACCGCGACGACGCGAACGGCCGCATCAGCGACCTCGCATCCCGGGTCCGACACATCGAACAGAAAGGCACACCATGAACCGCATCTGGTTCCCGAATCAGCGATGGATCCGCACCGCACTGCAGGTCGTGCTCGCCGCGATCACACTGCTCGGCATCATCGTGGCGGTGGCGCCGCAGATCCTCGACGCAATCGCCGACGTCCTCCCGGACGACACGGTCGTGTGGATCGCTGGCGCCATCGCTACGCTCGCGGCGATCAGCGCAGCGATCTCCCGCGTCATGGCGATCCCCGCGGTCGACGAGTTCCTGAAGAAGTTCGGAGCTGGATCCGCGCCGGCTGGCGCCGTCATCCATACCGACTTCGACGGGTCCGAGATCGGCCTCACTCGCCGCCAGTACCGCGCGATGCTCGACGGTGCTGACACCTACGACCCGGCCACGTCGACCGACGGAGCGCACCTGAACCCCGGCGACTGAGCATTCCTGCCCAGGCCGCCGTCGCGCGCAATCGGCGACAACAGAACGCCCCGCTTCTCTTCGGAGAGGCGGGGCGTTTCCTTGGTTCAGGCGAGAACTGGACGGCCAGACGTGTATGGGGTCAGCCCGTTGGGGCGGAGCTGGAGAATATGGGTGGCGTTCTCAGAGACCGGCTGGTGATTCCGGTTGAGCTCCCACCACGCGGAGACGAGGTCGAGGATCTCGGTGCAGAAGTGCTGGATGTCGAAGTTCAGCGTCTTGCCCATCACGTTGTTGTGAAAGGTCCAGTCATCGGAGGTCGGAAACGTGAACACGATGGCCTCGAAAGTGCTCATCTTCACGCGGCCTTGGTGCAGAATCCCACATCGGATCTTGTACGCGTCCGCAGCGGTCAGCCGCGGGAAAGCTGGCAGGATGTGCTCGTCATACCACGCGCGAAACGTCTTCGCCGACGTCTCTCCGCTCTCGGTAGACAACGCAGCACAGATGTCTACGAGCGCCAGCGTCGACTGCAACCCGACGACGTACAGCTTCGCTTCCAGAGCGCGCCGGATCTCATCGATGAGGTGATCCACTAGACCCTCCTCACCGACAGCAGCTGGTAGTCATCCGGGATCTTCGCCTGCAGCGCCGCCATATCATCGGCCTCAATCTCGGTCACGCCGTCGCGTCGGGCGATCGTGCCCTCCGCGGTCATCGTGGTGTCCTTCTTCGCCATCGTCACGGGTGCGGAGGTCGTCTCCCACCCGGCCGGAGACTGGGCGCGGATCAGGTCTTGGATCTCGTCGAGCTCTTCGCCCTGGACGGTGATGGTGCGCGTCTCGCGCGGGCGGATCATTCCAATGAGCACCAGGACAGCCTAGGCGGCCGTGGCGCTTCGTCAGGCCAACCCTGGCCCTCGCATTTTGCTGCTCCGAGCCTGACGTAGATGTGCAACAATCGGGCTATGGCGACGACCATTGATCGGGATGAGATGCTCGCGCACGCCCGCATGCAGCCAGGCGTTGCGGACGTCATGCGTCTGTACGAAAAGTCGCAGCACGCCATGGCGCCGATGCAGGCTCAGCGGCCGTCGAGCCGGATCGTGTTCTCGACAGGTGCGAACCGATCCCTGTAGCCTCCCCCCATGCCAACCTGGGGTGATCTGCTAACTGAACTGAACCAGCAATGGTCAGATCCCAATACTGGGCTCATTGACCTGGATGGGATGCGGCGAAAGTACCTCGTTCAGCTTCACGCCTTGACCAAGCGCAACGTCGTCACGTACTACACGGACTGGATGGGTGCAGGTGGCGACGTGTCGATCTCGCTGCCGGACATCCACGGGTTGATGGAGGTCTTCAAGGACCTGGGCGAAGACGGCGGTCTGGACCTGCTAATCCACAGCCCTGGCGGCGATCCCACCGCGGCTGACAGTCTTGTCCAGTACATGCGAGCTAAGTTCAAGGATGTCCGCGTGATCGTGCCAGTTGCCGCGATGTCGGCGGCCACCATGTGGGCACTGGCTGGGGATCGCATCGTGATGGGAAAGCAGTCGCAACTCGGACCGATCGATCCGCAGCTGCAGATGTCGTTCGGAATGATCCCGACAGGCGCAATCACCCGCACGTTCGAACGTGCGCAGCGCGAATGTGCCGAGGACGCGACTCGGCTGAGCGGATGGGTGCCAACACTGCAGCAGTACTTCCCGGGCCTTCTCGAGATCTGCGACGACTCGACGAAGCTGGCGCGAACGCTCGTGGAACGGTATCTGCAGGATCACATGCTCAATGGGAACCCGGATGCGGCCCGCACCGCAGCCGAGTTCTTCGCAAACGATCAGATCCACATTGCACACGGACGCGGGATTCATCGCGATCAGGCGAGGCTTCACGACATCGTCATCGATGACCTGGAGGCTGACGATCAGCTGCAAGATGCAGTGCTGTCTGTCCACCACGCGTACATGCACACCTTCACGATGTCGGGAGTGGCCAAGATCATCGAGAACCACCTTGGTCGTGCATGGATGAAGCAGCGGGTCCAACAGCCTGCACCGGTGTTTCCGGGTGGGTTCTGAGCACTAACCGGCGCGTTGGATCACAGTCGAGTCATCACGGTCGACGGTGCGCACGTTGTTCACCTTCCGGTCGACGACGTACTGCTCAATCGTGGAGGCGATCGCGGTGGAGGATCCGTCGAGGAGGGCGAGCATGTTCTCGCGGCCGGGTCGGTCGAGCTTCACCGGTTCGAGCCAGGCGTCCATCGCGTCGGGGGTGAGGAACGCGGGCATCCGGTCGTGGACCTCCCCGCCGGCGTCGCGCGCTTCACGGGTGACGACGACGAAGCAGCGGGTCTGCTCGCCGCGCACGTCCATCGACCAGGTGAGGCCGGCTGCGGCGAGCAGGCCGTCGCCGTGGAGGTAGTGCGGGACCTTCGCACCCTTCTCGCCCGTCCACTCAAAGTAGCCCCGCATGGGTACGACGCAGCGCGCCGCGGTGAACGCCGGCGCCCAGAACCCGGCCGCGAGCTTCTCGACCCGGGCGTTGATGAGCGGGGCGCCGGGGCGCATGTTCTTCGGCTTCTCCCAGTCCCACCGCACGAGCTCGAGGAACCGGCCGTCACCGCGATCCCGAACGATTGGCGCCGAGTCGGTGGGAGCGATCGAGTACGAGCCGTGCCATTCCTTCCACCACTCCTGAGGATCCCCGCCATTCGCGACGAACTCCTGAATGAGCTCGTCGGTCTTGGCGTCCATCGCGAATCGTCCGCACATGGCCGCCACCCTACGCCGAGCGGCCGACACCCGGCGAGAGAGCCTCGGCGGGGGCCTCGGAGACGGTGACGGCGTTGCCCCACACCCAGCATCGGAACGTCTTGTCGCGGATCGTGAACGAGATCCCCGCGGCGGTCGCCGTGGTCCGATGGATCCAGCAGTCTGTCTCGTAGGGGATGGCCGCGAACCGCACCCACGCTTTCGCCCGGATCGGCTGCGGGTAGATCGTGACGGGGGTGCTGTCTAGTTGCAGCTCCTTGGGTGTGAGGGTCTGCAGCGGGTTCTCGCGGGCGACCTTCAGCAGGAAGTGGTCAGCTGCCGCCGAGGCTTCGCGCTGGCTCGTTCCCACGGGGCGACGCTACGTTAGGTCGCGGACACCGGCGGGGGCCTGGAATCCGGAGGTGCTGTGGGATCTGAGGCCGCGGCGGTGTTGGCCGAGCTTGATCGCGTCGTCCATGTCGAGGGGGAGCGTGCGCAGCGCGTTGACGAGCGTGGCCCGGTACTGGTCGTCGTAGAAGCCGATGAACTCGCCGACCTCCTGGGCGAGTAGGTCGATCCGGTCGCCGGCGGTCGCGTACAGCTCAGCGATCACGGGCGCGGGATCCTGGGCGTACTGATTTCGAGTCATCACGCATCCGATCTGGATGCTGAGAATGGTGTCCGGCGCGAGCGGGTGGGAGGGCATGCCGGGAGGCTACGCCGCGCCGCTGACATCGTGGAAGTCGGGCCCGTCGAACTCGGCCGGCATCACGACCCCGGTCGGTCGAGGAACGATCACGCCATGCTCGGGGCAGGCCAGGGCGCCGCCCTCGTCACGCAGCACCACGCCGCAGATCGGGCAGACCTCGGCGCCGAGCCCGTCGTCCTGGATCCCGCTCTGCATGCTGTCACCCTATGTCCGTGCCTGGTGCGAGCATCACCCTCATGCGCAAGGACGGACGCCCCCTGGTCACCGAGTTCCCGGTCACTGCAGAGGACATGATCGAATACCACCCGCCGTGCGACGGCCCGTATCCGATCCCAGCAGGCGCGATCGCGTGCAGCTTCGGATCTGTCGTTGTCGATCGCACGGCATGGATGGATGCGGACATCGACCACGACGACGAGGAACTGTGGATCCCGTGAGACCGAGCGAACTCCTCGCGTTCGAGGCCGCCCACCCTGGCTGGTCGAGCAATAAGGAGATGCGGATCCGGCACGAGCTGGCGATGACACCGGTGCGGTACGCGGTGCTGCTCGAGCGGGCGGCGGTGTCCGTGGAGGGGATGCTTGCGGATCCGATCACGGCGAGGCGGGTGCGCGCGCCTGGGCGCAGGACTTTGTCGGCAACGTACTGATAGCGGTGATCATGCGCAGCGATGAGGTGCGCGGGATCCTGACGGATCTCGTGCGCCGTGCGCTGACGGTGGCATGACGCCGCGGAGCCCGTTCGGTCGCCGTCCTGGTCGCGGGCATGCCCCGGCCGGGGCTGCGCACCGCGATCGGGAGCGCGGGTCCGCGACGGCGGAGCTCGCCGTCGCCCTGCCGATCGTCGTGCTGACGCTGCTGCTCGGCGTCGGCGCGCTGGGTGCGGGCATGCGCATGGTGGCGCTGCAGGATGCGGTGGCCGACGCTGCGCGCATCCTCGGGCGAGGGGACGAAGCGGGGGGAGCCGGGACTGCCGTGGCGCGAGCGGATCCGGCGGCGGGAATCGCGGTGAGCAGATCCGACGACCTGGTGTGCGTCACTGCGTCCGCCGAGACGCGCATCCTCGGCGGAATCGCCGTGCCGATCCATGCGACCGGGTGTGCCCTGGATGGGGGCCGGTGATGGCGGGCTCCGCACTCGCGGTCGGCGGGATCGCCGTGACGGCAGTGCTCGGGCTCGGCGCTGCCATGATCGGCGGGGCCGGTGCGACATCGCAGCGGATGGCCGCGGCCGCCGACGCCGCAGCACTGGCCGCGGCCGACACGCTCTCGGGAGCGATCCCCGCGGCGGATGACCCCTGCGCCCTCGCCGCCCGGGTCGCGCAGGCGCACCAGGCGGCTCTGCAGGACTGTCGCATCGAGGGCGCTGTGGTCATCGTGCACGTCGCGGCGGCGTACGCTGGATTCCCGGCCGTCGCCGGATCCCGTGCAGGACCACCCGAACTTCCTGCGGGCGACGGATGATCGTGCTGAGTCCCCGACTCCGGTGCGGTGTGTATGGTGTGCTTCGACGAAAGGACGCACCCGTGGCGCAAGGCAAGAAGCTTGTCATCGTCGAGTCCCCGACGAAGATGAGGTCCATTCAGGGCTATCTCGGCGAGGGCTTCGAGGTGCTCAGCTCGGTGGGTCACATCCGTGACCTGGCCGACAAGAAGGACATCCCGGCCGCTGACAAGCAGGCGTACGGCAAGTACTCGATCGACGTCGACCACGACTTCGACCCCTATTACGTGGTCTCGGATCGCAAGACCAAGACCGTCGCCGAGCTGAAGCGCGCGCTGAAGACCGCCGACGAGCTCCTGCTCGCCACCGATGAGGACCGCGAGGGCGAGGCCATCGCGTGGCATCTCCTGGAGACGCTGAAGCCCAAGGTGCCGGTCAAGCGGATGGTCTTCCACGAGATCACCAAGGATGCGATCCAGGCCGCGGTCGGCAACACCCGCGAGCTCGACCTCGCGCTCGTCGACGCGCAGGAGACCCGCCGGATCCTGGACCGCCTGTACGGGTGGGACGTCTCGCCGGTGCTCTGGTACAAGGTCAAGTCGGGCCTCTCCGCGGGCCGCGTGCAGTCGGCTGCCACCCGAATGATCGTGGACCGCGAGCGTGAACGCATGGCGTTCGTCTCGGCCGAGTACTGGGATGTGGACGCCACGGCATCCGCGTCGGGCTCGGCCTTCACGGTGCGTCTGGTCCGCCTGGACGGCGGCGCGATCGCCCGCGGCACGGACTTCGACGACAACGGCGCTCTGAAGAGGGCGGTCGTCATCCTCGATGAGAAGGCGGCCGCCGCGCTCGCCGCCGCCGTCGACGCCGTCGGATCCGGCACCGTCACCAAGGTCGAGGCGAAGCCCGGCACCCGCAGCCCGTACGCCCCCTTCACGACCTCCACGCTGCAGCAGGAGGCGGGGCGCAAGCTCTCGATGAGCGCGAAGCAGGCGATGAGTGTCGCCCAGCGTCTCTACGAGAAGGGCTACATCACCTATATGCGCACCGACTCGGTCGCTCTCAGCACCCAGGCGGTGCAGGCGGCCCGGTCGCAGGCGGTCGCGCTCTACGGCGATGCGGCCGTGCCGCTGAAGCCCCGCGTGTACAAGGGCAAGAGCAAGAACGCGCAGGAGGCGCATGAGGCGATCCGGCCGTCGGGCGAGAAGTTCCGCACGCCCGCTTCGGTGGCGTCGCAGCTCGATCGCGAGGAGTCGCGTCTCTACGACCTGATCTGGAAGCGCACGGTCGCCAGCCAGATGTCGGACGCGAAGTACGAGACCACCACGGTGACGATCGCCGTCGATGCCGATGGGCGCACGGCCGAGTTCACCGCGTCCGGCACGGTGTACACCTTCAAGGGATTCCTGGAGGCGTACGAGGAGGGACGCGACGAGAAGCGCCACGCCGCCGATGCCGCGGAGAACCAGTCGCTCCCTGCGGTCGCCGTCGGGGACGTGCTCGGCGTCGCGGAGGCCGAGGCGAAGCCGCACCGCACCACCCCGAAGCCGCGCTACACGGAGGCGTCGCTGGTCAAGGCGCTCGAGGAGCACGGCATCGGGCGCCCGTCGACGTTCGCCAGCATCATCGGCACCGTGATCGACCGCGGCTACGCGACCAAGCGCGGTCAGGCGCTCGTTCCGACGTGGATGGCGTTCAGCGTGGTGCGGCTGCTCGAGCAGCACTTCGCCGATCTCATCGACTACGACTTCACGGCCGCGCTCGAGGACGACCTCGACGCGATCGCCCGCGGCGAGCAGAAGCGCATCGAGTGGCTGCACTCCTTCTACTACGGCAACGACACCCAGGTGGGCCTGCGCCAGGTGGTCGACAACCTGGGTGAGATCGATGCGCGGGCGCTGAACGCGACGCGGATCACCGACACGGCCACGCTCCGGTTCGGCAAGTACGGCCCGTACCTCGAGGTCGCCGACCCGGCGCACCCCGACGCGAAGCCGCGCATCGTCAACGTGCCGGAGGATCTGGCTCCCGACGAGCTGACCGCGGCCAAGGCGCAGGAGCTCATCGACGCTCCCGTCGCGGGCGACCGCGTGCTGGGGGAGAACCCTGACAACGGCAAGGTGATCGTCGTCAAGGACGGCCGATTCGGCCCGTACATCCAGGAGAACGATCCGGTCTCCGACGATGACCAGGTCGATGAGGCGACCGGCGAGGTCGTCGAAGCGCCGAAGCCCAAGCGGGGCGCGAAGAAGGAGGCGGCGCCCAAGCCGCGCACCGCCTCGCTGTTCCGCTCGATGTCGGTCGACACGATCGACCTCGACACGGCGCTGAAGCTCCTCGAGCTGCCGCGCGTGGTGGGCGTGGATCCGGCGACGGAGGAGGAGATCACCGCGCAGAACGGCCGATTCGGGCCGTACCTGAAGAAGGGCGCCGACTCGCGCTCGCTGGAGAGCGAGCAGCAGATCTTCGACATCAGCCTGGACCAGGCGCTGGCGATCTACGCGCAGCCCAAGTACGGCGCCCGGCGCGCATCCAGTGCGCTCGCCGAGTTCGAGGCGGATCCCGTGAGCGGCAAGCCGATCCGGATCCGCGACGGCCGCTTCGGCGCATACGTCACCGACGGCGAGACCAATGTGACGATCCCGCGCGGACAGCAGGTGCAGGACATCACCTTCGAGATCGCCGTGCAGATGCTGGCCGACAAGCGCGCGAAGGGGCCGGCGCCCAAGCGCGGAACCCGGGCGGCCGCTGCGAAGAAGACGACCACGGCGAAGAAGGCCCCCGGCAAGGCGGCAGCGAAGAAGGCTCCGGCACGGAAGGTGGCGGCCAAGACCGACGACGAGAAGGCCGCCGCCCGCTCCGCCGCCGCGAAGAAGGCCGCCGCCACCCGAGCCGCCAACGCGGCGAAGAAGCAGGCCGGCGCGTGAGCGGGGGCCGCGGCCTCTGGATCACCCTCGAGGGCGGCGACGGCTCCGGCAAGACCACGCAAGCGGGGCTCCTGGAGGGCTGGCTGCACGAGCAGGGCTGGAAGACGCTGCGCACGCGCGAGCCCGGCGGTTCCGAGGTCGGCGTGCTGATCCGCGACATCGTGCTGCACCACCGTGGTGACATCGCCCCTCGTGCCGAGGCGCTGCTGTACGCCGCCGACCGCGCCCACCACGTCGCCACCGTCGTGCGCCCCGCGCTCGAGCGCGGGGAGGTCGTGATCCAGGACCGCTACCTGGACTCCTCGGTGGCGTATCAGGGGGCCGGCCGCGTGCTGGACGCGGACGAGGTGCGCGGGCTCTCCTTGTGGGGCGCCGAGGGCGCGCTGCCCGACCTCACCGTGCTGCTCGACCTCGATCCCGCCACCGCACGGCGCCGGCTGGATTCAGCGGAGAAGCCGTTCGACCGGCTCGAAGCCGAGCGGGAGGAGTTCCACCAGCGCGTGCGTGCGTCCTTCCTCGCCCTTGCCGAGGCCGAACCGGAGCGCTTCGTCGTCGTCGACGCCGCGCAGGACCCGGACGCGATCGCGGAAGCGGTGCGTGCGCGTGTGGCGAGGCTGCTGAACTGAGCCGCGGGCCCTGTGCACAGGGCGCGCAATGTCGCTCCCCGCGGTTAGGCTTGACCGCATGTCGGCCACCGTCTTCGCTCCTTTTCCGTGGACGGACGTGTGGGGGCAGGATGCCGCGGTCGAGACACTGCAGGCCGCGGTCACAGACCCTGCGGCGATGTCGCACGCATGGCTCATCACCGGTCCGCCCGGATCCGGCCGGTCCACGCTCGCCACGGCCTTCGCCGCCTCGCTGATCGCCTCGGGGCCGGACGATGAGCAGACCATGCGTCAGGTGCTCGCCGGCACCCACCCCGACGTGACGGTGCTCCGCACGGAGAAGGTGATCATCTCGATCGCCGAGGCCCGCGCGCTCGTCGAACGGTCGTACTTCGGCCCGTCCAGCGGGCGGTATCGCGTGATCGTCGTCGAGGATGCCGATCGCATGACCGAACGCACCTCGAACGTGCTGCTGAAGGCGCTCGAGGAGCCGCCCGAGCAGACGGTCTGGATCCTGTGCGCGCCGAGCGAGGCGGATCTGCTGCCCACGATCCGCTCCCGCGTGCGTTCGCTGCGGCTGCGCGAGCCCGATGTGGCCGCGGTCGCCGAGCTCATCGTGCGTCGCACCGGGGCGGATCCGGTCGTGGCGGAGCAATCCGCCCGGCACGCTCAGCGGCACATCGGCATGGCGCAGCGGCTCGCGACCGACGAGGCCGCTCGCGCTCGCCGCGAGCAGACTCTGCGCGCCGTGCTGAGCGCGCGCGGGGTCAACGACGCCGTCGAGGTCGCCGGGCAGATCGTGCAGGCCGCGACGGACGACGCGAAGGCCCTCACCGCCGAGCGGGACGACGCCGAGCGCCGCGTGCTGCTGCACACGGTGGGCATCGCCGAGGGTCAGGCCGTGCCGCCCGCCGTGCGCTCGCAGATCAACGCCCTGGAGGACGAGCAGAAGCAGCGCGCCAAGCGCAGCGTGCGCGACGGCCTCGATCGGGTCCTCACCGACCTGCAGTCGCTGTTCCGGGATGTGGTGATGCTGCAGTTCGGCCGCGGTGACGCGCTCATCAACGAAGAACTCGCGCCCGAACTCGCCGCCCTCGCTGCCGCGTGGGCGCCGGAGCGCACCCTGATCGTGCTGGATCATCTGGCCGAGACCAGGGAAGCGCTGGAGCGCAACGTCGCTCCCGTGCTCGCCCTTGAGAGCTTGCTCGTGACCGTCACGAGCGGGAGGAGACCATGAACACCCGTTCCCGCTCGCGCCTGCGTCGCGCCTCAGTGGTGGTGGCGGGTCTCGTCGTCGCTGCGATCGCGCTGTCCGGTTGCCTGTATGCGATGATCCCGGCCCACCCCACGTCAGCCGGACCGACCGCGACCCCCGACACCTCGGGCATCGCCGAAGACCTCAAGCCGTTCTACGGGCAGAAGCTGAGCTGGTCAGGGTGCGGCGCTGGGATGGACTGCACCACGGTGAAGACCCCGCTCGACTGGGAGGACCCCGGCAAGGGGACTCTCGACCTCGCCGTGGTGCGTCATCGAGCGACCGGCGCCTCGAAGGGATCTCTTCTGACCAACCCGGGCGGACCCGGGGCGAGCGGTCTCGACCTGATCAAGTCGAGCCTGGACTACGCGGTCAGCCCGACCCTCATCAAGAATTACGACGTCATCGGCTTCGATCCTCGCGGCGTCGGATCCTCCACCGCGGTGAAGTGCTTCGACGCGTCGCAGATGGACGACTACCTGTACTCGATCCGCCCCGGCGCGCGCGGCGGCGACGAGTGGACCACGGCGCAGAAGAACGCCAACAAGGACTTCGCCGACGCCTGTGAGCAGAACAGCGATGGGATCCTGCCCTACATCACCACGGTGAACTCCGCGCGTGACATGGATCTGCTCCGGGCCGTGCTGGGGGACAAGAAGCTGAACTACCTCGGCTACTCCTACGGCACGTTCCTCGGCGCCACCTACGCCGAGCTGTACCCGGAGCGCGTGGGCCACCTGGTGCTGGACGGCGCCCTGGATCCGGCGGTCTCCAACCTCGATGTCAGCACGACGCAGGCGATCGGATTCGAATCCGCCCTGCGCGCGTACATGGCTGATTGCCTCAAGGGCAAGAAATGCCCTTTCCAGGGCACGGTCGACGACGCCATGAAAGATCTCGGCGCTCTCCTCGCGAGCGTCGACCGCTCACCGCAGAAGAACACCGACGGCCGCATGCTGGGAGCGGACTCCCTGATGACCTCGATCGTCGCGGCGCTGTACTCGCAGGACAGCTGGTCGTATCTCACGCAGTCGCTCACGGCAGTGCTGAAGGGCGACCCCTCCGTGGCCTTCCAGCTCGCGGACTTCTACAACAACCGCGAGAACGGCAAGTACTCCGACAACTCGACCGAGGCGTTCCGGGCGTACAACTGCATGGACTACCCCCTGGAGGACGACGCGGCGGCCAAGGCGGCATCCGATGCCAAGATCAAGGCCGAGGCTCCGACCATCGCCCCGTACTGGGATGGTCCCGACCCGTGCGAGCAGTGGCCGTACCCTCCCACGGGCAAGCGCGGCGAGATCGCCGCCGCGGGGTCCGGTCCCATCCTCGTCATCGGCACGACCAATGACCCCGCCACCCCGTACACCTGGGCCGAGTCGCTCGCGAAGCAGCTCGAGGGCGGCATCCTCATCACCCGCGTCGGCGAGGGGCACACCGGCTACAACAAGGGCAACTCGTGCGTGGACGATGCCGTGGACGCCTACTTCGTGGACGGCACCGTGCCGGACAAGGCGGGGATCCGCTGCGAGTAGCGAGATCCTGCCGTCACGGCCGGATCCGCACGGAGACGGTGGTCGCCGTGACCGGGCCGCGCCCGGGGTGCGCGTGGTTCGCAGCACGCCCGCGGACAGGGTAAGATCGTTGATCGTGCGGTTCGCCCGCATGCGCATCCACCAGGGTGTGCGCCGCCCTAGCTCAGTCGGCAGAGCATTTCACTCGTAATGAAAAGGTCAAGGGTTCGATTCCCTTGGGCGGCTCGACCGGAAACCCCCTCCTCGGAGGGGGTTTCGTCGTTCGGCCTGGTCGCACCGGTGCTGACATCGTCCTCTCCTGCTGCGGTGTGCGGTCAGCCGACCCGGGGCAGGGACCGAGCGAACTCTGTGATGTCCGCGGCGAGGAGCGCCGGCTCTTCATGCGGCGCGAAATGCCCGCCACGGGGCATGACGGTGTACCGCACGACGTCATAGGTGCGCTCCGCCCAGCTGCGCGGAGGGCGGGCGAGGTCGAACGGGAAGAGCGCGACCGCGGTGGGCACCGAAACGCGGTCGACCCGAGTCGTGAGTCCTGCGGCGAACTCGTAGTACGGCCGGAGCGAGGTCGCGATCGAGTTCGTGGACCAGTACAGCGACGCGAGGGTGAGGAGATAGTCATCTGAGAATCGGGTCGAGAGGACTCCTCCGCAGTCGCTCCATGCGCGGTGCTTCTCCAGGATCCAGGAGAGCAGCCCGGCCGGCGAGTCGGAGAGCGCCGGGGCGAGCGTGAGCGGGCGGGTCTGGTGCTGGTGCTGGTAGGCGCCCTCCGTCGAGATCCATCTCTGCACGCGCTCGAGATGGTCGCGCTCGTCATCGGTGAGGCTCTCGGAGTCGACCTCACGCGGTGCCGCCACGGCAAGAAGATGGATGCCCGCGAGGTGTTCGGGGTGCGCCTGCGCCAGACGGGAGGTGATCCCGGCGCCGAGATCACCGCCGTGTGCGATGTACCGCGGGAATCCGAGCTCGGCGGTCATCAGCCGGTGCCACAGCTCGTGCGTCTGTCCAGTGAGGGTCGGTCGCTGAGGCGAGAACGGGAAGCCGGGTAGGGCCGGCACGATGACGGTGCGGGCATCGGACGGGTCGCCCGCGAAACGGGAGGGGTTCGAGAGGCGCTCGGCCAGATCCACGAGCTCGAGCGCGCTGCTCGGCCAGCCATTGGTCAGGACGATCGGCAGAGCGGAGCCCGGCGTGACAGGGTCGAAGCGCAGGTAGCCGACAGGCGTGCCATCGAGGTCGGCCGAACGCCAGGGGAGCGCCTCGATCCGGTGCTGCTGTGCGTCCGCATCGAAACCATCGGCCCAGTGGGCGACGAGACGCTGCAGGTCGTCGAGTCGAGTCCCCGCCTCCCATCCGACCTCCGGCCACGGCTCGGGCCAGCGGGTCGCGCGAAGCCGGCGCCGAAGATCCTCGAGATCGGACGGATGGTTGAGACGAGGGATCATCGTCGCCCTTCCCAGGCGCGGACAGAACCGAAAGACACGGCGGACCACGGCACGGATGCGGGCCGCGGCGTGGATCTTGGAGCTGTCTCGAGCGTAAGGAACGCTTCCGTCGTGCACAAGACAGGCGAGTCAGCTCCATGGCGAGGAAGCAGGGTGCGCCGCACATCGGGCGTTCGACTCGACGGGAAACCCCCTCCTCGGAGGGGGTTTCGTCGTTCCGGCGTACGCTCGGAGCATGTCCCGTGCACTGCTGATCGTCGACGTCCAGAACGACTTCACCGAGGAGGGGGCCCTCGCCGTGGTCGGCGGTGACGCGGTCGCCAGCGGCGTCACCGCGCTGCTGCACGAGCACGCGGCCGACTACGACGTCATCATCGCCTCGCGGGACTGGCATGACGCGACGGGGGACAACGGCGGACACTTCTCCGAGGCGCCCGACTACGTCGACAGCTGGCCCGTGCACTGCGTCGCCGGCACCACGGGCGCCGACTACGACCCGCTGCTGGACACCGCCTCCGTCACCCACCACGTGCGTAAGGGGCAGGGCAAGCCCGCTTACTCCATGTTCGAGGGTGTGACGGAGACGGACGAGACGGTCGCCGCGATCCTGTCCGCGCACAGCGTGCTCACCGCCGACGTCGTCGGCATCGCGACCGACCACTGCGTGCGCGCCTCCGCGTCCGACGCGATCGCACACGGCGTGCACGTGCGGATCCTGACCGACCTCGTCGCGGGCGTCGGCGCCGAATCGAGCGCCGCAGCGCTCGCCGAGCTCGCGCATGCCGGGGCCGAGCTCGTGCCGAGCGCCGACCGACGGGATGCTCCGGCCGAGGGCACGGCGCCCGCCGGTTCCGCGGATGTCTCCGACCAGCCGACCGACGGCTCCGCCGAATGACCGTCGAACGCTGCGCGCTGCTGCTGCGCGCCGTGAACGTGAGCGGCGCGAACAAGGTGCCGATGGCGGAGTTGCGTGCGCTCATGAACGACCGCGGGGGGTTCGGCGCGGTGATCACCTACATCGCCAGCGGCAACGTCATCTGCGACGCCCCGGCGGATCCGCCGGCGGTGTGCGCGGAGGTGCGGACCCTGATTCACGACGCGTTCGGCGTGAACACGCCCGTGATCCTGCGCACGCACCACGAGTTGGTCCGTGCGATCGAGGAGAACCCGTTCCCCGATGCTGCGGCCGACAAGATGCTGCACGCGATGTTCCTCGAGGGAGTGCCGCGGGCCGATGCGGTCGAGACGCTGAATGAGCGACTGCAGCCCGGCGAACGGATCGCCCTGCGCGGAAACGACCTGTGGATCGATTTCGGCGCCGGGGGAGTGCATTCCAGCAAGCTCACGCGCCCGGTGCTCGATCGCGCGCTGGGTGTCGCCGGTACCGCGCGCAACCTCCGCACGGTGCGGAAGCTCGTCGAGCTCACGGCCGGCTGACGCCCTCGGCCGGCCCGTCGGTCTCGCCGGCCCCGAGGGTGCGGCTGAGCGCGGTCGGAGCCGCAGAGTCTGCGGCATGCAGATCCACGCGTTGCGCGCCGCAGGTCACGCAGCGGACGTACAGCAGCGTGCCGTCGGACGTCCTGTGCCGGGACCGCGTCCTCCAGGCATGCTCGTGCGCGGGAGCGGGTCGGAGCGGATCCGGAGTCGTGAGGGGGATCGATGCGGTGTCGGGGGTGGATGCGGCGGTCATGATTCCACGATGATGTAATGCTCCTATGCATCTCAACCCTTACGGCGAGTACGCGGTTCTGATGGCGGCATCGCTCGCGAACGACTGGCCGTCCGATCGCGCCGGCATCGAGCAGCGCACCCGCGAGTTCGGCATGACGATGACCTTCCCGGACGATCCGCAGGACCATCCCGCGACCCGAGTCGTGATCGACGAGTGGCTGCGCGTCGTCGACGCGGCGACCGCGCGGGCGCGCGCATCGCTGCTGAACGCGCAGATGGCCACGGCGGCGGCGTACCCGCGGCTCACAGACCACGACGGCGAAGGCTGGCACCTGCACTATCGCGGCGAGGAGGATTCGCTGCCCCGTGTGCTGCGCGCCGTGATCGCCGTCGGCACCTCACTGCACCTGGTCACACGAGGGATGACGCGACTGGGGCGCTGCGCGGCGGCCCCGTGCACGCACGTCGTGGTGGACGTGACGCGCAACGGGCGGCAACGCTACTGCTCGGTGCGCTGTGCCAACCGCGACGCCGTGCGCCGGCACCGGGCTCGACGGGCTTAGCGCTCCGGGCCCGGTGCCAGCTCGATGATCAGTCGTACATGCCGACGTTGATCGGACCCGTCAGGTCGGGCGGGGCAGCACGGAAGCCGCGCGTCTTCACGAGCAGGTAGACGACCCCGATCGCCGTCCAGGCGCCGCCGATGATCATCGAGATCCCGTCCAGGCTGAGCCAGAGCGCCACGTTGATCACGACCCCGATCGCGGGGACGACGACGAAGCCGATCCAGGATCCGATCGTGCGCTTCGTGATGAATCGGAAGAACACGAAGATGACCGAGAGGTTCACGAACGTGAAGGCGATGAACGCGCCGAAGTTGATCATCGACGACGCCTGCGCGAGGTTCACGAACAGCGCGGTCAGGGCGATCGCGGCGACGATGAGCACATTCGCGACGGGCACCCCGGTTCGCGGGTTCACCCGGCCGAACAGTCGCTTCGGCAGGGCGCCGTCGCGGCCCATGGCGTAGAGCAGGCGCGCTGCGCTCATCTGCTGCGTGATGCCGCAGCCCAGCACCGCCATCATGTAGCCGCCGACGAAGATCGCCTGGAACGCGGCGCCGCCGATGTACTTCGCGATCTCGGGGGAGGCGCCGACGATGTTCTCCAGCTTCGTCACGTCGGGGAAAAGTGTCTGCATGACGTAGGTGACGGTGAGGAAGAACGCCCCTGCCGCGGCCACGATGAGGAAGATCGCGCGGGGGATGTCCCTGGTCGGACGCTCCGCCTCCTCGGCCAACGTGGAGACCGCGTCGAAGCCGAGGAACGACAGTGCGAGGATCGCGGCGCCGCCGGCGAGGGCGGCCGCCTGGACGTCGTCCGAGAAGAACGGGCGGATCGTGAACGACGCGTCATTGGCGCCGTTCGAGATGTTCACGACCGCCAGCACGACGAACAGCACGGCGACGACGAGCTGGATGCCGACCAGGATCACGTTCATGCGGGCCGCGAGCCGCACGCCGACCAGATTGAGCGCAGTGCAGATGACGATGGTGAGCAGCACCCACACCCAGAACGGCACGCCGGGATAGATCGCGCCCATGTAGATCCCGGACAGGATCGCATTGATCATCGGCAGCAGCAGATAGTCCAAGGTCGCCGCCCAGCCCACGAGGAAGCCCACGGACGGGTGGATCGTCTCCTTCGCGTAGGTGTAGGCGGATCCGGCGATCGGGAAGAAGCGCACCATGCGCGAGTAGCTGAACGCCGTGAAGAGCACCGCGACCAGCACCACCAGATAGGCGAGCGGCACGTGGCCGCTGGTCTGGTCGGCGACGATCCCGAACATGTCGAACACCGCGAGCGGCGCCATGTAGGCGAGGCCGATGAAGACCAGGTGGCGCAGCTTCAGGGTGCGCCGGAGCGCGCCCGGCTCGTGCGTGACGGCGTGGGCGAGCTGATCGTCGCCGGCGGCGATGGCGGAGTGGGATGGCAGCGTTGACATCGTGTCGGGTCGTCCTCAGTCGTTGTGGGAGTGGCAGTGGTGGTCGGCGGCGGGTTCGGTGCAGCTCTGTCCGGCCCCGCCCGGGTCTTGGACCGTCGCCGGGGCTGCGGCTCCGCCGAGCTCGCCGCGATGGTCGTGCACTGCGGTGCCGCCCACGACGGTGAGGTCGGCGTGCTGGGCGAGGATCTCCGCGGGCTCCATGGCGTAGAGGTCGCCCGACCACACCACGAGGTCGGCGAGGTATCCGGTGCGGAGCATTCCGAGGGTGTCCTCGTGGTGGAACGCTCCCGCCCCGCCCTTGGTGTAGGCCTCCAGGGTGCGGTCCAGGTCGAGGCGCTCGCCCTGGGTCCAGGGGTCGCCGCCGTCGAGGCGGGCGCGGGTCATCGCGCTGTAGACGCCGACGAGCGGATCCATCTCGCCCACCTGCCAGTCGCTGGAGAACGTGACCCTGGCGCCTGACTCGATCATGGAGCGGAAGCGCCAGGCGCGGTCCCAGCGTGCCTCTCCGACGTTCTCCATCCATGTGCCGGCGACGAGGTCCGGAGAGGCGTGCCGCGGCTGCATCGCCGCGACCACCCCGAGCTCGCGGAAGCGCGGGAGGTCCTCCGGGGACAGGCACTCCACATGCACGATGCCGTGGCGGGCGTCGCGCGCGCCGTTCGCCCGCTGGGCGGCCTCGATCGAATCCAGCGTCAGCCGGATCCCCCAATCGCCGGTGGCGTGGGTGTGCACCTGATAGCCGAGGCGGTCGAGCTCGATGAACAGCTTCGTGAACTCGGTCGGCTCGAGGCTGGTGTGCCCGCGGTGACCGGGGCGGTTCGCGTAATCCTCGAGCATCGCGGCGGTGTGCGGCTCGATCACGTCGTCGGCGTAGAGCTTGACGGCGCCCAGCCGGAATCGCTCGTGCTGCGGCGTCTCCCGGATCGCCTCGGTGATGCGGGTGCGGAAGTCGCCGTCGGCGCCGACGGGGTGGTAGATCGCGGCGATGGTGCGCGACGTCAGCTTGCCCTCGCGCTCGGCGCGATCGAACAGCGGCAGCTCCGCAAGCGGGACCTGCGGCTCGACCACGGTCGTGATACCGAAGCGCCGGGCCATCTCCAGGCTGTTCACGATCTTGCGATAGCGGCGATCGGGGGAGTACATCGGGATGTCGCGCTGCAGCTCTGCGAGCCCGTCCACGGTCATCGCGCTGGTGTAGAAGTCGAAGACCCAGCCGGTCGGCTCGCCGGTGGTCCGGTCCATCTCGGGGTTCCCCCAGGCGATGTCGCCACCGTTCAGGATGCCGAGCTTGGCGAGCGCGGGACGGTTCAGCCAGACCGAGTGCTGATCGTAGGTCGTGATGAACACGGGGCGGTCGGTGACCCCTGCGAGGTCGTCGGCGTTCGGGCGACGGTTCTCGACCACCGAGTAGAGCGCGTTCTCCGCGCAGATCCACTCCAGCTCGGGGTGCGCCTCGGCGAACGCCGCGATACGCGAGCGCACCACATCGAGGCTCTGCACCTGGTCGAGGCTGACGGCGAGGTCGTCGTAGCCGAGCAGCAGGTGGTTGTGAGTGTCGGCGACGCCGGGGGTGACCAGGCGGCCCTCGAGCTGGACGGTCTGCCGCGCCGAGGGGGCTTCCGCGGCGGATCCCACATAGGTGATGCGGTCGCCCGTGACGCCGACGGCCTCGGCCCAGGGCTGCGCGGGATCGAAGGTGCGGACGCGTCCGCCGGTGTAGAGGGTGTCGACTGCCATGTCGTTGCTCCAGCGTCTCGGGGTGGGCGCGCGCTGAGGCGCGAAGAAAGAGTTCTTTGACTCAAGAGTAAATTAATTCACTCAAATGTCAAGAAACTCTTCGAATCGGATCCGGATCCGCCCGCGGGACTGCGATACTGGCTGCATGGCACGCCCCAGCACCCAGGAGCAGCGCCGCCGCGAGGTGGTCGATGCGGCGCTCGACGCCGCCGCCGAGCACGGGCTGCGCAATCTCTCGCTGACGGATGTCGCGAACCAGGCCGGGGTCACCCGGGGCGCGTTGCTGTACTACTACGAGGACCTGGACGCGATCCTCGTCGAGGCGCACGCCGCGGGCATGCGCCGGGTCGGCGAGGAGCGCGAGGCGCTCGTGGCACAGGCGGAGCGTCCGGCCGAGCAGCTCGCGATCGCCGTCCGCGCCGGTCTGCCGAGCGGCCCGGATGATGCGCTCATGCGGCTGCTCTACGAGTTCGACGTGCTCGCGGGCAAGTCGCCGTTGCACGACGAGCTGGTGCAGCGGCTCTACGGCGAGCAGCTCGCCCTGTACCGCCGCATCCTGGAAGCGGGGGTGACAGCGGGCGACTTCGACCTGACCGGGCCCGTCGAGGACATCGCGATGAACTTCGTCGCCCTCGAGGACGCCTACGGCCTGCACATCGTGGCCGGCGGCAGCATCTCCGTCGCGGATGCCGAGCGCGCCATCGCCCTGTTCGCGCGTCAGGCGGGCGCGCCGCTCGCGGAATGACTGGTCGCTCCGGCAGAGCGGACCTGAAGGTCAGGAGCCGGCGGCTGCTCGCGCGATCGCCTCACTGCGCCAATCCGATTCCATTCGTTCATACGTGGCGATCGCGTGACAGTTGCGGCAGCGAACGTCACATTTCGCGATCTCCGCGACGAGCACTGCAGCGCTGAACCCGTTTCTCACCAATTGCATGACTGCGTCCCGTTTGTCGCTGCCGGGGCGATGATCGAAATCCAGAATCCTCAGATCCCTCGCGCCGCAGTCGACACAGGGATGTGCTATGAGATAGTCCGCGATGAACGCACGGTTCTCGGCGCGTTGAGCCAGAGTGCGCGCCCGGATCGTAGCGATGTGCTGGTCGCGATTTTCTCGATAGTACCGGCGAGAGGACTCACGATTGCAGTCGCGGCAGACCTCTTGACGTCCATCGGCACGGGAGGCTTTTCGGTTGAAGTCCGTGAGCGCCTTGATCGTTCCGCATGTGCCGCAGCGCTTGCTGAACTCTGCGGCGGGACGTGCAGACTCCGAGTCCATCGATATCTCCTCGCGTGATGAGTTGCACGATACGCTCGGTCACGGACAACTCAGACGTGCGAAAGGCCCGGTCGCGATGACCGGGCCTTTCGTACGGTGGGCCCCGTGGGGCTCGAACCCACGACCCGCGGATTAACCTGCCACTTCGGCTTTCGCCGCCGCCCTCAGGGCGTTCGTGGTCTGGACTGTCCCTTCACCCTGGCTTGCGCTGTAGGTGCCACCCGTCCAGTCTCTACACCTTCCGGACTCGCGTCCGGCTTGGCTCGGGATTGCCAACTGGTCTCCCAGGAAGGGTTCCCCGACTTTGAGTGGTGTCATCCCCGGAGTTTCCTCCGAGGCGCTCCTATTGTGTTGAAGTCCGATGCTCTGCCAACTGAGCTAGAGGCCCGTACTCCCGAGTCTATCGGTCGCAACTGGGTGCCCGAGCCGGACACCGCGCGTAGCCTGGGTCGGTGCCCGCACCCTTCCACCGCCCCGTCCGCGTCTCGCCGGAGACGCTCGACAACCTGCTCGGACCGCACGACCCGGCCGAGCAGACGCGCATGGCGCATGCCACGGCGTCGGCCCTGCTGGCGCGGGTGCGCGCGGACGACAGCGGTGTGAGTGCCGAGCGACTCGTGGCGTACGCGACCGAGCACGGCATCGACGAGATCGCCGAGCTCTGGGCGAAGAGCCCTGCGGTGTCTCTGCCGGGAACCCTGTGGCGGCTGTATCTGGTGCAGGCGTCGATCTACGCCGATCCGGCGCTTGCCGCGCTCCTGCACGAACGCGGACGCATCGAGCTGCCCTCCGTCGACGCCCTGGTCGCGGGCGCGCCGGTGCCGGCCGGTCCCGAAGAACTCGTCGCGCTCATCGACACCATCCTGCACGGCGCCTTCTCCGGCGACTTCGCGATCGCGCTCGAGCGCGCCGCGGCTTTCTGCCGCGTGCAGGCTTCCGGTTCGACGCACATCGCCGACGACTACGACCCGACCGAGCCCGACAGGGCGAGCGACCTCACCGCCCGCGCCGCACGCCTCAGCGCTTTCGCGCAGGACCTGACCGCCTCCGCGGCCGCCTGGCGCGACGGATCGCTGAACTGAGCGGATCCTCGAAGCCCTCCCGAACGGGACCGGATCCGGAGACGAAGAAGCCGGGCCGCAAGAACGCCTCTCGGCGGAAGGCCGCTCGCAGCGGCGAAAAATGGAGCCCGGGGTTATGCGGCCCGGCCGATCAAGTGTAACGCGTCGCACCCGGAGGTATTCCCGGCGGCCGAGACCCCGGGCGCGTCGCATCCTGCGTCCGTCGAATCGCGTCATCCGGGGCCTGGGGCGTCACGGCTCAGGACACGACGCACGGCCTAAGCTCGTCCTATGGCCGCTGCCCGTTTCGCTCTGCTGATCACCCCCGCCGAGTCCACCGAAGAGGAGCGGGCCGATTTCAGCGACAGCTTCCGGCGGATCGACCCGGGCGCGCCCGCGCTCAGCGTGGGCGAGCTGAGCACGCAGCGCGGCGACGGCATCTTCGAGTCGATCGGCGTCGTCGACGGGCACGCGCAGGAGGTCGAGGCGCATGTCCAGAGGCTGGCGCATTCGGCCGCGCTGTGCGACCTGCCCGAACCTCACCGCGAGCAGTGGCGTCAGGCGGTCGCGATCGCAGCCGCCGAGTGCGGCCCAGGGGAGTGGGTGATCAAGCTCATCCTGAGCCGGGGCGTCGACCACGGGCCCGCGCCCACGGCATGGGTCACCGCCGCCCCCGCGGGCGACTTCGCAGCGGCACGCACGGAGGGCATCCGCGTCGTCACCCTCGACCGCGGTTATGACAGCGCCGCCGCCGAACGCTCTCCGTGGCTGCTGCTGGGCGCGAAGACGCTCTCGTACGCGGTGAACATGGCGGCCCTGCGCGAGGCGCACCATCGCGGCGCCGACGACGCGATCTTCGTCACCACCGACGGCGTCGTGCTGGAGGCGCCCACGGCGTCGCTCATCCTGCGCTTCGGCGACCGCTTCGTGACGCCTGCGCCGCACGGCGGCATCCTGCAGGGCACCACGCAGATCAGCCTGTTCGCGCATCTCGAGCAGCAGGGCTTCGCCACGGAGTACGCCACGGTGCCGACGGCCGACCTCGCCACCGCGGAGCAGGCCTGGCTCGTCTCCAGCGTGCGCCTCGCCGCCCCGATCACCGCGATCGACGACAGCCCGCTCGCGATCGATCGCGCGCTCACCGCGGGCTTGAACGCGTATCTGCTTTCCGCGCGGGACTGACGTTCCCCGCAGCACTGTTCCGCGGCGAGCGATGGTCGTAGTCTGCCCACATGGCAGAGCAGCCGGCCGCCCCCGCGGCCTACGACGACCTTCGTGCGGTGTTCGTGAACTGCACGTTGAAGCGCAGCCCGGAACTCAGCCACACCCAGGGGCTGATGGATCGCAGCATCGCACTGATGCGGTCGCAGGGCGTGACCGTCGACGACATCCGCTTCATCGACCACGACGTCGCGACCGGGGTCTACCCTGACATGCGCGAGCACGGGTGGGCGAGCGACGCGTGGCCGGATGAGATCTGGCCGCTGATCGATGCCGCCGACATCCTGGTGGTGGGCGGGCCGCTGTGGCTCGGTGACAACGCCTCGATCACCCGCAAGCTCATCGAACGCCTCTACGCGATGAGCGGCCTTTTCAACGACAAGGGCCAGTACGTCTACTACGGCAAGACGGGCGGCGCGATCATCACCGGCAACGAGGACGGCGTCAAGCACGCCGCGATGTCGATCCTGTACAGCCTGCAGCACATCGGATTTACCATCCCGCCTGCCGCGGATGCGGGCTGGATCGGTGCCATCGGGCCGGGACCGAGCTATCTGGATCCCGGATCCGGCGGACCGGAGAGCGACTTCACCAACCGGAACACGACGTTCATGACCTGGAATCTCCTGCACACGGCCCGCCGCCTCAAGGATGCCGGCGGCATCCCCGCATACGGGAACCTGCGGCAGGCGTGGAACAACGGGGAGCGCTGGGGCTACGACGCCAATCCCGAGTACCGCTGAAACCACACGAGCGGATGTCAGCCGTCGGCCCCGCGCATCCGCGGCAGCGCTAGCCGATCAGGTCGATCGCGAACTGGGCCTTGGTGCGCAGCTCGTCGGAGATCGGCGCACTGCCCGTGGCAGCGGCAGCCGCCTTCTGCCCTTCATTCGAGACGGCGATCGAGAAGAAGGCCTTCACGAGCGCGGCGGTTGCGGGCTTCTCATATCGCGTGCAGCCGATGAGATAACCGATCAGCAGCACCGGATACGCACCCTCTGCGGTGGTTCCGCGATCGATCCTGGTCGCCAGATCGCCGGGGGCGCGGCCCTGTTCGATCCTTGCCGCATCCAGTGCGGCGCTCGCGCCCTGGGCAGAAGGCTTCACCCAGTCATCGCCGACTCTGATCATGACGGAGGACAGCCCTTCGGCCGCTGACGCGTCGACGTAACCGATCCTGCCTTCGCCGCCTCGCACGGCGAGGGCGATGCCGGATGACTTCTCGGCGGGCTCGCCGCGGAGGCCCGCCGGCCAGCTGTCGACGCTGCCGGCGGTCCAGACGTCGGGTGCGGTCTGATCCAGGTAGTCGGTGAAGTTGGCGGTGGTGCCTGACGCATCGGAGCGGTGCACGGGCGTGATCGGTGTCGCGGGCAGCTTCGCCTTCGGGTTGGTCGCGACGATCGCGGGGTCGTCCCATCTCGTGATGGCGCCCGTGAAGATGCCCGCGATGGTCGTCGGATCGAGCTTCAGGGAGTCGACCCCGCGGAGGGTGAAGACGATCGCGATCGGGGAGACGTACGCGGGGATCTCGACCGTCTCGGAGCCCTTGGCGCATGCCGCGAAGCCACCGGCCGTGACCTCCTCGGGTGTGAACGGCACGTCCGAGCCGGCGAAGGACGCCCGGCCCTCACGGAACGCCTGACGACCGGATCCGGAGTCTCGGGCGTCGAAGGTCGCGTGAGCATCGGGGTGGGCAGCGGTGAGGCGTGCGGACCAGGACTCGATGGCGCCCTGCTGCGCCGAAGACCCCGCGCCCAGAAGGGCGCCCGTGACGGGCGCCGACGGCGGACTCGACGGCGTGCTGATGCCCGGAGCGCCGGAGCCCGGCCCCGCGCAGCCGGCGAGTGCGAGGGCCGCGGCGGCAGTCAGCGCTGCGAGGCTCGCGAAGCGGCGCATCGTCACGGTGGATCCCCCTCGGTCGTCGGCCAGGATAACCCGGCGGGCGGGAGCCGAGCCAACGCGCCGATATCGAGGATGCCGGACGGATCAGCCCGGGATCATCCGAAGCGGCCGGAGACGTAGTCCTCGGTGGCCTGCTCCTTCGGCGAGGTGAAGATGGTCGCCGTGTCGGAGAACTCGATGAGCTTGCCCGGCTTGCCGGTGCCCGCGATGTTGAAGAAGGCCGTCTTGTCGCTCACGCGCGAGGCCTGCTGCATGTTGTGGGTGACGATCACGATCGTGAACTCGTTCTTGAGCTCGGTGATGAGCTCTTCGATCGCGAAGGTGGAGATGGGGTCGAGCGCCGAGCAGGGCTCGTCCATCAGCACCACCTGCGGGGAGACGGCGATGGTGCGCGCGATGCACAGGCGCTGCTGCTGGCCGCCGGACAGCCCTGCGCCCGGCTTGTCGAGCCGATCCTTCACCTCGTTCCACAGGTTGGCACCGCGCAGGGACTTCTCCACGAGGTCATTCGCATCCGATGCCGAGATCCGCTTGTTGTTCAGGCGGACGCCTGCGAGCACGTTCTCCTTGATCGACATCGTGGGGAACGGGTTGGGCCGCTGGAACACCATGCCCACCTGGCGGCGCACCAGCACCGGGTCGACGCCCGGAGCGTACAGGTTCTCGCCGTCGATGTAGACGCTGCCCTGGACGGTCGCGCCGGGGATCACCTCGTGCATCCGGTTGAGGGTCCGCAGGAACGTCGACTTCCCGCAGCCCGACGGGCCGATGAAGGCGGTCACGGTGCGGGGCTCGATGTTCATGGACACATCCTCGACGGCGAGGAAGTCGCTGTAGAAGACGTTCAGATCGTTGACTTCGATGCTCTTGGACACGGTGCGTGCCTTCCTGAGTTAGCGGCTCTTCGGCGCGAATGCCTTCGCGACGATCCGAGCGATGAGATTGAAGATGACGACGACGATGACCAGCAGCAGGGCGGCGCCCCACGCCTGCGCCTGCGAGGCCTCGATGTCCTTGCCCGGGAAGCTGTAGGCCGTGTAGGCCATCACCGGGAGGGTCTGCATCGGCCCGTTGAACGGGTTCGCGTTGAAGTTGTCGGTGAAGCTCGCGGCGATGAAGATCGGCGCGGTCTCGCCGATCACGCGGGCCACGGCCAGCACGACGCCGGTCACGATGCCGCTCGCGGCCGTGCGCAGCACCACCTTGATGATGGTCGTCGCGCGCGGCACGCCCAGGGCCAGGGAGGCCTCTCGCAACTCGTTCGGGACGAGCCGGATCATCTCCTCGGTGGAGCGGATCACGATCGGGATCATCAGCACGCACAGCGCGATCGAGGCGGAGAAGCCGCTGAACGCCTTCGGCCCGACGATGAGGGCCATCAGCGAGAACGCGAACAGACCGGCGACGATCGAGGGGATGCCCGTCATCACGTCGACCAGGAACGTGACCGTGCGACGCATCGGATTGTTGGGCTGCGCATACTCGGTGAGGTACACCGCGGCAAGGATCCCGATCGGCACCGAGATCAGCGCGGCGATCCCGGTGATGATGAGGGTGCCGACCACGGCCTGCAGGGCGCCGGGGGTGTTCGTCACGGCGAGGGTGTTCGGGTCGAAGATGGTGCCGCCGACTTTGGTGACGAAGTCCCAGTTCACCACCTTGAGTCCCTGCGCCACCACGGTCCAGAGCGTGGAGATCAGCGGCGCCACGGCGAGGACGAAGGCGCACACCACGAGCCCGCGCACGACGCGGTCGACGGCCTTGCGACGACCCTCGACGATGCTGGATCCGACGCTGATCGCGATGAGGTACAACACGGCGGTGAGGACGAGCCACACGGCAGGGTTGAACAGCTGGGTCACCAGGAGCACGGCCGCCACGACGACGGCCGTGCCGATCGCGAGCACGGGTTCGATCCAGCGGGGCAGCTGACCGCTGGTGAGGCTCAGCGGCTGCGCCGTCGCGGGGGCGGAACTGACGGCGGTCATACGCGCTTTCCAATCTTCGGCGAGGTGCGCGCCTTGCGCTCGGAACGGCCGAGGATGCCACGCGCGACCATGTTGACGGCGAGCGACACCACGAAGAGCATCAGGCCCGTGCCGATGAGCGCGGAGCGCTGCACGTCGGTCGCGATCGGGAAGTTCAGGGCGATGTTTCCCGCGATCGTCTGCGAGTTGTATCCGTCGGTGAGCAGCTTGACCGAGAACAGCAGCGACGGCGAGATGATCAGCGCGATCGCCATCGTCTCACCGAGCGCCCGTCCGAGTCCGAGCAGGATCGCGGAGACCATGCCGCTGCGCGCATAGGGGAAGACGGCCAGCTTGATCATCTCCCAGCGCGTCGCGCCGAGCGCGAGGGCGGCCTCCTCGTTCAGCCGCGGCGTCTGCAGGAAGATCTCGCGCGTCAGCGCCGTGATGATCGGCAGGATCATCACGGCGAGGACCACGCCACCGGTGAGGATGGTCGAGCCGGTGCTCGACACAGGACCCTCGAAGAGCGGGATCCAGCCGAAGTAGTGGTTGAGGAAGTCCGCGAGCGGCAGCAGGAACGGGCGCATTACGATGACACCCCATAGGCCGAACACGATGGACGGAACGGCAGCGAGCAGGTCGACCACGTAGGCGAGGGCGCTGGCGAGCCGCCGCGGTGCGTAGTGCGAGATGAACAGGGCGATGCCGATCGCGACGGGAGCGCCGAGGATGAGTGCGATCAGTCCCGACCAGATGCTGCCCCAGAGCATCGGGGCGACGTAGTTCCAGAAGCTGCCCCAGTGCTTGTTCTGATAGCCGGCGAGGTCGCCATTGGTCTCCCAGTTCGCCGTGATGGCGGGGAGGCCCTTGAGGATCAGGAAGATCGCGACCCCGGCGAGGATCACCATGATCGAGGCGGCGGCGGTCGTCGACAGCCCCAGGAAGAATCGGTCGCCCGCCCGACGCTTGCCGACCAGTCCTACGGCGGCGACGGAGGTCGCGTCCTCACGCTGCGCGACGTCAGTCACGATGCCACTCTTGATCTCGCATGTGTCGCGTCTTTCTTTGTGCTCCGGCCAGTGGCAGGAGAGGGGATCGGGCCAGCACGGGAACTCGGCAGGGCCTCCGAGCGAGTCGGCTGCCCAGCCCAGCCCGGGTCGGCTCCGAAGAGCCGACCCGGACCGGCCTGAAGGTCACTTGATGGTCGCGAGCGACTCCTGAGCCGCCTTGAGGACGGAGTCCGGGAGCGGTGCCGCACCCGCGTTCTTCGCGGCGACCTGCTGGCCGAGCGTGCTGCTGACGAAGCCGATGTAGCTCTTCACGAGCGCGGCCTGCGCCGGCGTCTTGAAGGTCGTGCACGCGATGGCGTAGGAGACCAGCGGGATCGGGTAGGTCTCCGCGGTCAGCTTCGAGTAGTCGAACTTCTTCGAAAGGTCGCCCTTGACGCCGTTGGAGGCATCGACCGCGGCGACCTCGAAGGTCTTCGAGACGGCCTCGGCGCTGAACGGAACAGCCTTGCCGTCCTGCAGGATCGAGACGCTGGGGAGCTTGCCGATCGCGGAGTGGTCCGCGTAGCCGATCGTGCCGGTGCCGGCCTCGACGGCCTGCACGACGCCCGAGCCGCCCTTCTGCTTGGAGACGTCGCCCTCGACCGGCCAGTCCTTGCCCGCGGGGAAGGTCCAGACGCTCTTCTGCGTGGCAGCGAGGTAGTTGGTGAAGTTCGCCGTCGTGCCGGAGCCGTCCGAGCGCGCCACCGTGGTGATCTTGCCGGCGGGGAGCGCCTTGCCGTTGTCCTTGGTGATGGCCGCGTCGGACCAGTCGGTGATCTGCAGGGCGAAGATCTTGGCGATGGTCTCGCCGCTGAGCTTGAGGTCGGTCACACCCGGGATGTTGAACGCGATGGCGACGCCGTCGAGGTAGACGGGGATGTTGATGCCGCCCTCGGTGCACAGCGCCTGCGACTGCGTGGTCTGGTCCGCGTTCAGCGGGGAGTCGGATCCGGCGAAGTCGTAGGCGCCGCTGAGGAAGTTGGTGACGCCACCGCCCGAGCCCTGCGACTTGTCGTAGTTGATGGTGACGCCCTTGACCTGGGCGTTGTAGGCGGCGGTCCATGCGGCCTGCGCGTTCGCCTGAGCGCTGGAGCCACCCGCGGTGAGGGTACCGGTCAGCGAGGCGTCGATCTTCGAGGTGATCGCGCTCGAGGTCGGCGCTGCAGAGGGGGAGTCGCTGCTCGTGCTGCTGGGCGTTGCGGAACAACCCGCCAGTGCGATCGCGGCGAGCGCGCCGGCCGCGCCGATCGTGGTGATGCGGTTGAGCTTCACGGTGTAAGTCCTTCGCTGTGTCGAGTGTGCCCGGTGCAGGGCCACGCCAGACGATAGGCGGCGTCTGTTACGCGATCAAAGATCGAAGGTAAACGGGGGGTGAACGGCGGTCGGCGCCCGTTCAGATCTTCGGCAGGTGCGTCTCGATCGAGATGATGCCGGATCCGGGGTTGGTGGCGCTCAGATGCACGACGCTGAACGCGCCGACTTCGAGTGCCGAGGCGCTGCCGAGGTAGGAGCCGTGCATGGTGCCCGTGGCCAGCGCGATCTCCCGGAGGATGTCGGGCAGCACGGGGCCGTGGCTGCAGAGCACGGTGGGCTTGCCGGCGCGGACGCGCTTGCCCACCACCGTGCGCGGGTCCGATTCGCCCTCGTCCCAGGCGTCCTGGCTGAGCAGCGGCGTCTTGGTGACCTTGAGCTCGAGCGACTTCGCCAGAGGCTTGACGGTCTCGACGCAGCGCCGCGCGTCGCTGGACACGATCTTCTGCACGCCGAACGCGCGCAGCGGGCCCACGATCGCCTTCGATTGCGCATGGCCTCGCGGAGTCAGCGGCCGGGAGGCGTCGGATCCCAGCCACACGCTGCGGCTCGCCGCTTTCGCGTGCCGGAGCACGATGAGCGGGAAGGTGCGGAGAGCGCCGTCGTCGACGAGCTTGGCGAACGCGTCGAGGATCTCGACGTCGACGGGGTAGCTGAGCCGGGCGCGCGCTTTCTTGACGCTCACCCACTCGAGGGCGGCGATCTCGCGGTTCGGCACGAACACCGATGCCCGGACGGCCTCTTCCGTCGCCTCCGCGGCCCAGTAGTGCACGACCTTCTGCTTGCGGTTGGCCATCGTGTACCGGGACACGCCCACCGGAGCCCCCAGGGCGACCCGGATCCCGGTCTCCTCGAAGATCTCGCGCACAGCTGTCTCCGCGAGCATCTCGCCCGGATCCACCTTGCCCTTGGGCAGCGTCACATCGCGGTACTTGGTGCGGTGGATCAGCAGGATCCGCAGCTTGTCCTCCACGACGCGCCACACCAGGCCGCCGGCCGCGTACACGGCACGATCGGGGCGCTCGGCGACGATCGTGATGCCGGTGGTGTCCGCGGTCGCGGTCGAGGGGCCGGTGGGGCTGGGGGTCATCGCACCGCCCGTGCTCTACGACGCTTCTGGATCTGCGACATGGTCCTATCCTGCAGGTCGATGAGCGGTGCGCCAACCTCGGAGAAGGCGCGCCGGGTCCATTCGCCTTCGGCGCCCAGGTGCCACGACGACGTCTCGGGCGAGAGCGCGAGGTCGAAGAACCCGACCAGTTCCTCGATGTGCGCGGGGTCGGTGACCCGCACCAGCGCCTCCACCCGGCGGTCGAGGTTGCGGTGCATCATGTCGGCGCTGCCGATGAAGACCTGCGGATCGCCGTCGTTGTGGAACGCGAAGATGCGCGAGTGCTCGAGGTAGCGCCCGAGGATCGAGCGGACCGTGATGTTGTCGGTGACGCCGGGCAGATCCGTGCGCAGGCTGCAGATGCCGCGCACCCACACATCGACCGGCACGCCCGCGGCGCTCGCCCGGTACAGGGCGTCGATGATCTGCTCGTCCACCATCGAGTTCACCTTGATCCGGATGTGCGCCGGCTTTCCGGCGAGAGCGTTCTCGCGCTCCTTCTCGATGTGCCTGAGCAGCCCCTTCCGCAGGTGCAGCGGGGCGACCAGGAGTCGCTTGAACTTCTTCTCGATGGCATAGCCGCTGAGCTCGTTGAACAGGCGGGTGAGGTCCTTGCCGACCTGGGGGTCTGCGGTGAACAGACCGAAGTCCTCGTAGATGCGGCTGGTCTTCGGGTTGTAGTTGCCCGTGCCGATGTGGCTGTAGCTGCGCAGCACGCCGTCCTCCTCGCGGATGACGTTGACGAGCTTGCAGTGCGTCTTCAGCCCCACCAGACCGTACACGACGTGCACTCCAGCCTTCTCGAGCTTGCGCGCCCAGACGATGTTGTTCGCCTCGTCGAAGCGCGCCTTCACCTCGACGAGCGCGAGCACCTGCTTGCCGGACTCGGCGGCGTCGATGAGCGCCTGCACGATCGGGCTGTCGCCCGAAGTGCGGTACAGCGTCTGCTTGATGGCGAGCACGTGCGGATCGCGGGCGGCCTGCTCGAGGAACGCCACGACGCTCGTCGTGAAGGACTCGTAGGGGTGGTGCACGAGCACATCGGCCTTGCGGATCGCCTTGAAGATGTCGATGCGCTCGTTCGCGCCCGGCTTGAACGCCAGCGCGGTCGTGGGAACGTGCGGCGTGTATCGCAGGTCGGGGCGGTCGATCCGGCCGAGCCCGAACAGACCGCGCAGGTCGAGCGGCCCGGGGAGGCGATAGACCCCCTGGTCGGTGATGTCGAGCTCGCTCAGCAGCAGGTCGAGCGTCACATCGTCCATGTCGTCGGTGATCTCGAGGCGGATCGGCGGACCGAAGCGCCGGCGCAGCAGCTCGGCCTCGAGGGCCTGGATGAGGTTCTCCGACTCGTCCTCCTCGATCTCCACGTCCTCATTGCGGGTGAGCCGGAACGCGTGGTGGTCGAGCACCTCCATCCCGGGGAAGAGATCGTCGAGGTGGTTGGCGATGAGCTCCTCGAGCCGGATGAAGCGCATCGGGCCGTTCTCGGAGGGAACCTCGACGAAGCGCGGCAGCATGGGCGGCACCTTCAGGCGCGCGAACTCCTGCCGGCCGGTGCGAGCGTTGCGGATCCGGATCGCGAGATTGAGTGAGAGGCCCGAGATGTACGGGAACGGGTGTGCGGGGTCCACCGCGAGCGGCATCAACACGGGGAAGACGTTGGCCTGGAAGTAGTCCGTCAGCTCGGCCTTGGCCTCGCCGTCGAGGTCGTCCCAGTCCACGATGGTGATGCCCTCGGCGGCCAGTGCGGGGCGGACCAGCCCGGTCCACGCGACGGCATGGCGCAGCTGCAGCTTGTGCGCTTCGGCCGAGATGTCGGCCAGCACGTCGGCGGGGGCGCGGCCGACGTTGGTGGGCACGGCGAGGCCCGTGACGATGCGGCGCTTGAGGCCGGCGACGCGCACCATGAAGAACTCGTCCAGGTTGCTCGCGAAGATCGCGAGGAAGTTGGCTCGCTCGAGCACAGGCAGGGTCTCGTCCTCGGCGAGCTCGAGCACGCGCTGGTTGAATGCGAGCCAGCTCAGCTCGCGGTCGAGGTACCGGTCCTCCGGGAGGAGTGAGTCGTCCGGCGCGACGAGTTCGTCGAAGTCGTCATCCTCGGCGTCGCCGAGTCCGGAGTCTGCCAGTGCGGGATCGATCATGCGCCCCATCATTGCAGGAGGACGTTGCCTGCAGGTGAACAGGATCGGGATCCGATTCGTCATCCGCTCCCGCGGGCGGATCCGGCCTGGGCGGGGACCTGCTCAGCGGGTGCCGGGGGAGACGGGGCGGGTCTCGTCCTCATCGACGTTGAAGCGATAGCCGACGTTGCGCACGGTGCCGATGATGTGCTCCTGGTCGCCGAGCTTGGCGCGCAGTCGCCGCACGTGCACGTCGACCGTGCGGGTGCCGCCGAAGTAGTCGTAGCCCCATACCTCGCTGAGCAGCTGCTCGCGCGTGAACACCCGCGAGGGGTGCGTGGCGAGGAAGTGCAGCAGCTGGAACTCCTTGTATGTGAGATCCAGCGGGGTGCCGCGGAGCTTGGCGGAATAGGACTGCTCATCGATCGTCAGGCCCGAGGTCTGCACCTTGACGGGCTCCGTCGCCGGTGCCTCCCGGGACAGGGCGAGACGGATGCGGGCGTCGATCTCGGCCGGGCCCGCGCCGGTGAGCAGTACGTCGTCGATGCGCCATTCGCCGTTCACGGCGGTCATCCCGCCCTCCGTCACCACGAGCAGCAGCGGCCCGCGCAGGCCCGTGGTGCGGATCAGCGTGCACAGGGATTTCGCGGCGACCAGGTCGGTGCGCGCGTCCACGATCACGGCGTCGGCATCGGGCGCGGTCACCAGCTCCGCGGGCTGCGCCGGGATCACCCGGACACGATGGCCGAGCAGCTCGAGGGCGGGCAGAACCGGCCCCGCAGCGGGAGACGATGTCAGCACCAGCAGTTGCGCCACGCAGATCCTTTCCTGGTGACACCTTACTCAGGACTGCGAGCATCGCCGGGATAGGTGACAATGGGCCCATGGCCGATCCCGTCCTCGCTCCGCGCAGCCCCTTCGTCGGGCTCGTCGTCACCTGGGCCGCGGCCGCCGTGGGCGCGATCCTGATCGGGCTGCTCGCGCCCGATGCTCTGCTGATGACCTGGTACGTGATCGGGTTCGGCGTCTGCGTGCTGCTGTCGTTCGCCGTGCAGCTGTTCCGCGGTGAGACGCGGGGATTCATCCTTCGCGTCTCGGCCGGGAGTCTCGGTGCGCTGCTCGTGATGGGGATCGTGTCGGCGGGCTTCGGCATCGCCGCTCTGTTCGGCAGCTGACAGCGTGCCGTGTCGGCGCCGCCCGGCGCTGCGGGGGCCGCGGACGGCATAGAGTAGAGACATGGACATCGTCGCGCTCGAACTCTTCTTCGTCGGCCTCCTGGTCCTCGCGGGTCTCGCGATCGCCTTCTGCGCAGGGGCCGTCCTGGTCAACCTGTTCCGCGGCCAGCGCTGATCAGCGCCCGCCCCGCGACATCTCCTGAGAGAAGGCTGCTCGTGCTCGATCTCCCCTCCGACCTGCCCGCCGACATCGTGCCGCTCTCGTGGCTGCTCGGAGTATGGGAAGGCACCGGCGTCATCGACTACGAAGTCCCCGGACCTGACGGCGACGACGACGCACACCGCTACCGCGGCGAGTTCGCACATCGCGTGAGCTTCAGCCACGACGGCGGACCATTCCTGAACTACGCGGCTACCGCGACCTTCACGCCGGAGGACGGCGAACCGGTGGCGCTCGTGGCCGAGTCGGGATACTGGCGCCTGACGCGGCCGGCCGACGCGCACGACCCGGGTCCTGCGCTGCTGCCGCCCCGCGAGGTGCGCACCGCGCAGCGCACGGTGGATGACGTCGAGGCGCTGCGCCTGCCGGAGGGCGGCTTCGCGATCGAGGCGTCCATCGTGCACTCGGACGGCATGCTCGAGCTGTACCTCGGCCGCATCGACGGTCCCCGCATCGACATCGCCACCGACGCGATCGTGCGCGCCGAAGGCGCGAAGGAGTACGGCGCCGCCTCGCGCATGTACGGCCTGGTCGACGGTCACCTGCTGTGGGCGTGGGACATCGCCGCGCTCGGCGCCGGGCTGCGCTCGCACGCATCCGCCCGTCTTGCGAAGGTCTGATCGTGGCAGGCTTCCCCTCTCTGCCCGGCGTGATCGCGGACGGCGATATCGCGCAGCACTTCGGAGATCCGATCCGCGAGCAGCGCGCGCTGGAGCGCGGTGACGCGCTCGCACCGCTCGGCGATCGGACTGTCATCGAGCTGACCGGATCCGAACGGCTCACCTGGCTCGACTCGATCACTTCGCAGTCGGTCGCGCGTCTTCGGGCGGGGGAGAGCACCGAGCTGCTCGTGCTGGATCCGCAGGGACGTGTCGAGCATGTGGCCGCGGTCTTCGATGACGGCTCCGCGACGTGGCTCATCGCCGATGCCGCCGACGCCGACGCTCTCGCCACCTGGCTGCAGCGCATGGTGTTCCGCGCCGACGTGAAGGTCGCCGTGCGTCCGGATCTGCTCGTCGTCGGGTTCTTCGCCGGCTCCGGGGCCCAGCAGCGCGCCGAGCGCGTTGCGATCGCCCCGCACGGTGCCGCCGTGGTCTGGACCGATCCGTGGCCGACGGTGCAGCCCGGCGGACACCAGTACCACGTCGGCGAGCACCCCGGCTCCGGCTATCTCTGGCGCACTGCGGTGATCGATGAGTCCGGTGCCGGCGCGCTCGCCGCGGACGCGGAGGTCGTCTGGGCCGGTGCGCTCGCCGCGGAGGCCCTGCGCATCGCCGCCTGGCGTCCCCGCTGGGCCGCCGAGGTCGACGAGCGCTCCCTCCCGCACGAGACCGACTGGATCCGCAGCGCCGTGCATCTGAACAAGGGCTGCTACCGGGGTCAGGAGACCGTGGCGAAGGTGCACAACCTCGGTCACCCGCCGCGGAGGATCGCGGCCCTGCACCTGGACGGCAGCGAAAGCCTTCTGCCCGCCGCGGGTGCTCCCGTCCTGGCACGCGGTGCCGACGGCTCCGGCGAGGATGAGGTCGGGCACATCACCTCTGCTGCGCGGCACCACGAACTCGGGCCGATCGCCCTGGCGATCCTCTCGCGCCGCGCACCGGTGGGCGATCTCGTGGTCCGCACGCCGGACGGTGACATCGCTGCCGCGCAGGAGATCATCGTCCCCGCCGATGCCGGTGCGACGGCCGACGTACCCCGGCTGACGCGGCTGTCGCGCCGCCCGTCCGCGCCGGATCCGCGCGACGCGCCCTGATCCGGTGCCTCCGGTGGGCGCGGAGTCGGAGAGCACGGAGGACGGCGCTGCTCCGAGCGCGGAGCGCGGCGCGCCCGGGCCCCTGCGCATCCTGCTGATCGACAACTACGACTCCTTCACGTACAACCTCGTGCACCAGATCGCGGCGGTCGCGGGGCAGGCCCCGGTCGTCGTGCACAACGACTGGGCCGACTGGGAACCGTCCGTCCTCGATCAGTACGACGCCATCGTGCTCTCGCCCGGGCCGGGGGATCCTCGGGTACCGGAGGACTTCGGGATCTGCGCCGACGCGATCCGGATCGCGGCCGAGCGTCGCATCCCGCTGCTCGGCGTCTGCCTCGGGCATCAGGGCATCGGACACGCCTTCGGCGCCAGGGTGCGACGCGCGCCGGAACCGCGGCACGGCCGGCCCTCGCCGGTCGCGCACGACGGCACAGGACCCTTCCGCGGGCTCCCGTCGCCGGTCGAAGTGGTGCGCTATCACTCGCTCATGATCGACGAGGTGCCCGACGAGATCGTCGTCACGGCGCGCGCGGACGACGGCGTGATCATGGGCGTGCAGCACCGCGAGCTGCCGCTGTGGGGCGTGCAGTTCCACCCCGAGTCGATCGGCACGCACGACGGCACCCGCATGGTGGCGAACTTCGTCGCATTCGCGCGGGCGACTCTCGCAGAACGGCTGCCCGCGCCCGGGGCGGACGCGGTGCGGGGTGACACCGGTGCGACGGTACTCGCTGATGTGGCGGTCCGCCCGCACGAGAGGGAGCAGGAACGACTGCACGGGACGGAGCGCGAGCGCCCGATCGCCACGGAGCAGGTGCGCCCTGCGCCCCGACCCGTGCTCCGTCGCACCCTGCCCTTGCGCATAGGCACGGCGGCGCTCTTCACCGGGCTCTTCGGCGACGCGGCGCAGGCGGTCTGGCTCGACGGCGGCCGCGACGGCGACGACCGCGCCCGGTACTCCATCCTGGGCGGCGGGGACGACCTGCCGACGGTGCTCGCCGACGTGCACGCAGGCATCGTGACCGTGCGCGACGGCGAGACCGAGAACGCGATCCGCTCGGGCTTCTTCGACTGGCTCGACGCCGAGCTCGGGGGCACCGTCACGGCGGGAGCCGATCTGCCGTTCGCCCTGGGCTGGGTCGGTGCGCTCGGCTACGAGCTGCGCGCCGAATGCGGATCCCCGCACCGGCATCGTGCTGCGACGCCCGACGCCGCCATGGTCCGACTCGATCGTGCCGTCGTCGTGGATCACCGCGAGGGGCTGATCCACCTGCTCGCCCTCGACGACGAGGCCTGGCTCACCCGGACGGCGGAGCGGATCGCGGAGATCGAGACGGCATCGTCCGCCAGTGATGACGACGTCACCGGACCGGATCCGGATCCGTCTGCCGCGCCGCACCTGCTCGCCGCGCGACACTCCCGCACCGAGTACCTGCGGCTCATCGCCGAGGCGCAGGAGCAGATCTCGGCGGGGGAGACCTACGAGGCGTGTCTGACCAACCTGCTGCATGCGGACGTCCGCATCGATGCGCTCCCCGCCTATCTCGCACTGCGCGCGGAGAACCCGGCCCCGTTCGGCGCGTTCCTGCGCATCGGCGGGGTGAGCGTGCTGAGCACCTCACCCGAGCGGTTCCTGCGGATCACGACGGACGGTGCGGTCGAGTCCCGTCCGATCAAGGGCACCCGCCCGCGCGGTGCGGATGCGGCCGAGGACGAGCGGATCCGCGCGGAACTGGCCGCGTCGGAGAAGGATCGCGCCGAGAACCTGATGATCGTGGACCTCGTCCGCCATGATCTCGGACGCACGGCGGAGCTCGGCTCGGTGCACGTGGACGGACTGTTCCAGGTGGAGAGCTACGCCACCGTGCATCAGCTCGTCTCGACGGTGCGCTCCCGGCTCGCGGACACGCCCGTCGCCTGCGTGCGCGCGGCCTTCCCGCCCGGCTCCATGACGGGCGCGCCGAAGCTGCGCACCATGGCGATCCTGGACGGGCTCGAGGGCGGCCCGCGCGGGCTGTACAGTGGCGCGCTCGGGTACTTCTCCTTCGACGGCGCCGTGGATCTCAGCGTCATCATCCGCACCCTCGTCGTGCACGACGGGGGCATCGACTACGGCGTCGGCGGCGCGATCGTCTCGCTGTCGGATCCCGACGACGAGTACGCCGAGACCGTGGTCAAGGCACGTCCGCTGCTGCGGCTCACCAGCGCGAATTTTCCCGAGGAGTGAGTGCGCCGCTGAGAGTCACCCAGCGCTCCGAGCGCAGCGGGGGAGACGGGCGGCGCCCTGAGCGCGGGCCGCGACGCACAGCGACGGGCGCACCGCAACCCTCTGTCGCCGCGGGATCACGTGACCTACTCTGCGGGAATGGGCACGGATGAGGACGCGTCCGACCGGGCGAAGGACGCGGCGCGGATGACGCAGGGTTCGTCGACGCTCCGGCGGGTCGCCCGGATCGGATTCGTGGTGCTCGGCGTCCTGCACATCCTGATCGGTGCGGCCGCGATCTCCATCGGGGTCGGCGGTGGCGGGAAGGCCGACCAGGGCGGGGCGATGGAGCAGTTGCGGCACAGCGCGATCGGTGGCCTGGTGCTCGTCGTCGTGGCCACGGCCCTCGCCGCACTCGCCGTGTGGCGGATCGCGGACGCGATGCTCGCGAGCGCCGCGGAGGACGCGACGAAGTGGGGACGGCGTCTCAAGAATCTCGGCATCGCGGCGGTCTACCTCGTGCTCGCAGGGATCGCGGTCGTGTACGCGGCCGGCGGGCGCGCGGATCCCTCCCAGAGCTCGCAGACGCTGAGCGCCCGGATCCTCTCGGCTCCCGGCGGCGAGATCCTGCTCGTGGTGATCGGTCTCACGGTCGTCGCGGTCGGCGGCGGGTTCGTGGTGAGCGCCATCACCCGCTCGTTCACGAAGGAGCTGCGCATGCCACCCGGAACGAGAAGGGCGGGGATCGAGCTGTTCGGCGTGGTCGGCTACCTTGCGAAGGGCGTCGCCGTGGCGTTGACGGGGGTGCTGTTCGTGATCGCGTCGGTCACCGAGGATCCGCACAAGGCAGCAGGGCTCGACGCCGCGCTGCGCGGGATCACCGCTCTGCCTTACGGCCCCGCGCTGCTCTGCGCCGTGGGGGCGGGTCTGGTCGCGTACGGGGTCTTCTGCATCGCACGCGCGCGATACGAGCGGATGTGAGTTCGCGGCGGGCGCGGCTCAGCTCGGAGCGACCGCGTTCCACGGCACGGTGAGCTCACCGAGGCGCCAGCGGGCTCGCGTGCCGAGGACCGGGTATCCCGCGGCGCGGAGGGCGGACACCGCGGCGAGGAAGCGCTGAGTCGCCCCGAACGTGGACAAGGGCGCCGCCCGTTCCCACTCGCGGTCCAGGTCCGTGAGCAGGGTGTGTATCCGCTCGCCCGGTACGTTGTGGTGGATGAGCGCCTTGGGCAGGCGCTCGGCGACGATCGACGGTCGTTCCAGATCCGCGAGCCGGAGCGACAGCGTGAAGCGCTGCGGGATGCCGTCCTGATCCACGTCGATGAAGCTCGCGATGCGGCCGATCTCGTCGCAGGTGCCCTCCACGAGCAGCCCTCCCGGTGCGAGGCGCGACGCCATCCGCGCCCAGGCGTCGGGCACGTCGGCCTCGTCGTACTGCCGCAGCACGTTCATGGCGCGGATCACCGCGGGCCTGCGCCCCGACGGCAGCGGCACCTCGAACCCGCCCCGTGCGAACGACACCGGCAGGTCGGCGGCGAAGTGACCCGCACCGTGGCGGAGCTCAGCGAGCTGGGCCTGCGCCGTCGCCACGCGCTCGGGGTCCAGTTCGAGCCCGAGCACCTCGGCGTCCGGGCGCACTCGGAGGAGGCGCGTGGCGAGCTCGAACGCAGTGACGCCACTGGCGCCGAACCCCAGATCGACGACGAGCGGATCCGCTGCCCGGCGGAACGCGAGTGAGGCGGCGATCCAGCGGTCGTTGCGCCGCAGCCGGTTGGTGCCGGTGGTGCCCCGGGTGGGCCTGCCGAGCGGAGAGGACGCCATGTGACCATCCTGCCCGGTCCCGTCGCCTAGGCTTGTCGCTGTGGTGACGATCGAGGTCGGGTTCCCCGGGACGGCGGAGGCGGACGGCATCGTGCGCACCTATCTGATCGACGTGGTCTCGCGTTATCACGGCAGGCCCGCCACGGACGGCGAACGCGACACGGCCCTGGCCGACGAGCCGTACGACGACCTCCAGGGCGATACCGGGATCCTGCTTCTGGCCCGGGACGGGGATGCCGTCGTCGCCTGCGCCGGGGCGCGCTTCGTGGAGGGCGACCTCGAGCTCACCAAGGTCTTCACGATGCCGGCCGCGCGGGGGCAGGGGGTCGGACGCCGGCTGATCCTGGCGCTCGAGGAGGTCGCTCGTGATCGGGGCGCTCGCGCACTGCGGCTGGACACCCGTTCCGACCTCGTGGAGGCGTGCGCGATGTACGAGGGTCTCGGCTTCCGCTCGGTGGAGGCGTTCGACTCCGGGCCGTACGCCGACCGCTGGTACCGGAAAGACCTGAACCCGACGGTCCACACGCTGCCGACGGGTCCGTAGCCCCTCGTGCCGGTCAGCGCGGCCCGCCGCCCATCGAGCCGGCGGTCGGAGCCGTTCGGGTGTCGACGCGTACGGTGAGCGTCGCTGTGTAGCCCTTCGCGCTGTCGCCGGTCATCGCCGCGATCTGCAGGGCGCCGCCATCATCGCCGAACACGTTGTCCGCGGAGAGCGACGTCCGCGCCAGGTTCGCCGTCGACCCGTCGTAGCCTGCCGTCGCGTACACCGCCTCGCACGCCGACTGCGGCAGCGCGATCTGCGAGGTGGCTATGGCGTTCGCCGCGTCGGTGACGTCGGCGGCGGTCGGATACACCTCGAAATGGATGTGCGGCCATCGCCCCGAGTAGCAGCCGGGGAAGATCGACGTGAACGACACCCGTCCGTCCGCGTCGGCGACCTGCACCCCGCGCAGGTAGGTCTCGTCCTCGATGCCCGACGAGTACATCGAGTATCCGCCGGAGGCGTCGCAGTGCCAGGCATAGACGGCGACTCCCGCGAACGGCGCGTCGCCGGATGCCTCGTCGAGGACGTTCAGGGAGAACGTCAAGGGCACGCCGGTTGCGGTGGTGCCGCTGCCGATCGAGGAGCGGATGTCCTGGCGCACGATGCCCGACTCGGCCAGGGCGTCCGGGCCGTTGGAACCATCGCCGGGATACGGCCCCGCTGTCTCGTCGGGGATCTCCGCGGCGGGCACCGCGGTGGTCGCCGACGTCGCGGAAGGGCTCGGCGTGCTGGTGACGGTGGGCATCGCCGTCGCGGCGGCAGTGCTCGCGGCGTTCGAAGCCATCGGAGCGCACGCGGCGAGCACCGCGCCGCCCGCACCCAGCCCGACGAGGCTCAGAACCACACGGCGAGACATCAGGGTGCGGATGTCGAACGGCGCCCCCTGGTCGACGACCTCCTCGTCGGGGCGGTCGAGCAGACGGCCCTCATACGCGGGACCGTGCGGAGTGCGGGTCGGGTCGGGGAAGGTGCTCATGTCCGGATCCTCTCGTGGCTGACAGGAGGATTCTCTCGAGCCCGTCGAACCACGACCTTTGCGGCTGCTATGCGTCGAATAAGCGATCTCCGTCATGCGGAGACCCGACTTCGGAGCGGTACGGCGCACGCCGTTAGGCTGAGAACATGACGCGCACCCTCATCCTGCTCCGCCATGGCCAGAGCGAATGGAACGAACTCAATCTGTTCACCGGCTGGGTGGACGTCCGCTTGACCGAGCAGGGCAAGAACGAGGCCCGCCGGGGCGGAGAGCTGCTGGCGGAGTCGGGGATCCTGCCTGACGTGCTGCACACCTCGCTGCTCAGCCGCGCGATCCAGACCGCGAACATCGCGCTCGACGCCGCGGACCGGCTGTGGATCCCGGTGACCCGCTCGTGGCGGCTCAACGAGCGCCACTACGGCGCGCTGCAGGGCAAGGACAAGGCGCAGACGCTCGAGGAGTTCGGTCCCGAGCAGTTCCAGCTGTGGCGCCGCTCCTTCGACGTGCCGCCGCCCCCGCTCGATGACGCGAGCGAGTACAGCCAGGTGAACGACCCTCGCTACGCGGGCATCGACGGCGACGTTCCGCGCACGGAGTCGCTCAAGCTCGTCATCGACCGGCTGCTGCCCTATTGGGAGTCGGCCATCGTGCCCGACCTCGAGGCCGGCAAGACCGTGCTCGTCACGGCGCACGGCAACTCGCTGCGCGGCCTCGTGAAGCACCTCGAGGGCATCGGCGACGCCGACATCGCCGAGCTCAACATCCCCACCGGGATTCCGCTCGTCTACGAGCTCGACGAGAACAACGTGCCCACGGGCCCCGGCCGGTACCTGGACCCCGAGGCCGCTGCGGCCGGCGCCGCAGCCGTGGCGAACCAGGGCAAGAAGTAACCCCGGACCGACACCGATCCCGCTCCGAACCGGTCATCCGACCGGCTCGGGGCGGGATCCGTCGTTTCGGGCGTGCGCCGGGACCTGCTGATCGCAGCCCGCCGGAAACGAGAAGATCCGCCCCGATCGGAACGGCAGGGGCGGATCTCCGAAGGTTGGGGGTCAGGCGTGGCCGGATCCGGCCTCGGCCTGCGCCTCGACGGCGAGGGCGATGTCCTCCTCGTCGACGGCCCAGTCGCCGGTGGCCAGGTAGACGACCTTCTTCGCGACGGCGACCGCGTGGTCGGCGAACCGCTCGTGGTAGCGGCTGGCCAGGGTGGCATCGACCGTCGCGCCCGCCTCGCCCTTCCAGTTGTCGCTGAGCACCTTCTCGAAGACGCTGGCGTGCAGTTCGTCCACGTCGTCGTCGGCGTTGCGGATCGCGTCGGCGAAGCGCAGATCCTGCGTGCGCAGCAGCTCGGAGAGAGTGCGGGCGATCTCGACGTCCAGCTCGCCCATACGGGTGAAGGTGCCCTTCAGGCCCTTCGGGATGGCCCGCTCGGGGAAGCGCAGGCGCGCCAGCTGGGCGATGTGCTCTGACATGTCGCCCATGCGCTCGAGGGATGCGCTCACGCGCAGCGCGGTCACGACGATGCGCAGGTCGCGGGCGACGGGCTGCTGGCGTGCGAGGATCTCGATGGCCTGCTCGTCGAGCGCGACGGCGAGCTCGTCGATGCGGGCATCGTCGGCGATGACCTCCTCGGCCAGGGCGACGTCGCTGGTCGCGAACGAGCGGGTGGCCTTCTCGATCGACACGGCCACGAGGTCGGCGATCTCGACGAGCTGCGACTGCAGATGCTCGAGGGACTGGTGGAAGACTTCGCGCATGGCTGCGCACCTTTCGTTCTGTGACCCGGGGCACCGGATGGTCTGAGTCGCACGGCGGCCCGCAGAACGGGCACGGGACGGTGCCTGTCACGGTCGTGACACGCACGTGGCGATTCTCTTCGGCGAAGGTTAACGGCTGGTGCCGTGCTCGTGAACACTAGCGCGTGAGGGCGTGCGGAGGGCGTTCACCCGCCGTTCAGGAGGGTGAACGCCCTCTACGCTGGGGGCATGGACAGCACTCTGCTCGCGCTGCTCGCCCTCGGGCTGGGGGTCGCGATCGGCGCGGGCATCGCGGCGATGATCGTGGCGGCGATGCGGGCGAGGACTGCGGCGGAGCAGCAGGCGTCCACCGACCTTCCGGACGGTCTCACCGATGTGCTGGCGGCCATGGACGACGCCGCCTGCGCCGTCGATCCGTCCGGCCTCGTCACGGCCGCGAGCACGGCGGCTGCGCGCTTCGGCATCGAGGTCGGCGCCACGCTGGAGAACCCCGAGCTGCGCCAGCTCGTGCGAGCGGTGCGCGAGGGCGGATCCGAGACCGCGACGATGCGCCTCGCGCGCGGCGGGCGCCAGCTGGACCCGCGCCTGGTCGCCGCAAGGGCCAAGCGCATCGGCCCGCGCCTGAACCTGCTCATCATCCGCGACATCACCGAGCAGGAGCGCCTGGAGCAGATGCGCACCGACTTCGTGGCCAACACCAGCCATGAATTGAAGACTCCGGTGGGTGCGGTGAGCCTGCTGGCCGAGGCGATCGAGTCGGCTGCCGACGACCCCGCGCAGGTGCGGGCGTTCGCGACCAGGATCCAGGCCGAGGCTGCGCGTCTCGGTCAGCTCACCGGCCGCATCATGAGCCTGTCCCGGCTGCAGTCCTCCGACGGGTTCGGCACGTTCGGTGCCGTCGCGATCGACGAGGTCGTTGCGACGAGCGTGGAAGGGCACGCCGTGCAGGCGGCCTCGGCGGGCGTCGAGCTGAGTCGAGGCGGTGACCGCGGCGCCTGGGTGCAGGGAGACGCGCAGATCCTCATCGAGGCGGTGGGCAACCTCATCGCGAACGCGATCGTGTACTCGCCGCGAGGATCCCGCGTGGGCGTCGGCGTGCGCATCGACGACGGCGTTGTCGAGATCTCGGTCTCGGATCAGGGCATCGGCATCGAAGAGGCCGACCGCGAGCGCATCTTCGAGCGGTTCTACCGCGCCGACGAGGCCCGCTCGCGTCGCACCGGCGGCACCGGGCTCGGGTTGTCGATCGTGAAGCACGCGACTCAGCGTCACGGTGGCGAGGTGCGGCTGTGGTCGCGCCCGGGCCGCGGGTCCACGTTCACCATGCGCCTGCCGCAGATCGCGGGCCCCGATGCCGACGAGGACATGGCCCCGCGCAAGAACAAGAAGCCGAAGAAGGACAAGAAGAAGCGCCAGGAGCGCAAGGCTTCGCGCCTTGCCCCGTCGCCTGCGAACCCCGCGGAAATGACCCGCGCCGATACCGGAGAACTCGTATGACCCGCATCCTCCTCGTCGAAGACGAGCCCGATCTCGCCGACCCGCTCGCATACCTGCTGCGTCGGGAGGGCTACGAGGTCGAGATCGCCGAGGACGGACCCACCGCCCTCGCCCTGTTCCGTGAGAGCGGTGCGGACATCGTGCTGCTCGATCTGATGCTGCCCGGCATGCCCGGCACCGAGGTGTGTCGTCAGATCCGCACCGCCTCCGCGGTGCCGATCATCATGCTGACCGCGAAGGACTCCGAGGTGGACATCGTCGTGGGCCTCGAGCTCGGGGCCGACGACTACATCACCAAGCCGTACTCGTCGCGCGAGCTGCTCGCCCGCATGCGCGCCGTGCTGCGGCGGGTCGTGCAGGCCGAGGAGGACATCGACGAGCGCATCCTCGAGGGCGGCCGCGTCACCGTCGACATCGATCGGCACACCGTCGCGGTCGACGGCGAGGTCATCAACATGCCGCTCAAGGAATTCGAGCTGCTCGAGGTGCTCATGCGCAACTCCGGACGCGTGCTCACCCGCGGCCAGCTGATCGACCGGGTCTGGGGCAGCGACTACTTCGGCGACACCAAGACCCTCGACGTGCACATCAAGCGGATCCGCTCGCGCATCGAGCAGAACCCCTCCGAGCCGGTGATGCTCGTCACCGTGCGCGGGCTCGGGTACCGGTTCGAGGGCTGAACGCCTTTCGCACACGCGAGAGCCCCCGGAACCTCAAGGGTTCCGGGGGCTCTCTGCGAGTGCGGCGGGGCTCAGCCGACCGGGGTCTCGCTGGGCGTCGGGGTCACCTCGACGGCCGGGGCGACCGGCGTCGAGGTCGGGCTCGGCTGCGCGGTCGGGACCAGCGGAGCATAGTAGGGGAGCGTTCCGTCGAGCACGGGGATCGCGTACTTGACACCCTCGGCGTCACCGGACTGGAAGTAGACCTCGATGGTCTCGCCGGCCTTGGTGTCGAGGTCCTCGAAGGTCATCGGCTTCGCGTCATCGCCGCCGAGACTGACCGCCTTCTGTCCGGCGATGCGGACGCTCTGGCTCGGGCCGTCGCCGATGGAGATGTGGATCGTCTGCGCATCGGAGCTGGTGTTGACCAGGCCGGCGACGAGGTTGCCGAGCGTGCCGGCCTCGTCCACGACGACGAAGGCGTTGCGGACCTCGATCGGGCCCTTCTTGGGAACGTTCGCGCCGTCGGAGGCCGAGTAGTCGATGGTGGTCGCCTGCGGAGTGATCCCGGCGCACCCGGTGGCGCCGACGATCACGAGGGCGCTGAGGGCGATGGACGCAGCAAGGCGCGATTTCACGGGTCCTCCAGAAAATTCACGTGATGATCCAGCACCATTCTAGGGGCACGGGTCCGCGCCGCAGGGCCCGCCTCACGGGCGCGGGGGACAGGTCTGTCGGCGCGGGGGGCGCGAACCTTATCGCATTCCGGCTGTGGTATCCTGGAGGTTGCCGAAAGGACACGACTTTATGCTTTTTGAGGTTGGTGAGACCGTGGTCTATCCGCACCACGGCGCCGCGACGATCATCGAGGTCAAGGACCGTGTGATCAAGGGGGAGACCAAGAAGTACCTGAAGCTGAACGTCACGCAGGGAGACCTCATCATCGAGGTGCCTGCGGAGAACGTCGACCTGGTCGGCGTACGCGACGTGATCGGCCAAGAGGGGCTCGACCGGGTGTTCGAGGTGCTGCGCGCCCCGTTCACCGAGGAGCCGACCAACTGGTCGCGCCGTTACAAGGCGAACCTCGAGAAACTCGCCTCGGGCGATGTGATCAAGGTCAGCGAGGTCGTCCGCGACCTGTGGCGCCGCGACCAGGACCGCGGACTCTCCGCGGGTGAGAAGCGCATGCTCGCCAAGGCCCGTCAGATCCTCACCTCCGAGCTCGCGCTCGCGGAGAAGATCGACGAGGAGAAGGCCGGAGCGCTGCTCGACGAGGTCCTCGCCTCCTGAGTTCTGCTGACGAAGGGGCGGATGCCGATGGCATCCGCCCCTTCGTCGTGTCTGCGGCCGGGATCGAAGCCGGTCAGATCGAGCGCTGGTAGCTGCGGATCGCGCGCAGCGCCCAGGCGAACGCGAGTGCCGCCAGCACTGCGAGGCCCCCGGCCTGCCACCAGCCTTCGGCGGAGTAGGCACCGGTGAGGCCGCCGCGGCCGAGTTCGACGGCCCAGGTCATCGGGTTCCATCGCGACACGTTCTGCACCCACTCCGGCATGGCGGCGGCGGGCATCATCGTCGTCGACAGGAACGTCGCCGGCAGCACGATCAACTGGGACAGGCTGATGAGCGCGATCTGGCTGCGGGCGGTGAGCGCGACCGCCGTCGACGCGCAGCAGAAGATCGTCGCCAGCAGTGTCGCGATGCCGAGCGCCACGAGCATGCCGCCCGCGCCGCCGGGGTAGCGTGCGCCGCCGAGCCAGCCGATCCCGAGAACCACGAGCGACTGCAGGACGTTGACGACGAGCTGCTGCAGAAGCTGCCCCGCGATGATCGACGAACGCCGCAGGGGCGAGGTGAGGTACTGGTCCATCACTCCCGATTCGATGTCGTCGATGTAGCCCGTGCCGGCCCAGGCGCCCGAGTACAGCACGGTCATCATCAGGATCCCCGGGACCAGGTAGTCGATGTAGCCGTGGCCGCCGAACTGCGGAAGGGCGCCCAGCGTGCGGAAGACCTGCCCGAACAACAGGATCCAGATGACCGGCTGGATGAGGCTCATCACGGGGCCCCAGGCCTGGCGGATCGAGACGATCGACCAGCGCCGCAGCACCTGCCCGGTCTGGGTGAACCACCCGGCGGGGCGCGTCGTCGTGGCGGGGACGGGGGAGAGGGCGATCGCGCTCATGCTGCGACTTCTTCCGTGAGGGCGGACGCCGGGGCGTCGCCGAAGGTGTGGCCGACGAAGTGCAGGTACACGTCGTCGAGGGTGGGGTGGGACGCCGCGACCTGGCCGTAGCGGATCCCTGCGCCGTCGAGCGCGGCGATGACCGCTCCGACCGCGGAACCGGCGTCATCGGTGCGGGCGACGAGCAGGCCGTCGACCCCGGCCGCTTCGACGAGCACGTCGCGCAGGCCCGGGAGCGAGGAGACCGCGGCGCGCACGGCGACCGGATCCGGTTCGATGAGGGTCACCCGGACCGCGTCGCCGTGCAGCGCGGCCTTGAGCTGATCGGGTGTTCCTTGGGCGACGGCACGCCCGCGGTTGACCAGCAGCAGCTCGTCGGCGAGTCGGTCCGCCTCCTCCATGTAGTGCGTGGTGAGCACCACCGTGAGAGCCTCCTCGCCGGCCAGGCGCCGGATCTCGGCCCACATGGCGGCTCTCGCCTCGGGGTCCAGGCCCGTGGTGGGCTCGTCGAGGAAGAGCACCTGCGGACGGTGCACCAGGGCGGCGGCGACGTCGAGGCGCCGCCGCATGCCGCCCGAGAACGTCCGCACCGGTCGGCGGGTCGCGTCGGCGAGCCCGAACTCGGTCAGCAGCCGGGCGGCGCGGGCCTTGGCATCGGAGCCGCCGAGGCCGCGCATGCGCCCGGCGATCTCGAGATTCTCGGTCGCGGTGAGGTTCGGATCCGTTCCGGTGCCCTGCGAGACGTAGCCGATCGCCGCGCGCACGTCGCCGGCGGCGTCGGTCACGTCATGCCCGGCCACGCGAGCTCGGCCCGCGGTCGGGCGGGACAGGGTGGTGAGGATCTTGGTGGTGGTGGACTTGCCGGCTCCGTTCGGGCCGAGCAGTCCGAAGACGCGTCCGACCGGGACGGCGAAGCTCAGGCCGTCCAGGGCGCGGACAGCGGGGCGGCGACCGCGGCCGCGGTACTCCTTGACGAGGTCTTCGGCGACGATGGCGTCGCCGTCGAGGCGCTGGTGTGCGGGCATGACGAACATCCCTTCCGTTCTGAGGGTTCTCTGCGTTGTGAGGGAGGGCGGATCCGGACTCAGCGAGGCGAAGAGCCCGGACCGGCCGGACCGGTCAGCGGCGGTCGCCGCTGCGCGGTGCGTAGAGCATGCGTGCCAGGAGCAGCATCATCGCGGCGAGGCCGCCGACGAACGCCACCGGCGCCCACCACCAGCCGACGGTGAAGACGAGCACGACGATCACGGCGAGGGTGAGGAACCAGATCGCCGCCGTGTAGATCCCGAAGCGGGCGGCGGACTCCGGATCCGTCTCGAAGCGGTTCGGCGGCATCTGCGTCATGGCGCTGCGGGTCCAGGCCTTGTGCCGATTCGTCTGCGTCGCGCCGAGGTAGGAGAACAGCGCGAGAGCGCCGACCAGGAGCACCGCCGCGAGGATCACGAGCCAGAGCTGATCCAGCGCCAGCGCGAAGGCGCCGCCGAGTCCGAGTGCGAGCAGGGTGCCGCCGGTCGCGAGGCCGAACCCCACGGCACGGGCGGCGGGCAGCGGGTGATTGGTCGTGGTCTCCTGCAGCAGTGCGTCCGCCGTGACGATGCCGAGCGCGACCGCGACGACCGCGCCGAGTCCGGCGACGGCCAGCGGCGCGGACGGCGGCACGAGCAGCACCACGAGGAGGATTCCCACGAGGGCTGCGGTCGCGACGAGGCTCAGCAGCACCGTGCGCACCACGAAGCCGGGCTTCGGTCGCACCCGGTTGCGCGCGGTGAGCGCCTCCCAGCCCGGCGCGTGCGTGCTGCCCGTGGACGGCTCATCCTCGAGCAGGGCTCGCACGTCGCCGAGCTCGGCGATCGCGCTCTGCGCGGCTTCGGCGGGTGAGGCGCCTGCGGCGACCCGCTCGTCAACCTGTGCGGCGAGGTTCGCGCGGATCTCCTCCTTCAGGTCCTGTGCGGCCGGCGTCATCTCGATCCCGGCGAAGGCCTCGTCCAGGAGGCGGTGGATGTCGGTGTTCATGTGCTCAGTCCTTCGCGTCCAGAAGCGTGTCGATCACGCGGCGGGTGGCGACCCAGGCCGCGACGTTGCGCCGGTACACCGCGCGGCCCGCGTCGGTGATCCGGTAGTACTTGCGACGGCCACCCTGCGTCTCGTCGCCCCAGTACGACTCGACCAGGCCGTCCTTCTCCAGACGGCGGTAGGTCGCGTACAGGGTGGCCTCCTTGATCTCGTGGTCCCCTCCGGTGGCGTCCCGGATGGTCTTGTAGATCTCGAAGCCGTAGCGATCGCCGCCGCGCAGCATGCCGAGCACGATCGTGTCGGTGTGCCCGCGCAGGAGGTCCGCGGAGAAGGCGTCATCGTTCATGTCGAGTACTGTATCAGATCAAGTACTCGTTCACGCAAGGATTTCTTGCGAGAGGATCCGGACGCGGGAGAGTGGAGGATCCGGCGCTAACGTGAGAGCGTGAACGACCTGCCCCCGCCTTCGTCCCTCGCGCACACCGCGGTGATCGTCGTGGCGGCCGGATCCGGTACGCGCCTCGCCGCCGGAGCACCCAAGGCGTTCGTGCCGCTCTGCGGTCGCGCGATTCTCGAGCATGCGCTCGACGGCGTCTTCGCCGCGGCCCCGGCACAGGTGATCCTCGTCGTCCCGGCTGGACTCGAGTCCGACGCGCGCACCATCCTCGAGGCCGCGCAGACGACGTTCACTGGTCGCGAAATGCCGCCATCCGAGGTTCGAAGCGACAATCCGCGACCAGCGAGCGACGAGGGGGCGCCGGCGGTGGCGGTGGTCGTCGGAGGCGAGACCCGGCAGCGCTCCGTGGCGGCCGGACTCGCGGTGCTCGCCGACGGCATCGACACGGTGCTGGTGCACGACGCAGCTCGCGCGCTGACTCCACCCGCGCAGTTCGCGGCGGTGTCCGCAGCGGTGCGCCCCGGCGTGGGCGTGATCCCCGCGCTGCCCGTCGTCGACACCCTCAAGCGCGTGCACGGGGAGGAGGTCGTCGCCCCGGTCGACCGATCAGAGCTCGCCGCCGCGCAGACGCCGCAGGGCTTCCCCCGCACCGAGCTCGTCGCCGCCTACGGGCACGCCGAAGCTCAGGGCATCGAGTACACCGACGACGCCGCGCTGTTCGCCGCCGCCGGAGGAGCGGTGCGGCACGTGCTCGGATCCGAGGAAGCCTTCAAGATCACCACTCCGCACGACCTGGAGCGCGCCCGCATGATCCTCACGTCCTCCGCGGTGCCCGACGGCCCCGCCATCCCGCGCATCGGCATCGGCACCGACGTGCACGCCTTCGCCCCGGGCGGCACGCTTCGCCTGGCAGGGCTCGACTGGCCCGGCGAGCCCGCGCTCGAGGGGCACTCCGATGGCGACGCCGTGGCGCACGCGATCGTGGACGCCCTGCTGGGGGCGGCGGGCCTCGGCGACATCGGGCAGCACTTCGGCACCGCGCATCCGGAGTACGCCGGTGCGCACGGCGATGTATTCCTGGCCCGCACGGCGGAGATCCTCGCGGAGGGCGGATTCGCGATCGGCAACGTCTCCGTGCAGTTCCAGGGCAATCGCCCGCGGTTCAGTGCGCGCCGCGCTGAGGCCGAGCGCGTGCTGTCCGCGGCCCTCGGCGGCGCTCCCGTCGCCGTCTCCGCGACCACGACCGACGGGCTCGGCTTCCCCGGCCGGGGCGAGGGGATCGCCGTCACGGCTGTGGCTCTCGTGCATCCGATCGCGCTGGGCTGAATCCATAACGCAGGGTCCTCCGGATTCGGGTCCGATTCCTCGCGCACGTGCCTACGCTGGAGGACGCGGCCACCCGCCGCATCCAGCAGACGTCGTAGAGAGGTCACCGCCATGCGCGCACTCGTCCACTCCTCCTTCGGGGATCCCGCCGAAGTCCTGTCCGTCCAGGACGTCCCGCTGCCGGAGCCCGGTCCGGGGCAGGTGCGGCTGCGCGTGCTGCTCGCCGCCGTGCACAACCACGACCTGCTCACGGTGCGCGGCCTCTACGGGTACAAGCCCGAGCTGCCGGCCGGATCCGGCACCGAGGCGGTCGGTGTGGTCGATGCGGTCGGCGAAGGCGTCGATGACGCGCTGATCGGGCGTCGCGTCACCGTCGGCGGCGCGTTCGGCGCCTGGGCCGAGTACGTGCTCGCCTCCGCTGGCGGGCTCATCCCGGTGCCCGACGACATCCCCGACGAGCAGGCCGCCCAGCTCGGATCCATGCCGTTCAGCGCCATCAGCGTGCTGGACTCGCTCGGGCTGGCCGCGGGCGACTGGATGATCCAGAACGCGGCGAACGGCGCCGTCGGCCGTATGGTCGCCCAGCTCGCCGCCGCTCGCGGCGTGCACGTGGTCAGCCTGGTCCGTCGTGCGGACGGCATCGCGGAGCTCGCCGCGCAGGGGGTCGGCAACGTCGTCGCGACCGATGCCGAGGACTGGCAGGACCAGGTGCGCGCACTCACCGGCGGTGCGCCGATCCGCGCCGGCATCGACTCGGTCGGTGGCGACGCGAGTGGCCAGGTCGCCGCGATGCTCGGCGAGGGCGGCCTGCTCGTGGTGTTCGGCGCGATGGCATCGCCGACCATGCGGATCTCCTCGGGCGACGTGATCTTCAAGCAGCTGACCGTGCGCGGCTTCTGGGGCTCGAAGGTCGCGGCTGCGATGCCCGCGGACCAGCGTGGAGCCCTCTTCGGCGAGCTGCTGCAGCGCATCCGCGAGGGCGTGCTCACCCTCCCGTTCGAGGCCGTGCTGCCGTTCGAGCGGATCGCGGAGGCGTCGGAGGGCAACCTGCGCGCGGGGCGCGAGGGCAAGATCCTGCTGCAGCCCTGACCACGTCCTGTTTCGAGGAGCGATGTCCGCCCTGCCGGATCCGATTCCGGCGCCGACATCGCTCCCCGAAACTGTCAGGGCCGCCCCGGTAGGCTTGAGCGGTGACGATCCGCCTCCATGACACGCGCGCGCAGGAACTGCGCGAGTTCGTTCCGCTCGATGACTCGAACGTGACGATGTACGTGTGCGGACCCACCGTGCAGTCCGGCCCGCACATCGGGCATGTGCGCGCGGCGCTGAGCTTCGACCTGCTGCGGCGCTGGCTGCAGCAGCGCTACGGGCGGGTCACCTTCGTCCGCAACATCACGGACATCGACGACAAGGTGCTCGCGAATGCGACCGACGCCGAGGCGTGGTGGGGCCTGGCGTACCGGATGGAGCAGGAGTTCTCGGCCGCGTACGCCGCCGTCGGCATCCTGCCGCCGACCTACGAGCCGCGGGCGACGGCGTCGATCCCGCAGATGCAGGAGCTCATCGAGCGCCTCGTCGAGCGCGGTCACGCCTACCCGGCGGCCGACGGGTCCGGCGACGTCTACTTCGACGTGCGCAGCTGGCCCGCCTACGGCGAGCTCACCCACCAGTCCGTGGACGCGATGGAGGCCGCGGAGGATGCGGATCCGCGTGGCAAGCGCAACCCGCAGGACTTCGCCCTGTGGAAGGGCGCGAAGCCGGACGAACCCGCCGACGCCACCTGGGCCTCGCCCTGGGGCGCCGGGCGTCCCGGCTGGCACATCGAGTGCTCCGCGATGGCGCGGCGCTACCTCGGTGCCGAGTTCGACATCCACGGCGGCGGTCTCGACCTGCGCTTCCCACACCACGAGAACGAACTGGCGCAGTCGACCGCGGCCGGTGACGCGTTCGCCCGGTACTGGGTGCACAACGGCCTCGTGACCGTCGACGGGCAGAAGATGTCCAAGTCGATCGGCAACTTCACGCTTGCCGCCGACGTGCTCGCGCAGCACGATCCGCTCGTGGTGCGCTATGCGCTGGCCGCCGCGCACTACCGCTCCAGCCTGGACCTCTCCGAGTCGTCGTGGCGCGAGGCGGAGGCGGCGCTGGGCCGGATCCGGACGTTCCTCGAGCGGGCGCAGCGGATCGTCGGTGGGCACGGCTGGATGGCGATGGGATCCCTTCCCGCCGCGTTCGTCGCGGCGATGGACGACGATCTCGGCGTGCCGCAGGCGATCGCGGTGCTGCACGAGACCGTGCGTGCGGGCAATGCCGCGCTCGATCGTGGGGAGTCCGAGGACGTGCGCGCATCGCTGAGCGCCGTTCGCGCGATGACCGGCGTGCTCGGCATCGATCCCTTCGCACCCGAGTGGGCATCCGCCGGATCCGACACGAAGACCACCACCGCGCTGGATGCGCTCGTGCAGGCGATGATCGCCCAGCGTGCGCAGGCCCGCGCCGACAAGGACTGGCCCGCCGCCGACCGCATCCGCGATGCGATCGGTGCGGCGGGCATCACCCTGGAGGACACTCCAGACGGAACTCATTGGAGTATCGATGGCTAAGCCGAGCAGGCCCGGAGCGGGCAACAGCAAGAAGAAGGGCGCCACCAAGGGCACCGGCGGCCTCGGCCGCAAGGCGCTCGAGGGCCGCGGGAACACCCCGAAGGCCGAGGACCGCGCCTGGCACGTCGCCGGAAAGCGCAAGGCGGCCCAGGAGCGCTATGCGGCCGCAGGCGGCAAGGGCCGTCCCGGCGCGCGATCGGGCGCGGGCCAGAAGCCGCAGAGCGGATCCAATCCGAACCGCCGCGTGTCCTCGTCGTCGGCCTCGAACGACACCGAGACCGTCACCGGGCGCAACTCGGTGCTCGAGGCGCTGCGCACGAAGATCCCCGCCACCACGATGTACATCGCGCAGCGCGTGGAGATGGATGACCGCATCAAGGAGATGCTCGCGATCGCACGGCACCGTGAGATCCCCGTGCTCGAGGTCACCCGTCAGGAGCTGGATCGCATGGCCGGCTTCGACGGCGTGCACCAGGGCGTCGCCCTCAAGGTGCCGCCGTACGAGTACGCGCACCCGCAGGATCTGCTGGAAGAGGTCATCGACCGCGGCCAGACCCCGCTGTTCGTGGCGCTCGACGGGATCACCGATCCCCGCAACCTCGGCGCGATCATCCGCTCCACCGCCGCCTTCGGCGGACACGGCGTGATCCTTCCGCAGCGTCGCTCGGCGAGCGTGAACTCCGCGGCGTGGAAGACCAGCGCCGGTGCGGCGGCCCGCATCCCGGTCGCCCTCGCTGCGAACCTCACCAGCATGCTCAAGGAGTTCAAGAAGCAGGGCGTCTTCGTGCTCGGCCTCGACGGCGGCGGCGACGTGTCGCTGCCCGCGATCGAGCTCGCGGACCGTCCCGTCGTCATCGTGGTCGGATCCGAGGGCAAGGGGCTTTCGCGCCTCGTCACCGAGACCTGCGACCAGATCGTGTCGATTCCGATCTCCGCGGCGACTGAGTCGCTCAACGCCGGCATCGCGGCCTCTGTCGCGCTGTACCAGGTCTCGACGGTCCGCGCCGCCAAGGGCTGAGCTTCGTGGGGGAGCGCGGTGCCGCGGTGCGCCGTGCTCCGCATGACCCACCGCGCATGCCGTTGACCGGAGGCGCACATCCGTGCAGGATCCGGCTGAGGCGGAATAGACGACGGCCGTGGGGCCTTTCACCTCCCGTACCCGGTGCAGAAACAGCCGGGATCGGAACGGAAGGAACGCGCATGGCTCGCATCGTCGTCATCGGAGGGACCGGCTACGCCGGCCGCCACATCGTCCAGGAAGCCGCGTCGCGCGGGCACGAGGTCGTCTCGATCTCGCGCTCCGAGCCGTCCGCTCCCGTCGACGGTGTCACCAACGTGCAGGGTTCGGTGACCGACCTCGATGCGCTCGGAGACGTGTTCGAGAACGCCGATGTGGTCGTGTCCGCGCTGTCCCCGCGCGGCGACATGGAGCAGGCGGTCATCCCGGCACTGACCAACCTGGTCGACAAGCTCAGCGGCACGGGCACGCGGGTGAGCGTCGTCGGCGGCGCCGGCGGCAGCCTTTCGGCGCCGGGCGGTCCGCGTCTGATCGACCTCGACTTCCCCGAGGAGTACAAGCACGAGGCGCAGGTCGGCATCGATTCCCTCGCCGTGCTGCAGAACGCCGACGCGTCGCTGGACTGGTTCTTCGTGCACCCGGCCGAGGTGTTCGGGCCGTGGGCCGAGGGCGAGCGCACCGGCTCCTACCGGGACGGCGGCGACGTGGTCGTGCGCGACGCCGATGGCAACTCGACCATCTCCGGCGCCGATTTCGCGATCGCTGTCGTCGACGAGATCGAGAACGGCAAGCACCGCCGCGAGCGTTTCACCGTCGGCTACTGACGGCATCGTCCCCCGGGCGACCGCACCTGACCGCGAGACTTCAGTGGAGTAACGAGACTGCACGCCAGCGCTGCAGTCTCGTTACTCGGATGGAGCCTCGCGGCCAGTGTCGCGCCGTCTCAGACCAGATCGCGCCAGTCGATGTCGCCGGTGTCGTCCGAGACCGGGACGGATCCGGTGATCACCGGCAGCGACATGGTCTCGGTGGGCGGCCCCATGATCGTGGCCTCGTCCCGCCGGTGCCGCAGCACGTCGTTGATGTACGAGGTGAGCACCTCGGCCAGCGGCACCGACCGGCCCTGCGCCTGCGACATGTACCAGCGGTGCTCGAGCACCTGGTGGAACACCTCGGCCGGTTCCAGCTTGGCGCGCAGGTCGTAGGGGATCGCGCGCACCACCGGTTCGAACACCCGGGTGAGCCACTCGTGCGCGTACATCTCCTCGTCCGCCCACTGCTTGGTGGAGCGGGCCCGGAACTCGTCCAGGTCGTTCAGCAGTCGCCGGGCCTGGTTCTCCTCGACGTCCAGGCCGGTGAGGCGGATGAGGCGGCGCTGATGATGGCCGGCATCGACGACCTTGGGCTCGATCTCGACCCTGGTGCCGTCGGCGGTGGTCTGGATCGACATCTCGCCGATGTCGAAGCCGAGCGCGTTCAGCTTCTCCACGCGCTCCGTGATCCGCCAGGCCTCGCCCGCAGCGAAGGACTCGTGTGCGGTGAGCGCGGCCCACAGGGCACGGTAGGACGACACGATGCCGTCCGCGATCGCGACCGCGTCCACGCCGCGCTCGAGCCTCCCGCCTGCGGCGAGGTCCAGGATCTCCCCGGCGATGTTGGTGCGGGCCAGATCCAGGTCGTACGCGCGCTGACCGTCGGTCAGTCCCTCCTCGTGCAGCTCGCCGGTCTCGGCGTCCACGAGGTAGGCGGCGAACGCCCCGGCGTCACGGCGGAACAGCGCGTTCGACAGCGACACGTCGCCCCAGTAGAAGCCGACGTTGTGCAGCCGCACCAGCAGTAGCGCGAGTGCGTCGACCAGGCGGGTCGCGGTGTCCGGCCGCAGCACGCGCGTGAACAGCGCCCGGTACGGCATCGAGAAGCGCAGGTGCGAGGTCACCAGCGCCGCCGGCAGGTGCTCGCCCTTGCCGTCGGCGCGGCCGGCGATGACGGCGACGCGGGACACGCAGGGCACATCGAGGCGGGCGAGGTTGCCCAGCATGTCGTACTCGCGGCGCGCCATCTGCTCCGTGGTCTCCTTCACGGCGACGACGGATCCGGACAGATCCGCGAAGCGCACCAGGTGCCGGGACAGGCCCTTGGGCAGCGACACGATCACGTCGGACGGCCACTTCGACAGCGGCTGCGACCAGGGCAGCGACAGCAGACCGGGATCCACGGCACTCGCCGTGATGGTCAGAGCGTCCTTCAACGGTGCTCCTCGGGGGGATCGACGGGGAAGACGACGACGCGGCGCGGGGGAGATCCCCCGCGCCGCGTCGATCAGACGGTGATCAGGAGGCGACGATCGGCTTGTCGTTCAAGCGGGCGCCGGACTCGACGTCGAAGGCGTGCACGTGACCGGGGTTCGCGGCGAGGGTGACCGTCTCGCCGGCGTTCGGGTGGTTGCGGCCATCGACGCGGGCGACCAGGTCGGCGCGCTTGCCGTTGATCTCGGTGTGGCCGTACAAGTAACCGTCAGCGCCGAGCTCTTCGACGAGGTCCACCACGACCGACAGGCCCTTGCCGTCGGCGGGGCCGACCGTGATGTCCTCGGGGCGTACGCCGACCGTGACCTGCGAGCCGTTCGCGCGTCCGACCGTGTCGCGGTCCAGCGGCACGACCTCGGTGCCGAAGCGGACGCCGCCCTCGGCCAGGTCGGCCGCGAACAGGTTCATCGCCGGAGAGCCGATGAAGCCGGCGACGAACAGGTTGTTCGGCTTCTCGTACAGGTCACGCGGCGTGCCTACCTGCTGCAGCAGACCGTCCTTGAGCACCGCGATGCGGTCGCCCATGGTCAGGGCCTCGGTCTGGTCGTGCGTGACGTAGACCGTGGTGACGCCGAGGCGGCGCTGCAGGGACGCGATCTGGGTGCGGGTCTGCACACGCAGCTTCGCGTCGAGGTTCGACAGCGGCTCGTCCATGAGGAACACCTGCGGCTGACGCACGATCGCGCGGCCCATGGCGACACGCTGACGCTGACCACCCGAGAGGGCCTTCGGCTTGCGGGTCAGGTACGGCTCGAGGTCGAGGAGCTTGGCGGCCTCGAGGACGCGCTGGGCGCGCTCCTCCTTGCCGACGCCGGCGATCTTGAGCGCGAAGCCCATGTTCTCGGCCACGGTCATGTGCGGGTACAGCGCGTAGTTCTGGAACACCATCGCGATGTCGCGGTCCTTCGGCGGGACGTCGGTCACGTCGCGGTCGCCGATCAGGATCCGGCCGGCGTTGACCTCTTCGAGGCCCGCGAGCATGCGGAGCGAGGTGGACTTGCCGCAGCCGGAGGGGCCGACCAGAACCAGGAACTCGCCATCGGCGATCTCGATGTTCAGCTTGTCGACCGCGGGGCGGGTGCCGCCGGGGTACAGACGGGTGGCCTCATCAAAGGTCACAGTTGCCATTGTCTTCTCCTTCACCGGCAGGTACGTGCCGGACGATCCGTAGTGAAAAAGCGACGAGGATGAACCCGCCGTGGCCCGCCATCGGGCCGGGATCAGTATGACATGAGAGCTCCGGCGAGGTCCAGCATCGTCGGTGAAGCGCTTTCCGGGGCAGATCTCGCAGGGTCCGGCCAGGGGTCGTCTGGTCATTTCTCAGCCTGCCTGGCTAGCATCGAACCCGTGCCGCGCCGCGCCCGTCGGCAGCAGGCCACAGGGATGCCAGTCCCGAGAAACCAAGAGGAACGATGTCGAGCGACGAAACGCCGAACGTCCCCACTCCGCCGCATTCGCGTGCGGCCGTGCGGGAGAAGGCCCAGCAGGTGAACGCCCAGCAGTCCCGCGCCCGGATCATCCGACGTGTGATCATCGCCGCGGTCGCGGTCATCGTGGTCGGCGCCGCGGGAGGCGCCGTGGCCTGGGCTGTGGGCTCCGCCGTGTCGAAGCCGTCGCTCACACCGTCGAACCTGCAGGACGACGGTGTCGTCGTGACCAAGGAGGATCTGGCATCGGTGCGCGCCGGATCCGGGAGCACGCCCACGCCCACGCCCTCGCCGAGCACGGCGGGCAGCGCGGCGCCGACCGGATCCGCCTCGCCGACTCCCGATCCGACCGCCACGGCCGACGCTGTCGACATCCATGTCTACGTCGACTACCTCTCGCCCGGCGCCAGCGACTTCGAGCGTGCGAACGCGAAGCAGCTCGCGACCTGGGTCGATCAGGACGCGGCGACCGTCACCTATCACCCGGTCGCGTTGCTGACCGCGAACTCCAACGGCACCAAGTATTCGCTGCGCGCCGCGTCCGCCGCCGCCTGCGTCGCCTCGATGCAGCCCGAGGTCTTCTACGCGTTCAACCACGCCCTGCTCGTCGACCAGCCGAAGCAGGACACCGACGGCAAGAGTGACAAGGAGCTCATCGCACTCGCGATCTCGAGCGGAGTGAAGGATGCCAAGGGCCTCCAGACCTGCGTCGAGGAGAGCACCTACGACTCCTGGGTGAAGGACGTCACGCAGCGCGCCGTGGACGGCCCGCTGCCCGGCTCCAAGAAGGGGGCCCTGAGCGGCGCGCCCACGATCGTCGTGAACGGCCAGGTCTACGCCGGATCGCTCACCGACGCCGCCGAGTTCAGCCAGTTCGTGCTCTCGGTCGCGAGCGACTCGTACTACGGCACGCCCGGTCCGACGCTCTCGCCCACGCCGTCGCCGTCCGCCGCGAAGTAGCGCGTGCGGCCGTCCGGCTCCGGACGGCGTGCACGCCGACAGCGCGGCGAATTGCTACGCTGTGGAGCGGTCGCGCCCTCACGGCGCCGGCCATTCCTCGCCTCCTTAGCTCATCTGGTAGAGCAGCGGCCTTGTAAACCGCAGGTGGCCGGTTCGAGTCCGGCAGGAGGCTCCGATTCTTCCTCCGCGGGCATCATGGTGCGGACATGACGCATCCGCGGGTGCTCAGAACAGTCGATCCGTGCCCTTGTCATCCGCGCGCGGCGTCGCGGCCACCCGCGCGGTGATCTCGGCGGAGGCCAGCAGCGCCTCGTCGATGAGCTCGCGCGTGGCGTCGCCGCTCAGCCAGTCCCGGGCGAATGCGGCCGGCAGCAGCATCGGCATGCGGTCGTGGATCCCGGCGAGGCGCTCGGGCGCCGGCTGCATCACGATCGAGTAGCACGTGTACCAGGAGCCGTCCTCGGCGCGGCCGCGCTGGGTGATCGCGGCCATGCCGAACAGGGCGCCGTCCAGTCCGAACTCGTGCCACGCCTTCTGCGGCTTCTGCATCTCGTACCAGCTCGTGGCGGGGACCAGCGCCCGCCCCTTCAGGCTCCCGGGACGCTCCTGCAGCCGTTCGGAGCGGGTGTTGATCGAGGGGAACCGCGACGGCCGGCCGTCGACGAGGAATCCCCACCAGGCCTGCTCGAGCTGCGGTTGCGCGGACTCCGAGGGCAGCAGGATCGGATTGAGGTTGCGCAGCAGTCGTCCGGTGGGGCGCAGAGTCTCCTCCGCGTTGCGCCGCGCCCAGGCGCGGATCCCCTCCATGAGTTCGTCGTCGGCTTCCTCGATCAGCTGCTGATCGCTGAATCGCGGATCCAGGCCGTAGCTCGCGCACATGGCTGGAGCGTACCTCGGGCGGGGGACGTCGGTGCGCTCGAGAGCGATTCCGCGCCCGAGTAGGCTCATAACGGTGATTGTGCCCCCTCTGAAGCCGCGCCGTGGGCGCATCGTGCTGGCGCTCGGCGGTGCGGTCGCCATCGGTGCGATGACGGCGATCCAGGCGCGCGTGAACGGGCAGCTCGGAGTGCGTCTGGACAACGGGATACTCGCCGGGTGGGTGTCGTTCGCGGTCGGCCTGATGCTGCTGAGCTTCCCCGTGCTGCTCACTCGTTCGGGACGCGCGGGGCTCGGGCGTCTCTGGCGGGGGATCCGCACCGGCGGCGTGCGCTGGTGGATGCTGCTCGGCGGCGCCTGCGGTGCGCTGACCGTGTCGACCCAGGGCCTGGTCGCGGGCATCCTCGGCGTCGCCCTTTTCACGGTGGGCGTCGTGGCCGGCCAGACGCTGCACGGACTGCTGCTGGATCGGGTCGGATTCGGCCCGGCCGGCGTCGTCGCCATCACCCCGGGGCGACTGCTCGGCGGTGCGTTCGCGCTCGTCGCCGTCGGCGTCTCGCTCGGCGGCGACGTGCTCGCCCGGGCGCCGCTGTGGATGCTGGTGCTGCCGTTCCTCACCGGAGCGGGCATCGCGTTCCAGTCCGCCGTGAACGGCCGGCTCGGTCAGCGCATCGCCTCGCCGCTCGCCGCGACCTACATGAGCTTCTTCGGGGGCGTGCTCGTGCTCTCGGTGTCAGCAGGTGCGAGCCTGCTCGTGACCGGAGCTCCGGAGCCGTTCCCCGCCGTGTTCCCCGCAGACCTGTGGCTGTACCTGGGCGGGCTGCTCGGTGCGTCCTACATCCTGCTGGGCGTGATCATCGTGGCCCGCACGGGAGTGCTGCTGATGGGGCTCGGTGCTGTCCTCGGTCAGCTCGTGGTGTCGGTGCTGATCGACATGATCTGGCCGCCTGCGGCCGGCCCTGCCGCATGGCAGGTGGTCGTCATGGTGCTCGCGGCGGTGCTGTCCGTGCTGGCGGCGCTGCCCTGGGGGCGTCGCCGGGTCAGCCCTGTTCCTCGGTCTTCCTGAGCCGCCGCTGCTTCTTCGCAGTCTTCTCGGCCTTCTTCCGGGCTTTCCTGGCCGCCTTCTTGGCCTTCTTCTTCTTCACCGTCTTCTTGGTGCACTTGTCGGGTTCGGTGGAGTCGGCGGGGTCGCGCGGACTGTCGGACGGCGCAGCGTCGTCGGGCGCGCTCTGGACGGGCATCCGGCTCAGCACCGATTCCGCGTCGAGCACCTGGCGTCGCCCCGGCTCCTTGCCTGGCTTGCCGCCCACGTACAGCCAGCCCAGAAGCTCCTCGTCCGGACCGAGTCCGTGCGCTCGGGCCACGGCTGCGGTGCGGGTGTAGCCGCCGGTGCGCCAGATGACTCCCCAGCCGGCCTCATCCAGCAACAGGCTGAGCACGTGCGCGACACCGGAGGCGACGGCCTCCTGCTCCCAGCGGGGCACCTTCTCGCTGTCCCGGTAACTGGCGACGACGGCGATCAGCAGGGAGGCGCGCAGAGGCTTGGACGAGGGCGAGTCGTCGCCCGTCGTCGCTGCGATGGCCGCACCCAGTCGTTCTCGGTCCTGTCCACGCAGCTCGATCAGACGCCAGGGCCGCAGCGAGGAGTGATCCGCGACGCGGCCGGCGGCCGCGATCAGCGGCAGCAGCTGCTCGCGGGTCGGCGCGTCCGGGGTCACCTTGGACCAGGACTGCCGACGGCGAACGGCTTCGAGTGCGCTCATGCCCCGGTCGCGGAATCGTCCGGCTGGAACGACAGCGCGATCGAGTTCATGCAGTATCGGTCGCCGGTCGGCGTGCCGAATCCGTCCGGGAAGACGTGGCCCAGATGCGAACCGCAGTTCGCGCAGCGCACCTCCGTGCGCAGCATGCCGAGACTGTTGTCCTCGATCAACTCCACGGCTTCAGGCCGGACCGACTCGTAGAAGCTCGGCCAGCCGCAGCCCGAGTCGAACTTCGTGCCGCTGCGGAACAGCTCGGCGCCGCACGCGCCGCAGGTGTAGAGGCCGGCACGGTGCTCGTCGAGCAGCTCGCCGGTCCACGCCCGCTCGGTCGCGGCCTCGCGCAGCACGGCGTACTGCTGCGGGTCGAGCTCGGCCCGCCATTCGGCGTCGGTCTTGGTCACGCGGTGCGACATGGATCCTCCCGGGGTCGGATCCATTCTCGCGCGTTCCTGGCCGTGGAGGGGCGGCGGCCGGGCGCGCCGTCCGGGCCGGGCGCCGACGGCGACGTAGCCTGATGGGGTGACCGACCTCCTCAGCGACCGCGAACGTGTGATCCTCGCGTTCGAGGCGCGGCGCCCCGGGCACTCCAGCGCCAAGGAGGAGGCGATCCGCGCCGAGCTGGAGCTGACGCCGGCGCGCTACTACCAGCTGCTGGACCGGGTCATCGAGTCCGAGCAGGCGCTGATCGCGGATCCGATGCTGGTGCGTCGACTGCGCCGGATCCGAGACGACGCGGCAGCGCGGAGATCGGGTCGCACCGCGCTGTCCGCCGGCTGAGGCGCAGCCGCGCTCGAGATCGACGGCCTGTCGTTCACCGAAACCGCAGCAGGACCCCGGATAACATCGGGGGATGCCAGAATCCGCCCGCGACCGATTCGACGTGATCCCGCACGCGCAGGGACGCGTCGGCGCCCACCGTGCCGAGAACCCCGGGATGCGCGGCTGGTTCGTGCTGCTGTGGGCCGCAGTGGCGACGGCGGTGCTGATCGCCGTCGGGATCTTCGCCGCGATGCTCGCCATGGGCCGGATCAGCTTCGACGGCGGTGCGCCGGTGCCCACGGCATCGCCGACCGCTACCGTGGCGGCGCCGACGCTGGACACGTCGTACGCCGTCCTGGTGCTGAACGCGACCGGCGTGAACGGGCTCGCCGCGAGCACGCGCGACACGATCGTCAACGCCGGGTTCGCCGGCGGCTCCGTGGCGGCGAGCGATGCCGACACCCAGGACTTCCCCGCGACCACGGTCTACTACAAGACCGAGGCGGACAAGCCTGCGGCCCAGGCGCTGGCTGCCCTCATCGGCGCGACGAAGGTCGCCCTGAGCGATCGGTACGGCGACGACGTCGTGACCGGCCAGAAGCAGCTCACCGTGGTGCTCGGGCTCGATCTCGCGAAGAACGCACCGACCACGGAGCCGACCCCCGCCGACACGTCGGGCGACGGCTCGGCGGGCTGAGCCCGGACGCTCTCTCTACGGCTTGCACTCACAGGGGTCGAGTGCCAGACTGGGTTTAGCACTCGACTGATCTGAGTGCTAAAACCCAATGTCTACGTCCAGGAGGGACGACAGAACTCATGGCAAAGATCATCGCTTTCGATGAGGAGGCCCGTCGCGGTCTCGAGCGCGGCCTGAACATCCTGGCCGACGCGGTCAAGGTGACCCTCGGCCCGCGTGGCCGCAACGTCGTGCTCGAGAAGAAGTGGGGCGCCCCCACGATCACGAACGACGGCGTGTCCATCGCCAAGGAGATCGAGCTCGACGACCCGTACGAGAAGATCGGCGCGGAGCTCGTCAAGGAGGTCGCGAAGAAGACCGACGACGTCGCGGGTGACGGCACCACCACCGCAACCGTGCTCGCCCAGGCGCTGGTCCGCGAGGGCCTGCGCAACGTGGCCGCCGGTGCCGACCCGATCAGCCTGAAGAAGGGCATCGAGAAGGCCGTCGCCGCCATCACCGCCGAGCTGCTCGCCTCCGCCAAGGAGATCGAGTCCAAGGAGCAGATCGCCGCTACTGCGTCGATCTCCGCCGCCGACCCGGAGATCGGCGAGCTCATCGCCGAGGCCATCGACAAGGTGGGCAAGGAGGGTGTGGTCACCGTCGAGGAGTCCCAGACCTTCGGCACCGAGCTCGAGCTCACCGAGGGCATGCGCTTCGACAAGGGCTACCTGAACCCCTACTTCGTCACGGACCCGGACCGCCAGGAGGCTGTCTTCGAGGACCCGTACATCCTCATCGCGAACCAGAAGATCTCGAACATCAAGGATCTTCTGCCCGTCGTCGACAAGGTGATCCAGGACGGCAAGGAGCTCGTCATCATCGCTGAGGACGTCGAGGGCGAAGCCCTTGCGACCCTGGTGCTGAACAAGATCCGCGGCATCTTCAAGTCCGTCGCCGTCAAGGCTCCGGGCTTCGGTGACCGCCGCAAGGCGCAGCTGCAGGACATCGCGATCCTCACCGGCGGCACCGTGATCACCGAGGAGGTCGGTCTCAAGCTCGAGAACGCGACCCTCGACCTGCTGGGCCGTGCGCGCAAGGTCATCGTCACCAAGGACGAGACCACGATCGTCGAGGGTGCCGGAGACGCCGAGCAGATCGCCGGTCGCGTGACCCAGATCCGTCGCGAGATCGAGAACACCGACAGCGACTACGACCGCGAGAAGCTGCAGGAGCGCCTCGCCAAGCTCGCCGGCGGCGTGGCCGTCATCAAGGCGGGCGCGGCCACCGAGGTCGAGCTCAAGGAGCGCAAGCACCGCATCGAGGACGCCGTCCGCAACGCGAAGGCCGCCGTCGAGGAGGGCATCGTCGCCGGTGGTGGCGTCGCCCTGATCCAGTCCGGCACGAAGGCCCTCAACGGCCTCGAGCTCACGGGCGACGAAGCGACCGGCGCGAACATCGTGCGCGTCGCGATCGAGGCGCCGCTCAAGCAGATCGCCCTCAACGCCGGTCTCGAGCCGGGCGTCGTCGCGCACAAGGTCTCCGAGCTCCCCACGGGTCACGGCCTCAACGCCGCGACCGGCGAGTACGGCGACATGTTCGCACAGGGCATCATCGACCCGGCCAAGGTCACCCGCTCGGCGCTGCAGAACGCCGCGTCGATCGCCGGCCTGTTCCTCACCACCGAGGCCGTCGTCGCCGACAAGCCGGAGAAGGCTTCGGCCATGCCGGCCGACCCGTCCGGCGGCATGGACTTCTGAGTCCAGCCCCCGTTCGAGAAGGCCCCCGGGATTCGTCCCGGGGGCCTTCTCCGCCTGCGGAGCCGCCCACGAAAGCGCATCCTCGGCAGGGGGACACTCAGTGGAACAGCGCAGTGGAGTCGTTCTCGGCCTGCGCGTAGAGCTGGCCGGCGGAGCCGAGGGCCTGGGCGATCGCCGCGAGCGCCTGCTCGACATGCGCCTGTGCGCCGCGCCACTGCTCCACGGCGTTCTGACACGCGACGGAGGCGCCCCCGCTCCAGGACGACTGCAGCTGAGTGAGTTGCGACGTCATGGCGGCCGAGTCGCTCTGCAGCCGCTCGCTCGTGGCCTGAACGGACAGCCTGGTGGTGAAGACGGCGTCAGTGTCGACGGTGAAAACGGACATGAGGATCCTTTCGTCGTGGTGCATCGGATGCATCCGACGTTAGGGATCCGGTGCCTGTCGATAGGGGCCGGTCGCGCAACCGGTGCGGAACCTTCGCGGGGTCCGCACTGTGCGGATCGATCGAGGACGCCAGCCGCCGCCGGGCTCAGCGCGACAGGTCCAGCGGCCGCCGGGCTCAGCGGGACAGGTCCAGCGGCCGCCGGGCTCAGCGCGAGAGGTCGAGCGGCTCGATGGGCTGCGTGTCCTGCAGCAGGTGCTCCGGCGTCGCCTGCGCCGGTGCGAGCGGCAGCGACACGGTGAACGTCGCACCGCCGCCCGGTGTCTCGGTCACCTGGACCGAGCCGTTCAGCGCACGCACGATGGACGCGACGATGGCGAGCCCCAGGCCCGCGCCGCCGGTGTCTCTCGTGCGCGAGGAGTCGGCGCGCCAGAAGCGCTGGAAGATCTGATCCCGGATCTGCTCGGGGACGCCCTCACCGTGATCCACGATCGCGAACCAGCCCACGTCCCGGCGCCGGTCCGCGCCCACGACCACCTCGATGGGGGAGTCGCCGGGGGAGAATCGCCGCGCGTTGCCGAGCAGGTTCGCGATCACCTGGCGCACCTTGTTCTCCTCGCCGAGCACGATCGGCGGCGTGGAGACGGGAGCGACGACGGCCTCGGAGAAGTCGATCTCGGGAACCGGGCCGCCGTCGCGCGGGCGCCGGCGCAGGATCGCGGGTATGCGACCGCGCGGAGGCGCCGTGCGTGTTGTCGGGGTCGGCCGTGTGATCGCCATGTGTGAGGGCACGGGCAGGTCCGTAGGGTGCGCCTCGGCGGTCATGTCGACGACGGTGACCGGGCGCTCGGGCGCCGCCGCGCGCAGGTCGAGCGCGGCGTCCTGCGCGAGCGGGCGAAGATCGAGCGGTTCGATGGTGAGTTCGCGCTGCTCGTCCAGGCGGGCAAGGGCGAGCAGATCCTCGACGAGCACGCCCATCCGCAGCGCCTCCTTCTCGATCCGGTCCATCGCGCGCGCAGTGTCCTCGCCGGGCTTGATGGCGCCCATCCGGTACAGCTCGGCGTAGCCGCGCACACTCACCAGCGGCGTGCGCAGCTCATGGCTGGCGTCGCCGACGAAGCGCCGCATCTGCTGCACAGAGCGGTCGCGCTGGGCGATCGCCGCGTCCAGCCGGTCGAGCATGGTGTTGATGGCGCCGTTCAGCCGCCCCACCTCGGTCGTCGGCTCGAGGTCCGTGAGCCGCTGACTGAAGTCGCCCGCGGCGATCGCCATGGCGGTGGACTCCACCCGGCCCAGCCGGCGGAAGGCGAGCGTCACCAGCCCCCGGGTGGCGAGCGCCGCGATGATGATCGTCACGAGCGCCACCGTGGTGAACACCCCGAAGAACGTCGCCAGTATGCGATCCGGCTCGTCCAGCGACACCGCCACGATCTGCGTGTAGGTGATGTTGGTGCTGGGGTCCTCCCGCACCGCCACAGCGGCGCGGAACTCGGATCCGTCCGCGCCTCGCAGCACCATCGGATCCGTCCGTCCGGCTTCGAGCGTCGCACGGGCCAGAGGGTAGGCGGTCGGGAACTCGGGCTTGCCGGCCTTCGGCGCGCCGCCCCCGGAGTACACGAGCGCGCCGGCCGTGTCGTAGACCGCGACGAAGTAGTCCGCGAGGCCCAGCGTCTCGTCCTTAAGTGTGACGCTGAAGGTGCCGTAGCCGTCCGGCGTGATCGTGGCGAGGTCGCTGGTCACGAGCGTCGGCAGCTGGGATTCGACGTTGTCGATGAGCAGGTTGCGCAGGATCGGCATGGTGCCGATGCCGGTGACGACGAGTCCGAGCGCGAGCACGCCGACGGTGACGCCGGTCACCTTCGCCCGAAGGCTGATCCGGCGCCACCATCGCGTGATCGCGTCGGGCTCTGCCATCCGCTACGCGGTCTTCCCCACCTTGAGCATGTAGCCGAAGCCGCGCTTGGTCTGGATGACCGGCTCCTCGGTGTGCGGGTCGATCTTGCGGCGGAGATACGAGATGTAGCTCTCCACGATGCCGGCGTCGCCGTTGAAGTCGTACTCCCAGACGTGGTCGAGGATCTGCGCCTTCGACAACACCCGGTTCGGGTTGAGCATGAGGTAGCGGAGGAGCTTGAACTCGGTCGGGCTGAGTTCGATGGGGGTGGAGCCGACGAACACGTCGTGCGTGTCCTGATCCATCGACAGCTCGCCGGCGCGGATCACCGATTCCTCGTCCGCCTGCATGGTGCGGCGCAGGATCGCCTGCGCACGCGCGACGATCTCGTCCAGGGCGAACGGCTTGGTGACGTAGTCGTCGCCGCCCGCATTCAGTCCCTCGATCTTGTCCTCGGTGTCGTCCTTCGCCGTGAGGAACAGGATCGGCGCCGTGAAACCCGCGCCGCGCAGTCGTTTAGTGACGCTGAATCCGTTCATGTCGGGGAGCATCACGTCGAGGATGATGAGATCGGGCTCCTCCTCCAGCACGGCCGAGATCGTGGCGGCGCCGTTGGCGACGGTCTTCACCGAGAAACCGGCGAAGCTCAGGCCCGTGGAGAGGACATCGCGGATGTTGGGTTCGTCGTCGACGACCAGGATGCGCGCTTCAGTCATGCCCCCATTATGGTGACCCGATCCGTGTTCGGGCTGATTGCGGGCGGAACTTTCCTAGGGATCGGCTATGCGGCGCCTCAGGAAGCGTGACGATCCGCCCCTTTCGGGTGCAGAGTGTGTCCATGAAGATCGACATCATCGAGCACGAGGGGCCGTACCGTGTCGGCGTCATCGTCGGCAGCCTCTCCCGGGAGTCCATCAATCGCCGTCTGGCGAACGCATTGACGCATCTTGCGCCCGAGGGTTTCGAGTTCTTCGAGATCTCCTATGCCGACCTGCCGTTGTACAACCGCGACTTCGATGCCGACTATCCGCAGGTCGCGCTCGACTTCAAGGAGGCGGTGACGAGCGCGGACGCGGTGCTCTTCGTCACCCCCGAGTACAACCGCTCGCTGCCGGGGCCGCTGAAGAACGCGATCGACTGGGGCAGCAGGCCCTGGGGGCAGAACGTGTGGGCGCACAAGCCGACCGGTGTGGTGGGCGCATCGATGGGCGCGATCGGCACGGCCGTCGGCCAGCAGTCCCTGCGCGGGACGCTCGGCTTCCTCAACGCCCGGCAGATGACCGCGCCCGAGGCCTACATCCACTACTCGCCCGGCCTGATCGACGACGACGGCCGCGTCACGACGCCCGGGACCGAGGAGTTCCTGCGCCAGTTCATGTCGGCCTTCGCCGAGTTCACGGCTCGCGTGCTGACGGTCATCCCGCAGACCTGATCCGGGCCGGACCCGCACCGTCCACGGTGACGCAGCATCCGGAGATGGATGACGAGGAGCGCGGCGGGGACTCCGCCTGCTGGCTGGCCCGGGTGTGCCCGGAGTGCGGGGCCGTGCTCGACGATCCGACCGCGCCGTGCTGGCGCTGCGGTCTGAGGCCGGGGGAGGATCCCCGCGTCTGAGCGCCTCGATCGAGGCCCACGTGCGGCCGACCGCGTCAGTGCACCGGTCAGCCGCTCAGGGCGGCATGCACGGCGTGAGCGATCACCTCGCGGATGGGTGCGTCGGGATCCACGGTGACCCGGTGCAGCAGGAGGCCGTCGCCGGTGGCCATGACGAAGGCGGCGTGCCGAGCCGCGGTGTCCCCGCCGAGGCTCGTGAGGATCCCGCGCACCCACGCCTCCATGCCAAGCCGCTGTTCGCGCAGCGGTCGCACGGCGTCTTCATCCGCCTCCAGGAACAGCGCGTAGCGCGCCCTGGTCCGCGCCGCGAGCGGACCGGACTGGAGCTGGATCATCCGGGACACGGCATCGATGAATTCGTCGGCGGTGCCGATGTCCGGCAGGCCGGCGTCCGCGCGCTCCTGTGTCGCCAGCCACTCGATCACCCCTGAGACCAGCGCCGCACGCGTGCGGAAGTGATTCGACGTGGAGCCGGGCGGCAGCGCGGCTGCGGCATCCACCCGGCCGTGCGTGAGCGCGCGGATCCCCTCCGTGCCGATCAGGGTCACGGCGGCGTCGAGCGCCCGACGGCGCGTACTGCTCATGGGACGAGCGTAGATCACTACTTTCATAGTGTGCTGACACTACGAACGTAGTAAACTTCCCGGCGAACCGCAGTGGTCCGCGCGGTGCGACGACAGGGAGGTCTCGCCATGGATACGCCGGAACCCTCGCGACTCCAACGGGAATGGTCGCCGCCGCTTCCCGACGCGGCCGGATTCGAACACGCGATGATCGCCACGCCGGGGCTGCGCACGCATGTGGCGTCGATCGGCGAGGGCGATCCCGTCGTCCTTCTGCACGGTTTTCCGATGCACTGGTGGCAGTGGCGCTTCATCGCGCCGATCATCGCTGCGGAGGGGTATCGCGTGATCTGCCCCGATCTGCGCGGCTCGGGCTGGACGGAGGCCGATGACCCGCGATTCGGCCCGGAATCCCAGCTGGACGACGTGGTCGCCGTGCTGGATGCGCTCGGCATCGGCACCGCGCGTTTCCTCTGCCACGACATGGGAGCGATCTCGGGGATGCAGCTCGCGTACGGCAGTCCGGAGCGCGTGCGGGCGATCGTGCAGGTCGCCGTGCCGCCGGGCTTCTTGGAGTTCTCGCCCCGGGTGATGCCCGCGTTCGCGCACATGCCGGCGCTGCTCATGCACCGCGCGGGAAGATCGCTCGGATACCTGTTCGGATCCCGCTATGCGGCGAAGCCGATGACCGACGAGACGGTCGAAGCCTACCTGCGGGTGCACGAGCGGCCTGAGATCGAGCGGGCCGTGACCGCGCTCTACCGGGGCATGGTGATACCGGTCTCGCGACGGCTGATGGGAGGGGTCTACAAGCGGATGCGTCTGCGCCCGCCGATGCTCTGCGTGTTCGGCAGCGAGGACGGCCCGTTCGCGGAGCCGACGGTGCGCCGCATCTGCAGGAACCACGGGCAGCATGCCGACAGGTTCGAGCTCGCGTTCGTCGACCACGGCGCGCATTTCCTCACGGACGATCAGCCGCGCGAGGTCGCCCGGCTCGCGCTGGACTGGTTCGCCCGCACCACCTGATCTCGCGTCGTGCGCCCTCAGGCCGCCTCGAGCTCGTGCGCGTCCAGGATCGTGTAGCTGTAACCCTGCTCGGCGAGGAAGCGCTGCCGGTTCTGCGCATAGTCCTGGTCGACCGTGTCCCGCGCGATCAGCGTGTAGAAGCTTGCCGTGTGCCCGGACTGCTTCGGTCGCAGCAGGCGTCCGAGGCGCTGCGCCTCCTCCTGGCGCGAGCCGAAGGATCCGGACACCTGGATCGCGACCGAGGCCTCCGGCAGGTCGATGGAGAAGTTCGCGACCTTCGACACCACCAGCAGCTCGATCTCGCCCTCGCGGAACTGCCGGTACAGCTCCTCGCGCTCGTCCACCGGCGTCGCGCCGGTGATCGACGGCGCGTTCAGGGCCTCGGACAACTCCTCGAGCTGGTCGAGGTACTGCCCGATCACGAGGATGCGCTCGCCGGGGTGCTTCGCGATGAGCTCGCGCACCGTGGTGATCTTGGCCGGCGCGGACGCGGCGAGGCGGTAGCGCTCGTCATCCGTCGCGGCGGCGTACTCCAGCCGGTCGTCCGGTGGCAGGTCGACGCGAACCTCGTAGCAGGCGGCGGGCGAGATGAAGCCCTGCGCCTCGATCTGCTTCCACGGTGCGTCGAACCGCTTGGGGCCGATCAGGCTGAACACGTCGCCCTCGCGGCCGTCCTCGCGCACGAGCGTCGCGGTGAGGCCGATCCGGCGGCGGGCCTGCAGATCGGCGGTGAGCTTGAAGACCGGTGCGGGCAGCAGGTGCACCTCGTCGTAGACCACCAGACCCCAGTCCATCTCGTCGAGGAGGGAGAGGTGCGCGTACTGGCCCTTCCGCTTCGCGGTGAGGATCTGGTAGGTCGCGATCGTGACCGGCTTGACCTCCTTCACCTGCCCGGAGTACTCGCCGATCTCCTCGGGGGTCAGGCTGGTGCGCTTGATCAGCTCGTCGCGCCACTGGCGGGCCGAGACGGCGTTGGTGACGAGGATGAGCGTGGTCGTCTTGGTCGCCGCCATTGCACCGGCGCCGACGATGGTCTTGCCGGCACCGCAGGGGAGCACGACGACGCCGGATCCGTCCTTCGCGAACGCGTCGACCGCGTCCTGCTGGTAGGGGCGCATCGTCCAGCCGTCCTCGGCCAGCGTGATCTCGTGCGGTGTGCCCGGCGTGTAGCCGGCCAGGTCCTCGGCGGGCCAGCCGATCTTCAACAGCTCCTGCTTGATCTGGCCCCGCGCCCACGCGTCCACGACGTACGTGTCGGGGGCAGGGTGGCCGACGAGCAGCGGCTGGATCCGCTTGTTCCCGGCGACCTGGGTGAGCACGGCGGGATCCGTGGAGCGCAGGATGAGTACGCCCTCGTCGTCGCGCTCGATCACGAGCCGGCCGTAGCGGTTCACGGTCTCGCGGATGTCGACGGAGACCGACGGGGGCACGGGGAAACGCGACCAGCGGTCGAGGGTCTCCAGCATGTCCTCGGCCGTGTGGCCGGCCGCGCGGGCGTTCCACAGCCCCAGCCGGGTGACCCGGTACGTGTGGATGTGCTCGGGGGCGCGTTCCAGCTCGGCGAAGATCGCGAGCTCGTGCCGCGCGCTCTCGGCGTCGGGGTGCGCGACCTCGAGCAGCACGGTGCGGTCGCTCTGGACGATCAGCGGGCCATCAGACATAGCGGACCAGTCTACCGGTCGCACCGGGGAGCCGGCGCTCGGCGCCGATCGATGCTCGCGGCCACGGGGGTCGGGGCGGCCCGGTCCTGCTGAGAGGATCGGGACTCAGGATCCGGCGTCCTCGATGGCGCGGGTGGAGAGGATCGAGCGGATCGGCAGGGTGCGCTCGACGTCGCTCGCCCCGTCGCGGCCGCGGACGCGCCCGCCCCCGAAGCCGGTCACCTCGAGCACCAGCTCGCGCGCCGTGCCGTCGGGCATGGCTACCTCGACTGCGATCACGGCGCGCTGCTTCGCGGCGTGCTCGAGCTCCCGTTCCAGCCACGCGGCGTCCGGGTTGCCCTCACGCGCCTCCCGCAGCCGGGCGATGAGCGCCGCGTAGCGCTGGGCGTCGGCGGGGGGCGGGGGAGCGCTCTCCGTTGTGGTGCGAACCGGTCGCTCCACCGCACCGGCCGCGTCCACGAGGGCGGCGGGGTAGTGCTCGTCGGTGAGCGCCCAGAACACGGTGTCGCGGTTGACCCGCGTGGTCAGCGCCGCGGCGTCCTCGCCGGTGTCGTCGGGGACGAGGCCCAGGGGGCGCAGCGCCTGGTCCACGCCGATCGCCTGCAGCAGGTGCAGGTCGCGGCTGCGCACGCGAGTCCGTCCGGTCGCAGGGTCGGTACCGACCTGCACCTGGCCGTGCCTGCTCGCGCTCTGCGCCAGCAGGTAGCGCAACGGCTGCGGCACTCCCGTCAGGGAGAGACCTTCGAGGAAGTCCAGCACCCCCTCCTCCGTCTCCCCGGACGACAGCGCCGTGCTGAGCGAGTCGGCGGTGAAGCGGTACGAGGACGCCTGGCTCGCCGACTCGCGGGTGGCCATGCCGCGCAGCCGCAGGTCCAGGGCGGGCAGCAGCGGCCCCGGGGCGATCGCAGTGAGATCGTTCTGCAGGAAGATCCGGTCGACCTCGGCGGGCACGTAGGCGGCGAGGGCGGAGGGATCCGGGTCCGCTCCGCGTCGCGGCGCCTCGGCCCAGGGGGTCTCCGCTGCGGTTCCGTCCGAGCTCTCGTCTGTGATGAGGCCGAGCAGACGGGCCTGCCGGATGAGTCCGTCGATGCGTGCCGGCCAGCTCGGGTCCCAGGGATGCTCGGCGTGCCAGTCCGCAAGGGGGATCCAGCCGCCGTTCCGGGTGCGCAGCACCTCGGGCAGAGCGGTGCGGAAACCTGCGACCAGCCGCGACCAGCGCTCGGGGCCGGGCAGCCGGAGCCACGCCGCACCGGCGTCGGACAGGCGCAGGGTGCGCTCGATCGGCCGCAGCAGACCGGCGGCCGTGCCGAGCGCGAGCACATCGTCGAGCAGAGCAGGGTCTTCGGGGAGCCCGCGTTCGCTCAGGCGGCGCTTCTCGGAGAGTCCCACGGTGCCGCCTGCGAGCAGCGCCAGCGGCCCCTCCTCGGCGAGCAGAAGGGCGTCGGCGAGGGTCGCGACCGTCGTGAAGGCGCGTTCGGCGGCCCGGGCTGACTCGGGCTCATCTGCGCTCTTAGGGAGGTCTGCGGACACCGATTCGTCGCCCGGGATGATCGGGCCTGCGACGGTGTCGCGTGCGGCGACGGCCGCCGCCACTGTCGGGGGTAGCGTCGCGCCGGAGGGCGAGAGCAGGGCGAGGGTGCGCAGCGCGTCTGCGACCGCACCGGGATCCGCGCCGGATGCGGCGGCGACGAGACCCGCGACCTCGGCCCGGGTCAGACGGGGCAGAACCCGTGCCACCGACGTCGGATCCAGCAGCGCCTCGGCGGCGTCGAAGAAATCGTGCCAGCCGGCATCGGGGCGCACCTCACGGCGCCCGAAGAGCGCGGCGAGATCGTCATCGGTGCGCGCGGACAACGCCTCGGCGAGAAGGCGCGCATGGGTGCTCATGGTGAGAACAGCTCGCGGCGGCGTCAGGAGCGCCGCGCCGCGCGTCCTCTCCGGACGAAGCTCATGATGAGCAGGACGACGATCATGCCGAAGGCGAGCGGCAGGCCCCAGAACGGGAACACGCCCACGACGGGCCAGGCGCCGTGCGTGAAGTCAGCCTGCTTCATCCCCACCGCGGTCGCGATGATGATCACGAAGAAGCAGATCACCGAGAGGGCGGCCAGCGTCAGCGCGCCGAAGGTCAGGAACCGATCGATCCCGCGGATCTCCGGCTCGGGGGCAGGCGGCCGAGTGCTCATCCGTCTCAGCCTACCCGCTCCGCGACCGGTAGGCTGGTGGGGTGCGGGGCTTCCGCACGCCACCCGATCGGATCCCCCGGATCCGGCGCCCGAGTATTTGCAGCGAGGTTCTCCCATGCCCACCGGCAAGGTCAGGTTCTACGACGACGAGAAGGGGTTCGGCTTCATCACCACCGATGACGGCCAGGACGTCTTCCTGCACGCCTCGTCCCTCCCCGCCGGATCCGCGGTCAAGGCCGGCGCTCGCGTCGAGTTCGGCGTCGCCGACGGAAAACGCGGCCTGCAGGCGCTCTCCGTGCGCGTGCTCGAGGCTCCGGTGAGCCTCGCCAAGTCCAAGCGCAAGCCCGCGGACGACATGGCTGTGATCGTCGAGGATCTCGTGAAGCTGCTCGACGGCATCGGCGGCGACCTGCGCCGCGGCCGCTATCCGTCGTCCAGCCACGGCCGCAAGATCGCCGCCGTGCTGCGCAACGTCGCCGAGGACTTCGATGCCTGAGGACGAGGCCTCGGGCATCGAGCCGGTCGAGCCTGCGCAGGGCGCGGTCGCGCCGGAGTCCGCCGAAGCCGTCGCCCCGGCGGTCGAGGAGCGCTTCTCGACCGATGAGCCCCTCGCCGCGCCGTTCGTCAGCGAGCGCCTGCTGGGCGCGCGCGATCTGGCGCTCGCTGCCCTGCACGAGATCACCCCCGCCGCATCGGTCGGGCCGGCTGCCGGTTACCTGCCCGAGGTCGACGGCGTGCTCTCGCTGCGTTTCGAGAACCGGCTCGGCGGCTACCCCGGCTGGTACTGGACCGTTTCGGTCGCCCAGGTCGGGGACGAGGAGCCGACCGTGCTGGAGGCCGAGCTCCTGCCCGGCGACGGTGCTCTGCTCGCGCCCGAATGGGTGCCGTGGGCCGAGCGCCTCGCGGAGTACCGCGCACATCAAGCGGAGCTCGCCGCGACCGCGCAGCACGACGCAGAGGCGAACGGATCCGAGGAGATTTCGGGCGAAGAGCTCGACGGCGGATCCGACGACGACCTCGACGACGACGATCTCGACGACGACGACGACGCCGACGATGACGATCTCGACGCCGATGAGCGGGACGAGGACGATGCCGCACCGCGTTTCCACGCCGGCGACCTCGACGGCGTGGACATCGATGAGCTCGATGACTCGGCAGAGTCCGCGGAGGACTCCGAGGATGACGATTCCGAAGAGGACGACGACTCCGAAGAGGACGACGACTCCGACGAGGAGTGACGCGCCGGGCAAGGCCCGGAAATGCTGCGATACGAGAGAAGGCGCCCCCGAGCGGAGGCGCCTTCTCTCGTATCGCAGCGCGACTCAGGCGCCCTGGTGCTCCAGCACGTAGTCGATCGAGCGGATCAGCTGCCGCACATCATCCGGCTCGATCGAGACGAACGTCGCGATGCGCAGCTGGTTGCGGCCGAGCTTGCGGTACGGCTCGGTGTCGACGATGCCGTTCGCACGCAGCGTCTTGGCGACCGCGGCCGCGTCCACCGAGTCGTCGAAGTCGATCGTCGCCACCACGGGGGAGCGGTCGGCGGGGTTTGCGACGAACGGCGTCGCCACGGCACTCGCCTCGGCCCAGCGGTACAGCTCCTGCGAGGACTCGTTCGTGCGGGCCGCCGCCCAGGCGAGTCCGCCGCTGGTGTTGATCCACTGCAGCTGCGAGTCGAGCAGATGCAGCGTCGTCAGGGCGGGCGTGTTGAGCGTCTGCTCGAGGCGGGAGTTGTCGACGGCGTTCTTCAGGCTGAGGAACTCGGGGATGTAGCGACCGGAGGCGGCGATCCGTTCGATCCGCTCGATCGCGGCAGGTGAGACCGCGGCGAACCACAGCCCCCCGTCGGAGCCCAGGTTCTTCTGCGGGGCGAAGTAGTAGACGTCCGTCTCGGTCACGTCGAAGTCGATGCCACCGGCGGCGCTGGTCGCGTCGATGACGGTGAGGGCGCCATCCGCGGCGACGCGGCGGATCGGCGAGGCGACGCCGGTCGAGGTCTCGTTGTGCGGCCAGGCGTACACGTCCACGCCGTCGACGATCTCGGCCTCGGCGCGGGATCCGGGCTCGGCGTTGCGCACGTCCGGCGCCTGCAGCCATGGTGCGGCCGCCGCCTTGGCGAACTTTCCGCCGAACTCGCCCGAGACGAGGTTCTGCGCGCGGTTCTCGATGAGGCCGAACGCGGCGGCGTCCCAGAACGCCGTGGATCCGCCGTTGCCGATGATGATCTCGTAGCCCTCCGGAAGGCGGAACAGCGACGACAACTGCTCGCGGACGCTGCGGACGAGGTTCTTCACCGGCGCCTGCCGGTGCGAGGTGCCCAGCAGGCTCGACCCGACGGCGGCGAGCGCGCTCACCTGCTCCGGACGGATCTTGGACGGGCCGCATCCGAAGCGGCCGTCGACGGGCAGAAGTTCACGGGGAATCTCGATCGCCATGCACAGATTCTAGGTGTCGGCGGGGGAGCGCCCCGGCCCTGTGACGCCGTGCGACGGGCTCCGCACGGGGCCGGCGACTCCGCGCTGCGATGCCTCTGACAGCCCCTACAGGGCAGAGCCGACGCATATCCGCAGAAGGTAGGCTTGCCTAACACCACGCAACCGCGTCCGCGGCACGACAAGGGGGATCGATGGCCGATCTGATCGACACCACGGAGATGTATCTCCGCACCATCCTCGAACTCGAGGAGGAGAACATCGTCCCCCTGCGCGCCCGGATCTCCGAGCGCCTCGGGCACTCCGGCCCCACGGTGTCGCAGACGGTCGGCCGCATGGAGCGCGACGGTCTCGTGGTCGTCTCCGAGGATCGACGGCTCGAACTGACCGAGGCCGGACGCCGCAAGGCGGTGGACGTGATGCGCAAGCACCGCCTCGCCGAGCGGCTGCTCTCCGACGTGATCGGGCTGGACTGGGCCTACGTGCACGAGGAGGCCTGCCGCTGGGAGCACGTCATGAGCGAGCAGGTGGAGCGCCGTCTGGTCGAGCTTCTCGGGCACCCCACGGAGTCGCCGTACGGCAATCCGATCCCCGGCCTGGACCAGCTCGGCGGCACCCCGGCGCGCACCTTCGACGAGGGCGTGATCGGCCTCGTCGAACACATGAACACGGCGGGCACCCCCACCGAGGGCACCGTGCGTCGTCTCGCCGAGCCCGCGCAGGTGGATCCGGAGCTGCTGGAGCAACTGCGTGACGCGGGCGTCGTCCCGGGGGCGCGCGGGCGGTTCCGCTTCAACGAGGGGTACGTGCTCATCGAGGTCGACGGGCAGGACGAGGGGCTCGAGCTCCCGGTCGAGCTCGCCTCGCACATCTTCCTGGTCGCCTGAGCTCTCCGCACGCATCGGGGACGATCCGCCGCCTGGGCGTCGCCTGTACGCGACCATCTGGATCCGCGGAAAATCAACGTTCAGCAGATCCTTGGCGCAGTGTGACACGTTCGTGACTTTCCGGTAGCGTCGAAAGGGCCGCCGGCGAGAAGCCCGCCGACGGACTTCACGGCGCTCGCCTCATCGGCCCGTCGCCGCCGTGGGGAGGCATGTGTCCGAGCCCTGTGCGGACCGACCCGATCGACGACGGACCGGCGCGATCTCGCGCAGAGGCCGGAGGACAGACTTTGCCTGAGACCACGATCGAGACTGCGAGCCCGACGAACGCCGAAGCGACGACGTCCAAGAAGGGCGTGAACCGATCCGCTTTCGTGCGTCCGGTGCGCACGGTGGCGATCCTGGGCGCCGTCGGCGCCCTGGTCGCTGCGATCGGCCTTCCGGCGTTCGCCTCGGCGAGCGGTCCGGCCGATGCGGCCCCGGTGACCACGGAGCAGCTGGCGGCAGACAACGCGCAGTCGATCGTCGTCGCTTCCGAGGCCACACAGGCCCCGAGCGCGCGCGGGCAGTTCACCGCGACCACGCCGGACGAGATCGAGAAGCGCAAGGCGGAGGATGCCGCAGCGGCTCGGGCCGCCGAGGCGGCCGCATCGGCGGCGTCGGCCAGCAGTTCCCGCCCGTCCCTCGCCGGGATGGCGCTGGTCGCTCCGGGCTCGGGCGCGGTGCGCTACCCGGTCACCAGCTTCACCCCGGGCGAAGGCCCTGGATCCGGTCGCGGCCACGAGGGCTGGGACATGATCGCCCCGGAGGGCACCCCGATCTACGCTGCGGCCGCGGGCACCGTGACCGCCTCCGCCGAGAGCATCGGCGGCTACGGCGTCTCGATCATGATCATGAGCAACCTCAACGGCACCATGGTGGAGACCCGCTACGGTCACATGGTCTACGGCAGCCGGATGGTGGAGGCGGGCGACCAGGTCTCCGCGGGTCAGCTCATCGGGCTGGTCGGCAACACCGGCAATTCGTATGGATCCCACCTGCACTTCGAGGTCCGTATCGGCGGCTCGGTCATCGACCCCGAGCCCTGGCTCGCCGCGAACGCGGGCTGACCGGCAACGGCAGCCGCCGATTCCCAGATCCGTCCTCCCGAATCAGGGGGTGACAGATTCATCACAATCGGGTAACGTCGGGGAGGTCGCCGACGAGAAGCCCGTTGACGATAACCTCGGCGGCCGCCTCCCGGCTCGTCACCGCCGTGGTCATCCTGATGCTTGTCGAAATCCCGACTTGCACGCGAATACGGACGAGCCGACGCACGGCGCCGAGGCCTGGAGGAAGCCCTTGGCTGCAGAACTCGAACAGACCGACACGTCCGTCGACACGCGTTCCCCGAAGCGTGCGAAGAGCCCGGTCTCCCGTTCCGTCGTGCGTCCGATCCGCACTTTCGCCGTCCTCGCCGCCGTAGGCGCACTGGTGGCAGCGATCGCCCTTCCTGCCCTCGCGACCGGCGCCGCGTCGCCCGCGACGGCGTCGCCCGCGACCGCCCAGCAGATCGCCGCCGGCCATGCGCAGTCGATCGTCGTCGCCTCCGAGGCGACAGCCGTGTCGAGCGCACGGGGTTCCTTCACCGCGACGACGCCGCAGGAGATCGAGCAGAAGAAGGCGGCCGAGGCCGCCCTTGCCGCGGCGAAGGCGGCGGCGGAGGCCGCTGCCAAGCCCTCGGTCGCATCCGTCCGCACGAGCATGGCGCCGATCGCGAGCCCCGGGCAGGTCATCTACCCCATGGCGTCCGGCTCGTACACGCTGAGCGATGGCTTCGGCGCGGCTCGCAGCGGTCGCAGCCACATGGGGCAGGACTTCGCCGCCCCGATCGGCACGCCCATCTATGCCGCTGCCGATGGCTGCGTCACGATCTCGCAGGACGGCTACGGCGGCTACGGCGAGACGATCGAGCTCTCGCACCCCGCTCTGAGCGGTGCCAACGCGATCGCCACCCTCTACGGGCACATGAACTACGGCAGCCGAGCCGTGAGCGTTGGTCAGTGCGTCACCGCCGGTCAGTACCTCGGCGAGGTCGGCAACACCGGCTGGGTCTCCGGGTCCTGCCTGCACTTCGAGGTGCTCGTGAACAACACCGAGATCGACCCCCTCGCGTGGCTCGAGGTGAACGTCCGCTGATCCGACGGCGCGTTCACCGGAAATTCTCCGCGTGGTCGCCGGGGCATGGGTTAGCCTGATTCCGTCGTCGCAAGGGCGGAGGAACACGATGGGACGAATACCGAGCATCCGAACCACGGATGCACTCGGTCGACTCGTTCTTCGGCATTGCCCGCAGGATCAGCACGGATCGCCCGTGCGCTCTCGGCGCTGTCTCTCGTAGACAGCGCCGTTTTCGTATCCTGCGGACCCTCCGTCTGCGCACGGTCGAGAGACCGGGAAGCCGTCCCGGTCGGATCGAAGGGATGCAGGATGCGCACACTGGTGCTCAACGCAGGGTACGAACCGCTCGCGATCGTGTCGTTCCGACGCGCGCTCGTGCTGGTCATGAACAAGAAGGCCTCCGTCGTCGAATGCGTCGACGACGATCCCGTCTGGGCGGCGAGCGGCCGCTTCGACCGCCCGGCCGTGATCGTGCTCAGCCGCTATGTGCGGATGCCGAGGAGCCGGTACGCTCCCGTCACGAGACGCGGGGTGCTGCGCCGCGACGGCAACCGCTGCGGGTATTGCGGCAAGTCCGCCTCCACGATCGATCACGTGCTGCCGCGTTCGCGCGGCGGTAAGAACTCCTGGGAGAACCTGGTGGCGTGCTGCCTGCGCTGCAACAACGTCAAAAGCGATCGCACTCCGCAGGAGATGGGATGGGAGCTGCGACTGACGCCCGCCCCGCCGCGGGGGACCGGCTGGACCGTGCGCGGATCCGAACGCGGCGAACCCAGCTGGGAGCGGTACCTGGCGATGGCCGCCTAGGTCCGTGGGCGCTCGTTAGACTGGGAGCGCGCCTTCGTAGCTCAGTCGGATAGAGCGGCCCTCTCCTAAAGGGCAGGTCGCAGGTTCGAATCCTGTCGGGGGCACGAGCGAGAGGGAGACCGCCCGAAGGGTGGTCTCCCTCTCGCTCTACACCGCCCGAAAGGCGAGGCTCCGTTCGCCAGGAGGCTCCGCGCGCCGACCTGTCTCGAAAACGCTGGACGGCCCCAGGTTCTTGTCGGCGCGTGGAGGGGCGAATGGAGATGCGGGGGCACAACTGATGGAGATGCGGGGGCACACGCGACCCGATCTCGACACCCCCGCCACCTCGCCGCACACATGAGAAGGGACCGCCCATACAGGCGGTCCCTCTCGCATTCATGGTTCGTGGTCAGTGCGCGGCGCGATAGGCCTCGATCACGTCTGCCGGGATCCGGCCGCGCTCGGAGAGCTTGTAGCCGTTGTCACCGGCCCAGGCGCGGATCGACGCGGTCTCAGGGTTGCGATTCGGGCGCTTGGCTGCTGCAGCCGGCCGTCCCGTCGCCGCGCGCTGTGTGCGCCGGCCTGCGGAGAGGTAGGGGGCGAGTGCCGCACGCAGGTCTGCGGCGTGGGCGCTGGTCAGATCGATCTCATAGGCGGATCCGTCGAGCGAGAAATGAACGGTCTCGCCTTCGCCCACTTCGAGAACGGAACCGTCGATATCGTCGACGAGCTGATGAACGATTTTGCGTGCCATGGGGACAAACCTAGTTGCAGGAATTGCCGGCGGCAATGATTGGAATGCGGAATGTCATGCGTGTCCCTGATCGATCAGTTTCAATCCGACAATGCACCCGACCAGCCCGAGGATCAGCAGGATACGAAGCCAGGACACCTCGGAATCGCCGGTGATCATCGCCCAGACGACGGTGAGCGAGGCGCCGATGCCGACCCATACCGCATAGGCGGTGGCCGTCGGGATCTCCCGCATCGCCCACCCCAGCCCGAACATCGATGCGGCGAGGCCGATCACGAAGATGACACTCGGCCACAGTTTCGTGAAACCCTCGGATTTCCCCAGCGCGGTGGCCCATACGGCCTCGAACATTCCGGAGATGATGAGCACGAACCACGCCACGGCGGGCCTCCTTGAGAGCCAGTCTTTTCGCTGTCCGGGTACTGGCCCGCCTCGTCCGGGTGCGCACTGCGCGATTCCGAGCATAGCCGCACACCCTGGGCAGGAGCAGGGCAGCGCAGAGGGTCAGGGGATCAGTCCGTCCCGCCGCGCCCGGGCGACGGCGGCGTGGCGGGTCGGGGCGTCGAGCTTGGCCATCGCGGTGCCCAGGTACGCCTTCACCGTGGACTCGCGCAGTCCCAGCTCACCTGCGACCTGCGCGTTGGTCTGACCGAGGGCTGCGCAGCTCAGCACGTCGAGCTCGCGCGGGGACAGGTGCACCTCGGCGGCGCGCGACCGTGGCGCAGGCGCGGAGAGTGCGAGCAGGCGGTGCTCGAGATCACCGAGGCGTTCGCGCACCGCCGGGTCCGGCACGAGGGCGGCGACGGCGCGCAGCTCGGCGAAACTCTCGCGCAGTTCTTCGCGCTGTGCGGGGCTCAACGAGGGCGGGGGAGCCGGCGTGCTCATGGAGCGCAGCCGCCGCTCCACCTCTTCGCGGATGCGCAGTTCGCCGGCGAGCGCGTCCGCGATCTGCATCGCCGGGGCGGTGGTGATTCCGCCGGCCGGAGATTCCTCCCAGGTCCCGGCGTACAGCACGCCACGCGGCCGTCCGGACACGATCACGGGGATCGCGAGCAGCGTGCGCAGACCTTCGCCCAGCACGAAGCCGTCGTAGTCGTGGGTGATCTGCCGCGAGGCGCCGTAGTCGTGGGTCATCCGAGGACGAAGTTCGGTCATGGCCCGTCCCCCGAGACCGCGCTGCGGCTGCACCCTGAGGCCCTCGAGGCTGCGGGTGCGGGAGCCGACGATCGCGGTGACCGGAACCTCACCGCTGTCGAGCAGGCCGCCGAAGGCGACCGGGAATCGGGTGCGCCGGATCAGGTCGCGCACGGCCTGCGCGACCAGATCCGCATCGGATCCGACTGTCTCGAACGAGTTCACCGACTACCAACTTCCGGGGGTGCCCGCCCCGTCTGGTCGTTTCGTAGCGTCGACGTTATCACTCCGGCGCGCATCGGGGCTCGCCGGAGAAATCGATATGAGGCGAGGAGGCCCCATGTCCGAAACCACTGATGCGCACACATCCGATGCCATCGACTATCTGCAGGTGCAGGAATCGGAACCGTTCCGCAGGTTGCGCCGCGAGCATCGATCCTTCGTGTTCCCGCTCGCAGTGCTGTTCCTGGTCTGGTATTTCGTGTATGTCCTGCTCGCGGCATTCGCTCCGCATTTCATGGCGCAGCGGGTGTGGGGAGACATCACCGTCGGGCTGCTGTTCGGTCTCGGCCAGTTCGTGACGACATTCGCGATCACGATGGGCTATGTCGCATTCGCGAACCGGAAGCTGGATCCGCAATCCGCGAGCATTCGCGAGACGCTGGAGAAGTCGGAGGCGGGGGCATGATCGTCATTCATTCCGCCGCCGGCTCCACGCTCGAGCAGAGCAATCCGGTGCTGAACATCTCCGTCTTCCTCGCGTTCGTCGCCGTGACGCTGTTCATCGTGATCAGGGCGAGCCGGAACAACAAGACCGCAGCGGACTACTACGCGGCCGGTCGCAGTTTCACCGGCCCGCAGAACGGTTTCGCGATCGCCGGCGACTACCTCTCCGCGGCGTCCTTCCTGGGCATCTGCGGCGCGATCGCCGTGAACGGGTACGACGGGTTCCTCTACTCGATCGGGTTCCTCGTCGCCTGGCTCGTGGCGTTGCTGCTGGTGGCCGAGCTGATGCGCAACACCGGGAAGTTCACGATGGCCGACGTGCTCTCGTTCCGGCTCAGGCAGCGGCCGGTGCGGATGGCGGCGGCGCTCACGACCCTCGCGGTGTGCTTCTTCTACCTGCTCGCGCAGATGGCGGGCGCCGGCGGCCTGGTCTCGCTGCTACTCGGCATCAGCGACAAGCTCGGGCAATCGCTCATCATCGCGGTGGTCGGCGTGCTGATGATCGTGTACGTGCTGATCGGCGGGATGAAGGGGACGACCTGGGTGCAGATCGTGAAGGCGGGTCTGCTGATCGCCGGCGCGGTCGCGATGACCGTCTGGGTGCTCGCACTGAACGGCTTCTCCCTGAACACCCTCCTGGAGAGCGCGGTGGCGGCATCCGCCTCGGACCCGAAGGACGCGATCCTCGGCCCGGGACTGAAGTACGGTGCCAATCCCTGGGACTTCATCTCCCTCGCGCTCGCCTTGGTGCTGGGCACCGCCGGGCTTCCACATGTGCTGATGCGCTTCTACACGGTGCCCACGGCGAAGGAGGCTCGTCGCTCCGTGGTGTGGGCCATCTGGCTGATCGGCATCTTCTACCTGCTCACCCTGGTGCTCGGGTACGGCGCCGGCGCACTGGTCGGACCTCAGTCGATCATGGCGGCGCCGGGCGGCGTGAACTCCGCGGCGCCGCTGCTCGCGCTCCATCTCGGCGGTCCCGTGCTGATGGGCTTCATCTCGGCGGTGGCGTTCGCGACCATCCTCGCGGTGGTGGCGGGGCTCACGATCACGGCGGCCGCGTCGTTCGCGCACGACATCTACGCGAACGTGGTGAAACGCAGCAGGAACGGCGACGGCCAGGCGGATCCGAACGGCGAGGTTCGCGTGGCGCGCCGTACCGTGATCGTGATCGGCGTGCTCGCGATCCTCGGCGGCATCGGAGCACAGGGGCAGAACATCGCCTTCCTCGTGGCGCTGGCGTTCGCTGTGGCCGCCTCGGCGAACCTGCCGACGATCCTGTACTCGCTGTTCTGGAAGCGCTTCACCACGCAGGGCGCGGTATGGAGCATGTACGGGGGCTTGGCGGCGGCGATCATCCTGATCGTGCTGTCGCCGGTGTTCTCCGGCAAACCCACCTCGTTCCTGCTGGGCGTGAACTTCGCCGTCTGGCCACTGGAGAACCCGGGGATCCTGTCGATCCCGCTCGGATTCCTGCTGGGCTGGCTCGGATCCGTACTGGACCGGGGCACGGAGGATCGGCGGCTCGCCGCCGAGATGGAGGTGCGCTCGCTCACCGGCTACGGCGCGGAGAAGGCGGTGGAGCACTGAGCCGCCCGCACTGACGAAGGGGTGCGCGCACCCGCGCGCCCGCCGCGCATCCCGCCCGGATGCGCGTCCGCCCCGGCGGCCTACACGCCGGGGCGGACGTCGTCCGCGGTGCGGCCTCGGGCGGCCGCATCCGCCTCCAGGTCCAGCAGGTACCGCTTGCGCTCGGGATGCGCCCCGTACTGGCCGGGCGAGCCGTCGGCACGCACCACGCGGTGCACGGGCACGACGATCGAGAAGGGGGTGTTCCGGCACGCGGTGCCCACCGCGCGAGCGGCGCCGGGACTGCCGGCCATTGCCGCGACCTCGCCGTAGCTCGCGGACTCGCCCCAGGGAATCTCGGACACGGCCTGCAGGGCGGCGCGGGTGAAGCCGTTCACGAGCCGCCAGTCCAGGGCGAGCTCCTGATCGAAGCGGATCGGCTCTCCGTCGAAGTACGCGCGCAGCAGTGCGTCGACCTCGGCGCCCGCGCCCGGATCCGGTTCCGGCAGCGCATGCAGCATCCGTGCGGTCGCCTCCAGCGCCCAGGGCGAGCCGCGGTGCATCCCCTCCGGCAGGTCGAAGGCCACCAGCCCCTCGTCGGAGAAGACGAGCAGCGCGTCCCCGAACGGGGTGTCGGCGAAGTCGTAGCGGTAGATCATGCACCCATCCTCGGTCACCGCCGGCGCCGACGGAGGCCGAGAGGCGCAATCGGTGGGGAACATCGGGAAAAGGCCCGCTGTGGAGGGAGAAAGCACCTGAATCCGGCGAAACCCAGCGGATCTGACGGTTCTGCCCATGCGGCACGCCTAGTCTTTGTCGTGTGTGGCGACGTGACGGGAAGAACGCGGAGGACAAGTCCGTGACGCCCAGCGACGTCGACGTGGCGGAGCCGGGCGTACAGGTGGTGCATGCCGCCACGGTCGAGCGCACCCGTCTCAGGGCGGAGGCCGCGGAGCTCGGCGGGCCGTCGCCGCTCACTGCCTACCGCGACGTCGCCGGCGGCGGAATCGACATCTCGCGGGCGCATCCCGGGAGCCTTCCCCAGTTCATCACCGGCCGCTCCACGCTGCTCTCGAACCTGTTCCGCGACGAGGTGGGGCTGCGCAACGCCCGTCTGGCTGCCGACCGCATCACCGCGAAGAACACCGAGCTGCGCACTGTGCGAGGCCTCGACGCCGTGCACCTCGCGGTCGGGCTGTGCACCTGGCGGATCGGCGGCGTCGACTACGCCGCCCCGATGCTGCTGCGTCCGCTGGCGATCCGACGGCACTACGCCGACTACGAGCTGAAGCTGCACGGGCAGTTCTTCCTCAACCCGGAGCTGGTGCGCATCGCCCGCGACCACTTCGGGATCACGATCGACGACGCCCGGCTCGCCGCCCTGGCGTATCAGAACGGCGTGTTCGCACCGCAGCCCGCCATCGACATGCTCCGTGCGGCGACCTCGTCCGTCGACACGTTTTCCGTGCAGCCGCGCATGGTCGTCTCCACCTTCGCCGATGTCGGCACCGCGATGGCCCGCGACGCCCACGACCTCGACCACCCCGTGCTCAATGCGCTGGCCGGGCACGCGGCCGATCGCGAGCGGGTCACCGCACCCGGTCCGACCCCCTCCGCCGCCGGTCCGGACGACCGGGCACCGGCCTCCGACAACCTGCTCCTCGACGCGGACAACGAGCAGGAGCAGGTGCTGGCGCGCATCGCGGCCGGGCACTCGCTCACGGTGTCGACGCTGCCGGGGACCGGCGGGACGCAGACCGTGATCAACGCGATCGGCGAGCTGGTGCGCGCGGGCAAGCGCGTGCTCGTCGTCTCGCCGCGACGCTCGACGCTCGACGGCGTGCGGCACCGCTTGAGCGGGATCGGGCTGGACGGATTCGCCGTGTCGCCCGCCTCCGTGCGCCGGGACCTGGTGCGCGCGATCGGACGCAACGAGAAGGCGGCCCCGCCCAAGCTCGCCGAGATCGACGACGCCCTGCTCCGGCTGCGCACGGTGCTGCGCGACTACCGCCGCGCGCTGACCGAGAAGGATCCGGCGCTGGGCGCCAGCGTGCTCGACGCCACCCGCATGCTCACCCGGCTCGCGCTGCTGCCGATGCCGCCGTCCACCACCGCGCGGCTCGGTCGGCCGGCGCTGCAGAACCTCGCGGAGGACCGCACGCATGCCGCCGAGGCCCTTGCGCAGGCCGCGCGGCTGGGCGAGTTCCGGTTCGGGCCCGACGACTCGCCCTGGTACGGCGTCGTCTTCGCCTCCTCCGACGAGGCGCACCGCGTGCACGCGCTCGCCGAGCGGCTGCATGCGCGCACCGTGCCGGATCTGCTCGAGCAGGGCTACGAGCTAGTCGCCCAGACGCGCATGCGCCCGTTCGCGACGATCTCCGAGCTCGGCGAGTACCTGCGGCTGCTGCGGGGGATCCGCGACTCGCTCGACCGTTTCACCCCGGCCGTGTTCGAGCGTCCGCTCGGGGAGCTCATCAAGGCTCACGGCAATCGTCGGGAGAGCGCTGCGCTGACCGGTGCGAACCGTCGCCGGCTGCGCCAGCTCGCCAAGGAGTACGTGCGACCCGGTGCGCACGTGGGCGACATGCACGAGGCGCTCACGCGTATCCAGAGCCAGCGCACCGAATGGCAGCGCTATGTCGACGCCGGCGTCGCCCCCGAGGTGCCGCTCGGGCTCGCCGACGTCTCCGTGGCCTGGCGCGACGTCGACGCGCAGCTCGCCGAACTCGACGCGGCGCTGGGACGTCGCGAGCCGCTCGCGACACTGCCCGTCGCGCGCCTGCTGCGCACGCTCGCCGGTCTCGCGGCGAAGTCCGACGTCTTCGAGAACCTCATCGAGCGCGCCCGGATCCGAGACGAACTGGCACGTCTCGGGCTCGAGCCGCTGCTGATCGACCTGTCCACCAGGCACCTCTCGGAGGATCGGGTGGGCGCCGAGCTGGAGTACGCCTGGTGGCAGTCGCTGCTCGAGCAGGCGCTGCGCCAGAACCGCTCGCTGCTGGGCGCGAACACCTCCGTCGTGGATCAGCTCGAGCGCGACTTCCGCCTCGTCGACGAGGCGCATGCCGGCGCCGCAGGTCCCCTGCTCGCCTGGCAACTGAGCGGCCAGTGGCGGATCTCGATCGTGGACGAAGCCGCAGAGGCGCAGAATCTGCGTCACGGGCTCACCCAGCACCGCACCACGGTCGCCGAGCTGGTGGCTGCGGCGCCCACGCTCATGCGCGTGCTCGCGCCCGTCTGGATCGCCTCGCCCTATCAGGTGCCGGATCTGCCCGACTCGATCGAGTTCGACACCGTGATCCTGGTCGACGCCGCCGCGATCAACCTGGCCGAGGCGACGCCGGCCATCCGCCGCGCCCGCCAGATCGTCGCGTTCGGCGATCCTGTGCTGCAGAAGCCGACTGCGTTCCAGGTGGCCACGATGCCCGCGGAGGACCGCGAGGAGGAGGAGCCGTTCGACGAGACCTCTGTGTTCGAGCGCCTCTCCGAACTGCTGCCCGTGGTCACCCTGACCCGCAGCTACCGCGCCGGCGGTGAGGATCTCGCCTCGCTCATCAACGACGCGTTCTACGGCGGCGAGATCGTGTCACTGCCGTGGGCAGGCTCCTATCTCGGACGCGGATCCCTGACCGTCGACTACGTCGAGGGTGGCGTCGGCATCCCGCACCCGGAGACCGGTGCGATGGAGAGCCCCGAGGCCGAGGTCGCGCGCGTCGTGACGCTCGTGGTGGAGCACGCGGTGCACCGCCCGACCGAGTCGCTCATGGTCGTCACCGCGAGCCGCCGGCATGCCGAGCGGGTCTTCGCGGCCGTGTCCGTCGCCTTCGCGGGGCGCAGCGACGTGGCCGAGTTCGTCGGAAGGGACACGCAGGAGCCCTTCATCGTGCTGACGCTCGAGGAGGCGGCGGCGGAGAGCCGCGACCGCGTGATCTTCTCCCTCGGCTACGGCGTCACCAAGCACGGCCGTGTGCTCAGCGACTTCGGCGACCTGTCCTCGCCCGACGGCGACCGCCTGCTCACGATCGGCATGACCAGGGCGCGCCGGTCGATGGTGATCGTCTCCTCGATCCGACCGTCCTCGTTCGACGAGGGCCGCCTCGATCACGGTGCCGCGACGCTCATGGCGATCCTCGGCGACCTCGCCGGCCACGCCCGCGAGGAGCGCTCGGAGGACCAGGCGGATCCGCTCACGCTCGCGCTCGCCAGAGAACTGCGGCGCATCGGGGTCTCGGTCGACGTGGACTACCGCGGACTGCTGCCCCTGGTGGCGCAGCACGCCGGCAAGGCGGTTGTGATCGAACCGGATCCGGAATCGCGTCCCGAGTCGCTCCGGGAGACGCTGCGGCTGCGCCCGCAGGTGCTGCGACGCCTCGGCTGGCACTACATCCGCGTGCACGCCTTCGACCTGTACAGCGATCCCGCCGGCGTCGCACGCCGCATCGGCGAGGTGCTGGGGGTGCCGCTCGACGCGCCGCGCGTGGACGGCGACACCCAGCCGCTCGATGTCGACGATGCCTGACGGGGAGCCTGCTGCGTCGTCCGAGGCGGGTTCGGACGGATCCGGATCCCGGCAGCGCATCGTGCGCGTGCGCGGTTCACGACGTGCGAAGCTGACACCGGCGCCTGGCACGCACGCCGAGCCGGACGAGCGCGACCGCGATTCCGGAGCGACGGCACAGGGCGCTTCGGGGCCGAACGACGCCGCCCTGCGCCGCGAGGTGCCGCCGCACTACTGACATCGGCGGCCCGCAGACGACGACGCCCCCGTCGCCACGAGGGCGCGGGGGCATCGAGGTTGGATCCGGTCAGGCCGACTTCTGCTTCTCGAGCAGGTCGCGGATCTGGATGAGCAGAACCTGCTCGCTGGGCAGCTCCTCGGGTGCGTCGACGACACCCGCCTTCGCGGCCTGGCGCTCCTTGAACTTGTTCATCGGCATGACGAGGAACAAGTAGACGACGAGTGCCACGGCGACGAAGTTGATGATCGCGGCGATGATGGCGCCGATGCCGAAGTGCGCATCGGCGAAGACGCCGGGGATCGTGATCGTCCACTTGGCGAGATCACCCGACGGGACGAGAGCTCCGATCAACGGGTTGATGAAACTCTCGACGATGGTGTTGATGATCGCGGTGAACGCGGCACCTATGACGACTGCGACAGCGAGGTCGATGACGTTCCCGCGTGTTATGAATTCCTTGAACCCCTTGATCATGCTTCTTTCTCTCCCCTGAAGTTCGGCCTCAGGATCCCGAGGCCGGTGCGGAGGCGGGCGCGGGTTTGGCGCTCGCCGTCGATTCCGTCTTCGATGATGCCCCCGCCGAAGAGGAAACCCCAGATCCCGCGCGGGAGTCGGTGCGATAGAAGCCCGAGCCGTTGAAGGTCACGCCGATCGATCCGTACTCCTTGCGCAGTCGCCCCTGACACTCGGGGCACTCGGTGAGGGCGCTGTCGGAGAAGGACTGGACGGCGTCGAAGCGGTGCCCGCAGACGGTGCAGGCATAGGAGTAAGTGGGCATGGGGCCTCGCAGGTCTCGGTTCGGGAAGGTCAGGTCAGGGGGAAGACGACGGTGCGCAGCGGCGTGACCGCGCCGGTGACTGGCTGGTCGTGCACGTCGTGCGGCACCTCGTCGAGGATCTCGGAGTCGTAGACGACGGCGTAGACGGGCGGGCACTTCTGCATCGAGCCGAGCGTGCGGTCGAAGTAACCGCGCCCCCAGCCCATGCGCATTCCCGTGCGATCGACGGCTGCCGCCGGGATGAGCAGCAGATCCACCTCATCCAGCGCCATCGGGTTGAGGATCTTGCCGGTGGGCTCGGGCAGTCCGTGCAAGCCCGTCGTGATCTCCTCCTCGGAGCCCGCCACCGCCCAGTCGAGCAGGCCGTCCTCGCGGGTGATCGGCAGCAGCACGCGGATGCCGCGGGCGAGCGCCTCGCGGATGAAGGTGCGCGTGCCGGGCTCGGTGGTGGTCGAGAGGAAGCAGGAGATCGAGCGCGCGCCGGTCGCGGCGATCAGCTCGTCGAGGCGTGCCCTGAGTGCGGTCTCGGCTGCGGCGCGCTGCTGATCCGACAGCAGGCCGCGGCGCTCGCGCAGATCGGCGCGCAGCGCGCGTTTCGCATGATCGATCTCGCCGGGCATGGCCCTGATTCTACCGGGGGTCCGCGCGTGTCGGCTGAGGGCCGGATCCGAGCAAGCGCCCGTAAGCTGAGCAGATGACGAAGGCACGCATCAAGGCCGTGATCCCCGCGGCCGGCCTGGGCACGCGCTTCCTGCCTGCCACGAAGGCGATGCCCAAGGAGATGCTGCCCGTCGTCGACAAGCCCGCGATCCAGTACGTGGTCGAAGAGGCCGTGGCCGCGGGCATCGACGACATCCTCGTGATCATCGGCCGTAACAAGAACGCGATCTCGAACCATTTCGACTCCGTGCCGGAGCTCGAGGGCAAGCTGACGCAGAAGGGCGACCACAGCCGCCTCGCCCGCGTCGTCGCGTCCAGCGACATGGCGGACATCCACTATCTGCGCCAGGGTGAGCCCAAGGGCCTCGGGCATGCGGTGCTGCGCGCGCGCACGCATGTGGGTGACAGCTCGTTCGCGGTGCTGCTCGGCGACGACCTCATGGACGAGCGCGATCCGCTGCTGACGGCGATGATCGCCGAGCACGAGCGAACGGGCGCGGCCGTGATCGCGCTCATGGAGGTGGATCTCGACCAGATCCACCTGTACGGCACGGCGGCGGTGGACGGAACTCCGGACGGCGCCGCCGACGAGATCCGGCACGTGACCGGATTGGTCGAGAAGCCCGCTCGTGATGAGGCGCCGTCGAATCTCGCCGTGATCGGCCGCTACGTGCTGCCTGCCTCGATCTTCGAGATCCTCGAGCGCACGCCGCCCGGGAAGGGCGGGGAGATCCAGCTCACGGACGCGCTGCAGGAGCTCGCTGCGGATCCGGACGGGCCCGGCGTGCACGGCGTGATCTTCCGCGGGCGCCGCTATGACACGGGCGATCGCCTGGAGTACATCAAGGCGATCGTGCAGCTCGCCGCCGATCGCGATGACCTCGGGCCGGACCTGCGGGTCTGGCTCAAGGAGTTCGCCGAGAGGATCTGAGCGGATCGTGGACGTCTCGGCGCCGATGCGGCATGGACCGGTCGAGCTTCGGCTCATCCGGACCAAGGACGCGCGCCCGCTGCAGCATGAGCTGGTCACCAACCGGCGCTGGCTGCAGCCGTGGGAGGCGACGCTGCCCGGCCTGCAGACCGGCATCGACATGCGGGTGAGCATCCGGCGGCTGCTGCAGCAGTACCGGGACGGCAGCGGCTATCCGTTCGTGATGGAGTACGACGGGAAGATCGCCGGTCAGCTCAACATCTGGGGCGTCATGCGCGGATCCCTGTGCTCCGCGACGATCGGCTACTGGGTCAGTGAGCGCTTCGCGGGGCACGGGATCACCCCGGCCGCCGTCGCGATGGCGACCGACCTGGCGTTCACCGATCTGGGGCTGCACCGGATCGAGATCTGCCTGCGGCCGGAGAACCGGCCGAGCCTGCGCGTCGTGCAGAAGCTCGGCTTCCGATATGAGGGTATACGCCGCCGATTCATCCACATCGACGGAGACTGGCGCGACCACCTCGCGTTCTCGCTCGTGCGCGAGGACGTGCCGGAGGGCGTGCTGAACCGCTGGGCGTCGGGGCGCGTCCCCGCGGAATGGGCGGCCGTGCCGTCGTCGGATCTGCCCTCGACCGGCGTGCAGGGCACAGCCGACGTGCAGGGCGATGTCGGGCTGCACGGGGAGGCGGGCGTCCAGGGCTGAGCGCGGCCCGCCCGTGAGGCGGCTCAGCCCTCGGCAGGATCGGTGACGGCCTCCGGGACGGGGCGGCGGATCCCGATCCACGACACGACCCCGCCGACCGCGAACAGGGTGGCGGTGACCCAGGTGGCGCTGTGGAAGCCCGCCAGGTTCAGCGTTCCGCCCACGATCGTGGAGATCATCGCGACCACGAGCAGGCCCGCCACGCGGGAGACCGCGTTGTTCACCGCCGAGGCGATGCCGGAGCGGCTCTCTTCGATCGATCCGAGGATCGCCGAGGTGAGCGGGGCGACGGTCAGCGACAGGCCGATGCCGAGCAAGATCATCGCCGGCAGCACCTGCCACCAGTAGTCGAAGTCCTCGGAGACGAGGAGAAGCAGCAGAGCACCCGCGGCCATGACCAGCGGACCGCCCGCCATGAACAGCCGCGGCCCGAGCCGCCCGGCGAGCCGACCGACGCGCGAGCTGAGCAGGATCATCAGGATCGTGATCGGCAGGCTGGCAAGGCCCGCCTCGGTGGCCTTGAGCCCGGCGCCCTGCTGCAGGTAGACGCCGATCACGAAACCGTTCAGAGACAGGGCCGCGTACACGAAGAGGGTGGACAGGTTGCCCCACGCGAAGTTGCGCACCCGGAACAGGGACAGCGGCATCAGCGGGTGCGGGCGGCGCTGGCGCAGCAGGAAGATCGCCAGCAGAGCCGCTCCGCCGACGGCGGTGATCAGGATCACGAGGGAGACCCACCCCTGATGCGGCTGCTCGATGAGCGCGTAGACCACGCCGCCGAGCCCGATGGCGCAGAGCGCCCCACTGAGCCAGTCCACCTGCGCGGTGCGCTCGTGCTCCGGCAGACGGAGCCGGCGCAGCAGCAGGAGCGTGACGGCGATCGGAAGCACGTTGATGAGGAACACGAAGCGCCAGGAGAGCAGATCCACGAACAGCCCGCCGAGCAGCGGTCCGACCAGCTGTGCGGCGGTCGTGAAGGCGGTCCAGACCCCGATCGCCCTGGACTGCACCTCGCCGCGCATCACGGCCGTGATCAGCGCAAGCGAGCTCGGTACGAGCAGGGCGCCGGCGGCGCCCTGCGCGGCACGGGCGATGATGAGCACCAGGGGAGTGGGCGCGGCCGCGACGGCGATCGAGGCGACCCCGAACGCGATCAGTCCGATCCTCATCACGAGCACCCGACCGTAGGCGTCGGAGACGGATCCGGCGAGCAGGATCAGGGCGCTGAGCGTGATCAGGTAGGCGTCCACCGCCCACTGCTGGGTGGTGATGCCGCCGCCCAGCTCGCGGCTGATCGCAGGGAGGGCGACCGTGACGACGGTGCCGTCGAGGAACGTGACGAATGATGCGAGGACAGCGACGGCGATGACGAGTCGCTGCAGAGGGGTGAACGAGGCCACGAGCCCGACCCTACTCGCCGGTGCGGACATCGGGGCCGGTCGAGGGCCTGCGCCGGCTCGGCGTGGGGTCGGCGTGCGCGTGTCGGCGCGGTCACGGGCGGGCCGTCGCATACCGTGGAGGGCATGAACGGGCCGGTGCTGAGCGGGGGCGTGATCGTCCTGGTCGCGGCGCTGCTGTGGCTGCTCTACTTCCTGCCGTCGTGGCGGGGACAGCATCAGTACGACGCCGCCGAGCGCAATGCGCTGCGGCTGAACCGCGCCCTGCGCGTGCTCGCCGAGACCAGCGAGGCGCCGCGCGAGGTGCAGCTCGAGCTGAACGCCCGCACGGCTCTCGCGCAGCAGAAGCTGGCGAAGAAGTTGCAGACAGACCGGGAGCAGGCCGATCTGCAGCTTCTGCGCGAGCAGCTCGCCTCCACGCGCGCCGATCCCGCCTTCCTGCGCGCCCGCGCTCGCCGTCGTACTCGCCTCGTCGCCACGGTGATGTTCGTCCTCGCGCTCGCCGCGTCCGGCCTGGGCGTCTGGCAGTTGGTGACCGGCGCATCATCGATCCTGCTCTGGACCGGCGGTGCTGTCGCGGTGCTCGCCCTGCTGATGCTGCAGCGTATGGCGGCGGTCGCCCATCGCGCGGCCCGCCGTGCCGCGCGCGTCGTGACGGCACCTGCGGTGGAGGAGTCGCCCGCGCGCGAGAGCGAGCTGCACGATCAGGGCCCGCGCATCTGGACGCCTCGCACGCTGCCCGAGCCGCTCACCTCCGTCGCCGGATCCCGGGCGCACGCGGCGCGTGCCACGATCGACGCCCAGACCCTTGCGCGTGAGGCCGCCCGCGCCGCCGAGCTGCAGCGCAAGGCCGATGAACTCGCCCCGCAGGCCCCCGTGGAGCTGCCCGCGCCCACGGCTGCACAGGAGTCGCCGTACACGCGGATGGGCTACGTCGACGACGCCGAGATCGAGGCGCACGTGCGTCAGCTGCTCGCCCAGCGCGCCGCGGGCTGAGCGCGAGCCGACACGCCCGGCGGGTGCTGCAGACGCCGCCGATGACGAGCGCTTCCCCGTGCCCGTGCTAGGCTGATCTGGTTCACGGGCCCATGGCGCAGTTGGTAGCGCGCCTCGTTCGCATCGAGGAGGTCAGGGGTTCAAATCCCCTTGGGTCCACCGGAACAGAAAGCCCCGAGCAGTCGCTCGGGGTTTTCGTCGTCCTCGGCTGATGATTCCTGGGGCGACATCCGAGGCCCCGGGTCTCCTCGATGTCGAGTCATTCCGGCCCGCCGTCGTCGGCCGCCTCGCGGCTGCTCCTTCGTCGCGCCCTTCCCCTTTTGTTGATACAGTCGTGCTACCAAAGTTCGAGCGGGGAAGGGTGGTGCGACATGATCCTGGCATTTGTCGTGGTGTGCGAGGTCGCGTTCTGGGTGACGATCGTCGCCGGGCTCGTCGCGCGATACGTGCTGCGCCGGCCCCGCCTCGGCGCGGGATTCCTGATCGCGGCGCCGATGATCGATGTGGTTCTCCTCTTCCTGGTCGCGTCCGACCTGCTCCGCGGCGGGACCGCGTCCTGGGAGCACGGCCTGGCGGCGGTCTACATCGGCTTCTCGATCGCGTTCGGGCGTCCGCTCATCGCCTGGGCCGACATCCGTTTCGCGCATCGCTTCGCGGGCGGGCCTCGCCCGGTCGCGCTCGCTGGGTCGGCGTATGCGAAGAAGTGCTGGAAGGATCTGCTGCGCACCCTGCTGATGGCCGCGATCGCATCGGCGATCGTCGCGATCCTCGTCCTGCTGGTCGGTGACGCAGAGCGAACGGAGGGTCTGCTCGCCGGCTTCCGCATCGTCGGAATCGTGCTGGTCGTCGACCTCCTATGGGCCGTGAGCTACACGATCTGGCCGAAGAAGCCCGCGCCGCGACCGCAGCCGGTCCGTCCCTAGACTGGCGATCATGCCCCGACTCATCGATGCGGACGAGCGCACCGCCCAGATCGCGGCCGCGTCGATGAGAGTGCTCGAGCGGGACGGTCTCGCCGGGCTTTCGGTGCGCGGTGTCGCGGAGGAGGCGGGGATCGCGACCGCGTCATTGCGCCGCGCCTTCCCCACCCAGCACGCACTGCGCGAACACTGCCTCCGCCTGATCGAGGAGCGAGCTTCCGGGCGGATCGCAGCGGCGTCGCAGCATCTGAATGGGCGTCACCTTGTCGAAGACGTGCTCTCGCAGCTTCTGCCGCTGGACAGCGAACGGCGCACCGAGCTCATCGCGCAGGTGCAGCTCGGTGTCCTCGCCCTGACGGATGCGCAGCTGCGGCCCACCGCGATCCGGCTCAACGAGGCCGTCGGCCGTGTCTGCAGTTCGATGATCCTGCACCTCCAGGGGGCAGGAGGACTCGGCGCGGGCCGCGACCCCGAGTACGAGGCGCTGCGTCTCAACGCGCTGCTCGACGGCATCGCCCTGCAGGCGCTGTGGCCTGACCGGCCACTGTCGGCGAAGGCCATGAGGGGCCTGCTCTCCCGACATCTCGACGAGCTCGCGCTGCCCTGACGGCGTTGCGCGGAGCCCCCGCGCTTCGTCGTAGGTGAATCGGCCAAGCGACAGGATCGAGCTGTGATCTTCAGGTCTCGCGGTGCGCGTGATGGCGCGCGAGCATGACGCGACAGAGGAAGATGGTCTCATGGGCGAATCGGCTTGCGGTCCCGACTGCGCCTGCGGCGCGCCGCCTCGCGACGTGCTGTCCGGCGGGCGCACGGCCCTTCCGCTGCTCGGCGCGCGGGAGGTACGCGGGGGAGACGCCGTCGGCCGGCATGCGATCGCGCAGGCGCGGATCCCCGCCGGCTCCTTCGTCATGGGCGACTCCTCGGGCGACGAGAACCGGGGCGACGGCGAGACCCCGCGGCACCGCGTGGCGCTCGAGGGCTTCGAGATCGACGCGACCACCGTCACGAACGCCGACTTCGCCCGCTTCGTCGAAGCCACCGGCTACCGCACGGAGGCGGAGACCTTCGGGTTCTCCGCTGTGTTCCATCTGGCCGTGAGTGCTCCCGACGCCGACGTCATGGGTCCCGCGGCCGGCACCCCGTGGTGGTACGGCGTGCGCGGCGCGGACTGGGCGCACCCCGGGGGATCCCGCTCGGATCTGGACGGGCTCGCCGACCACCCCGTCGTGCACGTGAGCTGGAACGACGCCGCGGCGTACTGCGCCTGGGCCGGCCGCCGGCTGCCCACCGAAGCCGAATGGGAGTACGCCGCCCGTGGCGGACTCGACGGGGCGAAGTACCCCTGGGGCGACGAGGAGCCGGACGACGGCGGATGGCGCACGAACATCTGGCAGGGCTCGTTCCCGCGCGAGAACACCCTCGACGACGGCTGGCTGACGACGGCTCCGGTGCGCGCCTTCGCCGCCAACGGCTACGGACTCTTCCAGCCGGTCGGCAACGTGTGGGAGTGGTGCGCGGACTGGTTCGACCCGCGCGCCTACGAGCGTTCCGCCGAGGCGGATCCGCGCGGCCCGTCGCTCGGCATGGCGCGCGTGCTGCGCGGCGGCAGCTACCTGTGCCACATCTCCTACTGCAACCGCTACCGCAACTCCGCGCGCAGCTCGAACACGCCCGACTCGTCGATGGGCAACGCCGGATTCCGCACCGTCTCGCTCCGAACGGAGAACGCATGAGCACCAGCCGCTTCCCCCGGCGCGTCTACGACCGCGGCGAGGAGCCGGACGCCCGATTCACGCTCGCGAACGAGCGCACGTTCCTGGCCTGGATCCGCACCTCCCTCGCGCTGCTCGCCGGCGGTGTCGCGCTCGAGGCCCTGGGTCTGGGCATGCACCCTGGCTTCCGGCACGCCGCATCGATCCTGCTCATCGTGGCGGGACTGCTGACCCCGGTGCAGGCGTGGCTGGGCTGGATGCGCACCGAGCGCTCGCTGCGGGAGGGGGCCCCGCTGGGCCCGCCGTGGATCGCGATCCCGCTCGTGCTCGTGGTCGTCACGACCGGGATCCTCGTGCTCCTCGGGGTGCTGCTGGCGTGACCGGCGAACCCGAGCGGGTCTTCGACCCCGGATTGCAGCCGGAACGCACCGCCCTGGCGTGGCGGCGCACGGCGCTGGCGCTCGCCGGCGGTTCCGTGGTGATCATGCGGATCCTGCCCGCCGTGATCGGCGCGGCGGCGCTCGTGCTCGGGTTCGCGGGGCTCGTGCTCGCCCTGGTCGTGCTGGTCGGCTCGCACCGCCGCTACCGGCGTCAGCACCGGGCCCTCACCTCGACCGAACCGGTCGTGCTGCGCTCGGGCTGGCCGGTGGTCGCTCTGACCGCCGCGACACTGCTCGTCGGGGTGCTCTGCCTGCTGTTCGTTCTGGGGAGGGGCTGACCCGGCCGGCGTGCCGCGCACCCGTACGATGTTCACGTGCCCGCCCTGCATGACCGCGCCTGGACCTTCCGAGAGCGCCTCGCTGCAGACTGCGCGGGTTGCCGTGGTGGCTCGTGGTCGCTGCGGGTGCGGTCTCGCTGACCTCGGGCGTGCTGCTGCTGGTCGCCGAGGGGGACATCGTGCTGCGCTTGCGGCTGCTGATCGGACTCGGCTTCCTGATCTCGGGTGTCGACGATCTCAGCGCAGCGCTCACGCGCGACCGAGGCCGCGCGCTGAGCATCGTGAGCGGCCTGCTGGCTGTGGCAGGCGGCCTCGCGATGTGTGCAGGCGCGGTGCCTGCCGACGTCATCGTCCTGATCGCCGCGCTGGTCTACTTGTCCAGCGGTGTGTCGAAGGTGATGGCCGTCGTGCGTGCGGAGGCTGAGACACCACGCACCGAACTCCTGTTCGGCATGCTCGACCTGGCGCTCGCTGTGCTCTGCGTGTTCCTGCCGGCGTGGGGAGTCCGTGCGCTCACCGTGGTGCTGGGCGCGCGCAGCGTGATCGTCGGCGCGCGGATCATCCCGCTCGCCTGCACGCGGCTGCGCCGGGCTCAGCGTGACGCGAGGAAGCGGCCGCTCGCCGACGGGGAGCGCTAGCGGAGGAGCGTACCTTTGCAGGGTGCAGAAACTCGCTACAGCCCTGGATCCGCTACCCGAACGCCCCGCGCCGGACAATCCGCAGGGCAAGCTCGTCCTGCTCCGCCATGGCGAGACCGAGTGGTCGCGCACCGGGCGCCACACGGGCCGCACCGACATCCCGCTCACTCCGCGCGGCGAGGAGCTGGCCCGACTGGCCGGGGCGCTCGTGACCGGATACGACTTCCGCCTCGTGCTGTCCTCTCCGCTGCAACGCGCGCGCCGCACCGCAGAGCTCGCGGGGCTGGACGCCGACATCGATCCGCTGCTCGTGGAGTGGGACTACGGCGGGTTCGAGGGCCGCACGACCAAGGACATCCGCGCGGAGCTCGGCTACAACTGGAGCGCCTTCACGCACGGCGTGATCCGTGGCGAGACCCCGGGGGAGACCGTCGAGGAGGTCGCCGCGCGGGCCTCGCGCGTGCTCACCCGGGTGCTGCCTGCGATGGTCGACGGCGACGTCGCGCTCATCGCGCACGGCCACTACCTGCGGATCCTGACCGCCGTGTTCCTGCGTCAGGCGCCGCGGTTCGGGGCCGCGATCACCCTGGACGCCGGATCCGTCTCGGTGCTCGGCTTCAACCGCGAGCAGCCCGCGATCCTGGCGTGGAACCACGGCCCGCAGCTGCCTCTGGTGCCCTCCGAGTCCTGAGAGAAGTTCGACGAGCCCTTCTCATCTTCGAAGATATGTTCTAGAATGGGGTATGGCCATCATCGATCCCTACCTCGTCCGCAGTGAGGAGATCGTGGATCGGTGCCGAGAGATCGACCGTCGGATCGCCGCTCTCGAGGCGGAGAAGTCGGCCCTGCTCGGAGCGCGGGTGCAGCTGCTCCTCGACGAGGTCCCACCCGGCGCCGACGGCTTCGAGAGCGCTGAGCGGTCGATGTTCGCGGAGATCTCCGCGGGGCTGCACATCTCCCGGGCGGCGGCCGCAAGAGCGCTCAGCACGGGTTGGTCCTTGAACGATCGATTTCCCGCGACGAGGGCCGCGCTCGCTGTGGGAGAGATCTCCCTGCGGCACGCGGTCGTGATCGTCGCCGGAGCGTCGGCGATCGACATCGCGGACCACGAGGCCGCGGCCCGCTACGAGGAGCTGGTGGTGCCGTACGCAGCAGCGGAGACGGCGCCGCGCACGGAGGCCTTCGCGAAGTCGGCGGCGGCAGCGGTGGCCCCGGAGAGCACGACCGAGAGGCATCGCCGTGCCCGCGTTGATCGGCAGGTGCGGGTCACCGACGTCGACGACGGGATGGCCTGGTTGGAGATCCTGATGCCGTCGCCGCTCGCGCACGCTGCCCATGGTCGGCTGACGGCGATCGCCCGGCGGATCCGTACGACCGGGGCTGCCGAGGTCGGCGGTGCGTTCCACGGCCCGCACGCCCCGCAGGTCGGACGAGAACTCACCGACGACGATTGGCGACGGCTGGAGCTGTTCGCGTCGATGGCCGACGATCTCCAGGAGCCGGCCCGTGATACTCGATCTCTCGATGAGATCCGCGCAGACATCGCCACGGATCTGCTGCTCGCCTCCGACACCGATCTGATCAACGAGAGCGGAATCGAGAGCATCCGCGCCACGGTGCAGGTCACGATCGCTGCATCCACGCTGACCGGCGCCGACGATCGGCCGGCGGAGCTCGACGGACGCGGTCCGATCGATGTGGATCTCGCCCGGCGCCTCGCGGCGACGGCTGACGTGTGGGACCGGCTCTTCCTCGACGCTCGCGGGATGCTCACCCGCGCCGACACGTATGCCCCCACGGAGCGGATGCGACGATTCCTACGAGCCAGGGACCAGCGCTGCCGGTTCCCGGGGTGCCGGATGCCCGCCCGTTCCTGCGACATCGACCACAACCACGACCACGCCAAAGGCGGCCGCACCGATCTCGGCAACCTGTGCTGCCTGTGCCGGGGACATCATGCGCTGAAACATCCCGACGTCGACGACCGCTGGCGATGGCACGCCATCCAACAGCCCGGGGGCGTCATCGAATGGATCAGCCCCGACGGGCGCGCCTATGTCGACGAGCCCGCACCGCGCGTCCAGTTCGTCTGACCAGCCCCGGCGGCCCGCGATCGTCGCCCCCTCGCGGTGCTCTCATCCCGCTCACCGACGGGGATGCGTGGAGCATCAGTCGGCGACCCCGGGACCACCATTCTGCTCGAGCACCGGCGGTGACGGGGGAGCGGGGATCGCGCCGGTGTGCCCTTCGCTCTCGTAGTCCGGCCGTGGTGGCTGCCGCCGCTGGTGCGCGCCCTCGCCGCCGAGTCGTCCGCCGTAGGGGCGGCCATGGTCGGCGAACTCGTCGCGCACGAACACGAAACGCCAGTCGCCGGCGGTGAAACGCGCGCCGGTGTGCAGGGTCTCGACCGAGCGGCCCTCCTCCTCGGCGGCTTTCGCGATGTTCGCGCTGGTCTGACCGGGAGCGAGCATCTCGAGGTCGTAGTCGTCGTGGCCGTCATGGCGGATGATCGCGTGCACCGCGGCGATGCCCTCGAGGCGGATCTGGCAGTCCGCATCGGAACCGATCCGCGTCTCGTCCTCGGTGATCTCGTGCACCAGGTGGGTGTCTTCGCGAGTGATCAGCAGGTGAGGATGCCCTGCGCCCCAGTCCGCGTGCGTCGTGGTGCCGCGCTGCTGCTCCTGCGTGTTCATTTCGGACCTCCTTCGCGGAGTCCGGGCGGCGTGGATCATCGCTCCAAGACGCTCAGTGGGATGTCGCCACGGCCTCTCGCCTATCGCGATCGTAGCCCCGTCCGAGGCCTCCGGCGCCGGTTCCGGGAAACCCGTCGCTGCGACGTCCGGAGCGACCGCCGTCCCGCGGATCCGGGCCTGAAGAGAGCTTCAGAGACCGGATCCGCAGGGCCCTTCGACAGGCTCAGGGACCGGAACGCTCAGCCGTGGTGATCGTGCCTGTGGCCTTCGTCGTGCGTGTGCGCTTCGCCGTGCGCATGCGTGTGCGCTTCGCCGTGCCCGTGACCGGCGCCGTGGTCGCAGTGGCACTCCCCGCCGCCGCAGGCGCACGCAGCGCCCTTGACCGAGCGAGGGGCGTCCAGCGAGGGATTGCGGTCGAAGAACCCGAACGGCTTGAGCCAGAACGAGATCGTGTCGGCCGGCATGATCGGCCAGTCCTCGGCACGGGTGATGTGGTGGATCCCGAAGTTGTACCAGAGCACCACGTCCTCGTCGACGAGGTTCTCGTCATCCGCGATCCATGCCGTCATGCCGTTGCCGAGGTCGTCGACGGCCTGCGTCGGGTAGTCGCCCGCGGGCCAGAACTGGTCGTCGTGGTGCCGCGTCACCCAGACCGTCTTGCCGATGACCGGGTTGCGCTTCAGGATCGGCGAGGACTCGTCGAACATCGCCGGGAAGGATGCCGAGGGCACGAGCTTGTAGGAGACGGGGGCGCCCCACGCGTTCAGCTTGTTCGGGTTCTGCACCTTCCACCCGCGCTGGCGCTCCCAATTGAAGCTGCGGCCCGCCTCCGCCTCGGAGCGGATGACCGTGGCCTGCGTGTTCAGGTCGAGGCCGAACGGGTTCGACTCCGAGATCGGCGCGGGCATCGAGTCGGACTCCACGACGGTATTGCCATCCCCGTCGATGTCCAGGTCGAGGCGGGCGATGAGGAAGTGCTGGTGGAACGGCGCGTAGGTGCGGGTGTCGATCGTCGTCCCCGTGGCCTTGCCGTCCTGCCCTTCCGCCATGGGCGTGGTCACCATGATGCCGGTGGCGCGCACCTCGCACTCGATGTTGCCGTCCTGGTAGAAGCGCCAGTACACGAGGTACTCGTAGTTGGCGACCGTGGCGTGCACTGACACCACGAACCGGCGCTGCCGGCGCACCTCGGTGCCGGAGTCGGGATCCACGTGCTTCCACAGCACGGCGTTGTCCTCCTCGTGCAGGCAGATCGCGTTGGTGATCGTCCAGGGCTGACCGGCGGTGTCGGGCAGCACGGCATCGAGGTAGGTGATCTCGCCAAGACAGTCGCAGCCGAGCTCGAGCGAGGTGCACATGTATCCGAGGCCCCACTCGCCGATGTCGAACGCGGTGCGCCGGTAGTGGTCGAAGCTGGAGTCCCGGTAGGGCACGATCATCTCGGCGAAGGACATGCGGTAGGCGATCTCGCGCCGGGTGCCCTGGTCGTCGAAGCCGACCTGGTAGATGACCGGCCCCTCGCGGTAGTTGAACCCGAGCTGGAAGTCCCAGTTCTGCCAGCGGATCCGGGATCCGTCGACGGTGAAGGAGACGCCCTCGGGCTGCACGATCTGCAGCGGCTTGAGATCCTCGCGCGGTGTGATGCCGGCCAGTTCGGGCACGTATTCGCCGTGCACGTCGGGGAAGCCGTAGTCGTGGTGATCCTCGATCTCGAGCACCTCGAGCGTGTTCATGTCGACGATGATCTTCAGCCCGCTCACGGGATGCGCGTACGGGTTGCCATCCGGCGTCGCACGCATCCACAGATCGACCCAGCCGAGGCGCCGGTCGCGCCACTGCTCGGGGAGCACGGCTCCGCCGTAGGTCCATACGTCGAACAGCACGAGGTCGACGTCGTCGATGCCGCGGGCCGCGAGCGCGGCGCGCACCTCGGGGTTCTCCTTCATCGCGTGATCGCAGTCGTGGTACTCGTCGATCGTGAAGTTGGGGGTGACGCCCGGCACGTGCTTCCACGACTCCACGGTGTCGTCCGTGAGGTTCACGACGGCCTCATAGACCTCGTTGGTCTGCTTGCGCCAGAGCACCGAGAGCGAGCGCCGCACGATCGGATCCCCGTCGCGCCAGGCCTTCACCTCGGTCTTCGGCGGCTCCTTGAGGATGATCGAGGCGTACCGCCAGCCGGCATCGATGCCGTGCTCGCGGGCGAGAACGGCGGCGGTGGCGGAGAACTCCGCTCCGGTGAGCGAGTCCAGGGGGTGCGACGGCGTGGGCTGCTGCGACATAGGGGTCCCGATCGGTCGATCCGGGGCACGCGCCGATGCGCGCCCCAGCGGACTTAGAGTCTGCCAGTCCGGCGCGGAGTTCGCATCGACAGGATCAGCCGATCTCCACGCCGGTCCGGGCGTCGAAACGCCGGGTCGTCGTCTTGTACACCCCGTCACTGTCGACGTCGATGACGAGCGGTCCCTGCAGTCGGCGGATCATCACGTTCGAGATCACGATGCCGGGGGCGTCCGCGCGCACGGTCGCGACCGCGCGGCGCACGACGTCCGGGTCGACCTCGTCGATCGAGAACCCGCCCTGGGACGAGGTGAGCTCACTGGTCCAGGACAGGCTGAGGGATCCGTTCCGGTAGGCGTAACTGTCCTCGCCCTCCGGATCCGTCGCGCTCCTCGCATCGATCGACCAGTAGGTGTCGAAGATCACCACGGACTCCAGGCTGCGGCCGCGCAGCTGACGGCGCAGATCGGTGAGATCGAGGTCGAGGACCGCGGAGTCCCAGACGCCCTGGACGTGTCCGCTGAGGCGCTGCGGCATCTCCTCGATCAGCGCGACGGCGCGTTGCGGCGTGGAGAACACCCAGACGGTGCCGAGCGCGAACCCGCCGGCGACGCAGAGCATGATGATCACGAGGTTCGCCAGGATCCGGCCGGCGCGGCCGGCGGTCGAGGGGGTCTCCGAGGGCGACGGGCCGGCGGCCTGCGCCGTCGGAGGCGTCGTCGCGGCGACTGATGCCGCGGTGAGACCGTCGTAGCGCGCCGGTGCGTCGCGCAGCGCGACCTTCCACTGCGCATCGGGCGCGGGATCCAGCACGGGGCGCGCACCGGGCGTCGTCGCCAGCACCACGTAGCGCCCGGTGAAGAAGCCGGGCAGTTCGCCCATGGTGATGAGCTGCGAGAACACCTCGCGGCGCGGAGCGCCGGCGCGGGGGAACACCGTGACCGTGAATTCATACAGGTGGTGGAAGTTACGCACGGTGACCCCCTGCTCGCGCAGGGACTCGATGCGGGCGATCTCGCGGGGAGCGGAGGCGGAGAGAACCGGGGGAGCGCCGAGCAGGGCACCGCGCCCGGCGCTCGGGCGCCCCGGCGAGCCCGAGCCGAGCCCGGCCACCGTGCTGAGGATCAGGATCGTCGGCACGACGGTCGTGGCGACGAGGAGGGCGATGACGAACGCGATCGTCGCCGTCTCGGCGCTGCCGAGGACGAACCCGAGGATCGAGGCGAGGACGGTGCCGATCGCCATCCAGAAGAGGACGAGGATCCCTCGTCGCACCCAGCTGTTCATGTCATGCTCCTCGCTCTCGGGTCAGGGTCTTGTGGGGGGTGGGCCGCGCTCGCGTCACCCGAGCAGCAGGGCCTGCGGGTCGTCGGGGGAGACGCGGAAGGGCAGCACGGCGCCCGGGCGCCAGTTGTGCAGGGCCGGCTCGGCGATGACCGTGCGGTAGGTCGCCCGGTACGGCTCGCGGCCCTCGATCCGCACGTCCAGGAGCACGGCGTACACCGTCAGGCCGTCGGCGGAAGAAGGGCCTTCGGGTGTGCACGCGAGCACCGTGCCGGACGCGGGCAGGCCGCGCTGGTGGAACGCCAGATTCGCGAACGGATCGGCCGTCGCCGCACCGTACGGTCCGCCGGGTCCGCTCCGGGCCGCTGCGGCGTGCGGATCCGCGAAGGCCTCCGCGACGCGCCCCCATTGCTCCGCGATGTCGGCCGACTGGCGGATCGTGTCCCGCATGGACGGAAGGGGCGGCAGCTCGCGCGTCACGCGCAGCAGGCGCAGCAGGTCGCGGATCACGCCCATGATGCGCTCAGCTCGTCAGGGCGATGTTCTGCGGATCCGCCGGGTCGACGGCAATGCCGTGCGCGGATCCGATCGCGTAGTTGCCGATGAACTGCGCGGCGACCATCTCCCGCTTGGCGACCGTGTAGGGCGCGGCACCCGGAATCGTCACCTCGACCTCGATCCGAAACCAGGCGTTGCCCGCTGTACGCTCTCCCGTGTCGACGGCACCCGTGATGATGCCGGTCCCCGGCGTGCCGATCGCGATCACCCGGTTGAGCTCCTGACCGTAGGCGTTCAGCACATCGTGGTCGGCCTGCATCTGTGCCCGCAGGTCTGCGCTCTCCGCGGCGATGGGCAGCGAGCCGTCCGAGTATCCCGCCTGGGCGAGTTGCTGTGCGGCGAGCTGTTGTGCGGCCTGCGCCTGCACAGCCATCGTCTGCGGGTCGATGCCGGCGAGTGCGTTCTTGGCGCGATCGAAGAGTCCCATGATCTGTACCTCCTGTGTGTTCCGGTGGAACTGCGTATCCCTGTGGATGCACTCAGACTGCCGGCGGGCGATTGCTCCCGATCACAGGTTTTCGAGGATCATCTGTCCCGGCGCGGCGGTGACCAGGTCGTGGAGATCGCCGCCCACATCAGCGGCGAGTGCTCGACAGCGCCGGAGCGCGCCCAGGTCTCGGCGCTGGCGCGCTGCCAGGCGTTCAGCGCCGCTACCGGGTCCGCGCTCTCCTGGGTCGCGTCCACCGCATCGACCGCCGCGCTGAAGGCCGGGGCGTCCGCGCCGGCGGCGCGCGCGAATCCCGCGTCGGTGGGCAGCGCCCATCGTGCGGCGGCGACGTGCTCCGCGCCGCCCCGGACCAGCGCCGCGACGAGCGCCGTGGGCTCTGCGAATCCTGTGTCTCCGCCGGACTCGCAGGCCATCAGCGCGACGCGGGCCGGAATGCGCCAGCCGTCGTCGCCGGCGTCCTCCGGCGCGCCGTAGGCGATGTCGGCGGCCGTGAGCGGGCGATGGGCGCCGAGCAGAGCGGCACGGCCGGCGAGGGCGGGGCCGTCGGACAGATGCATGCGCACGTCCAGACCATGGTCGGACGATGACACATGCCCGACGTACAGGAAGCGGGAGGCATCGGCGAGCAGCGCGCGCAGTCGCACCCGGTCGATCGCGCCGCCCAGGAGAGGCTCGGCGCCGCGGGCCCGGGATCCGAGTCGCTCCTGCAGCGCGGCGAGTGCCTGGCCGGTCCCCGTCGGCCCGAGCACCGGAGCGAGCATCCCCCCGGGCACGGGAGGATCCAGGACCGCGACGACCGGACCGTGCGGATCCCAGGGGGAGACGCGTCGCGACGGCGCGTTGCGCACGCCGGCCGGCACGAGCAGCGACACCTCGGCCTCGTGCACCATCCGCCGATCCGTGTCGACGAACAGCGCCTCCCAGGGCACGCGGCCGAGCGAGGGGGAGCCCTGGATGCGCAGATGCGGGCGTCGGTCGCGCAGGAGCATGGCGTTCAGTTCGGCCGCGAGCGGGGCAGGCAGCAGCGCCCCCGCCAGTTCCGCGGACAGCCGCCGTTCCCGGTCCGGATCGGCGAGCGGTCCGCGGAAGGCACGGTCGAGCGCCTCGACGACGCTCTCACCGTGCCGAGGCGAGGGCAGCGACTCGTCGAGCCGGTCGAGCACCGGCTGGACAGCGGCGCGCGGGATCGCGTACGCTCGCGGGCGCTCGAGCGTGTGCTCCCAGCGCCACGTCACGTAGAGATCGCCGACATCGGCGAACTTCACCTGCACACACGGGCGCTCCGGGGCCCCGTCGGCGACATCTCCTGCGGTCACTCGCTCACCAGGCATCGACGGTCTCCGCGGAGCGGATGGCGACCCCGTAGCGGCGCTCCGATTCGGCGATCCACACCCGGAATGAGTCGTCGCCGGGCATCGCCCGCACGAACAACGGCAGCGCCCCTCCGGCCGAGGAGACAGGGGAAGCGAGACCGCTGTCCCCGGATGCGGCCAGGGCGTACGGCGCCTCGAGAACGGCGACGTGGACGCGGTCGTTCTCCGGCGCGGGCTCGGCTCGCGAGACGGCAGGTGCGGCGGGGCCGAGCGAGGGCGAGGAGCACAGGAACTCGATCACCTCCACCGCCAGGCGGGTCTCGGCGAGAGCACTGATGCTCTGCAGAGCGACCTCGAACGCGACCGTCGAGACCGTGCGGATCCACCGCTCACGCATCGGCCCGGCCGCGAATCGCTCGCGCAGCGCATCCGTCGCGAGCGCGGCGGGCAGCGCCAGATCGAGCGCCGCACGGCGCATGCGCTGCTTCTCGCCGCGGAACAGCGAACGGTCGGCCGCGGTGAGCGCGGCGAGCGCCCGGCGCACGTCGATCCGTGCGGCCTCGTGCAGTGCACCCGTCGACGCGGACACGGCGCGCGCCCGTCGGTATGCGGCGTCCGCCGTGGGGAAGCGCCACTGTGCGACGAGGATGTCGCCCCGCAGCAGTTCGGCCTGGACCTGTGCCCACACGTCGCCCTGGACGAGCACGTCCGCGCACACCTGCTCCGCGATCCCCCGTGCGGCGGCGAGCCGACCGCGGGCGAGCAGCACGGCGGCGCGTCCGAGGCGGGACACCGAGGCCGAGCGAGGATCGCCGCCGCGCCGGTAGCCTTCTTCCGCGGCGGCGAATCGCTCCTCGGCGGCATCGACCTCGCCGCGCTCGAGCAGCAGCCGTCCCAGGTTCTCCTCGGTGCGGGCCACGGCGATCGGGCCGGTCGTCTGGAGCTGCCGCGAGATCTCCAGCTGCTCGGCGGCGAGACGCGGATCGCCCGTGCGGTGGGCGAGTGCGGCGAGGCCGGAGTACGCGTACGAGGCAAGGCGCGGTTCGTGCGACAGTGCCGTGTTCAGGGCTGCGCGGAAGGCGACCTCGGCGTCGCCGAAGCGTTCCCGATCGAGCAGGATGCCGCCGAGCGTGTTGTGGCGTCCGAAGACCAGCAGCGGCGGTGTGGCGTCGTCGAACTGTCCACCGAGGACCTCGAGGTCGTGGATGGCCTCGATCGAGCGACCGACCAGCGCGAGCGTCTGCGCGCGATTGATCACCGCTCCGAAACGCACCTCCGCGGTGCGGCGTGCGGATCCGATCATCGCCTCGGCGGCCGTGCAGGCGGCGATCGCCTCCGACACGAGATCGATCGCCGCGGGAAGATCCCCGCGCGCTTCTGCGATCGCGGACAGATTGGCCAGCGCTCGGCCGCGGAGGTCGAGGCCGACCCCGTCGATGTCCTCGACCTCTGTGGCCGCAAGGATGCGGCGAGTGACCGGCTCGGCCGCGATCGGGCCGCCGGATGCGTAGGCGGACGCCAGCTCGCCGAAGAGCGGCTCCATGTGCTGCCACCGGGCCGGCAGGCTGCCGGATCCGGGCAGGCTCAGGATCTGAGCGTTGAAGGATCCCGCCGTCCCGCTCGCCGCCTCGGTCTCCGTCATCGCCTCGCGGCCTCCTGCTCGGCGAGCAGCACGGCTCGAGAAGGGAGCCCGGAGTCGTCGATCACGGTCTCCCGTGCGCGGTCGAGTCGCGCGTGGGCGATGGCGAGGAGCGCTTCCGCATCGACATCTCCATGGCCGCGATATCCCGGCGAGGCGAGTGTGAGCGTGCGCGCGTCCGGCGGGGTGAGCAGGATCGTGACGGGGACGGAGATGCTGCCCGCGAAGCGACCCGGTTCGGGCCGCAGGGTCAGCGCGATGCCCGCGAACACTGCGTCGAGCGGTCCCGGATCCGTGGGGGAGGACGACGGCGCACGCGGTGCGGAGACCTCCAGCACGACGTCGGATTGTCCGGAGCGCACCTGCCAGTGTGCCGATCCGGCGGCATCGACCGTGCCGGGCGCGAACGCGGAGAGGTCCAGGGGCCGCGTGCCCTCGGCGAGCACGCCCGCGGTGGAGCGCACGGTCGCGGAGGCGGCGAGTGCGAGGTCCGCTCGTGCCGGCACGGTCGCTGCGGCGCTGCCGGCGGTGATGCCGCGGTCCGCGGCCGCCTCCTCGAGGCGGCCCTCGAGCGCCGTCAGTGCGGGGCGCACCGCGGCGTGGATCCCCGGTGCGAGGCGGAGGGCCCGCCCGGCGACCAGGCCGTCGGCGAGCGCCGCGAGCAGGAGCTCATCGCCGTCGAGCAGGTGCTCCACCGCGAGCAGTGCGTCCGCCCGCTCCACGGAGAGGATCCGCGGATCGAGCGGGGGGACGCCGGCGAGCGTCGAGGCCGGCCACCACGCGGCCGCCCACGCCGCCAGCGCCGCACGCCGAGCATGGTCGAGCGCGGGAGCCGGGGTCGGCTCGAACGCATCCGTCTGGCCGAGGAGCGCGGGGACCACTTCGGGACCGTACACCTGCCAGGCGACGTCGATCGCGAGAGCGGGATCCCAGACGGACGCCGCCGGAGGAACGTCAGGATCAGCGACATCCCAGATCAGGAGTGCACCGGCCGTCTCGAGCAGCGCGGAGTGGGCGGCACTCGAGGGCGTCGCCCCGATCCGCAGGCCCTCCGCGGTGCGTGCCGCGCGAAGGATCATGCCGCGTCCTCGAGGGCATCGCGGCCGATCGAGGCCTTCACGAGGCCGCGTCGGTCGAGGATCACCGAGCGCAGCGCGCCGTCGAGGAGGGTCCAGACCTCGTCCGCCAGGATCGCGTCGCCGCGCAGTTCGCGTCCGTGCAGCCGTGCCCAGAGGCGGCGCACGAAGGCCTCGCGCGCACCCTGTGCCACGGTCGGGCTCTCGCCGAGGCGCAGAGCCCGATGAACGAAAGGCTCGCGTCGCCACCGTGCGCGCAGGCGCCGGGCGGCGTCGGTCATCGCGTGAGGTGTCGATTCCGCGGCGGCGGGGGTGACGCCGGATCCGGTCGATCCTGCCGGATCCCCGAGCGCAGCGGACGCCTCCGTCGCGGCGAGCAGCACGACGCGGCTCTCCTCTTCGGTGAGCTGCCACGCGCCGGCAGTGCGCTGGATCTCGGCGTGCACGACATCGCCGATGTCACCGCCGCTGTCCGCGACGGCGGCGAACGACGCGAACAGCCGCTCGAACAGCGACCTGTCGAACGGCGGTGGCATCGCGGTCTTGGTCGCTCTGGAGCCGGGGTCCGGCGGCGAGGGAAGGTCTTTCGCGGTCAGCCCCAGCTCTCGCGCGGCACCGGCGAGGTCTGCCGGCGGTGCGCCGGCGGATCCGCTGCGGGACGCCACGAGGGCGGCGAAGTCGCCTGTTCCGGCGCCGGTCGCGCAGGCGTCCAGCAGCCGTCGCAACGCGTCGCGCACGACCGGGCCCGCTGGCGCCGCTGCACGAGCCCAGGCCTCCGCGATCTCCCGGCTCACCTGTGTCGCGACCGCGGGGTCGCTCAGGTGCGCCCGCAGCTCGGCGAGTCCGGGGCGGACTCCGTCGTGCACCTCCGCCAGGGTCGCCGCGGCGACGGCATCGGCGTCGTGCGCCGGAGCGCCGCGGTGCCGGGCCAGCTCGAACGCACGCTGGAAATAGAGGTCCTGGGGGTTGCCCCCAGTGATTCCGGCGCGACGACGCGCGCGCTTCAGCGCGACGAACCAGGCGGCCGTCGCGGCGAGATCCGACCGCGCCTCGTCGATCAGCGCCTCCAGCTCTTCGGCGGCGTCGTCCGAGAGCACGGCGTACGCCAGGTGCGGGCGTGCGGACGGGCGGATCACCAGGGGATCGAGCACCAGCTTCGTCGTGCGGGCCAGGGGGGTACCGGTGGGCCCGGTGAGGGCATCCACTCCGGAGAGCCGTTCCCATGCGCGTGCGATCACGAGACCGCGCGGCACACCGCGCACCGGCGGACCGGGCGGTCGTGCGTCGGCGGTCATGCCGGGATCCTATCGAGCGCGCCGCTCAGTCGGTCAGCAGAGCCTCGAACTCGGCCTTGACGTCGGCGCGATAGGCGTCCGTGTCGAGGGTCGCCGCAGGGACCTCGCCGTCGAGGAACGCGGTCATCCCGGCCGCGAGCGCGTCGTCGTCCTGCGCCACGATCCTGATGGAGCCCTCGGGCAGGGCGCCGTACACGGATCCGAACGAGGTCGACACGATCGGCAGACCGCAGATGGCGGCCTCGATGAGTACCATCGGCTGCCCCTCGTAGAGGCTGGACAGGACGAAGCAGTCGGAGGCGGCGAGCAGGGCGTAGGGATTGCGCTGCGCTCCGGTGAGGAACGCCGCATCGGAGAGCCCCGCCTCATCGATCTGCTGCTGCAGGTCGGCGCGCAGCGGGCCCGCACCCACGATGAGAAGCCGGGCCTCGGGGTGCGCCCGGTGCACGTCGTGGAACGCGCGGATCAGGCGCGCATGGTTCTTCTCGGGGCTCAGGCGGCCCACCGTGACGAACCAGCGGAGCTCGCCCTCGTCGGCCTGGAGCGTCTCGTACCATGCCGGGCGGGGCGGGATCTCCTGGTCGGCGGCCTCGTACTGCGCGTCGGATTCGGAGAAGAACTCGCTGAGCGGACGCCGGGCACCGAGTGTGACGTGCTCGACGTCGGGGAAGTTGCGCACCGTGCGGAAGTGCTCGGCGGAGGCGTATTCGGCGAGCTCGATGCGGTTCAGCTCGGTGAGCTGGTGCGAGACCGAGACGAGCTGGTCGTACTCGGAGTACATCGCGAACACCGTGCTGAGGCCGCGCTTCATGGTGGCCTTGCCGTTCACGGTGCGTTCGCGGTCGGAGGCCATCTCGTTGTGCATCCAGATCGCCCGGACCGGATCGGGCCCGCCTTCCGTGACCGCGGGGGCGTGCAGCAGCAGGCTGGTCCACAGCGGGCCGTAGCCGCTGAAGTCGGCGACCCAGTCGAAGCGGGCGTCGCCGAACACGCGCGTCCACTCCGCGTTCCACAGCTCCTCGTGCCACGGCTCGGTGCCGGGGGTGCGCGGGGATCCGCGCCATTCGTCGATGCGGCGGCGCAGGTGCACGGCCTTGGACCCGTTCATCCCGCCGATGCGGAACACCTGCCGCACCTCGGCGGGGATGCGGGCCTGCGTCAGCGGATCCGTGCTGAGCCGTCGCTTCGGCAGCAGCGCCGTCACGTCGTAGCGGGTGTGGTCGATCGCGCCCAGCAGGTTGAGCGCACTCGTGGTGATGCCGTTCGGCTTCATGCCGCCGAGATACACGAGCAGGCGCTTGCGGCCGTCGTGCGCGGTGGGACGCGCCCGATAGCCCTCGCGGGCGCCGCCGAACACGATGTCGACGACGCGTGCGGTCGCGCCGCCATCCTCGAACGGGGCGAAGCGTTCGGCCCAGGAGGCGTACTGCGGGTGCGGATCGGCGCCCTCCAGCAGCGCCCTGAGCGCGCGGCCGGTCCCGGCGGCGTCGTCGGCGACAGGGCCGGGCAGGGTATCCAGGGGCATGTAGGTGCCGCGACCCGAGGAGTACAGGTCGGCATCCGGGGTGAAGAACGCGATGGGCCGGCCCGTCGCCAGGTAGTCGAAGAAGATCGACGAGTAGTCGGTGACGAGGCCCGCCGAAGCCCCGAGCAGCACGTTGGAGGGGATCGAGTTCGGCGCGAGCGAGCGCGCCAGCTCCGGACGGGCCGAGGCGTGTGCGTGCACGATCTGGTGCGTCTTCAGCACCACGACGTGGCCGTCGCCGACGCCGGCCTGCAGGGCCGCGAGCTGGGCGGCGAGCTCGTCGATGTTGTCCTCGGGATCGTCGAAGGAGCTCCCGCGCCAGGTGGGTGCGAACAGCACGATCGGCTTCTCGCCGAGCAGGACGCCGCTGCCCTCGAGCTCGGCGCGCACGGTCGCCTCGGCCGCGCTGTCGAGGCGCTGCCGGTCGATGCGGGGATAGCCCTCCTCGATGAGGGTGCCGGGGTAGACGTTGGTGAGCCGGTAGGCGCCCTCGTACATGGTCTCGGCCATGAACGGGTTCGCCGCGAGCAGGAAGTCCGACATCAGGAAGTTGCGCAGCGTGTTCGCCGACTGCACCGCCCCCGACGGCATGTCGAAGCCCATGAGCTTCAGGGGCGTGCCGTGCCAGGTGTTCAGATACACCTGGCCCTCCCTCTTGCCGAACCAGGTCGGGAAGGTGGCGTTGTTGATCAGCCAGCCGCTCACCGCGAGAGCCTGACGGTAGGACGCGGATCCGCGATGCACGAACGAGACGCGGCGGTCGGCGGAGAACTCGTTCTGGAACCGGGCGATCGCGTCATCGTCGGCGAGCGCCCAGACGTGCGTGAGGTGCGCGTAGTCGGGGTCGGCCAGCAGGTGGCGGAAGATCGCCTCCGGGTTGCACAGCATGCCATTGCCCGCGAAGGACTCGTACAGCACCTGATCGGGGCGGACGGGCCGGGAGCGCCAGAAGGCGATCCGCTCGGCTTCGACAGCGCGCTTCAGGCGTCGGGCGGTGGAGCGGAGGCGCCGTGCGGAGGAGGAGAGTGACACGGATCAAGGATATTAGGCGCGTGCCCGGCGAACACTTGGAGAACGATGGGTGAAGGATCGGCGGCGGATCGCGGATGTCCCACGGCGTGACGCGGATCCGGCGCGTCGCCTCGGAGGGGACGCCAAGCCGCGCAGGCTACGCTCGGGCGACGTGACCAGTCAGGCCCTGCCCCGTGCGGTCGGCTCGGAGATCCCCGATGCGGAGGAACCGACCGCCGATCCCCGCCGGCTCGGTCTGTGGGGGGCGCTGGTCGGGCTGTTCGCCGTCGCCGCGAGCGCTGCGGGATCCTGGATCCCGTCGCTGTGGGGCGACGAGGCTGCGAGCCTCATGTCGGCGACGCGGCCGCTGCCGTCGCTGATCCACATGCTGAGCTACGTCGACGCGGTGCACGGTCTGTACTACCTCGGGCTGCACGCGTGGATCGATGTGTTCGGACCGAGCGCCTTCTCCATCCGATTCCCGTCGGCGCTCGCGGTGGGCGTGTGCGCCGCCGCCGTGGTCTGGCTGTGCGGACGTTTCGGCACGCTGCGGTTCGCCGTGGTCGCCGGCGTGTTCGCCGCGGTCCTGCCGCGGCTGATCTTCGCGGGGGAGGAGGCCCGCTCCTACGCGATGACCGCCGCGCTCGCCGCAGTGCTGATCGCAATCCTCGTGGAGATCGGCCGCCGTGATTCCCGCGCGGTCGGCGGCTGGATCGCCTACGCGGCCGTGCTCACGGTCGGCATCTGGCTCTTCCTCTATGTCGCGCTGATGGTGCCCGCGGCCCTGGTGATCGTGCTGCTGTCGCCGGCGTTGCGGCGGCGCTGGCGCGCGTGGATGCTCAGCACCGGCATCGCCCTCGTGCTCTGCACGCCGCTGGCGTGGTTCGGATTCCTGCAGCGACGACAGATCGCGTTCCTCGCCGTGCGGGAGTCGGTCACGGCCGAGGTCGTGCTGAAGAACATGTGGTTCCAGGAGTGGTGGTTCACCGCGATCGCCTGGGCCCTCATCCTGGTCGCCGTGATCGCGTTCGCGCGAGAGCTCATCCAGATGCGGCGCGCCGGAGCGGGACGGTGGCGTACGCCCGGTATCCGCCTCGAGGTGGTGGCGCTGAGCTGGATGATCGTGCCGATGGGACTGCTGCTGGCGGTCACCCCCTTCGTCGCGGTCTACACCGCCCGGTACGGCTCGTTCTCCGCGCCCGCGGTCGCGATCGTGATGGCGCTCGGGGTGAGGCGGCTCGCCCGTCTCCCGCGCCGTCGACTGGGGGCGCGGCTCGCGGCCGTCTCGATCGCCGTCGTCGTGATCGCGGCGGTGCCCGTGGCGGCCCTGCAGCGCGGACCGTACTCGAAGAACCAGTCCGACTGGAACGACATCGCCGCCTTCATCAGCACGAACGCCGCGCCCGGCGACGGCATCGTGTTCGATGACGGGGCCCGCCCGTCCCAGCGCACCCGGCTCGCGAAGGCGACGGATCCGACGGCTTTCCGGAACGTCACGGACCTGCTGCTCAGGACGCCGTTCCAGAAGTCCTACACCTGGTACGACCAGACCTACGGCATACCGCGTGCGGCCGGGATGGGGCGCTTCGACGGCGTCGAGCGGGTCTGGGTGGTCGAGCTGAAGTTCGACGGCGTCGAGGACACCTGGGGTCTCGGGCAGCTGCGGTCGCTGGGCTACCACGAGACCCGCCGCGTCGACGGCGCGGGAAGCGTGATCCTGCTCTACGAGCGGTGATCCGGGGCGGCGGCCGCGATCGCGGCGCGGTCGAGGCCGGCGACGACCGTCGTGCGCACCCGCGTGGTGAGGAACGTCTCAGGACCGTCGCGGAACGGATCCGCGTCCAGGATCACGAAGTCGGCTGCGGCTCCCGCGCGCAATACGCCGAGCTCGCCCTCCCAGCCGCAGGCGTAGGCCGCGTCACGGGTGGCCCGGCGCACCGCGTCGGCGACCGCCATCGCGTTGCCGGGGAGGTTCGCCTCGAGCGCGGGATCGAAGGCCGACCGCCGCGTCGTGGCGATGAACAGGTTCGGCAGTGGATCGAACGGCGCGGTCGGGGCGTCCGTGCCGAGCGCGAGCGTGGCGCCGGCTTCGGCGAACTCTCCCCAGGGGTAGGCGCGTTCGATACGGTCGTCGCCGAGCATCGCCCGCCAGTTGTCCTGGATCGCGGGATCGCAGTGCACGGGCTGCATCGATGCGATCACTCCGAGGCGTGCCAGGCGCAGGGGCGTCGCGTGGTCCACGGTCTCCAGATGCTCGATGCGATGACGGCGCTCGGCGCGCGGGCCGTTGGCGGCCACCGCGGCCTCGAGCGCGTCCAGGGCGAGCGCGGAGGCGGCGTCGCCGATCGCGTGCATGGCGATCTGCAGCCCTGCTGCGTCCGCGCGGGTGACGACCGCGGTCAGTGAGGGCAGATCCCACAGCGCCTCCGGCTGCGAGCCGTCGGCGAAGGGAGCGCGCATGGCCGCCGTGCAGCTGTCGATCACGCCGTCGACGAAGAGTTTGATGCCGGCGATCCGCAGGCCGGGTCCGGTGTGCTCGCGGTGCAGCGCGATCGCGCGGTCCACGGCGGCGGCGTCGCCCTCCGCGGTGCCCGTGCGGTACACGGCCCAGTGTGCGGCGACGTGCATCGGCAGCGTGCCGCCGTGCCGCTCCTGGACGGCGAGCATGGCGCGCAGGTCGTGCTCACCCAGCGCCATGTCGACGGCAGCCGTGACGCCGGCGTCCAGGTAGGTGCGCAGCGCGGCCTCGAACTGCGCCTCGCGGTCGGCATCGCTCGTGAGCGCATCCAGCTTCTCGCGCAGGAACGCGAACACCGCGTTCTCCAGCAGCATGCCGGTGGCGTGCCCCGCGGCGTCGCGCTGGATCGTGCCGCCGAGGGGATCCGGCGTCTCGTCGTCGATGCCGAGCTCGGCGAGGGCGGCGGAGTTCACCCAGGCGGAGTGGTTGTCGTTCGCGTGCAGGTATACGGGCCGCTCGGCGACCGCGGCATCGATCATCTCGCGGTGCGGAGCCTGTCCACGGAGGCTGGAGAACAGCCAGCTCCGACCCTGGATCCGCGGGGCTGCAGGGTTGGCGGCGGCTGCTGCGGCGATGCGGGACTGGATCTCGGCGAGATCGGTCGCGTCATGCAGATCCACCTGCTCGAGCGACTCGCCCAGGCCGACGAGGTGCGTGTGCGCATCCACGATTCCGGGGATCACCAGGGCGCCGTCCAGCTCCACCACGGTGTCGGCGGCGAACGCGTCGGCCGCGGCCGTGTCTCCGACGAAGAGCACGCGTCCCGCCTCGACGATGAGGGACTGGGCCCACGGCTGCGTGTCGGAGGTGAAGATCGCGCCGCCGCGGTAGTGGGTCGTGCAGGTGCCGGGGGTTCTCATGCGTTCTGGTCCTTCTCTGTCCGGATCCGGGGACTCACAGCGAGGCCTGCGAGCGGGGCGAGCGGCGCACCAGCGCCAGGTAGATGACGAACGGCACGATCAGGCCGACCGGCACCGACAGGTCGATCCCGCCGATGAGCGCGGCGACCGGGCCCACGTAGACGAGGGTCGCGCTGCACAGCAGTGCGGCGCCGATGCCGACGAGCACGGCCACCGCGCCGGCGATGTGCACGCCGCCGCTGAACCAGAACCGGCTGCCGTGGCTGTCGTCTGCGAGTGCCGCGCCGTCGTAGCGGTTGCGGCGCCACAGCATGTCGGCGAGGTAGACGCCCATGACCGGGGCGAGGATCGCGACCGCGAGCTGCAGGGCGCTCGAGACGCTGTCCAGGAAGTTCCACACGAGGAGCGCGAACAGGGTCATCAGCACGCCGACCGTGCCGTCCAGCAGCACGGTGCGCGACCGCGGGAGGCGGATCCCGACGGCCTGCAGGGCCAAGCCGGAGCTGTAGGCGGTCATGGCGTTGTTCGCGATCGTGCCGACGATGACCGAGATGAGGAAGACCGGCGCGAACCAGCCCGGCAGGAACTTCTCCAGGCCCGCCTCCGGATCCGACATGTCCACGGCGCTCGCCGCGAGCGCGCCCACGAACGTGGCGAGCACGCCGGGGATGACCATGCCGAGCGTCGTCCACAGGGCGACGTCGCGCACACGGGTGCTCGCGGGCAGGTAGCGCGCGAAGTCGGCGCTGTTCGTGTACGACAGGGGGCTCGAGGCGACCAGCGCGATGCCGGCGGCCATCATCGCCACCAGGTCCAGGCCGTGCAGCGGCTCGGCGGGGGTGTAGCCCCAGTGCGCGCCGCCGACGACGAAGACCGCCATCACGGCGAAGATCACGGCGAGCGCGACCGCGAGCGGCTGGTACAGGCGCATGATCAGTCCGTGGCCGTAGACGCTGATCACCATGGTGGCGGCGGCGATCACGATCGCGCTGAGCGCGATGGTCCAGGGCGACGAGGGCACGCCGAGCCGGCCGAGCAGTCCGACCGCGACCGTGGTGGCCGCGGCCCAGTTGATCGCGAGGTAGCAGACGCTGATCAGCCAGCCCGCGATCGCGACGTTGAAGCGGTTGCCGATGACGCCGTACATCGCGCGGGTGATCACCTCGCTCGGCGTTCCGGCGGCCGGACCGGATCCGGCGACGATGCCGGTGATGATCGAGAACAGGTTGCCGATCACGATCACGAGCAGCGCCTGCCACAGGTTCAGGCCCAGCAGCATGAGGGTCGCGCCGATCACGACCGCGAGGAAGTTCACGTTGGGCGCCGCCCACACGGCGAACAGGTCGCGGGCACGGCCGTGCCGCTCCGTGTCGGGGATGTAGTCGATGCCGTGCGTCTCGACGCGCACGGCGCTGTCGGTGGGCACGGGATGGGTGAGGGCGGGCGCGGCGTCGGCCGTGGGGGGTGTCGTCTGCGACATGGATCCTCCAGGGAGAAAGGTCGGGTGCGCGACATCCTTGTTCGCGCTCGAAACGCAACGCTAGGGATCCAAAACGATTTGGACAAGCGGATCCGCGACTATCATCACGGCATGCGCAGACAGCGATCCACGATCCGCGACGTGGCCCGTCGCGCGGGGGTGTCGGTGACCACGGTGTCGCACACGTTCTCGGGCAACGGCGTCGTGAATCCATCGACCCAGGCGCGGGTGCGCGCGGCGGCGACCGCGCTGGGATATCACCCGGATGTCGTGGCGAGCGGGCTGCGTCGCAGCAGACTCGGGGTGATCGGGCTGGTGCTGCGGCCCGCCGTCGGCGTCGAGCCGCAGCAGATCCAGGACGTCGACTACTTCCCGCGGTTCGCGGGGGCGGCCGCGCTGACTTCGCTCGGTCAGGGGTACGCGCTCATGCTCGTCGCCGACCCCAGCGTGCCGGATGCTCCGGCCACCGCCTGGGCATGCGACGGCATCATCGTGACCGACCCGGTCGAGCACGATCCGCTCGTCGCCGCGCTGCGTGTCGGCGGCATGCCCTACACGCTGGTCGGGTCGGATCCTGCGGATCCGGACGATCCGCACGTCATCGACATCGCGACCGAGCCCATCACGGATCGGGTGCTCGATCACCTCGCCGCCGCCGGGGCGACACGCATCGCACTGATCCTGGGCACGGATCCGATCGAGTGGAACACCGCGACCGAACGGCGCTATCGGGAGCGCACCCCGCCGGCGGCGCAGTACGTGCGGTACGTGCCGGAGCGGTCGGATCCGGAGGAGGGCGCGGCGGCGGCCGATGAGCTGCTCGCCCTGCCAGAACCGCCCGACGGCGTGTACTGCATGACCAGCGACCACGCTCGGGCGCTCGTGGATCGGCTCGTCGCGCGCGGGGTGCGCGTCCCGGAGGACGTGCGCGTGGTGTGCGGATCCGATGCGGACGGGCTGCGCAACTCGGCCCCGGAGATCACGGCCGTCGATCTGCAGCCGCAGGCGCTGGGTCGTCAGGCGGCGGCCGCGCTGCTGCGGCAGCTCGAACCGGCTCTCACGCTCGAGGTGCCCCCGCCCGCGCACGGCACCCTGGTCGTGCGGACCTCGACCAGAGCCTGAACCGTCAGGCGCTCGCCGTCACGTTGTACGACCGCCCGTTGTGCGGAGTGCATCGAGGAGCCCATCGGAGTCGTCGCCCGCCCAGGCGATCACCCCGTCCGGTCGCACCAGCACGAGCGGCGCGGGCAGGTCGCACCCTGCGAACGGACGCACGTCGCCGCCCAGCGCTGCCTCGGGCATGTCGGAGCCGGCGCCGTACGCCAGTACGAAGGCCCCGTCGGACGCGACGTCGAAGTACGACCCCGCCTCGCCCGGGCCGCCTGCCCAGTCGGCTGCGAAGGAGCCGGCGAGTTCGCCAGGAGCACCGTATCCGACCACGTCGCCCGAGAGCACGCGCACCATCTCCGTCGCGCCGTCGGAGGTGTCGAGGAGGCGGCGCAGCAGCCGGCCCGCGGCACGGGAACGCTCATCCGTGCGCATCACGGCGACCTGCGCGCGGCTCCAGTCCAGGATCCGCTCGGCCTCCGGACGGCGCTCGGCCTCGTAGTCGTCGAGCACGCTTTCGGGCAGGCGCCCGGTGATCACGCCGCCCAGCCTCCAGCCCAGCGCGGTGGCGTCGAGCATGCCGAGCGAGAGTCCCTGCCCGCCGAAGGGCGGGTGCACGTGCGCGGCGTCGCCGGCGAGGAGCACCCGGCCCCGACGGTAGTGGTCGGCCGCGCGGGTGTTGTCGGTGAACCGTGTCGCGCTGAGCACGTCGGTGACGGTGGCGTCAGCGCCCGTGACGCGGCGGATCGCTCCGGTCAGCTCGTCGGCGGTGATCGCGGTGCCCCGTGCGGCCGGGGCGCCGTCGAACTCCGCGGTGAGGATGAGGTTGTTCGGCATGCGCCGGAATACGCCGGTGGGGGTGACGTGCCAGCCCAGCGGGATCACGTCGAGACCATCGCCGCCCACCAGCGCCTGGTAGCCCGTCATCACGCCGTCCAGCCCGTCGAAGCCGAACCCGGCGCTCTTGCGGACCGTGCTGCGGCCGCCGTCCGCACCGATCACCCACCGTGCCTCGAGATCTCCGGTGCCGGCGTGCACGACGACGTGATCGTCGTGCGGTGTCACCCCGGACACGGTCACTGCGTGTCGCACCTCGACGCCGCGCAGCGCGAGTCGCTCGCGGAGCACCGCCTGCACCTGCTGCTGCGCCACGAGCGCGGACTCCGCGGTGCGACCGAGCTCGTCCCACCGCACCAGGTCGGGCCGCAGTGTCATGCCGGCTACGTGACCGGCGAAGCGCGGTGGAGTGAACGGCGCCGGCTCGGGACGTGCGGCGCCCGGGATCCGCGGGGTGCGGGCGCCGATCGAGCCGGCCGGCAGCAGGGGCTCGTCGCCGCCGAAGGCGAGGCCTCGACGGCGCAGCGCATCCGCCGCACGCGCGTTGAGGGATCCGGCCTTGATCGTGGGGTCGATGGTGTCGCAGCGCTCCAGCACCACCGGATCCGTGCCGGCCAGCGAGAGCTCGAGGGCGAGCATGAGGCCCACCGGTCCACCGCCGACGATGATCACTTCGTTCATGCTTCGTCCCGTCACTGATCAGGCCGATGTGAGCGGCCGATGAATTAGGTCTGACCTAACTTAGGTCTGACCTAATATTGCTAGAGTGATCGCATGACGTCAACCACCGATTCGATGGATCCGCGGAACGCGCCGATCCGGGAGACGCTCACGGCCAAGGAGCGGCGTCGGGCGCGCATCTCGGACACCGCCATGATGCTGTTCGCCGAGCGAGGCTTCGATGCCGTCTCCATCGCCGAGATCGCAGAGGCCGCCGAGGTGTCCAAGATGACCGTGACGAATCACTTCGCGCTCAAGGAGGACCTGGTCTTCGACGAGTTCGCCGACGACGTGCGGCGCGTCGGCACCGAGATGGCATCGGTCGGCTCGCTCGATCAGGCGGTGGACGCGGTCGAGCGCTACTGCGCGGAGCGCGAGCGCTCGGGAGGCACGGCCCGGGCGCTGGCGGCCAGGACGCCCGGCGCCTGGCAGGGATTCGCCGGACTGGTGCTGGGCAGCCGTGCACTGTCGCTGCGGTTCCACGCCCACTACCTCGACATCCGCGACGCGATCGCTGCGGCGCTGCCGTCGTCGCTCGCGCCGGCCGATGTCGCGGTCACCGCATGGATGCTGGCTGAGGCGGTGCATCTCGTCGACTGGTGGCCCTACGACCAGGTCGCCCGAGGCGCATCGACGGCGTCGATCCGTGCAGGGCGCGTGGCGGTGCGCGAGCGCGCGTTCGCGGCGCTTCGGGAGGGGCTTGCTCGCGCGCCGAGGTGAGCACCGCGAATGGGCGTCAGGAATCCAGGAGGCCTGCGACTCCACAGGAGGATCCGGGCGGATCCGTCCTGCAGAGTCGCAGAGGACCTGTGGAATCGTGACGTGCGTCGCGGCCCCGCCCGGCTCAGAGCTCCGGGACGATGCGAATCGCGCCCTTGTCAGCGGACTGGGCGAAGTGCGCGTAGGCGCGCAGCGCGGGGCTGACCTCGCGGACGCGGTTCTTGGGGCGGTAACCGCCATTGGCCTCGAGGTGCTCGCGGCGACGCTCCAGCACCTCCCAGGGCACGTCGAGCTCGAGCTTGCGGGTCGGGATGTCGATCGAGATGATGTCGCCGTCCTCGACGAGCGCGATCATGCCGCCCGCGGCCGCCTCGGGGGAGACGTGCCCGATGGACAGGCCCGAGGTGCCGCCCGAGAAGCGCCCGTCGGTGATCAGTGCGCAGGCCTTGCCGAGCCCGCGGCCCTTCAGGAACGAGGTCGGGTAGAGCATCTCCTGCATACCGGGGCCGCCCTTCGGGCCCTCGTAGCGGATGACGACGACGTCGCCCTCCTTCACCTGCTTGTTCAGGATCTTCTCGACCGCCTCGTCCTGCGACTCGCAGACCACGGCGGGGCCGGAGAACGTCCAGATCGACTCGTCCACGCCCGCCGTCTTCACCACGGCGCCGTTCTCGGCGATGTTGCCGTGCAGCACGCCGAGGCCGCCGTCCTTCGAGTAGGCGTGCGCGACGTCGCGGATGCAGCCGCCCTCGGCGTCGGTGTCGAGCGAGGCCCAGCGCTCCGACTGCGAGAACGCGGTGGACGAACGGCGACCGCCGGGTGCCGCGTGCCACAGGTCCTGCGACACCTCTGAGGCCGATCCGCCGCGGATGTCCCACTCGTCCAGCCACTCGCCCAGCGTCGCCGCGTGCACCGTGTGCACCTGGTCGTCGAGGAGGCCGCCGCGACGCAGCTCTCCGAGCAGGGCGGGGATGCCGCCGGCGCGGTGCACGTCCTCCATGTAGTAAGTCTTGCCACCGGCGGAGTTCGGGGCGACCTTCGCGAGACACGGCACCCGGCGTGAGATCGCGTCGATCTCGGCGAGGCCGAAGTCCACCCCGGCCTCATGCGCGGCGGCGAGCAGGTGCAGGATCGTGTTCGTGGATCCGCCCATCGCGATGTCGAGCGCCATCGCGTTGCCGAACGCGGCCTCGGTCGCGATGCTCTTGGGCAGCACGCTCTCGTCGTCGCCCTCGTAGTAGCGCTGGGCGATGTCGACGACCAGGGATCCAGCCTTCTCGTACAGTGCGCGGCGGGCGGTGTGCGTCGCGAGCACCGAGCCGTTGCCGGGCAGGGAGAGGCCGATCGCCTCGGTGAGGCAGTTCATCGAGTTCGCCGTGAACATGCCCGAGCATGATCCGCAGGTCGGGCAGGCCGACTCCTCGATGCGCAGGATGTCGGCGTCGGAGATCTTCTCGTTCACCGCGTCGCTGATCGCGTCGACGAGGTCGAGCGAGCGCACGGTGCCGTCCACGAGCGTGGCGCGACCGGCCTCCATCGGGCCGCCCGAGACGAAAACCGTGGGGATGTTCAGGCGGAGCGCTGCGAGCAGCATGCCCGGGGTGATCTTGTCGCAGTTCGAGATGCAGACCAGAGCGTCTGCGCAGTGCGCGTTGACCATGTACTCGACCGAGTCGGCGATGAGGTCGCGCGAGGGCAGCGAGTAGAGCATGCCGCCGTGACCCATCGCGATGCCGTCATCGACGGCGATCGTGTTGAATTCGCGGGGGATGCCGCCCGCCTCGCTGATCGCCTCAGACACGATGCGCCCGACCGGGGCGAGGTGCGTGTGGCCGGGGACGAACTCGGTGAAGGAGTTCGCGACGGCGATGATGGGCTTGCGGCCGAGATCCTTGCCGTCGACGCCGGCGGCGCGGAAGAGGGCGCGGGCGCCGGCCATGTTGCGTCCGTGGGTGACCGTGCGAGAGCGATAAGCGACCATGGGACCCATTGTGGACCTGCCGCGAGCATCTGCCGAGTCCGTGAGCGAGGAGGGTTTGTACTAGTACTCCGAGTACTGTTTCGATATGGGTTGCGATCACGGCGGAAACGCATCTTCTGCGCAGGACGGCACGGGTCGGACAGGGCGGCGCACATGATCCGCCCGCGCACGCCCCGCCGCGAGCAGCTGGGGGAGTTCCTCGCTTCCCGCCGCCGTGCCGCGAGCCGCTCCGCGCTGGGCCTGCCGCAGGCCGCTCGACGCGGTGACATCGGTCTCAGCCGGGAGGAGGTGGCGGCCCTCGCCGGGGTGAGCGCGAGCTGGTTCACCTGGCTCGAGCAGGGCCGCGACATCGGCGTCTCCCGCCAGGTGCTCGGCGCCGTCGCGCGTGTGCTGCAGCTGAGCCCGGCCGAGATCGACTACGTGGTGCGGCTCGCGGGCCCCGACGAGGATGGCGCCGCCGAGGAGCCCGAGCGCATCCCGGACCATCTGCAGCGGCTCGTCGACGCGCTCGCCTTCCCGGCCTTCGTGGTCGCGAGCGACTGGGCGATCGTCGGCTGGAACGCGCCGTACGCCCGGCTCTACGATCGGATCGCCACGGTCGACCCCGAGGATCGCAATCTGCTCTGGCTGATCTACACGGATCCGCGGCTGCGCCGCATGCTCCCGGACTGGGATCAGGAGAGCCGCCGCTTCCTCGCCGAGTTCCGTGCGGAGTCGGGTGTGAGGCTGAGCTCGGATCGGCACCGCGCGCTCATCGAGCGGCTGATCGAGGCGAGCGCCGACTTCCGGATCCAATGGGCCGAGCATGCGGTCGAGCGCTTCGCCTCCCGCCAGCGCGTGTTCCAGCATCGCTCCGACGGGCGGCTGGTCTTCGAGCACCACAGCCTCGTACCGGCGGACGCACCGGGGCTGACCGTGGTGATGTATGTTCCGGTCTGACGCGGCCCCGTCCGGTTCTTGCTCCCGTCGCAAAAGTTGCCGCTATGACGGGATCAGAGCGGCAACCTTTGCGACGGGAGCGGGGGGTGCGACGGGTGCGCGGCCGACGGGTCCACCGCCCGGGCGGTTCAGCGCCGCAGGAGCAGTACGGTCGTGACGTTGATCCGGTGGACGGAGGAGATCCGATAGCCGAGCGATTCCAGGTGCCGCACGTCCGGGGAGCGCTCGGGATCGGGACCGCGCTCGACGGCCCAGACGTCGGGTGTGAGGTCGGCGGCCGTGAGCACGTCGTTGGGGCGAGTGCGGTCCCACAGGCCCGGTTGCGTGCGGAAGGGGGCGATCAGCGCGGGGTCCCGCAGCGCGGCGACGTCCGAGGGATAGACGGCGGCGATGAGCCGGGGAGCCTCGGAGTCCTTGGGGCGGTCGTCGTAGACCACGGCGTCGCCCTGCCGGGCGTGGTCGTGCAGATACGCCGCCGCCTCGCGCCAGTCGCTGCCGTCCTTCGCGTAGGGCCCGCGTTGCACCACGAGATTCGGCACGAACGCCACGAGCAGCGCGGCGAGCACCAGCCCTGCGATCAGCGGTGCGCGCGCCGCTGCTCCCCGTGCTGACCACCGGGCGACGGCGCGCGCACCGAGCGCGACGAGCACCGCTGCGGCCGGGGCACAGAAGGACAGATACCGCACGGTGTACATCGGGGCGATCGTGACACTCGCGAGCAAGATCGCCGCGGTCGGCAGCGCCAGCCAGATCAGCGCCAGCAGCGCGAGGCGGGCGTGCTCGACGTCGTGTCGGCGGTCACGGAACGCCGCCACCACGCCGATCGCGATCAGCGCTGCGCACGGCCAGGCGGTCACCGGGTCGAACCACTGCAGCGCCAGCACGTTCAGCGGCGTGATGTAGTCGCGGTGCGCGAGGAAGCCGATCTGGTTCCGCTCTGCGGCGGCGAGCCGAACAATCGGCACCGCCAGCAGGGTCGCGAGCGCACCCCAGCCCGACCAGCGCGCGAGCGAGCGGCGGTGGAAGATCAACACGAACACGCCGTGCACCACGAGCAGCAGGGCCAGGTAGAGGAAGACGTAGATCGCGGTTGCGGCGCCGACGGCATAAGCCGCCCAGCCCCACCAGGCATGCCGTCGCGCCAGCAGAGCGAGCAGCAGCACCGTCAGCCACGCCGCGATCGCGGATCCGATCGCGTACGATCGCGCCTCCGCCGCCATCACCGCGGTGCGGGGCAGCAGGGCCGCGATGAGGCCGGCGGCCAGGGCGAGTCGCGGACCGCATAGGCGTCCGGCGAGCACGGCCGTGCCCGCGGCCAGGAACCCTGCCGCGATCGCGCTCGGCAGGCGCACCGAGAACTCGCTCGCACCGAACAGATCGATCCATACGTGCAGGAACGCGTAGTAGGCGCCGTGCACGCCGTCGACGGTCTGCAGCATGCGCGCCAGCTCCGGCCAGGTGCGCGAGGCCGACATGACGCTCGCGGCCTCGTCGCCCCAGAAGGAGGGCATCCAGGATCCGCACACGCCCGCGAGCAGGCCGACGACGCCTGCGATCACGGCGACGCGTCGAATCTGGGCTGGATCCGTCATCCTCCGCACTCGCCGATCCTCCCGGCCCGGGCTGTGCGCCCGCCGAACGGACGGTCCGTCAGGAGCCGGCGCGCGCTCCGTAGCCCAGCCGGCGCTGCAGCTGCCGGGCGGTCTCGGTCACGGCATCGACGATCGCCGTCTCGTCGACGGAGCCCTCCTCCGACCAGGTGACGGCGACGGCCGCCACCGGCCAGTCGACGTGGTCGCGCACGGCGATGCCGACCGACCGGAACCCCGGGGTCACCTCACCGTCCTCGCGGGCGACGCCGTCGCGACGCACCTCGCGCAGCAGCTCGTTCAGCTCGCGGGGGCGAGACGGGCCACCGCCGGAGCGCTGCGCGAACGCCGCCGCATCCGGATACAGCGCGCGCACCTGCTCGCGGGGCAGCGCGGCGAGCATCGCCCGGCCGGTCGCGGTGAGGTGCGCGGGCAGGCGCACTCCCACGTCGGTGATGAGGGCGGGGCGGCGCAGAGCACGCTCCTCGACGATGTACAGCACGTCGCGGCCGGTCATCACGGCGAGGTGCGCGCTCTCGCCGAGGCGGTCGGCGAGACCCGCCAGCAGCGGGCGCCCGAGCCGGGCAAGGGGCTCCTGCCGGGCGTAGCCGCCGGCGAGCTCGAAGGCGCTGGTGCCGAGTCCCCAGCGGCGCTCCTGCGGCAGATGCACGACGAACCCGTGCGCCTCGAGCGTGGTGAGCAGGTGGTAGACCGTGGAGCGCGGGATGTCGAGCTCGCGCGCCAGCGCGGACGCGGCGACCGGACCGGCGCGGCGGGCCAGGAAACGCAGGATCCGCAGCGTGTGGTCGGCGGCGGGGACCTGGGGCCTGTCGTCGCGGGCGTTCGTCGGCGAGTCCGTCCCGGCGCCGTGGTCCGTGCGATCGGCGTTCACGCTCCCAGGATCCCATGCTCGCGTCGTGCCGTGACGCCGTCGCCCGCCGCGGGCGCGAGTACGGCGCGACAGGCGAGGTGCATCGCGAGGCGGGTCTCGGGATCCATCAGGTCGACGCCGAGGAGCTCCTGCACCCGCCGGATCCGCACCGCGACCGTGTTGCGGTGCAGGTTCAGCGCCTCGGCGGTCGCGACCAGGCTCGACTCCTGGTCGAGGTAGGCGGAGAGCGTGCGCAGCAGGTCCCCTGTCGCGCCCTGCAGCGGCGCGAGGAGCGATTCCGCCGCGGGCACGAAGGTGTCATTGCCGGTCCAGGCCAGCAGCAACTGCTCGAGCCCGAGGCTGTCGACACGGACGAACCAGCCCGTCGCCGAGCGCGACCCCGCGATCCGGGCCGCATCCGCGGCCTCGTCCAGGGTCGCGGCGAGCCCTGCGGCGCCGCGCTGCAGTGAACCGACGCCCGTCGCGATCGCGAAGGCTCGTCCCACTTCGCGGTGCAGAGTGCGCAGCCCGCGCGCCAGCTGTTCGACGGTCGCGGGATCCGGTGCCTCGGAGAACGCCAGCCAGCCGCTCAGCCCGCGCCCGGCGGTGGTGACGTGCGCCTCCGCGGGGATCCTGCCGAGCGCCGCGCGCACGGCGCGGAGCAGCGGCAGCGGATCCAGCCGACCGCGCCCGACCATCCGGAAGCCGAGATGATGTCCTGTCGTGCGCCAGCCGCGCTCGCCCATGCGGCGCTCGATGTCGTCATCGGCGAGGCCCCGTGCGTCGACGAAGTCGCGGAGCAGGGCGGAGGAGGCCGAGACGTCGTTCACCTCCGCGACCTCGTCGATGAGGATCCGCGCCGCGACGGCCGGCATCGCGACCTCGGCCGCGACGGAGAGCGCGGCGAGCTGGCTCTCGCTCAGCCCCTCGCCGAAGACGACCAGGCGCAGGCCCGGCCGACTCGGGCTGTCCACGCGGACGGAGGCCGCGGTGCGGTTCCCCGCACGGGCGATGTCGATCCAGGGGCGAAAGTCGATCGCGGCGTGCAGGGCGGGATCGAGTTCGCCGCCCGAGGAATGCAGCACGTCGGTGCCGTCCACGAGGGCGAGCGGATGGCCGAGCGTGGCGGAGATCTGGCGCAGCAGATCCGACAGATCCCGGGCCGGATACTCGAAGGAGCGCGCGACCTTGCGCACGTGCGAGAGCGTGAGCGCGTCCTGCGCCTGCACGAGCATCCAGCACGCCTGGGCGAGCACGATGGGTCGCTCCACGTCGAGCAGGCAGATCCCCAGCCGCTCCGCGAGCCGCTGCGCGCCGGGGTCGAACCCGGCGGCGCCCGGCAGCGCGACGCCGCGGAAGCCGCGCTCGCGGATCCGGCGCAGCATCGCGTCCTGTTGCCAGGGCGTCTCGGGCGCGGCGTCGAGCAGCACCGCGAGGGCGCCGTCAGGCAGTGCGGCGAGGCCGCCGTCGGGCAGCGTCGGCAGGTCCGCCTCCGCCGACTCCACGGCGACCGCGTCCCACGCGGCGTCCTCCGGGCCGGCGATCCGGCGCAGGCCCCCGTTCTCGGGGTGCGCCCGGAGGCCCGCGAGGGAAAGCCGGGCGGTCATGCGGCGTCCAGCTCGGCGAGACCGTAGGTCGACGGCAGCACACGGCGCAGGCGCTCGGGGCGCTCCAGCCACCAGTCCGGCGCGGGCAGCGAGAGGACGACGACGCGCCGTCCCGGAACGAGATCGGTGACCTGGAGGATCTCGCGCGACGCGGCGTCGAGCATGACGATGATCGCCGGTGCGGAGGCGAGCAGCGCGCCGTCGCTGAGCACGGCGAGGGCCTCCGATCGGGTCACCACACGGTCGATCGCCCCACCGGGGCCGGCGATCTCGACGGACTGCACGTGGGGGTCGGCGTGGTGCGAGGAGATCCGGTCGATCCGTCCCTCGGTCAGCAGGCGCGCCCCGAGCCCCGCGGCGAGCTCGGCCGTCGGCGAGAACCGGGCCGCGAGGAAGGCGCGCCCCAGGGCGAGCGCGCGCCGCTGGTGTCCTGGCATGGCGTGCTCACGGAGATCGCCGACCGTGAAGCCCGCGAGCACGGCCGCACCGCTCCCTCCCGCCTGGATGATCGCCGAGCGGATGATGCGCTCCGCGTCCACGGCGCGGTCCGTCTCCACGAGGGCGACGCCGCCGGCACCGCTCTCGCACGTGAACACGAGCCCCGGCACCCGGTCGACGAAGAGCGACATCTGGTCGAGCTCCGGCACGGCGCGGCCCGTGCAGTCGGCGTCCACGATCGTGCGCTCGCCGGAGAACATGAACGGAACGAGGCTGTTCATGCCGCCGCCCTCGATCGAGCAGACGGCGGGGATCCGCGTGCCGAGCCAGCGTTCCGCCGCGGCCACCAGGCGTCCGAACGGTGCGAGTCCCGGCATGCGTTCGCCGAGCAGGATCGTGGAGCCGACGAACGCGGCGCCGAAGCAGGGAGTGGCGGGATCCAGCTCCTCCACGTCGACGAGCGGATGCGGGCCGGAATCGTCACCCGCGAGCATGAGTTCGAGCATGGTGGTCGTGCCGCCGCCGCCCGAGCCGAGCAGCGCGCAGCCCAGCGCGAGCGCGGTCACGTCCCCGGCTCGTAGTCGCCACGCCATCGTCCCAGACTAGAGGCCTCGCATCGGATCCGGATCGGATCCAGGGGCCGGTTCGGGTTCGGCTCCTGGATCAGGCTCAGACGCCCAGCCGCTCGACCGGGCGGAACGGCTCGGCGAGACCGAAGGCGGAGGGGCCGAAGGCCGCGAGGGCGCCCTCGGTGCGCATCATGTCCGGCGTCGAGATGCCGAGAACGCGCACGCGCTGGCCGTAGCGCAGCCCCTCGGTCGTGATGGGCTCGGCGGTCTCGTGATCCACGACGCAGATGAGATCCGGCACGATGGCGACGACCTCGCCGTCGTGCCGGGCGATGAGGTTCTCGTTCTGGAACAGGATCTCGAAAGAGCCGTCGCCCTGGAGCGGCGCGATCACGGCGCGTCCCTTCGCGAATCCCTCGGTGGTGCGGCGCTCGACGTCGACGACCTTGCCCACGGCGAGCTCGCGTACGTGGGCGTAGAGGGTGCGGGAGAGCGTGTCGGCGATCGCCTCGAAGGGGGAGCGGTGCTCTGCGCGGGCCTCGCGGATCGCGCGGCCGAGGGCGAGCGCCATCGAGATCGTGCGCGGAACGGCGGTCCGGCGCACGTCCGCGCCGGACATCGCATACTCCGCGATGTGCCCGACGCCGCCGAGGCGGATGGTGATCGCGCGGGCGAGCCACTCCATCTGGCGGTCGTCGTCGCCGGTGTCGATGATGACGGTCTCCCCGCGCTCGCCGGCGAGGGCGAGGGGCGAGCCGTGCACGCCGTACACGGCGAACGTCTCCATGGACAGCTCGGGGAAGGCGCGACCCATGCCGTCCGCGTCGACCACCGGAAGCCCGGTCTCCGCGGCGACGACGAGCGGGATCATCGAGTTGATCCCGCCGCACTCGATCGGCATGGTGGCGTCGGCCGTGCGCCCCAGGTGCGCCTCGAGCGCCCTGAGCGCCAGCGTGGGCTCGGTGCCCGCCGGGATCTTCTCGACCATCACGGTCGGCGCGCCCATCTGCGCGGTCGGGATCACGAAGAGATCGTCGGGAAGCTCCTCCGGATCCAGGATCGTGATCGCCCCGTCGCCGAGCACCCGTTCGACGAGCTTGCTGCCGATGTAGGGATCGCCGCCGCCGCCCGTGCCGAGCAGTGTGGCGCCGCGGGCGAGGTCGGGGAGATCAGCGGCCGTGAGCTGCCAGCTCATGCCGCGCCCGCCGTCACGAGGGGTTCTCCGGTCGAGACCGTGCCGTCGTAGCGATGGGCCGGCATGTCGTAGCCGAAGTAGTCGGGACCGACCATCGCGAGCGCCTCGGCGGAGTGCCAGCGCTCGTCGGCCGGGGCCGCGAGCACGCGCACGCGCTGGCCGTAGCGGAGGGCCTCTGTCGTGATCGGCTCCCCGGACTCGCCCTCGACGACCATGATGAGGTCGGGCGTGGTGGCGAGGATCCGCCCGTCGGCCTCGGCGACGAGGTGCTCGTTCTGGAACTGCAGGGTGAGCGCGGCACCGCCCTCGCCCTCGATTCGGGCGCGACCACGGGCGAAGCCGGTCGTCGTGGCGCGCTGCACGTCGATCACCTTCCCGTCGAAGAGCTCGCGTCCGGAGAGCTCGCGGACCGCGGCCTCGACCGGATCGGTCTTCGCTGCACGGGCCTCCGCGATCGCCCGCCCCACGGTGATGCACCGCGAGAGCGAGCCGCCGACGAGGCCCGCGCGGGCCTGTGCGCCCGTCATGGAGAACCCGGCGATCATCGTGGAGCAGCCCATCTCGACGGTCGCGACGCGTGCAATCCGCTCCGTCCAGGTGTTGTCGATCGTCTGCAGGACCGCGACGTTGCCCTTCTCGTCGCTGAGCGCGAGGGGCGAGGCGGTGACGCCGATGAGCGTGGGCAGCACCATCTGCAGTTCGGGGAACGCGCGGCCCATGCCGTCGGCGTCCACGAGCGGCAGTCCGAGCGCGGCGGCGGCCGCGACGGGGATCGTCGAGTTCACGCCGCCCACCTCGGCGCACGCGATGTGGGTGACGGGCCGTCCCAGATGCGAGCCGAGGGCGCGCACGGGCTCGACGACCTCGTCCAGGCTCGGGAGCTTCTCCACCATGACGGTCGGTGCGCCCATCATCGCGACGAACAGCACGTGCGCGTCGTCGGGGACTTCGGCGAGGTCGAGGACGGGGACGGGCCCGTCCGACAGCGCCTGCCGGGCGAGGAGGGATCCGATGTAGGGATCGCCGCCGCCGCCGGTGCCGAACACGGCGGCGCCGCGGGCGAGATCCTCGATCTGCGCGGTGTCGATCTGCCAGCCCATCTCAGGCCCCCATGTCCAGGTCGCCGACGGCCTTGGCGCGGATGCGCGTGGCGTTGCCGGGCAGGTACGGGATCGGGACCTCGTCGAAGTCGATGATCGCGACCGTGGACGGCTTCGCGCCGGCGGCGATCGCCTTGTCGACGGCCTCGGCGCGGACGGCCGCGATGGTCTCGTCGCGCGCGCCGGCGGCGATCGCGTAGACCTTGTCGATCTCGCCGCCGACCTGGGCGATCGACGCGCCGATCGCGTTCGCGACCGCATAGTTCTCCGGGCGGTGCACGGGGCCGAACGGCTCCAGAACGTCGGGGAGCAGGATGGATCCGCCGCCGACCGCGACGACTGCGATCGGGTCGGGGGAGGTGCGCATCCGGTCCACGGCCTCCGCGACCCGCTCGGCGATGCGCGCGAGCACGCGCGCCACGAACTCCGGATCGAGGTGCGCGACCTTCGCGGGGTCGCCGACCTCGGCGCGCCCCGCCGCGACCGCGATGTCGGTCGCGGTGAGGGTCGAGCCGCCGAAGACGAGCGCTTCTGTGCCGAGGCGGTAGCCGACCGAGGCGGGGCCGACCTCGGCGGTCTCCTCGTCCACGATGCTCCCGCCGCCGATGCCGAGGGAGAGCACGTCGGGCATGCGGAAGTTCGTGCGGATGCCGGCGACCTTCACCTCGTTCGCGGTCTCGCGGGGGAAGCCGTTCACGAGCAGGCCGATGTCCGCCGTGGTGCCGCCCACATCGATCACGGCGCAGTCCTGCAGGCCGCTCGTGGCCGCGGCTCCGCGCATCGAGTTGGTCGGGCCGGAGGCGAAGGTCGCGACGGGATAGCGGCGCACGTACTCGTCGTCCATGAGCGTGCCGTCGTTCTGGCTGAGGAAGATCGGCGCCTCGATGCCGTGCGCCCGGACGGCGGCGGTGAGGCCGTCGACGATCTCGGAGGCGAGCTCGCGCAGGGCGGCGTTGATGATCGTCGCGTTCTCGCGCTCGAGGATGCCGATCCGGCCGATCTCGTGCGAGAGGGAGATCGCCACGTCGTCGCCGAGGACCTCGCCGAGGATCTCCGCGGCGCGCACCTCGAGGTCGTGGTTGACCGGGCTGAACACGGCCGAGATCGCGACAGAGCGGATCCCGTGCGCCTTCATGTCCGCGGCGATCCGGCGCAGCTCCTCGGGATCGAGCGGCGAGATCGGGCGGCCGTCGAACTCGTAGCCGCCGTGCGCGAGATAGCTGCGCGCCTGAGCGGCCTCGAGCAGTTCACCGGGCCAGTCCACGAGCGGAGGGAGGGCGCGGGTCGCGGGCAGGCCGAGCCGCAGGGCCGCGGTGGGCGCGAGGCGGCTGGCCTGCACGAGCGCGTTGATGAAGTGCGTCGTGCCGATCATGACGGCCTCGATGTCGGATCCCTCGAACGGGTGGTGCGCCCGCAGATCCTCGATCGCCTGCACGATCCCGTCGGTCACGTCGGGGGTGGTGGAGTGCTTCACCCCGGCGAGGGTGCGGGCGCCGTCCATGAGGACGGCATCCGTGTTGGTGCCGCCGACGTCGATGCCGATGTGCATGGTTCTCGCTTTCTCGGTGGTTCTGGGACGAATGGTCCCGTCGCGGGGCGTCGGAAGGCGCCGCACCCCGCGACGGAGTCTGGGGATCAGGCGGCCGCGGCCTCGGCAGGATCGGCCTGACGGGTGGGGACGGCGCCGACCCCGCGGACGAGGCCCAGCTTGCCCGCCACGATGTACAGCACCATCGAGAGGAACAGGCTGACGAGGGACGGGATCCCCCAGGTCACGAAGTAGCCGACGAGCGACGAGACCACCCAGACCACGATCGTGGCGGGGACGATGCGCGGGGCGGAGGCGGGCAGCACGCCCTCCTCACGGCTGGCGTCGAGGTCCCCGCGCCAGCGGCGGACGATGAAGTACTCGGCGACCATGATGCCCGCGATGGGCGGGAACGCCACGCTCAGCACGATGAGGAACTGGGTGAACTGCCCGAGGATCCCCGCGGCGGCGAGGACGGATCCGACGATGCCGAGGACGATCGTCGTCGTCACGCGGTGCAGGTTCTTGCCGAACGTCGTCGAGACGAAGTTCACCAGGCCCAGGGCCGACGAGTAGAGGTTCCAGTCGTTGATCTTGAGCGTTCCGGTGATGACGATGATGAGGCCGACCAGGCCGACCGAGCTCGTGACGATCGCGACGATGTCGCCGGACTTCGCGGCGTGCGCGAGGAGCACGCCGGCCAGGCCGATCACGAACTCGCCGAGCGTGACGCCCACGACGGTCTGCTTGACGACGTCGGCGCGGGAGCGGTTGAAGCGCGTCATGTCGCCGGTGATGATGGCGCCGACGATGAGGCCGCCGGCGACGATGCCGGTGCCGGCCCAGACGCTGATGTGCGGGCCCGGTGCCGGGCTCGTGAGCAGTGTGCCGAGGTCGTGACGGCTGAGCTCCGAGATCACGGACCAGCCCACGAGCACGAGGAACAGGGGCACGGTGATGTTCGCGAGCCACTGCATGCCGAGGAAGCCGAAGGCCACGATCGCGGTGACGGCGAGGCCGAACAGCAGGCTCCACAGCCAGGTCGGCAGCACGCCGGGCATGAGCGCGTCGAGCGACTGCGCGGAGATCGCGGACTGGATGCCGAACCAGCCGATGAGGCTGATGCCGATCGCGAGGCCCACGAGCGCCGCGCCGATCTCGCCGAAGCCTGTCCAGCGGGCGAGGAGGGCCGTGTTCAGGCCCTCGCGCTGCCCGATGAATCCGACGATGCACATGATGACCTCGAGGATGACGGATCCGAGCAGGAACGCGAGCGCGGCCTCCCCGAAGGTCATCCCGTATCCCAGCGTCGCGCCGAGGAGGAACTGCGACAGGGCGGAGACCTGGCCGAAGCGCTGTACGGCGATGCCGAACCAGGGCTTTCGCGCTTCGGGAGTCACGCGGGAGAGGGCGAAGTCGTCGTGCGGCGCGATACGGGCCATGGTGGTTTCCTTCGGGCGGAAGAGGATGGTGCCGCTCACGCTAGTGACGCGTTGCGCGACCCACCATGTGCGATCCGCACTGATCTCATCATCTGTTCGACATTTCGCACATCTTGTGCGTCGGATGTCGGGAGTTGCGGGAGGATCCAGGCTCGCTCGATCCCGATCCCTCCCGGGTCGCCCGGGGCCCATCAGGGCGGTGCGCAGCCTTCGTCTACATGTCTGTGATTCCAGACAGGACGTCGTCCCGGGCACTGTCCGAGCGGCGGCCGAGGGTGTGAAATCGTCTCATGCCCCACACTTCCCCCGTCACCATCGGTGCGGCGCCCCTGCGCCCCGAGGATGTCGTCTCCGTTGCCCGCTACCTCGCACCGGTCGTCATCGACGCCGGTGCGCTCGACCGCGTCGCCGCCTCCCGCGGCGTCATCGAAGGCATGGCCGCCGACCCCAAGCCGCATTACGGCGTCTCGACGGGCTTCGGCGCCCTCGCCACGACCTTCATCGCCCCCGAGCGTCGCCGCCAGCTGCAGCTCAGCCTGATCCGCTCGCACGCGGCCGGCACCGGACCCGAGGTCGAGACCGAGGTGGTCCGCGGCCTGCAGCTGCTGCGCCTGCAGACGCTCGCGTCCGGCCACACCGGCGTGCGCCCCGTCGTCGTCGAGACCTACGCCGCGATGCTCAACGCCGGCATCACCCCGATCGTCCGCGAATACGGCTCGCTGGGCTGCTCGGGCGACCTGGCCCCGCTCGCCCACGTGGCGCTCGCCAGCATGGGCGAGGGCGACGTCCGCAACGCCGCCGGCGATCTCGTCCCGGCCGCCGACGCGCTCGCCGCCGCCGGCATCGCGCCCCTCGAACTGCAGGAGAAGGAGGGCCTCGCCCTCATCAACGGCACCGACGGCATGCTCGGCATGCTGTCGCTCGCGCTGCACGACCTCGACAACCTCTTCATCACCGCCGACATCTCGGCCGCGATGTCGATCGAGTCGCAACTCGGCACCGACGCGGTCTTCGCGAGCGATCTCATGGCGCTGCGCCCGCAGATCGGCCAGGCCGTCTCCGCAGCGCACCTGCGCGCCTTCCTCGGATCCTCCCCGATGGTCGCCAGCCACAAGGGTCCGGACGACGGCCGCGTACAGGACGCCTACTCGCTGCGCTGCTCGCCGCAGGTGCACGGTGCCGCCCGGGACACCGCGTCCTACGCCACCATGATCGCCGAGCGGGAGCTCGCGAGCGTCGTCGACAACCCCGTCGTCACCAGCGACGGCCGGATCGAGTCCAACGGCAACTTCCACGGCGCCCCCGTCGCGGCCGTGCTCGACTTCCTCGCGATCTCGGTCGCCGACGTGGCCTCGGTGGCCGAGCGCCGCACCGACCGTGCGCTCGACCCCGCGCGCAGCCACGGCCTGCCGCCGTTCCTCGCGGACGAGGTCGGCGTCGACTCCGGCCTGATGATCGCGCAGTACGCGGCCGCCGGCATCGTCTCCGAGCTCAAGCGCCTCGCCGTGCCGGCCTCGGTCGACTCGATCCCGTCCTCCGCGATGCAGGAGGACCACGTCTCGATGGGATGGGCCGCGGCCCGCAAGCTCCGTCGCGCGATCGACGGCCTCGGCCGCGTGCTCGCGATCGAGATCCTCACCGGCGCCCGCGCGCTCGACCTGCGCGCGCCGCTCGAGGCCGGACCCGCCACCGGCGCCGTCCGCGACCTCGTCCGCACCGTGGCCGGCGGCCCCGGCCCGGACCGATTCCTCAGCCCTGACATGGAGGCCGTGACTGCGCTCGTGCAGTCCGGCCAGATCGCTGCGATTGCGAAGGAGCACGCGAATGACTGACACCACCACCACTGCCGGCCCGACCCTGTCGGACCCGACCCGTTCGATCCGCGCCCCCCGCGGCAACGAGCGCACCGCGAAGAGCTGGGGCGCCGAGGCCGCCAAGCGCATGCTCATGAACAACCTCGATCCCGAGGTCGCCGAGCACCCCGAGGACCTCGTGGTCTACGGCGGCACCGGCCGCGCGGCGCGCAACTGGGAGGCCTACGACGCGATCGTGCGCACCCTCGACGAGCTCGAGCCCGACGAGACCCTGCTCGTGCAGTCCGGCAAGCCGGTCGGCGTGTTCCGCACGCACGAGTGGGCGCCGCGCGTGCTCATCGCCAACTCCAACCTGGTCGGCGACTGGGCCACCTGGCCCGAGTTCCGCAAGCTCGAGGCCGAGGGCCTGATGATGTACGGCCAGATGACGGCCGGATCCTGGATCTACATCGGATCCCAGGGCATCCTGCAGGGCACCTACGAGACGTTCGCCGCGGTCGCGCGCTCGCTCGGCAAGGAGTCGCTCAAGGGCACCCTGTCGCTCACCGGCGGCGCCGGCGGCATGGGCGGCGCGCAGCCGCTCGCCGTCACGCTGAACGACGGCGCATGCCTGATCGTGGACGTGGACGAGTCGCGTCTCGCGCGCCGCGTCGACCACGGCTACCTGGACGTGTACTACACCGACCTCGACGAGGCCATCGCCCGCGCCGTCGCCGCCAAGGACTCCGGTGAGGCGCTCTCCGTCGGCATCGTCGGCAACGCCGCCGAGGTCTTCCCCGAGCTGTTCCGCCGCGGCGTGCCGATCGACATCGTGACCGACCAGACCAGCGCGCACGACCCGCTCGCCTACCTGCCCATCGGCATCTCGGTGGAGGACTGGAAGGCCGAGGCCGAGCGCGACCCCGAGAGTTCACCCGCCGTTCGCGCGAGGCCATGGCCGCGCACGTCCGGGCGATGGTCGCGTTCCAGGACGCGGGCGCCGCGGTGTTCGACTACGGCAACTCGATCCGTGCCGAAGCGGTCCTCGGCGGCTTCGACCGCGCATTCGAGTTCCCCGGCTTCGTGCCGGCGTACATCCGTCCGCAGTTCGAAGAGGGCCGCGGCCCGTTCCGCTGGGCTGCGCTCTCGGGCGACCCGGAGGACATCTACAAGACCGACCGCGCCATCGCCGAGCTTTTCCCGGAGGACGCCGCCCTGCACCGCTGGCTGGAGAAGGCCGGCGAGAAGGTGCACTTCGAAGGACTCCCCGCGCGCATCTGCTGGCTGGGTTACAAGGAGCGGCACCTGGCGGGCCTGAAGTTCAACGAGATGGTCGCCTCGGGCGAGCTGTCCGCCCCGATCGTCATCGGCCGCGACCACCTCGACTCCGGCTCCGTCGCCAGCCCGTACCGCGAGACCGAGGCCATGAAGGACGGATCCGACGCGATCGCCGACTGGCCGCTGCTCAACGCGCTGCTGAACACGTCCTCGGGCGCGAGCTGGGTGTCGCTGCACCACGGCGGCGGCGTCGGCATCGGCCGCTCCATCCACGCCGGTCAGGTGACCGTCGCCGACGGATCCGCGCTGGCCGCCGAGAAGCTCGAGCGCGTGCTCACCAACGACCCGGGCACCGGCGTGATGCGTCACGTCGACGCCGGCTACGACCACGCGAAGGACATCGCGCGCGAGCGCGGCCTCAAGGTCCCGATGGGGCTCTGAGCGGTTCCGACCCACATCACGCGTCCCGCCTTTTTTCTGTGCCCGGGCGTTTCGAAGAGTCCGACACAAGGCGGGACGCACCACTCTGCGGAAGGCTGAGGACATGCGGATCCTGATCACCAACATCGGCGAGCTCACGACGAACGTCGCGGACGGCGACGACCTCTGCGGCACCCTGCACGACGCCGCCGTGCTCATCGAGGGCGAGCGGGTCGCCTGGGTCGGCTCGGCGGCCGACGCGCCGGCGGCCGACGAGATCGTGGACGCGGAGGGCCGCGCTGTGATCCCCGGCTTCGTGGACAGCCACAGCCACCTCGTCTTCGGCGGCGACCGCGCTGCCGAGTTCGAGGCGCGGATGCAGGGGCAGAAGTATGCCGCCGGCGGCATCCGATCGACCGTGGCCGCCACACGCGCGGCGACCGACGACGAACTGCGGATCCGCCTGCGCGGTTTCCTCGACGAGATGCTCGCGCAGGGCACCACCACCGTCGAGATCAAGAGCGGCTACGGCCTCGACGTCGCGACCGAGCAGCGCCTCGTGCGCCTCGCCGCGGAGGTCACCCGCGAGGTCACCTTCCTCGGCGCGCACGTCGTGCCGGCCGAGTACGCCGACCGCGGCGACGACTACGTCGACCTCGTGGTCGGCGAGATGCTCGACGCCTGCGCCCCGCACGCCAAGTGGATCGACGTGTTCTGCGAGACCGGCGCGTTCACCGTGCCGCAGTCCCGCCGGGTGCTGGAGGCCGGCATCGCCCGCGGCCTGCAGCCGCGCGTGCACGCGAGCCAGCTGGGTCCGGGCGAGGGCGTGCAGCTCGCGGTCGAGCTCGGTGCGGCCTCGATCGACCATGGCACCTACCTGACCGACGCGGACGTGGCCGCGCTCGCGGGATCCGACACGGTCCTCACCCTGCTGCCCGGCGTGGAGTTCTCCACCCGGCAGCCCTATCCGGATGCCCGCCGGCTCATCGACGCCGGGGTGACCGTGGCGATCGCCTGCGACACCAATCCCGGGTCGAGCTTCACCTCGTCCATGTCGTTCTGCATCGCCGTCGCCGTGCGGGACATGCGCATGACCGTCGCCGAGGCGATCCACGCGGCGACCGCCGGAGGAGCCGCGGCCCTGCGCCGTGACGACATCGGCCGCATCGCCCCTGGGATGCGCGCCGACCTCGTGCTCCTGAAGAGCCCGAGCCGGGTGCACCTCGCGTACCGCCCCGGCGTGCCGCTCGTCGACGCGGTGTGGAAGGACGGCGTGCGCGCGGTCTGATCCTCCCCGTAGGACTCAGCCCAACGCGTCCGGACTCAGCCCAACGCGTCCGCGCACACGGCGGCCGCTGCGGCGGACCATGCCTGCGGACGGCAGGATGCCGGGTACGGCACGGGGGTGACGCCGAGCACACGGGCATCTCCTGCATGCAATTCGGGCATCCGGTAGCCGAACCCCTCGGCGGCGTCCACGAGCTGCTGCGCGATGTCGGCGGCCTCGGCCCGCAGACCCGCTCGCAGCAATCCGTGCACGGCGATCGCGGTGTCGTGCGCCCAGACGCTGCCGCCGTGGTAGCTCAACGGCCAGAATCCCGCCGCCCCCGACGACATCGTGCGGATCCCGAACCCGCTCGACATCGAGTCGCCGAGCAGCAGCGCCGCGCAGGCGCGCTCCTCGTCGGGATCCAGCAGGCCGGTGCCGATCAGGTGCCCGATGTTGCTCGTGAGCGAATCGACCGCGGCGCCGTGGGCGTCCAGAGCGATCGCGGGATAGCGGCCCTCGGGCGTGGTCACCCAGAACGCGGTGCGGAACCGGGTGCGGAGATCCACCGCCCAGGCGCGCAGTGCGTTCCCGCCGTCCTCGCCGAGCGCATCGAGCAGGCCGGCGCCGCGCACCGCCGCCTCGTAGGCGTACGCCTGCACCTCGCTGAGAGCGATGGGACCCTCGGCGAGGCGCCCGTCGCGCCACTGGATCGAGTCGCCGGAGTCCTTCCAGCCCTGGTTCGCGAGGCCGTGCCCGGTCTCGTCGACGTAGTCGATGAACCCGGATCCGCTCGCGTCGCCGTGGTCGATCATCCAGGCCAGCGCCGCTCGCAGATTCGGCAGCAGCTCGCGCACCTCCGCCTCGGGCATGCCCGCATCGCGAGCGTCGGCGAGCAGACACACCCAGAGCGGGGTGGCATCGACTGTGCCGTAGTACAGCGGGGGGAGGTGCACGCCCTCGCTCGGCAGCGACAGCGCACCGCTGCGCAGCTCGTGCGGGATCTTCCCTGGCGCCTCGGCCGTGGCCGGATCCTTCTTCGTGCCCTGCAGGCGGGCGAGCACCCGCAGCGTCGAGGCGGCGATCGCCGGATCCTGGCGGAGCGCGAGCCGCGCAGCCCAGATCGAGTCGCGGCCGAACAGGGTGAAGAACCACGGCGCCCCGGCGGCGTAGAAGGCGTCGTCCGGATGGGCGGGCAGGGCCAGGCGCAGTGCGGAGAGGTCGCCGGCAGCACGGTGCAGCCAGCGCCGCAGCCGCGGATCCCGGGTCTCGGGCACGGCAGGACAGGCGGGGGTGCCTGGCGAGGTGACGACAAGCGTCGGATCCTCGAGCGCCAGGTCGAAGGAGAAGCCCACCGCCGCGCGCGGCGGCAGCACGGCGGTCCAACGGATCACGAGGGCTTCCTCGGCCGTGATCGTCGCGTCGGGCGCGGTCAGGGCGAACGACCCGGTGCCCGAGGATGCGCGCTCGCCGTCCCAGCCCCATGCACCGGCGTCGGCGAGGCCCGCCTTGACGCGCTGCAGGGGCTCGAAGTCGGGCACGAGGCGCACGGTGACGTCGACCGGTACCGGAATCTCGCGGTGCGAGGAGATCCGGATCTCCTCCGAGACGCCGCCGGGGCGCACCGTGCGGGTGCGTTCGAGGCGCACCTTGGGGTCGGGCTGGTCGTCGTCGAGGCCGCGCAGCACGCTCGTGAACACGGCGCGCTGCGGGGACGGAGAGGACGACGCGATCGCTTCGATCGCGGTGCCGTCGACCGCGACCGTCAGCGACCGCACATGCCGGACGTCGCCGTGATAGACACCGTGGATGGGCGCGGAGCCCATGTCCCCGGTCTCGTCCGACCACACCTGAGTCGGCGCCTGGAGTGCGATGACGGCGTCGTTCAGGAGGGGCTGCAGCGGGGTGTCGGTCATGTGGCTCCTTCGTGAGGGGCGGGCGGGTGTGCGGGTGTGCGGTGGCCGGACGTTGATGAGGGCGGGTTCAGCGGAGGGGAGGAGAGGGCAGAGCCGGGCCTCCGCACGACGCGAGCATCGTGGGGGAGCCGGCGGTCACTCCTTCACCGCCCCGTCACTGGAGTTCATGATGCGCTTCTGGAACACGAAGAACATCACGGCCACGGGGATCGTCATGATGATCGCCGCCGCGAGCTTGAGCGGATACTGCCGGCCCTGACTGAGCTGGCCGTTGGCGAGCTGCGCCACGCCCTTGGTGAGGGTGGTCAGCTCGGGGGACTGCGTCGACACGATGAAGTGGGCCAGCTCGTTCCAGGATCCCTGGAACGAAAGGATCACGATCGTGATCAGTGCGGGTCGTGCCATCGGCAGCACGACCGACCAGAACACCCGGAAGGTGCCCGCACCGTCGATCCGCGCCTGCTCCTCGACCGAGGCCGGGATCGACTCGAAGAAGTTCTTCATGATGAAGACCCCGGCAGCGTCCACGAGGAGCGGCAGGATCATGCCTGCGTAGGAGTCGTACATGCCGAGCGTGTTGATCACGAGGAACTTCGGGATCAGCAGCACCACGGTCGGCACGCTCATGACGGCGACGAGTCCGGCGAACACGGCGTTGCGCCCGCGGAAGCGGAGCCGGGCGAGCGCGTAGCCCGCGAGCGAGTTGAAGAAGACCCTGCCCGCCGTGACCACGATCGTGACGATCACGGAGTTCTTGAACCACGTGGGGAAGTCGCTGCGCAGGAACAACTGCGTGTACGCCTCGGTCGTGAACGTCTGCGGCACGATCGCGAGCGGGTTCGTCGCCGCGTCCGGGTCTGTCTTGAAGCTCGTCGCGACCTGGATGAGGAAAGGGTAGATGTAGACGAGCGCGAGGGCGATGAGCAGCGCGTACAGGACCGAAGTGGAGGCGATCCGCACGGTGCCCCAGCGCTTGCGCCGAGCGACGAACGGGGCGGGAGCGGTGGCGGTCATCGCGGTGCTCCTTCACTCGTGGCGGGTGCTCGGTCGGCGGCGGCGCGTGCGACGGCGCGTTGCGCGGCCTCCACGTACGGCCGGTTGCGGCGACGGGACACGGTTCGCTCGCGCAGCGCCCAGCGCTGCACGAGCGTGAAGACGATGATGATCACGAACAGGATGAACGCGATCGCGGCGCCCTGGCCCCATTCCTGATTGATGAACGACGACTGGTACGACTGGTATGCGGGCGTGATCGTCGTCTTCGCCGGCTGGCCGCGGGTGCCGGTGTAGATCTGGTCGAAGATCTGCCAGCAGCCGATGAGTCCGAGCGTGAGGACGGTGAACAGCGTGGGCCGCAGCTGCGGGAGCGTGACCCGCCAGAACCGCTGCCATCCGTTCGCGCCATCCATCATGGCCGCCTCCTGCACCTCGCCGGAGATGTTCTGCAGTGCGGCGAGGAACAGCAGCATGAAGGTTCCGCTCGTGGTGAAGATCGCCATGATGATGTAGACGCACATCGCGACGCTGGGGCCGCCGATCCAGTCCCAGTAGGAGACGCCGAGGAAGTGGTTCTCCGTCAAGGCCGCAGGGCCGGACGAGGCGCCGAAATGCAGGATCCCGGATGGGTCGTTGAGCCAGTTCGGTCCGTTGATCCCGAGCCAGCCGAGCGCGGCGTTCACGGCCCCCGTGGTGGAGAACAGGAACAGGAAAAGGACCGTGATCGCGACGGAACTCGTCACCGACGGGAAGTAGAACGCGGTGCGGAAGAACCCGCGGCCCTTGAGGATCTGCCGGTTGACGAGCACGGCGAGGAAGAGGCTCAGCGCGGTCTGGCACGGCACCACGAGGATCACGTACCAGGCGTTGTTCTTCAGGCTCATGCCGAAGTCGGCCTCGGCGAGGCCGCCGCCGAGCAGCAGGGCGGCGTAGTTCTTCAGACCCACGAACGAGACGCCGCCGGAGAAGGGCGAGCCGCGCCCGCCCCAGTCGCTCACGCTCACCCAGAGCGCCATGAGCACGGGCACGACCAGGAACAGGCCGAGCAGGATCAGCATCGGGGCGGTGAACAGCCACCCCGATGCGGTCTCACCGCGCCGCAGTCCAGGGTGGGACGCGGGACGGTGAGACCGCACGGTGGAGGAGGCCATGATTACTTGGTCAGGGCTTCCAGGTTCTTCTGCGTGGCGTCGAGGATCGCCTTCGGGTCGCCCGTCGCGAGCGATCCGAGCTTGCCGTTGAAGTCGGTCACGACGTCGCTGGCGCCCTTGGCGGTCGGCACGCCCTGGGCGTAGTCCGCCCCGTTCAGGAACGGCACGAGAGCGGCATTGTCCTTCTTCCAGGCGTCTGCGGCGGAGGCGATCGACGGCATCGGGCCGAAGGCCTTCGAGAACGCGAGCTGGCTGTCCGCGCTGGTCAGGTGCTCGACGAGGTCGAGGGCGGCCTTCTGGTTCTTGCTGTCGGCCGAGATGCCCCAGCAGTTCGTGAACTGCAGCGTGCCCTTCTTGCCGTCGGGGCCTGCGGGCAGCTCGACCGCCTTGTACTTCACGGTGGGGTAATCGTTCGTCATCGCACCGGTGATCCAGTTGCCCTCCACGACCATCGCGGCCTTCTGGGTGCCGAACGCCTCGCCGCCCCAGCCGGATCCGAGGTCGGCGGCGAACTTCATCGAGCCGTCGCCGAGCAGGCCCTTGAGGTAGTCGAGCGCCTTCACGTTGCCCTCGGCGTCGGCGGTGGCCTTGGTGGAGTCGGCGTTCATCAGCCCTCCGCCGGCGGCGACCATGAAGGCGCCGACGCGCGCGTACTCGCCGCTCATCGACAGGCCGACATGGCCGTCGGCGGTGAGCTTCTTCGAGACGGCGGCGAGCTCATCCCAGGTCTTGGGGACGTCGGCATCCGTGAGGCCGGCCTTCGTCCACATGTCGGTGTTGATCACGAGCTGCAGCGTCGAGAAGTCCTTCGGTGCGCAGTACAGCTGGCCGTCGTAGGTGAACGACTTCAGCAGGCTCGGGTAGAAGTCGTCCTTGTTCTTGAGCAGATCGCCGTACGCGAGCAGGGATCCGTTCGAGGCGTATCCGGCCAGGGCGTCGGTGGACTGGTAGAAGACGTCGGCAGGGGAGCCGGACGCGAAGCCCTGTGACAGCTGCTGGTTCAGGTCGCTCGCCGCGGTCACGGTGGCCTTGACGCCCGAGGTCTTCGACCACGCGGACACGGCGTCGTTCACGGCCTTGGTCTCCGCGTCGCCGGAGGATCCGATGAGGATGTTCAGCGGCTTGTCGGACGATGTGAGCTTCGAGGATCCGGTGCTGCTGCCGGCGTCGCCGCCGGAGAATCCCGAACCGCAGCCGGTGAGTGCGATCGCGCCGGCGAGGACGAGGGCTCCGGCCCCGATCGCGGCGCGCGTGCTGTGCCGTGTCATGTCTCTTCTCCCTTGATGAGCATCCGTGATGATGTGTGCTTCTCGGCGACGACGGAGGCCGTCCCAAGAATTTGAACGATCAAACTCTGTGTCGAATACGCTAGGCGGCAGGGGCGCAGGGTGTCAAGGTGGGAAGGTGGTCCCGGATCCCGTGAAGAATCCGGGGAGGGAGAGACATGGCCAGGACGCCGACCGTCGAGGATGTGGCGGAGCGCGCCGGGGTGTCGCGGCAGACGGTGTCGAACGTGCTGAACACCCCGGCGATCGTGAAGCCCGCCACGCGCGAGCGCGTGCAGCAGGCGATCGTCGAGCTGGGCTATCGCCGGCATGCGGCGGCTCGGCAGCTGCGCACCCGCCGCAGCTCCACGATCGGCATCCACCTGGATCCCTACGTCGGTGGCGTCTCCGGCGTAATCCTGGACCGTTTCGTGCACGCCCTCACCGAGCGCGCCAGCGAGCGCGGCATGCGCATGCTCGTCTACGCCGCCCGGACCGCGGACGATGAGATCGCTCGCCTCGCCGAACTCTGGGAGGGCTCCGAGATCGACGCCGCCATCATCACCGGCACGTTCCACGGCGACCCGCGCACGCGCTGGCTCGGTGAAGCGCGGCTGCCCTTCGTCGCGTTCGGCCGCCCCTGGGGCGAGGACGACCTCGCCGCGCCCGAGCATCTCTGGGTCGACGTCGACGGCGCCGCGGGCACGCGGGCGGCGACCGAGCACGCCCTCGGCTTCGGCCCGAGGGTCGCGTTCCTCGGCTGGCCGACGGGGTCGGGCACCGGCGACGATCGGGAGCGCGGCTGGCGTGAGGCGATGGCCGCGGCCGGGGCCGTGGGGCCGCGCTGGACGAGCGAGGAGGACGTCGCTCTGGCGCGAGCCGTCGTGGCCGCCGCGAGCGCGGACGTGGACGCCGTGGTCTGTGCGAGTGACTCCCTCGCGATCGGCGCGCTCCTCGCGGAGACCGGCAGGTCCGCACGGGTGCCGGTGATCGGGTTCGACAACACGCCGACCGCGGAGGCGCTCGGCTTCTCGAGCGTCGAGCAGCGTCCCGAGGACGTCGCAGCCGCGACCGTGGAACTGCTCATGGGGCCGACCGGCGAGACGGTCACTCCGCGGGACGTTCTGGCGGGCACGGCGCACGCGCTGATCGAGCCGCGTCTGGTCGTGCGCTGAGCGGATCCGGATCGAGCGACCCGTTCTCTCTGGTTCGGGCTTAGCGTGGACGCATGGCACGGATCCTGATCTTCGGCGGCCACGGCAAGGTCGCCCTTCTCCTCGAACCCCTCCTCACGGCGCGCGGCGACCAGGTGACCGCGGTGATCCGCGACGCCGCGCAGATCGACGACCTGCGTGCGACAGGGGCGGATCCCGTGGTCTTCGACGTCGAGTCGGCGTCGAAGGAGGCGATGGCGACGCTGATCGCCGGGCACGACGCCATCGTCTGGTCGGCTGGAGCCGGCGGCGGCTCGGCGGAGCGCACCCGGGCCGTCGACCTCGACGCCGCCGTCCGGTCCATGGACGCGGCCGCCGACGCGGGCGTCGCACGGTACGTGATGGTGTCGTACTTCGGATCCTCGCCCGAGCACGGCATACCCGCGACGGACTCGTTCTTCGCGTATGCCGAGGCGAAGGCGGCGGCCGATGAGGCGCTGCGCGCGTCCGGACTGGAGTGGACCGTGCTCGCGCCGAGCCGGCTCACGCTGGAGGAGCCGACGGGGCGGATCGACGCCACATCGGAGGCCTCGGGCAGCGTATCCCGAGCCGATGTCGCGCACGTCATCGCGCAGACGCTGCTCGAGCCGGCGACCATACGCCGCACGATCCGCTTCAACGAGGGAGACCGGCCGATCGACGAGGCGCTGCGCGAACTCTGAGCGCGCGCTGCGCTCAGTCGCGGTTGAGCACGGCCAGGGCGATCCTGTCCAGCGCCCACGCGGCGAAGAGCGCGACCCCGGCGATGCCGAGCCCGCTCGCCCAGAGCGCCGCTCCCACGGCGCCGAAGAGCGCGGTCTCCAGGAGCACCCGGCCCGCGGAACGGATGCCGAAGCGCGCCTTGGGCGACAGCAGCAGGCCCCAGACGACCGCCAGTACGACGATCGCCACGATGGCGCCCACCCACCCCGGCCAGCCGGGAAGGAGTCGCACTGCGGCGACCGCGGCACCGGCCAGCAGCGCGAGCTCGAGCAGGAACCGCAACCCCAGGGCGGTGCGCAGGGCGGGACCGCCATCGAGGAACGGATCGCGTGCGGGACGGTCGGTCATCGGCGGATCAGCCTCGGCCGGCCAGCGCGGCCAGCAGCTCCAGCACGCACAGTGCGGCGAGGCGCACGGTGCGCGCATCCTCGTCATCGGCGGTGGCATCCACCTCGGCGATGTCGGCGCTGACCACGCGCGGGTCGGAGGCGATGCCCCGCACCAGGGCCCGCAGCTCCCAGGCCGCGAATCCGCCGGGCACGCTCGCCGGGCATCCCGGGGTCGCTGCGCGGTCGCAGGCGTCCACGTCGATATCGAGGTGCACGCGTGAGGCGTCTCCGGCGCCGGCGATCTCCACCGCCTCGGCCACGACGTCGTCGATCCCGCGGCGGCGCACCTCGTCCAGGGTGATCACGCGGATGCCCCAGTCCGCGGCACGCTGGGCGTAGGCGGCGGAGTTCGCGAAGTCCGCGATCCCGATCTGGACGATCCGGTGCGGATCGATCGCGGATCCGTCCGGAGCGTCCTCGACGAGCCGACGCACGGGCGAGCCGTTGGACACCCCGTCGCGCAGGTCGAAGTGCGCATCGATCGTGATGAGGCCTGTGGACCCGGATCCGAGCGCGACAGGGTACGTGAGGGAGTTGTCCCCGCCGAGCGCGATCACGAGGCGCGATGCCGCGGACAGCTCGGACACGCGCGCGATCGCCCGAGCCACGCCCTCGTCACCGTCCGGCTCGTGCACGTCCCCGGCGTCGGCGATCTGCAGTACGGCGTTGAGATCGACCACGGGCGGACCCATCAGGGTCGGGCTGTAGCGGAGCAGTGCGTCGCGGATCGCGGCGGGCGTCGCGTGCGCGCCGGTCGGCGAGAGCGAGGTCCGCCAGGTCGGAACGCCCAGCAGGACGGCGTCGGCGTGCGTGCCGAACGCGGGCCAGTCGCCTCCACGGGGCCAGAGGGGATCGTGCGACAGTGCCATGAGGAGTCCCTTCCCGGACGCGCGGTCGCATCCGCTGTCCAGCGTGCCACTCGCCGGGATCCGCACCGCCGTGCCGGGCTGCGTAGTGTCTGAGAACCGAGACAGGGCGAGTGGTCTATACGTCGCGAGCGGGGCTACGGCTCTCGTCTGGCGCGCCGCGTCAGCCCGGCCTGTCCTCCCGCGGCGATCCGCACATGCTGTGACGATCTGCACACGAAAGAGCCGGATCCGTGTGCAGATCGTGGCATCGTGTGCAGGCCGTCACACTTCGCTCATCGCGGCAAGGATTGCGGCCTGCACGGAGGGCCAATCGTGCACGACCTGCGCGTAGTCGAACCGGAGGGTGCGATAGCCGAGACGAGCAGCGGCCGCGTCGCGCACGAGGTCCGTGTGCCGCTTCGTCTCTCCGTCGTGGTTCTCCCTGCCGTCGACTTCGATGATGAGCCGACCGACCACGAAATCGACTCTGCCGACTCCGTCGATACGCACCTGGCATTCGAGGCGCAGGCCGATCACGTGCAGTCTCAGCCGCAGGAGCGATTCGAGTCCGCTGTCCGCGTCATGCCGCGCGAGATCGACGAGCCACCGGGCCGAGAACGGCAGAGCTTCGCGGATTCGTCGGCGCGCTGCCAAGGGGAGGAGGCGTCGCCTCCAGGCGGACTCGAAGGCGGCGAAGAACGCCTCATCCCCGGCGCAGAGGCGCAGGTGCAGCAGGGCGGTCTCGAGATCCGTCCGACCGAGCGGCGGCGTCCCACGGTAGTAGTGCGGCACGCAGTCGCAGTGCGGATGCGTGTGACCATGCCGCCCCGCGCCCAGCCAGACGTGCGGCCCGGTGATCTCGGGCAGCACCCAGATCCTCAGCGCTGTCAGCACGCTCGCGCAGCTGAGCGCGCCGCCGTGCGCGACCGCGGCGCGGATGTCGGGCGTGATGGGGCCGGCCGCGAACACGCCATCTCGCAGGCGCTCCACTGCGCCTCCTTGTACGGCGCGGGCGAGCGCCGAGCGCGAGAAGCCGAGTCGTTGCAGGTCCGAGCCCCGGGCGATACCGCCGCGACGTCGGATCGTATCGATCAGGGAGAGCATGTCCACAGCGTGACGAACGCGACGGACCCATGGCCGCGAGATCACAGGATCCGTGCACAACCTTCGCCGGCAGCCATCTGTGGAGGACGATCGGCAGGAACGATCAGCACACCATGCGACGATCAGCACAGCGAAACGCTGGATCCGTGTGCCGATCGTGTCAGCGTGTGCAGATCGTGACAGCCCGCGGGCGACAACAGCTGTCGGGCGCACCTCGCCGTCCGCGCCCCGGCCTCGCAAACCCGCCCTGCCCGAGCCGCCCGAGCCGCCCGGCGCCGTCGAGCCGGGCGACGACCGGGGCTACCCCGGGTGGGGGTGTCCGCCCCGGGGTCCTACACGGGGATGACGGCGTGCGCCACCGCGAAGATCGCGAGCCCGGCGAGCGCTCCGACCACGGTGCCGTTCAGGCGGATGTACTGCAGATCGCGGCCGACCATGAGCTCGATCTTCTCCGTGGTCTCGGCCGGATCCCATCGCTCCACGGTGTCGGTGATGATCGAGGCGATGTCGTGCCGGTAGCGGTCGACGAGGAACACCGCGGCGTCCGTGACCCAGCCGTCCACACGGTGCTGCAGCGGGTCCTCGGTGGCCAGGCGATCGCCGAGCTCGCCGATCGCCACGGCGGCGCGACGGCGCAGCCCGCTCTCCGGATCCGCGAGCGCCGACAGCAGCCCGGTCTTCGCCGCGTTCCACGCCTCGGCGGCCAAGGCGCCCACACGCGGGCTGTCGAACAGGGCCGCCTTGGCGTTCTCCAGGCGCGCCCGCGTGGCGGAGTCGTGCTGCAGGTTGTTCGCCAGGCGGGCGAGGTATCCGTCCAGCGCGCGCCGGGCGGGATGGCGCGGATCGGCCTGCACCGCTCGCACGAACCGCACGGCCTCGTTGTAGGCGGCCTCGTCCACGAAGCGGTGGGCCAGCCGCGGCACCCATCCCGGCAGCCGGCGCGAGAGCAGACCCTGGAACGCTGCGGCGTTGCCATCCAGCCAGGTCGCGATGCTGTCGACGGCGAGGTCCACGGCGTCGCGATGGGCGTCGGCTTCGACGATGCGCTGCAGCCAGGCCCCCGCCGGCGTGCCCCACTCCGGTTCGACCAGATGCTCGCGCGCGAGTTCCGCGATCACGCTCTGCACGTCGTCGTCGCTGAGGGCGCGCAGCACAGCGGAGGCGATGGTGGATCCCTCTGTCGCAACCCGTTCCGCATGTGCGGGTACGCGCAGCCAGGATCCGAGTCGCGCGGCGATGGAGGTCTCGGACAGTTTCGTACGCACGACCTCCGCGGAGAGGAAGTTGGTCTCGACGAACTCGCCGAGCGTGCGGCCGATCTCGTCCTTGCGGCTGGGGATGATCGCGGTGTGCGGAATCGGCAGTCCGAGCGGGCGGCGGAACAGGGCTGTCACGGCGAACCAGTCGGCCAGGGCGCCGACCATGCCGCCCTCCGCTGCCGCGCGTACATACTCCAGCCACGGATAGCGCTGCTGCAGCGAGAAGGCCACGACGAACGCGACCGCCATCACGCCGAGAGCGGCGAGGGCGACGGCTTTCATCTGCCGTAGGGCGCGCAGGCGCTCCAGATCCGCCGGGGACAGCAGTGCTTCACGGGCGCGCGCCATGCGCCCATCCTTGCAGAGCCCCACCCGCGAGGCGGGCGGTACTCTCTACCTCGTGATCGAAGACATCAAGAAGCGCGCCCTGCACCGCACCAGCATCCTCGAGGGGCAGCTCCGCGGCGTCGCGAAGATGATCGAGGGCGAGGAGTACTGCATGGACATCATCACGCAGTCCCGCGCCATCCAGCGCTCTCTCGAATCCCTCAACAAGCTGCTGCTGGAGAACCACCTGCGCACGCACGTGGCGCACATGTTCGACGAGGGCGGCGAGCAGCGCGAGCAGGCCATCGAGGAGCTCCTGAAGGCGTTCGACTTCCAGGCGAAGTAGCTCGCGCGAAACGACACCGAAACACGCATATTCGTTGATGGGCATCCAATTGACAACGAATATCGTCGTCGGAATCCAATGAACCTACGTTTTCCTCTGTACTGAGCGCAGATCCTGTGCCAGACTCTCCGCAGCGAAGAACTCACTGTGGAGGTTCCATGAGCGGTCCCATGTCCGTACCTGCTCAGAGCACGACCGATGCGCCCACCGGCGGCGTCGAGATCTCTGGCGTCACCAAGTACTACGGTGAGGCGACGGCCGTCGACCGGCTGTCGCTGTCGATCCGGCCGGGGGAGTTCCTCTCCCTTCTCGGTCCCTCGGGATGCGGCAAGACCACGGCCCTGCGCATGATCGCGGGCTTCGAGCACCCCGACGAGGGCGACATCCGCCTGAGCGGCCGGAGCGTCCTCGGCCTTCCCCCCCACAAGCGGGAGGTGAACACGGTCTTCCAGGCGTACGCGCTGTTCCCGCACATGACGGTGGCGGAGAACGTCGCTTACGGACTGCAGCAGCGCGGAGTGCCCAAGGCCGAGCAGCGCGAACGCGTGGCCGAGGCCCTCGACATGGTGCAGCTGCGCCGCTTCGCGGACCGCAAGCCCACCCAGCTGAGTGGCGGGCAGCAGCAGCGCATCGCACTGTCCCGTGCCCTGATCAATCGGCCCAGCGTGCTGCTGCTGGATGAGCCGCTTGCGGCTCTCGACCGCCAGCTGCGGGAGGAGATGCAGCTCGAGCTGAAGCTGCTGCAGTCGCGGCTCGGCACGACCTTCGTGTTCGTCACGCACGATCAGGCGGAAGCGCTGTCGATGAGCGACCGGATCGCGGTGATGCGTGCGGGGCGGATCGAGCAGCTCGCCGCCCCCGCCGACATCTACGCCGAGCCGGCGTCGGCCTACGTGGCATCGTTCATCGGCCAGCAGAACTTCCTGCACGGGACGGTACTCGGCGGCGACGCCGTCGACACCTTCGCAGGAACCGTGTACGGACGCTGGGGCGGGGAGCAGAGCGCGCCGGGATCCTCCGCTGTCGCCGCGATCCGCCCGGAGTTCGTGCGGCTCGCTCCTGCGGGACGTGCGGACGAACCCGGCCTCGACGGCACCGTGCTGGGCGTCTCGCATCTGGGCGAGACCCTGCAGGTCGCCGTGGACGTGGGCCGCGAGCAGACGTTCCTGGTGCGGATCCCCGCTCCCGGCGCGCCGGCGGTGGCCGTCGGCGACGCCGTGCGCTGCACCTGGAGCGACGCCGACGTGCGCATCTTCGCCGGCGACGGGATCCCCGAGACGGCCACCCACGTGATCGCTCTGCCCAAGGAAGCGGCCTGATGGCGCACGGCGGCGCTCACAGCCAGCCCCCGGTGCGGGTGCTCGCGAACGCTCCCTCCGCACGCAAGATCGGTGCCGAGCTGACGCGGCGCGGCTTCCTCGCGACCGCGCTTGCGGCTTCCGGCGCCGTGCTGTTCACCGCCTGCGCCCCGCAGAAGGCGTCGGCAGCATCCCAGGCGAACGGCGGTCCGCTCGAGGACAAGCTCTCGATCTACACCTGGAGCGACTACGACGATCCGGATCTGCTGAGCGCCTTCACGAAGAAGAAGGGGCCGAAGATCGTCGTCGACGCGTTCAACTCGAACGAGGAGCTCGTCGCGAAGCTGGTCGCCGCACGCGGCACGTCGGGCTACGACATCGTCGTCCCGACGGGTCCGTTCATCCTCCCCATGGCCGAGAACGGTCTCCTGGAGCGGCTGAACCTCGACCTGATCCCGAACTTCCAGACGATGAACCCCCACTTCATCCACCGCACGTTCGATCCGAAGAACGAGTACTCGATCTGCAAGGCATGGGGCACGACGGGCTTCGCCTACGACAAGACCGTGATCAAGCGGGAACTGACCGGGTGGGCCGACTTCATCGATGCGGCGCAGAACGAGGCCTCCGGGAAGACCTCCCTCCTCGATGACCCGGCGCCCATGTGCGGCATCTACTTCTGGTCCCACGGGATCGACTGGAACACGACGGACGAGAAGCACCTCGCGGACTGCGAAGCGTTCATGACGAAGGAGATCGCCCCGCATGTGATCTCCTTCGACTCCGCACCCGGCGGACAGATCATCCCGCAGGCGACCGCGGCGCTCGTGCAGGTGTACAACGGCGACGCGCGCACCGGGATCGCGGCGTCGAAGAATCCGGAGCGCTGGCAGTGGGTGCTGGGGGCCCCGGCGACCGAGATCTGGATGGACAACTGGTCGATCGCCAAGGGGGCGCCGCACCCCGAGGCGGCGCACGCCTTCATCAACTTCATCATCGCGCCGGACGTGCAGGTGAAGCAGATGGACTACATCGGCTACGACACCGGCGTCGAGGGCAATCAGCAGCGGGCCGAGGAGGCGGGATTGGAGAACCTCGACATGGTCTTCTTCACGGAGGAGCAGATCGCCACGATGCACGAGGGGAAGTTCACGAAGGCCCAGGAGCGGATCGTGGCGATCTGGTACGCGACGAAGGCGGCCGCCGGTGCGTAAGCTCAGGATCCGCTTCGGCCTGGCCCTGCCCGCCTGGGTGTGGCTGCTCGTCTTCTTCGTCGTCCCGATCGGGGTCGTGGTCTGGTACAGCTTCGGCTACAAGCCGAGCATCTTCGCCACCAATGCCAACGACAAGCTGTCCTTCGACCGCTACGTCGAGGCGCTCTCGCCCACGTTCTTCGCAACCTTCCAGAACACGCTCTGGGTGGGCATCGCCGGCACCGCGCTGTGCCTCCTGATCGGCGCACCGGTCGCGTACTGGATCGCCGTCAAGTGCGCGCCGAGCCGGCGCGGGATGTTCCTCGCGCTCGTGATGGTGCCGTTCTGGACCAACTTCCTGGTGCGCACGATCGGCTGGCAGATCATCCTCGCCCCGGAGGGATGGCTGTCGCACGCGCTGCAGTTCCTCGGCGTGATCCCGGGACCTCTCGGGATCCTGAACACCCGCGGCGCGGTGCTGCTCGGCGTCGTCTACAACTATCTGCCGCTCATGATCCTGCCCCTGTTCGTGGCATTCGACCGGGTCAGCGGACCGCTGCGCGAGGCGAGCAAGGACCTCGGGGCCGGCAGTTGGCAGACGTTCTTCCGCGTGACGATCCCGCTCGCGCAGCCCGGCATCATCGCCGGGGTGCTGCTGGTCTACATCCCGCTCATGGGCGACTACATCACGGCGACCGTCCTGGGCGGCGCGAAGGGCAACATGGTCGGTCAGATCGTCGCCAGCCAGTTCCAGACCGCGCAGAACTGGGCGCTCGGATCCGCGATGGCCGTGCTGCTCATCCTCACGATCGCCCTGTCGATCGGGGTCATGGCGGCGATCGGCTGGCTCGTCACGATCCCCATCCGCCGCAGCTACCGACTGACGCTGGAGGACGCACGATGACCGTCGTCGCAGAACGCCCGGCCGAGCAGGCGGATCCGTCACCGTCCACGACCCGGGCGGGATCCGGTCGCCGTGCGAAGGCGCCGCGCAACGTCAGCCGCTGGCTGCTGCCGCTGTGGGCAACGCTGGTGTTCGTCTTCCTGTTCCTGCCGATCGCCGTCGTGATCGTCTACTCGTTCAATGTCGGCCGGCTGCTGATCTCGTGGGACCACTTCGGCTTCGACTCGTTCGCCGCGATCGTCACCAAGCCGGCCGTCCGCGACGCGGTGCTGGTCTCGCTGCGCACCGGCCTCATCGCCGCCGTGCTGGCGACGGCGCTGGGCACCCTCGCCGGCATCGCGATGGCGCGCACACCCGGCAAGTGGGTGCCGTGGTTCCTGGGGTTGCTGCTGCTCATCTCGGTGACGCCCGAGATCGTGGACGCGGTGGCGCTGCTGCCCTGGGTCGTGTTCCTCGGTCAGGATCTGGGGTTGTCGATCTTCAACGACGGCACCGTGCGCCTGGTGATCGGCCAGTCGCTGTTCTCCATCGCGATCGTGTCCTACATTGTGCGGGCACGCCTGGTGGGCCTCGACGCCAAGCTCGAGGAGGCGTCGGCGGATCTCTACGCCAAGCCGTTCACCACCTTCGCGAAGGTCACGCTGCCGCTCGCGATGCCGGCCGTCCTCGCGGGCTTCCTGCTCTCGTTCACGCTGGGGCTGGACAACACGATCGTCTCCGCCTTCGTGCAGGTCTCCGGCACCACGCCCTGGCCCGTGTACGTGCTGAGCGCGCTGCGCAGCGGCCTGCGCCCGGAGATCGCCGCAGTGTCCACGATCATGCTCGTGCTGACGCTCGGGGCGCTCGCGCTGGTGGCGCTGGTCCTGAAGAAGGCGGGCGATTCCGCCGCCGACATCGCTCGGACGATGGCGGGAGGCTGATCGGGGCGGCTAGCCTCGGCTGCGTGGACGCCCCCGACCTCGCCGCTCTCCGCGGCGGCCTGCTCGCCTTCTGCTATCAGATGCTGGGTTCGCCGTTCGATGCGGAGGACGCGGTGCAGGATGCGCTCGAGCGGGCCTGGCGCAGCCGGGCGTCGTACGATCCGGACAAGGCGGCGCTGTCCACGTGGGTGTACCGCATCGCGCGCAACGTGTGCGTGGATCGGCTCCGCGAGACACCGCGACGCCCGCTCCCACGCGACCTCACGGACCCGGGCATCGACGTCGGCGCGCCCCTGGTGCCGGCACTGGACGTGCCCTGGCTGGTGCCGGCGCCGACCCGCTGGTGGGCCGACTCCGAGCCGGAGCGGGCGGTCGCCGAAGCCTCCGGGGTGCGGCTCGCGGTGACGCTCGTGCTGCAGGCGCTGCCGCCGAAGCAGCGCGGGGTCTTCATCCTGCGCGAAGTGCTCGGGCACTCCGCGGCGGAGACGGCCCGGATCCTGGAGACGAGCGTGCCGTCGGTGAACTCGGCATTGCAGCGCGCGAAGGCAGCTGTCGCAGAGCGATCCTCCCGCCCCGCCCCGCTGCGGCGCGAGACGGTCGAGCGGTATGCGCGCGCCATCGAGCAGGCCGACGTCGCCGCGCTCGCGGAGCTCGTCGCCGATGACGTGCTGTTCGAGATGCCGCCCGTGCCGTTCTGGTCGATCGGGCGCGAGACGTACGCCGCGTTCATGGCGCACCTGTTCGACTGGCAGGGGACTGGCTGGCAGACCCGTCCGATCTCGGCCAACGGGCAGCACGGCTTCCTGCTCCTGCGCGTCGACGACGACGGCCCGCACCCGCACACGGTGCAGCTGTTCGAAGCCGACGTGACGGGAACCCGGATCGGGCACGTGCTGGTGTACCGCGACGAGGCGCTGTTCGCCCTGTTCGAGCGCGAGGGCATCGTCGCAGTCTGACGAGTCCGAACGGATCCCGCCCGCACGGATTCCGCCCGCACCGATGACTTCGGCTGCTCTCGCCCGTACACCCTCATGAAGCCCTCCGCGGAGGATCCGCATCGGGGCACGAGGCGAGGAGCACGACATGGCACGCATCATCGTGGCGCAGTTCATCACTCTCGACGGCATCGTGGAGGATCCGGACGGATCCGACGGTACGCCGTTCGGCGGGTGGTGCTTCCGGCACGGTCCCGAGGCGATCTCGGGGGACAAGTTCCACTACGGCCCGATCCTGCAGACCGGGATCTTCCTGTTCGGACGCCGCACCTGGGAGGCCTTCTCGGCCCTGTGGCCGCCGCGCGACGAGACGGATCCGTTCGCCCGAGCGCTGAACGCCGCGGACAAGGCGGTCGTCACGGGCGGCGACATCGACCTCGCCCGGTGGCAGAACTCCCGGCGGGTCGAGACGGATCCGGTCGGCTGGGCGCGGGAGACCGCGGCGGAGCGCGACGTCATCGTGATCGGCAGCGGCTCGCTCGTCGAGCGCTTCGTCGCGGCCGGTGCCGTCGACGAGTACCGTCTGCGCGTATTCCCGACGGCGACCGGCGCCGGCCGGCGACTGTTCCCCGACGGCGCGGCGCTCGACCTCGTGAGCGTCGAGCAGGTCGGCCCGACGAGCCTGGTGATCGCGACGCCGTCGCGCTGAGCCTCGCGCGGCACGATCGCAGACTGCCGAGCGCGGCGCGAGCGCAGAAGAAAGGGGGGGCGGATCCCCATCCGCCCTCCCCCTGTCGCGTCCCCAGCGACTACAGAACCGACTCGGCCTCGGTCAACACGCCGCGCAGGATCCCGGCGATCTCGCGGAACTCCGCCGGCCCGATGGTGAGCGGCGGCGCGAGCTGGATCACGGGGTCGCCGCGGTCGTCGGCGCGGCAGTACAGGCCGGCATCGAACAGCGCGCCGGAGAGGAACCCGCGCAGCAGGCGCTCCGACTCGTCGTCGTCGAACGTCTTCCGCGTGGTCTTGTCCTTGACCAGCTCGATCCCGAAGAAGTAGCCATCGCCGCGCACGTCGCCGACGAGCGGCAGATCGAGCAGGGTCTCCAGCTCTGCGCGGAACAGCGGCGAGTTCTCGCGCACGCGCTCGTTGAGCTTCTCCTCCTCGAAGATGTCCAGATTCTCCAGGGCGACCGCGGCCGACACGGGGTGTCCGCCGAAGGTGTAGCCGTGCGGGAACGACATGTCGCCGTGCGCGAACGGCTCGTAGATCTTGTCGCTCACGATCGCGGCGCCCAGGGGGGAGTATCCGCTCGTGATGCCCTTGGCGCAGGTGATGATGTCGGGCACGTAGCCGTAGGCGTCGCAGGCGAACATGTGTCCGATCCGGCCGAACGCGCAGATCACCTCGTCCGAGACGAGCAGCACGTCGTAGCGGTCGCAGATCTCGCGCACGCGCTGGAAGTATCCGGGGGGCGGCGGGAAGCAGCCGCCTGAGTTCTGCACCGGCTCGAGGAAGACCGCGGCGACCGTGTCGGGGCCCTCGAACTGGATCATCTCCTCGATCCGGTCGGCCGCCCAGACGCCGAACGCTTCGGGATCCGTCGGCGCGCCCATCTCCGTGGCGCGGTAGATGTTCGTGTTCGGCACCCGGAAGCCGCCCGGGGTGACCGGCTCGAACATGGCCTTCATCGCGGGGATGCCGGTGATCGCAAGCGCGCCCTGCGTGGTGCCGTGGTAGGCGATCGCGCGGGAGAGCACCTTGTGCTTGGTGTGCTTGCCCTGCAGTTTCCAGTAGTGCTTGGCGAGCTTGAAGGCGGTCTCGACGGCCTCGCCGCCGCCCGAGGTGAAGAAGACCCGGTTCAGGTCGCCCGGGGCGTAGTCGGCCAGGCGGTCGGCCAGCTCGATCGCGGCGGGGTGCGCGTACGACCACAGCGGGAAGAAGGCCAGCTGCTCGGCCTGCTTCGCCGCGGCCTCGGCGAGGCGCTTGCGGCCGTGGCCCGCGTTGACGACGAACAGGCCCGAGAGCCCGTCGATGTACTGCTTGCCGGTGTCGTCCCAGATGTGGTGTCCCTCACCCCGGACGATGATCGGCACCCCGTTGCGGTCCATCGTGGACTGCCGGGTGAAGTGCATCCAGAGGTGATCGTGTGCTTTCTGTTGCAGATCGGCGCTCATGCTCCGATCTTGTCACTCGAAATCGGAAATGACAACAGATATCGAAGGTTGGGATCCCCGGATCCTGCGGATTCCGAGGTCGAGGCTCCGACGGCAGGGCTCGTGTGGTGGGTCGGACGACCGCTCAGGGCAGGGAGACGGCCTCGGTGTCCGGCATCGGCGCGGCGTCGCGGCCGCGCAGGTCGGGGAAGAAGCGCACGAACACGACCGAGACGATCAGCGCGACGGCGGCGAAGCACGTCGCTGCGAGGTAGGCCCCGGTGGGGCTGTGCATGCTGTCGATGAGGAAGCCGGCAATCGCTGATCCGGCGGCCGCGCCGATCAGCTGGCCGGTGCCGACCCAGCCGTACGCCTCGGCGGTCTCGGAGAACTTCACGCTCGCCGACGTGATCGCGAACAGCACCGCGAGCGCCGGCGCGACCCCGATGCCGGCGGCGAGCAGAGTGCCGCCGAGCCAGAACACGTTGAGGGACACCATCGTGAGCGCGAGCCCGACGGTCACGATGGTGAGCCGGCGGGCCATGGCCCAGGGGCCCATCGGCACTTGGCCCGAGGCGAGACCGCCGACGAGGCTTCCCACCGAGAAGACCGCGAGCACCAGACCTGCCGAAAGTCCCCCGTGGTCGAAGGTCTTCACCACGCCCACCTCGACGGCCGCGCAGGCGCCGATGAGGAGGAACCCGACGACCGTGGCCAGCAGCACCGGCGGCTTCAGCACGACGGCGCCGAAACCGCGGCGGCTGCGCGGGATGCGCACGCGCCCGACCTCGGGGGAGAGGATGAACCAGGCGCCGCCGCCCACGAGCACGGCGGCGACGAGCAGCAGGCCCTGTACGGTGCCGATCTGCGTGGAGACGATCGTGATCACGACCGGGGCCACGATCCAGATGATCTCCTGCAGCGATGCGTCCAGTGAGAACAGCGGCGTGAGCTGTGAGGAGTTCACGAGCTTCGGGTAGATGGTGCGCGCGGCGGACTGGATCGGCGGGGTCGAGAGCCCCGCGATCAGGCCGAGCACCACGTAGCCGGCGAGCGGCAGGAACGAGAAGAACGCCAGCCCGAGGAAGGCGAGCACGCAGATCGACAGGGTCAGCGTGAGCACGGGGCGCATGCCCCACCGGCCCATCCAGCGGCTGGTGACGGGCCCGGACACGGCCTGTCCGATCGACGACGCCGCGAGCACCAGCCCGGCCGCTCCATAGGATCCGGTCGCGTGCTGCACGTGCAGCAGGATCGCGAGACTCGCCATGCCGTTCGGGAATCGCGCCGTCAGCTGTGCGGCGATGATGCGCCCGACTCCCGGTACGCGCAGAAGCTCCTTGTATCCCGATCCAGCCACGGACCAACGCTACAGGTCTCGCGGTGCGGAGAGCAGGCCTCCCGGCCGATCGAGCGCGGCTAAGGGAGGGCTCGGCGCGACACGCCGACGACACGCCGGAGGGCGATTTCCACAGGCTGAGGAATGTCCGCGGCCCGTCCTAGCGTCGGATCTGTGGAGGGATCCGGTCGGGGTGTCGGCGACCCGCAGGAAATCGCGGTTCGGGGGTGCTCCGCGGCCGCCCGGGGCTGTGGACAAAAGCGTGGAGAACCTGTGGCGAAGCGGTGGAATACGGTGGAAAACTACAGGGTTGTAACTACTAGCCCTTGTGGTCGACCTGAATGTCCGTACCTATATGTAGTATTGAACTCCCGGCGGGGCCACCTGCCCGATAGTCGGGTTCTGAGGGGAAAGAAGAGGCGCAATACATGTCCATCACGGTCTACACCAAGCCCTCCTGCGTGCAGTGCAACGCGACCTACCGCGCGCTTGACGCGAAGGGCATCGAGTACGAGATCCACGACGTCTCGGAGGACGCTGCGGCGCTCGAGCACGTGAAGTCGCTCGGCTACCTGCAGGCTCCCGTCGTCGTCACCGACGAGGACCACTGGTCGGGCTTCCGTCCCGACAAGATCGACGAGCTCGCCGCTCGCCTGGCGTAATCGCGGAGGAGGCGATCTCATGAACGCCGCCACCGCGACCGCCGCGCCGCTGCTGGTCTACTTCTCGAGCATCTCGGGCAACACTGCCCGGTTCGTCGAGAAGCTGGGCCTGGAGGCGCGGCGGATCCCGCTGCACAGCACGGAGGAGCCGCTCGTCATCGATGAGCCCTTCGTACTGGTCACGCCGACCTACGGTGGCGGGCAGGGTCGCGGCGTCGAGAAGGGCGCCGTACCCAAGCAGGTCATCCGGTTCCTCAACGACGAGCGCAACCGGCGACACATCCGCGGAGTGATCTCCGCAGGCAACACCAACTTCGGCGACGCGTTCTGCGCCGCCGGTGACATCATCAGCCGCAAGTGCCACGTGCCCCACTTGTACCGGCTCGAGATCTACGGCACACAGGACGATGTCGATCGCGTGAGCGACGGATTGGAACGATGGTGGAAGCAGCAGTGAAGGACTCAGCGCCGGTGAAGGGCGAGATCGCGTTCAAGGCCAACGCAGCGTACGAGGGGCTCGACTATCACGCCCTCAACGCGATGCTGAACCTGTACGACGCGGACGGGAAGATCCAGTTCGACGCGGACAAGCGCGCGGCGCGGGAGTACTTCCTGCAGCACGTCAACCAGAACACGGTGTTCTTCCACTCGCTCAAGGAGCGCCTGGACTACCTCGTGGAGAAGGAGTACTACGAGGGCGCCGTCCTGGAGAAGTACTCGTTCGAGTTCATCCAGAAGCTCAACGATCTCGCCTACTCGAAGAAGTTCCGCTTCGAGACGTTCCTCGGCGCGTTCAAGTACTACACGAGCTACACGCTGAAGACCTTCGACGGCAAGCGCTACCTGGAGCGTTTCGAGGACCGCGTCGTGATGACCGCCCTCGCTCTCGCCGACGGCGACGAGAAGCTCGCGACGGGCCTGGTCGAGGAGATCATCTCCGGCCGCTTCCAGCCGGCGACCCCGACCTTCCTCAACGCCGGCAAGGCGCAGCGCGGCGAGCTCGTCAGCTGCTTCCTGCTGCGCATCGAGGACAACATGGAGTCGATCGCCCGCGGCATCAACTCCGCCCTGCAGCTGTCCAAGCGCGGCGGCGGCGTGGCGCTTCTGCTCTCGAACATCCGCGAGTCGGGCGCCCCGATCAAGCAGATCGAGAACCAGTCCTCGGGCATCATCCCCGTGATGAAGCTCCTCGAAGACTCCTTCTCGTACGCGAACCAGCTCGGCGCGCGTCAGGGCGCCGGCGCGGTGTACCTGAACGCGCACCACCCCGACATCATGCGGTTCCTCGACACCAAGCGCGAGAACGCCGACGAGAAGATCCGCATCAAGACGCTGTCGCTGGGCGTGGTCGTGCCGGACATCACGTTCGAGCTCGCCAAGAACGGCGAGGACATGTACCTGTTCTCCCCGTATGACGTCGAGCGCGTCTACGGCGTGCCGTTCGGCGACATCTCGGTCACCGAGAAGTACCGCGAGATGGTCGACGACCCGCGCATCAAGAAGACCAAGATCAACGCGCGCGAGTTCTTCCAGACCCTCGCCGAGATCCAGTTCGAGTCGGGTTACCCGTACATCATGTTCGAGGACACGGTGAACAAGGCCAACCCGATCAAGGGTCGGATCAACATGTCCAACCTGTGCAGCGAGATCCTGCAGGTGAACACGCCGACGACCTTCAACGAGGACCTCTCGTACGACCAGATCGGCAAGGACATCTCCTGCAACCTGGGCTCGCTCAACATCGCCCTGGCGATGGACGGCGGCGACCTGGCCAAGACGGTCGAGATGAGCATCCGCGCACTGACCGCGGTCAGCCAGCAGAGCCACATCGCTTCGGTCCGTTCGATCGAGGACGGCAACGACCGCTCGCACGCGATCGGCCTGGGCCAGATGAACCTGCACGGCTACCTCGCCCGCGAGCATGTCTTCTACGGTTCCGAAGAGGGTGTCGACTTCACCAACATCTACTTCTACTCCGTGCTGTTCCACGCGCTGACCGCGTCGAACCGGATCGCGATCGAGCGCGGCGAGACCTTCGACGGATTCGCCGACTCGACGTACGCGTCGGGTGAGTTCTTCGACAAGTACATCGATCAGGAGTGGGTGCCCGCGACCGACAAGGTCAAGGACATGTTCGCCGGTCACCACATCCCGACACAGGACGACTGGAAGGCGCTCAAGGCGTCGATCCAGGAGCACGGCATCTACAACCAGAACCTGCAGGCCGTCCCGCCGACCGGATCCATCTCGTACATCAACAACTCGACGAGCTCGATCCACCCGATCGCGGCGAAAGTGGAGATCCGCAAGGAAGGCAAGCTCGGCCGCGTCTACTACCCGGCGGCGTTCATGACGAACGACAACCTGGAGTATTACGAAGACGCCTACGAGATCGGTTACGAGAAGGTCATCGACACCTACGCCGCTGCCACGCAGCACGTCGACCAGGGCCTGTCGCTGACGCTGTTCTTCAAGGACACCGCCACCACGCGTGACATCAACAAGGCGCAGATCTATGCCTGGCGCAAGGGCATCAAGACGATCTACTACATCCGTCTGCGTCAGATGGCCCTCGAGGGCACCGACATGGCTGAATGCGTCAGCTGCACGCTGTGATCCGTCGTTCGATCTGGGATTTCTGAAGGAAGAGACATGACCCCCGAACCGCTCAAGCTGGTCGACCGCGTGCAGGCGATCAACTGGAACAAGATCCAGGACGACAAGGACCTCGAGGTCTGGAACCGACTGGTGAACAATTTCTGGCTGCCTGAGAAGGTGCCGCTGTCCAACGACATCCAGTCGTGGAACACGCTCACCCCCGAGGAGCAGACGCTCACCATGCGGGTGTTCACCGGTCTCACGCTGCTGGACACGATCCAGGGCACCGTCGGTGCCGTCTCGCTGATCCCCGATGCGATCACCCCGCACGAGGAGGCCGTCTACACGAATATCGCGTTCATGGAGTCGGTGCACGCGAAAAGCTACTCCTCGATCTTCTCGACGCTGTGCTCGACGAAGGAGATCGACGAGGCGTTCCGCTGGTCGGTGGAGAACCCGAACCTTCAGAAGAAGGCTCAGATCGTCATGGACTACTACCGCGGGGACGAGCCGCTCAAGCGCAAGGTCGCCTCGACCCTGCTGGAGAGCTTCCTGTTCTACTCGGGGTTCTACCTGCCGATGCACTGGTCGTCGCGGGCGAAGCTCACCAACACGGCCGACCTCATCCGCCTCATCATCCGCGACGAGGCCGTGCACGGGTACTACATCGGCTACAAGTACCAGCGCGGCCTCGAGACCCTCGACCAGGCCAGGCGGGACGAGCTGAAGGACTACACGTTCTCGCTGCTCTACGAGCTGTACGACAACGAGGTGCAGTACACGCAGGACCTGTACGACGAGGTCGGCCTCACCGAGGACGTCAAGCGCTTCCTGCACTACAACGCGAACAAGGCGCTCATGAACCTCGGTTACGAGGCGATGTTCCCCTCGACCGTGACGAACGTGAACCCTGCGATCCTGTCAGCGCTCTCGCCCAACGCGGACGAGAATCACGACTTCTTCTCGGGATCCGGATCCTCCTACGTCATCGGCAAGGCCGAGGCCACCGAGGACGAGGACTGGGAGTTCTAAGAGTCTTTCTCCGAGGTTCCGGCTAAACAGCTGGTCAGAGGCCCGGATCTGCGAAATCTCGCGGGTTCGGGCCTCTTCCGTGCCTTCCTCACCAAGACAGAGGAGGACAGAGATGACCAGGAGTATCCGTTCGGCGCTGCACGCGGGTGGCACGAGCGCACCTTCCGTATGGAAGCGAGGAGGTCCGCCACCCGAAATTTGGGGTCAGCGCGACGCCTCGGGCGTGCCACTTCGTGCCACACGCGTCGCAGGCGACTCGTCAGCATCCGCGGAAGCATGCGGATCCTGGGCCTCAGCGGCGTCGAGTGGCACGGAGTGGCACGACAGCCCAATGGGGTCCATTCGAGTCCACGGGAGGGCACGATGAGCGCAACAAAGCGAGAGCCGTGGGGCAGTCTGCGCAGGCTCCCATCCGGTCGCTGGCAAGCGCGCTATCCCGGGCCTGATGGAGAGATATACACGGCTCGGACTGACGACGACAAGGCGCTCACCTTCGTCACAAAGACGGACGCTCGCACATGGCTTGCTGCCGCGCACACCAAGATCTCTCTCGGCCAGTGGAAGCCACCGGCGGTCGTGGCGGCACAGAATCGTGCCGAAGCTGCTGCTGAGAAGGCGAGGTCGATGGGGTTCGAGGAGTACTCGGAGCGGTGGGTCGAGATGATGTCGGCGATGGTTGAAAACGAGGCCATAGTGACGGGCGAAAGCGAGGCCACC
>NZ_JBQEOQ010000003.1:0-512189 GCF_052045265.1 Microbacterium sp. 22303 | reverse complement strand
TGGGTGGCCTCGCTTTCGCCCGTCACTATGGCCTCGTTTTCAACCATCGCCGACAACCCCCGGATTTCCGGGGGTTTTGTCGTATCCGGGCGCGTTCGAGGGTCGTGCCGCATCAGCTTTGTGCCGGTTTTGTGCTGGTCGCGGCGCAATCAGTAGTACTCGATGTCGGTGGTCGCCCGCAGACTCGTCTTGTGACTGACGGATACTACGGGAGCCGCGCGATTCCGATCGATGATCCCAGTGAACTCGCCGCGGTGCAGCACATCCGGGCCAGGTTGGCGCTGGTGCCGCAGATCGCTGAACGGTGGAATCGAATCGCGCGCGGGAACGCAGGTCCGCGAAGCGAGTTGGCCTTCGACGACGCTGTTACGCATTGGACACGCGTCAGTTCCCACGTCGTCCACAATCTGCATCATGCGGTTGACTGCCTGCGCGCGCTCGGTGTTCTGATCCCGCCCGAGGGGGAGCTCACCATTCCCTATGTCGCGCACTTCCCGGTCGCGCGCTCAGGACTCGAGGCCGCTTCGACTGCGCTTTGGATCTTGCATCCGGATGATCCCCGACAGAGGATCGAACGCCATTTGCGAAACCTCTGGCGAGAGGTCAGCGATGAGGCGTCGCTCACGGGTGCTTCGGAGCGCCTGGCGACCGGTGACATGCTGCATCTCGTGGATCGGCAGCGCAAGGCGCAGAAGGCATGGAAGCGGAAGTACGTGGACCAGATCCGGGCGGTTGCGGCGCGAGCAGGGGTGGCCGATCCCACGTTGGGAGCGTTTGCCGTCGGCTTTGCCGAGATTACTCGTGAGGCCACGCTCGCGACCGGACTACCCGGCGGGTATGGGGAGATGGTGTGGCGGATGATCAGCGGCCTGAGCCATCCATCGATGCTCCGTACCGTTCGCTTCATGGCGCGAACGGAACTCGCCGATCGTGAGGACGGGATGGTCAACATTCAGATCACCAACGACACGCAAACCCTTCAATACACGGTGGATGCTCTCGTGCTCCAGCTCACGACGGCGCTGGACGTCCTATCGCGGCGCAAGCTAAAGATCGGACTTCCGATCGTGTAACCACCGAGGTCGGGCAGTCGGCGGAACGCAGTCTGCCGGTCGGACGTTCGGGCCGTCCTCGAACCAACGACAGCATTCGTGCCGTCCTCGAACCAACGACAGCATTCGTGCCGTATTTAGGGTACAAATGCTGTATGGCTGGCGCAACGATCGCACGCCTCGGCCCAATCGCTGCTGAGCGTTGGGGCAGTTCACGACGGCGCAGGCGGCCGAGGTCGGTGTATCGCGGAATGTGCTTTCGGGCCTCGTGGCAGCCGGTGCCATTGAGCGGCTGGCGCAGGGCGCGTATCGAATGGCCGGTGCGCCGACGGCTGAGCCGCACATTGATGCGATCCGGGTCCACTGGCTCGCTCTGGGTGGCGCTGAGCAGCCGGTCATTGCGGCGAAGAAGACTGCAGCGACCCTGCATCGGATCGGTGATTGGTTCCCGGCGCACAGCGAGTTCGTCACGCCGACCCGTCGAACGACGCGACTTTCGGACGTGAGAGTACGCACACGACGACTTGATGAAGTGGACGTCGTCTATGTCGATGGACTTCCGTCCATGAAGGTCGAGCGCACGATCGCTGACCTTGTGGAAGCGAGGGAAGATCCATCGCTGATATCGGACGCCCTTCTGCACGCGGCGCAGCACGGAACCCTCCTTAGACCGCGACGACTTGCACAGCTCCTCGACCCGCTGGCACGTCGAAACGATCAGGCGACGGGTGTGGCCCTTGCGGAGCGGCTGATGCTCGCTGGTGGAATGAACGAGGCATGGATAGCCCGTCTTCGCTGAGCGCTCGCCACCAACGGTCGCCACGACGCGACTCACCTCGGTGGTCGTAGCGGAAGTACTGCGCCGACGGAGATCCGCGTTAAGCACCATTTGGTGAGGGTGCGCCGGTCCGGGGGATTGAAGCGACCCAGTCATCGCCGATATCAGCTCCGCAGGATGCCTCGAAGACCTCTCGAAGTGGCGGCAGCTCGAAGCGATCGCTCCAAAACTCTGTGGCACCTGCGACCTGGGCGATCCAGAGGGGTGGCTCGACGCGGAACTCGTCGGCGATGATCAGGCACTCGCCTTCGCGAACCCTTGCAACCCATCGATTCGGCACTTGCATTGTGTCAACCAGCGTTCCGCCGATCTGGGTCAGCATTCGGAGACGCGAGGAGTTGACGCGGGTGAGCCCGACTTTGGTCACGGCGGCCTCACGGTAGCGAATCACGTACACAACGTGCGGTTCCCACCAGCCGTCGGTGATCTCGCGCATCCACTTGTCAAGCGGTGCGGAGTCATTGAGACGATCGCGGGCGTATTCAACTGCCATCCTCGTGATGTGGAGGTGCTTGTCTCCTCCGTTCCACGACAGGGTGCTCGCTGCGATGAACTCCACGCAGCCATCTCCAGTTGGGCGTGGGTGTCGAGAAGCAGCGAGCCAGCTGCGGGCTTGAGTCGCCGTCGGATTGGTCGTCCACCATCCGAGGCCGTGTGTCTGAGACTGGATCGGCAGTTCACACCCGAGGATGGCCTCGATCTCCTCAGAGGACAGGACGATAACTATGGATACGTAATCACCTCGAGCGACTTCCAGCGTGGCGCGCTGACCGCAGCCGACCTGACGAACCTGCGTCTGGTTGATTGGGCCACGTTCCAATCGGAGTTTGAGGGTCTGTGGATCGAGAACCATCTTCGCCCGTGGGTGACGGAGCGACTTGACCCCCTCCTGTCCTACGTCGAGCCGATTCTGCCGCGTGCGTTTGAAGGACTCTCCGAAGGTGGAAAGTTCGCTTTCCTGGAAGTGCGAGAGCGCTACATCGATTTTGGCGCGATCGTCATGCTGTTCACGACCTACGGAACATTCATTTCTCCGACAGTTCCGCCGCTGCCGCTCCGCGCGCAGTTCCCGCCGACTGCCGACGCAGACAAGATGCCACCCGGAATACTCGATGCGACCGCCTACGGCGACCTGCTCGACATTCTCATCCCCCATGGAGAGCGAGCCATTGCAGAGCTCCGAAGGCCGAACGGCTCAGTTTGACAACTTTTTCACCGACCTCACTGCTCGCGTCGTTATCTGTGCGCTGTGCGACCGGCATACGTGCGGCTGGTCAGCCGACGTCTGAGGTGTCAACCCCGGCTTCCGCTGCCCACTCGGCGATCGCGAGCGCGTACCTGCCCTGGTTCTGCCGGGTAGCTGCTTCGAGCACAGGCCAGACACGAGCCATTATGGTCGCGTCGTCCATCGCAGCGAACCACCTGCGAAATGCGTCCCGTGACCCCTCTCCATAAGTGAGGACGAGCATGTCGAGCATGCTCACGCGTAACCCCGCCGCGCCGATGGAATTCTGCATGGCCTTGGCGGCGGGCATCTCGCCAGCGGCCCTCCATGCAGCGCCGGTGCTGTCATAGGCGACATCGATGTTGAGTTGAGGAGGGATGCGGGGCAGGTCCGTACGTCCCATGATGAGGATAGGCAGCGCGATGGTGCGCACCCAGTCGACGGTCTCACCGACTTCCTTCATCAGCGTAAGCCACTGCCCCGTGTGCGGTCGCTGTACGGCGACCTCGGGCCAGATCGAGAAGAGCTCACGAGTCCCGAGCGGCACCGACGCCAGCACTTTCCCCACCTTCATGATCTCGAGCGAGTCCATCGGCTTTCGGGTCAAGTCCGAGTCGCGCGTCACCTGCGCCACTCGCGTGACTGAGAGTGAGGGCTCGCGATGCTTGGCGTAATTCGTGTGTGCCGTCAGGACTCGAAGCGGGTGGGCGTCGCTGTCCTTACGCTGAAGCGGCTGGAGGCGTAACAGTCGCTCGTATAAGTCGTCACCCGGCGCGAAAAGGCCGGTCGACGCCCGGTGCTTATGCTTCGCCCACATCTCGAAGTCTTCGAGCCTTGTGAGCGCCGGCACTTCGAGCGCCTTCGACTCTTGCCCGGAGAGTGGGCGGTCGAGGCGATGCCCTACTTCGGCGAAAAGACAGTGCTCGATGGCGTTTCTCGCCGCGTTGAGGGCATCCGCGAAGAGCCGACTAACTGCCTGCGGCAGTGGTGCAATGCCGACCAGCACCATGTGCTCTTCGGTTGCCGTGACCCGCCTTTCGAGTTTCACGGGTTCACCGCTTTGGTAGCGCTCGAGCACGCTGGTTAGGTTTGCGACGATGTTGTTCACGTGCGCGGTCGTGAACAACGCATGACTCTGATGCTCCGGTAACCACCCGCCTGCTGCCGCTGCTCCCATAGTTATGAATCGTATGGGGGCGTCGGATGCGCGACGTACGATCTGACAGTCCCAAGTTCGAGTCAGCCAGTGAGAGTCAGCGATCTCTCTGGTCTAGCCAGTTAGTCACCTGAGTCTTGAAGGGTTGCAGGCGCCTGTATGCGTCGCGAGCGAATGAGACTTGCCAATCGAGATCGCTCTGCCGGAGTTCCGCGTGGATGTGAATGTAGTTCCGTGCCGTGTAGAAGCCCGCAATCTCATTTCCCAGATCGCCATCGATGATCCCCAGCGCCACCGCCGCCGCAACCTTGCTGTCGAAGCGGATCTTTGATTCTTGGGTGCGTTTCGTTGCTTGGACTGCCCCCACTATGTCAGCGGCATCCGCTGCGTTGAGATTTCGAATCTTCTCCATGATGTGGCCTGACAGCGGTCGCTCGACGAGCGCCCTGTATTCGAAGAGCCTCTGAACCTCCGGCTTATCCGTCGCTTCGGTGAATAACAGATAGTGGATCAGGGCTTCATAGATGGAGGCGTACTGCTGAACCTGCAATTGAACCTGAGCTTGCATCGCCCAAGGCTCGTTGATTCGCAGACCCTCCCAGAGTTTGTAGAGGTACCTCGCTGCGTAGAACTCCTGCCCAATCCGTCGCCGCAGTTCGATGTCGCTGACGAAGTCGAAGTAGTCCACGTGCCAGTCGATGTCTCCGGGAAGATCCTGGCGCGCATACTCGACTGCTTCAGTTCGGACCGGCTCACGCAGGGGCATCGAGATCCTTCCATGTCGGCTCTACAGAGTGTGGCATGCATCTCGTCGGCCGCAGGCGGCGGATTCGCGCCTCGCGCGATACTTGGACACCGATCGCCCGGAAGGATCGCGGGAGGACCGGCTACCGATCCAAGCGTGATAGCGTGTGAGTAACACGACCGGTTCCGCTCCCTTGGGAGTCCAGGGCCGGTCTTTCTTCTACCGGAGTACGGGGTTCGTGGAGCCGAAGCCGCACAAGACCTATCGCGAGCAGGTTGCCCTTCTCGTGGATCGCGGGATGCTGATCGACGATGAGGATGCGGCGATCGCGCTCCTGGGTCGCGTCGGTTACTACACGCTCAGCGGCTACTCGTACCCGTTCCGTTTCAAGGACTCGACCGGGGTGCGGACCGGTCGTTTTCGCCCCGGCACCTCGCTGACGCAGGTCGAAGCGATATGGGAGTTCGATAATCGCCTGCGTGCGGCGGCGTTCGGACCGCTTCAGCACGTCGAAACTTACCTTCGCGCGCTGCTCGGGTATCATCTCGGCGAGGTCGACCCGATGATCCACCGCAAGCCCGAGCTGCTCTCGATGGACCGAGCGTCCGACTATCCACTCTGGATCGCGAAGCTTGAGCGGCAGGTCAGAGACTCACGCGAAGAGTTCATCGTCCACCATCGCGAGAAGCGCAACTCCATCGTCCCGATCTGGGTCGCTGTCGACGTTCTCGACTGGGGAGGGCTCTCGCATCTGTACAGCTTTGCGCCGCTCGGCGTCCGCGACAACGTCGCCCAGGCGTTCGGGCTGAACGCTGCGCAGCTGAAGTCTTGGGTCCGCGCACTGAACGTCGTCCGCAACGTCTGCGCCCACCATTCGCGTCTCTACAACCGGTACTACTCACTGACTCCGAAGCTGCCCCGACGCGGCCAGTACCCGGCCCTGGACGCGATCGCGCCCGCGAAAGACAGCACCTTCGCGATGCTCACTCTCCTTCAGCACCTCGCGCTGAACACTCTTGGCGCGAACACGCGACTTCTGCCCTCCGTGCTTCGCACCTTCCCCGCCGACAGCGGCATGGAATTGACGTCGATGGGCGCGCCGGCCGAGTGGGCATCGTCCACCCGTTGGCAGTGACGGACTTGATGAGTCGTGGGAACTCATCACAATTGCGATTGTCGGGCATCGTGCTCGCGCCAGGGTCGCCGGCCCATTCTGAACGAGATATTCCCTGATCAATATAGAAAAGCCAAGTCGTACCCATGGCATTCCAGATGCGTCGAGGTTTGAGTGCGTAGCGTGAGGTCGCGGGTTCAAGCCCCGCTCCTGCTACAGAATGAAACCCCCGATTCCCCCGGGGGTCTTCGCGTGTCTGGCCCGACTGCGCCGCGTTCTCGCTCCCTCGGAAACGGGCCTCACACTTCGCGCCATCGGTCGCGTGCGCGATCTGACACGGCCGGCATCTGCGTCACCTACTCATGTGGTGAGCTTCGACATCTACTTCCAGCGTTTCGAGAATGGCGACGCCGGATCGGGAGGCGGCGCTGCGGCGGCTGAGGCGCTGCGCGCGTTTCTGAGGCCATCCCCGGAGAACCCCCAGCGAGTAGAGCACCCGGGTGGCTCGGCGGAGATCTACGGCCTCAGCGACAGCGGCATGATGGCGACGCACGTCGCCGGCGGCGGCGAAGAGATTTGGGATCTTCTCGTCTCGACGGCACGAGTGGCGAACTGGACGATCATGCCTGTCGGCTGCCCGGTGTGTGTCTTCACCGCCGAGATGGAGGCCGCGCTTCCCGAGGGCCTGGGCGTGGGCGTCGAGATCATCGAAAGCGGAGCGGATCTCCTGCGGGTTATCGCCGAGAGCTAGCGGGTTCGGCTCCACGACTCATGATCGTGAGGCCGCAGGTTCAAGCCCGCTCCTGCTACCGATCGAAACCCCCGGATTTCCGGGGGTTTCTCGTATCCGCGCCGAGTTTGCCGCGCTCTCAGACCCTTGAAAAGTGGTCTCACGATTTGCGGCGTTGATCGCCGTGTGAACTGCGAGTGCTGCCTCGGTGCCCGAGAGATGCGTATCGCGCTCCGTCGTCGTGATGGATGCGTGCCCCGCGACCTTCGGTATGTGCGCTGGGGCGATCCCTTGTCGGGCGAGCCGTGAAAGGAACGTGTGCCGTAGATCGTGGAACTGGAGCGGGCGTCCGTCAGCAAACGTCGCGATCTGATCGCGTATAGCGTGCCAATGCACCGCACGCGCGAGGTTGGTGCTATCGAACGGTCCGCCGAGCTTGCCGGTGAAGATGTGTTCGCGACCGAGACCGCGCGCGGCCTCGAGCCACGGCATCAGTTCGACGAGGATCGGCACCCGTCGGGACTTGCCGCTCTTGGGCGCCTGCTCAGCAAGCCGCCCGTGACCGTCTGGTGAGAACGGTCGCCGCACAGTGACGAAGCCCTGCCGCTCGTCGAGATCCTCCGACCGTAGGCCAACGAGCCCGCCGAGTCGCAGTCCGGTGGATGCGAGGCCAGCGAGCGCCCGTTGCCCGGGGGGTGGAAGCTTGTGAGGATGAGCATTCGGCGTACCTCAAGGTCGTCGAGGGCGCGGGGTGTCCATTCCGCTTCCCGCGCCTTGCCACGGTTGCGCGGCAGTCAGCGGCAGGGGTTCGCGGGAGCAGGCCGTCCATCACGGTGCTGTCCGAGCACCTCGCGTTGGAGCAGATCGCCCCGTCGGCCGGGTCCGTCGGCGACGCGTACGACAACGCCCTGATGGAGACGATCAACGGTGTCTACAAAGCCGAATGCATCCGCACCACCGGGTTCCACGGCGGCCCGTACGAGACGATAGCGGACGTCGAGTTCGCGACCGCCGGCTGGGTCGACTGGTACAACCACCGCAGGCTCCACGGTAGCCTCGGAATGGTCAGCCCCGACGAGTTCGAGCCGACCGACTACGCGGCCCACCAACCAGAGCCGCGCCCCGCATAGAAGCGGCAAAGAACCTGGGACGGACCGGGGCGTCGACCGACATGTACTTGGTCGACAGGTACTCGTTGATCACGACGTCAGCGCCTTCGCGCCCGTACCTGCTGTGTTTATGCCGCCGAACGGCGCAGCGTCAGAGGCGGGGGCACCGACAAGCCACAAGCAGGGGGTGAGTTCATCCGAGTACTCCGATGTCAGACGTGACCGATGTCATCGTTGCCAGCGCTCGCGCATCGTGACCGGGGACCACATGTGTGGCTCCGTCATTCAGCCGCCTGCGGATCAGGTCGAACACCCGATACGTCGCCGGGAGATCCATTGACGAGATGAATGGCATGTCCCGCTCCAGCTCTTCCGAGAAATGCAGCGCGTCAGAAGCCAGAAGGACTGCTCCGTCGGATGTATCGACCTCCACCATTAGCTGGCCGGGCGTGTGGCCGCCGACCGGCAACACCCGAACTCCAGGCGCGATGACAGCGTCCTCGCTTATCGCGCTCAGCTTCCCTTCGTGGCGAAGCACGATGAGCCGATTCACCTCGGTGGGTTCGGTGAAGTGCCCGACCAGCGGCTTGTCCAACGCACCGCTAGTCGCGAATTCGAGCTCCGCTTCCGCGACGTAGACGTGCGCGTTCGGGAACCTCGAGAGGTTTCCGATGTGGTCGTAATGGCAGTGGGTAACGATCACCGTGTCCACATCCTCCGCGCGCACGCCGAGCGTGGTGTGGAGCATGTCAATGGGGTCGTGAAGAACGACCCGGGCTCGGTGACGGGCGACGTCTGCGTCAAACCCCGTGTCGACCACGATCAGTCGCTGCGCGCTCTGCAGCACCCAGAAGTAATAGTCGACCGTGTGAGGACCGTCCGGCTCGCCGTAAGAGGCGTAGTCGAGGAACACGTGAGCGCGCGTAGTCTCACGTGTTCCGTGCCGAAGCGTATAGACGCGGTAGGTGTCACCGCTCATGTGCGGCGTGTCCATCGGTGTTCAGCCGTTCTTACCGCTGTGGACGGCGACTGTGGGCTCGAGGACATCGATACCGATGACTTCCTGCCATGCTTCGACACCCCACTGGAATGCGACGATTCCGGCCTCGGGAAGCGCAATCTCGATTGCCTCGAGGATCTCCTCGGCGGAGAGTCCGAGATCGAGGGCGACCTGGATGTGGCTCTTGAGCTGCGGCTTGGGGGCACGCATCACGGTGAGGCTGAGGATGAAGAGCAGCTCTTTCGTGGTGCGGTCCAGTCGGCGCTGGTCGAGGTAAGCAGCGCTGACGACGTGGTTCGCGGCCTGCAGGACGGGGAAGTCTGCAGCGGCCATCACCTTGTGGTAATCGAGGACGTAGCCTCGCTTGGTCGCCATGTCGTCGATATAGGTCTGGGCGGCAGCGTTCATGGTGGCTCCTTATGTGTGGGTCGTATCAGGCGCGGACGAGGACGTCGTTCGCGTTCTCGTAGTAACGGACGATCTCGGTGTGGTCGGGCGGGGATCCTGCGAACTCGCGGGCGGCATTCGCGATAACGCCCGCAGCATCGGTCACGGGAGTGTCGAGACCCGCTCCGCTAGTGAGTGACTTCGCGATTGCGAGGTCCTTGAGCATGAGGTCCATTCCGAATCCGGAGGCAAAGCTGCCACTCAGCACGAACGCGGGGTACTTGACCTCGGTCGCCTGGCTGCGACCGGTGGATGCGTTGATGACGCCGAGCATCGTTTCGGGAGCAATGCCGAATCGGGCGGCTGCCGTCAAGATCTCGGCTGCAGCCGCGATGTTGGTCGCAGAGAGCAGGTTGTTGAGGGCTTTGGCGGCGTCGCCGGCCCCTGGTCCTCCGACGTGATGGACGCTGCCGGCGACGGCGTCCAGGATCGGACGTGCGCGTCGCAGGGCCTCTGGTGTCGCGCCGACCATAACGGCGAGTTCGCCGGTCTTGGCTTTGGCGACACCTCCGGACACGGGAGCGTCGATGTAGGCCATGGATCGCCTGGATGCCCGCTTCGCGAGTTCTGCCGTGCTGCCGGGTTCAGAAGAGCTCATGTCGATGATCAGCGATCCTGCGGGGAGCTTGTTCAGAAGCTTCGTATCCTCGACCAGGAGTGATTCGACGATGCGAGAGTTCGGCACCATCAGGACGACTGTGTCGACGCTATCCGGCAGCACGTCCAGGGAATCGATTGCGGACACTCCGATGTCTTGCGCAAGGCGCGTGGCTGCTTCCACATTGACGTCATAGAGGAGGACGTCGGCCGTGCGTGCGAGGTTGCGTGCCATGGGCTCGCCCATCGCTCCGAGTCCGATGAAGAGGATGGTCATGTCAGGTTTCCTTCCGTGGAGCGCAGGTGGGCGATGAGGCGCAGAGCGAGCTGCACCGCGGAATCCACGTGCGACAGCGAGGCGCCGTCAGCCGCGGTGGGGTCGGCGGCTTCGATGGCCCCGACCACCCTCCTCAGCTCGGCAAGCATGTGCGGAACGCGGTCAGGGGCCGCGAGGGTGGTGAAAAGTAGCTGGGCGATGCGCGCCTGCGCACTGGCGCGCATCTCGCAGATGATCGGGTTACCGCTCGACTCGATGGGTGCGTCGTAGAAGGCGTTCTCCTCGCTGATCAGATCGGCGACGTCGACCTCGGTAGCGCGTTGGGTGGGGTGGTCGAAGCCTGTGCGGAGTGCTTTCAACTGAGAGATGGAGGCGCGCTGCGCGGCAAGACGTGATGCCGCGGACTCAAGTGCCGGCCGCTCCTGATAGAGGTTGACGACATCGCCGTAGCTCAGGCCGCGGGCCCTTGGGCCCACGTTGGGAACTATCTCGACCAACTTCTCGCTCTCCAACTGACGCAGTGCTTCGCGGATAACCGTGCGGCTGACGCCGTACTCGGATTCGAGGTTCTTCTCGATCAGGCGGTCTCCCGCCCGGTAACGCCCGGCGATGATGTTCTCGCGGAGCCGGTCAAGAGCTGGGCGCGGAGAGGAGCATGTTCTCGCTGGAGCATGGGCGGTGTCCTTCCAGGGTGCCGGGCGGGGATGTTGCTCCGCGCCCGGACGGTGTGTGATCCATGTTGGCTTACTGGGCGAACTCGTCCACTCGGGCGGTGTCGTGGGTGGCGATTGCCTGATGTCCCTTCGGGGAGAAGAAGATGAACACGAAGCCGAGACCGGCCGCGACGATCATGTAGAGAGCGACCGACGCGAAGGTACCGGTCTCCGCCAGTAGCAGTGCGGCGATGATGGGCACCGGGGCGGAGGTGATAACGCCGCCGAGCTGGTAGGCGAGCGAAGTACCCGTGTAGCGGACGCGGGCGGGGAAGAGCTCGGCGGTGAAGCCGGAGATCGCCCCGTAGGAGACGGCGTGCATGATCGGCAGCGCGATCAGGAGTGCGGCGAGGATGCTCCAGAACGTACCGATGTTGAACAGCCAGAACACCGGGAAGGCTCCCAGTGCGACGATGACGCAGCCGATGAGAAGGAGCTTCCGCTTAGACGTCCGGTCGGCAAAGGTAGCGATGTAGGGCATCGACACGACCTGGATAGACGCGGCGATCATCATGGCGACGAAGATCACGCTGGAGTCGATTCCCAGGTCGGTCGGCCCGTACTTCACCATGAACACCGTGGCGATGTAGAAGATGATGTTCGGTGCGAAGCCGCACATCATGCCGACGATGAGGGCCCATTTGTGGAACTTCAGGACGTCCCACACTGGAACCTTCGGAGTCTGGTTGGACTCCTTCACCGCGAGGAATTCGGGGGACTCCGTCACCTTCAGGCGGATGTACAGGCCAATCGCGACGAGGATGACCGATGCGAGGAACGGGATACGCCAGCCCCATGCATCAAACGCGTCGTCGGGCATCAGGGTGACGAGGGCGAAGGAGCCAGCGGACAGAACGGTCCCGGCGGGAACACCGGCCTGGGGGAAGCTTGCGTAGAAGGCGCGCTTGTTCGCGGGAGCATGCTCGAGCGACATCAGGACTGCGCCGCCCCATTCTCCGCCCACCGCGAATCCTTGAAGGAAGCGGCTGATCACCAGAAGGAGCGGCGCCCAGATGCCGATCTGCGCGTAGGTGGGTAGGAAACCGACGACCAGGGTTCCGAGTCCCATGCAGAGAACGGACAACACGAGCATCTTCTTGCGTCCGATTCGGTCACCGAAGTGGCCGAAGAACGCGCCGCCGAAGGGGCGGGCGATGAAGGCGATGGCGAACGTCGCGAAAGCGGCGAGCGTCCCCGCCAGCGGATCGAGGTTCGGGAAGAACTGTGTGTTGAAGATCAGCACCGAGGCGGTGCCGAAGATGTAGTAGTCGTACCACTCGATAGTGGTGCCGATGAAGCTCGCCCCAGCGACCTTGAGAGGCGATGGTGGGGCATCTGTGGGTCGCGCCATTGCGGGTCCTTTGGTCGGAACTACGATTACCAGTTGATATGATCGTAGGATGATATTACCGTAGTACGCAAGATGGTCGATCTCCTCGATGTCGGTGCCGACAACCCGCGTTGACTCGTGTAGGAATCACCGGTTACTAGTGCGCCTGTCGTCGTGTGGAACGCCGAGCAGTCCGAGGAAACTCGTGCTGAAAGCCGAGTAGCAGCGCATCCGGTTGCGAGCGGGCCGGATTATCGTATTATGGTATTAGACAAATTCGACGAAACCGGTGCAGCCCATGACGGCGGCGCTGTCGTCGATGTACGACAGGAGTAGGACATGGACGTTTCCCCCGTCGCCACACGTGAGCGGCTCGACTTCGACGCCCCCTATGGGATGCTCATCGACGGCGAGATCGTTCCCGCTGCCACCACCTTCGAGGTCTTGAATCCCGCGACGAACAAGCCGTTCGCCGATGCTCCGAGCGGCAGCGAAGCAGACATGAACCGCGCGATCTCCGCAGCAAAGCGCGCCTTCCCCGGATGGGCGTCGCTCAGCGCTGCCGAGCGCGAGGCCTACATGGTCGCGCTTTACGATGCGCTGGAAGCGAATAGGGAGGAGTTCATCACCCTCCTGTCCTTGGAGCAGGGCAAGCCGCGACACAACCAGGCGACCTTCGAAGTCAACCTCGCGAACCCCTGGATCCCCAAGACCGCGGCATCGCGGCTGGAGACGACGATCCTAGAGGAAGATGACGAGCGCCGTGTCGAGCTCCGGCGGTCGCCACTGGGCGTCGTTGGCGCGATCATCCCGTGGAACTACCCCTATCTTCACGTGCTGTGGAAGTCCGTGCCGGCCATGATCACGGGCAATACGGTCGTGCTGAAGCCGTCGCCTTACACTCCGTTGTGCGCTCTGCGCATCGGTGAGATCGCGGCACAGGTCCTTCCGCCTGGTGTCCTGAACATCGTGACGGGTGGAAACGAACTCGGTCCCGTGCTGACCGAGTCGCCCGATGTTGACATGATCACCTTCACCGGTTCCACCGCGACGGGGTCGAAGATCATGGCGTCCGCCGCCGGAACCATCAAGCGGGTAACGCTGGAGATGGGCGGCAACGATCCGGCGATCCTGCTCCCGGATGCGGATTGGAAGGCCGCCGTCCCGAAGGTGTTCGCGGCCTCCCTCGGCAATTCCGGACAGTGGTGCATCGCCGCGAAGCGCATCTACGTGCACCGTTCGTTCCACGACGACTTCGTGGCCGCATTCGTGGACTACGCCAAGACGCAGGTCGTTGGCGACGGTATGGACCCTGCCAGCGATCTCGGCCCCATCAACAACCGCATGCAGTACGAGAAGATCCGCGAGCTCCTCGAGGACACCAAGGCGAACGGCTACCGTGTGCCGCTGGGCGGCTCGGTCGACGACAGCCGCGACGGGAACTTCGTGCCGATCACGGTGGTCGACAACCCGCCAGAGAACAGCCGAATCGTCCAGGAGGAGCAGTTCGGCCCGATCGTCCCGATCATCGCCTACGACGACGTCGACGACGCGATCGCTCGCGCCAACGCCTCGGTCTTCGGACTGGGGGCGACGGTCTGGGGGGGCGACCTCGATCGCGCACTTGACGTCGCCGACCGCATCGACTCGGGCAACGTCTGGGTCAATGAGGGCCAGAGCCACCCGTTGAACGCGCCGTTCGGCGGCCACAAGCAGTCCGGGCTGAGTGTTGAGCACGGCGACGAGGGCCTCGCCTCCCACACGAACAACAAGACCGTCGTCGTTCGCAAGAAGTAGACACGTCAGGAAGGCGGAGGTGCATCTGTGAGGGCAAAGGCGGCCGTGCTCGGCGTCATCGGGTCGGAAAGACCATGGGAGCAGACGCGCCCGATAGAGATCCGGGAGGTCGACCTCGAAGCTCCGCGCACCGGCGAAGTGTTGGTGCGGATGGAAGCTGCGGGCGTCTGTCATTCGGACTTGTCGAGGGTATCCGGTGTGCGCGAGTGCCATGTGCCCATGGCCCTCGGCCATGAGGGCTGCGGGATCGTGGAACAAGTAGGCCCCGATGTGACGCGGATCTCGGTCGGGGACAAGGTCACCATGACCTTCATGCCGCGGTGTGGTGAGTGCGCGTCGTGCCTGGCATCCGGGTGGCGACTCTGCGAACGCGGACTCGCAGCGAACGCGTCAGGGGAGATGCTGACCGGTGGAAGGAGGATCACTCTCGATGGTGCTCCGATCGATCACCACGGAGGAGTCTCCGCCTTCGCCGAGTATGCCGTGGTCGATCAGCACTCCGTCGTCGTCCTCCCTGACGCAATCCCGTCGGACGTGGGGGCGCTGCTCGGGTGCGCCGTGCTCACCGGTGGCGGTGCCGTCATCAACGCGGCGCAAGTGCGTGCCGGACAGTCTGTGGCGATCGTCGGCATGGGAGGCGTCGGCCTCGCCGCTGCGCTCGTCGCGCATGCCGTCGGCGCGCACGTGACGGCGATCGATACGAATCCCGCCAAGCTCGCAGCCGCGACCGACATCGTCGCGGACGACGCGCTCCTCCCCGATGACGCCATCAAAGCGGGCAAGAGCTTTGACGTCGTCATCGAGTGCGTCGGCCATCCCGCGGCTCTCGCGTCCGCCGTCTCGCTGACGGGGGTCGGAGGGAAGACCGTCACAGTGGGCCTGTCGCGGCCCGGTTCGACGCTCACCGTGGACGCGTTGGCGCTGGTCACCGACGCCCGTTCGCTCATCGGGTCCTATATGGGTTCCGGCGTTCCTTCGGTGGATATCCAGCTCTACTCGGAGATGTACCTCGAGGGAAGACTCCCAGTGGAGCGCCTGATCACGGGATCGACGAGGCTCGAGGATCTCAACATCGCCATGGACCGTCTCCAGGACGGCCTCGAGATCCGTCAGATCGTCCGCTTCGCGTCATCAATGGCAGGTGGTGACCAGTGAGCGAGTTCGCGGGCGATGTCGTGATCGTCACGGGAGCCGCGAGTGGCATCGGGCGAGCTGCGGCCGAGCTGATGCACGCGCGTGGCGCGCGCGTGGTCATCGCGGACATCAACGGCGCGGCAGCCGCTGCGGTCGCTGATCAGCTCGGGGACGGCGCGATGGCGGCCGCCGTCGACGTATCCGATCACAGCTCGGTCGGATCCCTGATCGAGAAGACTGTCGCGCTGTTCGGCGGTATCGACGTGCTGTGCAACAACGCAGGCTTCGGGCTCAGAGGGACTGTCGCGACGACCGACGAGGCCGCCTGGGACCGGCTGATGTCGGTGAACCTCAAGGGTGTGTTCCTGTGCTCGAAGTACGCCATGCCTCATCTGATCGCGTCCGGTCGTGGCCGCATCGTGAACACCACTTCTTATACCGCGCTCGTCGGCATCCCCGACCGCGCGGCGTATGTCGCTTCCAAGGGCGCGATCAGCGCGCTGACCCGGGCGATGGCGATCGATCATGCTCCCGACAATGTCCGTGTCAACGCCGTCGCGCCCGGGACCGTCTCGTCTCCGCTCATCGATGGCGTGATCGAGGCGGCCGCAGACCCGGTCGCGACACGCACCGAATTCAACCAGCGTTCCCCCATGAACCGAATGGGGGAGCCGAGCGAGATCGCAGAGGCGATCGCCTGGCTCGCGTCGATGCGCTCGAGCTTTGCAACCGGGTCCGTCCTCACGGTCGACGGCGGAAGCTCGTCCTGGTGACGCAGACCACCTAGAACCACAACCACCCCACGAATCAGAAAGACAGAACACGATGCCCAACATCAAGGTCGTTCCCACATCCGACTACGACGCCGTCGTCGCCACCGTGCAGAAGTACGTCGACGGCCTCCGTATCGGCAAGGCCGACGACGTCGCTCGCGCGTTCCACGAGGACGCTGTCATGTACGGGTTCACGAACGGACAGCTTCTCGGCGGCACCATCCGGAACCTCTACAGCTTCGTCGACGAGAACGGCGATGCTCCCGAGATCGCCACGCGACTCGACGTCATCGGTATCACACCGACCACAGCTGTTGTCCGCGTGGACATGGAATCCGATGCGATCGGCGCCGACTACACGGACTTCCACACCCTCCTCAAGCAGGACGGCGAGTGGAAGGTCATCGCGAAGGTGTACCACCAGTACGACAACTGAATCCGTTGAACTGAATGATGTGCGCCGCTCACAAACTGTGAGCGGCGCACATCAGCTCTCAGCCGACGGGGTAAGCCGAAGATGGGCGACGTGCTGCTTTGCGATCTCGGCGGCACTCTCGACATGCGCGATCGATGCCATAGCAGCAGTATCTGGATCCGAGTCCTCGATAGCCTCGACGATCTTGCGGATCTCATCGAGCATGTGCGGGGTCCGATCGGGAGTTCCCAGTGTGATGAAGCGAAGCTGCGCGATGCGGGCCTGCACATTCGTGAGCATCTCGCCGATGATCGGGTTGCCGCTCGCCTGGATCAGCGCGTCGTAGAACTTGTTCTTCTCGACGATGAGGTCGGCGACCGACACGGCCGCCGCGTGCTCGCGCAGATGTTCATACGCCTGCCGGACGCCGCGCGCCGCGTCGACCGATGACGATTCGGCGGCCAGGCGACACGCTGCGGACTCCAGTGCCGCCCGCACCTGATAGAGATGCACGACATCGTCGTATGTCAAGCCGCGAACCTTCGGGCCGATGTTGGGCACGATCTCAACGAGTTGCTCGGACTCGAGCTGACGGAGCGCCTCGCGAACCACCGTGCGGCTGACCCCGTAAGTGGCTTCCAGGTTCTTCTCTATAAGCCGATCGCCGGCGGCGTACTGCCCCTCGATGATGTCCTCACGCAACCGTGCGACGAGTTGCGACCGCAACGGCGCGGCCTCCCGCTGAAGCATCGACACGTTGCTCTCCCCTCGTCGTGAATCTCAAACACATCCTACTACTTGATGACCGTAGTACCGTAGTATTGTATTGCCGGGCGAAACGCCCACGTATCAAAGGAGATCACTAGTGAAACTCGAAGGGCACTGCCTCTGCGGAAACGTGCAGTACTCCGCAGACACCGAAGTTCAGTTCACGGCCGTCTGTCACTGCACGGATTGCCAGCGCCAGACCGGGGCCGCCGTGTCGCTCGTGATCGGCATCGACGACGACGCGCTCTCGATCGAAGGCGACTCGCTGAAGACGTTCATCACCCATGGCGAGGACCACAAGAGCAACACAAACCGTTCCTTCTGCGGCAACTGCGGCTCGCCTTTGATCAGCAGGATCGATGCGATGCCGGGCCTGGTCTTCGTGAAGGCAGGAACGTTGAATGACACTTCCTGGCTTCAGCCGACCTCGGAGCTGTGGCACCGGTCGGCGCAGCCCTGGGTGCCGCACATCCCCGGGGCCGAGATCTTCGAACGCGGGATTCCGGTCGACTGAACGATGACATTCTGAACGCCCCACTCGCGAGATCGCGGTGGGGCGTTCAACGTTGCCTGTGGATCCGTGGGCAGCGCGGAAATGACACCGTACACAAAAGGGTAGTACCTACAGTAAATGACCGTACTGTTGCGGAATTGTCCTTCCGTCTAGCGTTGACATTGTGAGCGCATTGCTCACGAAAGATAGGAGTGAATTTGTCCGCAATGCTTTTGGCACCCTTCTCGATCCGCGAAACTGTTTTCCGTAATCGCGTCGCCATGTCGCCTATGTGCATGCACTCCGCCTCCGCGTCGGGATTCGTGAATGACTTCCACGTCGTCCACTACGGCTCGCGCTCCCTCGGCGGCGCAGGCTTGGTCATGCTGGAGACGGCGGCTGTCGTTCCCCACGGGATCATCGGTCCCGGCGACATCGGGATCTGGGACGACGCGCATATCCCCGGACTTCGCCGTGTGGTCGATGCGATCCAATCTTTCGGTGGGCGTGCCGGAGCGCAGATTGGCCACGCCGGGCGCCAGGTCGGATCACCCGAGCTCCGGATGGTCGCTCCGTCCGCGATCGCTCGTTCGGAGGATGCTCGCGTGCCGGAGGCGCTGACCATCGAGGGCATCAAAGAGGTCGTGGGGGCCTTCGCTGAGGCGACGCGACGCGCTATCGAGGCGGGGTTCGACGTGATCGAGATCCACGCCGCGCACGGCTTCCTGCTGAATTCGTTCCTCTCGCCCCTCTCCAATAAGCGCACAGACGAGTACGGCGGGGACCACGCGGGGCGTTATCGCGCCCTGGGCGAGGTCATCGACGCTGTCCGCGCGCAGTGGAGCGGGCCGCTCTTCGTGCGGATCTCCTCGACGGACTACGTCGACGGAGGTAGCACCCCCGAGGACTACGTGATCTTCGGTCGATGGATGAAGGAGCAGGGTGTCGATCTCATCGACGCGTCCTCGGGCGGTGTCGTGCCCGCAGTGCTGTCCACCTTTCCTAATTTTCAAGTGCCCGCTGCAGAGCTCATCCGCCGCGAGGTGGGAATTGCTACCGGTGCCGTCGGTCAGATCGAGACGGGGCGGCAGGCGGAGGAGATCCTGCGCAACGGCCGTGCCGACCTCGTCCTTGTCGGGCGGGAGATGCTGAAGGATCCATTCTGGGTGCGTACCGCCGCCGATGATCTGAACCAGGCGATTCAGCCGCCCGCGCAGTACACCCGCTACGGCTCCGTGTGGCAGCGCTCGCAGCCGGCGGTTCCGGCTGCGCCGCTCCTCGACACGGTCGCAGTCCAGGTCACCGATCTCGAGGCGGAATGGGCTGATGCCCCGAACCCGTTTGTCCGATGACCTGCCGGGGTGCGCGATGGAGGCGAGTGTCTCGATCATTGGTGGCAAGTGGAAAGGAGCGGTGCTCTTCCACCTCCTCGATGGCACGATGCGCTTCAACCAGTTGCACCGTCAGATGCCGGGCGTCACGGCCAGGCTGCTCACGAAGCAACTGCGCGAACTCGAGGAGAACGGACTCGTGGAGCGCACTGTCCACCCCGTAGTGCCTCCCAAGGTGGAGCACAGCCTCACGGGGGAAGCGCGAGAGCTCGCACCCCTGCTGCGGAGCCTGAATACCTGGGGACAGCGTTGGCTGGCCACGCGGGGCATCACACCGCTCAACGAACGTGCGACCACTGATCGCGCGTCGCCCACCACCCCAGTCTCGGAGCTCACATGAGAGTTGTCGGAGTAACCGAGTTCGGCGGTCCCGAGGTCCTCGGTATCCTCGATCTCCCCGAGCCTCATCCCGGAGAAGGGGAGGCGCGCATTCGTGTGCGTGCGTTCGCCGTCAGCCCTACCGATCTGATCTTGCGCAGCGGTGAGTCCGATACCTCCGCCGCGTCCGGCCCCTACATCCCGGGTATGGACGCCGCGGGAGTGATCGACGAAGTCGGCGAGAGCAGTAGTTGGCGGGTCGGCGACAAAGTCATGGCGATCGCATTGCCGCTCTCTGCGCATGGCGGAGCCTATGCGGAGTATCTGGTGGGACCCGATGTCTCGATGTCACTGATTCCCGAGGGATTCAGCCTGGAGCAAGCCGCCACGGTGCCCATGAACGGCCTGACCGCGATGCAGATTCTGGAGCGAGCGGGACTGGAACCGGGGCAGCTGATCGCCGTGACCGGCGCCGCGGGTACGCTCGGCGGCTACGTCGTCCAGCTCGCCAAGGCGCAGAACCTCACGGTGATCGCTGACGCGGCGGCAAAGGACCGTGAACGGGTCAGTTCCCTTGGCGCCGATCACGTCGTCGAGCGCGGCGACGACTTCGCGGACCGTGTGCGCGAGCTCTACCCGGACGGTGTCGACGCCGTGGCAGACACCGCCCTGCTCCATGAGAAGATCGTGCCCGCTGTCCGTGATGGTGGCGCGTTCATCTCTGTGCGTGGGTGGACGGGGAACCCTGAGCGGCGCATCCGGTTCGAAGCGGCATCGGTGGGTCTGGAATACCGGTCATACGCAAAGCTCGATGCACTTCGACAGGCCGTCGAGGACGGGGATCTCGTTCCTCGCATCGCGGGGGTGTTCCCCGCCGAGGAAACTGCCGAGGCGCACCGCCGTCTGGAAGCCGGCGGTGCACGCGGGCGTTTCGTCCTGACGTTCTGAGGTGCTGACGACGCATCAGCGGAGCAGCTTCCGACGGAGTGCGGCCGGGGTCAGTCTGTATTCAAGTCGAACGGATCGGCGACGGCCTCGTCGTTGCCGGCGAGGTTCTGTGCGATCGACTGATAGGTGTGCATGATGTGCGTTTCGCACTCCCGTGCGGCGGCGTCCGCATCCTGCGCCTCGACCGCCGCGAGGATGGCCAGATGTTCACTGTGCGATTGAGCGGTGCGCTCCTCTGTCGTCAGCATGAGATCCCAGGGAAAGGATTGCCACATGGCTTCGATCTGATCGCTGAGCGCGGGAAGCCCGCTGCGGTCGTAGAACAAGAAGTGGAATGCCTTGTTGTCGCGTCGGAAGCCCTCAAGGTTGCCGGCGAGCCTCAGCTGTTCCATGCGATCCAGTAGCGTATGAGCCTGCGCGATGTCACGCGGCGACAAGCGGCTCACCGCGCGCCGCATCGCATACGCCTCTGTCAGGCGGCGCACCACATAGATCGCCTTCACCTTCTCGAGGTCGACCGCGGCGACGCGCACCCCACGATGCGGCTCCGACTCGAGCAGTCCCTCCGCCTCGAGGAGGCGTAGAGCCTCACGCACGGGTGTGATGCTGGCATCGAATTTGCGCGCCAGCTCGTCCTGACGCATGCGCGATCCGCGGGGCAGATCCCCTGAGAGTATGCGGGCACGAAGCTCATGCACGATGACATCGCGCTTCATCAGTTGCGGCTCTGGCACGCTTCTCCGATCACGCCGGCGAGAACTCGGGAGATTCTGCTCGATCATGCATTATCTTGGCCAGACTATCTCCATCGGGGATCAGATGCCGGATGACGCGTCGGCCGAAAGCGCTGACAGAATGCGTTGCGCACGCGCGATCACCGGCGGGTCAACCATGTACCCGTCGACTTGGACGGCCCCCGGCCCCGCGACCTCGACGATCTGGCGCGCCCAGGCGACCTCGTTGTTGGTCGGTGAGAATGCCCGGCGGACGACATCGACTTGCGAAGGGTGGATGCACATCTTGCCGCCATATCCCAGGCCGTGCGCACGCCGGGCTTCCTGATCGACGGCAGCTGTATCTCTGATGTCCAGAGCGGGGGAGTCAAGTGGCGCGGCACACCCTGCGATGCGCGAGGCGAGAACGAGGCGAGCCCGAGTGGACTCGACGGTCAACGACCCTTGGGTCGCCCCCACATCCTCTGCGAAGTCGACGGCGCCGAAGGCGAGACGGACGACTGCGGTCGCCCTTCCCAATGCCACGGCGTTCTCCATGCCGATCGCCGACTCGATGAGCGCAATGAGTGGTGTACCCGGCAGGTCTCGAGCAAGGTTCTCGAGAAGGCTAGGATCCTCGGCTTTCGGAACCATGACGGCGTCGATGAGCTCTCGCGCCGCGGGAGCACGCAGCGCGTCGATATCCGGCCCGTGGAAGAGACTGTGCGAAGGATTGACCCGTGCGACGATGCGAGCCGCCGTCTGTGACGGTCCTTCCGACGCGATGTATTCGGTGAGGCAGAGTCGTGCAGCGTCTTTGTCGGCATCGCCCACCGCGTCCTCGAGGTCGATGATGACGATGTCCGCGCCGGAGCCAGCCGCCTTTCGAAAGCGTTCAGGGTGGTTGCCGGGGACGAACAGCGCCGTGACCCCGCTGCGTACCAGCCCGATGCTTCCAAGGCTGCTCTGATTACTGTCGAGTCGCATGGTTCAAGAGTATCGATGATTCTGTGGATCATGCATAAACTCTTGACGTGAAGTTGAAACTGAATAGGATTCAGATCATGGAACATCTTCCGCCAACGTCAAAGGAGACATGTCGTGAGCATTGCTAGCCCCGTCCGACCGGGAACCGGTGTGGACTTCTTCAACTCCTACGCGCTGTCCATCGACGGTGCGCTCGTCACGAGCGAGGAGAACTTCGAGGTGTACAACCCCGCCACGGGCGAGGTCATCGCGCATGCGCCCGAAGGTACCGCTCGGCTGGACGACGCCGTCACGGCAGCGCGCCAGGCCTTCCCCGCGTGGTCTGCACTGTCGTGGGATGAGCGAGGTGCGTATCTGACGCGCTTCTCAGAGGCGCTGGAAGCGCAGAAGGACGATCTCGCGCGGCTCCTCACGCTCGAACAGGGCAAGCCCTTCGAGACTCAGGCCAAGTTCGAAGTAGGTCTGGCCATCACATGGGTCGCCGAGGTGGCGAAGCGTCGTCTCCCCGCCGTCATCGTCGAAGACAACGACGAGCACACGGTGGAGGTGCGCCGCACTCCGCTGGGGGTCGTCGGCGGGATCGCCCCGTGGAACTACCCCGTTCTGCTCGGCCTCTGGAAGATCGCGCCGTGCCTGATGACAGGCAACACCATGGTCCTCAAGCCGTCGCCCTTCACCCCGCTCACCGCCCTCAAGTTCGGGGAGATCGCCCAGGCGATCCTCCCGGCGGGTGTGCTCAACGTCGTCTCCGGGGGGAACGAACTGGGCAAGGCGATGACGCTGCACCCGGGAATCTCGAAGATCAGCTTCACCGGCTCGACCGCGACGGGCAAGAAGGTCATGGAAGCGTGCGCGTCCAACCTCAAGCGCATCACGCTCGAACTCGGCGGCAACGATGCGGCGATCGTCCTGCCCGGCGCAGACCACAAGGAATTGGTGGAGAAGCTGTTCTGGGCGGCGTTCGGCAACTCGTCCCAGTGGTGCGTCGCCATCAAGCGCCTGTACATCCACTCCAGCAAGTACGACGGCTTCCTGCAGGACTTCGTGGCGTACGCCAAGGACCGCGTCGTCGGCGACGGCATGGATCCGGCCTCCGAACTCGGTCCGGTGCAGAACACGATGCAGTACGCGAAGCTGCTGGACATGTTCGAGGACATTCGCACGCACGGCTACTCCGTCGCGCTCGGCGGAACGATCGACGAGGGTCGCGCGGGCAACTTCGTCCCGGTCACGATCGTGGACAACCCACCGGACAGCAGCAGGATCGTCCGCGAGGAGCCGTTCGGCCCGGTGCTCCCGATCCTCAAGTACGACTCGATCGACGAGGTCGTGCGGCGAGCCAATGACACACCCGCCGGCCTCGGCGGATCGGTATGGGGTCCGGCCGACGAGGCCGAATCGGTCGCCCGTCGCCTGGACACAGGAACCGTCTGGGTGAACGAGATCCACATCCATGGCGTGAGCCTGCCCTTCGGCGGACACAAGCAGTCCGGCATCGGCGTCGAGAACGGCGTCGAAGGACTCGGCGAGTTCACGAACGTCCAGACCCTGATGTTCAAGAAGTAACAGGCCTGCAACGGAATTGAGGAGACAACAATGAAGCTCGAAGGACAGTGCCTCTGCGGCAACGTGACCTACGCGGCAGATACTGAGCCGAAGTTCACTGCAGTGTGCCACTGCACGAACTGCCAGCGCCAGACCGGCGCCGGCGTGTCACTCGTCGTGGGTGTCGACGATGCCGACCTCGTGATCAGCGGGGATTCGGTCAAGACGTTCATCACCGTCGGCGAGGACCACCAGAGCAACACCAACCGGTCGTTCTGCGGCAACTGCGGTTCGCCGATCGTCAGCCGCATCGATGCGATGCCCGGTCTCGCGTTCATCAAGGCCGGCACGCTGAATGACACGTCGTGGCTGAACCCGACTCTGGACCTGTGGCATCGCTCAGCCCAGCCGTGGGTTCCGGCCATCCCGGGCGCCGAGGTGTTCGAGCGCGGAATTCCCGCATAAGACCTGTACCACCCACCACATTGGAGATAAAGAGCATGACCACGCAAACGACCAGTCAGAACATCAAGACGATCCCCACCGCCGACTTCGTCGCGGTCAAGGCGGCACTGGCCGGCTACCTCGAGGGACTCGAGAACGGCAGCTTCTCGCGCATCACCGACTCGTTCTGGGACGACGCGACCATGCACGGCTTCACCGCCGACGGCCTGCTCGCGGGCTCCTACAAGAACCTCGACCCCTACGTCGAGCAGTTCGGGGCCGCCCCTGCAAGCGTCACCCACCTCGACGTGCTGGCCATCACCCCCAGCGCCGCCGTCGTCCGCATCGACATGGAAGGCGCCGCAGACGGTACCGACTACACCGACTTCCACATGCTCCTCAAGCAGGACGGAGTCTGGAAGGTTCAGGCCAAGCTGTTCCACCAGTACGGTATCTGAAACACAAAGGAGAAGGACTCGTCGGCACGTTGCCGACGAGTCCTTCTCCTTGCGCCATGCGCGTCAGGAGATGTCGCGGCGCCATTGTGCGGGGCCGCTCTCGTATTGATCACCGCCGTGCAGATCATTGACGACGATCGCGGGGAAATCGACGACTTCGAGGCGGAACACGGCTTCGGCGCCGAGGTCTTCGTAGGCGATGACATCGGCGGCGGTGATGCACTGGGCGAGCATGGCCGCGTGGCCTTCGACGGCGCCGAAGTACACGCATCCGTGCTGTTGCATGCTCTCTCGTACAGGTGCCGACCGGCGGCCCTTCCCGATCATCGCGGACAGACCCCGTTCGATGAGGAGAGGCGAATACGGGTCCATTCTCGAAGCGGTCGTCGGGCCGGCAGCGCCGATGGGCTTCCCAGGGGGCGCCGGCGTGGGCCCGACGAAATACAGGACCTGGCCCTGGGGATCGAACGGGAGCGGTTCGCCGCGTTCGATCGCGGATGCGAACCGCTCGTGCGCGGCATCCCGTGCGGTGTAGATCGTGCCGCTGAGCAGCACGGAGTCACCCGAGGTCAGTGAACGGAGCACTTCGTCTGAGAGCGGAATGTTCAGTCGACGGGGTTCTTCCCCGTTCGTCGTCGCGGACATCAGAGCGTCACCTGACGAACACGGTGCGAGTGGCAGTCGATGTTGATGGCCACAGGAAAGGCTGCGATGTGGGTCGGCATGGATTCGATGTGCACGGCGACGGTGGTCACAGTACCGCCGAAGCCCGCCGCGCCGATACCCGTCGCATTGACGGCGTCCTCGATCTCGCGCTCCAACGCGGCGATCTCGGGATCGGCATTGGGCAGCCGGGATTCGCGGGTGAGCGCCCATTTGGCCAGATACGCGGCCTTATCGAATGTTCCGCCCATCCCGATGCCAATCGTGACAGGAAGGCTCGCGCTCGGCCCGGCGATCTTGATCGTGTCGACGACGAACTCCTTCATCGCCGCCACGCCTTGCGCGGGAGTGAGCATGCGGATCGCGCTCATGTTGTCGCAGCCGGCGCCCTTGATAAGAACCGTCACCAGGATGTCCTCACCCGGGACGACGTGGCTGTAGATCATGGCGGGAGTGTTGTCGCCGGTGTTGCGCCGGTCGATCGGGCTCTTCACGATCGACGCGCGAAGGTAGCCGTCGCGGTATCCGTTCGCCACGCCTTCGTTGACGGCTGCGACCAGGTCGCCACCGACGAAGTGCACCTCCTGTCCGACGTGCAAGAAGACCACGGCATAGCCGGTGTCTTGACAGAAAGGCAGTCTCTCTGTCTTGGCGATCTCGGCGCTGTCGATCAGTCCCTGCAGCACGCGGCAACCTATCGGTGACTTCTCCATGTTGAGCCCGCGAGCCAATGCGGCGAGATGATCCTCTCGAATCTCCACGTTCGCCGAGATGCAGAGGTCGCGAACGACTCGTGCGAGATCCGATACGTCGTATTCGCGCATGAATGGACTCCTAGCTGTCGGTGGCGCTGGATCAACTCTATACGAGAAATCCGTTTTCATGTATGATTCTAAAAGTCATATATGTTACGAGTTCAGCGTGGAGGAATGGTCATGGCGATCACACTTGACGGCAAGGTCGCCGTTGTCACCGGCGGCGCGAGCGGGATCGGGCGCGCTGCCGTCGAAATGCTCGCCGAGCGGGGCGCGCACGTCGTGGTCGCCGACCTGAACGCTGAAGGAGCCGAGCGGGTCGCACACGCGATCAGGGAGCGCGGAGGATCTGCCGTCGGCGTGCGAGCCGATGTCACGCAGGTGGCTGACACGGACGCGATGGTGGCCGCCGCAGTGAGCGAGTTCGGTCGCCTCGACGTGCTCGCATGCAACGCCGGAATGGCGCGGTTTCCGCGGCCTTTCGAGCAGATCGACCCTGACGAGTTCGCGCAGATCTTCCGGGTCAACGTGCAAGGCGTCTGGCTCTGCGTCCGCTCGGCGGTCGGAGCCATGCGGACGGGCGGTGGCGGCTCGATCGTCGTGACGGGGTCGATCATGGGTGAACGCACTCGTCCGGGCTTCGCCGCATATGCATCCAGCAAGGCGGCTGCCAACCACCTCGCCCGCACGCTCGCGCTCGAGCTCGCGTCGGATCAGATTCGTGTCAATGCCGTCGCGCCTGTCGCGACGGACACGGCGATGCTGCCGCACTTCCTGGGCCCGGACAACCCCGAGGGTGCGCGTGAGCGGTTCATCGAATCCATTCCGCTGGGGCGCCTCGCGGAGCCCGGCGATGTCGCCGAGGCGATCTGCTACTTCGCCTCCGACGCGAGCAGGTTCGTCACGGGCACGGTTCTCCCTATCGACGGCGGCAGGAGCATCTGATGCCGATCGGTTCCCACCTTCCACTTGAGGGCATCACCGTCGTCTCTTGCGAACAGGCGGTCGCTGCGCCGTTCGCGACTCGCCAACTGGCCGACCTGGGCGCCAGGGTGATCAAGGTGGAGCGGCCGGGAGCGGGCGACTTCGCCCGCGCGTACGACTCGACGGTGAAGGGCATGTCGAGTCATTTCGTTTGGCTGAACAGGTCGAAGGAATCCATTGCGCTCGATCTCAAAGACCCGAACGATCGCGATCTCCTGCTGGCACTCGTCGAGCGGGCGGATGTCTTCGTGCAGAATCTGGCGCCTGGCGCGATCGAGCGTCTCGGTCTCGGGCCGGCCGAACTGAGAGAACAGTTCCCCGGGCTGATCACCTGCTCGATCAGCGGGTATGGCACGTCGGGCCCCTACCGTGAGGCCAAGGCCTACGACCTGCTCATTCAGTCCGAGACGGGCCTGGTCTCCGTCACGGGATCGCCGGACGAGCCCGCTAAGACAGGGATTCCAACCGCCGACATCGGTGCCGGGATGTACGCTTTCGCCGGTATCCTGTCCGCGCTCTACCAACGTGAGCGAACCGGCGAGGGCGCACAGTTGGATATCAGTCTCTTCGATTCGCTCGTCGAGTGGATGGGCTATCCGCTCTATTACACGCAGTACGGCGGTGTCGCCCCCGCTCGGTCCGGAATCAACCATGCAGCGATCGCGCCATATGGCACGTACCGCAGTGGGGACGGCGTCGAGTTCGTTCTCGCGGTGCAGAACGATCGCGAATGGGTGAACTTCTGCGAAGAGGTTTTGGGGCGTGCGTTGATGTCCCGCGACCCGCGGTTCGTCGACGGTTCCTCCCGTGTGGCCAATCGGGGCCAACTCGACGCGCTGATCGAAGAGGCCCTGCGCGACCTGTCGGCTGCGCAGTTGCAGGCGAGGTTGGATGCAGCGCACATCGCGTGCGGCCGTCGGCGTGAGGTGGCCGAGGTCATCGACCATCCCCAGATCGTCGGGCGGGGTCGGCAGAGGCGCGTGGACTCGCCGGTGGGTCCACTCCTTGCGACCCTTCCGGTGATTGTCTTTCCTGGGAAGGAACCTCGGATGGACGCGATTCCCGAGGTGGGGGAGCATACGGACGCGATTCTGCGCGAGCTCGGCCGGTCACGGGTCTCCGATCTGCCCGCCGTTCACGCCGCCGACTAACTTGCGGTGCCACCGGCTCACCCCCATCTGTTCACACTCACGAAGGAGCGCGCAATGATGAGTGCACACCGCTCGCACGACCTGATCTCGTCTGTACCCACCGGACTGTTCATCGGAGGTGAGTGGCGCAGGAGCGCCGGCACTTTCGCCGTCGAGAATCCCGCGAACGGTCAGACCCTGACCCATGTCGCGAATGCCTCGATCCAGGACGGGACCGCCGCTCTGGACGCCGCATGCGCGGCGGCGCCATCGTGGGCAGCGACGGATCCGCGAGAGCGGAGCACCATTCTCTCTCGGGCTTTCGAGATGCTCGTGGAGCGAGCGGACGACTTCGCATTGCTGATGACACTCGAGATGGGCAAGCCGCTCGCCGAGTCGCGCGCCGAAGTGACCTATGGTGCGGAGTTCCTGCGGTGGTTCGCAGAAGAGGCAGTCCGCATCAGAGGCATGTACGCGGTCGCCCCCTCGGGAGGCAGTCGTCTCATGACGATGAAGCAACCCGTTGGTCCGGTACTGGCCATCACCCCGTGGAACCTTCCCCTCGCGATGGCCACGCGCAAGATCGCTCCTGCACTGGCGGCCGGGTGCACGATCGTGCTGAAGCCGGCGGCCCAGACGCCGCTGACCGCGCTGGCCTTCGCGGCGCTGCTCGCGGAAGCGGGCTTGCCCGACGGCGTCTTGAATGTCATTCCCACCACTCGCGCGGGGGAGGTGTGCGAGCTGCTCATCCGCGACGATCGCCTGCGCAAACTCACCTTCACCGGATCCACCGACGTGGGGAGGCGACTGATCCAGCAATCCGCTGAGCGGGTACTGAAGGTGTCGATGGAACTCGGCGGCAACGCGCCGTTCATCGTCTTCGACGACGCGGATGTCGATGCCGCGATCGCCGGGGCGATGGTGGCGAAGATGCGCCACAACGGTGAGGCCTGCACCGCGGCGAACAGATTCATCGTGCACGAATCCGTGGCCAAGGAGTTCGGGCGCGGTCTTGCTGCGCACATGCGCGCCCTGAAAGTCGGGGACGGGACGGAGGAAGGCGTCGACGTGGGGCCGCTGGTCGACGAACGAGCAGTCAAAAAGGTCGCCCTCCTGGTCGCCGACGCGGTCGAGAAGGGGGCGAAGGTCACTGCCGGTGGCCTGCGACCACGCGGCGTCGGTCACTATTACCCGCCGACTGTGCTCGCGGACGTCCCGCGAGATGCGTCGATCATGCACTCGGAGATCTTCGGACCGGTCGCTCCGATCACCACTTTCCGTCATGAGCAGGATGCGATCGCGTTGGCCAACAACACCGAGTACGGACTCGTGAGCTACTTCTACACTCGAGACCTCAGCAGGGCGATGCGCGTGGCGGAGGCGCTGGAGTCGGGGATGGTGGGAGTCAATCAGGGGATCGTGTCCAACCCGGCAGCACCTTTCGGGGGTGTGAAGACTTCGGGTCTCGGTCGAGAAGGCGGGTCGGAAGGTCTCGATGAGTTCCTCGAGACCAAGTACGTCGGCATCAAGTTCTGAGGGGCACGGTCCGGAATGGCTGATACAGCTACGGCAGGTATTGGTCCAGGTAGGCCACGGCCGAGCGGCGGACTTCGGCCGCGACGGCGGGGTCGATCCTGTTCGGGTCGCGTCGGAATGCGAGATCGACCCCCTTGTCGAGCATCCCGACGAAGATCTCGGCGACCGTCAAGGGATCCACGGGTGGTGCGTCGGGGCGGAACGGGGGCATCGTCGACGCGAGCCAGGCGGCCATCAGATCATCGTGCATGCGGTTGACCTGCAGCATTCTGCCGGAGAATTCTTCAGCGAACCACAGCCCGCGAAACGCGTGGTCGTGCGCGAAGTACTCGATACATGCGGCGGTTCCTGCGTCGGCTCGCGTCCGCCATTGCTCATCGGAGAGGTCGAGACCTGCGTCGGCCATCGCATGGTCCAAGCCGCGCAGGCAGCCGACGAGGATCTCTTCGAGCAGAGTTTCGCGGTTCTCGAAGAAGGTGTACATCCAGCCGACCGACACGCCGGCCTCGGCGGCGACTCTGGTGGTGTTCACCGATTGAAGTCCTTCGTTGATCAGAAGGTTCCTGGTGACGTCCAGAACGCGCGAGAGACGCTCGCGGCTCCGCTGTTGCGTGGCTTGCTTGTACGCCCCGTACCGGAAGGACGGATCGTCGAGAAGGTCGTACAAAGGCACCTCGCCATGTTATGTGAACTCGGCAAGCGGTCTCGGACCGCCGCCGCGATGGCGTGCGATGGCGGTCGGAGTTGTTCAGCCGTGGACGTGGAAGACCTTGGCGATGACCTTCCATGCGCCGTCCTTCTTGACGACGGTGTGGAAGTCGGTGCAGTCCGTCCCGTCGGCAAGGTTCTCGATGTCAATGCGGATGAGAGCCGAGGTGGGGGTGATGGAGACGACATCGACGTGGCTGATCTGCTCGGGCGCAGCGCCGAACTGCTCGACATATCCCTCGAGCTCTCGCCAAGATCCTTCGACGAAACCAGCGGGAGTGACACCGGTCATCGTCGCGTTCTCCCAGAAGGAGTCGGCGATGCGCGTAAAGCTGCCCGTTTCGAGCCCTTCGATGTAACCGTCGAGTGCGGCTTTCGCAGCCTCGTGGTCGGCGGTGGAGATCGTCTTGAGGTTCTGGCTGTTCGCCATTGGTGCGTTCCCTTCGTTCGCGCAGTGTGCGTGTTCCATCTTAAACTGAATCAGTTTCATATGTGGTCAAGGTTCCCGCGTTGCAATGACGGTAGTACCGTAGTACCTTACTTCGTTAAGGCGAGGTTCTGGGTCACGAGGGTCTGGTCGAAGGAGTTCACCGTGAAAGGTCCCCGATCTCTCGTCGATGAGGGCGGGCGTGCTCAAATGCGCGTCATGGCTGGATCCGACGGGCGAGATCCGGAGGTCCCTGGCGTAGAGTTGGAAGCCGCGGATCCCGGGGGCGCGGGTCGTCGAAGCGGCTCTCTTCGCCAGCTGATCGCGCCGCGCGAGCTGGCAGTGCCGGATCATTCGACCGGCCTGACCGAGGCCGCAGTAGAGGAACATCTCCATGCGTGTTTCGCACCTGGTCCGCGGGGTCGCATCGGGGTGGAGATCGAGTTCATGGCGGCGCATGCTCGCTCGTCACGATACGCCGATGCCCTTCCCTCGATAGAGCTGTTGGGAGAAGGTCTCAGCGGGCGGGTGAGCTTCGAACCGGGAGGGCAGATCGAACTGAGCTCCGCCCCCTCGGCCTCCCTCGCCGAGCTCGTGGGGACGGTCAAGGCAGACCTCGTGCCGTTGCGCGAGCGAGCAGTCGCGCACGGCATCGAGCTAGTTGGTGTCGGGTTCGACGCGGTTCGGCCCCTGCGTCGCGTACTCGACACTCCGCGCTATGTCGCGATGGAGGAGTACTGGCGCCCCTGGGAGCCGTTCGGGCGGCGCATGATGTGTGCGACGGCGTCCGTCCAGGTCAATGTCGAGGCGGGGGAGACTCCCCAGCAGATTCCGGGCCGGTGGGATCTCTTGTACGCCATCGGGCCGACGCTCGCAGCGACGTTCGCGAACTCGACGATTCGTCCTGTCCATCGTGCGCTGTCGAGGATGGCGATCTGGATGCACCTTGATCCTGCTCGCACGGGTGTACCGTCCGCACGGGCGCATCATTCGGTCAGTGACTCGTACGCGCAGTGGGCGATGGATGCGCCGCTCATGCTCGTACAACGACCGGACGGCAACTGGCGTGCGCCGCGGGGCGCCAGCCTGCATGACTGGATCCGATTCGGCGACCGCGTGGTGCCGGACAGGGCCGCACCGACTGTGGCCGACCTCGAACTGCATCTCTCCACGCTCTTCCCCTTCGTGCGTCCACGCGGGTTCTTCGAGGTGCGATACATCGATTCGCTTCCGGACGACGGGTGGATGGTTCCTACGGCAGTCCTGGCGGCGCTGACGAACGACGACGTCGCCGGCGATCGCGCCAGGGAGATCTGTGAAGGTCTCGAAGATCATTGGGCCATCTCGGCGACCCGCGGACTGGCGGACCCGGACCTGTGCTGTGCAGCCAATCGACTGCTCGAGCTGGCGGCGGACAATCTGCGCCGAAGTGCGCAGAGCCGAGAGATGGCTTCGATCATCGACGCTTTCCGGGAGAGCTGGACCGCGCGAGCGCTGGGCCCGGCCGGCGCCGCGCGCACTGACCGCGAGGTCGAAGGCGACTGAGGGCGGCGCTCGCGCTCTTGTCGCGCTGGTGGTCACGGCCCCTTGTCGAATGGCCAGTGGGCATCCCCGAGATCAGCCCGTTGATCGTCATGTCGACGATGAGATGAAACTTCTTCTTCTCTTCTTGACCATATTATCGTAATATGGCTTACGGTAATACCGTATGTCGATGTCCCAACGGTGGGGCACGATCCGAAAGGCGGAAAGATGGTCACCAACCCGAGCGCTCAGGCGCAGGTGAGCACTATGACGGGCGGAGTCGACGCGGGCAGCGGCGTAGATCGCCTCGCGAAAGGAAACGTCACGCTTACCGAAGTGCTCTTCGTCTCGATCGCGGCGATGGGCCCAGCGTCCGGAGCGGCCTACGCGATCCCGTCAGGCAGCGGATTCGCTGGAGGCTCGCTACCCTTTGGCGTGCTGATCGCTCTCGTGGGGTGTCTACTCGTGGCTGTTGCCATCGGGCAACTCGCGAAGCACATGGCCACAGCCGGCGGCCTGGCATCCTACGTCGGCAAAGCGATCCACAGCGGGATCGGCTTCGTCACGGCGTGGGTCTACCCGTTCGTCTACATCTGCGCAGGCCCATACCTGTGCCTCGTGTTCGGCAACCTGATCGCGAGCACCATCTTCCCGAAGGCGGCTGGAACCGGATACACGGTCACCTGGATCGCCGCTACCGCCGTATGCATGGCAGTCGCCTTCACTTTGAACTACTTCGGTGTGAAGTTCGGTACCAAGATCGTCGTCATCCTCGGCGTCTTCGAGATCGCGGTGTTCGTCATCCTGGCGATCGTGCTCATCGTCGTGGCGGGACCGAACAACACGCTTCAGGTCTTCACACCGGCTGAGGCGAACGCCGGCGGCTTCCACGGCATGTCCGGTGTCGTCGCGGGCTCCATCTACGGCTTCCTCGCCTTCATCGGATTCGAGGCTGCGGGACCACTCGCCGCCGAGACGAAGAACCCGCGCCGTAACATCCCGCGTGCGATCATCGGCGCAACACTCCTCGTCGGCGTCTTCTACGTTCTCACGACATACGCGATCACAGTGTTCTTCGGCCCGGAGAAGATGGTCGACTTCCTGAACTTCCAGGGAGGCAACGGCTGGCTGGCCATCTCCCAGAAGCTCTGGGGGGTTGGATGGATCGCGGTGCTGATCGCCCTCATGAACTCGTGCCTCGCGTGCGCCACGGGTGGTGGCATGGCGGCGTCGCGCCTGGTCTGGGCAATGGCACACCATCGCACCATCCCCGCGGTGTTCGCGCGGACGAACCCCCGCTCCAAGTCTCCGACACACGCCGTGTTCCTGGTGTTCGCAATCGAGATCGTGCTCACGATCGTGGTCGCCGGCATCCTCGGCCCGGTTGAGGGGTACGTGATGTTCGGCGAGGTTCTCACCATCGCCATCCTCCCGATCTACCTGATCGCAGCGATCGCCTGTCCGATCTACTTCCTCCGCTTCAAGCGCAAGGACTTCCGGGTTTTCCTCCACATCATCGTCCCCCTGGCCGGAGTGGCATTCCTCATTCCGGCGTTCTTCGCAGGGGCGGCCATCCCGGTGTTCAGTTGGATCGCACCGCTCACGTTCCCACTTAGCCTCGCTGGTCCGATCGTGGCGGTCTGGTATCTCATCGGGGCGACCGTCGCGATCTACTTGTGGCGAAAGCGTCGGGAAAGCCTGATCGGCCTCGCCACCGACGGCGACCACGAAGACCCCGCCCTGGTTACTCAGAGCTGACCACGACCCGCACACCAACACCACAATCAGGGAGAAGTTCCATGACCGACGTTGCGCAGAGCTACATTGATGACATGGCCACGAAGCGCGGATACGTGCTCGATTACCACAAGGTGATGGCCGCAGCAGACTTCCCCGTTCTGCAGGCGGCAAACCATGTCGTGAGTGCGGCGTATCTCGACCAGCGTTCGCTGGATCGGCGGACCAAGGAGCTGCTCTTCATCATCAGCCTGACGGTCATGCGTGCTCCGCTGCCGCAGCTGCGCAGCCATATCCAGGTGGCCCTTGATCTCGGGCTGACGCCGCGGGAGATTCTCGAGGCCATCGAGATCGCACTGCCGGAAGCCGGCGTCGTCGCGTTTCAATGGGGAGTTGAAGCCTGGCAGGATGTCGTGGGCGTCGATCCGCTTGAACCGACCGTCGATGCGCACAGCGGCAAGTCGGATGACTGATGTCGGCCAAGAAGTCGCCGAGTTCGATATGACGTTCACCATCGATCGGAGTTCCCTTCTCGCCCGCCTCGCGGCAGACAAGGAGTTCGCTTCGCTCGCGCTCGGCGCCGACACCATCTTTGCGCTCGCGACGCCAACCGCCACGCTGGTCCAGATCCGGGTCCAGGATGGAAAGCCGCGCGGCGGCTCGGGAGCGGAGTTCACCGTGGTCTTGGACGAGGATTCCTGGATCGCTCTCCTCGCGAACGCGCCGGCGCCCGGTAGCCAGCATCTCCTCGCCCACCTCTCCCCGCGTGGGGCCGGGGAGGTGTTGGGAGACCACCTTGCTTTCGCACAGCATCTTCACCTCGTGCGCCGCACGATCGAGATTCTTGCGGGCAGAGTGGAAGTCGAGCAGACACCTCCGGACCTTTCTCGTATCGAGGGAAGGTATCTGCTCGTCGACGTGGACGGCTGGGGAACGTGTGACATCTACGTCGAATCGACTGGCAGTGGTCGTCCTATCGTGTTCTTGCACACGGCTGGCGCAGACAGCACGCAGTTCCACGGGCTGCTTTCCTTGGCGAGCAGTCGCTTTCCGGGACGGCGTTTGATCAGCTTCGACCTGCCGTGGCACGGACGATCGTCGCCTGCTCGCGGAAGACAAGTGCTCGACTACGAACTCACTAGTGAGACGTACGCCAGATGCATCGCCGCAGTGATCGCCGCACTGGAGCTCGACGAGCCGCCGGTGCTCGTGGGGGCATCCATGGCGGGGGCCGCGGTGGTGGAAGTTGCGGCGCGTTACCCGGCATCTATCGCGGCGGCGATCGGATGCCAGGTCGGTCCGCGAGTGGGCAGCCGTCATAACGCATGGCTCCGAAACTCGAAGGTGAATCAGGCGCTCTTCGTGCCCGAGTGGACCTACGGGCTGATGTCACCGAACTCCCCGAAGAGTGACCGTGATCGGGTCTGGTGGGGGTACTCGCAAGGCGGATACGGAGTGTACGAACGTGACATCGTGTACTACACCACATGCTGGGACATCAGAAACGTAGCGCCGATGTTCTCGGAGTCGACGCCACCCATGGTGCTCATGTCTGGTGCCTTCGACTACACGGTCCCACCGGCGGCCACCGAGGAGCTCTCCCAGATGATCCCAGGAGCGATCTATCACGAGATGCCGGACCTCGGTCATTTCCCTCATGCGGAGAACCCTGCGGCGTTCGCCGAACATCTTGCGTGGGCACTGACCGCGCTGGACTGAACCGTCGACGGACATCTCTTTGGCCGCTCCGCACGGGCGGTCAAGATCTCTGCACGCGGGCGCCGGCGCAAAGCCACCTGCGGCAGCACTCATGTAAACGACCCGAAGCAAGGCGGATGACGACGATGCTCCATAACCCCTTCTACACCGCGGAGGTCCAAGGTGCGTATGACATGCACTCCCTGGGCCGGTTCGAACTCGAGGAGGGCGCGGTCATACCGGATCTCCAGCTTGCCGTCGCGACTCGAGGAGTCCTCAATGACGACAAGAGCAACGCCATCCTGATACCGACCTGGTTCTCCGGGACGCACCAGGCCTGGGACTCTCTGTACATCGGGCCAGGCCGTGCTCTCGACCCCGAGAAGTACTTCATCATCATTGTCAATCAGATCGGGAATGGCCTGTCGACATCCCCGCATACCTCGACCGACGACTCCATCGCGATGTCGAAGTTCCCGCAGGTGCGCATCAGCGATGACGTTCGCGCGCAGGAGCAACTACTGCGAGAGGTGTACGGCATCGAGCAGCTTGCACTCGTCGTCGGCGGATCGATGGGGGCGCAGCAGACGTGGGAGTGGGCGGTCCGATTCCCTGAGAAGGTGCTTCGTGCAGCGCCCATCGCGGGCACAGCGCAGAACACCGCCCACGATCACTTGTTCACGAACACGCTGATGGACGCCATCACCAGTGACCCAGGTTTCAATGGGGGGGAGTACGAAACCCATCTGGACGTGGCTTCCGGACTTGCGCGGCACGCAGACATTTGGGCCGTGATGGGGCTCTCGCCCGAGTTCTGGAACACCGAATTCTGGCGTGAAGACGGGCCTATGTCTGAAGGCGAGCCGCCCTTCGTGAGCTTTGACGACTTTCAGGCCCGGTTCGTGCGCCCTCTCTTCCAGATGATGGACCCCAACGCGCTGCTCACCATGGGGTGGAAATGGCAAAGGGGTGACGTTGCGCGTGGCACGGGTGGCGACCTGGGGTCCGCACTCGCCAGGATCACGGCGAAGACATTCGTCATGCCCATCGATCACGACATGTTCTTTCTCGTGACCGACTGTGCAAAGGAGCAGGCGCTCATCGCGAACAGTGAGCTGCGGGTGCTTCACAGCGTCGCGGGCCACTTCGGCTTGAACGGATTTGAGAAGAGCTTCATCGATGAGGTCGACGCGAACTTGCGGGAACTGCTTGCCGCACCGGTCAATGGAAATGACGGCGTTGCCTGAGGGCGATCAACCGGAATGACGCGCATCGGACTGGTTCGGAGCATCGCGGACCGGTCCGATGCTCAGTCCGCATGCGGTACGTATCGCATTACGACTCGCGACTCGAGTCGCGGGATGATCTGATCGCGTGCGATGGAGCGGAAGTGCTCGCTATCCAAATGGGCTTGAAACTCCGCCTCGCTCGGATATTGCTCAAGGATCAACAGATCCTGCGGATCCTGCGGATTCTGGAAATACTGGTAGTCGATGCTGCCCGGCTCAAGCCGACTGAGGCTCGCGAACGTATTGAGCAGTTCGAGGACGTCTTCGAGGTGATCCGACTGCACGCGGTAGCGGGCGTTGACTGCGAAACCGATCTCATCCACGAGATTCTCCTCTGTGCACTCATCTCGATCAGTTCTGATTGATCGACGGTATGACCATCATATCCGACGCGGTCGAGCAGAGGCCAAGGCCAGGTGCGTACACAGTGGCAACGCGCCGCCTTGAGGTCAATCGGGCACTCGAGGCAAAGAAGAGCACAAAGAAGAGAGGGGCACTCGACACAAAGAATCGGGTCATGGTAAGTTTGGTATATGGTCTAGCAGCTAGACCTTAGTCCACCGGATCATGAACCAATGGAGGAATCATGGCAGAACCGGCAACAGTGACAGCCGCTCTCACCGTCGACGATCGTCGCTTACAGCGAAAGCTCGGATATTGGTCCCTGGTGGCGATGGGCATCGGCAGCGTCATCGGGTCGGGCTGGCTGTTCGCGGCGATGTTCGCAGCGCAAGCGGCAGGCCCTGCGTCCCTGATTGCGTGGGTGGTCGGGGGAGCGATCATGCTGGCGCTCGCCTGGGTGACGGCCGAACTGGGCATCACGCACCCTGAGTCCGGCGGGACCAGCCGCTACCCGCTCTATTCGAATGGACGGTTTGCCGCTGGCGTGATCGGCTGGTGCGGCGTCGTCGCTGTGATCGGGACTCCGTCACTGGAAGCCGCCGCGGTCATGCAGTACGCAAGTTCATACATTCCCGGGATCTTCGCCGGTGGCTCGCTCACACCTTTGGGTGTCTTCTGTGCGGCCGCCCTGCTCGCGGGCTTCACGCTGCTGAATTACTTCGGCGTCAAGCTTTTCTCCGAGAGCAATAACCTCGTCACCGCGATCAAGGTCTTGATCCCGACCACGGCGATCATTGCACTCTTCATCAGCGGATTCGCCGGAGCTGGCGGCGCTGGAGGCGTCGGCAACTTCTCGGCGGGTGGCGGATTCGCCCCCTACGGCGCTTCGGCGGCACTGGCGATCATCGCCACCGGGGGCATCCTTTTCTCCTTCAACGGAGCCGCCGTGATCATCACGATCTCCGGCGAAGTCAAGAATCCCAGACGTAACATTCCGAGGGCGATGGTCACGACCATTGTCTTCAGCATCGCACTGTACATCGGACTTCAGCTCGCATTCATCGTTGCCACCCCGAAGAGCGATATCGCGGGAGGGTGGCACGGAATCAACTTCAACTCGCCCTTCGCGGAACTCGCGCTTGCTCTCGGACTTCAATGGCTCTATTGGATTCTCATCGCTGATGCCGGGCTCTCACCGACGGGGGCTGCGATGGTCGGTGTCGGCTCGAACGCGCGAAACGTGTTCGCGCTCGCGAAGAACGGCTTCCTGCCGCGATGGCTCCAGAAGATTGACGACAAGTGGGGAGTGCCTCGGCGTGCTCTGGCCGTGAACTTCCTTGTGGGACTCGCATTCCTCCTCCCGTTGCCGAGCTGGCACGCCATCGTCAGCATCATCGGAATTCTGGGTGCGCTCACATTCGGCGTCGCCTCGGTGTCGGCCGGCGTTTTCCGGCGCGCGGGTGTCACTACCTCGGCGACTCGGCTACGGGGTGTCGGCATTCTTGCCCCGATCACTTTCGCTGCGGGCGGCCTGGTGGTCACTTGGGTTCCGTGGGCGACGATTCTTCCCACGATTCCCCTTCTCGGCATCGGCTTCCTCTGGTATTTCGTCACCTTCTTCGCGCAGAAGCACTCCCGCCAGGATCTTCGTGGCGGACTCTGGCTGATCATCTTCTACGTCTTCCTCTATGTGGCGTGCTTCCTCGGCGGCTTCGGCATACACATCATCGCGGCGCCGTGGGACTCCATCATCGTTGCGGGAGGCTCGATCGCCTTCTACTACTGGGGCGTCCACGAGGGCACGCGATATATGAGGGCCAACCCGCAGATCGCTGAATCCATGCGCGAGGTGTCGAGCGAGATCGCAACAGAGGAACGTGAAGCTCAGGCGGAGGCGGCCCGATGACGCGTTGACAAGGACCTCCGGGCACGCGCGGCTGATGGTGCAGCGAGAAGCGGCATCGGCCGTGCGTGACCTGGTCGGGCGACGATCGCACATGTTGCTCGCGGGAATGAGGCATCCCTCCGGCGTCAATGCGCGAGATTGGTATGGAGAGCACTCCAATCGGCTACCGTTGAGTCATGGAGCTGGATATGACGAGCACGCGGATTCCTGACAGTCTTGCCGCAGCGCTCCGCGCCCGCATCCACATGGGGGAGTTCCAGCCGGGCGAGCGGTTCCCCTCTGAACGAGAGCTCGCCGACCAGTTCGGCGTCTCGCGCGTGACGCTCCGAGAGGCTCTGCGAATTCTGCAGGACGAGGGATATGTGGAGATCCGCCGCGGCCCATATGGTGGGGCCTACGTCACCGACCTGAGCGAGCCGGTGCAGGCATGGCGCACGCGCATGATCGCCGAGTCAGCTGCCCTGGACGAACTGTTCGATTTCCGCATCGGAATCGAGATGGCCACCACACGATTCGCGGCCCTGAGAAGGACAGCCGACGACCTCGAACTCATGCGCGCCACTATCGAGGAATTACGGAAGGTCCGCACGCAGGGAGAGTTCCGTGTCGCCGACTCCCGGTTCCACGCGGCGGTCGCGTCCGCGGCCCGTTCCTCGAGGCTGTCGGCGGCTGTTCGCCAGCTCCGTGGAGAGCTGTTCACTCCGCTCGACATTCTCGATCTTGGCGTCACTCCGGATGAGGACGCTGATCAGCATGAGGCCATCTTCGACGCGATCCGGGCTCGAGACGCGGACATCGCGGAGGCGCGGATGTGTGCCCACATCGAACGGACGCGAGCGACATTCAAGACGTTGCTGGCGATCAAGCCCACGCTCGTCCCGTAGCCGGAGGCCGTGGCGCCGGATGGTATCGGGCGGAGACCCGGCAACCGGAAGACGCCGTCGCAGCCTGAGCTCAACGGTGTACGCGGATAGCCTGCACGTTGGCGAACTCGGTGAGTCCCCAGTGTCCGAGTTCGCGGCCGTAGCCGCTGGCCTTGATGCCGCCGGTGGGAAGACGAGGATCTGTGGCGGAGATCCCGTTGATGAACACCGCGCCCGCCTCGATGCGTCGTGTCAGTACAAGAGCCTTGTCGGTGTCGCGGGTCCACAGGCTGCTGCTGAGCCCGAACCTTGAGTCGTTGGCAAGCCGGATCAGCGCATCGTCATCGGCCGCCGATGTCACGGCACCGAGCGGTCCGAAGGCCTCATCTCGTAGCAGCACCGAGTCAGCGGTCGCGGGCTCAAAGATCGCCGGTGCGAACCATTCTCCAGGACCATCCGGTTTCGACGCCGTCGCCAGCAGGCGATCCCCGTCCGCGGCTGCCTTGGCTTGCTGACGTGCAAGCGTTTGGCGCAGGTCGGCACGCGCGATAGGGCCGATGTCGGTCTCGGGATCCATGGGGTCGCCCACGCGCAGGCGTGCAACCAACGGCGTCAGGGCGTCGATGAAGTCGCCGAACACGGCCTCGTGCACGAGGAGGCGTTTCGCCGCGATGCAGGACTGCCCATTGTTGGAGAATCGAGACCGCACCGCGGCAGCGGCCGCGGTCTCGAGGTCGGCATCGGCGAGCACGATGAAGGGGTCGGAGCCGCCGAGCTCGAGTACGCACTTCTTCACTACCGCGCCGGCGCGGGATGCCACGAGTGCACCGATCCGGTCGCTGCCAGTGAAGGTCACGGCGGCGACCTGTGGTGCGTCGATGAGAGCCGAGGTGCCTTCCGGCGGGAGCACGACTGTGCGGAGGATACCGAGGCCGGCCGCTTCGGTGAACACGCGCTCGATCTCTTTCGCGCAGCCTGTGACCGAATCGGCATGCTTCAAGACGACCGCATTGCCGGCGGCGATCGCCGGGAGCATCGCGCGCACGACCTGCCACCACGGATAGTTCCATGGCAGGATCGCCAGCACGACCCCGAGCGGCCGGATGGCGACCAGGCCGAGGTCGCCGCCGAGGTCGACGCTTTCCGGTTCGAGGAACCCAGGAAGCTGCTCCGCGTAGAAGTCGCAGGTGAGGATCGACTTGTCGATCTCCGCTTCGGCCTGCGAGAACGGCTTTCCCATCTCGGACACGATCTGCCGAGCGAAAGTCTCACGTCCTTCGCGCAGGAGCTCAGCGAGTCGGCGGATGAACGCCACGCGGGTGTCGATGTCGCTGAGCGCCCATTCCGATGCGACCGAAGCCGCCCCGTCGAGGATGCGGTCCAGCTCAGCCTGGGTGGTGTACTCGTGATGTTCGATGACCTGCCCGGTGGACGGATCGATGACGTCGACGCCGGCGTCCCCGTTTCGGTCCGTCATGCCGACGCCTCATTGGACTGACGCAGCCAGGCTCCGAAGCGGTTGGTGATGTTGACCGGGTCGACGAGAAGCTTGGCGATGCCCGTCGCGTTGCCTGCTTCGATGGGGATGTGCAGGAACGTCGGGCCGGGGATGCTCGCGAGGCGGGCGAATTCGGAGCGGATACTCGTCTCCTCCGTGGCGGTGCCGACCTTCCAACCGGCCGCGTCGGCGAGCCCCGCGAGGTTCACGCGCGACGAATAAGTGGGCAGGCCTGCGGTCGAGCCGTAGACCTCGTTGTCGATGACGACCAACAGCAGGTTCGGTCGAAGGAATCCGCCTGTGGGCAAGACGTTCGGATTCATCAACAGCGACCCGTCGCCCTCGATGCCCACGACCTTGGTCGCGGTAGCGGAGCGATCCAGGGCGATCCCGGTGGCGACGGAGCCCACCAGGCCCATCGCGTCGAGCAGGTAGAAGTGGTTGTCGCCGTCTTTGACAGATGCCAGTTCCCGGCTGGTCGCGGCGCAGGTGACGACGACGGGGTGGTGGTCGGTGAGGTCGGCGAGGATCTCGAGGACTTCGATGCGCTTCATGTCAGGCGACCTTTCCGTCGGTGTTCCAGAACGACCCGAGCACGACCATGGGGCGGAACGTCATGACCGCGTGCACAGCGGCTTCTTCAACGACGGCACGCCAGTCCTGCGGCGCGCTGCGACGGTCAAGCTCTACGTAGGGCAGGCTCGTGGCCTCGAGCAGACGGGGCACGGGGGCACTGATCGAGTGGATCATCGAGTTGTACTCGCCGAGGCTCCCGCGCGTGTTCGCAAAGATCAGCAACGGCAGATGATAGGAGAGCGAAAAGGTGGTCAGCGCGGTCAGAGCGTTGCCGAAGCCATTGTCCTGCATGACGATCGCCGCCAAGCCTCCGCCCAGCGAAACGGCACCCATGACGCCGACAGCCTCCTCCTCGCGGGACAGCGGCGTGACGCGCTTCGATACGCCATCAGCCCCACCGTCGATGGCGACGAGTTCCTGGATGACGGGGGCGACGGTGACGGACGGGATGTACCCGACCCGCTTCACGTCGGACGCCCAGATCGCCTCGGCGACTGCGCGCGAGTATTCGTGAGACAAGTTGTTCTCCTTCGTAAGTGTCGGTGTGTCGGGTTCAGGCTGTGGCTGTGGCTGTGGCTGTGGCTGTGGCTGTGGCTGTGGCTGTGGCGAATCGGATCAGGCGGGTCACGCCCTCGCGGACGTCCTCCAGCGAGCTGGCGTACGACAGCCGGAGCGAGTGCTCGCCTGCGCCGGTCGGGTCGAAGGCAGTGCCGGGCACGAGCGCGACATGCTCCTCTTCGAGGAGTCGGATCGCGAGCTCACCGGCAGGGCCGAGCCGTTCCGGATAGCTGAGATACAGATAGAACGCGCCGCCGTCGTCCGAGACGCGCAGCACCTCCTGTCCTTCCAGCAGTTCCAGCGCCGCCGCCCGACGGTCTGCGAAGGCCCGGCGCATGCGCTCACGGTCCTCTGTGGTGTCTCGGAGAGCCGCCACCGCCGCGTCCTGGGTGAAAGTCGGTGGACACGTCGTCGTGAATTGCCGGATCCGCAACGCTGGAGTGACCAATGCGTGGGGGCCTGTGAGCCAGCCCAACCGCCAGCCGTCCATCGCGTACGCCTTCGCGAATCCGTTGACCACCAGGGTCCGCTCATACAAGTCTGCGACTGAGGCAGGCGAGACATGCACGTCGTCCCCATAGACGAGCTCACTGTAGATCTCGTCTGACAGAACGATGATGTCGGTATCGCGGACGATGTCAGCGATGGCCTCGACGCGGGAGCGGTCGAGCACTGCTCCCGTGGGGTTGTGCGGCGTGCACATTGTGATCATGCGCGTGCGCGGCGTTATCAACGCGGCAAGGTTCTGAGGGTCGAGGCGATAGCCGTCTTCCTCCTTCAACGGGAGGAACACCGGCTTCGCGCCCGCGAGCCGCACGCACGCCTCGTACGCGGGCCATGCCGGCACCGGGATGATGACCTCGTCGCCGGCCTCGCAGAACGCCATGATCGCCAAGAAGACGGCCTCATTCGCACCGATCGTGATCAGCACCTCTCCGTCCGGATCGTAATCCAGTCCGAAGTCGCGACCCATCGTCTCGGCGACTGCCCGGCGCAGTTCGATCGTGCCCGGGTTCGGACCGTAGTGCACTCGCCCGGCGTCGAGGGCGGCTGTCGCCGCGGCTTTCACAGGCGCCGGAGTGTCGAAGTCGGGACGGCCGATCTCGAAATGGAGGACTCGATCGCCCGCAGCCTCGATCTGCGCGGCGCGGTCGAAGATCGCGCGGATCTGGGACGGGACAACGGCATCGAGACGCGATGCGGGGCGAGCGATGGAACTCGTGGTCATCGGGTTGCTCCGGATCCAGTGACGAGAGCGTCCCGTTCCTCCCGTGCTCGCTCCGCTGCCGCGCTCAGCGCGGCAAATGGTGCATGGCGCGCGGGGTCGCCCTCGCTAGCGATTTCGGGATGCCATTGGATGCCGAGCATCCAATGGTTCGCATCGATGCCCTCGATCGCCTCGACGCATCCGTCGGCCGCTCGGGCCGTGATGCGCAGTCCCTTTCCCAGACGATCGACTGCCTGATGATGCCCGGACACGGTGGTGAGAGTTGCAGCGTTGGCGTGCGCTTCGGCTACCAGTGAGTCCGGCTCGAGGGCGACGTCGTGGATGACGGTGACCTCTTCGGCGGTCGCGGAACCGCTGTTGTCGAAATGACCCACGTGGGGTACGTCGGTCGGACCGAGATCGATGTGCAACGAGCCGCCCGCGATGACGTTCAGCAGCTGCATTCCCCGGCACAGCCCCAGTACCGGACGGCCATTGTCGATGCCGAACTGGATTACACGCGAATCCAACTCATCCTGCTCCTGGTCCACTCCGAACAGGTTCGCGTCGTCCGTCGCGCCACCGTAGAGCGCAGGATCGACGTCCCCTCCGCCAGGGAGGACGAATGCATCGCAGGACTCCAGGGCGGCATCGAGGTCGTCGCTGGGGGTGATCCGGGCGACCTCTGCGCCCGTCGCGGCAGCGAGCTCCACGACGGCCTCGAAGATGTCGCGGGCGACAGCGACGCGAGGGTCAGCGTGGTCGCGCTCAGCGAATCGGATGGGAACACCGATGCGGATGGATCGGCTCGACTTCATGGAACAACCTCCTTGTAGGTCTATAGTCTGTACCATAGACCAGGGGAATGGAAGCCATACCGTCACGACGCCGACAGCGCGACGATCGGGTGGCGAAAGCCGAGTCGTGTCTCAGCCGCGACAGTGAAGGACGAAACAACGATGAGAGTGTTCCAGATCGGCGCCGCCGGAGGAGTCGGCCGGCCCCTGACTCGCATTCTTACGGCGCGGGGTGATCGAGTGAGCGGTATGCATCGCGACCCTCAGCAAGCGCATGCGATCATCGATGAAGGCGGAACTCCCATCGGCGGTGACCTGATCGACGATCGAGTTGAAGAGCTGGCCGCGAAAATGGCCGGTCACGATGCAGTCGTCTTTTCGGCAGGTGCGCATGGGACGGGTATCGAGCAGACCACATTGATCGATGGCGCAGGGCTAGAGAAGGCAGCCCGGGCGGCTCGACAGGCCGGAGTGCGTCGGTTCGTGCTGGTGTCGGCGTTCCCCGATGCGAGTCGAGGGCAGGTTCCGAATCCAGGTTTCGAGCACTACATGAGCGTCAAGAAGGCCGCTGACGTCTATCTTTCTCGAACCGACCTCGACTGGGTGATAGTCCGCCCCGGAACGCTGCGAAACGAACCGGGTGATGGGCTCGTCACCGCGGGCTTGGCGATCGATTACGGAGACGTTCGTCGGGAGAATGTTGCGGCGTTCATCGACGCGATCCTGCATTGTCCTGAGGTCAATCGCGTGATCATCGAGGTGACGGACGGCACGATGCCCGCAGCGAAGGCCGTAGAGCAGTTCCTTTAAAGGAAGCGAGCGGTCTCGCAGTGCATCGCTCGAGCGTTGTCGCTCCTGTAGTTGTCAACTCGCGATTTCGCCCGTTGCACGGTTGGCCTTGATGAGGTGGTAGACCGCGCGGATGACGTAACGCTTGAGGCAGCGGGGTTGTCGCCGACGACGATGCGTATCTCCGCGGCGGTGTCAGCGCCGATGCCGAACTGCTCCAGGAGTTGCGGTGCGGTGTCTGTGACGAGCTGTTCGATCTTCCCAGACAACTCCTTGGCCTCCGTGTCCAGGTTCTGCCAGCGGTGGGCCAGGGAGCGCAGCGCGTGACGCAACGCATCTTTCCGGTGTTCCCAATGTTCGCGGTCTGAGTGCCGCGAGGTGACGAGCGAGCTTGATCTGCGTCATCCTGTTGGTCGCACGGCGCAGCTCGTCGGACGCGTGCACGAGCATCGCCTTCATCGTCGCCATCGCCGCGGTGCGGTCGGTGACTGCGGAATCATGCGCGATCTTGAGCTGCCGATCATCTCGACAGCCCCGTGCGCGGTCTTCGGGACCGCAGTAGCGAACCCAGCGAGCACGGACCTTGCGGCGTTCTCCGCGTCGAGTGTGTCCGACTTGCCGTTCGCCCGCGGCGACCTGCGGTCGGCGCGTCCCGCCTCGACGACCTTGTGACCGTGACGGCGCAGGAACGAGGTCAGAGCCGCTCCATACGAGCCGGTTCCTTCGACGCCGAACGCGACGAATTTCCCGAACCCGGTCGCCCATTCAAGCAGTTGCCGGAATCCACCGGCGTCGGTCGCGATCGTCAACGCCGCGAGAATCCCGCCGATCGTGTCCATCACCGCCGCGACATGGATGTGCTTGTGGGACGACGTGTCCGGAGCGGACGGATTCGAGGGTGGTCATGGTGGGCTGTCTCCTTTGCCCCGATCGACGGGGCGATCTCCTCCAGCGCGAGGTGCTCGGTCGGCACGATCGACGTGTATTGCGACCCGGCATCGGAGTGGTGGATGAGCTGGCGCGGGCGGACGGAGTGGTCTTCCCTGTCGCGCTGCCAGAGCCATCCGCAACGGGATCATTACCAGGTCGACGTGCTTCGTTGTCTGCGCGTGCCAGGCCACGATGCGTTGCGAGTACACGTCGACGATGAACGCGACATACACCCAGCCCGCCCACGTCCTGACGCAGGTGAAATCAGTCACCCAGGTGTGATCCGGGCGCGGGGCGGTGAAGTCCCGGTTCAGCAGGTCACCGGCACGCACCCGTCCTTGCCCGGGATCGTGGTGCGGATGCCCTTCGCCCGGGTGATGCCCGACAGTCCGAGGACCCGCATGGCCCGGTCCACGGCACGGCGAGACGCGCCTGCGATAGCGTTGCGGCGGATCAGCGCGGTCATCTTCTTCCGCCCGTACAGGCCCTCCGGAGTCATCCGCCGCCGGTCGTCCCGTCGGGCAGGATCTCGATGCGCCAGGCGGCGTCACGGACCGCGTCCACGACCATCGCGTCGGTGACCGTCCGGGCAGCGACGCGCCCTTGCCTCCAGGCCCGGTAGGTGCGCGCGGCGACCTGCACGCCCTGCTCTCGCAGGACGCGGATGATCGACTCGACCGCGTGCCCCCCGACCTCATCTGGTCGATGAAGCCGAGCGTCAACGGTTGCGGGGGTCGAGTTCCCCCGCGAAGAAAGTCGCCGCGGCTTTCAGGATCGCGACGTCTTCCCGCAGCCGCTTGTTCTCCGCCTTCAACCGGCGGATCTCAGCATGCTCTTCGCTGGTCTACCCGTCCCGGGCACCCGCATCGATCTCGGCCTGCACGACCCACCGGCGCAGCGACTCGGCACCGACGCCTTCCTGGCGGGCGACGGCCGCGATCGCTTTCGCGTTCGAGGGGTACTCGGCCCGGTGCTCCAGCACCAAGCGCACGGCCCGCTCACGGACCTCGGGATCGATCAACTTCGGCATGACGCCATCCTTTCAACTCAAAAGGAAGCGGCATCAAACCTGGGACGGTTCAGCCTGCACAAGCTCTGTTCTCGGCGTCTTGCTCACCGGCCTGGCCCTCGCTACACGAAGCTTCGAACCTCGATCACATCGCTCAGGAACGCAACGGCCCCGCGTGGGGGCGTCGGCCTTCGCCGACGCCCCCACTGCGTCACTAGTGGCCGAGGCCGGTCTGCGCCTTGACCGTCGTGGGCGCACCCGACACGAAGCGCGCGAGCGTGACCGTGTCGACGTTCGGACCGTATGCCGTCGCGTTGCCCAGGGTCAGCGCGCCTGCGTCCGTGGTCAGTGTGAGGGGCACGGTCTTGTCCCAGAAGCTGTTCCACGAGTAGTTGTGACGGAACGCCGCCCGCGCGACATCGCCGCCGGTCTCGGTGATGTCCAAGAAGCGGCTGATCACCTGCGGGTTGTAGTTGATCGCCGCGGACTTGTCGGCGTTGGCGGCGGCGATCACGAGCTGGTAGTCGCCGGCGGCGAAACCCGAGGGGCGCGGGATGGTGAGGGTGTTGGCCGCACCGTTGCCGATGTACCCGACGTCACGCACCACGCCCTGAGCGTCGGCCGAGCCGTTGGAGTTCGCCGGCTCGGTCTGGACCACCGCTGCGCCCGACCGGGGCAGCGTTTCGGCCTCGCTGTGGAACACCGCCGCCGGGTCGGAGTCAGCCGCCTTCTGTGCGGCGCCGCGGAGGGTCGAGATTCCGCCGATGAGGGCCGTACCTGCCGAGGCGCGCACCGTGAGCTCGTTCACGCCCTGGGGGAGGAACACCCGCACGGTCGAGTCGAACGTGCCGGGTCCGCTTGGGGCGGGTAGGTCGATCGTGCGGCCGTTCACCCCGAGGGAGAGGGTCGCGCCCGTGCCCGTCGTCGCCGAGTGCACGGTGAGGTCGTAGTAGCCGGTCTCCGCCGTGCTCGCGAAGAACGTGGCGGAAGCGTCGCCGGCGATCGTCGCGTACCCGCGTGCGGCCGGACTCTTCCAGGACAGCGTGGCATCGCCGGCCAGCCGGGCTTCCGCGGCCGGGTAGACGGCCTGCTCACCCGCGGTGATGTCGTAGAGGTCGAAGCGGTCCAGCGTGATGTCGGCTCCGGGGAGCAGGGTGCTGCCGTCCTTGCTGGCACGCAAGGAGAGCGCGTGCGTGCCGGCGGTCAGGTGGAGCATGACGTCGGTGGTGCCGCGGTACCCCCAGCCGAGGTCGGCCGAGTACTTCACGAGCTGATCGAAGCCCCCGTCGATGAACAGCGCATGCATCCCGGGTGCCTGATTGGCTCCGCCGAGGATGGAGAGCCGATAGTCGCCCGTGGCGGGCACCGTCACGTTCCAGGTAGCCGATGACGTCGCCTTGTTGAACGAGCCCACATCCCGACCACCGGAGGCCATGAACGACCACTCCCTCGACGGGTCCTGGTTGTAGACGGAGGCGCCCGAGATCGTCGCGTTCTCGGCTTCCGTGCTGTTCACCAATGCGGCGGACACCGGCTGCGGGTCGGTCGCCTCCGGGGTGATCTGCAGCTGGTAGGCCGCGTAGCGGTCGCTGTTCGGCACGGTGAGCTGGAGCTCGCCGTTGCGGATCTTCGCGGTGGTCGAGAGGACCACCGGAGGCTGGAGCGAAGCACCCTCTGCGCCGTTCAGCCGGTCCGCGCGCACCTGCACCTGCACGGTCTCTCCGAACGTCGAGACGTCCAGACCCTTCACGCTCAGCGCGACATCGGTCGATCCTCCGCCGAAGAGCACCGTGGCCTTGCGGTTCGCGTTGTCGATCGCCGCGAGCCCCTGCAGAGTGTCCGGCGTGTTCAGGTGCGGCGGCGTGACGGCGGCGGTCTGCGAACCGGCGAGGTCGCCGTACCAGTTGAACATCCACCAGCCGCCGTTGGCGCCGTTGTTCCGCGACGAATTGTCGGAGAGGTTGCCGGCGTAGTTCCAGTACGCGGTCTGGGCGTCGACCTTCTCGTCCTCGAACATCGAGATCCACTGCACGAGCTGGCCGGGCGTGCCCATGTCGCGCAGCATGCCGAACTCCGTGATGTTCACGGGGATGGGGTCGATCCCGAGCTGCTTCAGCAGCGCGGTGTATGCGTCGTGGTGGCCACGGAACGTCGCCAGGTTGTTCGTGCCGAGCTCATGCCAGATGAAGACGTCGGGCAGCTGGGCGTGCTGCTTCGCGTAGCCGAGGAAGTCGGCGCTGCGATCGGCGTGCCAGGTCGAGTCGCCGGGACCGCCGACGCGGGCGTGCCCGAGACCGTGCTCGGCATACACGCTCTGAATGGTGTCGTAGGCGGCTGACCAGTCGGCGAGGAACTGATCCTTCTGGGTGGACCAGTGCGGGTACCAGTTGCCCGCGTCCGCTTCGTTGAATGGGATGAACACGTACTTCGACGGATCCTTAGATTTCGTCGCGACGTCCTCCACGATCTGCTTGAGGATCGGCAGATAGTCCCAGACGCCGTCGCCGTTCGCGTCGCCGGGGCGTTTGCCGCCGTTATACGCCCAATCGGGATACATGTCCTGCGCGTACACGTAGAGGTCCTTGCCGCCGCCCGCGAAGAAGGACTTCTCGACCTGGAGGGCGTCCCCGTTCGGGTGCTGGGCGCCCTGTGGCGGCTTCTGCGACGTGTTGGTGATGCGTGCGCCGTCGAGCACGGCCTGGCTCGGCACGCCGTCGTCGCCGAGCCCGTAGAGCGTTCCCGTCGCGCCGCCGCGGAACGCTCCGGTGGTCTGCGAGAAGTCGACGGCGAGAGGGTCGGCGGGGGCTGCCGATGCGGAGAGCCCTGACAGGCAGGTCGCCGAGAGGGCGATGCCGACGGAGACGGCCATTGCGGGCAGGAGACCTCGGCGGCGAGGACGCCGGGCGGGGGGAATGGTCAAGACGGTACTCCTTCGTACGGGATGGGTGGGCGGCCACAGTCGCAGCGACACGTCATCGAGAGGGCGCCATTGCAATCTGAAACCGCTATCAGGATAGCGATTTCATGAGATTGCACAAGAGAGGGATGACTCCGCGTATCTTCTGTCCTGATACCGCTATCAGATTCTCCTTGCATATCCGTCTGATACCGGTATCATGAATCCAGCGCCACCGCGCTGCACCGCATCCGCGAAGAAGAGGAAACCGATGACCGACCGTCTGAGCTGGGGCAACGGAACGCTGACCATCGAACTGCAATGGTCAGCCGATTCCGCCCCGCGTATCGCGGCGGTCCTCACCGAAGGCGTTCGCCTGGCGATGCCGGATGGCCTTCCACTGGTCGACGTGCTGACGGTGGCCCAGGGGCATTCCCTCGCGAGCGATCGGCTGGTGCACACCGTCATCGGCCACGAGGCCCGCTACGCGGGTCATGAAGAGCGATCGACCGCCGCCGGTGTCGAACTCCGGATCCGGCTGGAGCATGCCGGCACCGGACTCGAGATCGAGCTGCTGCTCCGGCTTCCGCACGGCCTGTCGGTCCTGCGGTCCTCTGTGACGGTGGTGAACCGCGGCGGCGATGATGTGGTGCTCCGCTCCGTCCCGTCGCTCGCGGTCTACCTCGGAGGGGACGGCGAGAGCAGAATCCGCGACTGGGAGGTGCGCCACGCGCTCAGCGACTGGCTCGGCGAGGGCAGATGGGTCGCAGAGCCGCTCGACGGGGTCCGGTTCCCGCGGCTGGAGCAGCATCTGACCAACCACAACCCTCGAGGCGAGTTCAGCGTGATCTCGACGGGCACCTGGTCGACGGGCAAGCACCTTCCCGTCGCAGCGGTGGAGTCCGCGAGGCTCCGCGCGGCCTGGGCTTGGCAGGTCGAGCACAACGGCGCTTGGCGCTGGGAGATCGGCGAGGACACCGCCAGCGGGTACGTGGCGCTCTCCGGTCCGACGGACATCGATCATCAGTGGACGCAGACGCTGCATCCCGGAGGATCGTTCTCGACGGTGCCTGTCGCGCTGGCACTGGCCGAGGACCTCACCTCCGCGATCGGGCAGCTGACGGCTTATCGGCGAGCCTCTCGTCGCGCCCATCCAGACAATTTGGCCATGCCCGTGGTCTTCAACGACTACATGAACACCCTCAACGGGGACCCCACGACCGAGAAGCTCCTGCCGCTCATCGATGCGGCAGCCGCGGTCGGCGCGGAGATCTTCTGCATCGACGCAGGCTGGTACGACGACAGCGGCGACTGGTGGGACACGGTCGGCGAATGGGTTCCCAGCACCATACGGTTCCCCGGCGGGCTGGGCGAGGTCATCGATCGCATCCGGCAGGGGGGGATGGTGCCGGGTCTCTGGCTGGAGCCGGAGGTCATCGGGGTCAACAGCCCGATGGCGCAGCGACTGCCCGACGAAGCCTTCCTGCAGCGCCACGGAGAACGCGTCGTCGAACACCACAGATACCACCTCGATCTGCGGCATCCGGCCGCGCGGGCGCACCTCGACGACGTGGTCGACCGGCTCGTCCGAGACTTCGGGATCGGGTTCTTCAAGCTCGACTACAACATCGACCCTGGTCCCGGCACCGACCGCGACGCCGACAGCGTGGGCGCCGGCCTTCTCGCCCACAACCGCGCCCACCTCGAATGGCTGGACGGCGTGCTCGATCGCCATCCGACGCTCGTGCTCGAGAACTGCGGGTCCGGGGCGATGCGCGCCGACCAGGCGATGCTCTCGCGCCTGCAGATGCAGTCGACCTCCGACCAGCAGGACTTCCTGAGGTACCCTCCGATCGCGGCAGCGGCACCGGCCTCCATCCTGCCCGAGCAGGCGGCGAGCTGGGCCTACCCGCAGCCCGAGATGAGCGAGGAAGAGGTCGCCTTCTGCCTGGCGACAGGGCTCCTCGGGCGGTTCTACGTGTCCGGTCATCTGGGGCGCATGGACGCGGACAGGCGTGGCCTCGTCGCGGGGGCTGTCCGAGCGGCGAAGTCGCTGCGACACGACCTGACCACCTCGATGCCCTTCTGGCCGCTCGGTATCCCGGAGTGGGACGCCCCGTGGACGGCCTTGGGTCTCGCCATCGATGGTGGCGCACTGTTCACCGTGTGGAGTCGCGACCCGGGCGCAGGTCCCGTGGAACTCGACCTCAGCCGTTTCGCCGGTATCGACCTGACGGTCACCACGATCTTTCCGCGTTCGCTACCCGAGTGGGACACCCACTGGAACGCGGAAACCGGACGACTGCGCGTCGCCCACCATGCCGATGAGGCAGGCGCGCGCGTTTTCCGAATCCAAGCCGCCGCATCCTCTCAGGGGATGGCATCAGCGACGGCAACACATTCCGCCAGCCGAACCCAGTGGCGTTAACCTCGCTACGACTAATCAAGGAGAGCAGTTCGATGAAGATCGCTTGGAAGGGAGCCGCGTCCTTCGCGGCCGTTGCCGCCGTATCGGCGTTGGTCCTCACAGGATGCAGTGACCCGGGTGCGGGAGGGTCTGCAAGCGGAACATCCGCCTGGCCCGCACAGAGTACGAAGCTCGACGGCGTGACCCTGACGATCTGGGCCGCGCAGAACTCGAACAAGACCGCAGACAGCGTGATCTCCGGCTTCGAGAAGCTCACCGGCGCGAAAGTCAAGGTCGTCACCATTCCCGACCCCTACGAGCAGGGCATCCAGACGAAGGTCGCAACGGGCGACAAGCCCGACCTGGCGTTCTGGCAGCCGACGGCCTCGGAGCTCACCGCGCTCAACGCGAAGCAGAATCTGCAGTCGCTGGACGGTGCGCCGTGGGTGCAGAACTACACGGGCAACCTCGCCGACATGACCGGTCTGCTGGATGGCACCCGCTACGCGGCCCTGGTGACCACGCCGGCCGTCATCGGCGTCTACTACAACAAGGAAGTCCTCTCGGCCAACGGCATCACGTCGACGCCGAAGAATTGGGACGAGCTCATCCAGGACGCGCAGGCCTTGAAGGCGAAGGGCGTCGACCCGTTCTACGAGATGGGCGGCGACAAGTGGGCCACCCAGTGGTGGGTGCAGGCTCAGCTGGCGGACGCCGCCAAGGGCGGGCTGTGGGACAAGGTGAACAAGAACGAGGAGAAGTTCACCGACCCGACCATCCAGGCCACGATTGATAGTTACCAGAAGCTGATCCAGGACGGGCTGTTCAACTCCGACATCAAGACCGCGACGTTCGTCGACCAGGGCAAGGCTCTGCTCGACGGGAAGGCGGCGATGGCCATGCAGGTCAACTCGTTCTTCGGAGAGCTGCAGGCCACCTCCAACACTGACGAGCTCAACAAGAAGATCGGCTTCTTCCCGATCTCGCCGAAGGGCAACACCGGAACCTTCATCCCTGACCAGTCCAACGCCCTCGTCGCGTTCAAGACCGGTGACAGCAAGCGCGAGTCCGCGGCTCGGCAGTTCCTCAGCTACTGGCTCGGCGACGGCTACAAGGACTTCGTGAAGGCGCAGTCGACCGTGTCGCTCATCAAGGGCGTCGACACTCCGAGCGACGTGCCGACCGCGCTGCAGGACGTCGCGAAGTCGCTGGACACGTCGGTCGGCTCGATGCAGGCTCTTGCCGTGGCGAACCCGGACCTGTATCTCAACCTCGCCGACATGATCCAGGGCACGAAGACGCCGATCCAGGTCGCACAGACCACACAGGACCAGTTCGCCCAGCTCGCGAAGGCACAGGGAGTGAAGGGCTTCTAGTCCTCGTCCCCCGGTCGCGCCGGGGCGGCGACACCCGTCGCTGCCCCGGCGTCCCGAACCCACAGACACGAAAGGCCGATGACCCTCATGACGGCTCAGCTCACCCGACCGGCGATGGCCGCGACGGCCAGGAAGCCCCCGGCGTCACGACGCGCGAGGGGGAGGCGGCAGGATCACCCCGCCTGGTTCCTCGTGCCGGCACTGATCGTGCTCGTGGTCTTCTTCTTCGTGCCGACGATCTTCAACTTCGTCTACGCGTTCACCAACTGGTCGAGCTTCCACAGCGACATCAGCTTCGTGGGGTTTGTGAATTTCGCCTCGCTGTTCAGCAACGGCAGTCTGCTCAACGACCTGAGGATCACCCTGATCTACGCGATCCTGGTCGCGATCTTCCAGAACCTCTTCGGCCTCGTCCTCGCACTCGTGCTGGAGCGGGACACCCGGGTCAACAGGTTCGCGCGAGTCGCGTTCTTCGTGCCGGTCGTCATGTCAGCCCTCGCCGTCGGATACATCTTCCAGGCGCTGCTGAAGCCGGAGGGAGGGCTCAATCAGATCCTGTCGTTCTTCACCGGTCAGCACATCACGATCGCCTGGCTGGGCAGCACGACCTGGACCCTTGTCGTGGTCGCGCTCATCCATGCGTGGAAATGGATGGGCCTCTCGATGCTCATCTACCTGGCGGGCCTCAAGACGATCGGCGAGGACATCCTGGAGGCGGCCCGCCTCGACGGCGCGAGCTGGTGGACGACCCTGCGCACCATCCGATTCCCGCTGCTCGCGCCGGCCGTGACGTTCAATGTGGCCACCGCGCTGCTCGGCTCCATGAACGGCTTCGACATCGTGCAGGCCACGACCGGGGGCGGTCCGGGTGGAACGACGGAGCTGCTCAACATCTTCATCTTCCGCACGTTCGGGCAGGGGCTGTTCGCGCAGGCCACCACCATGAGCCTCAGCCTGTTCCTGATGGTCACGATCCTCGCCTTCCCCGTCATCTACTTCCTGCGCAGAAGGGAGAGCGTGCTGTGAGCGCCCTCATCACCACGCGACGCCGGACGCGGTCGCCGCTCAGGCCGTCCCGCCTCATCCAGCCGATCGTCGCGATCCTGCTCGTCGTGGTTCTTCTCGGCGTGCCGTTCTGGCTCGTCGTCGTCACGGCAGGCAAGGATCAGGCCGAGGCTCTCAACCCGAGCCTCGCGCTCCCGTCGACCTGGCAGCTGTTCCAGAACTTCGCAACTGTGTTCGACCAGGGCCGGATGATCCCCGCCTTCCTCGGCAGCCTCCTGATCATGGTGCCGTCCGTGTTCGGCGTGCTGCTGCTGGGCGCGATGGCCTCCTGGATCCTCGGCCGACGTCGCAGCAAGACGATTGCGTTCGTGTACGCGCTCGGAATCAGCGGCATCGTGCTGCCGCCCGCGGTGGTGACCATTGTCCTGCTGCTGCGTCAGCTCGGTCTTGCCGGCACCGCTGTCGGAATGATCGGCGTCTACATGGGGATGTATCTGTCGACCGTCATCTTCTTCGTCACCGGATTCGTGCGCACCGTCCCCGTCGAACTCGAGGAGGCGGCGCGCGTGGATGGAGCCGGCCCGGTGAAGGTCTTCTTCCGGATCATTCTCCCTCTCCTCGGGCCGACGCTCGCGACTGCCACGATCCTGATCTGCCTCTACATCTGGAACGACGTCTTCTACGCGCTGTTCGTGGTCGGCGGTCGCCTCGACACCCTGCCGCTGAATCTGTACCAGGTCGCCAGCTCGGGCCTGTATCTGCAGAACTGGCATCTGATCTTCGCGTACATCATCCTGATGAGCCTGCCACTGCTGATCACCTTCGCTGTCATGCAGCGACGGATCATCTCGGGCATCACCAGCGGTGCCGTCAAGTGATCGGCGCCCGGAGTCGCTCGGGCGACTCGTCCATCCTGTGCCGTCGAGGTGCATCGCTATGCTGAGGGTGATGCCGAACAACACGCCGAAACCGCCCGTGATCAGCGATGTCGCGCGGCGGGCCGGGGTGTCGGTGCCCACCGTCTCACGCGTGCTCAACGGCGCCGCGTACGTGTCGGAGGAGAAGCGATCGAAGGTCATGAAGGCGATCGAAGAGCTCGACTTCCGTCCGTCGGCCGCCGCGAGAGCCCTCGTCGCCCGGCAGCCCAAGCTCGTCGCCGTGATTGCCGGCAACACTTCCCGCTACGGCTATGCCGAGACGATCCGAGGCATCGAGGAGAGTGCGCGCGGGGCGGGGTACACCGTGTCGATCACGGTGGTCGAATCAGCGGAGGACGAGGTCGTCGCCCGCGCGGTGTCCCTCGTCCTCGAGCAACCACTCGCCGGCGTCGTCGTGCTCAAATTCGATCCGCCCGGAGTCGCCGCCCTGCACCGCATCCCGAAATCTATCCCTACCGTCTCGATCTCAGGGGTGAGAGAGGTGGGCGTGCCGCAGGCGGTGCTGGCGGAGGCCGACGCCGCAGCGGAAGTCGTCGATTACCTGCTCGGGCTGGGACACGAGACGGTGCAGCACGTGCGAGTGCCTCCCTCGCGTAAGGAAGATGGGCGTACGACAGGCTGGAGACGCGCACTCGTCGCGCATGGCGCGCCCGTGCCGGTGCCCGTGGATGCGAGCTGGGAACCGGAGTCCGGCCGGGAGATCGGGCGCGCACTCGCCGCGGATCCTACGGTCACCGCCGTGTTCTGCGGAAATGATGAGATTGCCATGGGCCTTATCCGCGGGCTGACCGAAGCGGGCAGGGAGGTGCCGGGCGAGGTCAGTGTGGTCGGCTTTGATGATCATCCGCTCGCTCGCATGTGGACCCCGCCCCTCACCACCGTGGACCAGGACTTCGCCGGTCTCGGCTCGCGTGCGTACGGTCTGCTCGAGACGCTCATCGCCGGTGGCAAGCCGAAGAAGTTCTCCTCCGAACGACCGACCGTGATCATCCGGGAGAGCACCGCACCGCCACCCGCGGTGGGGGCTTGACTTCTTTCCCCGGATATCTGACTGCGGCGCAGCGCCGGGGCGGCGAGATTCCCAGCCGGCCAGGAAGAACCTCGTGAGCGAGTTCCGGCAGAGGCCGGGCCGATCCGGTTGAAGCCGTTACCCGAAATGACGCACGAGCGCATCACGAGCTACCTTGCAGCAGTCGAATGAGGCCTCCGGGTGTCCCGGGGTCTCAAGCGCGGCCGCGTCGTCGGGCATCTCCGCACCCTTCCTCTGCGCGCCGTTCTACGCCGGCTCGCAGAGGCTGCCCAGCATCCAACCGCGCCTGGAACGGGCGACGGTTTCGAATGTCAGCCCTGCCAGCTCTTCCCGGCCCAGGGGTCGTAGTCGGCGAGCAGCGGCTCCTGCGCCGGGCGCTGGTCCTCGGGCACGTGCTGCAGATTGACGCGCACGCGGTACCAGAGCGAACTCGACCCGCGCATCCCGTCGATCAGGACATCGGCCGGATGCAGCATTGACGCCACGGACGCGTGCGTCTCGCGCCATTGCTCGAGCGCGGCGAGTGCCTCTGGCTTCGTCTTCGTGCGCGCGATCTCGATGAGCGGCATGGTCGAGGCGCGCCGGCCGGATCCGTCGGATCCGCGCGGCGGCTTCTCGGCCGGGCCCAGCTTCTCGGCCAGGGCGAGCAGCGCGGACAGTGATCCCACCGCATCGTCGATGCCTTGATGCGGGTCGCCGATCTCAGCGAAGCGGGCGCGCACGGTCGGCACCGTGAACTCCTCCGGGCGGCGCAGGCGCACCTCGTCCCAGGCGAGTGGCGTCGACACGCGCGCGTCCGGCAGAGGTCGGACCGAGTACGCGGAGGCGACGGTGCGGTCCTTCGCGTTCTGGTTGAAGTCGACGAACACGCTCTCGCCGCGCTCCTCCTTCCACCAGCGCGCAGTCGCGAGCCCGGGCGCCCTGGCCTCCACCTCGCGCGCCAGCGTCTCGGCGGCAAGACGCACGGCGGCGAAGTCCCACTCGGGTCGGATCCGGGCCAGGATGTGCATGCCTCGGGATCCGCTGGTCTTCGGCCAGCCCACGAGCCCGCAGTCGTCGAGCACCTCGCGGACGACGAAGGCCGTGTCGACGATCTGCGACCATTCGACGCCCGGCATCGGATCCAGATCCACCCGCAGTTCGTCGGGGTGCTCCAGGTCGGCGGCGCGCACGGCATGCGGGTTGAGATCGAGGCAGCCGAGGTTCACGATCCAGGCGAGGCCCGCAGCATCGGTGAGGACCGCCTCCTCTGCGGAATTGCCGGACGCGTACCGTAGCACCGCCGTGCCGATGTAGTCGGGATGCTCGGGCACCCGCTTCTGGAAGAACGGTTCGGCGTCGATGCCCTTCACGAACCGCTTGAGCACCATGGGACGCCCGCCGGCTCCGCGCAGCGCGCCGTCCGCCACCCCGAGGTAGTACTCGACCAGACCGAGCTTCGTCAGCCCCGCCTGCGGGAAGACGACCTTGTCGGGGTGCGACACGCGCACCTCGGCGCCGTCGATTTCGAGGAAGGTCTCGGCTCTGCCTGCCATGGATCCACGTTAGATCGTGAGCGCCGTCGCGGCGAGAGCACCGGACGATCCGAGACCCGTCGATGTGCCCTTGCGGTTCTTCTCGACCCGCCGTAATCTACAACCAATCAGTTGTATTTACTCTCGAGGAGGAAGCATGTCGGACAGCGCAGCACAGACCGTCGTCACCCGCACGGTCGGCGAGGGCGATGACGCGATCACGTACGACATCCACGGCGATCTCACCATCGCGACCGTCGAACGGCCGGCGCTGTTCCTGTTCGGCGCGCCGATGGACGCGACCGGATTCCAGATCCTCGCATCGCACTTCGACGACCGTCCCGTGATCACCTACGACCCGCGCGGCGCCGGGCGCAATTCGGTCGGCACATCGGACATCACGGTGCAGCGGCATGCGGACGACCTGCATCGCGTGATCGCCGCGCTCGGCGTCGGGCCGGTCGATGCGTTCGGCAGCAGCGGCGGAGGCGTGAACCTGCTCGCTCTGCTTGCTGCGAATCCCGACGATGTCCACATCGCCGTGGTGCACGAGCCTCCCGTGGCCGACTTCCTGCCTGACCGGGATGCCGTGCTCGCGGTGACGGCCGACATGAAGCGCACCTTCGCGGCGGAGGGGAGCGGCCCGGCGCTGGCGAAGTTCATCCAGTTCGTGATGCTCGACGGTCCGGTGCCCGATGGCTATCTCGACGGCCCTGGCCCCGACCCGTCGATGTTCGGACTGCCTACGGAGGACGACGGCAGCCGGACGAATCCGCTCTTCCGCAACATGCCGGCGACGCTCGCCTACCTCCCGGAGATCGCCGCGCTGCAGGATCTCGGCGAGCGCCTCGTGATCGCCTTCGGCGTCGAATCCGGCGAGACCATGCCCGCACGTGCGGCGCGCTCGGTCGCGGCGGCGCTCGGGATCGAGGCGACCGCCTTCCCGAGCAACCACGGCGGCTTCACCGAGCAGCCGGGGTTCCCCAGCGATCCGGAGGGTTTCGCCGCGCGCCTGCGCGTGGTGCTGGACGAACGTGGCTGACAGCGCGGAACGGTGCGCGATCGCGGTGCCCGCGATCGCGCACCGTTTCCGTGTCAGGAGGCCTGAGGCAGGATCCGCAGCGCGACGAGCATCCTGGTGAGGGCGCCCTCGCGGCGGGCCGGGATGTGGAAGTCGGGGTCGACGTCGATGAGCGGGTAGATCGCCGCGCGTCGCGCGACGTCGCCCTGGCGTTCGGGGCGGTGGTTCTGCGTGCCGGGGGTCTGGGGCATCATCGCCTCTTCTCTTGCTCTTGATTCCGAATAGTGGAATTGATCTATCGAATAATGAAAGAATATGATGATCCGGCTCGAGGGTCAAGAGTTTTCCTCCTGGATCCGGCGGAATGTTGCGTTGGTTCCCAGCTGATTGACAGGAACCCGGTATTCTGGCTCGGCAATCCAGGGTGCGCCGGCCGGCGTGCGGGAGATTCCGCCCTCACCCTCGACCTGACAGAAAAGGCATTCAAAATGACTGGTACTGCTGGAAAGGCGCTCACTGAGGCGATCTCGACGTTCCTCTTCGTGTTCAGCATCATCGGCGCGGTCAACAGCAAGAGCCCGCTGACGCCGCTGGCGATCGGCCTCGCGCTGACGGTTCTCATCTACGCCTCGGGGCACATCTCCGGCGGCCACCTCAACCCCGCCGTGTCGTTCGGCGCCCTCATCCGCGGTGCCATCGGCGTCACGGACTTCGTCGCCTACATCGTCGCCCAGTTCATCGGTGGCGCGCTCGCGGCACTGGTGAGCTTCGTGGTCTGGCCGCACGCCGAGAAGGCGACCGAGATCAAGGTCGGCCCGGCGTTCCTGGTCGAGGCGCTGTTCACCCTCGTCCTGGTCTGGGTCGTGCTGAACGTCGCGACCTCGAAGGACACCGACAACAACTCCTTCTACGGCCTGGCCATCGGTGGCACCGTCTTCGTCGGCGCCGTCTCGGTCGGCGGCGTCTCGGGCGGTGGGTTCAACCCCGCCGTCGCACTCGGCCTCTCCATCAGCGGCCAGTTCGCCTGGAGCAACCTGTGGCTGTACGTCGTGGCCCCGCTGGTCGGCGCCGCGATCGCCGCACTGCTGTTCCGGGTGCTGAGCAGCAACGACAAGAAGGCCGCTGCCTGACCCGCACCCCCCTTCTGGAACGCCCCGTGCTCGACGAGCGCGGGGCGTTCTGCTGTCCGAGGTCGAGTCGATCGAGCCCGGGCGATCTGTGCTTGCCGGGTGGGCTCTACAGGACGATTGAAACTTGGCAGGATGAATCTGCGGATCCTGTCCTGCAGAGTTGCAGGGATCCTGCAGAAGTTGGGCGAGACGAGCTCGAGCCCGCGGCCCGCTCAGCGCGCGCGGAGGCCGTCGAAGATCACGCGGGTGACATCGTCGACCAGTTCCTCCGGGGTGAGCGATGTGTGCGCGGGGCGGTACCACTCGATGATCGAGTTGATCATGCCGAACATGAGCCTCGTCGTCACCGAGGGGCGGATGTCGCGGCGCAGGGCGCCCTCCCGCTGCGCTTGGCCGACCAGGTGCGCGACGCGCTGATCGAAGATGCGGCGGCGTTCGAGGGCGGCGCGCTCGATCTCGCTGTTGCCGTGCACGCGCAGCAGCAGCGTCACCTGCGGCAGCTTGCTCGTGAGCACGCGCACGGCGCCCGCGATCACCGTCACCAGCCGCGTGGCTGCCGTGCCCTCGTCGGCCAGGGCTCCGTCGAGCACCGACTCGAGCCCTCCGAGCGCGTCGTCGAGGGCGATCTCGAGGATCTGCTCCTTGGATGTGAAGTGGTGGTACAGTGCGGCCTTGCTGAGGCCGAGCGCGGTCGCCAGCGATGACACGCTCGTGGCGTCGTAGCCCTGCTCATTGAAGAGGCGCACGGCGATCTCGAGCACCTGCGCGCGGTCGTAGCCGGGGCGTCCGCGGCGCGCACGCGGTGCGGCCTCCTCGGCACTCGCGACCTCGGGCGCATCGGCGGCACTCGACTCGTCGGCAGCGTGCGCGGATCCGGTGCTCATCCGCAACATTCTCCCTCATCGGCCTCGCCGGCGGACTTGCCCGCCCGGGATCCGTCTGACATCCTTTTACTGAACGATCGGTCGGGAAACTGTTGGATCCTGACCCGAAGCACCCTGTCGACGAAGACCCCGGGAGGACGAGCATGTCGGAGGCCTACCTCATCGGCGGTGCGCGCACGCCGGTCGGACGCTACGGCGGCGCTCTCGCCGGCGTCCGTCCCGACGATCTGGCCGCGCTCGTCATCCGCGAGGTCGCGCAGCGCGCCGGTGTGCCCGATGACGCGTTCGACGAGGTGATCCTCGGATCCGCGAACCAGGCGGGGGAGGACAACCGCAACGTCGCGCGCATGGCCGTGCTGCTCGCCGGCTTCCCCGACGCGTTGCCGGCCTTCACGGTGAACCGGCTCTGCGCCTCGGGGATGACGGCCACAGCCCTCGCCGCGCAGGCGATCCGAGGCGGCGACGCCGACGTGATGATCGCGGGCGGAGTGGAGTCGATGACGCGCGCCCCCTGGGTGCAGGCCAAGCCCGAGCGCGCCTGGGCGAAGCCGGGCGAGGCCTTCGACACCTCGATCGGCTGGCGGTTCACGAATCCGCGCCTCGCCGCGCGTGACAAGGCCACCTACTCGATGCCGGAGACCGCCGAAGAGGTCGCGCGCCTCGACGGCATCACCCGCGAGGACGCCGACGCCTTCGCCTTGCGCAGCCACCAGCGGGCGATCGCCGCGATCGATGCCGGCCGCCTGGCTCCAGAGATCGTGCCGGTGCCGACGCCGCGCGGCGGACTCGTCGACACCGACGAGGGCCCGCGCCGCGACACCACGCTCGAGGTGCTCGCGGGGTTGCGGCCCGTGGTCGCGGGCGGCAGCGTGGTCACCGCGGGCAACGCCTCCTCGCTGAACGACGGCGCGTCGGCGATCGTCGTCGCCGGAGACGCCGCGGTCGAGCGGCACGGACTGACGCCGCGGGCGCGCATCGTCGCCTCCGCCTCGGCCGCACTCGCCCCCGAGATCATGGGGCTGGGGCCGGTGCCCGCGACGGAGAAGGCCCTCGCGAAGGCAGGGCTCACCGTGGCCGACCTGGGCGCGGTCGAGCTGAATGAGGCGTTCGCCACGCAGTCGCTCGCCTCGATCCGAAGGCTCGGCCTCGACCCGGACATCGTGAACGCGGACGGCGGCGCCATCGCGCTCGGCCATCCCCTCGGCTCGAGCGGCAGCCGGATCCTGATCACCCTGCTCGGCCGGATGGAGCGCGAGGGCGCCCGCTACGGCTTGGCGACCATGTGCGTCGGGGTCGGCCAGGGCACCGCGATGATCGTGGAGCGGGTCTGATGGCCGACCCATCGACGGCTCGACGCCTGCGCATCGAACGCACGGAGACCCGGGTCACCGCGACGCTCGACCGGCCCGAGACCCGCAACGCGATCGATCAGGCCATGATCGACGAGCTGCACGCCCTGTGCGCCGAGCTCGAGGAGGATCCGCGGATCCTGATCCTGATCGGATCCGGCGGGATCTTCGCATCCGGCGCCGACATCGCTCAGCTGCGCGACCGCCGCGCACAGGACGCGCGGGCCGGCATCAATACGACCGCGTTCCGGCGCATCCGGCAGCTGCCGATGCCCGTGATCGCGGCGGTCGACGGCTACGCCCTCGGCGGCGGTGCGGAGCTGGCCTACGCGGCGGACATCCGCATCGGCACCCCGTCCACGCGCATCGGCAACCCGGAGACCGGGCTCGGCATCATCGCCGCGGCCGGAGCGACCTGGCGGCTGCCGCAGATCGTCGGCGAGGCGCGTGCCACCGAGCTGCTGCTGACCGGGCGCCAGCTCGGCGCGCAGGAGGCGCTCGCCTGGGGTCTGCTGTCGTCGCTGCACGAGTCGGAGGATCTGCTCGCCGCGGCGCACGCGGTTGCCGACCGCATCGCTGCGAACGATCCGCTCGCCACGCGGCACACCAAGACGGCGCTCCTCGCCCCGCCCGACCGGCATCCGGAGATCGAGTTGGAGCTGCAGGCCGAGCTGTTCGAGAGCCCCGAGAAGCATCGGCGGATGACCGCCTTCCTGGAACGGAGGAACCGCCGATGAGCGGTCAGGAACTCCCCGCGCACGAGCCGGCGGCAGCCCCCGAACGGGTCGGCGTGCTGGGCGGCGGACGGATGGGCGCCGGTATCGCGCATGCGTTCCTGCTCGCCGGATCCCAGGTCGTCGTGGTCGAGCGGGACGAGGCGGCGGCGGCCGCCGCGGGGGAGCGGGTCCGCACCAGCCTGCGGCGCTCCGTCGAGCGCGGCAGCATCGACCGCACGATCGCCGCGCTCGAGAGCGCGCTCGAGACGAGCACCGATGCTGCTGCGTTCGCCGATGCGGGACTCGTCATCGAGGCGGTGCCGGAAGACCGGCTGCTCAAGGTCGAGAGCCTGCGCCGGATCGAGGCGGTGGTCGAGCCGCGCACCGCGATCGCCTCCAACACGTCCTCGATCTCGATCGACGATCTCGGCGCGGAGCTCGCGCACCCCGAGCGCTTCCTGGGCCTGCACTTCTTCAACCCCGTGCCCGCCTCGGCGCTCGTCGAGGTGGTCGTCGGCGGCAGCACCGATCAGGAGCTCGTCGACGAGGCCCGCGGCTGGGTCGCGGCGCTCGACAAGACCGCGGTCGTGGTCGCCGACGCACCGGGGTTCGCATCGAGCCGGCTGGGCGTGGCGATCGCGCTGGAGGCGATCCGGATGCTGGAGGAGGGCGTGGCGACCGCCGCCGACATCGACGCTGCGATGGAGCTCGGCTACCGGCATCCGACCGGGCCTCTGCGCACCACCGACATCGTCGGCCTCGACGTGCGGCTCGGGATCGCCGAGGAGCTCGAGGCGAAGCTCGGGGCGCGGTTCGCGCCGCCGCAGCTGCTGCGCGACCTGGTCGCCGATGGACACCTGGGCCGCAAGACCGGCCGGGGATTCTACGAATGGAGCGAATGACATGACCGAGCTGCTGCCCAGCTATCTGCAGGGAGCCTGGTGGACCTCTGCGTCCGAGGCCGGCACGATCGTGCGCGACGCATCGACGGGCGAGGAGATCGTCCGGGTCGACTCTGCGGGCATCGACCTCGCCGGCGCCGTGGACTACGCGCGCACCGTGGGCCAGCAGAGCCTCGGCGTGCTCACCTTCCACCAGCGGGCGATGCTACTCAAGCAGATGGCCGTGGAGCTCACCGCCCACAAGGAGGAGCTGTACGAGCTCTCCAAGCGCAGCGGATCGACGGTCCGCGACTCCTACGCCGACGTCGACGGCGGCATCGGCGTGCTGTTCACGTACTCGTCCAAGGGGCGTCGCGAACTGCCGAACGCGAAGGTCGTCCTGGACGGCCCGGTCGAGCCGCTCTCCAAGGACGGATCCTTCCTCGGCCGGCACGTCTACACGCGCCTGCCCGGCGTCGCAGTGCAGATCAACGCCTTCAACTTCCCGATGTGGGGTGCGCTGGAGAAGTTCGCCCCGGCCTTCCTCGCCGGCGTGCCCTCGATCGTGAAGCCCGCGACCCCGACGGGCTACATCGCGGAGGCGTGGGTGCGGATCCTCACAGACTCCGGACTGCTGCCGGACGGTTCCCTGCAGCTGGTCAGCGGATCCCTCCCCGGGATCTTCGACCTGCTGCGCCTAGGAGACCTCGTCGCCTTCACCGGAAGCGCTTCGACCGCGGCGGGTCTGCGCGCCCAGACCGCCGACGGTGTGCGCTTCACGAGCGAGACCGACTCGATCAACGCCTCCGTGCTCGGCCCCGACGCGACGCCGGACACTCCGGAGTTCGAGGCCTACGTGAAGCAGCTCATGGTCGAGCTCACCACGAAGGCGGGGCAGAAGTGCACGGCGATCCGTCGGGCGATCGTGCCCGCCGCCTCCGTCGGCGCCCTCGTGGACGCGCTGCACGCGAAGATCGCCGAGCGCGTCGTGATCGGCGACCCGCACGCCGAGTCCGTCACCATGGGGCCGCTCGTCTCCACCGCGCAACGCGACGAGGTGCTGCGCCAGGTCGCCGCCCTGCGCGAGGCCGGCGGCGAACTGCTCCTCGGATCCGTCGACGCACCGGACGTCGTCCACGCCGACGGCACGACCGGCCCCGCCCCGGAGGGCGCCTTCGTCGCGCCGATGCTCGTCGGCTTCGCGGACACGACCGAGCCCGCCGTGCACGAGATCGAGGCGTTCGGCCCAGTGTCGAGCGTGCTCGGGTACACGACCGTCGCCCAGGCCGCCGAGCTCGTCGGACTCGGCGGGGGATCGCTCGTGACCTCGGTCGCGACCAGGGATCCCGACGTTGCGACCGAGCTGCTCACGCGCATCGCCGCGTACAACGGACGGGTGCTGTTCCTGAACCGCGACGACGCGAAGACCTCGACCGGCCACGGCTCCCCGGTGCCGCACCTGGTGCACGGAGGCCCGGGGCGCGCCGGCGGCGGCGAAGAGCTCGGCGGGATCCGCGCGGTCATGCACTTCATGCAGCGCACCGCGATCCAGGGCACTCCCGAGATCCTCACCGCGATCACGGGCGTCTGGCACACCGGCGCCGGCACTGACCGCGCGGTGCACCCGTTCCGGAAGTCGCTGGCGGAACTGCGACTCGGCGACCAGGTCGAATCGGGGCTGCGCGAGCTGTCGCTCGCGGACATCGAGGCGTTCGCGTACTCGACCGGCGACACCTTCTACGCGCACATGGACGAGGAGGCCGCCGAGGCGAACCCGTTCTTCGGCGGGAGGGTCGCGCACGGCTACCTGCTGGTGTCCTGGGCGGCCGGGCTGTTCGTCTCGCCCGAGCCAGGGCCCGTGCTCGCCAATTACGGACTGGAGAACCTGCGCTTCGTGACGCCGGTGAAGCCCGGTGATGCGATCCGGGTGACCCTCACGGCGAAGCAGATCACGCCGCGGGAGACCGACGAATACGGCGAGGTGCGCTGGGACGCGGTGATCCACAACCAGCGCGACGAGATCGTGGCGACTTACGACGTCCTGACGCTCGTGGAGAAGGAGCTCGCCCCGGCCTGACGAGGGTTTCACCCCCCGGGGTCGTTGAGCGAGGACGGCGGAGCCGACCGAGACGAGACGCGGTGCTCTCACGAGGGCGCCGCGTTTCGTCTCGCTTCGCTCGCTCAACGACTCCAGGTGGGGTGTCCGTGGCTCGGGCTAACTTCGCTGGATGACGGGTTACGCGTACATCCTGAGGTGCAGTGACGGCACCTTCTACGCGGGCAGCACGAACGATCTCGAGCGCCGAATGGAGCAGCACGCCGCGGGGGAGGGCGCCGCATACACACGCAGACGACTGCCCGTGACCTTGGTCTGGCACGCCGAGTTCGAGCGCGTCGACGAAGCATTCGCCTGGGAGAAGCGGATCCAGGGGTGGAGTCACGCGAAGCGTGCCGCCTTCATCGAGGGCGGTCTGGATGCGATCCGCGGCTGGAGCGCCAGAACCCGGGGTCGTTGAGTGAGGACGGCGGAGCCGACCGAGACGAAACGCAGTGCTCTTGTGAGGTGCGGCGTTTCGTCTCGCTACGCTCGCTCAACGACCGGGGGTGTGGTGTCCTTGCGGGGTGCCGCGTTTCGTCTCGCCTTCGGGTCGCTCAACGACCCCGGGTGCGGCTCAGCGCAGGTCGTACAGACGCTTGTACTTGCCCTCGCTGCGGGGGAGGGATCCGGGCTCCTCGACCTGCACGTCCACCGACGTGCCGATCGACGTCTTGATCCGCAGCTTCAGCACCTCGGCGGCTGCGACAGCGCTCGTCGCATCGATCTCCGGATGACGCTCGATGCGCACCTTCAGCGCATCGAGGTGGCCCTGCCGGGTCAGCTCCAGGATGAAGTGCGGCGTGAGGGTCTCGATACCGAGGGCGATCTCCTCGATCTGGGTGGGGAACAGGTTCACGCCGCGCAGGATGATCATGTCGTCATCGCGGCCGGTGATCTTCTCCATCCGCCGCATCGCCGGGAAGGCGGATCCGGGCAGCAGTCGGGTGAGATCCCTGGTGCGGTAGCGGATCACGGGGAACGCCTGCTTGGTGAGCGAGGTGAACACCAGCTCGCCCGGCTCGCCGTCGGCGACGGGCTCGCCCGTTTCGGGGTCGATGATCTCGGGCAGGAAGTGGTCCTCCCAGATGTGCGGGCCGTCCTTCGTGGCCGCCGCCTCCATCGCGACGCCCGGGCCCATGACCTCGCTGAGCCCGTAGATGTCGACGGCGTCGATGTTCAGCCGATGCTCGATCTGGTGGCGCATCTCATTGGTCCAGGGCTCTGCGCCGAGGATTCCGACCTTGAGTGACGTGGAGCGCGGATCGATCCCGGCCGCCTCCATCGCATCCGCGATCGTGAGGAGGTAGGTCGGCGTGCACATGATCGCGTCGGGCTCGAAGTCGCCGATGAGCTGCACCTGCTTGGCGGTCTGCCCGCCCGACATCGGGATCACCGTCGCGCCGAGGCGCTCTATGCCGGCGTGCGCGCCCAGGCCGCCGGTGAACAGGCCGTAGCCGTAGGCGTTGTGCACCTTCCAGCCGGGCTGGACTCCGGCGGCGCGCAGCGAGCGGGCGATGAGATCGGCCCAGTTGTCCAGGTCGGTCTCGGTGTAGCCGACCACCGTCGGACGGCCCGTGGTTCCCGATGAGGCGTGGATCCGCCGCACATTGGCCATCGGCACCGCGAACATGCCGAACGGGTAGTACTCGCGCAGGTCGTTCTTGGCGGTGAACGGGAGGCGCGCGACGTCGGCGAGCGTGCGGACGTCATCGGGGTGGATCCCGGCCTTCTGGAACGCGAGGCGGTAGAACGGCACGTTCTCATACGCGTGATGCACCGACCACTGCAGGCGCTCGAGCTGCAGGGCGCGCAGTTGCTCGGGATCCAGCCGTAGCACGTCGGCGTTCGTGACCCGGTCCGTCGCGATCTCGGTCATGCGTTCTCCTTCGGGAAGGGCCGGTTCGTGGTGATCGAGCGGCCGCGGAACTCGGCGACGATGTCGCCGGTCTCGTCGGTCACCGTGATGTCGTACAGGCCCGTGCGGCCGTTGCGCGCGCGGCGCGACCCCGTGGCGGTGAGCACCTGGCCCTCCGTCGTGGACTTCAGGAACGTGATGTCCGCACCGGCGGCGACGGTCACCTGCTCGTCCTCGTTGCAGACGATCGCGAATGTCGTGTCGGCGAGCGCGAACACCAGCCCGCCGTGCGTGATGTCGAAGCCGTTCAGCATGTCGTCGCGCACGGTCATCGAGACCACGGCGCGGCCCGGCTCATCCACCTCCACGCGCATGCCGAGAGCGGTCGACGCGCGATCGCGTCGCATCATCGGGCGAAGTTGGGTGACGGGTTCTGCCATCGGTTCTCCTTCGAACGGGCGGGCATGGATCCGGTTCGAGAAGAGCCGTTCTTCTGCGAACGTTTCGAGTGTGCCATAATTACTGTACGAACGGTAGGTAATTCACACACTGTTGAACCAGCACAGGGAGTCGACGATGACTGTTCCACCGGTGGCCGAGGTGCGGGACCTCGACGCGCAGGCCCTCTTCGACGAGCTCGTCGAGAACGAGCAGCGCATCGAGCCGCGCGACTGGATGCCGGAGGCGTACCGCAAGACGCTGATCCGGCAGATCTCCCAGCACGCGCACTCCGAGATCATCGGGATGCAGCCCGAGGGCAACTGGATCACGCGCGCTCCGAGCCTCAAGCGCAAGGCGATCCTGATGGCGAAGGTGCAGGACGAGGCGGGGCACGGGCTCTACCTCTACTCCGCCGCCCAGACGCTGGGCATCACGCGCGATCAGATGATGCAGCAGCTCATTGACGGCAAGGCGAAGTACTCCTCGATCTTCAACTACCCGACGCCGACCTGGGCCGACATGGGCGCGATCGGCTGGCTCGTCGACGGCGCAGCGATCTGCAACCAGGTGCCGCTGTGCCGTGCGTCGTACGGGCCGTACGGGCGCGCGATGGTGCGCATCTGCAAGGAGGAGTCCTTCCATCAGCGGCAGGGGTTCGAGATCCTGCTCACCCTCATGCAGGGTTCCGAGGAGCAGCGCGCCATGGCGCAGGACGCGGTGAACCGCTGGTACTGGCCGGCGCTCGCGATGTTCGGCCCGCCCGACGACCAGTCGCCGAACTCCGCGCAGTCGATGCAGTGGAAGATCAAGCGCTTCTCGAACGACGACCTGCGCCAGCGCTTCGTCGGCATGCTCGTGCCGCAGGCCGAGATCCTGGGCGTGACGCTGCCGGATCCCGAGCTCCGCTACGACGAGGAGACCGGGCAGTACGCGATGGGCGAGATCGACTGGGACGAGTTCTTCGAGGTGGTGCGCGGCAACGGCCCGTGCAACGCCGAACGGCTGCAGCGTCGCCGCGACGCGCACGAAGAGGGCGCGTGGGTGCGCGAGGCAGCCGCGGAGTACGTCCGCAAGCAGGCCCTGCGGCAGGAGGTGGCGGCATGACCACTCCCGGAGCATCCCCCGAGGAGACCTGGCCCATGTTCGAGGTCTTCGTGCGTGCGAACCGCGGACTCAGCCACGTGCACGTCGGATCCCTGCACGCCCCCGACGCCGACATGGCGCTGCGCAACGCGCGCGACCTGTACACCCGGCGCAACGAGGGCACGTCGGTCTGGGTCGTCCCGGCCGACGCGATCACCACCAGCGACCCCGACGACAAGGGCGCGTTCTTCGAGAGCCCCGCCGGCAAGAACTACCGCCACGCCGTGTACTACACGGCCTCCGAGGGGGTGCCGCACCTGTGAGCGCCCTTCGACAGGCTCAGGGTCCGGATCTGGACGGCGCGATCGACCCGCACGGCGACGTCTCGGTCGACGAGCTCGCGCTCGCCGAGGAGCTCGCCGGTTCGGGGGAGCGCGCCGGATCCGCCGACATCGCGGAGTACGCGCTGTGGCTGGGCGACGACGCGCTGATCCTCTCGCAGCAGCTCGGCGCGTGGATCACCTACGCGCCCGAGCTCGAGGAGGACGTGGCGCTCGGCAACATCGCCCTGGACCTGCTCGGGCACGCCCGCTCGTTCCTCCGGTACGCCGGCTCCTGGGACGGGCGCAGCGAGGACGACCTCGCCTACTTCCGCGACGAGGCGGAATTCCGCAGCTGCTGGCTCGTGGAACAGCCCAACGGCGACTTCGCGCAGACGATCGCGCGGCAGCTCCTCGTCAGCACGTACATGCTCGAGCTGTACTCCGCTCTGCGCGCCAGCACGGATCCGACGTTCGCCGCGATCGCCGAGAAGGCGGTCAAGGAGGTCGACTACCACCGCGACCACGCCGTGCAGTGGACGCTGCGCCTGGCCGGTGGCACCGACGAGTCGCGCGCGAGGATCATCCGCGCGGTCGCGGACGTCTGGCCCTACGCCGCCGAGCTCTTCCGCGACGATGCTCTGACCGACCGCCTCGGCGACGCCGCGGTGCGGCCCTCGTCCCTGCGGCCGGGCTTCGACGCGGTCATCGATGCTGTCTTCGCCGAGGCCGAGCTGGAGATCCCCGAGGGGTCCGCCTCGGCCGGCGGCGGACGGCACGGATCCCACGCCACGCCGCTCGGGCACCTGCTGTCCGAGATGCAGGTGCTCGCACGCCGTCACCCGGGGGCGACATGGTGACCACCTCCGCCCCTCGCTCCACTCCGCTCGCTGGTCGCGAATTGTCGCCATCGGTGCAGAATGACGGCAATATGCGACCACCGAGCGGACTCGGCGGCCCCGGACTCGGCGACCCCGGACTGCGCGAGCGCGCCTGGGAGGCGGCGGCCGCGGTGAAGGATCCGGAGGTGCCGGTTCTGACCATCGAGGACCTCGGCGTGCTGCGCGATGTCGTCGTCGACGGCGACCGGATCCGCGTGGACATCACCCCGACCTACAGCGGCTGTCCGGCGATGGATGCGATCCGGGATGACGTCGAGCTCGCCCTCGTCCGCGCGGGTTTCGACAGCGTCGAGGTGCGCCTGGTGCTGGCTCCCGCCTGGACGACGGACTGGATGAGCGATGAGGGCAAGCGGAAGCTGACCGAGTACGGCATCGCGCCGCCCAGCGGCCGTGCAGCCCTGCGACAGGCTCAGGGACCGGTCCGCATCACCCTCGGCGTGCGATGCCCGCGCTGCGGATCCCTGGACACCCGTGAGATCTCCCGCTTCGGCTCCACGTCGTGCAAGGCGCTCTATGAGTGCGGCGCATGCCTCGAGCCCTTCGACCACTTCAAGGTGATCTGATGACGCTCTGGCACCTCGACACCGCGTCGCCCGCCCGCGCCACCGATGCCGCCGCCACCGAGCGGGTCGCCGGCGCGCTCCTCAACAGCGTGGTCGGCGGCTCGTCGAGCTCAGGGGCCGCGGCAGCGCCCCGTCGGCGGACCCGCTTCCACACTCTGGCTGTGCAAGAGGTGCGACCGCTCACCGATGAGGCCATCGAGGTGACCTTCGCAGTGCCGGAGGAACTGGCAGGTGAGTTCGACTACCTCGCCGGACAGCACGTCGCCCTGCGCGCCGAGCTGGATGGGCACGAGGTGCGACGCTCCTACTCCCTCTGCCGTCCGCCGGCGCCGGGCCCTTCGACAGGCTCAGGGACCGAGATCAGCGTCGCCATCAAGCGCGATCGCGGCGGCCGCTTCTCCACCTGGGCCCAGAGCGAGCTGCACGCGGGCGACCGGATCGACGTGATGAGCCCGCAGGGCACCTTCACCTCGGCGCTCGCCGCGCTCGACGAGGCGCACGTCGTCGGCATCGCCGCGGGGTCGGGGATCACGCCGCTCATGGCGCTCGCGGCCACCGTGCTGGCGCGGTCCGAGAGCAGCCGCTTCACCCTCGTCTACACGAACCGGCGGGCGACCGACGTGATGTTCCTGGACGACCTCGCGGACCTCAAGGACCGCTACCCGGCGCGCTTCGCGGTGCACCACGTGCTCACGCGCGAGCAGCGCTCGGCTCCGCTGCTGTCCGGTCGCATCGACGAGGAGCGCCTGCGCGGCATCCTCGATGCGCTCGTGCTGCCGGCGACGGTCGACGAGTGGTTCCTGTGCGGGCCGTTCGATCTCGTGCAGCTGTGCCGCGACACCCTCGCCGACATCGGCGTCGAGTCCGCGCACGTGCGCTACGAGCTGTTCACCACGGGCGAGCCGGGGCAGGAGCGGCCCGAGGCCGGGCGCCCGATCGAGGTGCGCGAGGACGAGCCGGTGCGCACGATCGAGTTCACCCTCGACGGCCAGTCCGGATCCGTGGACACCCCGGTGTCGGCCAACGAGTCGATCCTGAACGCCGCGCTGCGTGTGCGCCCCGACGTTCCGTTCGCCTGTGCGGGCGGCGTGTGCGGCACCTGCCGTGCGCGGCTCGTCGACGGATCCGTCACGATGACCGAGAACTATGCGCTCGAGCAGGAGGAGCTCGACCGCGGCTACGTGCTCACCTGCCAGTCCCACCCCACGACGGAGCGCGTCGTCGTCGACTACGACGTCTGAGCGCCGCCGCCCAGACCCTTCGACAAGCCCAGACCCTTCGACAAGCTCAGCGACCAAGGAGGAACCATGATCGACCTCGCGATCGACGGCGCCGTCGCGCACATCACGCTGAACAATCCCGACAAGCTCAACGCCCTCGACGAGCAGGCCGTGCGCGACCTCGGAGACGCGTACGCCGAGGCGGAGCGCGCCCAGGTGCGCTCGCTCGTGCTGACCGGCGAAGGCAGGGCCTTCTGCGCGGGGCGCGACATCTCGGGCGTCGACCCGCGCGACGACGATGTGATGGGCTACCTCGACGGGATCGTCACGCCCGTGCTGCAGCGCATGTCCTCGTTCCCTGCGCCGACTTTCGCGGCGGCCCAGGGCGCCTGCCTCGGGGTGGGCCTCGGCCTGCTCATCGCGACGGACGTCGTCTATGTCGCCGATACCGCGAAGATCGGATCCCCGTTCGCCGCCCTCGGCGCGACGCTCGACTCGGGCGGGCACGCGCTGTTCGTGGAGCGGCTCGGCGCCCATCGCACGCTCGACCTCATCTACTCCGGCCGCCTCATGAGCGGATCCGAAGCCGTCGCCGCGGGGCTGTTCTCGCAGGCGATGCCTCCCGAGAAGGTGCACGAGGCCACGCTCGAAGCCGCGGCGCGAGCGGCGGAGGGCGCGACGGCCGCGTTCGTCGCGAGCAAGCGCCTCGTCGCCGCCCTCCGGGACGAGCGGCTGGGGCTCTGGGACTCGATGCGGCAGGAGAACGCGGCCCAGGCGGCGCTCTGCGACACGGACGACTACCGCGAGGGCTTCGCCGCGTTCCAGGAGAAGCGGCCCCCGCTCTTCGAAGGGCACTGAGCCGGGCCCATCCGCCGTACGGTGCGACGATCTGCACGCAGTGCGACGATCAGCACACGTGTTGACGTGGATCCACAGGCGGATCGTCACGACGTGTGCAGATCGTGGCGCGCGGTCAGCGGTCCGGCCCGTCCGACTACGCTGGACCGTGCTGCTCCGCCTGGAACGGCGGACAGGAGCGGGTGTGGGCGAGGGCGCCGTCGAGCGGATGCGAGGGCCGCGCGCCTACGCGTCGTTCGTCGGGATCGGCCTGGCCGCAGGCCTCCTCTCGGGCCTCTTCGGCGTCGGCGGCGGGACGATCATCGTCCCCTTGCTCGTGCTGCTGCTCGGCTTCAATCAGCGCCTCGCGGCGGGCACCTCGCTCGCGGCGATCGTCCCCACCAGCATCGTCGGCGTGACCAGCTACGCGCTGCACGGAGCCGTGGCATGGATCCCCGCGCTGATCCTCGCGGCGGCGGCTGTCGTCGGTGCGCAGGTCGGCACACGGGTGGCGACGCGGATCTCGCAGCCGGTGCTGCGCTGGTGCTTCGTCGGGTTCGTGGTGATCGTGGTCGTGAGCCTGTTTCTGGTGATCCCCTCCCGTGACTCGCAGTTCCTGCTGAGCTGGTTCTCCGGCGTGGGCCTGGTGGTTCTGGGGTTCGGCACCGGCGTGCTGGCGGGTCTCATCGGGGTCGGCGGCGGGGTGATCGTCGTACCGATCCTGATGCTGCTGTTCGGGTTCAACGATCTCGAGGCCAAGGGCACGTCGCTGATGATGATCATTCCGACGGCCATCTCCGGAACGGTCGGAAACCTGCGCCACCGCAACGTCGATCTCCTCGCCGCGACGATCATCGGGCTCTCCGCGTGCACCATGACCGCACTCGGCGCCTGGCTCGCGACGCAGTTCGATCCGAAGGTCGGGAACATTCTCTTCGCCGTCTATCTCGCCGTCATCGGCGTTCAGATGGGGCTCAGAGCCGTTCGAGACCGCCGGAAGGCCTGAACCGCGGTGCGTTGCGGTTTCCTCCCGGCTGGGCCGGGACGACAGTGCGGCGATCGCATGCTTCCGGCGGCATACTGGCTCCATGGCGTTGGATGAGATCGACCGCCGAGTGATCGGCGCATTGCAGGTCGACGGTCGCGCCTCGTGGCGGCGCATCGCCGGCGTCATCGGCGTTCCCGTCAGCACAGTGGTGCGCCGCGGCAACGCTCTGCTGGAGTCGCAGGCTGTTCGCATCGGCGTGGTGCGGTCGACGCGCACGGTGCTGCTGGAGGTGCAGGCGAACGCCGCCGATGTCGACGCGATCGCGCGCGCTCTCGCCGCACGGGAGAGCAGCATCTTCGTGTACGTGCTGGGATCCCCGCTGCGCATCCTCGTCGAGGAGCAGGCGCCCCCCGAGTACGCCGATCTGATCCTGCGCGACATCCCGTCGATCCCCGGCGTGACCGGCATGGCCGTCATCCCCATGCTGGAGTACTACCGCACCCTGTCGGGCTGGATGCCGGGCCAGCTGACCGGGGACGAAGCGCACGCGCTGAACCCGGACTTCGGGCGCCCGCCGCTGATCGATCAGCCTCTCCTCGAGCTCGACGACGGCGACGAGGCGATCCTCGCCGCGTTGGAGCGGGATGCCCGTGCGTCGGCGATCGACATCGCCGAGATCGTCGGACTCAGCGAGTCGGCCGTCCGGCGGCGGTTGAGCGTGCTGATCGGCGGCGCCGTCGACGTGCGCGCGATCATCGCCCCGTCCACCCTCGGGCTCCCGATCGCGGGGTTCGTCTGGCTGCGCGTCCCTCCCGCCGCGGTGGCGTCCGTGTCCGCCGCGCTGCAGGCCTCGCCGTTCGTGCGGTACGCGGCGTTCATCCTCGCCGACGAGCAGATCCTGGTCGACGTCGCGGTTCCCACGGTGACTGAGCTGCGCCGATTCCTCACCGAGAGCCCGTGGTCGACCCAGGTGGACGGCATCCGCGCGGCCTCCGTCGTCGCTGCCTACAAGCGCAGCGGAGTGCTGGTCCGCGAGGCCTGATCGCCGCTCCGCCGGATACGACGATCGCACCGGCGTGCGATCGTGCGCGGATGACGCATTCCGTGCGTCGAGATCGATGATCTGGTGCGTTCCGGTCGTCATTTTCCGATTTCTTCTTTACTTCGCTCGCCGAGTCCGTTACTTTGGCCCAAACGATGCATCAAGGCATCGAATCTGGCACAGAGTGGTGCGAAATGGAGTTGAAGTGGTTGAATCCGGCGAGCTCGTGGGGCTCAGTGCCAAGGAGCAGGCCCGTCTGACACGCAGCGGCGAGCTCACGGCGGTGGAGTTGCTCGACGCGCACCTCGCCGAGGTGTCCCGGCGCAACGGTGAGATCAACGCCGTCGTCGCCCTCGACGAGGAACTGGCGCACGAGCATGCACGCCGCGTGGACGGCCTGGCACCGGAGCGTCGCGGCGCGCTGCACGGCGTGCCGACCGCGGTGAAGGACTTCGGGCACGTAACCGGTTTCCCGAACACCCTCGGACACCGCCATTTCGCCGGCAGCATCTCGGACCATGACGATCTGCACATCGCACGGATGCGCGAAGCCGGAGCGGTGTTCTACGGCAAGACGAACATCCCCGAGCTCGCGGCCGGATCGCACAGTGCCAACGAGGTCTACGGTGTCACCCGCAATCCGCATGATCCGTCCCGGTCGGCCGGCGGTTCGAGCGGCGGAGCCGCCGCCGCGCTGGCCGCGCGGTTCACGGCGATCGCCGACGGCAGCGACATGGGCGGATCCCTGCGCAATCCCGCCGCATTCTGCGGCGTGGTGGGTATGCGTCCGACGCCCGGGGTCGTCCCCAACGCGGACAGCCCGAACGTCTTCGACCCGCTGGCGACCGCGGGGCCGATGGCGCGCACCATCGACGACACCGCACTGCTCCTGTCGGTCATGAACGGCGAGACGCGGGACGTGCCGTGCGCTCCGGAGCTCGATCGTGCCCGCCTGCGCGAGCTCCGTGAGCGCGATCTCGCCGGTGTCCGCATCGCCTATGCCGCCGACCTCGGCGGTTGCGTGGTCGTGGAGCCCGCCGTGCGCGCAGTGCTCGACGAGGCGGCCCGTGCACTGGAGGCGGCCGGGGCGATCGTCGAGATCGGCTGTCCCGATCTGAGCGGCGCGGATGAGGCGTTCCGCACCCTGCGCGCCGCGGCGTTCAACGCCGGCTGGGGCGCGCTGCTGGAGGCCGAGCCCGAGAACTTCAACGACTTCGTCGCCGGCAACATCCGCGAGGGCGAGAAGGTGAGCGGACCGGACGTGATGCGCGCCTACGGCGAGGTCACGCGTCTGACCAGGGCCGCGGCGCGTTATTTCGCCGACACGGATGTGGTGCTCGCCCCCGTCACGCAGATGCTTCCGTTCCCCGTCGAGTGGGACTGGCCCCGTGAGGTCGCGGGCACGCGGATGACCGACTACCTCGACTGGATGCGCGCCGCCTGGCTGTTCACGCCGCTCGGCGTTCCTGCGCTGTCTCTCCCGGCCGGCTACGCCGGTCGCCTGCCGGTCGGCGCCCAACTGCTCGCGGGCCCCCGCCAGGACGTCGAGCTGCTCGAACTCGCGAAGGCCATCGAGACGCTGCTCGCGGTTCCCGCCGCAGCATCGGCATCGCACGCCGCCTCCTGACGTCCGACTCATCCCGATCCCTCAGATCCTCAACCCCACCCGACCGTTCCACCGTTGTTCGAAGGAGAACACCCATGACCTCGTCCATCTCCGGTGCTGAGACGCCGGATACGCCCACCGGCGCGATCCGCGTCACCGGGCGCATCGCGACCCCCGCCCGCGTGGCGGTCGCCGGCATTCCGGTCCTGCTGATCCTGATCACGCCGTTCCTGCCGTTCGCCGCGACGCCCACGCTGTGGTGGGGTGTGCCCGCCGTACTGGTGTGGATGGCCTTCAACGTCGTGCTCACCGTCGCCCTGCTGAACGTGGTCGACGCCGGCATCCGGCGTCAGGTGCGCGAGCACGGCGAGTCGACGCCCGCCGAGTCCGCGATCGGTGGTGAGCACGCATGATGACCGTCATCATCGTCGTCGGCATCGTCTTGATCGGTCTCATCGGCGTCGCCGGGCGCCGCCGGGAGAAGAGCATGTCCGGGTGGCTGGTCGCCGGGCGCAAGCTGCCGGTGTGGACCTCGTGGTTCCTGCAGGCGGGAGAGTCGCTGACGACGTTCAGCTTCCTGGGCCTGGCCGGGCTCGCGTTCGTCGGCGGCGTGAGCGCGACCTACGCGATCGGCTACCTCACCGCGTGCCTGTCGATCCAGTACTTCGTCTCCCCGCGGATCCGCAACATCGCCGCGTCGCGCGGCTATCTCACGATGGCCGACTTCTTCCGCGACCGTTTCCGCTCGCGGACGCTGAGCGTGATCGTCGCCGTCGTCGGTGCGCTGTTCCTGATCCCGTACCTGGAGCTGCAGCTCACGGGTCTCGGACTGATCGTCCAGCTCGCGACCGGCTCCGCCTCGGCCCGTGGGCTCAGCATGGTGCTCGCCAGTGCCCTGGTGATCGTGTTCGTGCTGTGGGGCGGCATCCGCGGCATCGCCCGTGTCTCGATCTTCAAGGACTTCGGGATGCTGATCGCGCTGGTCGTGGTCACGGTCGGCGTGGTCGCGGCAGCCGGCAGCTTCCCCGAGGTGTTCGCGCAGGTCGCGAAGGCGAACGACACCCTGCTCACCACGCACGCGCCCGGCTTCGACGCGATCTGGTGGGTCACCTCGGTCGCGATCACGGTGATCGGTGCCGGCTTCCAGACCTTCCCGCACCTGTGGCCGCCGATGCTCGCGGCGAAGAGCGGCAACGTCGTGCGCAGCAACGCCAAGTGGCTCGCCGTGTACCAGCTGCTGCTGTTCCTGCCGGTCACCGTCGGCATGGTCGCAGTGCTGAAGATCCCGGCCACCACGATCCCGAACCAGGTGCTGTTCACCGCCGCGCAGCAGGCGCTGCCCGAGTGGCTCGTGGCAGTGGTCGCCGTGTTCGGCGCCGCTGCCGCCATGGTGCCCGCCGCCGCGATCTCGATGGGCATCGGCTCCCTCGTCGCCAACAACGTGACCTACCGCCTCTCCGAGCGCGGCCGGTTCATCACCACCCGGGTCGTGATCGTCGCGGCGATGGGGCTCGCCCTCGCCTTCGGCTTGATCAAGAGCGACATCGGCGCACTGCTGCTGCTCACGTACGGAGGGCTCGCGCAGATGGCTCCGGCGGTGGCCGCCGGTCTCGGCCGACGGGTGCGCGTGAGCACCGTCGCGGTCTCGTCCGGTCTCGTCGCCGGCACCCTGTTCGTCGCCGTCACCACGTTCGCGAACATCCCGCTGGGCTCCTGGGACAACGGCTTCCTGGGCCTCGTACTCAACGTCGTCGTGTTCGGCGTCGTCGAGGCGATCGTACGGATCACTCGTGGGCCGCGTGCGGGCATCGCGACCGACGAGATCCCGGCGGAGGAAGTCGAGGTCGGTTCGTGAGCGGTCCCCTGGACGGGATGCTGGTCGTGGATCTGTCCCGTGCGCTCGCCGGACCGCACGCGGGCATGATGCTCGGCGACCTGGGCGCTCGGGTGATCAAGGTGGAGCGGCCGGACGGCGGCGACGACTCCCGGGCCTGGGGTCCGCCGTTCGTCACGGCGGGGGAGGAGCAGGTGTCCACCTACTTCCTCTCCTGCAACCGGAACAAGGAGTCGGTGGCCCTCGATCTCAAGGACGACGCCGATCGGGCGATGCTCACCGAGCTGGTCCGACGCGCCGATGTCCTGATCGAGAACTTCCGGCCCGGAACGCTGGACCGGCTCGGCTTCGATCCGGCCCGGCTGGAAGAACTGAACCCGCGGCTCGTGCTGCTCTCGATCAGCGGATTCGGCCACGACGGCCCCGAGGCGCGTCGTGCCGGGTACGACCAGATCCTGCAGGGGGAGGCGGGGCTGATGTCGCTGACCGGTGCAGACGCCGCGACTCCGCAGAAGGTGGGTGTACCCATCGGGGATCTCCTCGGCGGGATCCACGGCGTGGTCGGCGTGCTCGCCGGCCTCGTCGAGCGCGAGCGCACCGGCCGGGGGAGTGTCGTGCGCACCTCGTTGCTGTCGTCGATCGTCGGAGTCCTGGCGTTCCAGGCGACCCGATGGACCGTGGGCGGGGAGTCTCCCCGAGCGATCGGCAACCAGCATCCGTCGATCGCGCCGTACGGCGCCTTCCGCTGCAACGACGGCGTCGTGCAGATCTCGGTCGGATCGGACGCGCTGTGGCGGGCGTTCGCACCGATCGTCGGCGTGGATCCCGAAGAGGAGCGCTGGGGGACGAACGGCCGGCGGGTGGCCGACCGGGACGCCCTGATCGCCCACATCGAGGCCGCGTTCTCGAGGAGCTCGCGTGATGAGCTGCTCGAGACGCTCGGCGCCGCGGGCGTGCCCGCGGGCAAGGTGCGCACGGTCGACGAGGTGTTCGCCTGGGATCAGGCGCTCAGTCAGGGCCTCGCCCTGGGCGTGCACCACGACGTCCTGGGGGACCTCACCCTGCAGGGCGGGCCGTTGCGGATGTTCGACTTCGACGGCACCGAGACCGGGCGCGTTCAGCACGATGCGCCGCCGCTGCTCGGCGAGCACACCCAGTCGATCAGGGAATGGCTCGCGTCGTGAGCACGGCGGACGGCTGGCTCGACGACGTCCTCGACCCCGGGTCGTTCCGCTCCTGGGATGGCGCGATCGGCGTGCCGGCGGACGCGGATTACCGCGACGTGCTCGCGCGGGCGGCCGCGCGGACCGGCGCGGACGAGGCGGTGCGCACCGGCAGCGGATCTGTCCGGGGCCGCACGGTCGCGGTGATCGTGAGCGAGTTCGGGTTCCTCGGCGGCTCGATCGGCGTCGCGACGGCCGAGCGCGTCGTCGCGCTGTTCGACCGCGCGCGCCGGGAGCGGATCCCGGTGCTCGCCGGGCTCGCGTCGGGTGGCACCCGCATGCAGGAAGGCGCCGCTGCCTTCCTGACCATGCGCACGATCACCACCGCGGTCGGGGCCTACCGCGCCGAAGGCCTGCCCTACCTCGCTCATCTGCGGCACCCCACGACGGGCGGCGTGTACGCATCCTGGGCGTCGCTCGCGCACGACGTGAGCGCGGAGCCCGGCGCGCTGGTCGGGCTGCTCGGCCCCAGGGTCGTCGCGGCGCTCGCCGAACACGGCGGTGCGCCATCGATCTCCGAGGGCGTGCAGACCGCGGAGAACCTCCGGGCGCACGAGCGCCTCGACGCGGTGGTGGACGCCGCCGGGTTCCGCGACCGCGCCGCGCGCCTGCTCGCGGTCTTCGCGACCGCGGACGGTGCGGTCGCAGCAGACCCTGTCGGCGACGCCGTCTCGCCGGCCGCAGCCACGAGGACAGGGGTCCCGTCCGGCGCGGATTGGGCGGCGGTGCAGAACGCGGCGCGTCCCGGCCGGCCCGCGCTGGGGGAGTTCATCGCGGCCTGCGACGAATTCGTCGGCCGCCGCGGCGGACCGGGTGAACTCATCACCGGGTGGGCGCGATCGGGGACGGCGGCCTTTCTCCTCATCGGGCAGGATCGCACTCGCCGCACGGCGACCACGGTCGCGGACATCGTCGCCGCACGCCGGGCCATGGCGCTCGCCGCCGCCCTGGGCGTCCCGGTGGTCGCCGTCGCCGACACATCCGGTGCCGAAGTCTCCTCCTCGGCAGAGGAGGAAGGGATCGCCCAGGAGGTCGCGCTGACCCTCGCCGCATCCGCATCGCTGCCGGTGCCCTCGGTCACGCTTCTGCTCGGCGAAGGCACAGGGGCGGCCGCCATCGCGCTCTGCGGAACGGATGCGCTGGTGGCCGTCGAGGACTCCTGGCTCGCCCCGCTCCCGCTCACAGGGGCTGCGGCCCTCCTCGCCGGGGACCGGGCAGGCGGTGAGCAGGCCGTGCGTGCGCAGGTCGCCGGGCAGCAGCGGATCGGCGCGGCGTCGCTGTTCGCAGACGGCCTGATCCAGGGGATCGCCGGTCGTGACGGCGTCACGATGTCGGCGCTGCTGGACGGGTGCAGGGCGCGTCCGCTGGCTGCGCGCGTGCTGGCGATCGCGGCCGGTCTCGTCTCGTCCGAGCCTCAGGCCACGCCGCATGGTGCTCCGATCTCGCCCGCGCTCATCAGCGGCCGCGGCTGAGGCGCCCCTGCTCGGCGAGGGATCAGCCCCGCTCGGTAGGATCGAGGGGTGCCCGTGAATCCTGAACTGGTCGGCCGGGAGTTCCCGCCGACGGCCCCGTACCTCGTCGGTCGTGAGAAGGTGCGCGAGTTCGCGCGCGCCGTCCTCGCCGATGCTCCGCAGCACACCGACGTCGAGGCAGCTCGGGTGCTCGGGTTCGCCGACGTCGTCGCTCCGCCCACCTTCGCGATGGTCATCCAGGACCTCACGCTGCAGCAGCTGCTCGGTCTGGAGGACTCCGGGATCGTGCTGTCGCGCACGATCCACGCCGAGCAGCGCTTCTCCTACACGCGTCCGATCGTCGCCGGGGACGAGCTCACCGCGCAGCTGACCGTCACCGGGATCCGTGCGATGGGCCCTGCGGCGATGATCACCAGCGACGCCGAGATCCGCGACGCCGCGGGCGAGCATGTCGTCACCGCCACGTCGGTGCTGCTCGTGAGCGATGCGCCCGCCGAGGAAGAGGAGGCCGCCGCGTGAACGTCGGAGACATCATCGCGGAGCGCACCGTGCACCTCACGCGCGAGTCGCTGGTGCGCTACGCCGGCGCATCCGGCGACTTCAACCCGATCCACTACCGTGACGACGTCGCCGCCGAGGTCGGTCTGCCGGGCGTGCTCGCACACGGCATGCTCACCATGGGCGTCGCCTCGTCCGTCGCGATCGCCGCGCTTCCCGGCACGGCGCGGGTCCTGGACTACGGCGTGCGCTTCGCCCGCCCGGTCGTGGTCGACCCGCAGCACGGCGCCGACGTCGCGATCACGGCCAAGGTCGGTGCGCTCGACGAGACCGCAGTGCGGATCGACCTCGTCGTCAAGCACGCCGACACCACGGTGCTCGTCAAGGCGCAGCTGCGCGTCGCGGCGGACTCGCTCTGACATGGCGGAGATCTTGTCCGTGCGTCTTGCCGAGCTGACCACGCTGCAGACCGGTGCGGCGCCGGCGCGGATGATCGATGCCGCCACCGAGGACGAACTGGTCGCCGTGCTCCGCGACGTGTGGGCGACCGGTGACGCATGGTTCGTGCTGGGCGGCGGATCGAACCTCTTCGCGGGGGACGCGCCCTTCGACGGCACCGTGATCCGCATCCGCACGAGCGGCATCGAGGAGTTCCCGTCTCCGCATCCCGGTCGGATCCGGCTGCGCGCGCAGGCCGGGCACGACTGGGACGCGCTTGTCGCCTATGCGGTCGAGCACGGCTACGCGGGCGTCGAGGCGATGTCCGGGATTCCCGGCACCGTCGGCGCAGCCCCCGTGCAGAACATCGGCGCGTACGGCCAGGAGATCCAGGAGACCCTCGTCGAGGTCGAGCTGCTCGACGAGCACTCGGGCGAGGTCGTCGTGACTCCGGCCTCCGAGCTCGGTCTCGGCTTCCGCACCTCGGTGCTCAAGCACCACTACGGATCCGTCGCCGAACGCCGCGCCGTGATCCTCTCCGTCACGCTCGATCTCGCGGTCACGGGGGATGCCGGGCGCGTGGTGCGCGGCGAGCAGCTGCGCCGTGCGCTGCAGCTCACGAGCGACGAGCCGGTACCGCTCGCCTGGGTACGGCAGCGGATCCTCTCCACTCGTGCGGCCAAGGGAATGCTCTTCGACCCCGCGGATCCGGATACCCACGGCGCCGGATCCTTCTTCCAGAACGCGATCGTCTCCGAGGCGACGGCACGCACGCTTCCGCCCGAGTGCCCGCGCTGGCCGGTGACACCCGACCTCGACACGGTCACGGTGATCCCCCTGGACTCGTACTACGGCCTCGCCCCCGAGCCCGAGGCGCCGCCGAGCGACGTGAAGGTGAGCGCGGCCTGGCTCATCGAGCACGCCGGCATCCGCAAGGGATTCAAGCTGCCGCGTTCGCGCGCCGGGGTCTCCACGAAGCACGCGCTCGCGCTCACGAACCGCGGCGGGGCGACGGCGGGGGAGATCGCCGAGCTCGCCCGGTTCATCCAGAACCGGGTGCATTCCGAGTTCGGCCTGCTGCTGCAGCCCGAGCCGGTGCTCGTCGACGTCGAGCTCTAGGGCGACGGGTGCTCGCGACCCTCACCGGCTTCGCCGTCGTCGGCCTCGCGATCCTCGTCGGGTACGTGATCGGTCGCATCGACCTGCTGGGCCCGCATGCTCGCGAGGTCCTGAGCCGGCTGACGTTCTTCGTGCTGTCGCCGTTCCTGCTGTTCTCGGTGCTGGCCCGGGCCGACGCGCACGTGCTGTTCTCCGCCCTGCTGCCGGTGTCCGCGATCGCCGCAGCGGTCGTGATCGCGGTGTACGCGCTGGTGGCGAGGGTCGTCTGGAAGCGCAGCGTCGGCGAGACCGTGATCGGAGCGCTCTCGGCGGGGCAGGTGAATTCGAACAACATCGGCATCCCGCTGTCCCTCTACCTGCTCGGCAGCGCCGCCTATCCGGCGCCGGTGATCCTCATGCAGCTCCTGGTGTTCACGCCGATCTCGCTGACCATCCTCGACACCGTCACCGCCGGCCGCACGTCGGTGTGGCGCACGGTGGTGCGCACGGCGACCAACCCGATCATCCTGGGTTCCGCGCTCGGCACGTTGGTCTCGGTGCTGGACATCGAGCTGCCCCCGATCGTCATCGAACCGATCACCCTGCTCGCGAACGCCTGCGTGCCGGTGCTGCTGATCAGCTACGGCATCTCGCTGCACGGCCAGAGGGTGCTCGGTGCGGCCGGACATCGCCGGGATGTGCTGCTGGCGAGCGCGCTGAAGCTGCTTGCCATGCCCGTGCTCGCCTGGCTGCTGGCGCAGTTCGTGTTCGGCCTGTCTGCGCACGCGGTGCTGATCGTGGTCGTACTGGCGGCGCTGCCGACCGCGCAGAACGTGTTCAACTACTCCCAGCGCTACGGCGTCGGCGAGGCGACGTCCCGTGACACGGTGTTCCTCACGACGATCGGATGCGTCCCTGTGCTCCTCGGCGCCGTCCTGCTCCTCGGCTGAGGTCGACGCCGGGGCGTACGCTCGCAGGATGACCGGACTCGTGCCCTACATCCTGTTCCCCGGCACCGCCGTCGACGCGCTGCCCTTCTACCAGGCGATCTTCGGCGGCGAAGCGGTGATGCACACCTACGCCGAATTCGGGCGTGCGGACGGCCCGGGGGATGCCATCGCCCACGGCATGCTGGTCCGTGGCCCGGTCGAGCTCGCCGGCGCCGATGCCGCGCCGGACGAGGACGCGGTGCACATGAACGGGATGTACTTCTCCCTGCTCGGCACGGCGGATCCGGAGACCCTCACCCGCTGGTTCGCGCAGCTCGGCGACGGCGGTCGAGTGATCGATCCGCTGCAGGAGCGGCCATGGGGTGCGCACGACGGCACGCTCGTGGATCGCTTCGGCGTGCGCTGGCTCATCGGCTACGAGGACTGAGCGCCCCGCGTGCGTCTTCGCCCCCTTTGAAGGTCTTCGCCCCCTCTGAGACGCGCTGCTCAGAGGGGGCGAAGACGGTGCGAGGGGGTGAATCGGGCTGACCGCAGACGCCGCGGACGCCCACCGAGGCTCAGGACGCGAACAGGCGCTGCAGGCGCTGCACGCCCTCGAGGAGCTGATCGTCGCCGAGCGCGTACGACATGCGGATGTAGCCGGACGGGCCGAACGCCTCGCCGGGCACCACGGCCACCTCGGCCTGGTCGAGGATGAGATCGGCGAGCTCGAGCGAGGTCGTCGGAGTCACCCCGCCCCAGGTGCGCCCGAGCAGGCCCTGCACATCGGGGTATACGTAGAACGCGCCGGTCGGGTTCGGCACCACGAGGCCGTCGATCTTGGACAGCTCGGACACGATGAGCTTGCGGCGGCGGTCGAACGCCTCGCGGAACTGCTCGGCCTCGGTCTGCGGGCCGTTGAGGGCGGCGATCGCGGCGCGCTGGGCGACGTTGTTCACGTTGCTCGTCAGGTGCGACTGCAGGTTGCCGGCGATCTTGATGGCGTCGGCGGGCCCGACCATCCAGCCCACGCGCCAGCCGGTCATGGCGTACGTCTTCGCGACGCCGTTGACGAGGATGGTCTGACCGGCGACCTCGGGCAGCGCCTCGACCACCGAGGTCGCCTTGACGCCCTCGTAGGTGAGGTTCTGGTAGATCTCGTCCGAGATGATCCAGACCCCGTGCTCGAGTGCCCATGCGGCGATCGCGGCGGTCTCCTCGGGCGAGTAGACGGATCCGGTCGGGTTGGACGGCGACACGAACACCAGCACGGTCGTTCGGTCGGTGCGCGCGGCCTCGAGCTGGTCGACGGTGACCTTGTACTCCTGGTCCGCGCCGGCGAAGACCTCGACCGGCACGCCGTCGGCGAGGCGGATCGCCTCGGGGTAGGTCGTCCAGTACGGCGCCGGCAGCAGCACCTCATCGCCGGGGTTCACGACGGCCTGGAACGCCTGGTAGACGGACTGCTTGCCGCCGTTCGTGACGATGACCTGGCTCGGCGAGACTTCGAGGCCCGAGTCGCGCAGCGTCTTCGCGGCGATCGCCTCGCGCAGCTCGGGCAGGCCGGCGGCAGGGGTGTAGCGGTAGTTCGCGGGGTTCGCGAGGGCCTCCGCCGCCGCGTCCACGATGAACTGCGGGGTGGCGAAGTCGGGCTCACCCGCGGCGTACGAGACGACGGGCTTGCCCTCGGCCTTGAGGGCCTTGGCCTTGGCGTCCACCTTCAGCGTGGCGGACTCGGCGATGGCGGAGAGTTTGCGGGAGAGAGGTGCGCGTTCGGTCACGCCACCAGCGTACTCGCGCGCCTGTCGTGAGAAATGGCCATGACGTACAAAGCACAGGCGTCGTTCTCCGTCGTGGCGAACAGGTGCGTATGTCGGATCGGGCATACGACGGCGACCGCCGGATCCGGCATTCGTCAGCGTCCGCGGGGGCTATCCGGTCGCCGTCACGTCAGGAACGACGGCGGGACGGCGCAGTAGTCGGCCAGGCGCCGCGTGGGCACCTCCGGATCCGTCACGTCGACCAGCGCGGTCGCCGCCGTGTGCGGCACCTCATCGCCGTCGATGAGCCAGACCGAGAAGTGCCACAGCCCGCGGGTGCGCTCGGCGAGCAGGCTGGTCGTGCCCGAGACGATCTGGACGGCGTCCGCCTGCGCGTCACGGAACGGCATCACGATGTCCGACCGCAGGCCGGCCTCATCGCGGTCCTCCTGCGCGACGACGGCCACCTCGATGCCCCGGGCTCGCAGCACGTCGCCGAGTTCTTCCGCGACGGCGGCCGAGCGCTCCGCCGACGGGCTGCCCACGGCGAGCAGCCGCGCTCCGCGGGGATAGTCGCGCAGGAACTCGTCGGCGAGGTCGTCGAAGACGGGGCGCGTGGCGGGCCGGGCGGTCATGCCCCCAGCGTAGGCGCGGTCACCGGCCGTGCGGCGCGATCCGGGCGATCCCGGTCCCGCCGGATCCCGGCGCGCGAATAGGGGCCCGCGCGGAGGATCCGGCCGGGCCGATCAGGTGACGGCGTCGCGCTCCTGGAACTCGGCCGCGCGCCACAGCTCTTCGTCGAGCACCCGTCGCAGGATCTCCACGGCGTCCCACACGTCGGCGTGCCCCAGATACATCGGGGTGATCCCGAATCGCAGCACCTCCGGTTCGCGGTAGTCGCCGATCACGCCATTCGCGATGAGCGCCTTCATCACCGCGTAGCCCTCGGGGTGGCGGAAGGACACGTGGCTGCCGCGCCGGGCGTCGTCACGCGGCGTGATCAGGGTGAGCGGGTGGTGCGCCAGCCGGGTCTCCACCAGCTGGATGAAGAGCGTCGTCAGCGCGAGGGACTTGCGGCGCAGTGCCTCCTGGTCGACCTCGAGGTGCATGTCGAGCCCGACCTCCATGGTGGCCATCGACAGGATCGGCTGGGTGCCCACGAGGAAGCGCCGCCCACCCTGAGCGGGGGCGTAGGAGTCGGTCATCGCGAACGGGCGGTCGTGGCCCCACCAGCCGGTGAGCGGCGTCTCGACCCGGTCGAGGTGGCGTTCGGCGACCCAGAAGAACGCGGGGGATCCAGGGCCGCCGTTGAGGTACTTGTAGGTGCAGCCGACCGCGAAGTCCGCGCCGGCATCGGCGACGGCGACGGGCACCGCGCCGACCGAGTGACAGAGGTCCCAGACGGCCAGGGCGCCCGCGTCGTGGATCCGCGCCGTTGCCCCCGCCATGTCCCACAGGTGGCCCGTGCGGTAGTTGACCTGGGTGAGCAGCGCCACGGCGACGTCCTCGTCGAGCGCCGCGTCGAGATCCTCGGGGGCGTCGATCAGCCGCAGCGAGTAGCCGCGATCGAGCAGGGCCATCAGTCCCTCGACGATGTAGAGGTCGGTGGGGAAGTTCTCCCGCTCCGACACGATGACCCGGCGCTCCGGGGCGTCATGCTGCTGCAGCCGGATCGCGGCCGAGACCGCCTTGAAGACGTTGATCGAAGTGGTGTCCGTCGCGACGCACTCACCCGCGCCGCCGCCGATGAGCCGGCCGATCTTCTCGCCGATCCGGAGGGGCAGGGCGAACCAGTGGTTCTTGTTCCAGCTGCCGATGAGGTCGGCGCCCCACTCGCGGCTGACGACGTCGGCGGCGCGTGCGACCGCGTCGCGGGGGAGCGCGCCGAGCGAATTGCCGTCGAGATAGACGATGCCCTCCGGAAGGGCGAAGCGCTCGCGGAGGGAGACGAGCGGGTCGACCCGGTCGGCTTCTTCGCAGTGCTCGCGGGTGATCGGGGCTGTGGTGTCCGTCATCGGGATCCTCCTCGGTCGTGGAACCGGCGCAGTCGGCCGGGATGCGGGGGTCGGCATCCATGATGACGAGAATCCGATGGATCGCCTAGGATTCCGTCAGATGTCCGAGATTGTTCGAGAATCACGATGAATCATCGGATCACTGTCGCGTGAGGAGAGCGTATGGCGGACGGAATCCGGCTGTCGCCGACGGACCGGCGGATCCTGGACGAGCTGACCCGAGACGGGCGGTTGTCGAACAAGGAGCTTGCCGCGCGGGTCGGCCTTCCCCGCTCGACCTGCCACGGCCGCGTGCGCGCGCTGGAGGACGCCGGCGTGATCCGCGGCTACCACGCCGAGCTCGACCCGGTCGCCGTCGGGGCGGGGGTGGAGGCGCTCATCATGGTCGCGGTCAAGGAGGATGCCCGCGACCAGGTGCCCGCCATCACGGCCCGCCTGCGCACGGTCCCGGGCGTGCAGCGGGTCTACCTGATCGGCGGCGTGCACGACCTCGTCATCCACGTCGCCTGCGAGAGCGTTCCGGGATTGCGCGACTTCCTGCGCACGCATCTCGGATCCGTGCCCGCACTCGGCCAGACCCAGACCCAGCTCATCTTCGAGCACCACCCCGGGGCCGCGCTCCTTCCGGCGTGAGGAGTGAGCCGCTGCCCCGCCATGCGGCCGGACGCAGCCCCGGCACGAGCGCGGGCGTGCGCCGGGCATAGCGCGCGTAGGGCTCGCCCAGCTCAGCACGCAGAGCGCGCTCCTCGAACCGGATCCCGATCGCGATGTAGCCGCTGAACGCCGCCGCGAACAGCGCATGTCCCCAGCTCATGATCGGCGTGACCCAGAACGCCAGGATCAGGCCGAGCATGAGGGGATGCCGCACGAGTGCGTAGAGCCCGCGGGCCTGGAAGGCGGATGCGAGCGGACGCCCGGACACGGCCTGACGGAGCCCGACGAAGCCCAGGTGGTCGATCATGAACGTGGCTCCGATCGCGATGAGCCAGCCGAGTGCGCAGACCGCCCACAGCGCCGTGCGCCAGGGCTCGGCGTCCACGCGCCAGATCGCCGCGGGGATCGGGCGCCACTGCCACAGCACGAGCGCCAGCAGCGCGCTGGCCGCGAGCACGTACGTCGCACGCTCGACCCGCACGGGGAGCGCCCGGGCGAACCGCCGTTTGGTCGACGCGCGGGCGAACACCGAGTGGTGCAGCGCGAACACGGCCACCAGCAGCAGGTCGACGGCAGCCGCGACCGGCCAGGCCGTGGCGGGCCCGCGATCGACGGTGGTGGCGGGGCCGACGTCGGCGAGGAACGCGACCGCCCAGACGATCACGACCAGGAAGGCCAGATAGGCGACGACCGCGTAGGCCGTGCTGAGCACTCGCGTCATGACATCTCCGATCCGCGATCGCTCACGCCGAGCGGCCGACGAAGCCGTGGTCGATCGCGAACAGGCTCGCCCCGACCCGGTTCGTGACGCCGATCTTCGCGTAGGTGTGCTCGACGTGGTTGCGCACCGTCTTCTCGCTGAGCGTCAGAGCCGCGGCGATCTCGCGGTTGCTCCGGCCCTGGGCGACGAGCGTGAGGATCTCGGCTTCGCGCGGGGTGAGTCCGGCGGGGAGGGCGGTGCGCGGCGTACGCGTGCGGCGGTCGCCGGTCGCCGCGGATGCGACCGCGGCGACCGCCTCCCCGTCGAGGTGCCCGGCGGCCACGCGCCGGTGCAGGCGCGCGATCGCCTCGTCCGGCTCGAGCGCGGCGCGGTACGGACGCGGCTCGGTGGCCGCCCGGAACGCGACGGCCGCAGCGAGCAGGCGGTCGGACCGGGTCAGGCTCGTGCCGGGCGCGCCGGCCGGATAGCCGCTGCCGTCCAGGTGCTCGTGGTGCGCGCGCACCAGGGCGGCCTCTGCGGTGAGGGCGGGAATACGCGCGAGCACGCGGCCGCCGAGGTAGGGATGCATGCGCACCCGTTCCCAGTCGCCGTCGTCGAGCGCATCTGGCTTGGACCAGATCAGGTTCGACACGCCCAGCCGGCCGACGTCGTGCAGATGCGCGGCGCGCCGAAGGGCGGTGACCTCGTCGACGGGCACGCCGACCTCGCGGGCCGCCGCGGCCACGATCTCGGCCACCCCGCGCGAGTGCCCCAGTAGGAACGGGCACTTCAGGTCGGCGAAGTCGCCGATCGCGGCGACGGCCGCATCGAGCTCATCGCCGAGCAGCACGTCGTCCCGATCGGGCGCACGGTCCAGGGCGGCTGCCCAGGCGCCGGATCCGTGCGGGATGTCGAGCAGCTCTGCGGCGTCGGCGACGAACGCATCGACGATCGCGGGATCGAACTGTCCGCCGCGGCGCTCGCGGGCCATGCGGACCGCCGCCTCCGCACCGCCGAGGCGGTCATGCACCTCGGCCGTGTCGGCGAGCTGGGCGATCCGCGTCGCGAGCGGGATCGTTTCCCCGGCGAGCGCACGCGGGAGTCCCCGGCCGTCGTATCGCTCGAAGGCGGCGGACACCGCGTCCTGTACCGCGCGGGGGAGTCCCAGTCGCTCGGCGAGCAGCGCGGCGGAGAGGCAGTGCGAGTGCAGCAGGGTGCCGAGGCTGCCGCGCGCGTCGATCATCAGCGCGGCGAGGGTCGCGGCACGCTGACGGAGGGGGCGCCCCTGCGCGACGTGTTCGACGAGGAAGCGCAGGAACGGCAGCCCCGACCAGTCCACGAGATAGGAGGCGCTGCGCACCTCGATGTCATCGCCGAACCAGCGCGCATACTCCTGCGAGTCGGCCGTGCAGCCGATCCACATCAGCAGCGTCGCCTGATAGGCGCTACCGCGCTGCCCATCGTCCAGGCCCAGTCGGGCGGCCAGGCGATCGGCGAGGAGCGCCGCGCGCATCATGTGCTCCGCGGGCTGGCCCAGGCCCAGGTCGATCGCGACGGAGACCGCCGCGATCATCTCGCCCCGGGTCGGAGCACCGGCTGTCGCGCCCACGGATCCATTGTCGGCGACGCGCTCCTGCAGGGCCAGAGACATCAGCGGGGCCGCGCATCCTCGGGCCGGCCGTCCGCGGGCACGACGACAGCGGCGTGCTCCGCCGGGTCGAAGGCGCTGAACCGCGCGTCCCCGATGTAGAACAGCCCGTGCTGCGGCATCCAGAAGTCGCCGAGCCTGCTCTGCCGATCCAGCGCCCCGATCGGGCCGAGATCCCGGCCGTGGATCGACGCCGTGCTCGCCGCGACCCGCCAGAGCTGCGTGGGGACGACCTGGAAGCGCTGCCGGTTGGGGGCGGCGCCGGCCATGCGCATCCGTCCGGTGCGCAGGATCGGCCGTACCATCGGCCCCATCGCGCGGAGCAGCGGATCGCTGCGGCGTGCGGCCGCAGGAAGGGAGGATCCGAGCGCCGACATCGTCCGGGTCGCCGGCGTCGCCCGCAGCCGGAGGTCCCAGTCCAGCACGCCGGGGATCCGCACGCGCAGTCGGGCAGGATCGGTCCAGCTCAGATCGATCTCCGGCACGCGCTCGAACGTCGCGGCGGTGCTGAAGTAGCGCGGGCAGCTGTGCGCCGGATCCGTGGTGACGAACATGTGCCAGGCGCCCTCCGGAGTGCGATGCCAGATCGCGCGGTAGCCAGGACCGATGCTCGTCCGGGTCATCACCCGCAGCGCGAGACAGTCGCCGTCGTGGAACGCCAGACCGAGCACGCCGAATCCCGTGAACCGCTCGTCGGCGCCCTCGGGGAGGCGAGGGTGCTCGGTCGCGTCGGCGGAGGCGGCCTGCGGTGTGCGAGTGGTGGACATGGATCCACCTTCGCGCGGCGGGGACGGCGGCGCATGAGGCATCCGCCCCGACTTCCGCGCCGTGGCGCCGACCCGCGCGGGACGGGTCAGCGCTCGACGAGCACGCCGTCCTCGTCGGCGTAGAGCCGCGCGCCGGGGCAGAACTCCACGTCGCCGAACCGCAGCATCACGTCGACCTGCCCGGTCCCTGTCTTGGCGCTCTTGCGCGGGTTCGTGCCGAGCGCCTTGACGCCCAGGGGGAGCCGGCCGATCGCCGCGCTGTCCCGGATCGCGCCGTGGACCAGCACGCCCGCCCAGCCGTTCGCGACCGCGCTCGCGGCGATCATGTCACCCATGAGCGCGGTGCCGAGGGATCCGGATCCGTCGATCACGAGCACGGCCCCGGCACCGTCGGTGGCGAGCAGGTCCTTCACGAGCTGGTTGTCCTGGAAGCAGCGCACTGTGCGGATCGGGCCTTCGAATGCCGTGCGCCCGCCGAAGTCACGCAGCTGCAGGGCGAGGGACTGGAGGGTGTCACCGTGCTCGTCGTAGAGGTCAGCGGTGGAGGTCATGCGGTGGGTCCTTTCATATTTCTCTGGGGCCGTTGAGCGACGACGCGCGGAGCGCGACGGAGACGAAACGCGGTGATCCGACGAGCATGTCAGATCACCGCGTTTCGTCTCGGTCGCCTTCGGCGTCCTCGCTCAACGACCCCTGCGGGGTGTCAGCTGAACTGGTTCATCGTGTTGTGCTGGCCGCCGGCCTTCAGAGCGGCGTCGCCGGCGAAGTACTCCTTGTGGTTGTCGCCGAGGTCGGATCCGGCCATGTTCTGGTGCTTGACCGTGGCGATGCCTCCGCGGATCTCGCGACGCTGGACGCCCCGGACGTAGGCGAGCATGCCCTCGTCGCCGAAGTAGCCCTTGGCGAGGTCATCGGTCGACAGTGCAGCCGTGTGGTAGGTCGGCAGCGTGATGAGGTGGTGGAAGATCCCGGCACGGGCGGAGCCGTCGCGCTGGAAGGTGCGGATCTTCTCATCGGCCAGCCGCGCCAGTTCGGTGTCGTCGTACTCGACGCTCATGAGGGCGTTGCGGTCGTAGGCGGAGACGTCCTGGCCCTGCTCGGCGAGGAGGTCGTACACCTGCTGACGGAAGTTCAGCGTCCAGTTGAACGACGGGCTGTTGTTGTAGACCAGCTTCGCGTTCGGGATCACCTCGCGGATGCGGTCGACCATGCCGGCGATCTGCTCGACGTGCGGCTTCTCCGTCTCGATCCACAGCAGGTCCGCGCCGTTCTGCAGCGACGTGATGCAGTCCAGCACGCAGCGGTCCTCTCCGGTGCCGGGTCGGAACTGGTACAGGTTGCTCGCCAGGCGCTTCGGGCGCAGCAGCGCGCCGTCGCGCTTGATGACCACGTCGCCGTTGCCGAGCTCGGACTCGGAGATCTCCTCGACATCGAGGAACGAGTTGTACTGGTCGCCGAGGTCGCCCGGCTCGTGCGTGACGGCGAGCTTCTGGGTGAGGCCGGCACCCAGGGAGTCGGTGCGGGCGACGATGATCCCGTTGTCGATGCCGAGCTCGAGGAACGCGTAGCGGACCGCGTTGAGCTTGGCGATGAAGTCCTCGTGCGGCACGGTGACCTTGCCGTCCTGGTGACCGCACTGCTTCTCGTCCGAGACCTGGTTCTCGATCTGGATGGCGCACGCGCCCGCCTCGATCATCTTCTTGGCGAGCAGGTACGTCGCCTCGGGGTTGCCGAAGCCGGCGTCGATGTCGGCGATGATCGGGACGACGTGGGTCTCGTAGCCGTCGATCTGGGACTGGATGAACTCGGCCGCCGTCTCGTCTTCGGCTGCGCGCGCCGCGTCGAGCTGCGTGAAGAGCAGGTCCAGCTCCCGGGCGTCGGCCTGACGGAGGAACGTGTAGAGCTCCTCGATGAGCGCGGGCACCGCGGTCTTCTCGTGCATCGACTGGTCCGGCAGGGGCCCGAACTCGGAGCGGAGCGCGGCGACCATCCAGCCGGAGAGGTAGAGGTAGCGCTTGTTCGTCGTCTTGAGGTGCTTCTTGATCGAGATCAGCTTCTGCTGCCCGATGAAGCCGTGCCAGACGCCGAGCGACTGCGTGTACAGCGACGAGTCGGCGTCGTACTCCGCCATGTCGCGGCGCATGATGTCGGCGGTGTACTGCGCGATCTCGAGGCCGGTGCGGAAGCGGTTCTGCGCCCGCATGCGGGCTGCGGACTCGGGGTCGATGGCGTTCCATCCGGATCCGGCCGCCGCCTTCAGCGCCTGGATGGCGTCGATGTCGTCCTGGTAGCGAGTCATGGTCATTCCTTCGTTTGTGGGCGATGGGTCGGGCGTCGAGGGGATCAGGCGGTCTCGACGAGGAAGCGGGAGTAAGCGGGCAGCGTCAGGAACGCCGGGAACTCGGGCTGCAGCGCCACCTCGCGGAACACCGCCGCGGCGTCCTCGAAGCGGTCGTCGGTCCCAGAGCCCGTCGAAGGGCGGGGGGTCTCGGCGAGCACCTCGGAGATCAGGCCCTCGACGTACTCGGCCGTGATGGGGGTGCCGTCCTGGGTGGACTGGCCCTGGTGGATCCACTGCCACACCTGCGAGCGGCTGATCTCGGCGGTCGCCGCGTCTTCCATGAGGTTGTCGATCGCCACGGCGCCGAGGCCCCGCAGCCATGCCTCGATGTAGCGGATCGCCACGGAGACGTTGTCGCGCACGCCCGAGGCCGTGATCGGCCGGCCGATGTGCACGTCGAGCAGCTGCTCTGCGCGGACCTGCACATCGTCGCGCTGCCGATCGAGCTGGTTGGACCGCTCGCCCAGCACCGCGTCGAACTCGGCCCGCGCCGTGGGGATCAGGTCGGGGTGCGCCACCCAGGTGCCGTCGAAGCCGTCGCCGGCCTCGCGCTTCTTGTCTGCGGCGACCTTCTCGATGGCCCGGGAGGTCACCTCGGGGTCGCGCCGGTTGGGGATGAAGGCGCTCATGCCGCCGATCGCGTAGGCGCCGCGCCTGTGGCAGGTCTGCACGAGCAGCTCGGTGTAGGCCCGCATGAACGGCACGATCATCGTGACCTCGCTGCGGTCGGGCAGCACGAACCGGGCGCCGCGACCGCGGTAGTTCTTGATGATCGAGAAGATGTAGTCCCAGCGTCCGGCGTTCAGGCCGGCGCAGTGCTCGCGCAGCTCGAACAGGATCTCCTCCATCTCGAACGCGGCCGGCAGCGTCTCGATCAGCACGGTCGCGCGGATCGTGCCGCGGGGGATCCCGAAGTACTCCTCGCTGAACGTGAACACGTCGTTCCAGAGCTTCGCCTCCTCGCTCGACTCGAGCTTGGCGATGTAGAAGTACGGCCCGCGACCGGCTTCGATCAACGCCTGCGCGTTGTGGAAGAAGTAGAGGCCGAAGTCGACCAGCGAGCCCGAGGCGTCCATGCGGCGACCGGTGCGGTCCGTGAACTCGAGGTGCTTCTCGGGCAGGTGCCAGCCGCGGGGGCGCATCACGATCGTGGGGGTCTGCTCGGCGGTGACTCGGTACTCCTTGCCGTCCTCGCTCGTGTGGGTCAGCCGGCCGCGGATCGCGTCGCGCAGCGACAGCTGCCCGCCGATCACGTTGCGCCACGTCGGGCTCGTCGCGTCCTCCTGATCGGCCAGCCACACCTTGGCGCCGGAGTTCAGCGCGTTGATGGTCATCTTCGGATCCGTCGGGCCGGTGATCTCCACGCGGCGGTCCTCGAGGCCGGGGCCGGCGCCGGCCACGCGCCAGTCGGCGTCCTCGCGGATGTGCCGGGTGTCGTCGCGGAAGCGCGGGTCGTGCCCGTTGCCGATCTCGAAGCGGCGGCGCATGCGGTCGGCGAGGCGATCGTGCCGGCGTCCGCCGAAGCGGTGGTGCAGCTCGGTGAGGAAGGCCACGGCAGCGGGGGTGAGGATCTCGCCGAAGCGCTCGTGCATGGGGCCGGTGATGCGGATCGCCGGGCCCTCGGTGCCGGAGACGGCTGCGCCGACGGTCCGGATCGGGGCGGTCGGCGACGCAGTGGGAATGGTCATGATCTGTCTCCTCCGTGAGTGGATCCGGTCCGGCTCGGTTGCTGAGCCTGTCGAAGCAGCCGGGGTGGCTTGAGACCACTCTGAGTGAAGATCTGGATTCGGCCAGACCAAATCGATGGAGAAGTTTAGTCAGATTTCTGTTTTCGTGACAGAATCGGCGCCATGGTCACCGCAGACACGGCAGAAGAGGTCGACGCTCTCACGATCGGGCGCCGCATCCGGCAGCTCCGCACGGCGGCCGGGCTGACCCTCGAGCAGCTCGCGACCGCGATCGACCGGGCGCCGAGCCAGGTGTCCATGATCGAGACCGGCAAGCGCGAGCCGAAGCTCACCCAGCTGCAGCTGATCGCCCGCGCGCTGGATACGACGATCGACCAGATCCTCGCCGAGCAGCCCCTCGATGAGCGCGCTGCGATGGAGATCGCGGTCGAGCGCGCGATGAAGGGGCAGACGTTCCAGGCGCTCGGGATCGCGCCGTTCCGGATCGCGAAGACCGTGCCGGACGAGGCGCTCAAGGCGCTGCTCGCCCTGCACAGCGAGATCGACAAGCTCCGCGACGAGCGTGCGGCGACGCCCGAGGAGGCCCGGCGGGCGAACGTCGAACTGCGTCACCTCATGCGCCGTCAGGACAACCACTTCGCAGACCTGGAGAAGAAGGCGGCGGAGATCCTCGCCGCCGTGCACCACCCGGGCGGCCCGCTGACGCAGCGCAGCGCGAGCGACATCGCCGCACACCTCGGCTTCACCCTGCACTACGCGCCCGATCTCCCGCAGTCGACGCGCAGCGTGGCCGACCTCGCGCATGGGCGGCTCTACCTCTCCAGCCGCGTGCCGGGGAAGGGCGATGCCCGCACCGCGGTGCTGCAGGCGCTCTCCAGCCGGATCCTCGGCCACTCCGAGCCGCGCAGCTACGCCGAGTTCCTGCGTCAGCGCGTGGAGACGAACTACCTCACCGGCGCGCTGCTGATGCCGGAGGAGCACCTGGTGCCGGTGCTGAAGGATGCGAAACAGCGCCGGGCGATCTCGATCGAGGACCTCCGCGACGCCTACTCGGTGTCGTACGAGACCGCCGCGCACCGGTTCACGAACCTCGCCACCCGGCACCTGGACATCCCGGTGCACTTCCTCAAGGTGCACGAGTCGGGCACCATCACGAAGGCCTATGAGAACGACGACGTGAACTTCCCGACCGACCGGCTCGGATCCATCGAGGGGCAGATGTGCTGCCGGCGGTGGACCAGCCGAGTCGTGTTCGAGGAGGAGGACCGGTTCAACCCGTACTACCAGTACACCGACACCGGCAACGGCACGTACTGGTGCACCGCCCGCGTGGAGGCGTCGAGCGAGGGCCTGCACTCGGTGAGCGTGGGCGTGCGCTTCGACGACACGAAGTGGTTCATCGGGCGCGAGACGCCCAACCGCGGCGTCTCGAAGCACTCGGTCGAGGTGTGCTGCCGGCGTGCTCCGGCGGACCTCGAGAAGCGCTGGCGGGAGCAGTCCTGGCCGAACGTGCGCACGCCGCGCACCCTGCTCGCCACGCTGCCGACCGGAGCGTTCCCCGGTGTCGACACGACCGACGTGTACGAGTTCCTCGAGGCGCACGCCCCGGACTGAGGCGGGCCATCCGCGACGAACAAGCTGCCGGGCATCGCCCAGCGATATCCGGCTGTGTCCGCCGCGAGCTGAGTTGAGCTGAGATGAGATGAGCACCGGGAAGAATTCACCCTCCGCGAAATCGCCCGTCGTCTCATGCTCCGGCGGTTCGCATCGCAGCGCACGGGAACGGTGGCGAACGCGGGACTCACTCGACTCCCGATCGACCCATCGGCTGCATTCGGAGGGATCCGGTCCCATCCGACGATGCGGCGGCGCGTGCGTCCTCGACGAAGAGGAAGAAATGTTATCGCTCACGGCTTGAAGGCCATGAGGCGACAGCTGCTCGATGCAAAGCACCGATGCTGACAGCCTTGTTATCGAATTGTGATCGCTCACAACGTGGCGCTGGGAGAAATGTGAAGGCTAACATTTCGCACAGGCCTCCCAGGCCCACACGAGACTCCGGCGAGGATGCCGGATTGAACAAGGAGGTTCCAGTGAAGAAGGGCATCATCGCGGGCATCGCGCTGCTCGGCGCCGTGGCCATGGCGGCCACCGGTTGCTCCGGAGGATCTTCGGCCGCATCCGGCGGGTCGAAGGGGGACGGGGTCGTCACGGTCGGCTTCGCGCAGACCGGGTCGGAGAGCGGATGGCGCAGCGCCAACACGGAGTCGATGAAGGACGCGTTCTCCGCCAAGAACGGCTTCAAGCTGATCTTCAACGCCGCCGACAACAAGCCGGAGAACCAGATCGCGGCCGTCCGCAACTTCATCAACCAGGGCGTGGATGCGATCGTCATCGCCCCGGTCGTCACCACCGGATGGGATGACGTGCTCAAGGAGGCGAAGGACGCGAACATCCCGGTCATCCTCGAGGACCGCACGATCGATGGCTCCAGCGATCTGTACAAGGCATGGATCGGCGACGACTTCAAGAAGGAGGGGGAGACCGCGGGCGCCTGGGCGAAGCAGACTCTCGGCGACAAGGCCACCAATATGGTCGTTCTCGAGGGCACCACTGGTTCCGCCCCCGCCATCGATCGCGCCACCGGCTTCGATGACGCGATCAAGGGCAGCCAGATCAAGAAGCTGGACTCGCAGACGGGCAACTTCACGCGCGCCGATGGCAAGACGGTCATGGAGGGGTTCCTGCAGAAGTACGGCAAGAGCATCAACCTGCTCTTCGCGCAGAACGATGACATGGGCCTCGGCGCCCTCGACGCGATCAAGGCCGCGGGCCTCACACCGGGCAAGGACATCCAGATCGTGACGATCGATGCCACCCACGATGGTCTTCAGGCCGCCGCCAACGGCGAGTTCAACTACGTGGTGGAGTGCAACCCGCTGCTCGGTCCGACCGTCGCCAAGACCGTCAAGGACGTGCTGGCCGGCAAGGACGTCGAGAAGAAGCAGACCGCCGTCGACCAGTCGTTCACCCCGGAGCAGGCGAAGACGGCCTTGCCCGACCGCAAGTACTGAGGATCCGAGGGGAGGGCGCCTCGCGTCCTCCCCTCGCCTCGTGAGAAAGGCAATCATGGTCACTGGCGACCACCGCAGCGTCATCGAGATGCGCGGCATCAACATCTCCTTCCCGGGCGTGAAAGCACTGCAAGATGTCGACTTCACCCTCAGGGCCGGCGAGGTGCACACCCTCATGGGCGAGAACGGCGCGGGCAAGTCCACCCTCATCAAGGCGCTCACCGGGGTGTACCGGATCGACACCGGCCTCGTCCGGGTCGACGGAACGGACAAGGTGTTCGGCGGCACCGCCGACGCGCAGGACGCGGGTGTGTGGACCGTGTACCAGGAGGTCAACCTCTGCGCGAACCTCTCCGTCGGTGAGAACGTCATGCTGGGGCAGGAGATCCGCGGTCCGTTCGGCATCGACTGGCGGCGCACGCACGATTCAGCGAGCAGGCACCTGCGCAGCCTCGGTCTGACGATCGATCCCCGTTCGCCGTTGTCGTCGCACTCGATCGCCGTGCAGCAGCTGGTCGCGATCAGCAGGGCCATGGTCTCCGACTGCAAGGTTCTCGTGCTGGATGAGCCGACTTCGAGCCTGGACCGCGACGAGGTCGACCAGCTTTTCGCCGTCATGCGCGATCTGCGCGATCGGGGCGTCGCGATCCTCTTCGTCACGCACTTCCTCGATCAGGTATACGAGATCTCCGACCGCCTCACGGTGCTGCGCAACGGTTCGCTCGTGGGCGAGTACGCGGCGTCCGAAGTGGACCGCACCGAGCTCATCGGGCTCATGCTCGGCCGCGAGCTCCAGGAGCTGGAGTCCATCGACACCGCAGAGCGGCATGTGGATCGCTCCGGCATCCCCGTGCTGCGCGCGACCGGCATCGGCCGTCGCGGAGTCATCGAGCCGGTCGACCTCGAGGTGTTCGACGGCGAGGTCGTGGGGCTCGCCGGTTTGCTCGGGTCCGGTCGTACCGAACTAGTGCGACTGCTCTCCGGCGCCGACACCGCCGACAGCGGGCAGATCGCGGTGCACGGCGAACGGGTACGCATCTCCGCGCCCCGCGACGCGATCGATGCGCGCATCGCGTTCACCTCCGAAGACCGCAGGGAGGAAGGGATCGTGGGAGACCTCACGGTCGCCGAGAACATCGTGCTCGGCATCCAGGCGCGCCGCGGCTGGATGCGCAAGGTGCCCCAGGCCGAACAGGACGTCGTGGTGGGCGAATACATCACGGCGCTGGGCATCCGGCCTGCGGACCCGAATGCTCGCGTCCGCAACCTCTCCGGGGGTAACCAGCAGAAGGTCGTCCTGGCGCGCTGGCTTGCCACGGCGCCTGAGCTGCTCATCCTGGACGAGCCCACCCGCGGCATCGACGTGGGCGCCAAAGCGGACATCCAGCGTCTCGTCTCACGGTTGTCCTCGGAGGGGCTGTCGGTCGTCTTCATCTCCTCCGAGCTGGAAGAGGTCCTGCGCCTGTCGCAGCGCATCGTGGTGATGCGCGATCGCCGTAAGATCGGCGAACTGACCACCACCGCCGACACCGAGGTCGACGAACTCGTCGGCATCATCGCCAGGGGATCGACGGACGCCGCGGATGTCCTCGACGAGATCACGAAGGAGCACGCGGCATGACCGATGCGGCACGCGGCATCTCGCTGAAGAAGATCCTGACGCACCGACTCGCGCTGCCCATCGGCGCGTTGCTGGCGCTGGTGCTGCTGAACACCATCGCACGGCCATCCTTCCTGGCCGTCTCCCTGCGGGACGGCCAGCTGTACGGCTCGCTCATCGACATCATCCGCAACAGCGCGCCTCTCATGCTCGTCGCGCTCGGCATGATGATCGTGATCGCCACCCGCGGCATCGATCTTTCGGTCGGCGCGATCATGGCGGTCTCGGGCGCAGTCAGCCTCACCATCATCAAGGGATCGCCGAACCCGAACGACCTCGGCGTCATCGCCCTGGCGATCCTCGCGGGCCTGATCACGACCCTGCTGTTCGGGGCCTGGAACGGATTCCTGGTCGCGGTGCTCGGGATCCAGCCGATCATCGCGACTCTCGTCCTCATGCTGGCCGGGCGAGGCATCGCCTTCCTCATCACGCAGGGCAACATCACCACGATCAACAGCGCGCCGTACCAGTTCATGGCACAGGGCTACGTGATCGGACTTCCCTTCGCGTTCCTCGTCGCGGTCGTGGCGATCGTCGTGGTCGCGCTCGTCGAACGGCGCACCGCCCTCGGCATGCTCACGGAGGCGGTCGGCATCAACCCGACCGCGAGCCGGATCGCCGGCGTGCGAGCGCGCGGCATCATCTGGGGTGCCTACGCGGCCAGCGGGCTCCTCGCCGGCATGGCAGGCGTGCTCTACACGTCCAACATCATGGCGGCTGACGCGAACAACGCCGGCGTGAACATCGAAGTGGACGCGATCCTCGCCGTCGTGCTCGGCGGCGCATCGCTCATGGGCGGGCGCTTCACGATCGCCGGCACGGTGATCGGCGTCTACACGATCCAGACGCTCACCTCGACCATCACCTTCCTCGGCGTCCCGCCGGCTGTCACGCCGGTGTTCAAAGCTGCGGTGATCGTGATCGTCTGCCTGGCGCAGTCCACCCGCATGCGCGCCTGGTTCCGGGGCCGGGCATCCCGATCCGCCGGATCGGGACCGATCCGGCGTGAGTCGGCAGAGACGCCCGCCCTCGTCGGCGCGGGGGAGGGGAAGGCGTGATGAGCGCTACTGTCACGGGGCTGTCCCCCGAACGCGATCTGACCGGCCGCCTGCGCGCCTTCGCCGTACGACACAGCGGATGGGTGCCGGTGCTGGCCGCAGCCGCGATCTTCGTCGCGATGCTGATCGGCGGGCAGGTGTACTTCGGCACGTTCGTCTCGCCGCGGCTGCTGTCCTCGCTGCTGCTCGACAACGCCTACCTGCTGATCCTCGCGGTCGGCATGACGTTCGTGATCCTCAGCGGCGGAATCGACCTCTCGGTCGGGGCGGTCATGGGCTTCACGGGCATCCTGGGCGCCAAGCTCCTGCTCTCCGGTGTACCGCCGTTCATCGCGGTACCCGTCATGATCGCCGCCGGCGCCGTGATCGGCCTGTTCATCGGGGTGCTCGTGCAGTACTTCGACGTGCAGCCGTTCATCGCGTCTCTGGCCGGGATGTTCCTGGCCCGTGGCCTGGCGTTCGTGGTGAGCCTGGACACCCTGCGTGTGTCGGACCCATTCCTCGGTGCGCTGCAGTCCTCCCGGTTCCGCCTGCCCGGCGGCTGGTACATCACCCCGACCGTCATCATCGCGCTCGTCGCCGTCGTGATCGCGGCGTGGGTGCTGGGCTGGACCCGGTTCGGTCGCACCGTCTACGCGGTGGGCGGCAACGAGCAGTCGGCGCGCCTCATGGGCTTGCCGGTTGCGCGCGCCAAGCTGCTCGTCTACGCCATCAGCGGTACGTGCGCGGGCCTCGCCGGGGTCGTCTTCACCGCCTACACGAGCTCCGGGTACAGCCTCAACGGCATCGGTACCGAGCTCGACACGATCGCGGCGGTGGTCATCGGTGGGACGCTGCTCAGCGGTGGCAGCGGCTATGTGCTCGGCTCGCTGTTCGGTGTGCTCGTCTACGGTCTGATCAAGACCGTTATCAGCTTCCTCGGTGTCGACACCTCCTGGATGCGGATCACGATCGGCGCCCTGCTGCTGGTCTTCGTCGTGGTGCAGCGCTTCCTGGTGATGAGGGCGCGCCGACGGTGAGCCCGAATGCGGAAATCGGGCGACGACATCGGACACGATAGGAACATGTCGAAGCCCGTCGAGCCGCTCGTCGAGATCCGGGGCGCCACCGTGCGCTTCCAGGGCTCGACGGCGCTCACCGACGTCGATTTCCGGATGTTCCCTGGCGAGGTGCATTCGCTCATGGGGGAGAACGGGGCGGGCAAGTCGACGCTGATCCGCGCGCTCACCGGTGCGCTCGCCCTGGACGCCGGCATCATTCGGCTGGACGGGACCCGGGTTCGCTTCGCCACCCCGGCCGATGCGCTGCGTCACGGGATCAGCACGGTGTACCAGGAGATCGATCTGCTGCCGAACCTGTCCGTCGCAGAGAACATCTGGCTCGGCCGGGAGCCGCGCCGGTTCGGTGGGATCGACTTCCCGCAGATGCGGCGCCGCACGGCGACGGTCCTGGACGATCTGGGGGTGGCGATAGATCCGGCCTCTCCGCTGGGAGCGCATCCGCTCGCCATCCAGCAGCTGGTCGCGATCGCGCGGGCGATCGCGACCGACGTCAGGATCCTGGTACTGGACGAGCCGACCTCGAGTCTGGATCTCGACGAGGTCGCCGAGTTGTTCCGAGTGATCCGCAAACTCAAGAAACGCGGAGTGGCGATCCTCTTCGTGTCCCATTTCCTCGACCAGGTGTACGAGATCTGCGACCGGGTGACCGTGCTGCGTGGTGGGCGTCTTGTCGGCGAGTATCTGACGACAGAGCTGCTGCGGATCGACCTTGTCGAGAAGATGCTCGGCCGGTCCCTGCCCGCCCACCTCGCGTCCCCGCCGGAAGCGGTGGAAGATGACGAGGTCGCTCTCCTCGCCGCCGAGGGGCTCACGGTCGGCAGAGGCATCGTGGACGCCGACCTGCGCATCGGGGAGGGCGAGGTGCTCGGCGTCGCCGGGCTGCTCGGCTCCGGGCGGACCGAACTCGCCCGGGCGCTCTCCGGCGTCGACCGCCTGGATGCCGGGATTCTGCGCGTCGAGGGCACGGCGAGGACGTGGCGTTCTCCGCGGCAGGCGATCGATCTCGGCATCGTGTACTCGTCCGAGGACCGTCGGACCGAGGGAATCGTGGGCGGCCTCAGCGTCCAGGACAACATCACGCTCGCGGTGCAGGCGCAGCGCGGCATACTGCGCCGTATGCGCCGGTCCCGTCAGCGCGAACTGGCGATGAGCTGGATCGAGGCGCTCGGGATCCGCCCCGCTGATCCGGATCTGCCCGCCGGAATCCTGTCCGGAGGCAACCAGCAGAAGGTGCTGCTCGCGCGCATGCTGGCGCTGTCTCCGCGCGTGCTGGTGCTGGACGAGCCCACCCGCGGCATCGACGTCGGCGCTAAAGTCGAGATACAGAAACTCGTGGGCGAGTTCGCCGACAACGGGCTGTCGGTCGTGTTCATCTCCGCCGAACTGGAGGAGGTGCTGCGCGTGGGCCATCGCGTCGTGATCCTGCGCGGGGGGCGCGTGGTCGACAGCGTCGCCACGGCTGACCTGACGGTGGATTCGCTGCTCGCTCTCGTTGCGCGCCCCGAGGACGAGGAGTGACGTGACCGACGACATTCCCGCCCGCGCTGCGAACATCTTCGACGTCGCGCGGCTTGCCGGCGTCTCGCACCAGACCGTGTCGCGTGTGATCAACGACCTGCCCAATGTGCGGCCTGCGACGAAGGCCCGCGTCGAGCATGCGATCGCGCAGCTGCGCTACAGCCCGTCGCCTGCGGCCAGGGCGCTGGTCACCCGACGCACCAGGACGATCGGGCTGGTGACGCCCGGGGTGCCCGACTTCGGCCCGTCCGCGATCGCGATGCATTTCAACGCCGCCGCCCGAACCGCCCGGTACACGGTGGACTCGGTCAGTCTTCTCGATGAGGACCCGGCGATCGGCGTGCGCTCGGCGGTCGAGGGCCTGCTGCGCCAGCGGGTGGATGCGATCGCCCTCGTGGTCGTCGATCTTGCGGCGTTGGAGACGGTGCGCAGCATCGAGCTGTCCATCCCAATGGTCGCTTCGGCGGCCACGCCTCGCCGGCACGCACGGCTGGTCTCGATCGATCAGTATCGCGGGGCGCGGCAGGCGGTGCGGCATCTCGCCGAACTCGGCTACACCCGGATCCTGCATCTCGCCGGTCCCCAGCAAGCGCCGGACGCCGTGGAGCGGGTGCGGGGCTGGCGTGATGAGCTCGCCGAGCGGCGTCTGGAGATCGTCTCGCCGGTCGCCGGGGACTGGAGCGCCGCGAGTGGATACCGCCTCGGGTCGAACCTGGACATCGCGCAGGGCATGGCCGTGTTCGCCGCGAACGATCAGATGTCGATCGGGCTGCTCTCCGCGCTGCGGGAGCGGGGGCTGCGCGTCCCCGAGGACGTCAGCGTGGTGGGCTACGACGACGTCCCCGAAGCAGCCTTCCTGTATCCGGCGCTGACCACGGTGCGGCAGGACTTCGCGGCCCTCGGCGAACTCATGATGCAGAAGCTGCTTCTCGCGTTCGAGGAGCCCGATCGCATGACCGAGGACACCCCGATCCCGACCAGGCTCATCGTGCGTCAGTCCACCCGCGCGGCGCACGCGCCGGACTGAGGCTTCGGGCGGCCGCGGTGCGCTGACCCCGTCCGACACACGGATGGCGCCGGCCCCGAAAGGCTGACGCCGTCCGGCGTTTTCTAGCGCGTTACGCGCGCCGGACCCTGGCGCGCACGAGTAGCAGGCCGCCCGCGATCAGTGCGAGGGCGACGAGCGCCGCCGCGCCGATCGTGCCACCCGTGAGCGCCAGGCTGCCGCCGTCGTTCCCGTTGCCCGGCGGGAGCGCGACGGCCGGAGCGGTCGGGCCGGGCGACGCGGTCGGGGTGGTCGGTGCGCCCTCGGCGACCGTGAACGTGACGCTCAGGGCCTTGCCGGTCTGCCCACCGGTCACGGCGACCGTGTACTCGCCCGGCTCGGTCGGCGCCGTCAGCGGCACCGCCACGCCCCCGTCGATGACATCCGTGCGGCCGATCGTGGTGGCGGCGGCGCGTGCGGTCGCCCCGGACGCCGAGACGGATCCGTTCACCTGCCGGTCGCCGTTCAGGCCTGCGGCTGTGATGGTGAGCGTGCCGCCGGGGGCGACCTTCTCGGGTGCCGTGAGCGTGGCGCCGTCCGACAGCGCGACGAGGTCCCGGTTCAGTTGCAGGGCGCCCGCGATGGTGAAGAAGTTGTCGGTCTGGTCCGTGAGCCCCACGACGTTCGCCGCCCCGGGACCGTAACCCGCGATGCGCACCTGGGTGCCGGTGTGCTGCTGCGAGCCGCCCGCCCCTGCGGTGCCGTAGGAGACCTTCATCGTGGAGCCCTCGGTGGTCTTCAGCGCGATCGAGAGCGAGGTCGGCGGGGTGCTGTCCACGATCTGCGAGGTGTGCGCGTGATCGGCGGTGACGATCACGAGCGTGTTGCCGTCGGCCTTCGCGAAGTCGAGCGCGACCTGCACGGCCTCGTCGAGATCGATGGTCTCGCCGATCTGGCCGCAGGCGTTGGCGGCGTGGTCCTGCTTGTCGATGGACGCGCCCTCGACCTGCAGGAAGAAGCCCTTGTCGCCCTTGAGCAGGTCGATCGACTTCTGGGTGAGCGCCGCGAGCGAGAGCGACGAGCCCAGCCGGTCGACGCTCTCGGTGCAGGCGACAGGCGCTGCGTCGGCGCCGCCGACGGTGGCGGTGGTCTCGGCGAATCGGGTCGGGAAGTTGCCGGGGGTGAACGTGCCCAGCACCGGCCGGGTCTGGTCCGCGGCGCTGATCGCGGAGAGATCGGCAGCCGTGCGGGCGACCTGGTATCCGCGGGTCTCCGCCTGCTGGAACAGGGTCGCGCCCGGCCAGGCGCCCGCCTTCGCGATCTGCTCGAAGGACTCGGATCCGCCGCCCAGCGTGACGTCCGCGCGGGTGTCCAGGATCTGCTCGCTGATCGAGCCCTTGCCGCCGTTCTCGAGCAGGTCGGCGCCGCACTGCTTCACCGAGTCGGGTCCGTAGCACTTGCGGCCGGCGACGTGCGCGGCCTGTACGGCCGGGGTGGCATCCTGCAGCTCGGCCGTGGAGACGTTGCCCGTCTTGAGCCCGTTCGCCTTGGCCAGCTCGACCAGGGTGTCGTGCCCCTTGCCTGCGATGTCGACGGAGATCGCGCCGTCGTAGGTCTTGGTGCCGGTCGCCCAGGCGGATCCGGTCGCGGCCGAGTCCGGCACGTAGTCCGCCGAGCCGTCCTTGTTCAGCGAGTAGGTCGTGTACGAACCGGTCAGCGGCAGTGCATCGATGCCCGGCAGTTGTCCGCCCGCGCCGTACTGGTAGTCGCGGGCGACCGTGATCTCGGAGTCGCCCATGCCGTCGCCGATGAGCAGGATCACGTTCTTCGCGGGGCCGTCGACGATCGCGTCGCGCAGGGCCGCCGTGCGGTCGCCGTCGTTGCGGGTGGCGCCGCCTGGGGCGGACGGGTCGACGGGCGCGGCCGCGTAGGCGGCAGGTGCGGCCAGCGCGGCGCCGGCGACGAGGGTGAGCGCGATCGCGGAGCGCGCGATCGTGGTTCTGGCAGTCATGGCTGTCTTCCTCTGGGGAGCGGGGGACGGCCCGGCGGCTCGCAGGTGTGCGTGCCGGATCCGAGCTCCCTCAGCCCACCAGCGCGGGCAGTACGGCGGGTGACGGCCAGGTGACGAATCGATGAATCCGCTGAGTGACGGCTATGAGAAAGCTGGATCCGCAATGGATCCGGATCGCACGGCAACGTGGATCAGGCGGCGTTCCAGCGCAGGCGCGACGCGGCGTCGTCGAGGTCTCGACGGATCGGCTCGGCCTGTGCCACGGGCAGCAAGGCGACCAGGAGCGGCGACGTCCCCGGGGCTGGCGCCACGGCGTAGGCGAGAGCGCGGGATCCGTCGTGCTCGTGGCTCAGCACGGCGCGGGTCGCCCTGCCCTCGGCGAGCGAGTACCAGGAGAACTCCCCGCCCGAGGCGAGGAGGACGGAAGCGGCGTGCGTCGCGCGGGCGAGCAGCGTGCCGGATCCCTCCCACGGAATGAAGTGCGCACCGTCGAGACCCAGCCCCGTTGCCAGGTCCGAGCCGAGCCAACGTTCGCGGTTCCGGTCGGCATCGACAGCCGACAGCAGAGATGCGTAGGTCTGCAGCAGCCCGGCGTTGCCGATCGGCCATGCCGCCTTCAGCCCTGCCCGCTCGTGCAGGGCCTCGAACAGCGCCTGCGGGATGAGCGCCTCGCCCGTGCGTGCATCGATCGCGGTGGCCGCACCCCAGCGACCGAAGAGCCCGTCGGTGCGGTCCGCATCGATCGCGGCGATGAGCCATTCGATCGTGGTGAGCGCCTCGGCGGGCGCCTCCTGGGTGGAGCCCGAGGCTGCGGCTGCCGCCCGGTCCAGCTCCTCGATGCGTCCCATGTCGCCACCCTACGCCGGTGCGCGGGGGTGGGACAGGGTGCGCCGGTGTCACCCGGCTGGCCTTCAGCGGAGCGCGGTGAGCGCGTCCACGAGCGTGGTCAGGCCGAACTCGAACGCCTCGTCCACGTCGCCGCCGAGCTGGAACGCGCCGGCCTGCTCCATGGTGCAGAAGCCGTACGCCCAGGCCGTCAGCGTGCGTGCGGCGGGGAGTGGATCGCCCGGCGCCGCGGCGCGCACGGCATCCAGCAGGGTCCGGGTGAGCGCGACCATGCCATCGGACTGGGGCTCGGCGCTGAGCGCGGCGCCCGAGAACAGCAGCGAGGCGGCGTGAGGGGAGCGGGTGCTGAACGCCCGGAATGCGCGGGCGATCGCGGCGAGCGACGCGGCGGAGTCGGTCGCGGATCCGGCCAGAGCCGTGACATCCTCGTCGAGCTCGCGGGCGGCGTCGTCGGCGATCAGTCGCAGCAGGTCGTGCCGGTGCGCGACGTGCTTGTACAGGCTCGGCGGGCGCACCCCGACGGCGGTGGCGACCGCGCTGATCGTGACGGCGTCGATGCCCTCGTCCTCAGCGATGGCGCGCGCGGCGGCGGTGAGCGCGACGCGGGTGACGCGTTGCGGTGCGGGCATCGGGTCCTCCTCTGCGTCGACCGCAGATGCGGGTCGGCGCTTTTCGATCATAAGACTATTGACAGTAGCCATGATAGCTATATAACGTAGCCATCATGAATGCAGAGCTCATCCGGATCGGCGACGACATCGTCGCCATGCACGCCGTCGTCACCGACGAGGGCGTCACGCTGATCGACGCGGGCCTGCCGGGCGACCGGCGGATCCTGCAGCAGGCGCTCGCCGCCGCCGGCCGTCGCCTCGAGGACATCCGCGGCATCGTGCTCACCCACGGCGACAGCGATCACATCGGCGTCGCCGAATGGCTGCGCACCGCCTACGGCGTGCCGACTTTCGTGCACGAGGCGGATGCGGGCAGGGCGCAGGGGGAGAAGACGCCGGGCGCCTCGGGCGGCGCCATGAAGCTGAGGCCCGCGCTGCAGTTCTTCGCGGCCGCGCTGCGCCGAGGCGGCCTGCGCACGAAGCACCTCGGCGCCGTGCGCACGATGAAGGATGGGGATGTCCTGGATCTGCCCGGGGCGCCCGAGATCATCGGCCTGCCGGGGCACTCGCCCGGGTCTGTCGCCATCCGCGTCCCCGCGGTCGACGCGATCTTCGTCGGCGACGCCCTCACCACCCGGCACGTGCTGAACGGGTCCACCGACGTGCAGCTCGGCCCGTTCAGCGATGCGCCCGAGGAGACGCCGGAGAGCCTCGAGCGCCTCCGCGCCCTGCCCGAGCGCACGATCGTGGTCGGGCACGGGCCGATGTTCCGCGGCACCGCGGCCGACATGATCGCGGCACGCACGCGCTGAGCGGCTCGCACGCGCGCTGACATCGGTGCGCCGGCGCGGATGTGGTGCGCCGGCACGGACTTCGGCGGGCTGGCCGCCTGTTGCGATGTTCAGGTGACAGTTGGTTCGTTCAGGTCGCAGTTGTCTCGTTCAGGTCGCAGTTTTTGCTGCTTCGGGACTGTTGTCGGAGCACATTCTGCGACCTGAACGGATCCGGTCGGCTCGCTGGTCGCGGAATGCGACTTACGGAGGTCTTTGACCGCAATATGCGACCACTGAGCGGGGATGGGGTGCGCGGATCCGGCCCGCTGCGGATCCGGTCCGCTCGCTGGTCGCGGAATGCGACTTACGGAGGCCCTTGCCCGCAATATGCGACCACTGAGCGGGGATGGGGTGCGCGGATCCGGCCCGGTGCGGATCCGGCCCGCAGGGAGACGCCGGGGTCAGTCGCCGGCGGTACGCAGCGCGGCCCAGAGCTCGGCGCGTGCGGGGAAGGATCCGAGGTCCGCGCCGAGGATCGACGCGGCGTGCGAGATCCGGGTGCGCAGCGTGTGCCGGTGCACGCCGAGGACGGCGGCGGCGGGTTCCAGGCGGGTGTCATGCTCGAGCCACACCCGCAGCGATCGCTCCAGCTCCGCGCCCTCCTGCGCGTCGTGCTGGCGCAGCGGGGCCAGCAGGGACTCGGCGATCAGTCGCGCCTCGTCCGTCGCGAACGCCGCCAGAACGCTCGACTCCGCGCTGTCCGCGTAGCGGGTCACGCCCTCGGCGCCCCGGCGCAGCGCCGTGAGCGCCTGTGCGTGCGCCCGTGAGAATCCGCTGTACTCCTCGGGCGCCGAGACGCCGATGCGCACCTCCGTGCGGGCGGCGACCTCGTCCAGCACTCCGGCGTCGGCGACGCTCAGGCACATCACGAGTCCGTCGTCGGACTCGGCGAGGAACGCGGACGGGGCGGCGTCGCCACGCTGCCGTTCCCACCACTCGATGACCGTGCCCTGGCGCTGTCCCGCGGCGACGGCGACCACCACGGGCGCGGGCGGCAGAGCGCCGAGCACGCGCCGGGCCAGGGCCGGATCGTCCGAGAGCAGGGAGGTCAACAGCTGCCGGTGCAGCCGTCGGCGGCTGCGCGCGAGCTGCTCGCTCTGCTCGAGCGACAGCCCGGCCATCGCGATGACCGAGGTCACCACGGTGCGCGTCTCGGGATCCAGGGTGTCGCTCGCGATCGCGACGACACCGCGCAGGTGCCCCGCGCGCCCCACGGTGAGCAGCGTGTGCGCGGTCTCGCCGTCCTGCACCACGCGGTTCGCAGATCCGCCGCGGGCGAGGAGATCGGCTGCGGCATCGGCGACGACGGGGGAGGCGCCGCCCGCAGGATGCTCGTGTACGAGCTGCCCCGCGGCGTCGTACATGCCCACTCTGCAGCCGAGACGGCGTGAAAGCTCGGTGAGCGTCGACTCCAGCCCGTGGGGACGGAGGGCTGCGACCGAGAGTGCGCGCTGGGTCTCCAGCGCCCAGGTGCGCCGGGCATAGGCCTGTGCGGCGATCGCCTCGGCGTGCGCCCGCGCGACGGCCAGGAACGGCGTGCCGTAGGGCACCTCGAACAGGGGCAGGCTCGCGGCGGCGCAGGCGTCGGCGAGGTCGGCGGGGATGCCGCTGCGATGCACCTCCGTGCCGAAGCCGAGCGCCACCACCCCGCGATCCACGAGCCGGTGCACGTAGGCGCGGACGCCTGCCGCGTCGTCGTCGGCGAACTGCGTGCCGGTCGTCAGCAGGGCCAGGTCGTCGGTGAGGAACGGGGTCGGATCCACGAGGTCGGAGTTGTGCACCCAGCGCAGCGGGTGATCGAGGGATCCCGTGGGCAGCGCCGATTCGTCGCCGACCAGGCGCAGGTGCAGGTCGCGCCGGCGCAGCAGCGTGCGGAGGGTGGGATCCTGGTCCACGGGTGCTCCTTCCGCGCCGGCATCGTCATGGCCGCACCGGCGAAATCGTGATCCAGATTGTACGCCACGGCGAATGCTCTCGAGCGGTCGCCTCCGTAGTCTCGACGCCATGACCACCATCGACGCGCAGGCTGACACCCTTCCCCTCGGCGGCCCCTCCCTTCCCCAGGAGCGCCGCCTCGTCACCGAGCTCCCCGGCCCGCGTTCGGCCGAGATCCTCGCCCGCAAGGCCTCGGCCGTGCCCGCCGGCGTGGGTCACACCGTGCCGGTCGCCGCGGTCGCAGCCGGTGGCGGCGTCGTCGTCGACGCCGACGGCAACTCGCTCATCGACCTGGGCTCCGGCATCGCCGTGACCACGGTCGGCAGTGCGCACCCGAAGGTCGCCGCGGCCATCGCCGCGCAGGCCGCGCAGTTCACGCACACCTGCTTCATGATCTCCCCGTACGAGTCCTACGTGGAGGTGGCCGAGGCCCTCAACCGCCTCACGCCCGGTGCCTTCGCCAAGAAGACCGCGCTGTTCAACTCGGGCGCCGAGGCCGTCGAGAACGCGATCAAGATCGCGCGCAAGCACACCGGTCGTCAGGCCGTCGTCGCCTTCGACCACGGCTACCACGGCCGCACCAACCTGACCATGGCGCTCACGGCCAAGGCCATGCCCTACAAGAGCGGCTTCGGCCCGTTCGCCCCCGAGGTGTACCGCGCGCAGGCCTCCTACCCGTTCCGTGACGGCCTCTCCGGCGCCGAGGCGGCGGCACGCACGATCCTGCAGCTCGAGAAGCAGATCGGCGCCGACAACCTCGCCGCGGTCATCATCGAGCCCATCCAGGGCGAGGGCGGTTTCATCGTCCCGGCCGACGGCTACCTGCCCGCGATCGTCGAGTGGTGCCGCGCGAACGGCGTCGTCTTCATCGCCGATGAGGTGCAGACCGGTTTCGGCCGCACCGGCGCGATGTTCGCCAGCGAGATCTTCGGCATCGAGCCCGACCTCATCACCACCGCCAAGGGTATCGCCGGCGGCATGCCGCTGGCGGCCGTGACCGGCCGTGCCGAGATCATGGACGCCTCGCACTCCGGCGGACTCGGCGGCACCTACGGCGGCAACCCGGTGGCGTGCGCTGCGGCACTCGCCGCGATCGACGCCTACGAGACCGAGGGCCTGCTGGAGCGCGCGGTCGAGATCGGCGCGCTGCTCAAGGACCGCCTCGCCGTCATCCAGGCCGCGGATCCGCGTCTGGGCGACATCCGCGGACACGGCGCGATGATCGCGGCCGAGTTCGTGGACCCGGCCACCGGCGCCCCGGATGCCGCGCTCACCGGTGCGGTCGCCAAGGCCGCGATCGCGCAGGGCGTCATCGTCCTCACCTGCGGCACGTTCGGCAACGTGATCCGCTTCCTCCCGCCGCTGACGATCGGCGACGACCTCCTGAACGAGGGTCTCGACGTCATCGCCGCCGCACTCGCGGCCTACCCCGCCGGGGCCTGATAAACGTCCGGGCGCGATCGGGATCGGGGGATGCTGGATCGCGCCCGGCAACTTTCTGCATGAAAACCGCAGGGGAACCTGCACAGCGCACCAGACGGTGCGAGACCGATGAAGGAGTCGAAATTGGCCGATATCACCCGTGACGTGCTCATCGTGGGAGCGGGCGCCGCTGGCACCACCGCAGCGAACGAATTGCGCAAGGCGGGCTTGTCGGTCGTGGTGCTGGAGGCCCGTGACCGGGTCGGCGGCCGGCTCTGGACCGACGTGATCGACGGCGCCATGCTCGAGATCGGCGGCCAGTGGGTCTCGCCCGACCAGGATGCGCTGATCGAGACGATCGACGAGCTGGGGCTGGAGACGTTCAGCCGCTACCGCGAGGGCGACAGCGTCTACGTCGGCCCCGACGGCGCCCTGCACCGCTTCACGGGCGAGATGTTCCCGGTCGCCCCGGAGACCGAGAAGGTCATCGCCGAGATCACCGAGCGTCTCGACGCCATGGTCGCCGAGATCGACCCCGACCGCCCCTACGCGCACCCGAAGGCCGCCGAGTGGGACTCGATCACCTGGGATGCATGGCTGCGCGAGCAGAGCGACGACGACGAGGCCGTGCGCAACCTCGCGTTCGCGACCGGATCCGCGATGCTCACCAAGCCGACGCACGCGTTCTCGCTGCTGCAGTCGTTGCTGATGGCGGCATCCGCCGGCTCGTACTCGAACCTCGTCGACGCCGACTTCATCCTCGACAAGCGCGTCGTGGGCGGGCTGCAGCAGGTCCCGCAGCTGCTCGCCGAGCGCCTCGGCGATGATGTGCTGCTGAACCAGCCGGTGCGCACCCTCGAGTGGGACGAGCACGGCGTGACCGCGACCACCGACTCGCTCACCGTGCGCGCACGCTACGCGATCCTCGCGCACGCCCCGGTGCTCTACGACCGGATCTCCTTCGTGCCGTCGCTGCCGCGCCGCCAGCACCAGATGCACCAGCACCTGTCGATGGGCTTCGTGATCAAGGTGCACGCCGTCTACGACCGTCCGTTCTGGCGTGAGCAGGGCCTGTCCGCCACGGCGTTCAGCCCCTACGAGCTCGTGCACGAGGCGTACGACAACACCAACCACGGCGACGAGCGCGGCACCCTGGTCGGCTTCGTGAGCGACCAGAACGCCGACGACGTGTTCGAACTGAGCGCCGAGGAGCGCAAGGAGCGGATCCTGGAGTCCCTCGCGCACTACTACGGCCCCGAGGCGAAGAACACGGTCGTCTACTACGAGAGCGACTGGGGCTCCGAGGAGTGGACCCGCGGCGCCTACGCGGCGAGCTTCGACATGGGCGGTCTGCACCGCTACGGCAAGGACCTGCGCACGCCGGTCGGCCCCATCCACTTCGCCTGCTCCGACCTGGCCGGCGCCGGGTATCAGCACGTCGACGGCGCGATCCGCATGGGTCGCCTCGCCGCGTCGCAGATCCTCGACGCGGACCGCGGCGAGGAGGCCGGCGAGCTCATCGCCGCAGAGGCGGCCGAGGTCTGATGACCACCTCCATCGTCGTCGGCTACACGGCGACGGAGACCGGTTCCGACGCGCTGGCGCTGGGCGTGCGACTCGCCCGTGCCACGCGGCGGCGCCTGCACGTGCTCATCGTCCTGCCCGGCCACGGCGAAACCGCCGGCGCGGAGCAGGACAGCCCGGCCCAGGGGCAGGCGGCACAGTGGCTCGACGAGGCGCAGGAGATGATCCCCGCGGACGTCGCGCACACGGCGCACGTGCGCGTGCACGACTCCTTCGCGGAGGGGCTCGTGCTGGCGGGCGAACAGCTCGAGGCTGCTCTGATCGTCGTCGGTGCGGCGAACGGGGCGACCATCGGTCTGCACCGGATGGGCAGTATCGCGCAGGCGCTGCTGCACTCCTCGCCGATCCCGGTGGCGCTGGCGCCGGCCGGCTTCGCGCACAGCGTCGACGTGCAGGCACCGATCTCGCGGATCACCGCCGCGATCGGCAATCGCCCCGGCGCCGACGCACTGCTGGAGACGGCGGTGGCGCTGTCCGGCGCGACCGGCGCGACGCTGCGACTCGTCTCGCTCGTCGCGTTCGACGTGCCGCGCGGGTTCGACCCGAACTCCATCCGCCTGGTGAGCGCGGCGCACGGTGACGACGTGCTCGCCCGTGCGGAGATGGAGCTGCCGCGGGGCGTGCGCGCCGAGCTCGAGCGGGCTCCGGGGGACACGGTCGCGGAGGCCGTGGCGCAGCTGGCATGGCTGCCGGGGGAGCTGATCCTGGTCGGATCCAGCCGGCTCGCGCAGCCGCGGAGGCTGTTCCTCGGCTCGACCGCGGCGAAGATGCTCGACATCATCCCCGTACCCATGATCGTCGTTCCGCGCACACGCCTGGACGACAGCGCAGACTCTGGGTCCTGACCGGACCCGCACCACCTGATTGCATGAGAATCGAAGCATCTGACAAGGAGGATCGTATGACCGATCTGGAGAAGACCCTGCTGGAGAGCGTGCCCACCGGGCTCTACATCGCCGGCGAGTGGATCGCCGCCGAGGGCGACAAGACCTTCGACGTGCGCGACCCCGCCACCAACGAGGTGGTGCGCACGATCGCCGACGCCTCGCCGGCCGACGGCATGCGGGCCCTCGACGCGGCCGTCGCCGCACAGGACTCGTGGGCCGCGACCCCGCCGCGCACCCGCAGCGACATCCTCCGCCGCGCGTTCGACCTCGTGCAGGCGCACAAGGAGGACCTGGCGCTGCTGATGACCGTCGAGATGGGCAAGCCGCTGGCCGAGGCCCGTGGCGAGGTCGTCTACGGCGGCGAGTTCCTGCGCTGGTTCAGCGAGGAGGCGGTGCGCATCTCCGGCCGCTACGGCTTGAACCCCGAGGGCACCGGCCGCATGGTCGTCTCGCAGCGTCCCGTGGGCCCGTCGTTCTTCGTCACGCCGTGGAACTTCCCGTTCGCGATGGCCACCCGCAAGATCGCGCCCGCGCTCGCCGCCGGCTGCACCGTGGTCATCAAGCCGCCGGCACTGACCCCGCTCACCACGATGTACTTCGTGAAGCTGCTCGAGGAGGCGGGCCTGCCGGCCGGCGTCGTGAACGTCGTTCAGACCTCGCGCTCGTCGGCCCTGTCGGCGCCGATCATCGCCGACCCGCGTCTGCGCAAGCTGTCCTTCACCGGATCCACCGAGGTCGGCCGCAAGCTCATCGCCCAGGCGGCGGAAGGCGTGCTGCGCGTGTCGATGGAGCTCGGCGGCAACGCCCCGTTCGTGGTCTTCGAGGATGCGGATCTGGACAAGGCCGTGGAGGGTGCCCTGGCGGCGAAGTTCCGCAACATCGGCCAGGCGTGCACTGCGGCGAACCGCTTCATCGTGCACCAGGACGTCGCGGACGAGTTCGCCCGCCGCATCACCGAGCGCGTGAACGCGATGAAGATCGGGCGCGGCACCGAGGACGGCGTCTCGATCGGCCCCCTGATCGACCACGACGCTGTGGCCAAGGCCCAGGAACTCGTCGGCGACGCCGTCGAGCGCGGCGCGACGCTGCTCTCCGGCGGCAAGGCGCTGGAGGGTGTCGGATCCTTCTACGAGCCCACCGTTCTCGCGAACGTGCAAGCCGGCAGCGAGATCCTCCGCGAGGAGATCTTCGGCCCGGTGCTCGCGATCGCGACCTTCGCCGACGAGGCCGAGGCCGTGCGCCTCGCGAACGACACCGAGTACGGCCTGGTCTCCTACGTGTTCACGCAGGACCTCGCGCGCGGACACCGGATGATCGACGCTCTCGAGACGGGCATGATGGGTCTGAACGTGGGCGTCGTCTCCAACGCGGCCGCTCCCTTCGGCGGCGTCAAGCAGTCCGGCGTGGGCCGCGAGGGCGGCTTCGAGGGCATTCACGAGTACCTCTCGACCAAGTACACGCTGATCCCGGTCGACTGAACGCCAGCACCGGCGGGCTCGGGTTCCGCACGGATCCCGAGCCCGCCGGGACACCCCACAATGATGTGACACCGAAAGGATCGACATGACCGATTACGCCGTCGTCAACCCGGCAACGGGCGAGACCGTCGCCACCTACGAGACCTTCACCGATGCGCAGATCGAGGATGCCGTCGCCCGTGCGCACGGCGCCGCGGCGGTCTGGGGGCGCACTCCCGTCGCCGAGCGCGCGGCCGTGATCCGCCGCATCGCCGAGGGGCACCGCGCCCACCGCGACGAGCTCGGCGCGATCATCACACGTGAGATGGGCAAGCCCCTCGCCGCTGCCGTCGGCGAGGTCGACTTCGCCGCCGACATCATCGAGTTCTACGCCGACAACGCCGAGAAGATCAACGCCGACCAGCCTCTGGACATCCTGGGCGACGGCACCGCGGTGATCCGCAAGGCTCCGCTCGGCGTGCTCTTCGGCATCATGCCGTGGAACTTCCCGGCCTATCAGGTCGCGCGATTCGCCGGCCCGAACCTCGCGGTCGGCAACACGATCGTGCTCAAGCACTCCGAGCAGTGCCCGGAGTCGTCGGCTCTCCTGGAGAAGATCTACCACGAGGCCGGACTCCCCGACGGCGGCTACGTCAACGTCTACGCATCGATCGAGCAGGCGGCCACCATCGTCGCCGACCCGCGCGTGCAGGGCGTGTCCGTGACCGGATCCGAGCGCGCCGGTGCGGCTGTCGCGGAGAACGCCGGCCGCAACCTGAAGAAGGTCGCGCTCGAGCTCGGCGGATCCGACCCGTTCATCCTGCTCTCCACCGACGACCTCGACGCGACCGTGCAGGCCGCCGTCGACGCACGCCTGGACAACAACGGCCAGGCCTGCAACGGCGCCAAGCGATTCATCGTCGTCGACGGGCTCTACGACGCGTTCGTGGAGAAGGCCGTCGCCGCGCTGTCCGCGGTCACGCCGGGCGACCCGACCCAGGAGGACACCGTGCTGGGCCCGCTCGTCTCGGAGGCGGCCGCGGTCAACCTGCAGAATCAGGTCGACACCGCGGTGGCACAGGGAGCGACCCTGCTCACCGGCGGCACCCGCGACGGCGCGTTCTACACGCCGACGCTGCTCGCCGATGTCACGCCCGAGATGGACGTGTACCGCCAGGAGCTGTTCGGCCCCGCCGCCGTGGTCTATCGCGTCGCGGACGAGGACGCGGCGGTCGCGCTCGCGAACGACACCTCCTTCGGTCTCGGCTCGTACGTGTTCACCACCGACGACGCCCAGGCCGAGCGAGTGGCGAACGGCATCGACGCGGGCATGGTCTACGTCAACGTCGTGCTCGCCGACAGCCCGGAGCTGCCCTTCGGCGGCGTGAAGCGCAGCGGCACCTCGCGCGAACTCGGTCTGCTCGCTGCCGACGAGTTCGTGAACAAGAAGCTCGTCCGCGTGGCCTGATTCCGGCAGCTCGGATTCGTCCCGCCGCACTCAGCGGGAGAGAAGGGGCGGGCGTCGCATATCCTGCGGCGCCCGCCCCTTCGCCATGCCAGGGAACTCGACGGGAGCGTCAGGATCCGCTCTGCGCGCGGGCGGCGAACACGGTCAGCGCCTCGGCGTAGCGCTCCGGATCCGCCCGCGTCTCGGCCGTCGCGAGCAGCGCGGAGGAGCCGGCGATGCGAGTGAACTCGCCGCGGCACGGGATCTCGATCACCCGGACGAGCCCGGCCCTCCACGCCGGGATCAGGGTGTGGAGGGCGCGCCGCTCCGGGTGCTCGTGCAGCGGTGCGCGGTGTCCGGCGACGCGCTCGTGGACGCGACGCGAGACCCAGTCCGAGAAGGACGCGTCGAACGCCTCTGCGCCGAAGCGATCGCGCCACGTGGGGCCCCTCAGCTGCTCGAGCAGTGCGCGCCGCTCGTCCGAGCCCGGCGCGGTCGATTCGATCTTCGCGATCAGCGGCAACGGGTCCAGATCCGCGAGGTGGGTCAGGGCGCCGCGCCACAGCACGGACCACGCGTTCGACGATGCGGTCGCGTCCCTCGGGGAGCGTCGTGCCGTGGGCGGATCCGCCAGCGGAGGCGGCACATCGCCCGGCGGCTGCAGCCCGTAGACGTCACGCACCCAGAGCAGCTCGAGCAGGGCGTGCGGATCGTCCTCCACGCTGATCGACATGTCATGCGGCCAGGGGTTGCCGGGGATGGGGCGGGCGGAGCGCATGCCCTCAGGGTGCTCGTCGCTCCGGGCCGGGTCAAGCCCCCGCCCCGGCGCACCGGGTGGGGTCAGCCCGCCACAGGAAGGAGTCCGGAGAGCACCACGTCCACGATCCCTGCCGCGATGAGCTCGGCGTCTGGCACGGCGTCGAGGCCCTCGAACGCCGCGAGGAAGCCCCGGTGGAATGCGGCCCCGACCAGCAGTCGCGCGGCCGACTCCGTGTCGGCGTCCGCACGAAGGCGCCCGGCTTCACGCTCCGCATCGAGGTGGGCGCGCACGCCGTCGACCACGTGCGCGGGCCCGCTCCCATGCGCTGCGACACCCTCGCGATGCTCGGCGAGCAGCGCGGGCGAGCCGAAGATCGATGCGGCGATCGGGAACGTGCTGGTGAAGAACGCCATGAGGCTCACCACGAGCCCCGCGAGCCCCGCGGCCAGATCCCCGGGGTCGACCGGCAGGGGATCGAGCTGCGCGCGGGGCGTCCGCTCCTCGAGCACGCTGAGGAACAACTGCTGCTTGTCGGCGAAGTGCTTGTAGAGCATCGCCTCGGACAGGCCCGCCTGCGCGGCGATCAGTTTCGTCGTGGTATTGGCGAGTCCGCGTTCGCGCATCACGAGGAGTGCGGCGTCGAGCATCCGCTCGCGGGACGACGCGTGAGGTGTGGCCGAAGGCATCCTCCGAGTATAGTGAGTGAGTAATCACTAACCCCTTGGCTGAAGGAGAAGCGGATGCGTGTCGTCATCGTCGGAGCATCGGGTCGATCGGGCAGAGCCGCGGTCGCGCACGCCCTCGCCGCCGGGCTCGAGGTCGTCTCGATCGTGCGCAGGCCCGCCTCCGCGCCGGAGGGGACGATCGTGGCGACCGCGGACGCGCGGGACGTCGCTGCGCTCACGACGGCCCTGCGCGGCGCCGATGCGGTGATCTCCACGATCGGGCACGTCCGCGCCGACGGCGATGTCGTGCTGCTGCAGGAGGGCATGGCGGCACTCCTCGCGGCGATGGAAGCCGCCGGGGTGTCCCGCGTGATCGCCGTCTCCGCATCCGGGGCCTACGTGGCCCACGACGACCCGCTCTCCCGCTTCGTCGCGAAGCCGATCCTCGAGCGCGTGCTGAAGGCGAACAACACCGACACCCGCGCCATGGATGCGGCCCTCGCCGCCAGCGCCACGGATTGGACGAGCCTGCGTCCCTCCCGACTCATCCCCGGCGCGGGCGCCGCTGACTACCGTGTGGGCATCGATCGCACCGTGCGCTGGCACTACAGCACCCGTTTCGACACGGTCGGACGTGCCGCGGTGGATGCCCTGTCCCGTCCCGAGTGGATCCGGCACGCGGTCTACATCACCGAGTAGCGGGCGGCCCTGGGCAGGGATGGCCGGGCGTAGCCTCGAGATGTCCTGTTGCTTTCACGAGAGGCCGTCATGACCACCGTCGCCGAGAACATCGTCAGCACCCTCCGCGCGAACGGGGTGAAGCGCGTGTACGGGATCCCGGGGGACTCCCTGAACGGCTTCACCGACGCCCTGCGCAAGGACGGCGCCATCCGCTGGGTGCACGTTCGTCATGAGGAGACGGCCGCGTTCGCCGCGGCCGCGGAGGCCGCGCTCACCGGGGAACTGGCGGTCGCGGCCGGATCCTGCGGCCCGGGCAACCTGCATCTCATCAACGGGCTCTACGACGCCAACCGTTCGCGTGTGCCGGTGCTCGCGATCGCCGCGCACATCCCGACCAGCGAGATCGGTACCCAGTACTTCCAGGAGACCCATCCGCAGGAGCTGTTCCGCGAGTGCAGTGTCTACGTCGAGTACGTGTCGGATCCGGCCCAGATGCCGCGGTTGCTGCAGATCGCGATGCGTCAGGCGATCGAGAAGCGCGGGGTGGCGGTGCTCGTCATCCCCGGCGACATCGCGCTCGCGCCGGCCGAGGACGACCGCGTCACCGTGATCGAGCGCAGCCGGCCCGTGGTGGTCCCGAGCGGTGCAGAGCTCGAGCGCGCGGCGACCCTGCTGAATGCGGCGTCCAAGGTCACGATCCTCGCCGGCGCCGGAGCGGAGGGCGCACACGACGAGATCGTGGCGCTCGCGGATCGGCTCGCCGCGCCCGTCGTGCACGCCCTCCGCGGCAAGGAGTTCGTGGAGTACGACAACCCCTTCGACGTGGGCATGACCGGCCTGCTCGGCTTCGCGTCCGGCTACCGGGCGATGGACGGCGCCGACGCCCTGCTGATCCTCGGATCCGACTTCCCGTACCCGCAGTTCTACCCGGCGAACGCGACGACGATCCAGGTCGACATCCGCGGCGAGAACCTGGGGCGGCGCCATCCTCTGGATCTGGGTCTGGTCGGAGACGTCGGCGCGACCGCTGCGGCGCTGCTGCCGCGGCTCAAGGCCGACCGTCGGCGCACCCACCTCGACGATGCCACCGCGCACTACCGCAAGACGCGCGCCAAGCTCGACGAGCTCGCGGTGCCCTCGCGCGGCAAGGCGCCGATCCACCCGCAGTACCTGGCCCGGCTGCTCGACGAGGCCGCCGCGGACGACGCCGTGTTCACCGCCGATGTCGGCTCGCCCACGGTCTGGGCCGCACGCTATCTGCACATGAATGGCCGGCGCCGGCTCATCGGATCGTTCAACCACGGATCCATGGCGAACGCCCTGCTGCACGGCATCGGCGCGCAGGCGAGCGAGCCGGAGCGTCAGGTGGTGGCGCTCGCGGGCGACGGCGGGCTCACCATGATGCTCGGCGAGCTCATCTCCCTCACCCAGAACCGGCTGCCGGTGAAGACGATCGTGGTGAACAACTCCTCGCTCAACTTCGTGGAACTGGAGATGAAGGCGGCCGGTTTCGTGAACTACGGCACCGACCTGCGCAACCCCGACTTCGCCGCCGTCGCGGAGGCGATGGGCATCTTCGGGCGTCGCGTGGAGCGCAGCGAGGATCTTCCCGGCGCGCTCGCCGAGGTGCTCGCACACGACGGGCCGGCGCTCCTGGACGTCGTGACCGAGCGGCAGGAGCTGTCCATGCCCCCGGCCGTCAACGCCGAGCAGGTCAAGGGCTTCGCGCTGTACGCGATCCGCACCGTGCTCTCCGGACGCGGCGACGAACTGCTCGACCTGGCGAAGGCCAACTGGCGTCAGCTGTTCTGACCGGCGCCGGATCCGGTCCCGTGCCATGCCGCCGGGACCGGATCCGTCTCAGTCCTCGGCGAGCCGGCGCACCTCGGCGGCCTCGGCATCGCGACCGAGGCCTTGCAGCACGTCGCCGAGCTCGAGGGCCGCGATCTGGCGCAGGGGCGGGATGCCCGCGGCCTGGTCGAGCACCGCGCGGTAGGCGGCGACGGCATCGGCCGAGCGCTCTGCGCCATTGAGCGCCCTCGCGGCGAGCAGCGCGGAGCCGCCCGCCGACTGCGCGTCGCCGACGGCGGCGAAGGCATCCGAGGCGGTGAGCGCCGCCGCGACGCCCTCGTCCACCCGCTCGGCCGACAGCAGCGCCCGCGCGCGGGAGTCCGTCACATCGGCGATCACCCAGTCCGCGTCGTTCGCCCGCGCGACGGCCTCCACTTCGTCGAACAGCGCGAAGGCGCGAGGATCCTGCTGCGCGCCGTACGACTGGCCGAGGTTGTGCAGCACCTCGACCACGGCGGCCGGCGCATCCTCGGCCGTGCGGACGATCGCCGCGGCCTCCTCGAGGGTCTCGACGGCCTGGTCCCGCTCGTCGTACTGGGCGAGGATCTGCGCTCTGTTCATCAGGGCGAGTGCCTGATCGGCGGGGTTCTCGGCCTCGCCGAACAGCTCGGCCGCATAGCCGAAGGCGCCGTACGCCTGCCCGCCCTCGCCCGCGGCTCGCAGCGACCGCGCCAGCATCAGCGCGGTCATCGCCCTGCTGCCCGCGGGGACCTCGTCCGCCTCCTCGAGCTGCAGCACCTCGCCGAACAGCTCCGCCGCCTCCTCCACGGCTCCGGAGTTCAGCATGCTGCGCGCCACGCGGTACTTCGCGCCCGGGACGTCGCCGCCGATCTGCTCCAGCAGCCGAGCGCCGACGCGGTAGCGCGCGAGCGCCTGCTCCGGCTCCTCCGCGTCCTCCCAGAGTGCGCCGGCGAGCATCTGCGCCCCCGCGAAGCCCGACCTGCTGCCGAGCTCGGCCAGGATGCGGCCGGCCTCGTCGGCGTCGGCCGCGCCTTCGGCGAACGCACCGCGTCCGCCGTGGACGCGCGCACGCATCTCGAGCGTGCGTGCACGCACGCCTCGGGTGATCGCCGCGTCGGCCAGCAGGGCGTCGATCCGAGCGAGCGCCTCGTCGCCGCGGTCCGCCCGCAGCAGCGCCATGGCCGCCGCGATCTCCGCGCCGTGCCCGAGGCGGGCGTCCCCCGCCTCCGCGAACAGGGTGGCCGCCTGCTCCGAGAGCGCGAGGGCCGCGGCCGGGTCGTCGCCGAGATCGAACGCCAGCGTCAGCGCGATGTCGCCGCGGGTCGCGGGCGGCAGCGCACCAGGGCCGGACGGATCCGCGGACGCCGCGAGCAGGTCGGCGAGGGCCGCGTTGTCGGCCTCGGTCGCGGTGCCGAACAGAGCCAGCCCGAATCGCTCCTCGACGCCGGCCTGAGCATCGAGGCCGGCGGCGCGCAGGGATCGGATCCGGTCGGGCAGGAGCGCCGTCGCCTCGTCGATGCGCTCGAGGTTCACCAGCGCGGCGAGCCGCTGGCCGGTGAGCACCGCGCGGCGTTCGGCGTCGACGCGGTCGATCACGTGGGCCAGCGCATCCAGCGTGTCGGCGGCGGCGCCGTAGCCGGCGAGATCGAGCGCACGGCGGTACCAGCCGTCGTCGTCAGTCGGGGCGGTGTCGACCGGGGGCGCGGCGAACACGTCGCTGCGGATCGGCAGCTCGTAGCGCTCCGCGGCGGTCTGCCGGGCGAGGCGCAGGCGCTGCGCATGGTTATCGGTGCCGTCGCGCTCGTCGAAGCGCGCCCCGATCCGCTCGGCCGCGGCCCAGGCCGCCGCCGCGAGCCCGCCGGCGGACCACGACCCGCCGTCCGCGCCGTCGCGCACGCCGAAGAAGCGCTCGAGATCGGGGGAGTCGGCCCCGCGCACCGGCGTGGCTCCGTGGCCTGCCGCCGTGACTGCGTCGAGAGCCGTGCCGATCGCGGTGAGCATGCGGAAGTGGCCCTGTGCGTTGAGCGCGTCGTGGGCGAACCAGGGCAGATGCCGCTCGACGAGCGTGAGCGCGCGGGCCTCGTTGCCGCTCAGGGCGCAGAACCGGATGCTGTTCGCGATCGCCGTGAGCAGATCCGGGTTGTCCTTCGCCAGCCGGTAACTGCGCAGATGGGCCGCACGAGCCTGCTCGCCGCGGCCGAGGCGCAGGTACGGCAGCAGGGACACCGACAGTGCGTGCTCCGGCTCCTCGCCGCAGGAGAAGCCGCCCTCGAGCATCTCCTCGACGAGGCGGATCGCGTCCTCGTCGCGGTCCGTGTCGGCGAAGAACCCGGCGACCTGGCTCCGGCCGCAGGCATCGCAATGGCTGTGCGAGTCGCGCGGCGTGGCTTCCAGCTGCACGCGCAGCCGCTCCGCGTCGTCCATCCGCCCGGCCGCGTGCGCATCCTCGAACCGCGCCATCAGCACGCCGCTCATGCCGAGCCCTGCGGTGCGGTAGTGCGCCTCCATGTCGTCCAGCACCGCCGCGATCTGCTCCGGCGCGAAGGCGGGCGAGCTGCGCAGCGAGGAAGCCATCCACTTGAACTGCCACATCAGATCGGCCGCGCCGTTGTCGATGTCGGCAGGGAACCGGACCGGATCCGCGTCGTGGTGCGCGAGGCACCAGGCGAACGAGCTCAGCATCAGGTCGGTGAGCCCGCCCATGTTCGCAGAGGCGGTCTGCCGCATGCGGGCCTGGTACTCGAGCTGCTCGTCGCCGATCTCCTGCGCGAGCGCGACGGCCTCGGCGACGAGGGCGCGCTCCTGGGGTCCCCAGGGCGTGCGGTCGATCTCCTCGAGGAGACGGTCCAGCTGCTTCTTCGGTCCTGCCATGTCGTCCTCCGGGTGTGTGCGGCCCCGCGGTCTCCGCGAGGGAAGTGCTCCCGCCGTCGTGCGGGATCCTGGCCCCCGTCGTCAGGACGGGGTGAGGGGATCGGGTTCGTCGGCCAATGGGGGAAGCTCGAGGCCGGTCACTCCGGCCGACAGCGCGACGAGATCGGACAGTGCGCCGGTCATCAGGGCCCGGTCGGCGTCGCCGAGCGGACGGTGCCCGGCGAGCAGCGCCTGGATGTACAGCAGCTGCACGGTGCGCGCGAACACCGCGTCGTCGGCGACCGCGCTCAGCGAGCGCACCACACGATTGCCCCAGTTCAGGCACAGCCGGGCCGTGAGGTCGTCGTTCCGGTCCTCGCCCACCGCGCCGTCGATGCGGTCCAGCACGCCGCCCCAGAGGGAGCCCGCGATGCCCTTGGTCCTGGTGCGGTCGATGCGCCGCAGGACGGCGGGGTCCGCGACGTACAGCGAGGGCAGCTCCGGCTGGTCGATGGTGCGCACCACGACGGCGCACCCGACGTCGGCCAGCACGGCGCCCGCACGATCCTCCAGCGCGACCGCGGCGGCCCTGTCGTCCAGCGGAGGCGAGTCCAGCCGGTCCAGTTCGCTCACGACGTCGACCCGCTCGACGGTGACCGCCGGAAACAGCTCCGGGAGGCGGCGGATCAGATCCGCGTCGTACAGATAGCCGCCGTTCACCAGGATCTGCTCGGCTCGGCTGATGCCGGCGACCTGGCGGAACTCGTCCACGGTCTCCGCGTAGCGGATCCGCTCGTAGCGTTCGACGAGGTCTCCGACGCTCAGCGTGCCGTGCGTCGTCTCCACGGTGAGCCAGCGCGTGATGAACCGGGCGAGCTCGTCGTCGTGCCGGATGAGCGACTTGAGCCCCACCTCGTGCACCGCGACGAACTGCGCGAGCCGGTGCGGTTCGCGCAGTCCCAGCTCCAGCACCCAGCGCCGCAGCGCCGCGCCGAGCTGCTCCCGCACGAGGGCGAGCGCCTCGTCGTCGACCAGCGACTCGCGGCTGGCCGTGGGGTTCAGGCCGCTGGAGTCGATCACGGCGCGTACGAAGAACGCCCAGTCCGGCAGCACGTCGTCCGCGCGCTCGGACAGCAGCATGCGGCCGAGGTACATCCGCGTCGCCTGCCGGGCGCCGGGCGGGGGAGCGAAGGGCAGCACATAGGCGACACCGCGTGTCCCGGTGGCGGGCTCGGTGAGCTCGATGATGTCGAGCGGAGCGGATCCGATGATCTCGCGGCCGTAGGCGGCCGTCGCGGCCGGATCCTGCCGCGGGTCGAGGAACGGCGCCTCGTGCGTGATCCGCACGTCGCCGCCGGGCAGCTCCAGCAGCACGGTCGTGGGCAGGAACTCGGCGAAGGTCGTGGCGAGCTCACGCACGGCATCCGCGCGCAGCAGGTCGCCGGCGTCGAAGCGCGGCACCAGATGCACGCTGGTTCCGATGGGCAGGTCCTCGTCGAGCTCGCGTACCCGGAATGTGCCGTCGGCGGATCCGATCCATTCGACCGCCCGACCGCCACGGGCGCTGCGGGAACGGATCACGATCTCGTCCGCCACCATGAAGCAGCTGAGCAGCCCGATGCCGAACTGGCCCAGGTAGTCGCTGCGGGGCAGGTCGAAGATGTCGCGCTTGGAGCTGCGTCCGACCGTCGCGAGCAACTCGGCGACCTCGTCGGCGGTGAGGCCGACGCCGTCGTCGCTGAGCACGAACTCGCCGCCCTCGGCAGGGAGCGGACGGATCCGGATGGTGCCGCCGAGCCCGTCGACCTCGAGCCGCGCGGCGAGGGCGTCCCGGGCGTTCTGCAGCAGCTCGCGCAGGTAGACCCGGGGTCCGGAGTAGATGTGGCGGCTGAGCAGGTCCACGACGCCGCGCAGGTCCACCTGGAACTGCTGCGCGTCCGCGGGTGCCGGATCCTCCGCCGCCATCGACTCTCCCTCCGCGGGCGCCGATCCGTGGAGGCTCGTCGACCGCATGCCGAGCCTAACAAGCACCGCTCGGGGTCGACGGGCGTCCGCGCGCGGGGGAGCCCGGTGCCCATGTGCCGCGCCCGGGATGCAGCCCCGGTTCGGAGGGCCGGTGCGGATGCCGTACACTGGACGAGCAGTTGTTGTCTGCATTCTTTCGCCGTGCCCCGGGTCTCCCGGAACGCGGAGAAGATGCGGACAGAGATCCTCGGATCTCTAGGGCGGTAGCTCAATTGGCAGAGCAGCGGTCTCCAAAACCGCAGGTTGCAGGTTCGATTCCTGTCCGCCCTGCGCGTCGGCGCGCAGCCGGCACACGAAAGGTACTCCAGGATGGTTCAAGACGCATCGGGCGCCGTGGTTCCCACGGCGAACGGCGGCGCGAGCCGCGATAAGAAGCTGGGCTTCTTCGGTCGCATCGCGCTGTTCTTCCGTCAGGTGATCGCCGAGCTCCGCAAGGTGGTCACCCCCACGCGCAAGGAGCTCGTCAAGTACACCCTGGTCGTACTGGGCTTCGTGATCGTGATGATGGCCCTCGTGTACGGGCTCGACATGGCCTTCTCGTGGCTGACGACGCAAGTCTTCGGGGTTCCCGGGAAAACCGCGTGATCCCGCGGCCCGGTGGCAACTGACCCCGGGCCGAACCTGAAGGAGAGAAGAACCAGTGTCCGAACGCGAACGATACCTCGGAGACGACGTCGACTGGGCGACCGCCGCCGAGCAGTCCAGTGAGGACGACGAGGCCCAGGAGGGCGACGTGCTCGCCTCCGAGGAGCGCGCCGTCACCGCCGCCGAGCGGGTCGCCCTGCACATCGAGGGCGACGAGGACGACGTGGACGACGAAGACATCGAATTCGAAGATGACCCGGAGGCAGACGCGATCGTGAACGACGCTCTCAACCTGGACCAGGCGGCCGAGTCCGAGGCCGCCGCAGAGGTCCTCAACGACTCGGTGGCCGAAGAGGCCGCAGACCGCAAGGCCGCTGCTGCTGACGAGGTCACGCCGTACGACGGCCCCGACGTGAACGGCGAGGAGGACGCCCCCGTCCTCGACCCCGAGGAGGTCGCAGAGATCGACGCGGCCGCCGGTGTCGTGGACGCGGTCGAGTCCGAACTCGATCCTGCCGACGCAGCGAGCGCGCCGAGCGACGTCGACGAGGCCGATGCGGAGGAGGACCCGTACGAGGCCTTCCGCATGGACCTCCGGATGCTCCCCGGCAAGTGGTACGTGATCCACTCCTACGCCGGCTTCGAGCGCAAGGTGAAGGCCAACATCGAGCAGCGCAAGTCGACGCTCGAGGTCGAGGACGACATCTACCAGATCGAGGTCCCGATGGAGGACGTCGTCGAGATCAAGAACGGCCAGCGCAAGATGGTCACGCGCGTCCGGATCCCCGGCTACGTGCTCGTGCGCATGGAGCTCAACGAGGACACCTGGTCCGTCGTGCGGCACACGCCCGGCGTCACCGGCTTCGTCGGCAACGCGCACAACCCGACCCCGCTGCGCTTCGAAGAGGCCTTCAACATGCTGAAGTCCCTCGTCGAGGTCAAGGACGTCCCGACCGCCAAGGCCGTCGCTGCCAAGGGCGGCGTCGCCGTGGCCCGCCCGCTCGCGGCCGAGGTCGATTTCGAGATCGGCGAGACCATCACGATCAAGGAGGGCTCGTTCGCGGGCCTTCCCGGTTCGATCTCCGAGATCAAGCCGGAGAGCGGCAAGCTCACCGTGCTCGTCTCGCTGTTCGAGCGCGAGACCCCGGTCGAGCTGTCGTTCGACCAGGTCACCAAGATGATCTGACGCTTCCCCGGAAGCGCACGCGGAACGGCCGTCCCCTCGGGGGCGGCCGTTCTCGCTTCGTCATCGGCGTGGTCGCGGGCCCCATGTCGCGCCGGCGTCCCGACCCGGTGGCTGCCTGTGCGCGGACGCGCCCGGGATCCGGTAGACTTCTATGGTTTGTGCGCCGCCTCGTCGTGCGCGCGAACGCCACCGCGTTCCGGAGATGCCGGATCCGCGGGAGAGGGATGCCTCCGGCATCCGCTCGAGAAAGGAATCACTATGGCACCGAAGAAGAAGGTGACCGGCCTGATCAAGCTTCAGATCAACGCCGGTGCAGCCAACCCGGCGCCGCCGATCGGCCCCGCGCTCGGTCAGCATGGCGTCAACATCATGGAGTTCTGCAAGGCGTACAACGCCGCGACCGAGTCGCAGCGCGGCAACGTCATCCCCGTCGAGATCACCGTCTACGAGGACCGCAGCTTCACGTTCATCCTGAAGACCCCGCCGGCCGCCGAGCTGATCAAGAAGGCTGCGGGCGTGCAGAAGGGCTCTGCCACTCCGCACACCGTCAAGGTCGCGAAGATCACCGCCGAGCAGGTCCGTCAGATCGCCGAGCAGAAGCAGGCCGACCTGAACGCGAACGACATCGACGCCGCGTCCAAGATCATCGCCGGAACCGCCCGTTCCATGGGCATCACGGTCGAGGGCTGAGGGAGATAACAATGGCTACCAAGTCCAAGGCTTACAACGCTGCTGCCGCGAAGATCGAGGCAGACCGCTTCTACACCCCGACCGAGGCCGTGGTCCTCGCGAAGGAGACCGGCTCCGCGAAGTTCGACTCGACCGTCGAGGTCGCGCTGAAGCTCTCGGTCGACCCGCGCAAGGCGGACCAGATGGTGCGCGGCACCGTCATCCTCCCGCACGGCACCGGCAAGACCGCCCGCGTCATCGTGTTCGCGACGGGTCCGGCCGCTGAGGCCGCGATCGCCGCGGGTGCGGATGAGGTCGGCGGCGCCGAGCTCATCGAGAAGGTCGCCGGCGGCTGGACCAACTTCGACGCCGCGGTCTCCACCCCGGAGCTCATGGGCCAGGTCGGCCGTCTCGGCAAGGTGCTCGGCCCGCGTGGTCTGATGCCGAACCCGAAGACCGGCACCGTGACCCCGAACCCGGCCAAGGCCGTCGAGGAGATCAAGGGCGGAAAGATCGAGTTCCGCGTCGACAAGCACGCCAACGTGCACTTCGTCGTCGGCAAGGCATCGTTCTCGGCCGAGCAGCTCGACGAGAACATGAAGGCCGCGCTCGAGGAGATCGTTCGCCTCAAGCCGTCCAGCTCGAAGGGCCGCTACATCCAGAAGGGTGCGGTGTCGACCACGTTCGGCCCCGGCATCCCGCTGGACGTCAACGCCATCTGAGCCTGACGCTCATCACGAAGACCCTCGCCCCTCGGGGCGGGGGTCTTCTGCGTTGCTGATCGTTTCGCGGGTGGCGCTGACCGTCGCGGTCGCCGTTCAGCGCACCACCAGCGCGACGCACAGCAGCACCAGGGCGAGTCCCTGCAGCGTGGCCCGCAGGGGGATGATCGACTCCCACCGATCCTGCAGGGCCCGGACGTCGGTCGGCACGGTGCCTCCGAGTGCAGCAGCGGTGAGCGTCGTGTTGATCGGTTTCGCGATCGTGCCGAACAGCACGAGCCAGAGCAGCAGGGCCACGAGCGCGACGGTCGCGAGGACGGCGGCGGCGAGGCTGCCCCAGAATGCCGAGAGCGCGGCGGTCGCCACCGTGAGCACCACGCCCGCGATGCCGAAGCCCGGCAGTCGGCGATCCCCGTAGTAGTGGCCGCGGCCGACCACCTGTACGAGGGTCGGTTCATCGACCTCGGCGTAGACGGCGCGCAGCACGACGGCGGCGAGCACGTCGGTGCCGAAGATGACGGCGATGGCGGTGATGGCGCCGATGGCGGTGGTGATGATCGCAAAGGACATGGCTTCTCCTTCTTTGGGTTAGCGATGCTAACAGTTAGCGATGCTAACATCGTGCCATGACCCCGTCAACGCCCCCGCGCGCCGATCCCGCGGAGCGCTCCCGTGCCATCGTCGACGCCGCCCGACGCGTCGCCGAGACGGAGGGGTGGTCGGCCGTGACCGTCCGGCGGCTGGCGGCCGAGATCGGCTTCAGCCAGCCGATCCTGTACCGCAACTTCCCCGGCGGGCGGGACGAGATCGTCGAGCAGGTGATGATCGCAGGATTCGTGGCGATGACGGACGAGCTTGTGGATCCGGTCGAGGCGGATCCGCTCGAGCACCTCGTCCGCGCCTACCTGGCGTTCGCCCGCGCCCACCCTGCCCTGTACGAGGCGATGTTCGAGGCACGCACCCGCATCGTGTTCGCAGCCGAGCAGACGCCTGCCCAACTGCGCGCCGCATTCGAACCCTTCCTGCGCGCGGCATCGATGGGCGAGGTCGATGAGCGGACCGCGGTCGTGCGCGCGGAGCTGCTGTGGAGCATGCTCCACGGCGTCGCGAGGCTGTCGGCGTCCGAGAGGCTCGACCCTGCGCTGGAACAGGCGCGTCTCGGCGCGATCATCGCGCTGTTCGTGTCCTGACGCCTGAAGCGGCCCGCTCAGAACGCCGCACCGCCCTGGGCCGCCCACCAGATGAGCAGCATGGTGGCGAGGAAGCCGCACACGTAGTTCAGCAGGAGGAAGCGGCGCCATCCTCGGTTCGTCGCTCCTGATCCCTCGTCCGAGACCGAGCGGAACGGCCAGACGGCGCCGATGTACGGCAGCACGAGGACGGCCCCGAGTGGGCCCGGCCATGACGTGAAGAGCATGAGCGCGCCGGCGAGCGCCCACATCGCCGACGCGAAGCGCACGGTCCGCTTCGCGCCCAGCACGGTCGCGATCGAGGCGATCCCTGCATCTCGGTCCGGGACGACGTCCTGCACCGCGCCGAACGCGTGGCTCGCGACGCCCCACGCGAAGAAGGCGAGTAACAGCATCACGAGCGCCGGCGTCGGCGTCGCGCGCGCCAGCACGAGCCCGTAGACAGCGGGAGAGACGAAGTGGACGCTCGACGTCGCCGAGTCCAGGAAGGGGATCTCCTTGAACCGCAGCCCTGGCACGGAGTAGGCGATCACGGCGAACAGGCTGAACGCCAGTACCAGCCAGGACACCGGATCCCCGAGCGCGACGAGGAAGACGATGAACGGCACCGGGAGCAGCAGTGACCATGCCATCACCGCGCGGTGCAGTGTCGGAGAGAGCACGGCGCCCTCCGCACCGCCCTTGCGCGGATTCGCGAGGTCCGACGCATAGTCGAAGACGTCGTTGATGCCGTACATCGTGAGGTTGTACGGCACGAGGAAGAACAGCGTGCCGACCGCGAGGGCAGCGTCTACGCGGCCGGTCGTCAGGATGTAGGCGGCCGCGAAACCGAAGGCGGTGTTGATCCAGCTCAGCGGCCGAGAGGTCAGCAGCAGATCGAGGGGTAGGGATCGTGCTGTGGTCATGCTCATCGTGGTCGGTCCTCCGGGGTGCGGGCGTCGGGACCCCGTTCAGCCCTCTGCAGCCGCTCCTCGGGTGACGAGCGGCGCAGGTTCCACGCGGCCGAGCCGAGCAGAGCGGCCGCGATGGGATACGCGAGGTCCTCGATCGGGGCCAGGCCGATCCTGATCCCGCTGATCAGGCCCGGCGCGTACGTGAACAGGCCTGCGGCGATCATGAGCGAATCGAAGACGGCGGTGAGCACGATGAGGCCGAAGGCCGCGAGGACGAGCGCCGCGCCGTGACCTGCAGGCGCCCGGCGCCAGGTGAGCCCCTGCATCACGATGCAGGGGACGAGGAAGGTCGCGTCGACGATCAGATACGTGCCGTTCATCGACGGCGCTCCTCGCGTGCACGCAGGATCCGCAGTGCGCCCGTGTAGAGCACCATGGTCAGCTGCACCAGGAACAGGAGGAACACCGGCTCCTCGATCGGCAGATGGGGCAGGAGCAGGACGCCGGTGGAGAGCGGGTTGGGCTCACGCGTGAAGATGCCGGTCGCGATCCCGACGACATCCCAGAGCAGCAGCACTCCGGCGCCCGCGGCCAGGATGAGCAGCGCTCGCCCCGGCTCGGCCCAGAGGAACAGTCGCCAGCGCCGGTCGATGACGCCGACGCCCGCGATCGACACCAGCAGCAGCGCGAGATGGAGGAAGCTCACCACGCCTCCGCCGGCACGGGCAGCGGTCCGCTCGTGCGATCGTCGCGGAACGCCTTCAGCACGAGCTCTGCACTGATGAGGCACATGGGCAGACCGATCCCCGGCAGCGTCGTCGCGCCCGCATAGAACAGTCCGCGGGTCGTGCGGGAACGCGTGCGCCCGCGCAGGAAGGCACTCTGCCGCAGCGTGTGCGCGGGGCCGAGCGCCGACCCGCGGTACGAGTGCAGGTCGCGGGCGAAGTCGGCAGGACCCACGGTGCGCCGTACGACGATGCGCTCTGCGAGATCGGGCGCGCCCGCGTGCACCGCGAGCTCGGAGATCGCCCGGTCGGCGATGCGTTCCACCGCGGCAGCGCCGCGGCCGTCGAGACCTCCCACACCGATCGCCGGATCCGCCGGCACGGGGACGAGCAGGAACAGGTTCTCGTCGCCCTGCGGCGCGACCGTGTCGTCGGTGGCGCTGGGCATGCACGCGTAGAACGACGCCGGTTCCGGCACCCGCGGGGCGGATCCGAAGATCGCGTCGAAGTTCGCGTCCCAGTCCTCGGTGAAGAACAGGTTGTGGTGGGCGAGCCCCGGCAGGCGTCCGCGGACGCCCAGCATCGCGAGCACCGCGCCGGTTCCGGGGTTCATCCGCCGCCAGCGCCGGGGCGAGCGTTCGCGGGCCGCCGAGGGCAGCAGCGCCGTGTCGCTGTGGTGCATGTCGACCGTGCTCACGATGCGATCGAACGGCTCCTCCCGGACGACGCCGTCCGTGGCCACGGCGATGCCGCGCACGGCTCCGCGTTCGATCAGGATCCGGCGCACCTGTGCACCGGTGTGCAGCCGGGCCCCGGCGACGCGCGCTCGCCGCGCGAACGCGTCGATGACCGTGGTGAAGCCGCCCTGCGGGTACTGCACGCCGTCCTCCAGATCGAACGTGCTCATCAGATGGAACAGCGCGGGGGCGATCGAGGGCGCCCCGCCGAGGAAGACCGCGGGATACTGCAGGATCTGCCGCAGCCTCCGGTCCGAGAAGGAGGACTCGACCATGCTCTGCAGCGAGGTGCCCAGCAGCGTGGCCAGACGCGGCAGCTCGCCGACGTCGCTCCCGGGGAGGAACGCCCGCGGGTGCGAGAAATCGGTGTACAGGAAGCGGTCGGTGGCGATGCGGGCCGTGCGCGCCGCGGAGTCGAGATGACGGGCGAGGGCGGCCCCGGCGCCGGGCTCGAGCGATTCGAACAGGGCGAGCGAGCGGTCGCGGGCGGAGTGCATGTCGAGCGGAGCCTCGTTGTCGGAGAACACCCGGTAGGCGGGATCGAGGCGGATGAGATCGAGCTCCTTCTCGGCGCTCGTGCCCAGAAGGCGGAAGCAGTGGTCGAACACCTCGGGCATGAGGTACCACGAGGGGCCCGTGTCGAACCGGAACCCCTCCCTCTCCCAGCTCCCCGCGCGTCCGCCGAGTCGGTCGGACTGCTCGAAGAGGGATACATCGTGGCCGTCCGTGGCGAGCAGCGCCGCCGCCGCGAGCCCGGAGATCCCCCCGCCGAGAACCGCGACGCGGCTCACCGGGCGCCCCCGCCGCGGAGCATCGCGCGGCCGAACAGGGCGGCCTTGCGCGAGGCGGGTACGCGGATCCGGCGGACGACCAGCTCCTGCGCGGGCGTGCGCCGCAGCCGGGTGGAGAGATCCGCATAGAGCAGGTGCGCGGCCGCCACTGCCCGGCGCGAGGACGAGGGCAGCTCGCCGATCACGGCGTCGGCGGTCGAGAGATCCGCGTCCACCCGATCCAGGATGCTGTCGCGCTGCGCGTCGGTGAACGAGTGCGGGTCGACGCCGGGGAAGTAGGCTCGTCCGAGCGCGTCGGCGTCCTGGCCGAGGTCGCGGAGGAAGTTCACCCGCTGGAACGCCGATCCGAGGGCGATCGCGCCGCGATCCCAGCGCGCATCGCGCACCGGATCCGGCTCCAGCCCGCGGCGGAACGAAGCCAGGCACATGAGTCCGACCACTTCGGCGGATCCGTACACGTACTCGTCGAGCTCGCGCTCGTGCGTGAAGACGACGGGGGTGAGATCGCGCCGCATCGACGCGAAGAACGGGCGCGTCAGGTCGGTGCCGATCCCGGTCGCGCGTGCGGTGGCGGCGAACGCGTGCACGACGAGGTTCGCGCTGTATCCGGCGCGCAGTGCGGTCTCGAGCTCGCGTTCGAGCCCGTCCAGCACCGCACGGCATTGCGCAGGGGAGAGCCCGGCGCCCGCGGCGCAGCCGTCGACGATCTCGTCGGCGACCCGCACCAGCGCGTAGATCGCGGCGAGGTCCGCGCGCACGACGGGAGAGCACAGCCGGCTCGCGAGCCGGAAGGACGTGGAGTAGCTCACCAGGATCTGGGCCGATCCGCGCGCGGCGGCTCGATCGTAGAGGGCCAGCCCTGTGTCTGCGGTCATCGGCGGCGCTCCGTCGCGCTGACGATCAGGTGCTCCAGGTCGTCCCTCAGGCGTGCGGGAAGGTCGGTGAGCAGCATCGAGGCGCGCGCTTCGACGACGAGGCTCGAGATCACCGCTTCGGTGCGGGCGAGCCCGCCCGAGCACTCGATCGCGGTGCGGATCTCGGCCGCACCCCGCTCATCGAGCTCGGGATCGCCGAAGAGATCCGCCACGGCCCGCCATGACGGATGGGTTCGCGAGTGCGCGATGAGCAGGGTCAGCTTGCCCTCCCGCAGGTCGGAGAGGACGGACTTGCCGGTCTGGCGAGGGTCGCCGAAGACTCCGAGCACATCGTCGCGTGCCTGGAAGGCCACGCCGATGGTCGTGCCGATGAAGCCGAGCGCCTCCACCGTGGCGGCCGGGGCGCCGCCCAGCAGCGCTCCGATCCGCAGGGGCGCGCTGAACGAGTAGCGGGCGGTCTTGTGCTCCATGGTGCGCAGGATCGCCGCCTCACCGGCCTCGCCTCGGATGCCGAGCCGGATGTCCGCATGCTCGCCGACCGCAGCGGCGTCGATCGCATCGGCCAGGATGCTCGAGAGCGCACTGCGCGGCGCTGCGGAGGCCTCGAGGCCGACGATGAGACGGTGCGCGGCGGACAGGAGCAGGTCCCCCGTCAGGATCGCGCAGCTCTGGCCGTATCGGAGGGCGGTCGCCTCGTCGGCGCCGTCGGCGAGGGCCGCATCACGGCGCAGGGCGATCAGGTTGGGTCCGCCGCGGCGTACGAGGTCGCGGTCGATGACGTCGTCGTGCAGCAGGAACGCCAGATGGAGCAGTTCGACGGCGGCGGCGGCGCGGATCGCGTCGTCGGAGGGCTCGTCGGCGAAGGCGCGATGCGCGGCGAGCACGAGCCGTGGGCGCAACATCTTGCCGCCCTGTGCGCCGCGGCGGGCCTGAGCCCACACCGTGTCGAAGCCCTCGATTGCGCCGATGCGCTCGGCCACGTCGTGGAAGCACTCGTCGACCACGGCGTCGACCTCGGCGAGCACGTCCGCCGAGAGCATGCGGTCGCTCACGATGCCAGCTCCTCGAGCCCTCTGCCTCCGCCGAGGAACGGGAGCAGCTCGGCCTGGAGGACGAGCCAGGGGCTGAACGCCCACGGGGTGCGGCGCACGGACTCGGCGAGATCGTCAGCGTCGACCCAGCGGTGCTCGATCACCTCGTCGGGGTGCGGGCGGGGCGGCTGCGCGGTCGTCGCGATGTACACCGGGCAGATCTCGTTCTCGACGACGCCGGAGGCGTCCGTCGCGCGATAGCGGAAGAACGGCAGCACCGGTTCCACGGAGTCCAGGCGCAGTCCGAGTTCGTGCTCGGCTCGTCTGCGCACGGCGTCCACGAGCCCCTCCTCCGGGGCGGGGTGTCCGCAGAAAGAGTTGGTCCAGACGCCCGGCCAGGCGGTTTTCGTCAGCGCGCGGCGGGTGACGAGCAGGCGCCCTCGCGCGTCGAACACGTGGCAGGAGAAGGCGAGGTGGAGCCGGGTGTCGGCACCGTGGACGCTGCTCTTCGGCGCGACGCCGATCTGGGTGCCGTCGGCGTTCAGGAGCACGACCATGTCGGCGTCAGGGATCACGATCATCCTTTTGCTAACTAAGAAACTAACTAACCAGGTTAGCTGGAACTCTATGGCATAGAGTCCTCCCGTGGAAGTCCCCGAATCCGAACCCCGCCTCGATCGAGCGATGATCGATCCTCGGCTCATCGATCCCGCTGCGGAGCTCGTGCGGCGCGACCACCTGGCGGATGGGGAGGTCGACGAGATCGTCGAGCTGATGGCGGCGCTGCGTGCGTGGCACGGCGCGGCCGAGCGCATGAGCGCGGCCTCCCGGCGGTACATGAACCTCAATCAGAACGACATGCGCGCCGTGCGCTTTCTCATCGCGGCGGAGAACGCCGGACAGGTGGCGACCGCCCGCGCCGTGGCCGACCATCTGGGGATCAGCACCGCGGCCACGACGAAGATGCTCGATCGACTGGAGCGCGGCGGGCACATCATCCGGCGGCCGCATCCGGCCGACCGGCGATCGATCGTGCTCCAGGTCACCCCTTCGACGCGTCAGGCGGCCCGGGAGGGGGTCGGGCGTCTGCACGCGCGGCGCTTCGACGTCGCTGCCCGGATGTCGTCGGCCGACCGCCGCGTCGTCACCGGGTTCCTGCGTGATCTCGCCGCCACGGAGGGCGAGACCGCGGGCGGCGAGGAGTAGCGCCCGGACGTCGCTGTCGCCGACCTGTCCCGGGATCCGACGCGGATCGGCGCTCAGCCGAAGAACACCGGCAGCACCAGGCTGATCCCCATCACCACCAGCAGCGCGGCGATCGCGGTGTCAAGGATCCGCCAGGCGCGCGGCGTGCGCAACCAGCGGCCGAGGTGGCGCGCCCCGAATCCGAGAGCGAAGAACCAGATGACGCTCGCGATGATGGCGCCGGCTGCGAACAGCCACCGGCCATCGCCGTGCGTGGCGGCGATGGATCCGATGAGCAGCACCGTGTCGAGGTACACGTTGGGGTTCAGCCAGGTGAAGGCGAGCGTCGCCAGGATCACGGGCGCGAGCGGGGCCGTGCGGGTCAGCGTGGCGGTGCCGCCGGATCCGTTCTCGGGAGAGTCCGCGGGGGCGGCCTGGTCGGTCATGGCGGGTTCGGCGAGCAGTGCTTCGCCGCCGGCTTTCCACGCGCGCCGGGCCGCCAGCACGCCGTACACCACGAGCGAGATCGCCCCGGCCCAGCGCGCCACCACGATGAGCCAGGGCAGGGTCTTCACGAGGTAGCCGAGCCCTGCGGTGCCAGCCAGCACGAGGGCCGCATCGGAGGCCGCGCAGATCAGGACCACGGGCAGCACGTGCTCGCGGCGCAGTCCCTGGCGCAGCACGTACACGTTCTGTGCGCCGACGGCGATGATGAGCGAGAACATGAGACCGAGGCCGGAGAGCAGGATGAGCACGGATCGAGAGTATGGCCGGGATCCGGTTCAGTACCAGCGAAGATTCCTTAAGCGAGATTAGAATCGCTCATGTGCAGGTGGATCCGGAGTCCGCGCGAACGGTGGCCGCGGTGCTCGACGAGGGCAGCTTCGAGGCGGCGGCCCGCCGACTGCTGCTGACCCCGTCCGCCGTGAGCCAGCGGATCAAGACACTGGAGCAGCAGCTCGGTCGGATCCTGCTGGTGCGAAGCAAGCCCGCGAGAGCCACCGAGGCAGGGGAGGCCGTTGCCCGGTTCGGCCGCCAGATCGCTCTCCTCGAGCGCGATGCGATCGCCGGTTTCGGTCTGTCCGCGGAGGGAGAGGGAGCACGCATCAGGATCCCGCTCGCGGTCAATGCCGATTCGATGGCGACCTGGTTCCTGGCCCCGCTCGCCCGGCTCTCCGAGCGATACGACGTCGAGTTCGACCTGCATCGCGACGACCAGAACTTCACGGCGCGGCTGCTCGAATCGGGCACCGTGATGGCGGCGGTGACGAGCGAGTCGGAGCCGGTCGGCGGCTGCCGGGTCGAGGCTCTCGGTGCGCTGCGCTATGTGGCGGCGGCATCTCCGAGCTTCGCGCGTCGCTGGTTCCCTGATGGCGTGACCGCCGAGTCGCTCACGCACGCGCCGTTCGTCGACTTCGACCGGCGCGACCTGCTGCAGCAGGACTGGCTGCGCGAACGCGGCGTCGACCCATGGCCGGTTCCACGGCACCACGTGCCGGCCTCCGCGGACTTCTCGGTCGCCGTGGAACTCGGGTTGGGGTGGGCGCTGCTTCCCGTGCCGCATGCCGAGGCGGGCCTCGCGGACGGACGCCTGGTGCGGCTCGACGACGAGGAGTTCGCTTCGCCGCTGTTCTGGCAGCAGTGGAACCTGCGCTCCGAACTGCTGGAGGCGATCGCGGCCGAGATCCGCGCCGAGGCCGATCGCGTGCTGCGCTGACGGCGAGCTGCCTCTGGTTTCTCGCGGATCCGTGGCGCCGCGTCGGCGGCGCACCCTAGGGTCGAGTCATGGCATCCGAGCGCATCACGCTGACCGTTCCCGGACCCGACGGCGACCGGACCCTGGACCTGTCCAGCCCCAACCGCGCGGTCTGGCCGGCTGCGGAGGGCGGCCCCATCACGAAGGGCGAGCTCGCCGACTACGTGCAGACGGTGTCGACGCCGTTCCTCACCTCGACCGGCAACAGACCCGTCTCGCTCGAGCGCTTCCGGGACGGCATCGGTGGTGAGAGCTTCTTCTCGAAGAACCCGCCCAAGGGCACGCCCGACTTCGTGCAGAGCGTGATGTGCACGTACAACAGCGGACGCAAGCATCCGCAGATCGTGCTCACCGAGACCGCCGCGATCGTCTGGGCCGTGCAGATGAACACGGTCGTCTTCCACCCATGGGCCTCGCTCGCGTCCGACACCGACAATCCGGTGGAGCTGCGCATCGACCTCGATCCGCAGCCGGGCACGGGCATCGCCGAAGCGATCCCCGCGGCGCATGAGCTGCGCGCCGTGCTCCGTGAGGCGGGACTGGAGGCGTTCATCAAGACCAGCGGCAACCGCGGGCTGCACGTCTTCTGCCCGATCGTGCCGGAATGGGAGTTCCTCACGGTGCGGCACGCGGTGATCGCCGCGGGCCGCGAACTGGAGCGGCGGATGCCCGATCGCGTCACCACGGCGTGGTGGAAGGAGCAGCGCGGGGAGCGCATCTTCGTCGACTTCAACCAGGCCAATCGCGACCGCACGATGGCCGGCGCCTACAGCCCGCGCGCGCTGCCGGCCGCGACGGTCTCGACGCCGATCGAGTGGGACGAGCTGGACGACGTGGATCCCACCCGGTTCACGGTCCGCACCGTGCCGCAGCGCCTGGCCGACCTCGGCGATCCGTGGGCGCGTATGCAGGAGGCACCCGGACGCATCGACACGCTGCTGAGCTGGTGGGACCGCGACGTGGAGAACGGACTCGGCGAGATGCCGTTCCCGCCGGAGTTCCCGAAGATGCCCGGCGAGCCCCCGCGGGTGCAGCCCTCGAAGAAGGTCGCTGCGAACTGGGACGAGAACGGCGAGCGCGTGGGGGAGTGAGCCGCGACGTCAGTCGATGACGTCGGCGAGGTCGTATCCGGCGACGGTCTCGAGCTGCTCGTAGGTGCACGAGCGCGCCTCGCGGTCGTCTCGCCAGCGCTCGAACTGCACCGTGTGCCGGAACCGCCAGCCCTCCAGCTGGTCGTAGCGCACCTCGAGCACGCGCTCAGGGCGCAGCCGCACGAACGAGGTGTCCTTCGCGGCGCTGAACCGCGAGCGCTCGCCGTCGCCGGTCACGGCGGCGCCGGATTCGTCGCGCTCCACGAGAGGCGCGAGGTCCTCGACGAGCTGCTGGCGCATCGCGTCGCTCCACGCGGCGACGCCGCCGACCTGGCGCAGCACGCCGTCGTCGCCGTACAGACCCACGAGCAGGGATCCGACTCCGGATCCGCTCTTGTGGATCCGGTAGCCGAGCGCGACGACGTCCGCGGTGCGGGCGTGCTTGACCTTGATCAGGGTGCGCTTGTTGGGCGCGTAGGGCTGATCCAGCGGCTTGGCGACGATGCCGTCGAGGCCGGCGCCTTCGAACTCGGCGAGCCAGCGCCGGGCGGTGCCGGGATCCGTCGTCGTGCGGGTCAGGTGCAGGGGATGGGGCACCTCGACGAACAGGCGCTCGAGCCGTGCGCGGCGCTCGCCGAACGGCAGGGCCTGCAGGTCGTCATCGCCCTCCGCGAGCAGGTCGAACGCGACGAACATCGCGGGGGTCTCCACCGAGAGCTTCTGCACCCGTGAGGCGGCGGGGTGGATGCGCTGGCTCAGCGCCTCCCAGTCCAGGCGCTGCGATCCCGGAGGTCCGGTGGCGACCACGATCTCGCCATCGAGCAGGCACGGACCCGGCAGGAGGCGCGGGATCGCCTCGACGAGCTCGGGGAAGTAGCGGGTCAGCGGCTTCGCCCCGCGAGAGCCGATCTCGACGTTCTCGCCGTCCCACGACACGAGTCCGCGGAAGCCGTCCCACTTCGGCTCGTACAGCAGGCCGTCGGGGAACTTCGCCGGATCCGGCACAGCGGCGGCGGCCTTCGCGAGCATCGGTGCGGGGATCTCGTAGCGCATGGATCCCATCCTGCCGCCCGGCGGCCCTCCATGGCCATCGTCAGCCCGCCGGCGTGGATCCGAACAGGTCTCCCAGATCGACGCGCTCGCCGGCGTCGGCCAGCGCGGTGCGGGCGGCGTGCCAGCCCGCCATGAAGTTCACTCCGGGCCCTGGCGGTGTCGCGGCCGAGGCGAGGTAGACGCCCGGCATCGGCGTGCGCCACGGCGCGGGGGAGAGCACGGGGCGCACCACGGCCTGGCGCATCGTGAACGCGCCGCCGAAGATGTCGCCGCCGATCTCGGCCGGGTTCAGGTGCGTGCGCTGGCGCGGTGTGACGGCATGGCTCGCGAGGATGCGGTCACGGAAGCCCGGGGCGTACCGCTCGATCTGCCGCACGACCGGCTCGGTCGCATCGACGTCGGAGTTCGCAGGGGCGTGGATGTAGGCCCACAGCACCTGCTGGCCGGCCGGGGCCCTGGTGTCGTCCAGTACCGAGGGCTGCGCGACGAGCGCGTACGGCCACTCGGAAACGCGCCCCTGGGCGACGGCATTCTCGCTCGCCCACACCTGAGCGCGGGTTCCGCCGACGTGCACGGTCGGGGCGAGGGCGACCTCGGGATTGGCCCACGGCACCGGCCCGTCGAGGGCGAAGTCCACTTTCGCCGCCGCCGTGCCGTAGCGGTACGCGCGCACCGCCCTCGCGTAGTGCGGCGGCACGTCGCGCAGCGTGAGGGCCAGCCGTGGCGACGTGTTCAGCAGCAGCAGATCGCCGCGGTGCGGATCCCCCCAGTCCAGTGCGGAGAGGTCGACCACGCGCGTGCCGGTGCGGATCGTGCCGCCGTGCGCACGCAGATCCTCGGCGAGCACGTCGGCGATCCGCTGCGCACCCCCGCGCGGATACGCCCAGCCGCCGGCGTGCGCCTGGGCCATGAGCAGCAGGCCCGCCGCGGCGCCGCTCAGCGCCGGCAGAGCGGTGTTGGCGTGTGCGACCACGCCGGCCACGAGCGCCGCCGCCTCCGGGGTGCGGAAGGTGCGCGTCGCCATTGCGGAGCCCTGCTCGAGCGCGCGCAGCCCGTAGCGCACCGCGGTGACCGGGTCGCGGGGGAACCGCAGCAGCGAGCCGCCGGTGAAGTCCAGCACACCCTCGAGGTGCGAGCTCAGCGGACGCAGCATTGCGCGCCAGGCGCGGGCGTCGGGGCCGAGCCCATCGGCCGTGCGCTCCAGGTCGTGCCAGGCGATCCCCGCCCGCCCGCCGTCGAGGGGATGCGCATATGCCGCTTCGGGAATGATCCAGTCGATCCGGTCGCGGCCGAAGGCGCGCAGGAACGGGGAGGAGTAGGCGGCGGGATGCACCGCCGAGCAGACGTCGTGCACGAAGCCGGGCAGGGTGACCTCGGCGCTGCGCACCCCGCCGCCGATCGTCGCGCCGGCCTCGACCACCTCGACGACGTAGCCGGCCCGGGCGAGCGAGACGGCCGCGGCGAGCCCGTTCGGCCCGCTTCCGATGACGGTGGCGCGGGGCATGCCGCCAGTCTTTCACGCACGCAGGTCGCGCAGAGCAGAACGTGGGATGCTTGGAGCAATATGAATGAAGTCCAGGGTCCCACCCCTACTGGCACCTCCCGTCCTTACAAGTCCCTCGCGGACGCCCTGCGCGCGCACCGCATGGACTCCGCGAACTACGACTTCATCCGTGCGATCGTGGAAGCGGTCGGCATCAGCAGCCTCATCGATCGCGGCCGCTACATCGAGGCGATCCGCCTCGGCGAGGGCGCGGCCCTGCACATCGGGCGCACCTACACCAACGGCTTCGCCGAGGGCGAGCAGGTCGTCGTGGCCGGACGTGTGCTTCCCCTCGCTCCGAGCGAGGGCAGGGCGCCGTACTTCTACGTCACCCACCCCAGCGAGCTGCTCGGTGGACCGGCCGGCGTCTCGCGCCCGGCGCGCTCCGCGGGCACCCGCACCCCGGCGAAGCCGAAGCCGGAGCCGCGCGCCCCGAAGGCGACTGCGCGCGAAGATCGCGACTACGGCATCTGCGACGTCTGCTTCATGGTGAAGACGCCTTCCGGAGGCTGCGGCTGCGACTGAGTCGCAGCGCGGGCCGTGCGTCTGGGACGAGCGGCCCGCTCGTCAGGCGAAAGCGCTCATCCCGGTGATGTCGCGGCCGATCAGCAGGGCCTGCACGCTCTCGGTGCCCTCGTAGGTGTGGATCGCTTCGATGTCGGCCATGTGCTGCATGACGCCGTTCTCGAGCAGGATCCCATTGCCGCCGAGCAGATCGCGCGCCGTCGACGCGATACGTCGTGCGGCACGGGTGTTGTGGAACTTCGCCAGGGACGCCTGCGTGGGGCGGAGCGTGCCGGCCTCGTCCATGTCCGCCATGCGGCGGCAGTACAGCTGCATCGCGGTGAGCTCCTCGAGCATGTGCGTGAGCCGCTCCTGGACCATCTGGAACTTCGCGAGCGGCTTGCCGAACTGCACCCGGGTCTTCGCGTAAGCGAGGGCGGCCTCGTAGCAGGCGGTGGCGTGCCCGAGCGCCGACCAGGCGACGCCGGAACGCGTGGCGTACAGCACGATCGAGGCGTCCTTGAAGCTGCGCGTGCCGGGCAGCACCGCGTCCAGCGGCACGCGCACGTCGTCCAGGCGGATGTGCGCCTGGTGGATGCCGCGCAGCGACACCTTGCCCGTGATGACCGAGCCGAGGTATCCGGGGCGCTCCTGCTCGACGACGAAGCACCGCACGGATCCGTGCTCGGCCGCGCCCTCGTCGTCGATGCGCGCCCAGACGAAGGTGATGCCGCCGGAGGCGCCGTTGCCGATCCATTTCTTCGCGCCGCGCAGGACCCACGCGTCGCCGTCGCGCCGCGCGACGGTCTCGAGCGAGACGGAATCGGATCCGTGATCGGGCTCGGTGAGCGCGAAGGATCCGAGCACGGATCCTTCGGCGAGCGGGACGAGCCAGCGGTCCTGCTGCTCGGGGCTGCCGAACAGGGCGAGCGTGCGCAGAGCGAGCCCGCCCTGCACGGCGAGGACGGTGCCGAGGGAGCCGTCGCCGCGGGAGATCTCCATGTTCACGAGCCCCGCTGCGAGAGGGCTCATGCGAGTGAGGGCGGGGTGGACGATGCCGTCCACGACGAGGTCCATCTCGCCCATGCGGCGCGCGACGGCGAGCGGGTACTCGGCACGATCCCACGCGTCCTGCATCTGCGAGCCGACCTCGTCGACGTAGGCCTGCGCCCGCTCCCAGTGCGCACGGTCGGCGGAGGGGATGTCGGAGAAGACCTCGTAGTAGTCGGTGCCGCAGCGTCCGGTCACGTCGTAGGAGGTGACGGCTTCGCCGGGGAAGAGGGCGTCGTTGCTCATGGGGTCTCCATCCGGGGGAGTGAGACTCAGTCTCAAGATTCATGAGACAGCGTACCGTCTATCGACTGCTTTCGCGCACCCCGACGGCGCCGCGCTGCGGCGGGCGGGAGGTGGGCCGACTGCGGGTCAGCCCAGCTCGTCGCGCAGGCGACGGGTGATCTCCGCCATGGGCATCGAGCGTGGGAACACGGCGACGACCACCGAGTCCTCGCCAGGATCCGCCGCGGCGTCTGGATGCACGCCGTAGCGGCGCAGCACGTCGTCGAGTGCGCGACGCAGAGCTGCGGCCGAGGTACGGGATCCGCGCAGCAGCCGGCGCAGCACGTGGTTGTGCACGGCCGTCACGAGCGCGGCGAACCCGACCGCGTCGAGCGGATCCAGATCCGGCATCGAGCGGCGCAGGTACTCGTCGAACAGGCGCTCGTAACGGAACACCGTCACGATCTCGCGGTCGCGCAGCGTGGGAACGTCGCGGACCACCTGGTAGCGCAGCCGTGCCATCTCCGGGTCGGCGGCGAAGGCGCGGAACACCATCAGCGACCCATCGCACACCGCCGTCCAGGGGTTGGCGTGCGGGCGCTCGAGGTAGCGGCGCAAGCCGTCGAGGAGCTCCTCATGATCGGCGAAGACGACGTCGTCCTTGCCCCCGAACTGCCGGAAGAAGGTGGAGCGGGAGATGCCTGCGGCCTTGGCGATCTGTTCGACCGAGGTCGAATCGAAGCCCTGGGCAGAGAACAGCTCGAGCGCAGCGCGCACCACGGCGGTGCGAGCGGGGGACACGTCGGCGTGCTCGGTCATAAAAGGAGAGCCTAGTTGTCAGGATCCTGCGCCGGGAATGCTGAGTCATCGGACGTCGCGGGGGCCCGACCGATGGCTGGGTGCGCGGTCAAGAAGCGCGATTCCGCGGTAGTAGGCTGGCCTATCGGGTCGACTCACATCGACACCCGACAGAATTCCTGTCGCGTCCCATTCGTCGCAACCAGCGAAGGACTGCACGTGGACCTCTACGAGTACCAGGCACGAGACCTTTTCGAGAAGTACGGGGTGCCGGTTCTCGCCGGCATCGTCGCCGACACCCCTGAGGAGGTGAAGGCAGCAGCGGAGAAGCTCGGTGGCGTGGTCGTCGTCAAGGCGCAGGTCAAGACCGGTGGCCGCGGCAAGGCAGGTGGCGTCAAGGTCGCCAAGAACCCCGACGAGGCGTACGAGGCCGCCAAGGCGATCCTGGGTCTGGACATCAAGGGCCACGTCGTCAAGCGCGTCATGGTCGCCGCCGGCGCCCGCATCGCCCGCGAGTTCTACTTCTCGGTGCTGCTGGACCGCTCCAATCGCTCCTACCTGAGCCTCGCCTCGGTCGAGGGCGGCATGGAGATCGAGCAGCTCGCGGTCGAGAAGCCCGAGGCTCTCGCCCGCGTCGAGGTCAACCCGCTCGAGGGCATCACCCTCGACAAGGCCCTCGAGATCGCCAAGGCCGGGAACTTCGAGCCGGGCCTGGCCGAGAAGGTCGCCGACGTCTTCGTGAAGCTGTTCGAGGTCTACAAGGGCGAGGACGCGACCCTGGTCGAGGTCAACCCCCTCGTGCAGACCGAGGAGGGCGACATCATCGCCCTCGACGGCAAGGTCACCCTCGACGACAACGCCAGCGAGGTGCGCCACCCCGAGCACGAGGAGCTCGCCGACAAGGCGACCGAGAACCCGCTCGAGGCCAAGGCCAAGGAGTCGGGCCTGAACTACGTCAAGCTCGACGGCCAGGTCGGCATCATCGGCAACGGCGCGGGTCTGGTCATGTCGACCCTCGACGTCGTCGCGTACGCCGGCGAGAACCACGGTGGCGTGAAGCCCGCGAACTTCCTGGACATCGGCGGCGGCGCGAACGCGCAGGTCATGGCCAGCGGTCTGGACGTCATCCTGAACGACGAGCAGGTCAAGAGCGTGTTCGTGAACGTCTTCGGCGGCATCACCAGCTGCGTGGCCGTGGCAGAGGGCATCGTCAAGGCGCTCGAGATCCTCGGCGACGCCGCCACCAAGCCGCTCGTCGTGCGTCTCGACGGCAACCAGGTCGAAGAGGGCCGTGCGATCCTCGCCGCCGCCAACCACCCGCTCGTCACGCTCGCCGCCACCATGGACGAGGGCGCGGACAAGGCCGCCGAGCTGGCGAACGCCTGATCCGGCTTCCGAGACAAGGACAACGAACATGTCGATCTACCTCAACAAGGACTCCAAGGTCATCGTCCAGGGCATCACGGGCGGCGAGGGCACCAAGCACACCGCCCTCATGCTGAAGGCGGGCACGAACGTCGTCGGCGGCGTGAACGCGCGCAAGGCCGGAACCACGGTCTCGCACACCGACAAGGACGGCAACGCCGTGGAGCTGCCGGTGTTCGCCTCCGTCGCCGAGGCCATCGAGAAGACGGGCGCCAACGTGTCGGTCGCCTTCGTGCCGCCGGCGTTCACGAAGGACGCGATGGTCGAGGCCATCGACAGCGAGATCCCGCTGCTCGTGGTCATCACCGAGGGTGTGCCGGTCGGCGACTCCGCCGAGGCGTGGGCGTACGCGACCGAGAAGGGCAACAAGACCCGCATCATCGGTCCGAACTGCCCCGGCATCATCACTCCGGGCGAGGCGCTCGCGGGCATCACCCCGGCGAACATCACCGGCAAGGGCCCGATCGGTCTCGTCTCGAAGTCGGGCACGCTGACCTACCAGATGATGTTCGAGCTGCGCGACCTGGGCTTCTCCACCGCGATCGGCATCGGCGGCGACCCGGTCATCGGCACCACGCACATCGACGCGCTCGCCGCGTTCGAGGCCGACCCCGAGACCAAGGCGATCGTGATGATCGGCGAGATCGGCGGCGATGCCGAGGAGCGCGCGGCCGAGTTCATCAAGGCCAACGTCACCAAGCCCGTCGTCGGCTATGTCGCAGGCTTCACCGCGCCCGAGGGCAAGACGATGGGCCACGCCGGCGCCATCGTCTCCGGCTCCGCGGGCACCGCGCAGGCGAAGAAGGAGGCCCTCGAGGCCGCCGGTGTCAAGGTCGGCAAGACGCCGTCCGAGACCGCCGCCCTGCTCCGCGAGGTCTACGCCGCGCTGTAAGCATCACGACGAGGGGCTCCGGGCGATCTGCTCGGGGCCCCTCGTCGATTCCCGTCGCTCCGCCGGGTTCAGACCGGATCCGCGAACGCGCGCCGGTGCGCGCCCGGGGTGGTGCCGAAGCGCGCCCGGAAGTGATGGCGCAGGGTCACCGCACCGCCGAAGCCCGTGCGCGTCGCGACGGCCTCGATCGGCAGACCGGACGTCTCGAGCAGTCGCCGCGCCTCGTCCAGGCGGCGCTGCAGCAGCCAGTCGCCGGGGCTGGTGCCCGTGCGGTCGCGGAAGCGCCGGGTGAACGTGCGCCGGGAGAGGTGCACGGAGCCGGCCCAGGCGTCGATAGGCGGGGGTTCGGCGATCCGTCCCAGAGCCCAGGTGATGGCCCGGTCGATCTCGTCCCCCTCGGGGTCGGCGGCGAGGGGGCGGGACAGGAACTGGGCCTGCGAACCCTCCCGGTGCGGGGCCATCACGAGTGAGCGTGCGAGGTCGGCGGCGACGGCGCTGCCGAGCTCGGTGCGGACGATGTGCAGGCAGCAGTCCAGCGCCGCCGCCACCCCGGCCGAGGTGACCACGTCGCCGAGGTCGGTCCACAGCGCCTCGCAGCGCACAGTGAGCTCGGGATGCCGGGCGGCGAGCTGAGGCCCCGCCGACCAGTGCGTGGACACCTCCCTGCCGTCGGCGATGCCGCTCGCGGCGACGACGAACGTCCCGAGGCACAGGCCCAGGATCCGCGCGCCGCGGGCGTGCGCTTTGCGGACGGCGTCGAGCAGCGCGGCACTGGGCGCGACCTCCGGATCCCAGCTCGGAATCACGACGAGGTCGGCGGACGCGAACGCTTCGAGCCCCTCCGTCACGACGAGGTCCAGCCCCGCGGCGGTGCGCACCGGACCGGGCGTCTCCGCGACGGTCACCGTGCGATAGGCGGCCTCGACCGAACGCACTCCGACGCCGCCGAAGACCATCAGCGGCACGGACAGATGGAACGGGCTGATCCCGGGGAAGGCGAGGACGGCGGCGCGGCGCATGGCCCGATCTTATCGAAGAGTGTCGTCAGGGCCACTCCCGCGGCCGAACGGACGTCGCCACGATGGATCCATGACCGAGAACTCCGTGACCCTGACCCTGGTCGGTGGGCCGACCGCGATCATCGAATACGCCGGCTTGCGCCTGCTGACCGATCCGACTTTCGACGCACCGCGCAGCTACGACGGCGGCATCGCCCTGCACAAGCTGAGCGGGCCTGCGCTCGGCGCCGATGCGGTGGGTGCGATCGACGCCGTGCTGCTCTCGCACGATCAGCACCCCGACAACCTCGACGAGGCCGGGCGGACCTTCCTGCCGCGCGCGGGCGCCGTGCTCTCCACCCCGGAGGCGGCCGGCCGCATCGACGGCGTGACGGGGCTCTCCGCGTGGCAGACTCATCGCTTCGGCGATGTCGAGGTGACCGCGGTGCCGGCGCTGCATGGACCGGAGGGCGCCGAGGCGCTGTCCGGCACCGTGACCGGTTTCGTGCTGCGTGCGCCGGAGCGACCGGTCGTCTACGTTTCGGGCGACAACGCCTCGGTCGAACTCGTCGCAGACATCGCGGCGAGGATCGGACGGATCGACATCGCCGTGCTCTTCGCCGGAGCGGCCAACGTCGGGCGGTTCGGCGACGCCGACCTCACCCTCAACGCGCGCACCGCGGTCGCCGCCGCGCGCGAGCTGGGCGACGCCGTCATCGTGCCCGTGCACGCCGAGGGCTGGCACCACTTCTCCGAGACCCGCGAGCGCCTGGTGCGCGAGTTCGGCTACGCAGGGCTGGCCGATCGCCTACGCGTGCCGGAGGCCGGGGTGCCGCTCGTGCTCTGACGGCGTGGCGGTGGTCCGACGGCGCGGCGGCGCGAGACCGTCCAACCACATCGAGACCCCCTCTCAGGATCGAGGCCCCCTCCCAGGAGCGTTCCCGGAAGGGGGCCTCGACGCCGTGAGGGGGCCTCGAGCGGATCCTGGCGATCCAGCGGGCCCAGCGGATAGCGGATCCGGTCAGGCGCCGAGCAGCGCCTCGATGGGACCGCGGGCGAAGAACAGCACGAATCCGACACCGACCACCCACAGCAGCGGGTGGATCGTCTTGATCCGGCCGGTGAGCGCGTTGACGACGATCCAACTGACGAAACCGGCGCCGATGCCGTTGGCGATCGAGTAGGTCATCGGCATGACCGTGACCGTGAGGAACACCGGCAGCAGCACGCGGAAGTCGCCGAGGTCGATGTTCTTGATCTGGGAGAGCATCATGGCGCCGACGAGCACGAGCGCGGCCGCGGCGACAGCGCTGGGCACGAGGGCGGTGAGCGGCGTGAAGAACATCGCGAGCAGGAACAGCGCGCCCGTGATCGTCGTCGCAAGGCCTGTGCGCGCACCTTCGCCGATGCCCGCGCCGGATTCGACGAACACCGTCGCGGACGAGGACGACGTGCCGCCGCCGACGATCGCGCCGACGCCCTCGACGACCAGGGCCGCCTTGATACGGGGGAAGTCGCCCTTCTCGTCGGCCAGGTCGGCCTCCTTCGCCAGGCCGGTCATCGTGCCCATCGCATCGAAGAAGTTCGAGAACAGCAGGGTGAAGACGAACATGACCAGGGCGACGCCGCCGACCTTGGCGAGGTCGAAGCCGAAGTCGACCCGGCCGATCAGGCTCAGGTCGGGGATGCTCACGATGCTGCCCGTGAAGCCGAAGTCCTGGCCGAACGGCCAGATGAGGTTCACGATCGCGGCGAGCACGGTGCCGCCCACGAGCGCGATGAGGATCGCCCCCTTGACGCGCAGGGCGATGAGCGCCCCACCGATCAGGAGGGTGAGGACGAACAGCAGCGTGGGGATCGAGGCCACGGATCCGCCGACGCCGAGGTCGACCGGGGGAGAGGCCTGCTTCGTCGAGGTCACGAAACCGGCGTTCACGAACCCGATGAAGGCGATGAAGAGGCCGATGCCGACCGTGATGGCGAGCTTGAGCTGCACGGGCACGGCGTCGAAGATCAGCTTGCGCAGGCCGGTCGCGGCGAGCAGGACGATGATGACGCCGTTGATCATGACGAGGGCCATGGCCTCGGGCCAGGTGATCGATTTGACCACCGTGAACGCGAGGAAGGCGTTGATGCCGAGCCCGGCCGCGAATGCGAACGGCAGGCGGGCGATCAGTCCGAACAGGATCGTCATGACGCCGGCGGTCAGCGCCGTGGCGGCCGCGACGGCTGCGCCGGGCAGCGTATGGCCCGCGACATCGGCGGTGGACAGGATGATCGGATTGAGGATCACGATGTAGGCCATCGTCACGAACGTGACGATGCCTCCGCGGATCTCGGTGCCGAGGGTGGATCCGCGCTTGGTGATCTCGAAGAAGCGGTCGACGGCGTTCTTCGGCTCGGTTGCGGTCGGGTCGGACACGGGCGGGGGGGCTGTTGTCATGGGAGACCTCCGCGGAAGACCGTATCGCGTCGCGGATGCGGTCCGTGCGCCGCGCGGACGATCTCGGCCGCGGCGGCCGTCCGCGGCAGGCGTTCGACGCTCCGTTTCCGCGCGCCCGTCAGGGCCGCCGAGGCGGAGCACGTAGGCTCGAAACCGTCATGCAACGCCTCCTCATCGTGCTCCTGGCGGCGGTCGATGCGATCGTCGCCGCGGCCATCGGCCTCGCCGTGCTGCTCGCTCCGCTCACGGTGATCTGGGCGATCGCATTCGGTGCGAGCGCCGACTGGGGAGCGCTCTGGCCGAGTGCCGCGACGCTCTGGCAGTTCGGGCACGGCGTGCCCCTCGCGGTCGCACTGCCTGATGCGCTGGTGCGGGCGGTCGGGCTGGATCCGTCCGCGGCGTCCTTCGCCCTCTCGGTGCCTCCGCTTCTCTTCCTCGGGTTCACCGCGATCTTCGCAGCGCGCTCGGGGCGCCGAGCAGCGCTCGCCGGATCGTGGCTCACCGGCGTGGCGAGCGGCACGGCGGTCTTCGCCGTGATCTCTGTGTTCGCGGCGCTGACGGGCGGGCTCGGGGTGCTGAAGGCGCCGCTGTGGCTCGCGATCCTGTTCCCGCCGCTGGTGTTCCTGTGCGGCGCTCTCGCCGGGGCGGTCGCCACGGCGTGGGGCGAGGGCGACGGCGGCCTCGTCGACCGTCTGCAGGACGCGATGGACCGCTGGCCCGACTGGGCGCACGTCCCCGGTGACATCGTGCGCGGCGCCGCGGCGGCCGTGGCCGGCGTGGTCGGCGCGGCGGGGCTCGCCGTCGCCGTCACGGCGCTGTTCCGCGGCGGTCAGATCGTGGCGCTGTTCGAATCACTGCGTGCCGACCCGCTCGGCGTGGTCGTGATCGGGCTCGCTCAGCTGGCCTACCTGCCGACGCTCGTGGCATGGGCCGTGGCATGGATCGCCGGCCCCGGCTTCGCGATCGGTGCCGGAACCGCGGTCTCACCCGCGGGCACCGTACTGGGCGTGGTGCCCGGTGTGCCCGTGCTGGGCCTCGTGCCCGACTCGTCCTCGCCGTGGCTCCTCATCGTCGTGCTCGTGCCGGCGGCCGCGGGTGCTTTCGCGGGGTGGCTGATCCGCTCGCGGCAGGTGTCGGCGGGGGCGGAGGCCGGGATCGGCTCCCGCCTGGCGACCGCGGTCGGGATCGCCGTGCTCGCGGGCGGCTTCGGCGCGCTGCTGGCGGCGCTGTCCTCCGGATCCCTCGGCCCCGGCCGGCTGGCGGTCGCGGGACCGGATCCGGGTCCGGTCGCGCTCGCCCTCGGGCTGGAGGTGCTGGTCGGTGCCGCGATCCTGCTGCTCGCACCCCGTCGGCACGGCGATGTCGACGCCGCGTGGATCGACGACGATCGGGTCTGAACGGCGGGTGCGTCTCGGGGGACGGCGCCCTCTTGGCTCCCGGCTAGACTGTCTGGGTGCTGACGGTCGCCGTTCTCATCTCGGGCACCGGCTCGAATCTTCGTGCCCTCCTCGACGCGGCCGCCGACCCCGGATTTCCGGCTCGCATCATCGTTATCGGCGCCGATCGGGAGGCCGACGGTCTCGCCCACGCCGAGGCGTACGGGATCCCCTCCTTCGTCGTGCCGTGGGAGGCATTCGACAGCCGCGAAGCCTGGGGTGCCGAGCTCGATGCCCAGCTCAAGGTCTGGCGACCGGACCTCATCGTGCTCAGCGGGCTCATGCGGCTGCTGCCGCGCGACGTCGTCGCGGCCTGGTCTCCGAACATCATCAACACGCACCCGGCATTCCTGCCCGAGTTCCCCGGAGCGCACGGCGTGCGCGACGCGCTCGCGGCCGGGGTGAGCGAGACCGGCGCCAGCGTGATCGTGGTCGACGACGGCGTCGACAGCGGGCCGATCCTGGCGCAGGAGCGCGTACCGGTGCACGAGGGCGACACCGAGTCCGCCCTGCATGAGCGCATCAAGCCCGTCGAGCGGCGCCTGCTGATCGACACCGTCCGCCGTATCGCCGAAGGATCCCTGGATCTCGGCGCCCGCCCCCACGATCTCGGATCCTCATCGGCCCAGGCCGCTGACGAGAACTGACGCCTACCCGGAAGGAACCCCGATGGCCGGTCCCGCCCACGACCCGTCCCTCTACCGCCCCCGTGACGCTGTGCGCATCCGTCGCGCACTGATATCGGTCAGCGACAAGACCGGCCTGGTCCCGCTCGCGCAGGCTCTCGCGGCAAGCGGTATCGAGATCGTCTCGACCGGATCCACGGCCCAGACCATTCGTGATGCGGGCCTGGAGGTCACCGACGTCGCGACGGTGACGGGCGTCGCCGAGATGCTCGACGGCCGTGTGAAGACGCTGCACCCGTCCATCCACGGCGCGGTGCTCGCGGATCTCCGCCTGGAGGACCACGAGCGCCAGCTGGCCGAACTGGGGATCAGCCCGTTCGAGCTCGTCGTGGTGAACCTGTACCCGTTCGTGCAGACCGTGGCCTCTGGCGCGGTCGGCGACGACGTGGTCGAGCAGATCGACATCGGCGGCCCCGCCATGGTGCGCGCCGCGGCGAAGAACCACGCCAACGTCGCCATCGTGGTCTCGCCCGAGTCCTACCCCTCGCTCATCCGCTCGATCGACGAGGGCGGCACGACGCTCGCGCAGCGCCGCGAGCTGGCTGCACGTGCGTTCGCGCACACGGCGGCCTACGACACCGCCGTCGCGCAGTGGTTCTCGGACGGCACGCTGTCGAGCGATGGCGAACTGCCCGAGCAGCTCACGATCTCGGCCTCCCGCCTCGCCACGCTGCGCTACGGCGAGAACTCGCACCAGCGCGCCGCGATCTACACGCGCGCCGGCGGGCACGGCATCGCCCAGGCGACGCAGCTGCAGGGCAAGGAGATGTCGTACAACAACTACGTCGACGCCGACGCGGCCCTGCGCGCGGCCTATGACATGGTGCACCCGGCGGTCGCGATCATCAAGCACGCCAACCCGTGCGGGATCGCGACGACGGCTCCCAACGCTCTGGATCCGATCGCGAGCGCGCACCTGCGCGCCCACGAATGCGACCCCGTCTCGGCCTACGGCGGCGTGATCGCGGCCAACGGCACCGTGACGCTGAAGATGGCGGAGAACCTCAAGGACATCTTCACCGAGGTCATCGTCGCCCCGGCCTTCGAGCCGGCGGCGCTCGAGGTGTTCAAGGCGAAGAAGAACCTGCGTCTGCTGCAGCTGCCGGACGACTGGCAGCAGGAGCGCATGGACGTGCGCCTCGTCTCGGGCGGCCTGCTGCTGCAGGATGCGGACCGGTTCCCCGACGACATCCAGTCCGTCGCGAACGGCTGGGAGCTGGTCTCGGGCGAGCGCCCCGATGAGCTCGAGATGGAGAACCTCATCTTCGCGTGGAAGGCGTGCCGCGCCGTGAAGTCCAACGCGATCGTGCTGTCCAAGGGCAACGCCACGGTCGGCGTCGGCATGGGCCAGGTCAACCGCGTCGACTCGTGCCGTCTCGCGGTCGAGCGTGCGGGCGACCGTGCGGCCGGATCCGTCGCCGCCTCCGACGCGTTCTTCCCGTTCGCCGACGGCGCGCAGGTGCTCATCGACGCGGGCGTCACCGCGATCGTGCAGCCGGGCGGATCCGTGCGCGATGAGGAGGTCGTGGCCGCTGCCCGCAAGGCCGGCGTCGCGATGTTCTTCACGGGGGAGCGCCACTTCTTCCACTGAGCCCGGGAGGGTCCTGCGGGGCCGACAGGCTCCCACTGTCATGTCCGATTTCCGCGAGCCTGCGGGATTCGGACATGTCAGAGTGGAGGCATGAGCTTCCTCGGTATGACCTTCGACGAGCGGTATCGCGCGATCGATGCGCGCGACACCCGCTTCGACGGGCAGTTCGTCACGGCGGTGCGCTCGACCGGCATCTATTGCCGTCCGAGCTGCCCGGCGCGCACGCCTAAACCCGAGAACGTCACGTTCTTCCCGACCAGCGCCGCCGCGCACGAGGCCGGCTACCGCGCCTGCAAGCGCTGCCTGCCGGAGGCCGCCCCTGGCTCACCCGAGTGGAACCTGCGCGGCGATGTCGCGGCCCGGGCCATGCGCCTCATCGCGGATGGGGTCGTCGAGCGGGAGGGCGTGCCGGGGCTCGCCGCGCGGCTCGGCTACTCCTCGCGCCACCTCACCCGGCTGCTCGCCGGGGAGCTCGGTGCGGGTCCGCTCGCCCTCGCCCGCGCCCACCGTGCGCACACCGCCCGGATGCTCCTGGTCGGCACCGACCTGCCGATCGCCGACGTCGCATTCTCCGCAGGGTTCGCGAGCGTGCGCCAGTTCAACGACACCGTGCGCGAAGTCTTCGGCCTGGCGCCGGGGGAGTTGCGCGCCCGGCGCCCTTCGACAGACTCTGGGACCGGACGAGATGCGACGGCTGCGGCGACCGCGGTGCCCGGTGAGATCGACCTGCTGCTGCCGTACCGCAGGCCGTTCGACGCGGAGGGCCTGTTCGCGTGGATGCGTGCACGGGCACTCCCCGGGGTCGAGGAGGTGGGCGAGCGCCGTTTCTCCCGCCACCTGCGATTGGACGGCGGGCCGGGCTGGTTCGAGCTGAGTCTCGATGACGCCGACCGGCTGCACCTGCGCGCCCGGCTGGCGCAGCTCGCCGACCTCGCGCCCGTGGTCGCCCGCGCCCGTCGCCTCTTCGACTTGGACGCGGATCCGCTGGCGGTCGATGCCGCCCTGTCCGCGCATGAGCGGCTCGCCCCGTTGGTGGCGCACGTCCCGGGCATCAGAGTGCCAGGGGCCGCGGATCCGCATGAGATGCTCATCCGCGCCATGATCGGGCAGCAGATCACGGTCGCCGCCGCGCGCACCACGCTGACACTGCTCGCCCAGGAGCTGGGAGAGCGGGTCGGATCCGCCGATGACGCGCAGGGGGAGGGAATCCTGTTCCCCACCATGGCCGCGATCGCCGAGCACGGGCACGAGGTGCTGCGCGGGCCGGCGGCGCGGATCAGGGCGGTCACCGGAGCCGCCGCCGCCCTCGCCGACGGCTCGCTGTGGCTGACGCTCGGCGATGACGGCGAGGCGCAGCGTGCCGCGCTGCTGGCGATGCCCGGGATCGGGCCGTGGACGGCCGACTACGTGCGGATGCGTGTACTCGGCGATCCCGACGTGTTCCTGCCCGGCGACGTCGCGGCCCGCGCGGGAGCGGGTGCAGCCGGCCTGCCCTCGGAGGCGGGGCCCCTGGACGCGTGGGCCGCTCGCACGGCGCCCTGGCGCAGCTACCTCACCGCGCACCTCTGGCGCGCGGTCCCGCCGAAGGCTGTCAAGAACGCCAGGAACGCCACGACGGCTGCGACCGGCGCCGGCGCATCGAGCGCCGTCGACGCCGTCCGCTCCGACACCACCAAGACCACTCAGACCATCTCGATCACGGAAGGCTCGAAATGACCGCCATCATCCAGACCATCGACACCCCCGACGGCCCGTTCACGATTCTCGCCGACGAGCAGGACCGCGTGCTCGCGTCCGGCTGGACCGCCGATCACGAGGCGATCCTGCACCGCCTCGCGGAGAAGAACCGGCCCGCGGACGTCGTCGAGGGCCCGACTGCGGCGGCCGACGCGGTCGCCGCGTACTACGCCGGCGACGTCACCGCCATCGACGCCGTCGAAGTGCACCAGTTCGGCACCGACATGCAGAGCGCGGGCTGGGAGGCGCTGCGTCGGATCACCCCCGGGGAACCGCTCACCTACACCGAGTTCGCCGTCGCCCTGGGCAAGCCGGGCGCCGTGCGTCCCGCCGCCTCGATCTGCGCGCGCAACGCGCCCGCCCTGTTCGTGCCCTGCCACCGTGTGCTGCGCACCGACGGCACCCTCGGCGGCTTCGCCTGGGGGGAGGACGTCAAGCGCCGCCTGCTGGATCGGGAGGCGGCGCACGCGATCGTCGCGTAGCGGATCCGTATCCTGGCTCTACTCCTCCCGTCGTCCACGCCCCCTCCTGCTGTCCGAGCCCCCTCGTACGGGCGAACGCTGGAGGGGGCGCGGGCGCGCAGAGGGGGCCTCGACGCGCCGACGGGGGCCAAACCGGATCCGGCGGATCGGGAATGGATGCAGCACGCCGGATGCTGCCCTCAGTACCGGAGAGCCGTGCGAGGGCGACGGCCCGGGACGGGTCCACGGCGGCCGTGAGATCGGTTTCGGGAAAACGCTTGCGTTCAGGCGGTTCACAAACATAGGCTGGACGGCTGTCGCGTCAACCGACCGGCGGCCGTCGAACCGAGGAGGACACCATGCCCACGATCACCACTGCATCGTCGATCAGCGCTGTCGCCGGTTCGCCCCTCGCCCCGGCCGAGGACTGACTCGGAGCCACCCGCTCACGGCGGAACCTCTGCGTCTTCTCGGACGTCCGGCGGCTCAGGGCCGCTGAACCGCTCCGACCCCCTCAGGCCCCACCGGCCGCTCATCGCACGGATGTCTCGCATCCGCTCCTTCTCGTCCCCTGTCGTCCCTCCTGTCACGTAACTGCTGAGAATCATGTCTGAAGAATCCACGTCGTCCTCATCCGCCTCCACACTCTCCACGCCCCGTGCGCTCGCGCGCCTGGCGCCCTTCGTGAAGCCCGTCGCCTGGCGCCTCGTCGGGGGCGGTGCGTCTGCTCTGGCCGCCGCCGTGATCGCGCTGTGCGTGCCGCTGCTGCTGCAGGTCGTGCTCGAAGGCCCCATCGCCACCGGCGAGATCGGCGCCATCATCTGGGGTGCGGTCGCCGTCACGGTGCTCGCCCTCGGCGAGGCGATCATGGTGTGGTTGCGTCGCCAGTTCGTGCTGAACCCCGCCACGCAGGTGGAGTACCGCATGCGCACGCAGCTGTACTCGAACCTGCAGCGCCTGCCGGTCGCGTTCCACGACCGCTGGCAGTCGGGCCAGCTGCTCAGCCGCATGATGCAGGATATCGGCCTGATCCGCCGCTGGCTCGCCTTCGGTCTGGTGCTGCTCGTCGTCAACCTGCTCACCATCGTGATCGGCGCGGCGCTGCTGTTCCGCTGGCACTGGCTGCTCGGCACGATCTTCCTGATCACTGCCGTGCCGCTGTGGATCTCGGGCTTCCTGTTCGAGAAGCGCTACGGCGTGCTCACGCGGCGCAGCCAGGACCAGGCCGGCGATCTCGCCACGAGCGTCGAGGAGAGCGTGCACGGCATCCGCGTGCTGAAGGCTTTCGGACGCGGCAAGCACGCGCTCGTCAAGTTCGCGCGCCAGGCCGAGTCGCTGCGCGAGACCGAGCTGAGCAAGGCCCGTTCCGTGGGCTGGATCTGGTTCTGGCTCGTGCTGATGCCCGAGATCGCGTTCGCGCTCAACCTCGTGGCCGGCATCTGGCTGATCGCCCAGGGCGCCCTGAACGCGCCGGAGCTGTTCGCCTACTTCGCGATGGCGACCGTGCTGCGCTGGCCGATCGAGTCGATCGGCTTCCTGTTCTCGTTCATGCTCGACGCGCGCACGGCCACCGATCGCGTGTTCGAGATCTACGACGAGCAGAACACGATCACGGATCCGGAGAGCCCGGTGAGCATCGCCGAGCCCCGGGGCGAGCTCGCGTTCGAGGGCGCCCGCTTCCGCTACCAGGACGCCCGCCCGCACGAACGCGACCTGCTCGACGGCATCGACCTGGTGCTGCGCCCGGGCGAGACGATGGCCCTGGTCGGCATCACCGGATCCGGCAAGACGACGCTCACGACCCTCCCGACGCGTCTGTACGACGTGACCGGCGGACGGGTGACGCTCGACGGCGTGGACGTGCGCGACCTGACGCTGGCCGAGCTGCGCACGCACATCGCGATGGCGTTCGAGGACGCGACGCTGTTCTCGGCCACCGTGCGCGAGAACGTGCTGCTCGGCCGGGCGGACCTCGACATCCACAGCCCTGAGGCCGAGCGCGTGCTCCGGGAAGCGCTCGATGTGGCGCAGGCCGCCTTCGTCGACACGCTCCCCGAGGGCGTCGAGACGATGATCGGCGAGGAGGGGCTGAGCCTGTCCGGCGGACAGCGTCAGCGCCTCGCACTCGCCCGTGCCGTCGCGGCCAAGCCCAAGGTGCTCGTGCTGGACGATCCGCTCTCCGCGCTCGACGTCGACACCGAGGCGCTCGTCGAGGAGGCGCTGCGCCACGTGCTCGCCGAGACGACGGCGCTCATCGTCGCGCACCGCCCCTCGACCGTCGCCCTCGCCGATCGCGTCGCGCTGCTGCAGAACGGCAGGGTGACGGCCGTGGGCGCGCACTCGGAGCTGCTGCGCACGAGCGCGCATTACCGGCATGTGATCTCGAGCCTCGAGGCCGAGGAGGCCGCGCGCACGGGGGCGATCCCCGTGATCCGGGAGGCGGTCCCGGGGGTTGCGCCCGCCGCCGAGGCGCTCGACGAGATCGCCCCCGATACCCACGCCCAGAACGAGGAGGTGCAGGCATGAGCGTCATCGGAACTCAGGACGAGGACCGCTCCGACCTCACGCACGAGGAGAGCCGCGCGATCCGCCGCCGCTCGCTGCGGCTGTTCGGATCCCTGATCGCGCCGCTGAAGGTGCAGATCACGCTCACCGCGCTGGTGCTGGTGGTCTCGACGGCTGCCCAGGTCGCGGGCCCCGCGCTGATCGCGTACGGGCTCAACACGGCGCTGCCGGCGGTGCTGAAGCACGCGGACTGGATGCCGACCATCGTGGTCGGCATCGCCTTCCTCGTGATCGGCGCGCTCGGATCCGCCCTGATCGGCTGGTATGCGGTGCTCACCGCGCGCATCACGCAGGCGGTGCTGCTCGATCTGCGCAAGCGCATGTTCCTGCACACGCAGCGGCTGAGCCTCGAGTTCCACGAGAGCTACACCTCGGGCCGGATCATCTCGCGTCAGACGAGCGACCTGGACTCCATCCGGGAGCTGCTCGACGGCGGTCTGAACCAGCTCGTGTCCGGGCTGCTCTACGGCCTCTTCACGTTCATCGCGCTCGTCCTCGTGGACTGGGAGTCGGGCGTGGTGCTGGTGCTCGCCGGCATCCCGCTGGTGTACCTGATGCGCTGGTTCTACCAGCGCTCGCAGCTCGTGTACCGCGAGTCGCGCGTGATCAGCGCGAAGGTCATCGTGCAGTTCGTGGAGACGATGACCGGCATCCGCGCCGTGAAGGCGTTCCGCAAGGAGCCCCGCAACGACGTGTCGTTCCAGGAGGTCGCCGGCGACTACCGCGATGTGAACCGCCGTTCGATGCTGCTGTTCGGCACGTTCGAGCCGGGACTCATGGCGGTCGCGGCGCTCACCCTCGGCGTGGTCGTGGTGTGGGGCGGCGTGCGGATGGCGAGCGGCGAGATCCAGGTCGGCATCCTGCTGGCTGCGGTGCTGTACGTGCGCAACTTCTTCGCGCCCATGCAGGAGATCGCGATGTTCCTGAACTCCTTCCAGTCCGCCACGGCGGCGCTGGAGAAGGTGTCGGGAGTGCTCGACGAGGTGCCGACCGTTCCGGACCCGGTCAAGGCCGTCGACCTCTGGGAGTCGAGGGGGCACGTGCGCTTCGACGACGTCGAGTTCGGCTACGCCCAGGACCGGGTGATCCTGCCCGACTTCTCCCTGGACATCCCGGCGGGGCAGACGATCGCGCTGGTCGGCACGACAGGTGCGGGAAAGTCGACCCTGGCGAAGCTCGTGTCGCGCTTCTACGACCCGACCGCGGGCGCGGTGACCCTCGACGGTGTGGATCTGCGTGATCTGCATCCGAAGGACCTGCGTCGGGCGATCGTCATGGTCACGCAGGAGGCCTACCTGTTCAGCGGCACGGTCGCCGACAACATCGCGCTCGGCAAGCCCGACGCGACGATGGAGGAGATCCGGGCCGCCGCGCGGGCCGTGGGCGCCGATGCGTTCATCGACTCGCTTCCCGACGGGTACGAGACCGACGTGAACAAGCGCGGCGGCCGCGTCTCGGCGGGGCAGCGTCAGCTGATCTCGTTCGCGCGGGCCTTCCTCGCCGACCCCGCCGTGCTGATCCTCGACGAGGCGACCGCCTCGCTGGACATCCCGTCGGAGCGTCTGATCCAGGACGCGCTGCAGACGCTGCTCGCCGACCGCACCGCGATCATCATCGCGCACCGCCTGTCGACGGTCGCGATCGCCGATCGAGTGCTGGTCATGGAGCACGGCCGGATCATCGAGGACGACGCCCCGGATGTCCTCATCGCCGGCACGGGCAAGTTCGCGCAGCTGCATGCCGCGTGGCAGCAGACGCTGGTGTAGTCGCTCGAGCGCCGCGCGTCCTTCTTCGTTGTCTGCTGATCGGAGTGCATGGTCGGAGCAATTCGATTCACGCGTGGAACGGGGCGAGATGCGCGCCGCGGGCGATCGCTGCAACGAGGATCCGCTCGACGTTGTGCCAGTCGTACAAGATCTGCGCGTAGGAGAAGCGGAGCACGGTGTAGCCGCGCAGGCGCAGCTCGGCGTCGTGCGCGATGTCGCGTGTGCGGTCCGCCGATGACGAGTGGTACGCCCAGCCATCGACCTGGACCACGAGGTGCGTCCCGATGACGAAGTCCCCACATCGTGGCCGGCGAGGTGTACTTGGAAGCGCAGGCGTACGCCCCAACCGCTCAGCCGCACGTGGAAGATCGTCTCGAGCGAAGACCCTGTGTCCCCGCGAACGTGCTCGAGGACGCGACGCGCGGCTGAGCTGCGCCAGCCCACCTGTCTCAGCGATTCCAGCGTCATGGCCTCCCTGCGGATCGCCGACTCCCAGATGGCCGTCGCGTGGTCGAGGTCGAAGCACGCCGCGGCGTGGGCGAGTGCGTCTTCGAAGGACGCTTCCAATGATCGAGGCCGGCGGGGGCCGAGTGGCTTGGTCCAGTGGGCCCGCAACCCGACATCCCGGATCGATTCATGTGCGGGAAGGTGCAGATGCAGCATCTCCTCGGTGTCGGGCGGCACCCACCATCCCCGTCGTCGTGCAAGGGACACGCACGTGACCGCGCCTCCGGCCTCGGCCGCTCGCACCAGATCCACCGGAGCCGAGGGGATGGCGATCCACCGGGCGCGGATGCGCTGCACTCCGCCCGCGCGGATGGCGGCTCGCACGCGGGGAGGGGCGAATCCCGCGGCCGCGGCATCGTCACGGTGCCCGATGCCATCACGATGAGAGAGCCAGGTGAGCAGGTCCATGCCGACAGCCTGCAATGCGGCTTCAGTGCGGGAGAGCCGGTCTGCGGAACCGGGGTGGAGATCGCGTCCGCACGCAGTTGTGGAGGACGAGCTCCCACTCGGCAGACGGAACGAGATCCGCCACACGTTTTGCAGGACGCCCGCAACTCTGCAGGATGGATCCGGAGGATCTGACCTGTGGAAATGCAAATGCCCTGCGGAGTTGCGAACGCCGCGTTCCCGAGCGGAGAGCTCGGGGCGGCCGGATCCGTGGGCGATGTGCGCGGATCGCGGATCTGTAGGCTCGAGGCGTGGATCCGTTCTGGGCCTTCGCCGCGGAGTTCTGGTGGACCGCACCGGTCGTCGCCGGGGCGGGGGCGGTGAGCGTGCTCGGTGCACGCCGCGGGGCCGCCGGGGGACGCCGGCTGGGCTATGACGCCTCGCGCCTCGACCTGCAGGCCGCGCAGCGGATCGCGACGGAAGCGCGCCTCCGGGTGCGGGTCGCGCGGGCCGAGCTCGCGGGCCTCGTCGCGGGGCGGGCGGCGGGATCCGCGCACGCGGCCGAGGTGGCCGATGCCCGGCGCGCCCTGCGCGAGGCCGAGACGGGCGCCAGAGCCGCGGCGGCCTCGGTGCGGGCGCGACGAGCGCAGGTAGAGGCGGCGCGGGCGGACCTGGCGCTGAACGCGGATCCGCGGCGTCGTCCGCTGCCGCGCGCGATGGCGGCGCATGACGCGGTCGTGGCGCGCTGGATGGCCTACGAGACGGATCCAGCGAAGCTCATCGCATACCCCACCATCGGCGACGCCCGCGATCCGTCCACCGCCGCGTTCCTGCTCGCGATGGACGAGGCGCGGCAGGCGCGCCCGGATCCTGCCCGCCGCGTCGCCCCGGCCGAGTTCGGCGCCTACCGCGACGCGGTGGCCCGCCTCGAGCGCGCGTTCGACCTCGCCGAGCGCGACGCGCATGCCCGTGCCGAGGGCAGGGACCCGGAGCGCGAGCGCGCATCGCGCGGGACCGGATGGCAGGACACCGCCCAGCACGTGATCGCGCTGTCGGCCGAGGCTCTGGATCGGGCGGCCGATGCGGCGGCCTCGGCGATCGCCGCGTGGAACGCACGCGAGCGCGGACCGAAGCCGCGCAACCAGAACGACTGAGCGCAGGGGGCGCGATGCGTTCTGGAGGACGATGTCGCTTCTGAAGGACGTACCGGTCGGATCCGTCCTTCAGACGTGCAAACGTCCTGTGGAGTTCAGGATGACACGGGACGGATCACAGGGCGGCGACGTCCGGTTCGCCTGCTCATCGGGGAGAGAAGACGACGGGGCTTCGATGGGGGAGGGGATTCGAAACCCCGCCGCCGATCACAGCGTACGCGTGTCGCGGGCGCGCCGGGGTGCAGAACCGGGCGCGCCGGGGTCAGAAGCGGATCTCTGCGATGACTTCGGCGTATTCGGTCTGGCCGACCGGCGTGAAACCGACGCGTTCGAAGAACGCCTCGGGGCCTCCCGTGCCCGCCTCGTAGATCACGTTCAGGTGCTGGAAGCCGCGTGCACGGGCCTCGGCGATGAGGCTCTCCACGGCGAACCGGCCGACGCCGCGCCCCTGGTCGTCGGCGTCCACGTTGATGCGCCACAGCACGGAGCGGAAGTGCTCCTCCGGGGCATCGGGATCGAAGTTGGCGCTGACGAAGCCGACGACCTCGTCGCCGTCCAGCACGACCCGCTGCCAGCTCGTCTGCGGATTCATGACGGTCGCTGCGATCCCGTACGAGACGGGCGCGAGGTACTGCTCCTGCCCGGGCTTGAGGGAGAGGTTGTTGACGGCGACGATCGTCGCCGCGGACAGTTCGACCAGTCGCAGTTCCGTCATGGACAACAGGCTAAACCCTGGATGGGCCTCGTGACGGTCCGAGCCGAAACGTGGGGATAAGTTCATCTGCGCGGCACCGGGCGTGCGGATGGGGCCGGGCGCACGCGCGTGCAGGAACCGACGAACCTCGCTCGGGAACCGACCGAGGGCAGGTATCTTGGTATCGAGACAAATCCGCGCGATACCCCGCGCGCGCATCGCGCGAGGCCGCTGTCTGAAACCCTTCCTGCGTGAAACGGAGACCCCGGTGACCGACGACGCCATCATCTACACCTACACGGACGAGGCGCCGGCACTGGCCACCGCCTCGCTGCTGCCGATCGTCCAGGCCTACGCCCACCAGGCGGGCGTCGACATCGAGACCCGCGACATCTCGCTCGCAGGTCGGATCCTCGCGACGTTCCCGGAGCGTCTGAGCGCCGGCCAGGCCGTGGGCGACGCGCTCGCCGAACTCGGCGGGCTCGCTACGACGCCCGAGGCGAACATCATCAAGCTCCCGAACATCTCGGCCTCCATCCCGCAGCTCAAGGCGGCGATCGCCGAGCTGCAGAAGCAGGGCTTCGACGTCCCGGACTACCCGGACGACGCGACGACGGTCGAGGAGAAGGATATCCGCGCCCGGTACGACCGCATCAAGGGGTCCGCCGTGAACCCGGTGCTGCGCGAGGGCAACAGCGACCGCCGCGCCCCGCTCGCGGTGAAGAACTACGCGAAGAAGCACCCGCACCGCAACAAGGCCTTCGCCAACGGATCCAAGACGCATGTCGCGACGCTCGGACACGACGACTTCAAGGCGAACGAGCGCAGCTGGGTCTCCCCGGGCGATGACGTGCTCACCATCCAGCACGTCTCCGCCGACGGGCAGGTCACCGTCCTGAAGGAGAACCTCAAGGTGCTCCCGGGCGAGATCGTCGACGCGACCTTCCTGAACGCCGCGGCCCTCGACGCCTTCCTCGCCGAGACCCTCGCCGAGGCGAAGGCCGAGGACGTGCTCTACTCGGTGCACCTCAAGGCGACGATGATGAAGGTCTCGGATCCGATCATCTTCGGCCATGTCGTGCGCGCCTACTTCGCGGACGTCTTCGCCCAGTACGGCGACAAGCTCGCCGCGGCGGGCCTGACCGCCAACGACGGGCTCGGTTCCATCCTCGCCGGACTCGCCGGCATCGAGGGCGGCGAGGAGATCGCGGCGGCATTCGCGGCGGCTATGGAGAACGGCCCGCGCCTGAGCTACGTCAACTCGGACAAGGGCATCACCAACCTGCACGTCCCGAGCGACGTGATCGTCGACGCCTCGATGCCCGCCCTCGTCCGCAACGGGGGCAAGCTCTGGGGCAAGGACGGCGGAGAGGACGACACCCTCGCCGTCATCCCGGACTCGTCGTACGCCGGCGTCTACCAGGCCACGATCGAGGACGTCATCGCGAACGGCCCGCTGGACCCGGCGACGATCGGGACCGTGCCGAACGTCGGCCTCATGGCCCAGGCGGCCGAGGAGTACGGCAGCCACGACAAGACCTTCGAGATCGCCGCCGACGGGCGCGTCCAGGTCCTCACCTCGGCGGGCGATGTCGTGCTGGAGCACGAGGTGCACAAGGGTGACATCTGGCGCGCCACGCAGACCAAGGACGTCCCGGTTCGCGATTGGGTCAAGCTCGCCGTGAGCCGAGCCCGCGCCACCGGAGCGCCCGCCGTGTTCTGGCTGAACCCGGACCGCTCGCACGACGCGGCGCTCATCGCCAAGGTGACCGAGTACCTCAAGGACTACGACACCGACGGCCTGACGATCGAGATCCTCACCCCGGAGGAGGCGACGCGCTACTCGCTCGCCCGGATGCGCAAGGGCGAGGACATCATCTCGGTCACGGGCAACGTGCTGCGCGACTACCTCACCGACCTGTTCCCGATCCTCGAGGTCGGCACCAGCGCGAAGATGCTGAGCATCGTCCCGCTGCTCGCCGGCGGCGGCCTGTTCGAGACCGGTGCGGGAGGATCCGCCCCGAAGCACGTGCAGCAGCTCGTCGAGGAGAACTACCTGCGGTGGGACTCGCTGGGTGAGTTCTTCGCGCTCGCCGCGTCGTTCGAGCACTTCGCCGACCGCACGGGCAACGCCAAGGCCGCGATCCTGGCGAAGACGCTCGACGCCGCGACGGGCACGTTCCTCGAGAACGACCGTTCGCCGGGCCGCGCTCTCGGCACGATCGACAACCGCGGCAGCCACTTCTACCTCGCCCTGTACTGGGCGCAGGAGCTGGCGAAGCAGACCGAGGACGCCGAACTCGCGGCCGCGTTCGCGCCGGTCGCCGCCGCGCTCGCCGCGGATGAGGAGCGCATCGTCTCCGAGCTCACCGCGGTGCAGGGCAAGCCTGCCGAGATCGGCGGCTACTACCGCCCCGACGGCGCCCTCGTGGCGAAGATCATGCGTCCGTCGGCGACGCTGAACGCGGTCATCGACGGCCTGAACTGACAGCACGACGAAGGGGGCGGATGCTGCGGCATCCGCCCCCTTCGTCATTCCGTCCGGCGAGCCGTCGCATCGCGTCGCGCCGGGCACGAGAAGGGGCCCGCCGCGCGATGCGACGAGCCCCGTCCGGACGAGAGATCCGGATCCGGATCAGTAGTGCACGTTGACCTCGGTGCCCTGCGGGCTCCAGTCGAACAGCCACTCGGCGCGCCACTCCGGCATGCCGACGCAGCCGTGGCTCATCGGGCTGCCCCAGTTGTCGTGCCAGTACACGCCGTGCAGGGCCTCGTCACCGTTGAAGTACATGATCCACTTGACGTCGGGCTGGTAGTAGTACGGCGCCTTGGTGAGGTCGGTGTTGCCCATGTTCTGGGTCTCGAGCTTCCAGTTCACCGCGAACGACCCGGTGTGCGTCGCGAAGCCCTCGCGGCCCGAGGAGACCAACCAGGAGTCGACCACGTTGCCGTTCTCGGTGACCGTCACGGTCTCGGTGCTGAGGTTGACGTCGATCTTGCGCAGCAGCGTCGTGGAGCTGAAGGGCGTGTCTGTGATCGGGAGAGTGAGGGTGCCGTTGCCCTTCGCGATCTGCGCGGCGAACGTCGCCGCCGCCCCCGACATGTCACCGAGCTGGCGGCCGGTCACACCGGGGGTGATGTCGGCGAGCACCTCGCCCGAGGAGTTCACGACCGTGGTGGCGTTGACAGGCGCGCGGTTGACCGTCGCCGCGAGCGTGTCGATGCTCTTCTGGATGGCGGTACGATCCGCGGTGATCGCGAGCTTGCCGTCGTCGGGCGTGAGGGTGAGCCAGCTGGCGGCTGTGGCCGGGTCCACGGGGACCGTGCGCTCCGTGCCGACGTAGAAGCCGATCGTGGAGAGCAGGGTGTTGAGCTCGGTGACCGTGGCGGCGGCGGTCTTGTCGCTGATGGCGGGGGCGACCGGCGCCGCGTTCGCCTCGAACGTGAGCGAGCTGCGCCCGTTCTCGGCGGCTGACGAGATCGCCGCCGTGAGGGCCTTGAGGTCGATGCCGGAACCGTCCTTCGCGGGAGTCGCCGCGTAGCCGGTGCCGTGGAAGGCGACCGTGGCATCGGTGGCGTCCCGATAGACCGTGGGGACCTGCGCGCGCAGCGCGTGTTCGGCGGCGCGCTCGTCGAGGGTGATGGTGCCGGGGATCGGGGCGGACATCCAGCTCGTGATGTTCCACATCGGGCGCTCGGCGAAGGCCTTGTCGGCGAGCTTGGTCGCGTCGACATGCGCGCCCAGGTCGGATCCGCTGACGTGCTTGCCGTCGCCCTCGCCGGTCAGCGTCACCTGCATGGCGCCGATGTGGTTGCTGACGGCCTCTGCCGCGGCGCCGGGCGTCATTCCGCCGACCTGCACACCGGCGATCGCGGTGCCGGGGGCGATGAGGATCGTCGACGCGGCGCCCAGGCCCAGGACGAGCACGCCGAGGCCGATGCCGACCCAGCGGCCGACGTGGCGCTTCTTGCGCGGAGGCTCATCGGCGGGCGCCCACTCCACAGGGCGATCGCCCGCGCCGTCTCCGGCGGCGGCCTCTGCGGTCGCATCCGTGTCGTCGACGATCGTGTTCTCCTCGGTCGGAGCCCCCGCTGCCGTCACCAGATCCGTCACGTGCACACCCCCCTTGCCCTTCGGCGTTGTCAGTCTTTCAAGGATACGGGATGCCATATCACAAAACGGCAACGGAAGCACATGGACGGACGGAGGTGCGCGGGATCAGTGGCCCCGGGGCCTCGTCGTACAGCGCCGCGCGCGGGAAAACTTGGGGTGAACGAGCCAGGATCCGGTAACGTTCGAGGAGACCCGGTTCGCGACGCGCGCGACCGGGCTTGATTTTCACCCGTTCGTAAGGTGTACTAACAAACATGGCCCCACGGATGAGCAGCGTCGCCCGATGAACGCGGAGAGCGGGTCCAGCCCGCATCGCTTCGGGTCCGCGCGCAAGCTGCGCACGAGCACCAAGGTGCTCCCCGAGCACGCGCGCGGACACAATCGCGCCCTGGTGCTGCAGACGCTGTATCACTCCGGCGCCATGAGCCGCGCCGACCTCTCCCGGGAGACCGGTCTCACCCGCGTGACGATCTCCGACCTGGTCGGCGAGTTCATCCACGACGGCATCGTCGTGGAGAAGGGCATCCGCGAGACCACCGGCCCGGGTAAGCCGCCCATCCTCATCGACATCGATCGCGACGGCCATCGCATCGTCGGCCTCGACCTCTCCGGTCCGGGCGCCTTCGAGGGTGCGCTGATGAGCCTGGACGGCGTGGTGCTCGAGCGACGCGAGGTGCCCCGCCCGAACGGCGGCGCGGCCGCGTACGAGGCGGTCCGCTCCCTCGCTGCGGAGTTGGTCGAGCTGTCCACCGTGCCGGTGCTCGGCATCGGCGTCGGTGCTCCGGGAATCGTCCGGCCCGATGGGGTCGTGCTGAACTCGCCCAATCTGGACTGGAGCGATTTCCCGCTCGAGCGGCTGCTCAGCGCGGCCCTGGACCTGCCGGTCCTGGTGCGCAATGACGCGAACGCCGCGGTGCTCGCCGAGTACACCTTCGGCCAGGCTCGTCCGGACATGCTGCTGATCAAGATCGGCCGCGGCGTCGGGGCAGGCCTGATCTCGGACAGCCAGCCCCTCGTGGGCAGCCGCTACGCGGCGGGCGAGATCGGCCACGTCGTCGTCGGCACCGACGGCGGGCCGCGCTGCGCGTGCGGCAAGGAGGGATGCCTGGAGGCCTGGCTGAGCGCATCCCAACTGCGCGCGCGCATCGCCGAGGACCCTGCAGCCGAGGAGCAGGTGCTGCGTGAGGCCGGAACACGGCTCGGCGTCGCCATCGCGCCCATCGTCGCCGCGCTCGACCTCTCCGAGATCGTGCTGTCGGGACCTGCGGATCTGCTCGCCGGCACGCTCATCGACGCAGCCACGCGCACGCTGACCGAGCGCACGCTGGAGGGCGTCTTCGACGACGTCGCGATCCGGCTCACCGCGCAGGACGACATCGTGCTGCGCGGAGCCGCCGTCATGGTCCTGTCGGGCCAGCTGGGCGTCTCGTGAGCGCGATCCGCGTCGGCCTCGACGTCGGCGGAACCAAGATCGACGCGCTCGCTCTCGCCGCCGACGGCGCGATCCTCGCGCGCACCCGCATCCCCACGGGATGGGGCGATCACGCCGTCGTCACCGCCGTGCACGACGCCGTCGACGCGCTCGCCGGCGAGGGCGGCTTCCCGGTTTCGGACGTGGCATCGGTCGGCATCGGCATCCCCGGTCTCATCGATGCCGATGCGGGCCGCGTGCTGCACGCGGTGAACCTCGGCGTGACCGACCTGAATCTCGCCGAGGCCGTGCGCATCCGCCTGCCCGTCCCCGTCTCCGTGGAGAACGACGTGAAGGCGGCGGCCCTCGGCGCCGGGTCACTGCGCGGCGACGCCCACTCGATGGCCTACCTGAACCTGGGCACCGGGGTCGCCGCGGGGATCGTCATCGACGGGGCTCTCTGGCGCGGCGCGCACGGTACGGCCGGGGAGGTCGGGCATCTCTCCGTGGATCCCCGCGGGCGGGTGTGCGGCTGCGGGCAGCGCGGCTGCATCGAGACCTTCTGCGGCGGAGGCGCCGTGACCAAGGCCTGGGCGCGCGGCGGCGATCTTCCGCTCCGCGACATCTTCGACCTTGCGGAGGACGGCGACGCGCTCGCCCTGGAGCTGCGCGAGGGCATCGCGTTCGGCGCGGCCTCCGCGGTCCGCAGCCTCGTGCTCAGCGCCGACGTCGAGACCGTCGTGATCGGCGGCGGGGTCACCGCCCTCGGCGACCGCCTGCTGGACGACCTCGTGCGCCGGCTGCGCCAGGAGGGTGCGGAATCGCCGTTCATCGGCTCGCTGCGGTTGGACCGGAGAGTCGAACTGCTGCCGCTCGGATCCCCTGCGGCAGCGCTCGGGGCCGCGCTCGTCGGGGCCGCCCGCCTGCCCGCCGAACTCGTCTGATCACCGCACCGCCTCGAACCCGCACATCCGAATCCACGCCACCGACACCTAGAGGGAGCACCCCATGGCCGAAGTCGTCATCGTCGAGAACTCCACCGCCGCCGGCGAACTGGTCGCCGCCGAGATCGCCCGACTCATCGCGCGCCGCTCCGATGCGGTGCTCGGGCTCGCGACCGGATCCACTCCGCTGCCGGTCTACTCGGCACTGCGCACGCGACTCGCCGGCCTCGACGTGTCGCGCGTTCGCGGCTTCGCGCTGGACGAGTATGTGGGCATCGACCCCTCGCACCCGGAGAGCTACCGTTCCGTGATCACGCGCGAGGTCGTTCAGCCGCTCGGCCTGACGCCGGCGCTCGTTCATGTTCCGGACGGATCCGAGGACGGCATCGAGCACGCCGGGGCCGAGTACGACGCCAAGATCCGGGCGGCGGGCGGGGTCGACCTGCAGCTGCTCGGCATCGGCACCGACGGCCACATCGGGTTCAACGAGCCCGGCAGCTCGTTCGCGTCGCGCACCAGGGTGAAGACCCTCACCGAGCAGACCCGGGAGGACAACGCGCGCTTCTTCGACTCCCCGGACGACGTCCCGATGCACTGCATCACCCAGGGACTCGGCACGATCCTGGAGGCGCGCCACCTCGTGCTGCTCGCTTATGGCGAGGGCAAGGCGCAGGCCATCGCCGACGCCGTCGAAGGGCCGCTGTCGGCCTTGGTGCCGGCCACGGCGATCCAGCTGCACCCGCATGCCACGGTGGTCGTGGACGAGGCAGCGGCGTCGAAGCTCACGCTCGCGGACTACTACCGCTACACCTTCGCGAACAAGCCGGCCTGGCAGGGCATCTGACCGGCGGGCGCGAGTTCAGCGGGCGAGATCCGGCCATGCCAGGGGGAGCAGGTGCTCCTCGCTGAGCGGGGCGAGCGGCAGCGACTCCGCATCGGCCGGGGTGATCCACCGCAACTCGGCGAGCTCGGCCTGCACCTGCACGTCGCCGGGCTCGGCGATCGTGGCGAATGCGGTCGCGATCACGCGATGACCGGGCTCGTTCGCAGCCGCGGAGACGAACACGCCGAGCGGGCGCAGCGCGTCCTCGTCGATGCGCAGCCCCAGTTCCTCGTGCAGCTCGCGTGCGAGGGTCTGCGCGGCAGTCTCGCCGGCCTCGGGCTTGCCGCCCGGCTGCATGAACCGCTCGGTGCCCTGCTTGCGCACGACCAGCACGCGCCCCGCGGCGTCGGTGATGATCGCGGCCGAGACGTGGATGTCAGGCATGGGGATCCTCCGTGTCATGCTGCACCGCGTCGTTCGGCGCTGCGGTGTCGGGCTCGGTGATGCGGGGCGCGTAGACCCTGCCGGGGGCGAGTATTCCTGTCGGATCGAACGCCCGCACGATCTCGCGCTGCAGCTCCCACTGGTCCTCTCCGAGCTCCTCGGCGAGCCAGCGGCTCTTCAGTATTCCGATGCCGTGCTCGCCGGTGAGCGTGCCGCCCAGGCGCATGGCAGCACGGAACAGGTCGTCGGCGGCCTGCCAGATCCGCTCGGGGATCTCCGGGCTCTGCACGATGAAGTTCGGATGCAGGTTGCCGTCGCCGGCGTGCGCGACTGTGGGGATCTCGATCCCGTACTCCTGCTCGATGCGCGTGATCTCGTCGAACATCGCCGGCAGCGCGCTGCGCGGCACGGACACGTCTTCGATGAGGGTGGTGCCCAGGGCCGCCATGGCGGCGTGCATCGATCGACGGACCCGCAGCAGCTCCTCGCCCTCGACGGGGTCGTCGGTCACCGTCACGGTGCCACCGGCCCCGCGCAGCACCGGGGCGATCTGCTCCGCCTCGACCGCGGCCGAGCGTCCGTCGGTCTGGATCGTCAGTTGCGCCACGCCCTCGAGCGGCGGCTCCAGCCCGAGCAGCGCGTGCACGGCGGCGAGGGAGCGCGCGTCCATGAGCTCCATGATCGCGGGCTCGGCGCCCGAGGCGGTGACGGCCGCGGATCCGCGGGCCGCGTCGCGGACGGCGGGGAAGTTCGCGACGATCGTGCACGGGGTGCCGGGCACGACGCGGCGCAGCTTCAGGGTGGCGCCGACGATCACGCCGAGCCGGCCCTCGGACCCGATCACGAGCGACGTGAGGTCGAGGCCCGTCACGCCCTTCACGCTGCGGTGTCCGAGGTGCAGCAGGCGACCGTCGGCGAGCACGAGGTCGAGCGCCAGCACGGCATCGCGCACGACGCCGTACTTCGCGCACAGCAGCCCGCCCGCGCCTGTGGCGATGTTGCCGCCGATCGTGGAGATGTCGCGGCTGGCGGGGTCGGGCGGCCACCACAGGCCGTGTTCGGCGAGGAGCGCATCGAGCTCGGCGTTGAGGATCCCGGGTTCCACCACGGCGAGGAGATCGTCGGGGCGGATCTCGAGCACACGGCGCATGCGCAGAGTGGACAGCACGATCTCGCCGGCGCCGGCGATGGCGGCGCCTGCGAGCCCGGTGCCCGCCCCGCGCACCACGACAGGCGTGCGGGTCTCCTGCGCGATGCGAAGCGTCGCCTGCACGTCGGACGTCGATTCGGCGTGCACCACGGCGAGAGGAACGGACGGCGAGGCATGCCCGGATCGATCGGCGCGGGCGGCGTCGAGCGCAGCATCCGTCGTGTCGACGCGGTCGCCCAGCGCGGTGCGGAGCCGGTCCAGGACGGTGACGGGCACCGGCGGCCTCAGGACAGGGCGCGGCGGCCGGCCATGAGTCCCGTGGCGACCGCGACGACGGCGAAGCCGAGTCCGATCCAGGCCTGTCCCATCGTCCACCAGGCGACGGTCACAGCGGCGTAGAGGAGGAGTTCGACGGCGGCGCGCACGAACGGGTGCACGACCAGCACCGGGCGCGGCGAGAGGAACAGCGCCCACAGCAGCAGCGTGATTACCGGCGCGCCGATCGCGGCGACGATGTTCCACGGCAGGGTCCACGCGGCGAGGCCCCACAGCACGAGCGACGCGAGCGCGGCGACCAGGACGATCACGCGCACGATGTCGAGCGCGGTCGCGCGGGGGAGCACACCCTGCTGCAGGGGAAGCGGGGTGGCCGTTCCGGAGGTCTGGGTGGGGGTGTCGGCGGACATGCCGACAAGTCTACGCGCCGGGCGTGGGCAGGACCGTGGTGGGTGCGAGCGGGGGAGCAGGCTCGGACGGGGACGGCGTCACCGGTGCGTTCGTCGTAGCGGCGGTCGCGGGATCGGCGGCCACGGTCGCATCCTGAACCGGAGCGGGAACGACGGGAACGGCAGGCTCGGCGGGTGCAGCAGTGGTCGCGGCCGGAGTCGGCGCGGGCTCGGTAGGCGCCGCGGGCGCCGGGGAGGGCGCTGGGGCGGCAGGAGGAGGCGTCGTCGCAGGGGTTGCTGGGGGCACGCTCGGAGTGACGGTCGGGTCAGGGATCGAACCGGTCACGGCCAGTTCGGCCAGGGACGTCGTTCGCCACGCTCCCGGTGTCCCGGCCTCCATGGCGCGCAGCTTCACGGCGGCATTCAGGAGGATCTCGGCGGCGTTCGGACGAATGTCGGCCGTACCGGTCCCGTCGGCATCGAGCACGAGCTCGTCGCCTCGTGCGGGCCGTCCCTTGATCCAGACCTGGATGGTCGTGCCGGGCGTGCCCGTGATCGGGATCAAGACGTGCGTGTGCAGCTTCCCGTCGACCGAGAAGGTCGCCTTGCCCCACGAGAACGAGGGGCCGGTCCCGGGGTCTGTCCCCGGATCTGTGCCGGGATCCGTTCCCGGATCTGTGCCGGGATCTGTTCCCGGATCTGTGCCGGGATCTGTTCCCGGATCTGTGCCGGGATCCGTTCCCGGATCCGTGCCGGGGCCCGGCGGAGCAGGATCCACCGGCGGTACGACAGGGGCGGCGTTGCTCGCGGGTTCGCTCTGAGGGACGTCGACCGGGACGTTCACGATCGTCTTCGGCTTGTCCGGTCGCGGCGCGGGGTCGGGGGCCGGGGCGGGGTCTGGCTGAGTGGCGGGGGCTGTCGACGGCGGCGACACCTGAGCGACGATGCCGGACTCGCTCTGATCCGCGGCGGAGGGCGCCGAGGTGGAAGCGGGGTGCGCGGTCAGACCCGGCACCACGGCCGCGGCGACGATCGCGCCGGCGATCACGAGCGCAGCAGAGCCCGCGCCGACGAGCGCGCCGAACCCTGCCATGGCGCCGCCGGATGTGCCGGATCCGCCGCCCGAGGCCGCCGAGGTCCCCCCTGCCGCGGCCGCGCCGTGAGCCGCGCCGACACCCGTCGCGCCGGCACCGGCGGACCCGGCGACGACGGCGCCCTGCACGACGCTCGAGGGCATCGCGGCAAGGGCGACGACCGGAGCGGATCCGCTCTGCAGCATCGCGAGGTAGGCGCCGGACCCGCCGATGCCGAGCACCAGCGGCAGCAGCACGAACGCGAGGCGGTGCGAGACCTCCTTGGCCTCGGCGGCGACGATCAGGCAGCGTGCGCACTCGCCGAGATGATTCTCCAGCTTGCCGCGGTCGCGTGCCCCGAGATTGCCGCGCGAATAGGCGCCGAGGCGCTCGATGGTCCACTCGCAGACGGAACCGGCCTCGGCGGTGCTCAGATGGGCCTGGATCCATGCCTCGCGCAGACCCTCACGCGCCCGGAAGGCGAGCTGCGCGGTAGCTCCGGCCGTCATGCCGATCAGCGGCGCGATCTCGGCCGGCTTCATCTGCTCGATCTCGGAGTACCAGAGCACCTCCTGCCAGCGCGAAGGGAGGCTGCGGAAGGCCTTGGCGGAGAGGCTGTGGTCGAGGGCGTCGTTCGCGGCCTGCTCTGTCGAGGAGGGATCCGCGACGGTGTCGAGCTCATCGATCGGAGCCTCGCGCCGTGCGCGGCCCCAGCCGGCCGCGGTGTTGCGGATGCTGGTGAACAGATAGGCGCGGAAGGACCCGACGGGGCCTCCGCCCTTCTGGATGGCCTGATAGATCCGGGCGAAGGCCTCCTGCACGAGGTCGTCCGCGTCGAACGTGCTCGTGATGGACCGTGCCACCGAGATGCCCGATGCGTAGTGCCGACGCCACAGCTCGGCGTAGGCGCCGGCATCGCCCGAGCGGCTGCGCAGCACGAGGTCGGCATCGCTGCGCGCCGATTCGGGCGCGGCATCGTTCGGTGAAACGGTGTAGTCGGTCATCTCTCGGTTCTCAGGTCGGAAGCGTTCTCATCAGAAGAGACGCAGACCCCAGGTTCTCATCACGCGGAATATCCATTCTTCACCCTGAAGGGCGAACACGCCAGGGTGCGAACGAAATAGCCGGTCCTCGTCAGGGGCCTCGCGCGTCGGACTCGGTGCCGAGGCGCGTGAGACAGCGTGTCAGAACTTTTCTGAAGAAATCTTGCGAAGTCGCGTAATGGATCCGCGCCATCCCCATCTCTCCAGTCAGAGACAGTCTGAGTGGGCCACCGGGGGGCGGCGAGCACAGGCTCCGGCGGATGGGGATCCGTCGGCGGGGTCGGCCCGGCACCTCGGGGGAGGAGTTCCGGGCCGACCCGCTCTGACACGGGGACCTCTGATCGGGTACCAGAGGATCTGGGGGATCACGGGAGGGGGCTGCCGCTGGGGAACGGCGGCCCCGCCCTGATCGACGGCCTCGCGGTCAGCGCCGCAGCGGCGCGCCGGTCCACACGGTCGCCACGTCGAGTCCGGCGGCCAGCAGCACCGCGTCCGCGAGCTGCCCGGGCTCGAGCTCGCCCAGCTCGTCTGCGACGCCGATGGCACGCGCGGGCGTACGGGTCAGCGCGAGCACGGCGTCGGCGAGCGGCACGCCGGCCTCCACGGCGCGGCGCAGCGCCACGTCCTGCGTGAGCGTGGAGCCGGCGATCGAGCCGCTGTCCACCCTCGCCACGCCGTCGAGCACGGTGACGTGCAGCGAGCCCAGCATGTAGTCGCCGTCCGCGGATCCGGCTGCCGCCATCGCATCCGTGACCAGCGCGACCCGTCCCGGCGCCTCGTCGAACACGAGCTTGATGATGTGCGGGTGCAGGTGGATGTTGTCGGCGATCGCCTCCAGCGTGACGCGCTCGTCGCGCGCGGCGGTGAGCACCGGCCCGGGATTGCGGTGGTGCACCGGACGCATGGCGTTGAACGCATGGGTGAGGATCGTCGCGCCGGCGTCGAATGCGGCGCGCATCGTGTCGTCGTCGGCGTCGGTGTGACCGACCGCGGCCGCGGCGCCCGCGGCGACGACGAGGCGGATCGCCTCCAGGCCGCCCTCGAGCTCGGGAGCCAGAGTGACCTGGCGGACCGTGCCGCGGCCGGCGTCGAGCAGACGCTGCACGTCGGCCGCGGCAGGAGCACGCAGCAGCGCCGGATCGTGGGCGCCCATGTGCCCGGGGTCGAGGAACGGGCCCTCCAGATGCGAACCGAGCAGATCGTGGTCGGTCTGCATGAGGTCGGCGACCATGCCGACACGGGCGCCCAGCTCGTCGAGGGTCGCGGTGATCAGCGAGACGACGGCGCGCGTCGTGCCGTGCGTGCGGTGCATCGCGCGGGCGGTGCGGATCGCGTCCACGCCGTCGTCGAAGGCCGCGTTGGCGCCGCCGTGCCCGTGGATGTCGACGAAGCCGGGGGTGAGGATCGCGCCGTGGCCCGCCGTCTCGCGTGCGTCCACGACGATGTCCGCCGGCACCCAGTCGGATCCGGTGCCGCGCGCTGCGACGGACCCGTCCTCGAACCGCACCCAGCCGTCCTCGACGATCGATCCGCCGGAGACGATACGGGCGGAGTGGATGACGAGGGATCCCCGTGCGGAACTCTCGGTGCGGGCGGTCATGCGGTCTCCTCGAAGCTCGGGGCGAATGCGGCGGTGACGGGCTGCGGGATGCCGCCCGGCTCCGGAGTGGTCTCGTCGTCCAGCGCGGTGCGGTCGACGGCGATGCCCGAAGACTCCCACACGGGGATCAGCCGCGCGAGCCTGGCCCGGAACGAGGGCCAGGATCGCTCCGGTCCATTCTGCGCCGACCATCCGATCTCCGCCTGCGCGGCGATGCGCGGGAAGGCGAGGCGGTCGGCATCGGCGAGGCTCGACACGGTCTCGGTCCACAGCGGCGCCTCGACGCCGAGGATCGCATCGGCGGGCACATCGTCGAGGACCGCGGTCGGCTCCCAGTCGTAGGCGGTGCGCAGCGGCACCACACCGGCCCAGGCAAGGCCGAGCGGGAAGCCGGCGTGCGGCTTCATGTCGAGGTACGCCCGGTCGGAGGGGGACAGGATCAGGGCGCCACCGCGCTGGGCGAAATGCGCGGCATGCTCTCCGTGCGCGCCCTCGGGGACGGCGCCCGCCCAGTACTGCCCGAGCGTGCCCTCGGCGAGGTCGTCGACGGCGCCGGCCTCGTGCCAGGCGATGGGAGTCTTGCCCGTGGCCGCGGCGATCCGGCTGACCCGCTCGAAGAACAGTGCGAAGTCCTCGGATGAGGTTCCGAGGCACTCATCGCCGCCGATGTGCAGGTACGGTCCGGGCGTGAGGGCGGCGACTTCGGTGAGCACGTCGGTGATGAAGGCGTACGTGCTCTCGTCGTGGATCTGCACCGAGGAATGCCCGACGGCCCAGCCGGTGTACGGCTCGCCGTGCACCGGGAGGGACTGGTTCAGCGCGGTCGATTCGGTGATCGTCTTGTCGCTGAGGGAGGGCAGCGCGACCAGCTCCGGATAGGCGACCCCGACCGCATGGGTGTGCCCCGGCAGGTCGATCTCCGGCACCACGATCATGTGGCGCGCCGCGGCGTAGGCGACGATCTCGCGGTACTGGTGCTGGGTGTAGAACCCGCCGGCGCCTCCGCCGACCTCGCCGGCTCCGCCGCGCTCGGCGAGCAGCGGCCAGGACTCGATCTCGATGCGCCAGCCCTGGTCGTCGGTGAGGTGCAGGTGGAGGTGGTTGTACTTGAGCGAGGCCGCGCGGTCGATCCAGCGCTCGACGTCGGCGACCGAGAAGAAGTGGCGCGCGACGTCGAGCATGACGCCGCGGTAGCGGAAGCGCGGAGCGTCCTCGATGCGGATCTCCGGCACGGACCAGCCGGCGCGCTCTCCGCGGCGCAGCAGCTGCAGGAGGGTGCGGGTGCCGTAGAAGAGACCGGTGGCGTCGTGCCCCGTGACGCGGATCCCGTCGGCGCCGGCATCAAGCGTGTAACCCTCCGCGGAGCCTTGGGCGGGGTCGATCCCGAGCGTGATCCGCATGCCGCCGCTGTCGTCCACCGCATCGGCGCCGAGGAGCGCGCCGAGTTCGGCACGCAGAAGCGCGACCGCTTCGGGGTCGCCGTCGAGGCGCACGGATCCGAGCGGGACGGATCCTTCGCCCAGGCGCACGGAGGAGGGGAACGGGATGAGCGACGGTGCATCATGCAGGACCATGAACAAAACCTACCGTGCGCACGGCGTGCCGCACGGACGGGCGTCGTCATCGCCCTCCGGATCCTCATCCCGATCCGGTAGGCTCGTCGATGTCGCGACTGGCGTCTGGGTGGGTCACCACCGGGGAGCGACCGTCATGGATTCGACCGCGCGCCTGGGCCGATGAGCACCCCTCTCTTCGCAACCGTCAAAGGAGCATGCCATGACCGACCGTTTCTTCAATGCGCCTCTTTCCGAGGTGGACCCCGAGATCGCCCAGGTCCTCGACCGTGAGCTGAAGCGTCAGCAGACCTTCCTCGAGATGATCGCCTCGGAGAACTTCGTCCCCGTCTCCGTCCTGCAGTCGCAGGGATCCGTCCTCACCAACAAGTACGCCGAAGGCTACCCGGGCCGCCGCTACTACGGCGGCTGCGAGGAGGTCGACGTCGCCGAGGAGCTCGCGATCGCCCGTGCGAAGGAGCTGTTCGGCGCCGAGTTCGCCAACGTCCAGCCGCACTCCGGTGCGACCGCGAACGCCGCCGTGCTGCACGCGATCGCCCGCCCCGGCGACACCCTGCTCGGCCTGTCCCTGGACCAGGGCGGCCACCTCACGCACGGCATGAAGATCAACTTCTCCGGGCGTCTCTACGACATCGTCGCCTACGGCGTGAACCCCGAGACCTCGACCATCGACATGGACGAGGTGCGCCGTCTCGCCATCGAGCACAAGCCCAAGGTCATCATCGCGGGCTGGTCGGCCTACCCGCGCACCCTCGACTTCGCCGCATTCCGCGAGATCGCCGACGAGGTGGGCGCGCTGCTCTGGGTGGACATGGCGCACTTCGCCGGACTCGTCGCTGCGGGCCTGCACCCGAACCCGGTGCCGCACGCGCACGTCGTCTCCTCGACGGTGCACAAGACCATCGGCGGCCCCCGCTCGGGCTTCATCCTCACGAACGACGCCGACATCGCCAAGAAGATCAACTCCGCTGTCTTCCCGGGCCAGCAGGGCGGCCCGCTCATGCACGTGATCGCCGCGAAGGCGACCGCGTTCAAGATCGCCGGCACCCCGGAGTTCAAGGAGCGCCAGGAGCGCGTGCTGCGGGGCGCGGCGATCATCGCCGACCGCCTCTCGCAGCAGGATGTGAAGGACGCGGGCATCGCTGTCCGCTCAGGCGGAACCGACGTGCACCTCGTGCTGGTCGACCTGCGCGACGCCGAGATCGACGGCAAGCAGGCCGAGGATCTGCTGCACGACATCCACATCACGGTGAACCGCAACGCCGTCCCGAACGACCCGCGTCCGCCGATGGTCACCTCGGGCCTGCGCATCGGCACGCCCGCGCTCGCGACCCGCGGCTTCGGCGACGCCGAGTTCACCGAGGTCGCCGACGTGATCGCGCTCGCGCTGCAGCCGGGCGCCGACGTCGAGTCGCTGCGCGCCCGCGTGGACGCGCTCGCCGGCGCCTTCCCGCTCTACCCGGACCTCGTGCAGTGACGGCTCGGATCCTCGACGGCAAGGCGGCCTCGGCCGAGATCAAGGCGGAGCTGGCCGAGCGGGTCGCCGCGCTCGCGGAGCGCGGCATCGTTCCCGGCATCGGCACGGTGCTGGTCGGGGCCGACCCGGCCTCGCAGCTGTACGTGGGGATGAAGCACAAGCAGTCCGAGGCGATCGGGATGAACTCGATCCAGCGCGAGCTGCCCGCCGACGCCACGCAGGCCGAGGTCGAGGCCGTCATCGATGAGCTCAACGCGGATCCGTCCTGCCACGGCTACATCGTGCAGCTGCCCCTGCCGAAGCACCTCGACACCGACGCGATCCTGGAGCGGATCGACCCGGCCAAGGACGCCGACGGGCTGCACCCGACGAACCTCGGCCGGCTCGTGCTCAACGTGAACGCGCCCATCCGCACGCCACTGCCGTGCACGCCGCGCGGCGTGATCGAGCTGCTGCTGCGCAACGACTACGACCTCAAGGGCAAGCATGTGGTGGTCGTCGGCCGTGGCGTCACGATCGGGCGTCCGATGGGGCTGCTGCTCACGCGTCGCGACATCAACGCCACCGTCACCCAGGTGCACACGGGCACGCCGGACATGTCGCCGTACCTGCGCGAGGCGGACGTGATCGTCGCGGGCGCCGGAGTCAAGCACCTCATCCGGGCGGAAGACGTCAAGCCGGGCGCCGCGGTGCTCGACGTGGGCGTGACGCGCGAGACGGATCCGGAGACCGGCAAGAACAAGGTCTACGGAGACGTGGAGCCCGCGGTCGCCGAGGTGGCCGGCTGGATCTCGCCGAACCCCGGCGGGGTCGGCCCGATGACGGTCGCCCTGCTCATGACGAACGTGGTCGAGGCGGCGGAGCGCACCGCGGGCTGAGCGCCCCGGCGCACGCGCACCGACGACGAACGGGCGGATCCGACGACAGGTCGGATCCGCCCGTTCCGTCTGCGGGTCGCGGGCTCAGCCGAGCTCGTCGAGCATGCGGCGCTGCTCGGGCGTGAGGCCGTCCTGGAGCTCCCCGCGTGCCGCCGCGGTCGCCTGGGAGGACGCGGCGGAGGGAGCCGAAGCCGTCTCGGACGCGGATGCGGAGCGGGATCCGGCGATCTTCGCCCCGGCGGCGTCATACAGCTCGCCGGTCTTGCGTGTCAGTGCATCGTCGACCTGGTCGTAGACCACCCAGCCGACCAGAAGGATCAGCGGCGGCAGGATCCAGCCCCAGACGTTGCCTGCGCGCACGCCGCTCAGCCAGACGGTGAGCAGCCAGATGACGAACTCGACCACGAATACGGCCAGGTACTGCACGACCTTGGTGCCGCCGGCGGACATCGACGACGCGACCCTCTGCAGCAGCGGCTTGAGGAAGAGTGCCGCCAGGGTCAGGATCACCGATGCCCAGAGCGCATGCAGGCCGACTCTGGCGGGTGTCAGCCACCCGATGACGAGCAGCACGACCACGTTGAAGACGTAGAGCGACGCGAACCGCACGATCAGATTCCTCATGCGTCCAGACTGTCACGGAATCGGGTCCGGGGCCCGCTGCGCGGGTCGGATGGGCAGGGGTGGGGCGGATGCCCGGCTCTGCTCAGCCGGTTTCGGGCGGCCCGGCCCGGCCGGCTCGGCGCGAGTGCGTCAGCGCCCCGGGTGCACCGCGGCGATCGTGTCGAGCACGGACGCGTAGACGGCGTCGGCGTCGATCCACGGCGGTGCGACGCCGGCCAGTTCGAGACTGACCGCACCGTGCACCTGCGCCCACACCGCGAGAGTGCTGCGCAGATCGACCCCCTCATCGACACGGCCGACCCCCGTGAGCGTGCGTGCGAGGGGAAGGAGGGCGTCCAGCTCCGGATCCGGGTCCGGACCGCTGCCGCCGTCCGTCGCGCCGTGGGCGGCCCCGGCGATCGCGCCGCTGAACATGAGCCGGTAGCGATCGGGGTGCTGCAGCGCCCAGGCCCGATACGCCTCGCCGAGGGCTCGCAGGCCGCCGGCCTCCGCTTCGTGCTGCGCCTGCGCGAACGACGCGAACGAGTCCGCGATCACGGCGGTGATCAGGTCCGCCTTGCTGCCGAACAAGGTGTAGACGGCGGAGGTCGAGGTCTCTGCGCTGAGCGCCGCCTCGCGCACGGAGAAGCGCTCAGGCCCGTCGCGGTCGATCATCGCCGAGGCGACCTCGATGAGCCGGGAACGCAGGTTCGCATCGTGGGTGATGGGTCTTGCCATGGACGCGACTCTACCGTAACGTCGTTCTGTAACGACGTTCTATAACAACGTTCGAAAGGAGCGATGATGGGTCGGCAGGTCTTTCCCGGCCGGTACACGGCCGTCGTGGATCGCAGTGACATCACGGTCTTCGTGATCGGGATGCGTGCGAACAAGTGGTGGCAGCTGGGCCGCGTGCAGCGCGTGGCGCGGCAGATGCCGAAGATGCTCCGCCATCTCGCGCAGCATCCGGAGACAGGCATGCTCGGCTGCGAGAGCTGGCTGGGCCGTACGACGATCCTGCTCTCGTACTGGGAGAGCCCGGAGCACCTGCAGCGCTTCGCCGCGGATCGCGACGCTCCGCACCTGCAGCCCTGGCGCGACTTCATGCGCACGCTGCTCGGATCCGGCAGTGTCGGGGTCTGGCACGAGACCTACCAGGTCCCGGCGGGGGAGATGGAGGCGATCTACGCCGACATGCCGCTCTTCGGGCTCGCCGCGGCCACGGCCCACGGGCCCGTCGGTGCGGGGAGGAACACAGCGCGTCAGCGGCTCGGCCGCTGACGGCGTCGCCCTCGGCGGCTCAGGGGGTTCCCGGCAGGCCGAGGACCCGCATCGCGAACCAGAGCAGGCCGAACAGGAGCACCACGGCGGTGACGACGATGCCCAGCACGGTCGCCGTGCGGGGCATGCGGCGGCGCAGCAGCAGGAGCGGCGGGAAGACCACGAGGATGACGGCCAGCTGCACCGCCTCGATGCCCAGGTTGAACACGAGCAGCGACCACAGCAGCGTCCAGGACCACGGCTCGTCGATCTTCAGCGCGGTCGCGAAGCCGAGCCCGTGCACGAGGCCGAAACCGAACACGATCCCGAGTCGCACGAGCGAGGCCGAGCGGGACGGCGGCGGCGCCGGCTCGCCTCGTCGTCGCGCCGCGCGTCGGAGCCGCTCCTCCCAGAGATGCCAGCCCGCGACGGCGGCGATCGACAGCGCGATGGCGGGCTCGACCAGATTCGCACCGATGTGCACGAGCCCGAGCGCGGCGAGCAGCAGCGTGATCGAGTGCGCGAGGGTGAAGCAGGTCGCGGCGAGGACCACGTCGCGCAGCCGGCGCGAGCTGATGATGAGCGCGATGAGGAACAGGATGTGGTCGATCCCGGTCAGCAGGTGCTCGGCGCCGAGCAGGAAGAACTCGGCGAAGCGCGCGGTCCAGGGCTGCGCCGTCGAGAACTGCGGGTGCGCGGCGTCGAGGGCGGCGCTGCCGCTGCGGCCGTCGATCGCGTACGTCACGATCGTCTTGGTGTCCCTGACCATGCCCTCGGCGTCGGGGAACAGCGTGCTGTGCACGACCAACGCGCCGCCGTGGCCGGCCGCGCACGCATAGCGGATCCCGAAACGGGCGTAATCGGTCGCGTCCCTGGTGTGGAACACCGCGGGGACGTCAGGATGCGGTGCACAGACCGAGCCGCCGTCGACCGCAACGGTGAATCGTTTCGTGGTGTACGCGAGGATGGCGGCGGCGTGGTCGGCGAGCACCTGGTTCTCCGCGCCCGGCCGAGGGTGCTCGACGGCAGTGGCGAAGAGCGCGGGGTCGTCCTGCGCCTTGGCGGCGGACGCGCTGAGCAGCTCGTACTGGAGGTCGAACTCGACCCGGACATCGCTCGGGCCGGTCGCGGTGAGGTCGGCATACGCGACCGTTGTCACATGCGCCCAGGCCGGGGCGGCGGACAGCAGCAGCGCGGCGACGGTGACCGCGAGGGCCACCGCGACGCGCGAGGCCGAACGCATCTCCGGGTGCTTCGCAGCGCCCGGATCAGGCCTGCGGGGCCTGCCCGAGCTGCGACTCGATGCCCGCGATCCGGGCGTACTCGTCGAAGCGGAACGTGGCGCTGCCGCTCGCATCGCTGACGACCGCCGCCGAGTACGCCTCATCGGCCCACTGCATGTTCCAGCCGGCGAGCCGGGCCAGATCCCACACGGAGGAGCGCGCGTCGGAGAGCGTCAGCTCGGACAGGATCCGAGGCAGGGCGACGACGGCGTCGGCGACCGTGAGCGGCGGAAGGGCTGCGTCCAGCAGGAACACGGCGCGCGTGCCGCTGCCGACCGGGGCGGAGTAGTACGGCGAGCGTCCGGTGATCTCCTCGGCGATCGCGCCGACCTGATGCGCGGCGCCGGCGATCCAGCCGTCCAGGTCCGCGTCGATCTCGGCCGGGAACGGCAGCTCCGGATTGGACAGCGCATCGATCGAATAGGTCGTGCCGTAGTCGCGGAGGCCGGCGACGGACGGATCGGATCCGCCCTGCGGGTGCGCCCAGGCCCACATCAGCGAACGGGGTCCCGGGGCGATCGTGGCGACGAGCGATGCCCGCGCGACGAGCTGGCGGCTCGGATCGGTCTCCGACGTGAAGGTGAGGGTGCCCGCTGCAAGGTCGACGTCCCAGCGGTGCTCGCCCAGGGCGGCGGTCGCGGTGACCAGCTGGTCCTGGCGGAGGGCGGCGAACAGCGCGGCGCGGTCGGCGAGGGGCGCGAGGGCGGGGAACGTCATGCCCTCATCCTGCCGCGCAGGCCTATGAATGCGCCAGTCGCGCCGTCACGGAGGCGGCATCGGTGCATCACCGTCGTCACGACCCCCTAGGGTGGAGGGGTCCGCGGGAGCCCAGAGGGGCTGAGAGGGCCACGTGCCGACCGCTGAACCTGATACGGGTCATACCGTCGTAGGAAAGGGCACAGCCATGCGCATCATCGTCGTCGGCGCCGGGATCATCGGCCTCGCCAGCGCTTCCGAACTGCTTCGCCGCGGTCACGAGGTGACCGTGTTCGACCCTCTCCCCGCCGCGGGGGCGAGCCGCGCCGCCGCGGGAATGCTCGCTCCGACCACCGAGCTCACCTGGGGCCAGGACGTCCTGCATCCGCTGCTGGCAGAGGCGGCGGCGCGCTACCCGGCCTTCGTCAGCGCACTCGAGGAGCGCACCGGGCTCGGCACGGGCCACCGCCGTACCGCCACTCTGGCGCTCGGCGTCGACGCCGCCGACCGGGCGACGCTCGCAGAGCTCGCCGCGCTGGGTGGCGGCGCCGTGCGGCGGATCACCGGATCGGAGGCGCGGGAGCTCGAGCCCGCGCTCGCCCCGGCCGTGTCCGGGGGACTGCTCGTCTCCGAGGACCATCAGGTCGACCCTCGCCGGGTCACTGCCGCGCTGCTCGCCGAGCTCGGCTCGCGGGTGCGTCTGGAGGCGGTGGCCGCCGTCGAACGGGAGGCCGGCTCCGGGCGTGCGACCGGAGTGCGATCCGCGTCCGGCGAACGGGCGCCCGCCGACGAGGTGCTCGTGGCCGCGGGCCTGGGGGCGGCGCGGATCGGCGGAGTGCCGCGGCTGCCGCTGCGTCCGGTGTGGGGCGACATCCTGCGCCTGCGGGTGCCGGACGGGATCCGCCCGCTGCTCACCCACACGGTCCGCGGGCTGGTGCGGGGCTCCGCCGTGTACCTCGTGCCCCGCGAGGACGGCGAGCTCGTGCTCGGCGCCACCGTGCGCGAGGGCGGCGTCGAGGGAGTGCAGGCCGGTGGCGTGCTCGCGCTGCTGCGCGACGCGGAGCGGATCGTGCCCGGCATCGCGGAGTGCGAGGTCGTCGAGGTTCTCGCTCGGGCTCGCCCGGGCAGCCCCGACGCGGTGCCGCTGCTCGGCCGTGTCGCGCCCGGGCTGGTCGTCGCCACCGGGTTCGACCGGCATGGCGTGCTGCTGACGCCGTTGGCCGCTGAGCTCGGTGCGGACCTGGTCGAAGGGCGAGATGTCGCCCCGGCCTTCTCGGCGGCGCTGGATCCGTTCCGCTTCGGCGGCACCGGCGTGGCGGATGCCACCGTCGCCTCTGCTCTCAGCGTCGCCTGAACACCTCGTCCGTCGTGCGCCCGGACCTCGCCGTGCACTCGGCGCCCCGCGCCTCGCCGGTGCCTCTGCAGGTCCCCTCCCGCGTATCCCGCATCCTCCGAAGAAAGGCCGATGATGACCGACACCTCCATTGCCCCCACGATCCGGCTGAACGGCGCCCCGCGTGCCGTCGCGGCCGGATCGTCTCTGCTCGACCTGGTGGCGCAGGTCACCGGGCGCGAGCTCCGCGCCGACGGCGCGCGCGCCGACGGCGGACGTCTCGGCGTCGCCGCGGCGATCGCCGGCTCCGTCGTGCCTCGCACCGGCTGGTCCGTGCGCACTCTCGCCGATGGCGACGAGGTCGAGGTCGTCACCGCGGTGCAGGGCGGCTGACCGTCATGACCGCGATCGACACCACCCGCGCGCGTCCCGACCTCGCTGCGGACCTGCCCGCGGAGACGGATCCGTTCCTCGTCGCGGGGGAGCGGTTCTCCTCCCGTCTCATCATGGGGACGGGAGGCGCGACCAGCCTCGCACTGCTGGAGCAGGCGCTCCTGGCCTCGGGCACCGAGATCACCACCGTCGCGATCCGCCGGTTCTCCCCGGAGGGACGCGACTCCGTGTTCGCGCTGCTGGAGCGGCTGGGCGTGCGCGCCCTGCCGAACACCGCCGGCTGCTACACCGCCCGCGACGCCGTGCTGACCGCGCAGCTGGCCCGCGACGCGCTCGAGACCGATTGGGTCAAGCTCGAGGTGATCGCCGACGAGGAGACGCTGCTGCCGGATCCGGTGGAGCTGTTCCGGGCCGCGGAGGAGCTCGCCGCCGATGGTTTCCGCGTGTTCGCCTACACGAACGACGACCCCGCACTGGCTCGCCGTCTGGAAGACGTGGGCGTCGCCGCGGTGATGCCCGCCGGGTCGCCGATCGGCAGCGGTCTGGGCATCCTGAACCCGCACAACATCGCGACGATCGTGGACCGCGCGGGGGTGCCGATCGTGCTCGACGCCGGGGTCGGCACCGCGTCGGACGCCGCGTTGGCCATGGAGCTCGGCGTGGACGCGGTGCTGCTCGCGAGCGCCGTCACCCGCGCGCACGACCCCGCGGCGATGGCGAGGGCGATGCGCGCCGCCGTCGAGGCGGGGCGGCTGGCGCGCGCGGCGGGGCGGATCCCGAAGCGACCGCTCGCCCTCGCCTCGTCCGGCGCCGAGGGGCTCATCGCACGCCGCCCGTCGGAGGCGGACCTGTGACGCCGGCCGCCGTCGGCGCCGCCGTCGCGGACGATGTGGTCGGGTCGGCTGATGCGGTTGGGCCGGCTGCGCTGCCACCCCTGGTGGAGCCAGGCCCCGAATTGCCTCCGGCGCGGGCCGCGCGGTTCGCCCGGCACCTCGCCCTCCCGGGGGTCGGCGTGGAAGGGCAGCGCCGCATCGCCGCCGCCCGCGTGCTGGTGATCGGCGCCGGCGGATTGGGCGCCCCCGCGATCCAGTACCTCGCCGCGGCCGGCATCGGCCGGATCACCGTGGTCGACGACGACCGGGTGGAGCGCACCAACCTGCAGCGACAGGTGCTGCACACCGAGAGCGATGTCGGTCGCCCCAAGGCCGAATCGGCGCGGGAAGCCGTGGCGGCTCGGGACGCCGTGGTGCAGGTGGTCGCACGGGTCGAACGGCTCGGTCCGGACAATGTGCTGGCGCTCTTCGCGGCGCACGATCTCGTGCTCGACGGCAGCGACAACTTCGCCACCCGGTACCTCTGCAACGACGCGGCGGAGCTCACCGGCACCCCCGTGGTGTGGGCCGGGATCCTGCGCTTCGCCGGCCAGATGAGCGTGTTCTGGCCCGGTCGCGGGCCGATGCTCCGGGATCTGTTCCCCGAGCTTCCCGATGACGAGTCCCTCGACTGCGCGACCGGAGGCGTGTTCGGCGCGCTCTGCGGCGTGGTCGGATCGGCGATGGCCGTGGAGGCCCTCAAGCTCGTCTGCGGGATCGGCGAGCCGCTCGTCGGACGGCTCGCCCGGTACGACGCGCTCACTGCGAGATGGGACGAGCTGCGTTTCGCGGCGGATCCGGACCGCCCGCGAGCGACCGGGCTCGAGGCGGTCGCAGATGCGTGTCGCGCGGCGGCGGCGCTGCCGGAGGATCGCCTCGAGGACATCTCCGCGGGCGAGGTGGGCGTGCGCCTGCGCGCCGGGGCGGGCGGTCTCGTCGTGGTCGACGTGCGCACGTCCACGGAGCGGGCGGCGGCGTCGATCCCGGGATCCTTGCATGTGCCGCTCGGCCGCATCCTCGCCGACGGCTGGCCTGCGCTCGCCGCGGGGCTGGGCGAGGCCGCCGCGGACGGACGCGACATCGTCGTCACCTGTCAGTCCGGGATCCGCTCGGCCCGTGCGATCGACGCGCTGCGATCGACCGCTCCGGAAGGCACCCCGCTGCGCAACCTCGCCGGCGGTATGGCGGCCTGGGGCGTTCCGCTTTGAAACGGATCGGGTCAGTAGCTGGCGGCGGGGCCCGCCTCCGGGGCCGGGAGGAAGCGGGTCGCGAGGGCCTCGGAGGCGCGGGCGAGCAGAGCCACGTCTGCCCCGACGGCGACGAACGCGGCACCCGCGGCGATGTATGCATCGGCGGCGACCGGGTCGAACGCGTTCACCCCGACCGGCTTTCCGGCTGCGGCCACCGCACGGAACACGTGCTCGACCGCGGCGACGACGTCGGGGTGCGTCTGCTGTCCGAGCAGCCCCATCGACGCCGCCAGATCCGAGGGGCCGACGAACACGGCGTCCACGCCGTCGACGGCGGCGATCTCGGCGGCCGCGTCCACGCCCGCCGTGGTCTCGATCTGCACGGTCAGGGACACGTGCTGCGCTGCGTCGCCGAGGTAGCCCGCGACGCGGTTCCAGCGGGCGCTGCGGGCCAGGGCGGATCCGACGCCGCGGACGCCCGCGGGCGGGTACCTGGTGGCCGCGACCGCGGCGCGGGCCTCATCGGCGGAGGAGACCATGGGGACGATGATGTTCTGCGCGCCCAGGTCGAGCACCTGCTTGATGATCACCGGGTCGTTCCACGGCACGCGCACGAGCGGCGTGATCGGGTAGGCGGCAGCAGCCTGCAGCTGCGTCTGGAGCGAGTCGAGCGTGTTGGCCGAGTGCTCTCCGTCGATCAGCAGCCAGTCCAGTCCGGATCCGGCGGCGATCTCGGTGACGAGAGGACTGCCGGTGCACGCCCAGATGCCGATCAGCGCGCGGTCCGAGGAGGCCAGGTGCTCGCGGAAGGTCGGATTCAGACGAAGCGGCATTCGATCGTTCCCATCGGTCCGTAGTCGCACAGCACCTCGTCGCCGCGCGCCACCCACATCGGGCGCGTGAACGATCCTGCCAGGATGATCTCTCCTGCCTCCAGACGCGCGCCGTGCTGGTGGAACTTGTTCGCCAGCCAGGCGACGCCGGTGGCGGGGTGGCCCAGGACTCCGGCGGCGACGCCGGTCTCCTCGATCTCGCCGTTGCGCGAGAGCACGCCGGGCACCCAGCGCAGGTCGATCTCGTCGGGGCGCTTGTGCACGGTTCCGAGCACCATCGCACCGTAGGCGGCGTTGTCGCTGATCGTGTCGACGATCGTGCGGCCGTCGAGCTCGATGTGCGAGTTCAGCACCTCGAGCGCGGGGACGGCGTAGTCGATCGCGGCGAGGGCGTCCTCGAGCGTGCAGTCCGGACCCTCCAGCGGCTGCTTGAGCACGAAGGCGAGCTCCACCTCGATGCGCACATTCGAGAAGTGATCGACGGGGATCTCGGATCCGGACGGGTACACGGTGTCGTCGAACATGACGCCGTAGTCGGGCTCGGTGATGCCCGTGGCCTGCTGCATCGCCTTCGAGGTGAGCCCGATCTTGCGGCCGACCAGCGTGCGGCCCGCGGCCACCTGCGCGTCGCGCCAGACGCCCTGGATCGCATAGGAGTCCTCGACCGTCGCCTCCGGATGCCGTGCCGTGATCCGCGGGATCACGCCGTGCGTGCGGTCGGCCTCGGCGAGCTCTGCAGCGAGCGCGGTGATGGTGGATTCGGGCAGGCTCATAGCTGGTGGCCGAGCTTGTATTCGCCCTGCTTCCACTCCGGCATGGCCTCCTCGTCGGCGGGACGGGTGTAGCTGAACCCGTCGGCGCCGATCGTGACGGCCATCTCGCTGGAGTCGGTGCGGGCGACGACCGGCTGCGGGTTGCCGTCCAGGTCGAGCACGAGCGACGCGTCGGTGTACCAGGACGGCACGACGGGGTTGCCCCACCAGTCGCGGCGCTGGTTGTCGTGCACGTCCCACGTGATGACCGGGTTGTCCGGGTCGCCCGTGTAGTAGTCCTGCGTGTAGACCTCGACGCGGTGGCCGTCGGGGTCGCGCAGGTACAGGTAGAACGCGTTCGACACGCCGTGACGGCCGGGACCGCGCTCGATCGCATCGGAGCGGCGCAGCGCCCCGAGCTTGTCGCAGATCGCGAGGATGTTGTGCTTCTCGTGCGTCGCGAAGCACACGTGGTGCATCCGCGGGCCATCACCGCCGGTCATGGCGGTGTCGTGCACGGTGGGCTTGCGGCGCATCCACGCGGCGTAGACCGTGCCCGCGTCGTCCTGAATGTCCTCCGTGACGCGGAAGCCGAGGTCCTGCATGTACTTCACGGCGCGCGGCACGTCGGGCGTGACCTGATTGAAGTGGTCCAGGCGCACGAGCTCGCCCGGGATGTGCAGGTCGTAGCGCCAGCTCATCCGCTCGACGTGGTCGGTCTGGTAGAAGAACTCGTACGGGAAGCCCAGCGGATCCACGACCCGCACCGAGTCGCCGATGCCCTTCACGAAGCCGGACGGCGAGCGGCGCACGTCGCAGCCGAGCTCGGTGTAGAACGCGACGGCGAGGTCGAGGTCCTCGGGCGTCCGCACACGGTAGGAGAAGGCGGCGACCGCCGCGACCGGGCCCTTGCGCAGCACGAGGTTGTGGTGGATGAACTCCTCCGTGGAGCGGAGGTAGATCGCCTCGTCGTCCTCCTCGGTCACGTACAGCCCGAGCACGTCGACGTAGAACACCCGCGACGCGGCCAGGTCGGTGACGACGAGTTCCATGTACGCGCAGCGGAGCACGTCCGGCGGCGGGGAGGAGGGGGTGGCGACCGGGTTGTCGGTCGTGATGGGCGCCTCCTGGCTGGTGAAGAAGCCCGAGGAGGTGAGCGTCATGTCTGCACGATTGGTCATGTCAGCGTCCTTGCGTGATGAGAGGTTCGGGATCCGGTCAGCGGGGATCCGGGTCGTCGAGATCCTGCTCGGCGGGCGTCCCCGAGCCCGTCGAAGGGTCCTGCTTGCCGAACACCGGGTTGTGCGGGGCGCCGAGCGTGATGTGCACGCTCTGCTGGTCGGTGTAGAAGTCGATCGAGCGGTAGCCGCCTTCGTGCCCGAGGCCCGACGCCTTCACACCGCCGAACGGCGTGCGCAGGTCGCGCACGTTGTTCGAGTTCAGCCAGACCATGCCGGCCTCGACGGCACCCGCGAAGTTGTGCGCGCGCTTGAGGTCGTTGGTCCAGATGTACGCGGCGAGGCCGTAGCGCGTGTTGTTCGCGAGCGCGAGCGCCTCCTCGTCGGTGTCGAAGGGGGTGATCGCGACGACCGGGCCGAAGATCTCCTCCTGGAAGATCCGGGCGTCCGGAGACACATCGGCGAACACGGTCGGGGCGACGTAGTTGCCCGTCGGGAAGCCCTCGGGGCGTCCGCCACCGGCGACGAGGCGACCCTCGCCCTTGCCGATCTCGACGTAGCTCATGACCTTCTCGTAATGCTCCGGGTGCACGAGAGCGCCCACTTCGGTGGTCGGGTCGTGGGGCAGGCCGACCTTGACGCGCTTCGCCTGGGCGGCGTAGCGCTCGACGAACTCGTCGTAGATGTCGCGCTGCACGATGATGCGGGACCCGGCCGTGCACCGCTCGCCGTTCAGCGAGAACACGCCGAAGATGCAGGCGTCGATCGCGGTGTCGAGGTCGGCATCGGCGAACACGACGGCGGGACTCTTGCCGCCGAGCTCCATGGACAGGCCCTTCAGGAACGGCGCGGCGTTGCCGAAGATGAGCTGCCCGGTGCGGCTCTCGCCGGTGAACGAGATGAGCGGCACGTCAGGGTGCTTGACGAGCGCGTCGCCCGCATCCTCGCCGAGACCGTTGACGAGGTTGAAGACGCCCTGGGGGAGCCCCGCCTCCTCGAAGATGCCCGCCCACAGGGAGGCGGACAGCGGCGTGAACTCGGCCGGCTTCAACACGACCGTGTTGCCGGTCGCGAGCGCAGGGCCGAGCTTCCACGACTCGAGCATGAACGGGGTGTTCCACGGCGTGATGAGGCCCGCGACGCCGATCGGCTTGCGGTTGACGTAGTTCATCTGCTTGCCGGGCACCTTGAACGCGTCGTCGGCCTGGGCGACGATCAGGTCGGCGAAGAAGCGGAAGTTCTCGGCGGCACGGCGGGCCTGGCCCAGCGCCTGGGTGATCGGAAGGCCCGAGTCGAAGGACTCCAGCTCGGCGAGGCGCGCGTCGCGGGACTCGACGATGTCGGCGATCCGGTGCAGCACCCGCGAGCGCTCGCGGGGGAGCATGCGCGGCCAGGGGCCTTCGTCGAAGGCGCGCTTGGCAGCGGCGACGGCGCGCTCGATGTCGGCCTTCTTGCCGGCGGCGGCGTGCACGTAGGTCTCGTTGGTGACGGGGTTGAGCACCTCGAAGGTGTCGCCGTCGAGGGAGTCGACGAACTCGCCGTCGATGTAGTGCTGGATCTTCTCCGGCAGATCTGCCGGGGCGTAGGCGTCGGTCATCATCGTCCTTCCGGGTGGTTCGGGTGGCTTCGGTGGTGCGGTCAGAGGATCTCGGGGTGCAGCGCCGCGAGGAACGCGTCGCGCGTGCGCCAGCGGTGGTTGCGGGCGGCGAGCTCGATCTCGAGCGGATCCGCTCCGGTGCGGATCAGCTCCACGATCTGGGTGTGCTCCTCGACGGAGTGCTCGGCGCGTCCTGGCACGAAGGCGAACGTCGATTCGCGGATGCCGCTCAGGCGGGCCCAGCCGCGCTGCACGAGGTCGAGGATGTGCGGGTTCGGGCACGGCTCGTAGAGCACCGAGTGGAACTGGCGGTTCAGCTCGGTGAACCGGTGCGCGTCGAAGTTGTCGAGCAGGCGCGTCATGCGGTCGTTGACCTCGAGCGCCCGGTCCAGCGCCGTCGCGTCCAGGAGCGGGGCGGACAGCGACGTCGCCGCGCCCTCCACCAGCCCCAGGGTCTGCATGGTGTGCGCGTACTCGCTCTCGTCGACGAGGGTGACCCTGGCGCCGACGTTGCGCTCGAACGTGACGAGACCTTCGGCCTCGAGCCGGCGGATCGCCTCGCGCACCGGGACCACGCTCATACCGAGCTCGTCCGCAATCGTGCCGAGCACGAGCCGGAAGCCGGGACCGTACGCGTGGGAGGCGATGCGCGCACGGATCCAGGCGTAGGCCTGCTCCGACTTGCTGCCGGCGAGGACGTCGGCCATCAGACGCCGGTCCCGGTCCCTGAGCCCGTCGAAGGGTCGGCCCGGTGGGCGGCATCGTACTTCGCGCGCCAGGCGGCGTTCATCGGGAAGAGCCCGTCGACCGGATGCCCGGCCTCGACCTGCTCGGCGATCCAGGCGTCCTCGTCCTCCTGGGCGAGGGTCGCATCCACGACCTCCTCGACGAGGGAGGGCGGGATCACGATCACGCCGTCGCTGTCGCCGACGATGATGTCACCCGGCTGCACCGTGGCACCGCCGCAGGCGATCGTCACGTCGACGTCCCACGGCACGTGCTTGCGGCCGAGCACGGAGGGGTGCGCGCCTTGCGAGAACACGGGCAGGCCGATCTCTGCGACCGCCGCGAAGTCGCGCACGCCGCCGTCGGTGACCACACCGGCGGCGCGGCGGGCCCTGGCGCGCAGGGCGAGGATGTCGCCGAGCGTGCCCGTGGTGGCGTCGCCGCGGGCCTCGATGACGATGATCTCGCCCTCCTCCACGGCGTCGAAGCAGCGCTTCTGCGCGTTGTAGCCCCCGCCGTGACTGGTGAAGAGGTCCTCACGGGCGGGGACGAAGCGCAGCGTCTTCGCGGTGCCCACGATCTTGGCGCCGGGCAGGTTGGCTGAGACGCCGTCGATGAAGCAGGCGTGCAGGCCGCGCTTGCGCAGCTGGGCGCTGAGCCCTGCGGTCGGGGCGGCGAGGAGCTTCTCGCGCAGCGCGGGATCGAGCGCGGGCTTCGCGGGCGCCGGTGCCGCGGGCGCCTCCTCTGCCGGCAGCCCTGCAGCCTCGCGCGACCCCCAGGCCTCGGCGCGCTGCAGGTCGTCCACGGCGGGGAGGGATCCGAGCGCGCCGTCGAAGGCGACGGTGCCCTGGGTGACCGTGGTGCGCAGTCCACCGGAGGTGAGCGTCTTGGAGGAGTGCGGAGCGTCGACCTCGACGACGACCACGTCGCCGGGGACGATCACGCTGGATCCGGCCGGCGTGCCCGTCAGGATCACGTCGCCGGGCTCGAGCGTGAAGTGCTGGGAGAGGTCGGCGACGAGCTGCGGGAGCGGGAAGAGCAGGTCGCTGGTCTCGTCGTCCTGGCGCAGATCGCCGTTCACCCAGGCGCGCACGCGCAGCTGGGCGGGGTCGACCTCCGCGGCGGGGATGAGGTCGGGGCCGAGCGGCGTGTAGCCGTCGCCGCCCTTGGAGCGGACGTTGGAGCCCTTGTCGTTCGCGCGCAGGTCGTAGAGCCCGAGGTCGTTCGACGCGGTCACCCAGGCGACGTGCGACCACGCGTCCTCCGCACGCACCCGGTGCGCGGCGGTGCCGATGATCAGGGCGATCTCGCCCTCGAATGCGAGCAGCTCGGTGCCCGCCGGGCGCTCGACGACGCCGTCCGTGCCGGCCACCGAGGAGGCCGGCTTGAAGAAGTAGGAGGGTGCAGCGGGGATGCGGCCGCGCTGCTCCGCACGGGAGCGGTAGTTGAGGTGGATCGCGATGATCTTGCCGGGCCGGTCGATCGCTGCGGGCATGGGCGCCTCCTCGCGCGGATGTGTGCCGAAGGGGACTCCCTTGGCGTCGTATCCGAAATCGTATATCATCGTGCCGAGCCCGGCAAGCATGGGATCCGGATCCGTCCGCAGGATCCTGGATCCCGCGTCGGGCACGACGACGATGTCGGCCAAGACGACGACGTCCCACGCAAAGGAGACAGCATGTCCGCAGAATCCTCCCCGGGTTTCACGCCCACCGGCACGATCGCCTCATCCGCAGACCGGCGCAGGGTGGTCTTCGCCACCGTCATCGGCACCACGGTCGAGTGGTACGACTTCTTCATCTACGCCACCGCGGTGGGGCTCGTGTTCGGCCAGCTCTTCTTCAAGGACCTCGGCGCCAACAGCGCCCTGATCGGGTTCGCGACGGTCGGCGTGAGCTTCCTGTTCCGACCCCTCGGCGCCTTCCTGGCTGGCCACTTCGGCGACAAGTTCGGCCGCAAAGCGGTGCTGATGTGGACGCTGATCCTGATGGGTGCGGCGACAGCGCTGATCGGCGTGCTGCCCGATGCGAACGCGATCGGCGTCGCGGCTCCGATCCTGCTGGTGCTGCTGCGCATCCTGCAGGGGATCTCGGCCGGTGGTGAATGGGGCGGTGCGGTGCTGATGGCCGTCGAGCACGCGCCCAAGGCCAAGCGCGGCATCTTCGGCGCCGCGCCGCAGATCGGCGTGCCGCTGGGGCTGCTGATCGCCTCCGGTGTGATGGTGATCATGGCGCTGGTCGCGCCGGGCGACCAGTTCCTGTCCTGGGGCTGGCGGATCCCGTTCCTGCTCAGCGTCGTACTGATCGTGGTCGGCTACTACGTGCGCCGCCGGGTCGAGGAGAGCCCCGTGTTCACCGAGCTCGCCGAGCGCAAGGAGGCCGCGAGCATGCCGATCGTGCAGCTGTTCCGCAAGCATCTGCTGCTCGTGATCATCGCCGCGCTCGTCTTCGCCGGCAACAACGCGGTCGGCTACATGACCACCGGCGGATACATCCAGGGGTATGCGACCAACCCGGAGGGCGCGCTCAAGCTCGATCGCGGGCCCGTGCTCTGGGCGGTGGCCGGATCCGCCGTCACCTGGCTGCTGTCGACCCTGGTCGCCGGATGGATCTCGGATCGGATCGGTCGCCGGACCACCTACATCGTCGGATGGATCCTGCAGCTCATCGGTGTGTTCACGCTGTTCCCGCTGGTGAACACGGGTCAGATCGGGCCGCTGTTCGCTGCGCTCGCCTTCCTCACGATCGGTCTCGGCTTCACCTACGGCCCGCAGGCGGCGCTGTACACCGAGCTGTTCCCGGCGTCGATCCGGTTCTCGGGCGTCTCCATCTCGTACGCGATCGGGGCCATCGCCGGGGGCGCCTTCGCGCCGACCATCGCGACCGCGATCGTGCAGGCGACCGGCTCGACGCAGGCGGTCACCTGGTACCTCGCCGGGATGACCGTGATCGGCCTCATCGCGACGCTGCTGCTGCGCGACCGCAGCGGCATCCCGCTCGGGCCCGATCACGAGGCCGAGCAGTCGGTGAGCCCGATCTACGGGCTGTCCAAGGCCTGAGGCCGGCCGCGACTCCACAGGATGATTGCAGCTCTGGAGGACGATTCCGTCGGGAACGTCCTCCAGAAGTGCATCCGTCCTGAGGTGATGCGGTGCAGGGGAGTTCAGGCGCCGCGTCGCGGTCAGGCCCCGAGGGCCTCGCGGATCGTCGTCGCCGAGCGCTGCAGACGGGCGGCGATCTCTGCGTCGGTGCGGTCCGTGGCGACGTGCACCACGGCGATCGCCGCCGGGCGCTGCCCGCGCAGGGCCAGCGGCACGGCCACGGACTGCACGGTCGGGATCACCTCGTCGTGGCTCGTCGCGAAGCCCGCGGTGCGCACGCCCGCAGCCTCCGAGCGCAGCGCCGAAGAAGCTTCCGAGGGCCATTCCGCCTCCGCCAGCTGCGCGAGGATCGCCTTGCCCGGAGCGCCGACCTTCACCGAGTGCCGCGCCCCGGGACGCTGGGCGACACTGGCCACGGCATGCCGCGGTTCGACGCTCACCAGCGTGATGCACTCCTCGCCGTCGAGCACTGCGAGGAAGCAGGTCATGCCGAGTTCGTTGGCCACGGCGGTGAGCTCGGGGAGGGCCTCCGCCTGCAGGTCGTTCGCGACGCCGGCAGCGAGAGCGGCCATGCGCGCGCCGAGGGACACGAGCCCCGAGGCGTCTCGGGAGACGAGCCCGTGATCCTCGAGCGTGCGCAGCAGCCGATAGGCGATCGAGCGGTGCACGCCGAGTGCGCCGGCGATCTCGTCGATCGAGAGCCCTCCGCGCGCATCGGCGAGGACCTCCAGGATCCGGATGCCGCGGCTGAGGGTCTGCGAAGCGGGTGCGTCGGCCACGAATACTCCTCGCCGTCTTGATCGCTGACGCGACCTCGGATAGCCTGTGTTCAATAGTAGAACTTCGTGTTCGAATATAGAACATGGCGTCGCGAAGCGCAAGAGCCTCGCAGTCACGCAGTACCGAGCCCGACGGCGCCGTCAGGAAGGAATCGACGACGATGCAGTTCCACCACCACGGATATGTGTCCCACGACCCGCGGGTGCTCCCCGCCGCCGGCACGGGCATCGACCGCCCCGAGGATCTCCCCGACGAGATCGACGTGCTCATCGTCGGATCCGGCCCTGCGGGCATGCTCCTCGCAGCGCAGATGTCGCAGTATCCGGACGTCACGACGCGCATCATCGAGCGCCGCGACGGACGGCTCGTGCTGGGCCAGGCGGACGGGATCCAGCCGCGCAGCGTCGAGACCTTCCAGGCGTTCGGATTCGCCGAGCGCATCATCGCCGAGGCCTACAACATCGGCTGGATGAACTTCTGGGGCCCTGACCCGGAGAACCGGCAGAACATCGTCCGCACCGCGCGCACCGCCGACTACGGGTTGGACATCTGCGAGTTCCCGCACCTCATCGTCAACCAGGCCCGTGTGCTGGACTACTTCGCCGAGGCCGCCGCCGACGGCCCCGGCCGGATCATGCCGGACTACGGCGTGCAGTTCCTCGGCCTCACCGTCCAAGAGGAGGGCGAGTACCCGGTCGAGGTGCAGGTGCGATACGTCGCCGGGGCGCGCGAGGGCGAAGAGCGCACGATCCGGGCGAAGTACGTGGCAGGCTGCGACGGCGCGCGCAGCGGAGTGCGCGAGGCCATCGGACGCACGCACGTGGGGGCGATGGCCGCGCATGCCTGGGGCGTCATGGACGTGCTCGTGAACACCGATTTCCCGGACTGGCGCACCAAGTGCGCGATCAACGCCGAGGCCGGCAACATCCTGCACATCCCGCGCGAGGGCGGCTACCTGAGCCGGATGTACATCGACCTCGGCGAGGTCGCGGCCGATGACAATCACGCCGTGCGCGCGACCCCCATCGAGGCGATCATCGGCAAGGCGAACGAGATCCTGCACCCCTACTCGATCGACGTGAAGCAGGTCGCCTGGCACAGCGTCTACGAGGTCGGCCATCGCATCACCGACGGCTTCGACGACGTGGATCCGGGCTCCGCCGCCACGCCGCGCGTCTTCCTCACCGGCGACGCGTGCCACACCCACAGCGCCAAGGCCGGGCAGGGGATGAACGTGTCGATGCAGGACGGCTTCAACCTCGGCTGGAAGCTCGGCTCGGTGCTCACCGGCCGCGCGCCGGCGGCGCTGCTGTCGACCTACGGCGCCGAGCGCAAGCCGGTGGCGCAGCAGCTCATCGACTTCGACCGCGAGTGGTCCTCGCTCATGGCGCGCAAGCCCGAGGAGATCTCGGATCCGCAGGAGCTGGCGACGTTCTACCTGGGAACGGCCGAGTTCCCGTCCGGCTTCATGACGCAGTACGGCTCGTCGATGATCATCGGATCCGACGCGCACCAGGCTCTCGCGGCCGGGTTCCCGCTCGGAAAGCGGTTCAAGAGCGCGGAGGTCGTACGGGTCTCCGACGGCAACGTCGTGCACCTCGGCCACCACGCCAAGGCGGACGGCCGCTGGCGCGTGTACGCGTTCGGCGATGCGACCGGGTCCGGGCTCGATGCCTGGGCCGAGGCGGTGGCACCGGTGCTGGCGCGGTTCACGCCGGCCGCGGGAGATGTGGACGCGGTCTTCGACGTGAAGGCGATCTACCAGCAGTCGTACGAGGACCTCGACGTCACGACCGCGCCCGCGCTCTTCCAGCCGAAGACCGGCCCGCTCGGCCTCACCGACTGGGAGAAGCTCTACGCCGCTGCGCCCTCGCACTGGTCGAAGGGCGACATCTTCGTCGAGCGGGAGCTGTCACGCGACGGCGTCGTGATCGTGGTGCGGCCCGACCAGTACGTCGCCGCGATCCTGCCGCTCGGCGGCGTGGACGAACTCGCGTCGTTCCTGGAGGGCGCCTTCCTGGAGGCGTGATGATCACCAGCGGCAGGGATCCGGATCCCGAGAAGATACGGATCCCTGTCGCCTCTGGCGTCGCCCGGCACCCGCCGGTAACGTCGGCTCTGCGCGCGCCGCAGCGCTGTGGAGAGGTCGTGACGATGACGGACAACCCTGTGCCCGAGGTGCTGCCGGGTTCGATGATGCTGGAGCTGGTCCTCGTGCCGGTGACGGACATCGACCGGGCCAAGGCCTTCTACGCCGAGCAGCTCGGCTTCACCGCGGACGTGGACGTCCGCCCGCAGGAGGGCGTCCGCATCGTGCAGCTGACGCCGCCCGGTTCCTACTGCTCGATCACGCTGACCGAAGGCCTGCCGGATCAGCGGATGGACCCGGGCTCGCTGCGTGGTCTGCACCTCGTGGTGGCGGACATCGAGGCTGCGCGTGCCGAGCTGATCGGCCGCGGCGTCGATGTCGCTCCGGTCGTGGACCTGGGCGGCGTGCTGTATGCGGGATTCGAGGATCCCGACGGCAACACCTGGACGCTGCAGCACATGCCCTGGCGTCGCTGAGCAGGGCCGGGCGCCCTCCGCTCAGGAGTTCACGCGGATGATCTCCTCCTGGTACGGCGCGATCACGTCGCCCGAGATGCGCAGGTCGAGCACGAGGAACGGGCGCGTGGCCGGATCCTCGGCGCCCCAGGTGGCGAGCCGGTCGAGGTCGGCGAGAGTGTGCACGGCGACGCCCTCCGCGCCCACGGCCGCGGCGAACGCGGCGAAGTCGACCTGGGGGATGAGCATGGGCTCGCGCGCCAGACCCTTGAGCCCGTACAGGTTGACCTCGGCGCCGTAGGCCGCGTCGTTCCAGATCACGGCCACACCGCGGCCGCCGGCCGAGCGCACGGCCGACTCCAGATCGGCGATCGCCATGAGCCCGCCGCCGTCACCCGAGGTGAGCACCACGGTCGACTCGGGGCGCGCCCGGGTCGCGCCGACGACGCTGGGCCAGCCCTGTCCGATCGCCTGGAACGCGGTGCCGATCATCATCATCCGGTCGGGTGATGCCACCGGCCAGTACATGTTGGCCCATCCGATGAAGTGCCCGCCGTCCGAGACGACCACGCGATCCTCGGGCAGCAGCTCGGCGATGCGGCGGGCGGCGGAGCGTGGGTCGAGCCGGCCGTCGGGCGCGGCCTCGTCGCCGGGCGCGTACGCGCGGGCGGTGGCCACGTCGACGCTCTCGCGCCAGTCTGAGCCCGTCGCGCCCTGCAGCCGGGCGACGAGCGCCTCGGCGGCGAGCCGCGCGTCCGCGCGGACGAAGCCGCCCACGTGCGCGTGGGTCGCGGCCGGGGCCACGTCGATCTGGAACACCTGCGTGCCGGGTGCGAACAGCGCGCCGAACCGCATCGTAAACTGATTCAGCGACGCCCCGAACACCACGGCGACGTCGGCGGTGCGGACGAGCTCCATCGCGCCCTCGGCGCCGAATCCGCCGGTCACGCCCAGGTCGTAGCGCTGGTCGCCGAAGACTCCGCGGCCGAGCGCGGACGAGGCGGTCAGCGCGCCCGTCGCGTCGGCGAGCGCGGTCAGGGCCTCGCCGGCGCCGGCCAGCCAGGCACCGCGCCCGGCGAGCAGGAACGGACGCTTCGCGGAGCGCAACGCCTCGGCGATCCGGTCGAGCATGCCCTCGGCGAACTCCCCCTTGGGAGCGAGCGGCGCGGGCACACGCGGAGCCGGAGCGGCGGGCACCTCGCCCGCCTCGAGCGCGGCGACGTCGTAGGGGATGGCCAGCACGACGGGCACCCGGTAGGTGAGGGCGTGCTCGATGGCGATGACCGTGGTGGCGGCGGCGTCGGCCCGGCCCACGGTGTAGGTGCGGGCGCCGACGCCCGACGCGAGGGCGATCTGGTCGACGTCCCAGGGGCGCGGCCCGCTCGTGGGCTCGTCGCCGACGACCAGGACCAGGGGGATGTGCGCCTGCACCGATTCGGCGAGAGCCGTGAGCGTGTTCGTGAAGCCGGCCCCGTAGGTGCTGGTGGCGGCGGCGATGCGGCCGGAGGCGCGGAAGTGCGCGTCGGCGGCGACCACGGCGCCCTGCTCATGACGGACGGCCGTGAACGAGGCGTCGGTCTGCTTCTCGATCGCGTCGAGGAAGTAGGCGTTGCCGTTGCCCATCACGCCGAAGACGGCATCGATGTGCTGGGCGAGGGTGAGCGCGACGTGCGCGGAGACGGTGGGCATGCTGAAGGCCTTTCGAGACGACAACGGAACGAGGATCCGTATGTGTCTCGCCGGAGCGCGTCGTCGCACTGCGGGCTTCGTGCCCCTTTTTCGAGCACCGGCGCGGCAGCGGTTCGCGCATGCGCCGGACGCTCCCAGTGTAGCGATCGGCGGCGGCTGCCGCGGAGCGCCTATTCCCGAAGCAGCGCGCGGAGGGTCTGGATCGTGTCCGCGTCGGCCGCGGTCTTGTCGGGACGGTAATGCTTGACCCGGGCGAAGCGCAGCGCGATCCCGCCGGGATAGCGTGGCGACTGCTGCACGCCGTCGATCGCGATCTCGACGACGATCTCGGGGCGGAGGAGCACGGCGGCACCCGTGCGTCGCGTCTCGTAGCCGGGGAACGTCTCCGTCTGCCAGCGCAGCAACTCGTCGGTGAGGCCCTTGAACGTCTTGCCGACCATGACGAAGCCGCCGGGCTCGCCGAAATCGCCGTCCGGATCCCTGGCCCCGAGGTGCAGGTTCGAGAGCCAGCCGCGGCGGCGGCCGGATCCCCATTCCGCACCGAGCACGACGAGGTCGTAGGTGAGCACGGGTTTGACCTTCACCCAGGACTTGCCGCGGCGCCCTGCCGCGTAGGCGGATCCGATGGCCTTGACGACCACGCCCTCGTGCCCGGCTGTCAGCGCCTCCCGGGACAGGCGCTCGGCCTCCTCGGGGTCGGCGGTGACGATGCCCGGCATGCGCCAGGCGCCGGCGACGCGCTCGAGCTCTTCGAGGCGCACGGTGAGCGGCTCGTCGAGGAGGTCGCGGCCGTCGACGTGCAGCACGTCGAAGAACCACGGCCGCAGCACGAGCTCGCGTGCGACGTCGGCGCCGAAGCGGGACATGGTCTGCTGGAACGGGCGCGGCCCGCCGTCCTCGTCGAGCGACAGGGTCTCGCCGTCGAGGATGACGTCGTGGGCGGGTAGCGCGCGCACGATCTCGACGATCTCGGGGAGGCGGTGCGTCACGTCGGCGAGGCTGCGCGTGAAGATGCGGACGTCGTCACCGTGGCGGTGCACCTGGATCCGCGCGCCGTCGAGCTTGTACTCGACGGATGCTTCGCCGGTGATCTCGAGCGCCGCGCTCGGCGTCGCAGCGCTCGCTGCAAGCATCGGTAGCACGGGGCGGCCCACGGCCAGACCCACCGCATCCAGATCCTCCGCGGAGCCGGTCAGGGCGATGAGCGCGGTCGCGCCGAGGTCGCCGGAGAGCATCGCGGCTCGTCGCACCGCTGCGGCAGGGCGGTCGGAGGCGCGGGCGATCGCGTCGAGCACCACGCCCGCGAGCGCGCCGGTGCGCAGCTCGCCGAGCATCGCCCGGGCGAGGAAGTCCCATTCCGCGGCCGTGGCGCGTCCCGCGAGCCCCTCGAGCGCGGCGGAGCGAACAGCGGCGGATCCCGATCCCGTGACGGCGGCGAGTTCGTCGAGCGCGCGGTCGACGTCGTCGATCGTGAGCGCCGATTCGGCGGCGTGCGGCACGTCGATAGCGGTGATACCGCGCCAGCCGACGCCGAGCCGGCCCTGTCTGGGTGAGGCCAGCAGCAGGCCGACGACGGGTGCGAACTCCCCGGGCTCGGCACTCTGCAGCAGCCGCGCCAGCACGTCGATCTTGGCCAGGCGCGATGAGGTGGCAGCGGTCTGGCCAGCCGCGGCGACGAGCTCGCTGAGCTTCATGACGGCATTGTCACACTGGGGTCGGACATCGCGCTGGGTGTGCCCGAGGGAGGAACGCCCGAACGGATGCTTCGGCTCAGCGCCCGACGCCGAGCGCCGCGAGCCTGCTCTGCGAGGCCCGGGCGTCCGCGACGACGCGTCCGGTGTCCGCGTGCACCATCCGACCGCCGCTCTTCACCCGTCGGCCCGCAACGAAGACGGTGTCGACGTTGCCTTCGTGCGCGCCGAGAACGACGGCTGCGACGGGGTCCGATACCGGCGCGAGGTTGAGGTCCGTGGCTCGGATGCAGACCATGTCAGCGGACTTGCCCGGAGTGATCGATCCGATCACGTCATCGAGGCCGACGGCGCGCGCCCCCTGAAGCGTCGCGAACTCCAGCACGTCGTGCAGGGTCAGTTGGTGCGGCTCCGCCACGCTGCTGTGGCCGCCCCCGACCCACGAGCGGTAGTAGCCGAACAGCGAACGCATCTGCGTGAACATGTCGCCAGAGCATTTGGTCTCGGTATCTCCGCTGAGGCTGGGCCGGATCCCCACTGACAGCAGCCGGTCCAGCGGGATGTCTCCGATACCCCTCGCGTTCAGCTCGCAGTGCACACCCAGCGACACCGTGGCGCCCGCATCGGCGATCATCGACAGCTCCTCGGTCGAGGTGTTCGAGCAGTGCACGAAGGTCATGTCCTGTCCGAGCAGCCCCGCGCGGTGATACTGGGCGACGGCGCGCGCGGCGGCGTTGTGGCGGTAGGCGCCCACGTGCACGCTGACCCGGATGCCCAGGTCCCGCGCGCGGGCGATCTCGTCGTGCCACACCTCGGCCGAGGCCATCTCGGGTCCGCGCGCCGCGAGAGCCAGCTGAAGGAGAGGAGATCCCGCCGTGGTCGCGGCCAGTCGCTCGACGTCGCGCGGATGCTTCAGCACGCTGTCGTCGGTCCACTCGCCGGTCGCCGTCAGCGGCCAGCCGTGGCCGAGGATCCCGCGGATGCCCGCCTCGGTCAGCGCCGCGATGCCGGCATCGGCGTGCGCGGGGGAGTTCTGGATGTGCGCCCAGTCGAACAGCGTCGTCGTGCCGGCGCTCAACGCCGACACCGCCCCGAGCAGGGTTCCGGCGTACACGTCCTCCGGGAGGTAGTGCGTGCCCGCGCCGGCGAGCACTTCGCGGAAGTACGACAGCGGATCCGCGTCGCCGTAGGTGTGCCTGATCGCACTCTGCCAGGTGTGACGATGCGTGTCGACGAACCCCGGGATCACGATCCACTCCGTGGCGTCGACGACCTCGCCCAGGATCGTGGACCTGCCCTCCGCGACTTCGGCGATGAGGCCCTCCCGGATGACGACGTCCGCGTCGCGCAGCACACGACGCTGCTGGTCCATGGTCACCACGGTCGCGCCACGGAGGACCGTGACCGCGGAAGCCGCACCGCTCACGGGATCGTCACCCAGTCCGCCAGCGCGTCACGCACGGTCGTGAGGTCGGCGGGGCGTTCGCTCGTCGCCCAGTGCACGAATCCGTCCGGACGCACGATGGCAGCGGTGATCGTGCCCCAGTGCTCCGGCGGGTTCGGGATGACTCCGCTGATCACCGTCACCCCCGGAGCCTCGAGGTCGGCGAAAGCGCCGTCGCCGACGAGATCCAGGGTCAGCAGTCTGCCTTCGCGCAGGAGCTCTGCGCTGGTGTGCTGCCCCTCGGCGGTGCGGATCGTCAGGGGCGGGATGGGGCGGCCCGCCACGTCGGCGCCGGAGCGGGCCGTCGGATAGGCGGCGCTCAGGCCGTTCAGCTGCAGTCCGATCTCGCGGTTGGCACTCTCCTGCGGCAGGATGTCCCGCGCGAACATCCGCCGGAAGGCGATCCCTTCCGGCGTGAAGTCGAACTGGATCGAGCATTGGGCCTGCACGCTCTCCAGGAGGCCGTCGATGACGGGGCGGCGGTCGGCCTCGTAGGTGTCCAGGATCGACGCGGGCGACGCTCCGGTCGCGACGCGGCCGAGCTTCCAGCCGAGGTCGAATGCATCTTGGATGCAGAAGTTCATCCCGACGCCGCTGGCGGGATAGTGGATGCGCGCGCTTTCGCCGACCAGGAACACCCGGCCGGAGCGCAGGCTCCCTGCGACCCGCATCGCGTCGGTGAAGCGGGACGCCCAGAGCAGGTGGTCGAACTCGAGCTCCAGCCCGAAGATGTCGCGGATGCAGGAGCGCACCTCCTCGACCGTGACCGGTTCGGACTTGTCGGCGTGCCGGCGCTCCGCGTGCACGAGGTTGAAGCGGGTGGTCGCTCCGTCTGCGCCGAAGGGGAAGGACGCGCCCCAGCCATGCTCGTTGTCGGCCATGCCGCGACCGGCGGGCCACTTCATGTCGAGTGGCAGATCGACGATGATTCCCGTGAAGGTGCCGTCGTGTCCCTCGAACGGGATGCCCGCGAGCGTGCGCACGGCGCTGCGCCCGCCGTCCGCGCCGACGATGTACCCCGCCGTCCAGGTGCGCCGTGTGCCGTTTTCGTCCTCGGTGACGGCCGATGCGCGGTCGGAGTCCTGACTCAGCCCGACGACGGTGTGCCCGCGATGCACCGGCACAGCGGCCTCGGCCACGATCTCGTCGAGGACCTCCTCCGTGACGCTCTGCGGCAGGATCAGGCGATAGGGGAACTCGGTGCGCAGAAGCCGCCAGTGCACGGGCTGCATCCCCGCCCAGATGTGGAAGAGCAGGAACGGGTTCTTCCGGATGGCGGCGGCGCGCGCGATGAAGCGATCGGCGTGGCCACGGTAGTCCAGCAGCTCGAGCACGCGGGGGAGCACGGTGCCGGCGCGGGACTGCACCGGGGTGGTTCGTCGCTCGAACACGAGGACGCGCGCCCCCTGCAGCGCGAGCTCGGCGGCGGTTGTCAGGCCGGAGGGCCCTGCTCCGACCACGATGACATCAGCATCCATCTCACTCATGATTCTCCTCGACTGCGGGTGTGAACGTTGTCACGAATCGGGCGATCTCCTCGATCGCGGGCGGCTCGGCGAAGGCAGGATCCTCATGGTTCGCCCCTGCGACGAGCACGAGACGGCAGGGGACGTCGACCTCGGCCGCCCGTGCCGCGAGCCGTTCGGAATGGCGGTGATCAACGACCGCGTCCCGAGTGCCGTGCAGCAGCAGCGTGGGCGGTGCGGCAGGCATGATCATCGAGGTGGGGCTGAGTGCGGCGAGCATCTCGTCATCGAGTGCGGCGAGCGGTGCTCCGGCCAGGAGAGCCAGGCGGGAACGCGGGTCCAGACCGGTGAAGTCGGGGCCCGCCTCCGTGCGGAGGATCTCGGCGGGGACGGTGAGGCCGGGTGCGGGACGCAGTTCGTCGCCGGCGGCGGTGAGGTCGTACCGGCCGAAGAGCCCGATGACGCCGTCGACGGCGTGCGGGCGAGTGTAGCCGATGAGCGCCGCCAGGTGCGCGCCGGCGGAGGCCCCCATGAGGAACACCCCGGTGCCCGTGGGGGCGAGGGCGTCGATCACGGCTTCCACATCGTCGCGCTGGGAGGGGAACGGCGCGCGGTCCACGGTGCGGTATCCGACGGAGAGGACCGAGACGCCGCGGGCGGCCAGTGCGGCGAGACGTTCCGGGTGGTCCTGACAGCTGCCGGTCACCCAGCCGCCGCCATGCAGGTAGATCACAGTGGGGGAATCGGGCCTCGGGCTCGGATAGCGCTCGACGGGCAGCGTCGATCCATCGGGTCGTCGCAGCAGGAGGGACTCGGCCGGGAGCGGGTCGGCCGCCGCCGACACGGAGGACGGGGGAGAAGATTCCAAAACTTCACCAATCTTTGAAATACTGGCGAGGTGAGCACAGCCAAGACCCGAGTGGAACCCGTCCAGACCCAGCTGCGGGGGGAGATCCTGTCCGGCGTCGTGGTGCCGGGATCGAAGCTGCCGCTGGCCGAGATCGCCGGCCGGCTGCAGGCGAGTGTCGGTGTCGTCCGGGAGGCCCTGATCCGCCTCACCTCCGAAGGCCTCGTCGTCGCCGAGCCGCAGCTCGGATTCCGGGTCGCGGCCGTCTCGGAGAAGGACCTGCACGAGCTGATCGACACGCGGCTCGTGGTGGAGTGCGAAGCGTTCCGCAGTGCGATCGCGCACGGCAGCGTCGACTGGGAGAGCGACGTCATCGGCGCGTACCACCGGCTGCACCGCATCGAGCGGGATTCGGAAGGCGAGCGGAACAAGGATGCCTGGGTGTCGGCTCACCGGGCGTTTCACGAGACGCTGCTGGCCGGCTGTCCGAACCGCAGACTGGTCGCCGTGGCCATGTCGCTGAGGGATGCGGCCGAGCTGTACCGATCGGCATCGGTCACCGTGATGACCGCGGAGGATGAGGCGCGCCGCGATGCCGAGCACATCGCGCTGCGCGATGCCGCGACCGCCCGTGACCTCGTACGCGGTCCAGAGCTCCTCGGCGAACACATCAGGATGACCGCACGGTACTTCGACGGCATCGCCTGACCGGTCAGGCATCGTCTTCGCCTTCCGGGGCGCCGATCCCGAACCGGGACATCAGCTGGGCCAGCAATCGGTAGTAGCCGACCGTGGTGACCACCTCGGCCACCAGCTCCGCGGCGAGACCGGATCCCTGCGCCGGAGGGTTCGCATGCGCCGTCAGGTCTTCGGCGAGCTGGGCAGCAGCGGACTCGATCGGATCGGTGCACACGAACCGCCCGGTGCGGAGATCGGAGATCTCAGCGTCGGAGAGCCCGGAGGTCCGTGCCACGGCCGTGTGCGCGTAACGCTCGAACGCGGAGTCCGCGGCGCGGGCCACGGTGAGGATCACGATCTCGCGGACGCGCGCGCTCATCCTCGTCCGATACCGCAGCACCGCCCCCAGCTCCTGCAGGGGGGCGCCCAGTACGGGGAACCGGACCATCAGGCCGAAAGGGCCGACGAGCGAACCGTCCGGGTTCTGGAGTGGAAACGGCGAGGCACCGCCCCGGGGGCCGCCGGCGATCGCGTCGTGCACGGCACGCTGCGCCTCCGACAGTCCCGCCGGAGCAGTGGCGTCGTTCATTCGGCCTTCACGCTCTCAGCGATCGTGGACTTCGCGTCGACCACCGAATCCGTGATACCCGCGGTCTTGGCCCATTCGAAGCCGGACTTCAGGCCGGGCAGCGAAAGGGTGGCGTTATAGGTGTACTCGGAGATGCGGTCGCGCAGCGCCTTGCTGTCCGGGGTGCCTCCGGCCTTTGCGATCGTCACGACCTCGTCGAGGTGCTTCGGATCCTGGATGAATGCCGTGGCCTTCGCGATCGCCTTCTGCACCCGCTCGGCGGCGCCCGGCTTGGCGGCGATGGCTTGCGCCGTCATGAACAGCGCCGCATTCGACTGGTGCCCGAAGATGTCCGGGATGCCGGCATCCAGCCGGAACACGAACGAGGCGAGCCCGTGCTCCACGAGCGGAAGATCGAACCCTCCGCCCGAGACCACCGCCGCGACCTGTCCCGCGGAGAGCGCGTTGCCGGCGGCCGGTCCGGGGGTGTCGATGAGCGTGTATTCGCCGGGCTGCACGCCGGCCTCGCTCATGAGCTTCGTCACGGTGAGGCCGATGGGCCCCGCCTTCGCGGCGACCCCGATCGACTTCCCTCGCAGGGCTTCGAACGACGCCCTCCACCCGTCCGCGCCCTGGGGTTTCGGGATGTCCACGTTCTTCGCCGCCAGGAGCGTGAAGTCGACGTTCTCGTTCAGCCCCGAGACGAACTGCACCTTGACGCCGTTCTGCAGGTAGCGGCCGACGTTGTAGACGACGTCGGCCGACATGTCGAGCTGGTTGCCCGCGAGCGCGGCGGGCAGGGCCTGCGCCGAGGTCTGAACGACCTTGAGGTCGATTCCGTCCTCGGTGAAGTATCCCTTGGCGAGGGCCACGTCGACGGGGAGGAACGGCAGGGCGCCCGCGACTGGAGCGCTGTAGTTGATCGTGATGCTCTTGGACATGTCGCCCGATGCCGAGGCGGACGACGGCGCGGTGCCGGTGACGGCGGGATTGCACGCGGCGAGGCCGCCGATCAGCGCGAGCGCGCCCAGCGCTGCCAGGCTTGCGCGGGTGTACCTCTTCATTGCGGATCCTTCCAGGGGTCTGAGGCCGTCGACTTCGACGGCCCGGTCTATGTCGGGTGGGAAGCGGGATTCGGGCGGGGAATGGGAGGGGAAAAGACGGATCAGAGGCGCTGCCAGCGCAGCAGCGTGTGCTCGGTCCATGCCACGACGCCGTTCATGGCCGTGGTGATCACCGCGAGCAGTGCGAGCACGGCGAAGACGCCGGCGGAGTTGAAGTTCTGCCCGTAGAGCACGACCTTCTGTCCGAGGCCGCTGCTGGAGGCGACCATCTCCGAGGACACGACTCCGAGGATCGAGGTTACGACGCCGAGGCGCAGGCCGGCGAAGATCGCCGGGACGCAGGCGGGAAGCATGATGGTCCGAAAGCGCTGCCACGGCGAGGCGTGGAAGGCCCTCCCCAGCGAGACGAGGTCGGGCGGGACGCTCTTGGTGCCCGCGGCGGTCGAGACCAGCACCATGAAGAACACGATGGACACAGCGAGCGCGACCTTCGACATCTCGGTGATGCCGAACCAGAGCAGGAACAGGGGCGCCAGAGCGACGCGGGGGATGCTCATCAGGACCGAGATCCACGGCTGTAGTACACGGTCGAGCAGGGAGACGGCGGTGATGGCGAAGGCCGCCGCCACGCCGGCGACGCTGCCGATGGCGAAGCCGAGCAGCGTCGCGCGCAGCGTGACTCCGGCATCCGCCATCAGCGCGCCGAAGTTGGAGACGAAGAATCCGCCGATCGCGCTCGGGCGCGAGAAGAAGAGCGGATTGAGGATCCCGACGGCGGCGAACCATTCCCAGATCGCCAGGACGACGACCAGGCTGAGCACCTGCAGCACGCGGATCAGAACGCTCATTCCGCGTCTGTTGCGCACCGTCACGATCGCGGACGTGGCGATCGCGTCGTTCAGTTCGGCGTCGACGCGCGCGGCAAGGCTGCCAGTGATGCTGGTCGGCGACATCATTCCGCTCCTTCGGCGAACAGGTCCCACAAGGAGCGGACGAGATCCTGGTACCCGGGCTCGAATCGGAGCGTGTCCAGATTCCGGGCGCGGGGGAAGTCCACGGCGATGTCCGTGCGGATCGTGCCTTCGCGCATCATCACGATGCGATCCGCGAGGAGCGCAGCCTCTCCGAGGTCATGGGTGACGAACACCACGGTCTTGCCCGTCCCCTCCCAGATGCGCAGGAACTCGCCCTGCAGGCGGGCCTTCGTCTGCGCGTCGAGGGCGCCGAACGGCTCGTCGACGAGCAGCAGCTCCGGATCCATCGCGAGCGTGCGGGCGAGGTTCGCACGTTGGCGCATGCCGTGCGAGAGCTGGGAGGGATGCATGTCGCCCTTGCCGTCGAGCCCCACCAGGTGGAGCATCTCCGCGACGCGCGCCGAGCGTCGGGCCCTGGGCACGTGTCGCAGTTCCAGTCCGTAGGCGACGTTGCTGCTGATCGTGCGCCATGGCATCAGCGAGTCGCGCGCGAACATGTACCCGACGGCGGAGGACGCCGGCTGCGTGGTGGTGACCTCAACCGACCCGCGGCGCGGCGTCAGCTGGCCGGAGATCATGTTCAGGAGCGTCGTCTTGCCGCATCCGCTGGGGCCCACGAGGCAGACGAACTCGCCCCGCCGGATGTCGAGCGAGATCGCGTCGAGGGCGACATGGGTCGAACGCGCGGAGGGGAACCAGTGCGTGAGATTCTTCACGCTGATCATGGTGTCCGTGCCGGCGGAGGCGCCATCCTCCGTCCTTGGGGGCACCGCTCGTGCGGTCTCAGGCGTGTCGCTCATGACGATCTCCCTTCGCTGATGCGGTGTGCCGTGCGGGAACCGGTTCGTGCCGGGTCATCGTGCGGTCGGGGGGACGCCGTGGTCGAGGATGCCGTCGGGCACCTGTCCGTCCCACTGGTTGATCCAGAACAGGTCGTCCTCGCGCCACCGCCGGACCTCGCGTTCGGGATCGAAGATGCGCTCCAGATCGGTGTAGAGCTCGATGACGGCCCCGGTCGGCTCGACGTAGTAGACGGCGATGTTGTCGCCCGCGCCATGCCGGACCGGGCCCCAGGCCAGGCGGGACCCCGTACGCGCGAGCCGGTCGCCGAGACGGCCGAGATCGACGATGCTCTGGGTCTGCCAGGCGTGGTGATGCATCGCGGCGCGGGCGCTCTTGAAGACCGCGACACCGTGATGATCGTTGTTGCAGCGGAGGAAGAACGCGGCATCGGCGCCGATCTGATCGGAGACGCGGAAGCCGAACACGTCGACGAGGAAGTCGCGCATGGCCAGAGCGTCGACGACCTGGACATTCACGTGCCCGAAGCGATCGGGTCCGAAACCGCCGTGCTTGACCATGCTGTAGGCGGAACGCTCGAGGTAGATCTGCCAGGTGAACCCCTCGGGTCCGACGACGGCGAAGCCCTCGTCGATCTGATCCTCGATCGGCTGCTCCGAGACGACCCGGTATCCGGCGCGGGCGACGTTCTCGCGGATCTGCGCCAGGGCCTGCCGGCTCTGCGCCACCAGGCCGATGTGGTCGACGGAGTTCTCGTCGCTGCGGGTGTACACGATCTCGTGATGGTTGGCCTGCGCGCTGAGGAACGTCTTCTGCCGCGTCGACTCGACCTCGTGCAGTCCGAGGATCTCGGTGGCGTTACGGATGACGGCGTCGAGGTCGGTCGTCCGCAGCGACACATAGCCCAGGGAGGAGATGAGCCCGGTTCCGGTCATGAGTGCTGCCTTTCAGGAGAGGTTCGGGCCGGCTGCGGGGTCAGCGGGGACGAGGAAGCGCTGATTCAGTTCGCCGATTCCCTCGATCCAGCTGCGCAGGGATTCACCGGGCTGAAGGAACCGGGCGGGTGTGCGTCCGACGCCGACCCCGGCCGGGGTGCCCGTGAAGATGACATCGCCGGGAAGGAGCGTGATGGTCGCCGACAGGCGTGCGATGAGCGCTGCGACGGGGAAAAGGAGGTCCCGGGTCCGGCCCTCCTGCACGATCTCTCCGTCGATGGCGCAGCCCAGGGCCAGGTCGTCGCGGTTCCCGACGTCGTCCGGCGTGACGAGCCACGGACCGATCGGGGCGAACCCAGGAAACGACTTGCCAAGCGAGAACTGCGGTGCCGGTCCCTGCAACTGCGAGATGCGCTCGGAGAGGTCCTGGCCGACCGAGAGACCGGCGACGTGATCCCATGCGTCCGCCTCCGCGATGCAGTGCCCCGCCCGGCCGATGATCACCACGAGCTCGACCTCCCAGTCGGTGTGGCCGCCGGGCGGAAGCTGCACATCGGTGTCCGGCCCGGTGATCGACGAGACGAATTTCGTGAACGTCGGCGGGAGCTGATCCGGCAGGTCGAACCCTGACTCCGCGGCGTGGGCGCTGTAGTTCAGGCCGACCGCGATGACCTGCCGAGGCATGGGAGAGGGGCTGCCGAGGAGCGAACGCTCGATCGGCAGCGTCGGTAGCGCGGCGGTGTCGAGCGTCTTCGCCCAGAGCGTGAACTCGTCCCAGTTCTGCAGTACGGCTTCGGGGGTGGGCCCGAACTGGCCGTTGCTCGCCTCGGCGATGTCGACTCCGTGTTGCTCGTCGATGACCAGGAGACTCCGGCCGTCGTGGTTCGCGATCCTCATTCGGTTCCTCCAGAAGCGAGGCGCGTCCGCTCGACTCGCCCCGTTGCGTCTGCCAGCCCATCGTGCCGACAGATGCGAGATTCTCACAAAATATCGAAGATGGCAAGAAAATTCGTAAATAATGCGAGGATGCGAAGATTCCGAGGATGCGAGGGTCATGGCGAGCGAGACGTCGACGGAGGGCGGCGGCCGTCGGGGTGCGCCGTACCCCGCCAGGCGGTCCGTGCGACGCCCCTACGCGGCGGACTTCGTCAGCGCGAGCGCTGGATGAGCGCGAGCAGCGCCTGCCCGTACGCCTCGGACGGATCGGGATGCTCGAAGAGCAGCGGCTGCCCGGCGATCTCGATCTCGACCTGGAACGCGTCGTCGAGCCGCACCAGGCGGCGGAATGTGCCGCGCAGCAGATCCCGTAGCTGATCCTCACGCGGCAGCCAGACCGCTTCGGTGACCGTCACCGCGTCGAGCGCCCATTCGGTGGTGCCGTTGAATGCGAGGATCGTGCCGGTCGGGGTGCGCCGGGCCTCGATGGTCATGATGCTGACGGTGAAGACGTCGGCCTCGATCTCCAGCTCCACCTCATCCGGCAGAACGAGCTGGAAGCGGTCGCCCTCCGCGGGGTGCCACGCCAGGCCGGCGTCGCGCAGCGCGAGCGCGAGGTCCCGCGTGATCACGAAGCGGTCCTCGGGGCGATCGCGGCGCAGGGACCGGTCATTGGTCGCGCCGGTGTGCTCATCTTCTGAGCGTAGCCGCGCGCGGGGGAGGGCGGGCGAGCGCATGTCGGAGGAGTGCGGCAGGCTGGAGGCATGACGCAGCACGGCGCTTCACCCGAGACGCACGCGGCCGCCCTCACTGCCTTGCGAGCCCTCGTCGGCCGACCCGACGCCGAGTTCCACGATGGGCAGTACGAGGCGATCGAGGCGCTGGTCGCCGACCGGCGGCGGGCGCTGGTGGTGCAGCGGACCGGGTGGGGCAAGTCGGCCGTCTACTTCGTCGCGACCCTGCTGCTGCGGCACGAGGGCGCCGGCCCCACCGTGCTGGTCTCGCCGCTGCTGGCGCTCATGCGCGACCAGATCGCCGCCGCGGAGCGCGCGGGCGTGCGCGCGGTCGCGATCAACTCGACGAACGCGCATGAGTGGGCCGACGTGCTCGCGCAGCTGGACCGCGACGAGGTCGACGTGCTCCTGGTCTCGCCCGAGCGGCTCAACAACCCCTCGTTCCGCGAGCAGCAGCTGCCCGCCCTCGTACGCCGGATCGGCATGCTCGTGGTCGACGAGGCGCACTGCATCAGCGACTGGGGGCACGACTTCCGCCCGGACTACCGGCGGCTGCGCGAGCTCATCGCGCAGATGCCTGCCGACGTGCCCGTGCTCGCCACGACCGCGACCGCGAACAGCCGGGTGGTGGCCGATGTCGCTGAGCAGCTCGGCGCTGCGGAGGCAGGAGGCGGATCCGAGGTGCTCACGATCCGGGGTCCGCTCGCCCGCTCCTCTCTGCGGCTCGGGGTGCTGCGGCTGCCCGATGCGCCCAGCCGGCTGGCCTGGCTGCTCAGCCATCTGGACGAGCTGCCCGGATCCGGCATCATCTACACGCTGACGGTCGCCGCAGCCGTCGACACGGCGCGTCTGCTGCGCGATCGCGGACACGAGGTGCGCGCCTACACGGGCCAGACGGATCCGGACGAGCGTGCCGAGTCGGAGGCGATGCTCAAGCGCAACGAGGTGAAGGCGCTGGTCGCGACGAGCGCGCTGGGGATGGGATTCGACAAGCCCGATCTCGGGTTCGTGCTGCATCTGGGCGCCCCCTCGTCTCCGGTCGCCTACTACCAGCAGGTGGGCCGCGCGGGGCGCGCAAGCGAGAGCGCCGACGTGCTGCTGCTGCCGGGTGTCGAGGACCGCGACATCTGGCACTACTTCGCGACGGCCTCGATGCCGGATCGGGAGCGGGCGGAGCGGGTGATCGCGGTGCTCGGGGACGCGCCGGTGTCGACCCCCGTGCTCGAGGCGATGGTCGACATCCGGCGCACACCGCTCGAGCTGCTGCTCAAGGTGCTCGACGTCGACGGCGCGGTGCGCCGCGTGCAGGGCGGCTGGATCGCCACGGGCGAGCCCTGGGTCTACGACGCCGAGCGGTACGACCGCATCGCCGCCGAGCGCCGCGCGGAGCAGCAGCACATGGTGGAGTACGAACAGGGTTCCGGCTGCCGTATGGAGTTCCTGCAGCGCACCCTCGATGACGACACGGCCGAGCCGTGCGGGCGATGCGACAACTGCGCCGGCGTGTGGTTTCCGACCGGGATCGGCACCGAGGCCAGCGTCGCGGCCACGGCGTCGCTGGACCGGGTGGGCGTGCCGATCGAGCCGCGCCGGGCCTGGCCGACGGGCGCCGACCGGCTCGGGGTCCCCGTGAAGGGGCGCATCGCCGTGGAGGAGCAGGCGGGGGAAGGGCGCGCGCTCGCGCGTCTCACGGACCTCGGCTGGGGCGGTGCGCTGCGCGAGCTCTTCGCCGCCGGCGCCCCCGACGGCCCGGTTCCCGATCGGCTCCGCGACGCCTGCGTGCGGGTGCTCGCCGGCTGGGGGTGGGCCGAGCGTCCGGTCGCGGTGGTCTCGATGCCGTCGCGGTCCCGGCCGCTTCTGGTCGGGTCGCTCGCGCGGAGCCTCGCCGAGATCGGCCGGCTGCCGTATCTGGGCGAGCTCGACATGGTCGGAGCAGGCCCGACCGGCGGGCCAGGGGGCAACAGCGCGTTCCGCCTCGCGGGGGTCTGGGACCGCTTCTCGACCGACTCCCTCACCGTGCCCGCCGGCCCCGTGCTGCTCGTGGACGATCAGGCCGACAGTCGATGGACGCTCACCGTCGCCGCCCGCCTGCTCCGTCGGGCGGGCGCGACCGACGTCCTGCCGTTCGTGCTCGCGCTGCGGGGGTGATCCGCGGGGTCAGCGCACCCGGCCGAAGGCGCGCGCCGGGTGTTCCAGCAGCTCCATCACCCGGCGCAGGAACGAGGCGGCGTAACCGCCGTCGCACACGCGGTGGTCGAACACCAGCGAGAGCTGCGCGATGCGCCGCGCAACGATTGCGCCGTCGACGACCCATGGGCGCTCGATCATCCGGCCGATGCCGAGGATCGCGACATCGGGGTGGTTGATGATCGCCGCGGATCCGTCCACGCCAAGGCCGCCGTAATTGTTCAGCGTGAAGGTCGATCCGCGCAGGCGCTCGGGCGGCATGGATCCGGCTCGTGCGGTCGTGGCGAGCTCGCGCAGCGCCGCGTCGAGCTCGTCGACGTTGAGCTCGTGCGCACGCGGGATCACCGGCACCATGAGGCCACGGTCGGTGTCGGCGGCGACCCCGAGGTTCACGCCGTCGAACGAGAGGATCTCGCTCGCGTCGTCGCTGAGCCGCGATGCCAGCAGCGGATGCTCGGCGAGGGCGATCAGCACGAACCGTGCCACGAGGGCCGTGAGCGACGGGGCCTTGCCGCCTTCCGGCGCCATGGCGGCGCGGAGCGTCCGGAGCTCGGTGACGTCGACGTCCACCCAGACCGTGGCCTCGGGGATCTCGGACCGGCTGCGGGTGAGCTTCGCGCTCACCGCCTTGCGCAGCGGCGACATGCGCTCGCGGGAGGCGACGGCGAGCCCGTCGACGATCTCCCCGCTCAGTGGTCGCACATTGCGGTCATTCGCATCCGGTGACCGCAATTCGAGACCAGTGAGCGAGGGAGAGGCGGTGCTCGACAGGGTCGCGCCTGCCGAGGCGCCGAGCGCGTGCAGGGAGATCCCGTCCACGGCCTGGTCCACGGCGGCGCGCAGCACGTCGGCTCGGGTGACGGCGCCGTCGGATCCAGTCGGAGTGACCCGGCGCACGTCGAGACCGAGGTCGCGCGCGAGGCGGCGGACGAGGGGCGAGCGCACGGCGACCGGGCCGACGGACTCAGCCGTATCGTCAGCGCGCGGCGTCTCGTCTCTGCGTTTCGACTCGCCTTCGGCTCGCTCAACGAACACCGGCTCCGCCGGTGCTCGCTCAACGTCCAAAGGCACGCTCGGACGCCCCGCGGGGGAGCCGTCTCCGCGCACGGGCCCCGCCGTGCGGCGCGCGCGGCGTCGTCCCGACCCCGCGCGTTCGGTCGTGCCGTAACCGATCAGCACATTGCCGGATCCGGATCCGGCGCGCTCCTCGGACCGATACGCCTCCTTCTCGACATCGCCCGCGGCGGCCGGAACCGCGGCGGACGGCGCCGCAGACGCATCGGGATCGGCGACCTCGAGCACCGGAGCGCCGACGTCGATCGTCTCGCCCGGTTCGCCGTGCAGCGCCACGACCACGCCGGCATAGGGCGAGGGCAGCTCGACCACGCTCTTCGCGGTCTCGACCTCGGCGATGGGCTGGTCGGTGCGGATCGTATCGCCGACCTGCACGAGCCACTGCACCAGGCCGGCCTCGGTGAGGCCCTCGCCCAGGTCGGGGAGGCGGAAGACCTTCGTCGTCGCGGTGGTCATGCTTCTTCTCCGTGCTCGTCGAGCCAGTGCAGGGTGTCGATCGCATCGAGCACCCGGTCGGCGTCGGGCAGGTACCAGTGCTCGAACTTCGGCGGGGCGAACGGGGTGTCGAAGCCGGTGACCTTGCGCACGGGCGCCTCGAGGAATTCGAAGCAGCGCTCGAACACCCGGGACTGGATCTCGCTGGCCACGCTCGCGTAACCCGGCGCCTCGGCGACGACCACGGCGCGGCCGGTCGAGCGCACCGCGGCGGTGATCGTGGCGTCGTCGATCGGCGTCAGCGTGCGCACGTCGATGACCTGCACGCTGCGGCCTTCCGCGGCGGCGATCTCGGCGGCCTCGAGGCACGTCGCCACCGAGGAGCCGTAGGAGATGAGGGTCACGTCCGTGCCCTCGCGAGCGACCCGGGCGGATCCGATCTCCCCGACGATCGAGGTGTCGACCTCGCCCTTCGTCCAGTACAGCTTCTTCGGTTCGAGGAAGACCACCGGATCCGGCGACGCGATCGCCGCGCGCAGCAGGGAGTACGCGTCCTGCGGGGTCGACGGGCACACCACCGTGAGCCCCGGAGTGTGCGCGTAGTAGGCCTCGGACGAGTCGCAGTGGTGCTCGACGCCGCCGATGCCGCCGCCGGTGGGGATCCGGATCACCATCGGCATGGGCAGCGCGCCACGGGTGCGGTTGGCCATCTTCGCGACGTGGCTGACGACCTGCTCGAACGCGGGCAGCGCGAAGGCGTCGAACTGCATCTCGACGACCGGTCGCATGCCGTTCATGGCCATGCCCACTGCGGTGCCGATGATGCCCGACTCCGCGAGCGGGGTGTCGAAGCAGCGGTCCTCACCGTAGCGCTCGGTGAGTCCGTCGGTGATCCGGAAGACTCCTCCGAGCGCGCCCACATCCTCGCCGAACAGGACGACGTCGGGGTCGGTTTCGATGGCGTCGGCGAGGGCGCGGTTGAGCGCCGCCGCCATCGTCATGGTCTGCATGGTCGGAACCGTCTGGTTCTCGGGGGTGGCGGCGTCCACGCGGACGCCCTCGTGCGCGATGGTCATCGGGTGCCTCCTTCGGCGGATCCGGAGCGCTCCAGCTCGTCACGCAGCTGCTGCCACTGCTCCTGCAGCTGCGGCGAGCGGGTGCCGCGGACGAAGCGGAACAGGTCCTCAGGGTCGAGCTCGGGGTCGGCATTCAGGGCGTCCCGGAGGGCCGCGGCGATGGTCTCGGCGCCCTCGGCGAGCTCCTGCTCGCGGGCCTCGTCGAGCAGGCCGCGTGCGCTGAGGTGCGCGCGCAGGCGCGTCAGCGGATCCTTCGCGACCCAGGCCTGCACCTCGGCGCGCTCGCGGTAGCGGGTGTCGTCGTCGGCGTTCGTGTGCGCCTGCATCCGGTAGGTGTGGGCCTCGACGAGGGTCGGTCCACCGCCGGCACGGGCGCGATCCACGGCCTCGCCGAGCACGGCGATGAGGGCCGCCACGTCGTTGCCGTCCACGCGCTGCCCGGGCATGCCGTAGCCGACCGCCTTGTGCGCGAGCGAGGGGGCGGCGGTCTGCCGGCTCAGCGGCACGGAGATCGCGAACTCGTTGTTCTGCACGAAGAAGACGACGGGCACGTGGAACACGGCGGCGAAGTTCAGCGCCTCGTGGAAGTCGCCCTCGCTCGTGGACCCGTCACCGCACATCGCGAGCACCACCGTGTCCTCGCCGCGGTGCTTCGCGGCCTGCGCGAAGCCGACCGCGTGCAGCAGTTGCGTCGCCAGGGGCGTGGTCTGCGGGGCCACGTGGTGCTCGTGCGGGTCGTAGCCGGAGTGCCAGTCGCCCTTCAGCAGCACCATGGCGTCGGCAGGGGACACGCCCCGGGCGATCACCGCGACCGAGTCGCGATAGGTCGGGAACAGCCAGTCCTGCGCGCCGAGCACGAGCGAGGCCGCGATCTGGCAGGCCTCCTGGCCGTGCGAGGAGGGGTAGACCGCGAGGCGCCCCTGGCGGACCAGCGCGTTCGCCTGATCGTTGATGCGGCGTCCCTCGATGAGGCCGCGGTAGGCCCTGTCGAGCACCTCGTCCGCGGGCATCGGATAGCCGTCGTCGACGCGCGAGGATCCGGTCTCGTCGATCAGCTGCACCGGTTCATCGCGGGGGAGCAGATCGCGGGGATCCGTGTCGTGCGCGTGGCTCGTGGCAGGCATGGTGTGCTGCATCGGGTCCGCCTTCCTTGCCGAACGTGATGTCTCCAGTGTGCGTCGGTAGATGCAGTCGTCCAACAAGATCATGCTGAATCTGGACGATTGCAGATCAGAGGCACCAGAATGTGGCAGAGTGTCAGCGAAGAGAGCAGGGAAGGCGCGCGCATGGCGGAGCTGGATGACATCGACCGGGCGATCCTCGATGAGTTGCGTCGCGATGCGCGCGTGTCCATGACGGCGATCGCCGAGTCCGTGCACATCTCGCGAGCGGGCGCGCACGCGCGCATCAAGCGGCTGACCGACGCCGGGGTGATCACCGGGTACACCGTGCGCACGGATCCGGTGCTGCTCGGCCACCACGCCTCGGCCTACGTCATGCTCGCGCTCGAACAGCCGGCCTGGCAGGAGGTGCAGGAGCAGCTGCAGCGGATCCCCGAGGTCGAGCACATGGCGCTCGTGGGCGGCGACTTCGACGTGATCCTGCTCGTGCGGGCCAGCGACGCACGCGATCTCCGCCGGATCGTGCTCGAGGACATCCAGGCGATCTCGGCGGTCCGCTCCACGCGCACGACGCTCATCTTCGAGGACTTCGGGCAGAGCTGACCGCATCCGCGTTCCCGGGAGGTGCATCCGCACGGCAGAATGTATCCATGACGGATGCGGTGATCGAGCGCGAAGTGCTCACCTGGGACGGTTTCGGCGAGGCGACGCGGGATCTGGCTCGCCGGATCCTCGAGTCGGGGTTCGAGACCGAGGTGGTCGTCGCGATCGCACGTGGCGGGCTGCTGCCGGCCGGGGCCATCGCGTACGGCCTCGGCGCGAAGAACTGCGGCGCGATCAACGTCGAGTTCTACACCGGCATCGGCACGGTGCTGGACGCTCCTGAGGTGCTACCGCCGGCGCTCGACATGGAGTACCTGAACGGTCGCCGTGTGCTGCTGGTCGACGACGTCGCTGATTCGGGGCGCACGCTCGCCCTGGCCGTCGAGCTGCTCAAGAGCAAGGGCGCGGCCGTGCGCTCGGTCACGATCTACACCAAGCCCACCACGATCATCCAGCCCGACTACGCGTGGAAGGACACCGATCGCTGGATCGACTTCCCGTGGTCGGCCAAGGGCACGGTCCGCGAGGAGGACCTGGGCCTGGCGCCCACGGCCTGACCTCTCTCCATCTTCCGAATCGTCCCGGTGAGCGCCCTGCTCACCGGGACGATTCGTCGTCGGGGAGGGCTCAGTCGTCGGCGGGCGCGATGCGCGGGGGCCAGGCCGTGGCGCCGAGCTCGCGGGAGATGTTGCGGGCCGTGTCGCGCAGCGCGTGCAGCACCGCGTCGGGTGCGGGGCCATCTGCCGTCGGGTACACCACGGCGACCGCCGCCACGATGTCCCCGCGGGAGTCGGCGACGGGGGAGGCGAGCGACGACTCGCCCAGAACGGCCTCGTCGACCTCGGTTGCGAAGCCGTGCTCGGCGATCGCGGGAAGGCCGGCCGCGAGCACCTCGGGATGCGTGACGGTGTCGCCGGTCAGGCTCCGCAGCGGGCCTGAGAACACGGCCCGCTGGAATCCGAGGTCGTGCGCGAGCAGCACCTTGCCCATGGCCGAGGCGTGCGCCGGCAGCGCCGCGCCGGTCTCCAGCATCTGGGGGCTGTCATCGGGGCGAAGCACGTGGTGGATCACGAGCACCTCGGCGAAGTGCGGGGCGCCGAGCCGCACGGCCATGCCGGTGCGCCGCGCGAGCTCCTGGGTCCAGCGAATCGACCGCGCCCGCACATCGAGGGAGTCGAGGTAGACGCTGCTGAGCTTCAGCAGGGTCGGGCCCAGCATGTAACGCTGGCCGCCGCGCTCCTTGGCGACGAGCCCGTGCTCGCGCAGCGACGACACGATGCCGTGCACGGTCGACGGCGGCAGCTGCAAGGCAGTCGCGAGATCCGTGATGCCGAGGTGGCGGGAGCCCTGCAGCAGCTCGAGCACCTTCGCGGCGCGATCGATCGCCTGGATCATCGGTGCGGTTCCCTCCTCGACGGCAGCGGCGACGACGGTGCGGATCCGGATCTCTTGACAATCCGACATCCTCAACGCATATTCGACATTAACGAAAAGTATTCCGATTCTGGAGTGCAGTCGCCCGTGACGCAAGAGGTTCCGACCTCGGGTCTCGGCACGCCCCCGGATGCGGATCCGTCGGGATCCCGACCGTCGCGGAATGCTGGTCGGATCGCAATGGTGCTGGTGGAACTGCAACGAGGAGGTCGCAGGATGAAGAAGCTCATCAACGCCCCGGAGGACGTGCTCGCGGAGTCGCTGCGCGGGCTCGCGCTCGCGCATCCGGAGCTCGAGGTCGACCTGGCGAACCGCGTGATCCTGCGCGCGACACGCAAGGACGAGGGCAAGGTCGCGCTGCTGAGCGGCGGTGGATCCGGACACGAGCCGCTGCACGGCGGATTCGTCGGGACCGGCATGCTCGACGCCGCCTGCGCCGGAGAGGTCTTCACCTCGCCGACGCCCGATCAGATGCAGGTCGCCACGAAGGCGATCGACCGCGGCGCGGGCGTGCTGCACATCGTGAAGAACTACACCGGCGACGTGATGAACTTCGAGATGGGCGCCGAGCTCGCCGCCATGGACGGCATCGACGTGCGCTCGGTCGTGGTGGACGACGACGTCGCCGTGCAGGACTCGCTCTACACGGCGGGCCGCCGCGGTGTCGGCCTCACGGTGCTGCTCGAGAAGATCGTGGGGGCGGCCGCAGAAGAGGGGCAGGATCTCGCCGCTGTGGCCGATCTCGCCGCGCGTGTGAACGGCCAGGGGCGGTCCATGGGCATGGCGCTTTCGAGCTGCACCGTGCCGGCCGCGGGCAAGCCCACGTTCGATCTGCCCGACGATCAGATGGAGATCGGCATCGGCATCCACGGCGAGCCCGGCCGCCACCGCGTTCCGCTCGCGCCCGCCAAGGACATCGCGGCGCAGCTGGTCGAGCCGATCCTCGCCGATCTGGATTTCACCGGATCCCCGGCGATCGTGATGCTCAACGGCATGGGAGCGTCGCCGCTCATCGAGCTGTACCTGATGTACGGCGAGGTCGCGACGCTGCTGGAGAAGGCCGGCGTGACGGTCGCCCGCAACCTCGTCGGCAACTACATCACGTCGCTGGACATGGCCGGGTGCTCGGTCACCCTGCTCAAGGCCGACGACGAGCTCATCCGGCTGTGGGACGCGCCCGTCGTCACCCCCGGCCTGCGCTGGGGCGCCTGAACCGCTCGAAGGAGAACATCTGCATGTCGAACACCATCCCGCTCGCCGCTCTCGTCGACTGGCTGCACCGTTTCCGTGACGCCGTCGTCGCGCAGCGCGACTGGCTCACCGAACTCGACTCCGCGATCGGCGACGCCGACCACGGCGCGAACATGGCCCGCGGCATGAACGCGGTGGTCGAGAAGGTCGACCAGGCCGCGCCCGCGACGGCGGACGAACTGTTCAAGACCGTCGGCATGACGCTGGTGTCGACCGTGGGCGGGGCGAGCGGGCCGCTGTACGGCACGTTCTTCCTGCGGATCGGAGCGACGCTGGGCGCGGTGACGGACGTGGAGCCGTCGGCGCTGGCCGCGGGTCTGCGTGCGGGCCTGGAGGGCATCGTCGCGCGGGGCAAAGCGGAGGCGGGCGACAAGACGCTCTTCGACGCGGTGGCTCCGGCGATCGACGCGATGGACGCGGCACTCGTCGACGGGAAGTCCGCGGGAGAGGCGGCGGCGACGGCGGCCGTCGCCGCCGCGGCCGGGCGCGATGCCACGATCGACCTCGTCGCGCGCAAGGGCAGGGCCAGCTATCTCGGGGAGCGCAGCGCCGGGCACATGGATCCTGGATCCGCGTCGGCGACGCTGCTGTTCGAGACGCTCGCCGCGGCCGTCGCGGACTGACGGATCGATCTCATGCGTGCTGACGCTTGCGGGGTACGGGGGCCGGATCGATGAGCACCACCGGGATCGTCGCCGTCTCGCACAGCATGCGCCTCGCCGAGGCCGCCCGGGAACTCGCGGCGCAGATGGTGCCCGGTGGCACTGTGCCGATCGCGCTCGCCGCGGGGGCCGGGACGGATGCGGACGGCGTGCCGATTCTCGGCACGGATGCGACGCGGGTCGCGGCGGCGATCGACGAGCTCGCGAGCTCGTGCGACGGCGTGCTGGTGCTGATGGATCTCGGATCCGCGGTGATGAGCGCCGAGTTCGCCCTCGAGCTGCGCGCGAGCGACGTTCCGGTGCGGCTCGCGTCGGCGCCGTTCGTGGAGGGGTTGCTCGCGGCCGCGGTGACGGCGGCGCAGGGGGCGTCGTTGGACGAGGTCGCGGCGGAGGCGAACGGCGCGCTGATCGCGAAGTCGGCGCAGCTTTCGGACGAGCCGCAGGCTCCGGTCCGGTCGGGGGGCCCTGTGCTCGATGAGAGCGTGCTCGATGAGAGCGTGCCGGGACCTGCGGTCTCGCGGCCGGGGGAGAGGGCGCGCACGGTCGTCGTGCGCAACCCCGCAGGGGTGCATGCGCGTCCCGCCGCGATGATCGCGCAGGCGGCCGCCGGGGCGGAGTTGCGACTGCGGCGCCTGCCGGGCGGGGATCCCGTTCCCGCCTCGAGCATGATGCGGCTGCTCGCCTTCGGCGCCCGCCCCGGCGATGAGGTGCAACTGTCGGGTGATGCTGCCGCCGTGGAGCGCGTGGCCGCGCTGTTCGAGGACGGCTTCGGCGAGATGGCCGGACTGCGGAGCGCGGACGTGTCGTCCTCGGGGTCGTTGAGCGAGGACGCGCGGAGCGCGACCGAGACGAAACGCGGTGCCCTCGCAGGTGACGGCGTTTCGTCTCGCTTCGCTCGCTCAACGACCCCGGCCGGGATGCCGGCGACCCCGCACCCGGCTCCGGGGTCGCCCCCGGAGCCGGGCTCGACGCTGCGCGGCCTCGGGGTGAGCCCGGGGCGCGCGATCGCCCCGGTCGCCCGACTGGGCACGGTGATCGCCGAGCCTGCCGCCGCCGAGGCGGTGCCCGCCGCCGATCGCGACGCCGAGGCCGAGCGGGTCGCACCCGCTGCGGCGGAGGTCGTCACCGCACTCCGCGAGAGCGCGGCCCTTGCCGAGGGCGAGGTCGCCCAGATCCTCGAAGCGACCGCCCTGCTGGCCGCCGACCCCGATTTCGCCGCGGGGGCGGCCGCCCGAGTGCGCGCGGACGGGGTGTCGGCCGCCCGTGCGGTCTGGGACGAGGCGGCAGCCCAGGAACAGGTGCTGCAGGGCCTGGGCGGGCGGATGGCGGAGCGTGCGGTCGATGTGCGCAGCGTCCGCGACCGCATCGTGGCCCGGCTGACCGGACAGGAGCTCCCGGGGATCCCGGACCGGGCGGACCCGTTCGTGCTCGTCGCGCGGGACCTCGCGCCGGCCGAGACGGCGACGCTGGGCCGCAGCGCGTGCGTCGGGCTCGTCACCGAGGAGGGCGGGCCGACCTCGCACACGGCGATCCTCGCCCGTGCGCTCGGCATCCCCGCGGTCGTCGGGGTCGCTGATGCGACCGGCATCACGGCGGGGACCGTCGTGCTCGTGGACGGCGGAGCGGGGACCGTGCAGCTCGACCCGCCCGCGGATGAGCAGAGCACCGCAGCCGAGGAGATCCCCGCGTTCGACGGCGCCGGTGCGCTCGCCGACGGCACCGCGATTCCGCTGCTCGCCAACGTCGGCGGCGCGGCTGATGCGGACGCCGCGGCCGACGCCCGCGCGCAAGGCATCGGCCTGTTCCGTACCGAGTTCTGCTTCCTCGACCGCGCCGAGGAGCCGACGGTCGCCGAGCAGGTCACCGCCTACCGCGGCGTGCTCGCACCGTTCGCGGGGCGCAGGGTCGTGGTGCGCACGCTCGACGCCGGATCCGACAAGCCGCTCCCGTTCGCGATCACCGCCGACGAGGAGAACCCGGCTCTGGGCGTACGCGGACTGCGCGTCGCTCGTGCGCATCCGACGCTGCTCGCGCACCAGCTCGCGGCGATCGCGGAGGCGGGAGCTGCCGAGAGCGCGGAGCTGGAGGTGATGGCGCCGATGGTCGCGACGGTCGACGAGGCCCGCGACTTCGCGGCGGCCTGCCGGGCGGCGGGCATCGCACGCGTGGGGATCATGATCGAGACCCCCGCCGCGGCGCTCCTGGCCGCGGAGCTGCTCGCCGTGGTCGACTTCGTGAGCCTGGGCACCAACGACCTCACCCAGTACACGATGGCGGCCGACCGGCTCTCGGCGCCGCTCGGTGCGCTCAACGACCCGTGGCAGCCCGCCGTTCTGCGGCTGATCGGCACCGTGGGTGCGGCAGGACGTGCCGTCGGCAAGCCCGTGGGCGTGTGCGGCGAGGCCGGCGGCGACCCGGCGCTCGCGCCCGTGCTGGTCGGACTGGGGGTCACGAGCCTGTCGATGACGGCGCGGTCGCTCGCACAGGTGGCGGCGCGCCTGCGCACCGTCACCCCGGACGACTGCCGCCGCGCGGCCGCCGCGGCGCTCGGATCCGTGACCGCCGCCGAGGCGCGCATCGCCGTCGTCTCCGTTCTCGGGTGACCCCACGCTGAGCCTCGCCCCTCGCGGGCGCTGACGCGGGCCCGAAGACGCGAGAAACCAGATCCAGCATGAGACATCACCTCAGGCGTGGTGTCTCATGCTGGAAGTGGTTTCTCGTGGCCGCGTTCGCCGGGAACGGCCTACCACGCGCCTTCGTGGCGCAGACGAAACGGCCCCGGATCCAGGGAGCGGAAGCCGGGGCCGGTTCGGAGGGTGAGGGCTCACCCGGCGGTGAGCACCGCGCCCTCGGTCGTCGCAGCGGCACGGGCGACGGGCGCGCCCAGCTCCGCCGTCGGGGTGCGGTAGGTCTCCCGCAGGCCCAGGGTGCACAGTGCGATGATCGCGCACGCCGCCGCGGAATAGAGGCCGACGCCGAGCGGGTTGCCGTGGAACGCGATGAACATCGCCGTCGCCACGGTGGCGGCCGTACCGCCGCCGATCGCGGCGCCGGTCTGGTAGGTCACGGAGATCGCGGAGTAGCGCGACTGCTTCGAGAACTGCTCGCCGAGGAAGGCAGGGATCGTGCCCTGGGGCATGGCCATGAAGATGTTCACGCCGATGTAGCCGAGCACGACCAGCACCATGATGTGGCTCTCCGCCATCGGGAAGAAGGCGAAGAAGAAGGCGGCGTAGACCACGGCGCCCCAGCCGACGAGCTTCTTGCGGCCGATCCGATCCGACAGCAGGCCCATGCACGGGGCCGCGAACATGAACGCGGCGGCGCCGACCAGCTGCAGCACGAGCGACTCGGTCGAGGTGTAGCCGATCTCTTCCGCGTAGGTGATCGTGAAGATCGAGCCGATGTACGCGATCGTGTTGTAGCCGAACGAGACGCCGATCGCGAGCAGGATCGCGCGCGGGTGCTGCCGGATCGCGGCGACCAGCGGGACCTTCGGCGCGTTCTCGGTGGCGATGGTCTCCTGTGGCATGCGCAGCCGTGCGATGAGGCCGACGATCACGAGCGCGCCGCCGAGCCAGAACGGGATCCGCCAGCCCCATGCCAGCAGCTGCGCTTCGGGGAAGATCGAGATCGCGAGGAACACCAGCGTGCCCAGCAGCGATCCGATGCCGATGCCGGTGCTGGTGAAGCTGCCCCACAGGCCGCGACGGTTCTCCGGCGCGTTCTCGATGCCGAACAGCGACGCGCCGCCCCATTCGCCACCCGCCGCGAAGCCCTGGATCAGACGCAGCGAGACCAGCAGGACGGGTGCGAGCGCGCCGACGGCGGTGTAGGTGGGCAGGCAGCCGATGAGGAAGGTGCTCGATCCCATGATCAGCAGTGTGAGCACGAGCATGGACTTGCGGCCCAGGCGGTCACCGAAATGACCGATGACGATGCCGCCGAGGGGGCGAGCGACGAAGCCCACGCCGAAGGCTGCGAACGCGAAAAGGGTACCGGTGAGCCGGTCTGCGGTCGGGAAGAACAGCGTCGGGAACACCAGCGCGGCGGCGAAGCCGTAGATGATGAAGTCGTAGAACTCCAGCGCCGTGCCGAAGCCGGAGATGAAGAAGGTGCGCACCGCCGTCGCGGCGCGCTGCGCGACGGCTCGGGTATCGAGGGAGGCCATGGCTTGTCCTTTGCGGGTGGGGTCTAGAACCGGGTCATGCCGCGACGCGCGGCGTCGGCGGGCATGCCGGGGTAGACGTCGAGGTGGACCGATCCGGCGTCGATGCCGATCGTGAGGAGTGTCTCCCACTGTTCGTGGGCGGGCTTGTCGAGTTCGGGGCGCATGCACACGGCGGCGCCCGTTCCGTCGCCGCCGCACATCGCGGCGGCGCGCTCAAGGGGGTCGAGGCCGGTCATGCCGGCTTTCACTGCGGCGAGGTGCGTGTAGCGCTCGGCCGTGGTCGAATCGGCGGGCATCGTGTCGCCCGCCGAGAGGCCCTCATCGAGGAAGTGGTTGGTGTGCAGCAGCCAGCCGTCATCGCCGGGGTGCACGATGGCGACGCCAGCGGGGGAGACCTCGATCGAGGCCGCGCTCGGCCGGCGGTCGGCCGCGCCGCGCTCTGTCACGGTGAACACGGTGGAGGCGCTCACCGTCGCCGAGGAGGCGAGGGCGACGGCGTCGGCCACCGTGTCGGCCTCGTCGATGATGCGGCGGGCGATCGCGTGCACCGGCACGCCGCCGGTCGCGACGTCGTCGCGGTGGCTGAGGATGTTGAAGTGCAGTCCGAGTCCTGCGCTGTTCACGCCGATCTTCGCGGCCGTGCCGAACTCGGTGAACAACTTGGCGCGCCGGCCGGTGGCGGGGGCGTAGTCGAGGAGCAGCCCGAAGGGCACGAGCGTCGAGTGCCAGTCCCAGGTCTGGATCGTCTCGGCGGTGCCGGTGGCGGGCACGTGCACCGCGGTGGAGCACTCGCCCTCGCGCTGCGGCTCGGCGGCGGCGAGGATCTCGGTGCGCGCCCCGACGGCGGCGACGAGCAGGCGATCGACGTCGGCGGCATCGGCCATCGCGTCGGACTCCTCGGCGAGAGGGGCGTGCCACTGCCGCAGGAGGTCGTGGCTGCGGCGGGTGATCTCGTCGGCGAGGTCGAGGTCGATCCCGAGCGCGATGAAGTGTGCGCGGTACAGCTCGGCGCTGCGGCGCACGGCCTCGGGATACGCGCGCCCGATCGACCTGCCTCGCTCGCGCGGGTCGGTGGTGCTGCTGGTGAGCGTGAGAAGCCGCATCGGTCTCCAATGTCCATGCTGTGCGGTGCGACGCGCCGTCCTTGGCAGCGTGCGAGTGCTGTGGATAGAACGCTAGGAACATAAAACGTTTTATGCAAGGTGCTGGTGCGGAATTCTCCTCGGGACCTCTCCGGCGGATCCCGCAGCGCACGCCGGAGGGGATGGATCCGGCCCGGAATCGGAGAGAGACGTCCATCTCGCGTAGCATCCGAGCATGGCCCAGGGGCACGGCATCACCATCCGCGACGTCGCGCGTCGCGCCGGAGTCTCGATCACCGCCGTCTCGCATGCGCTGAACGGCAAGGGCACCCTGTCCGAGGGCACGCGCGCGCGGATCGTTCAGGTCGCCGCGGAACTCGGATATCAGGCCGACGCGATGGCGCGCGGGCTGCGCAGCTCGTCGATCGGTGCGATCGGACTCGTGTTCCGCTCGCTCGATGCGCTCGCGGACTACCGCCCGAGTGGCGTCGACGTGTTCATGCGCTTCGCGGGAGAGCTGTCGGCGCAGGCGCTCGCACGAGGGCTCAGCGTCGTGCTCGTGCCCGACCTCACACGCACCCCGATCCCACCGCTGGCGTTCTCGCTGGACGGATACATCGTCACGAACCCGCACCAGGACGACCCGGTGGTGGCCCTGCTGGAACGTCGCGGGATCCCGTGCGTCGCGCAGGGCAGCGTGCCCGGCCGCCCCGACTTCGTGGACTGGGTCTCAGAGGACGACGCCGCCTCGATGCGGCGCCTGCTCGACCACCTCGGGAAGGCGGGGGCGCGCTCGGTCGTGCTCGCGCACGGGACGGATCCGAACTCGTGGAACCTGGACAGCATCGACGCCTACACGGCGTGGTGCGCGGAGCACGGTGCGACCCCGCGGCTGCTCGCCCAGCCCGAGCGCACCGGGCTCGACGGCGGCGCCGAGATCGCCGCGCGCCTGCTCGCCGAGGGGCTTCCCGACGCGCTCGTCTGCATGACCGGGCGGCACGCGGCCGGCGCGGAGCAGACCCTGCTGGATGCGGGTGTCTCCGTGCCGGGCCAGGTCATGATCGCGACCGGATCCGATTCGGCGCACGCGCGGGCGGCGCGTCCGGCGATCACCGCGATCGAGATGACGCCGCGGGAGACCGGCATCGCCCTGCTGGACGCGCTCGAGGAGCTCATGGCCGGGCGCACACCGGAGACGCCCCGACGCACCGCGAGCGTGCTGCGGACCCGGGGGTCCACCGCGCGCGGCGTCAGTCGAGCGTGAGCACGAAACCGTCTCCGTCCGCGGACACCGTCACGTGCGTCAGGTCGGCGACGACCGCGTCCGGGGCGTGCACCGCGGATCCCGCGCCGACGCCGATCACGCGCATCCCCGCCGCCTGAGCGGCCTGGATTCCGGCCTCGGAATCCTCGAAGACGATGCAGTCCGCGGGATCCACCCCGAGCCGGGCCGCGCCGAGCAGGAAGCCCTCCGGATCCGGCTTCGACGCACTCACGTGCTCGGCGGTGACCAGGCCAGCCGGCACGTCGAGCTCGGCGGCACCCATGCGGGCGCGCATGAGCCGGTCGTCGGCCGAGGTGACGATCGCGTGCGGGAAGGGTGCGAGGGCGTTCAGGAATGCGGCGGCGCCCGGCACCTCGATGACTCCGTCCACGTCGCCGCTCTCGCGCTCGAGCATCTCCTGGTTCTCGGCGAGGTTCGCCTCGTGCGGACGGTCCGGCAGCATGATCGCCATGCTCTGGTGCCCCTGGCGTCCGTGCACCACGCTGAGCACGAAGTCGGGGTCGAGTCCGTGCGGCTCCGCCCAGGCCAGCCACAGCCGCTCCACGACCGCCGTCGAGTCGACGAGTGTGCCGTCCATGTCGAGCAGGGCGGCGCGGGCGCGGAAGGTCTGGGTCATGCTCCCAGGGTAGTGGCGGGCTCCGCGCCGGCGACCCGCGGGCGCCTGCTCCGCCCGACCGCGAGCACGGGGCAGCTCGGCCATAGGGTGGACGTGACAAGGGAGGGCGGCGCGATGCGAGCCGAGTGGGACCGACTGATCACCTGGATACGCGACGCGCGCGCTTTGGCGACGCTGCGCCAGATGCGCGAGACCGACGCGCTGCTGACAGGGGCGATCGCCTTCGTGCTGGGGTTCCTCGTGGCGTTCGCGATATTCTGGAACCGCACCCTGTCGATCACCGGCCCCTGGTCCGTCGGCGCGGTCGCTGCGATCGGCGGCGCTGCCGTGGCTGTACTGAGCTTCACCGCCGGCCGCATCGGGCTGCGCATGGAAGCGGTCGAAGCGCCCGAGAAGCAGGATCCGAGCGCCGCGAACGACGGCTTCGCGATCCCCGGGCAGAAGCTGCGCTGGTACGAGCTCGTCGCGATATCCCTCGCACATGGTGCGGTCGCGCTGCTCGCGTTGTTCGGACTCGCCGCGCTGCTCGAGGCGAGCTTCCGCGACGCCCCGGTCTTCCCCTTCCCCGGTGCCATTCTCGTCGCGGTCGCGCTCGCCCTCACCGCCTATGTCTGCTACCTCAGCGCGGCCGCGCTCAGCCCCACCTCGATCTCGCTGATCCTCGCGATCTTCCTTGTGATCGGCGCTCTCACCGCCATGCTCGAGGCGACGGATCCGCACTGGTGGCGTGACAACCTCTCCGCGCTGGGCATGTCGAGCAACGCCTCCTCGCCCGCGTTCAACAGCACCCTCATCGTGGCGGGCGTGATGGTCACCACGATCGCCCGCTATGCCACGGCGGCGCTGCCCGTGCCGGAGCCGAGGGATGAGCGCGGGCGCACGATCGTGCGGGTCGCCCTGATCCTGATCGGGCTCTTCCTCGCCTGTGTAGGGATCTTCCCCGTGGATCGCTTCTTCCTCCTGCACAACACGGTCGCGACGGGCATGGCGGTCTGCTTCGCCGCGGTCGTGATCGCGCTTCCCTGGCTGCTGCGACGGATCTCGCGAGTGTTCGTGGTGCTGGGCTGGGTGTTCGTGCTGGTGATCGCGCTGCTCGGAGTGTTCTTCGCGACCGGCTACTACAACCTCACCGCGGTCGAGCTCGTCGCCGCCGTGCTGATCTTCAGCTGGATCATCGTGTTCCTGCGTACCGCGGGCGCCGACCACGGACCGTGGGACGCCGAGCGCGTCGTCCGCGCCCAGGCCGCCGCCCGGAGCTGAGCAATATTCGCGACAGGGAAGGTGCGAACCGAACGGGCTCGGGGGCGTCCCCTTCGCGCGATGAGTGTCACCCTAAGGACGCGCCATCGTGGATGCTCTAAGCGTTGCGCCGGGCGATTTTGGAGCGGCGCCGCGAGCACGCGAACTCCGCCCTGATCAGAAGGGTGGTGGGTCGTTCGTTCGGAAACCGGTCGGGGTGATGACTTGGACGGTGTGGTTCTCGCGGTTCCGGTAGATCATCCTGGTGCGATGTCGTCGGACGTGATCGGCGGGGCACAGCGGTCGCAGGTTGCTCGTGTTGGTGGGTCCGCCTCGGGACCAGGGGTGGTCGTGGTCGAGGTCGGCGTCGAGCGCGAGCCGGTCGCAGCCGTCTCTCGCGCAGGTGCCGTGCTGCAGGACCAGCCAGTCACGTTGCGCCTTGGTGGGCCGATACGTGCGCCGATCCATGTCCAAGACGATGCCGTGGACGGGGTCGGTGATCACGCGCCGGAACCCGGTCGCATCCAGGAACGCCTGCCGTGCGGTGGCCGGGTCGATCGGACCGTGCCCGACCAGCTGCGCCTCCGTGCCCGAGGCGACCGGATTGCCCAGGAACGCTGTCGACGGCACTGCCGTCACGGTCTCACCGGTGACGAGGCCGATCGGTACGGTCACGAACACCGTCGTCTTCACCGCCCGGTCAGTACCGACACCCAGCAGCCAATCGCACAGCAAGTCCGCACGAACCTGATCCCTCGTGCGCCCCTCCCGGCGGTCCTTCTGGAGGTGTTTCGCGGTCGAGGTGAGGCGTCGCTTGATCGCAACCGCCTTCACCGTCGGGATCAGGGCTGTCAACCAGGACATCCCGTCACCGGCGTCTTCCACGACCACCCGCCGGTCCACCATCCCGCGGGCATGTTTGCGCTCGGGCGGGGTGGGGTCGAGCCGGTCGGTGAGGATCGTCACTCGCCGTCGGAACGTGCTGATGGGCAGGTGCAACGCCCACCTCGACGCGGTCTCATCGATCAACGCGATCGCATCCGCCGCGTACTGGCGGGCAGTCGGGTCAGCCCCGACCGGAGCCTGCAACCGCAACACCGCCGACACCGCGGTTTCCACGAACCGGAGTGACACGAACCCGTCCCGGGCGTGCTCCCACAACAACGGTAGGCACTCCGCCGCGGTCGACGCGGTGCACTCCAGCGAGCGGGCCTCGTTCTCCGAGATCTGCAACCGCACGGCCACATCGAAGAACACCGACCGCCGCGCATGATCCGCATCATCCCCGACCGCATAGATCTCAGGGTGTCGGCGGGCCAGGTCCACGACCTCCACGACCCGCTCCGCACGCCGCACCGCCCGCTGATTCAACGCGACATCATCCTCCTGCAACCCATCCAGGATCCGCGCGGCGACGAACGTCTCATCCACCACCACCATCACCTGAGGAGCATCGGCAACAGCCAGCTCCTCGAACAGTGCAGCGGTGGGGTGTTCCATTCCCCAAGTCTAGCACTTATGTTCGAACTACGGAAGAGCCAATCCGCCAGTTCCCCCGGGAAATCGCGGCCTGGGACGCTGCCGCCGAGCCCGTTCGAGAGGCGACGGGTCCGGCATCGTCGGGGCGCGGAGCATGACGAACGCCTGCAGTGGGACGGTATTGACGCTTTGTGCGGGAACGGGCTCGTGGAGATCCCTTCGCGGCTGGACGAGCGCCGTGCACTGCATGACAAGTCGCGGCGAGCCACCCCGTCGACAATGGGAGCATCGACCGTCGTCCGCACACTCGAAGGAGAGACCGATGACCGACACGTCCGCTGTGTCCGCGCTGCTCGACCGTATCCAGGCGCCCGAGGGCTCCGGCCGCGACATCCCCGATGCCGCCACGCGCGAGATCATCGGCCGCGCTCCCGTGCAGACCGCCGCCGACCTCGATGACGCCATCGCCCGCGCCAAGGCCGCGCAGCCCGCCTGGGAGGCACTCGGCCATGCGAAGCGGAGCGAACTGCTGCTCGCCGCGGCCGATGCGATCGACGCGAATGCGGAGGCGCTCGCGCAGCTGCTCTCCCGTGAGCAGGGCAAGCCGCTGAACGGCCCGAACGCCCGGTTCGAAGTGGGGGCGTGCACGGCGTGGCTGCGCACCAACGCGACGACGGTGCTGGAGCCCGAAGTGCTCGTCGACGACGAGAATCTGCACGCCGAGCTGGTCTACAAGCCCGCCGGCGTCGTGGGTGCGATCGGGCCGTGGAACTGGCCGTTGATGATCACCATCTGGCAGATCGGCCCGTCGCTGCGGATGGGGAACACCGTGGTCGCCAAGCCCAGCGAGTACACGCCGCTGAGCGTGCTGGCTCTGCTGTCGGTCATGAACGAGGTGCTGCCGGCCGACGTGCTGATCGGCATCTCCGGCGACCGCGAGGTCGGCGCGGGGATCGCGTCGCACCCCGACATCGACAAGATCATGTTCACCGGATCCACGGCCACCGGCCGGAAGATCATCGAGAGCTCCGCCGGCAATCTCGCCCGCCTCACGCTCGAACTCGGCGGCAACGACGCGGGCATCGTGCTTCCCGGCACGGATCCGGCCGCGATCGCCGAGGACCTGTTCTGGGGTGCGTTCATCAACACGGGCCAGACCTGCGCGGCCATGAAGCGCCTCTACGTGCACGACTCGCTGTACGACCAGGTCGTCGACGCGCTCGCCGGCATCGCCGCGAACGTGCCGATCGGCAACGGCCTGGACGAGAACAATGTGCTGGGCCCGCTGCAGAACAAGCAGCAGTTCGACATCGTCTCACGCCTCGTCGAGGACGCGAAGGCGCGCGGCGCCCGCATCGTGACGGGCGGCGAGGCGGCTCCCGAGCTCGGCGAGCTGTTCTACCGGCCCACGATCGTGGCCGACATCCCGAACGATGCGGCGCTCGTGCAGGAGGAGCAGTTCGGGCCGGCGCTGCCGATCATCCGCTACTCCGACGTCGACGAGGCGTTCGCGCTCGCCAACGCGGTCGATGTGGGCCTCGGCGCCTCGGTGTGGTCGAGCGACCCTGAGGCGGCCCGCGAAGCCGCGACCCGGATGCAGTCCGGCACGGTGTGGATCAACTCGCACGGCGGGCTGCACCCGATGGTGCCGTTCGGTGGGGTGAAGAGCTCCGGCTACGGCCTCGAGTTCGGTGTCGCCGGGCTCAAGTCGGTGGCCGTTCCGCAGGTCGTCTCCGGCCCCGGCCGGAGGGCCTAGACCATGGCCCGCTCCGCGATCGTCGTCGGAGCCGGCACCTCGGGGAGCATCGTCACCCGGCGTCTCGTGGACGCGGGGTCCGACGTGACGCTCATCGAGGCCGGCGGGTACGACACCAACCCCGCGATCCACGACCCGTCCCGTGCGGGCGAGCTCTGGCACGCCGCAGAAGACTGGGACTACTTCACCGTCCCTCAGGAGCACGCGGCCGGGCGACGGCTGCACCTGCCGCGGGGCAAGGTCACCGGCGGATCCCACGCACTGAACGCCATGATCTGGGTGCGCTGCGCGGCGAGCGATTTCGACGGCTGGGAACGCTCCGGCGCGACCGGCTGGGGCTGGTCCGACGTGCTGCCCGTGTACGAGGCGATCGAGAACGACCTGCTGCCGGTGACGGACGACTACCCGCTCGTGCCGATCCAGCAGTCGATCATCGACGCCGCCGTCGAGGAGGGACTGGAGCACAACCCCGACTACAACGGCGGCACGCTCGACGGCGTCTCGCAGGAGCAGGTCACGATGCGCGACGGCCGGCGCGTCAACACGTGGATGGCGTATGTGCGTCCCGTCGAGGACGCCCCGAACCTGCGCATCGTCACCGACGCCGAGGTCGCGACCGTGATCGTCGAGGACGGCGTTGCCGCGGGCGTGCGGCTGAGCGACGGATCCGAGCTTCGTGCAGATGAGGTGATCCTCGCCGCCGGCGCACTGGGCAGCCCCGCGATCCTGCTGCGCAGCGGCATCGGACCGCGCGCGGACCTCGAAGCCCTCGGCATCGAGGTGCTCCGCGACGTGCCGGCGGTCGGCGCGAACCTGCACGACCACCTGCTGTCCCCGGTGATCTTCACGACCGCGCAGCCCGTGGGCGCGCCGCAGCCGGGTGTCTCGGTCACGCAGACGCACCTGTTCTGGCGGTCGTGCGACGACCTCGCCGAGCCCGACACCCAGCCGATCCACTTCTCGGTGCCGATGTGGGGTGAGCTCGAGCCGCGGCCCGGCGCGCACGGACCCGGCGACGGGTTCTCGCTCCTGGCAGGTCTCGTGACGCCGCACAGCCGAGGCTCGCTGCGCCTGTCCGGCGCCGGGGTGCAGGATCCGCTCCTCATCGACCTCGCGGCCCTGGAAGACGACCGCGACGTGGCCGCGCTCGCCGCGTCCGTGCGCCAGGCGCGCCGGATCGGTGCCCGCCCGGCGCTTGCCGGGGAGTGGGGCGCGATCGAGGCCTATCCGGGGCCGGAGGTCTCGGACGCCGACGTGGAGGATTGGGTGCGCCGTACCGCGATCACCTATCACCACCAGGTCGGCACCTGCCGGATGGGGTCGGATCCGGACGCGGTCGTGGATCCGCGCCTGCGCGTGAACGGGATCGCGGGGCTCCGGGTGATCGACGCCTCGGTGATGCCGACGATCACCACGGGGAACACGAACGCCCCCGCCGCCGTGATCGGCGAGCGTGGCGCGCAGTTCGTGATCGAGGACGCGCGCTAGGACGGTCCGTCCGCGCCCCCTCTGAGCGTCGGCGCCCCCTCGCAGTGACGCACGTGCGAGGGGGCCCGGATGCTGCGAGGGGGCGCCGACGGACTCAGGATGCCTCGAGGAGGTTCGCGCTGTAGGGGACGCGCAGCGTCTGGGCGAACCGGTCGAAGAGCGCAGGGTCGCCGTCGAGCACGACGACGCCGGTGGCGAGCGCGTCCTGCGGGCTGAGCGTGCCTGCAAGCAGGTCGCGGATCCCCGGTCCTGCGGTGATCTCGAGATCGGCGTCGTCGAGAAGCCCGGGGTCGGCGGTGACGGCACCGCCCCGCATCACCACGTGCACCTCGATCTCGCCGACGCGCACGTTGTAGACCGTGTCCCAGTCGGCCGGCACCACGCCGTCGCCCGCCGCCACCCGGAGCGCCGCCGTGATCGAGGAGGTCGTGACGATCTCTCCCTCCCGTGGCTCACGCATGCCGCCGGCGCCCCAACGGGAGAGGGCGTCCAGTGCCGGCCCGAGCTCCTCCCCGCGCGGCGTGAGGCCGTAGACGACCGAGCGCTCGCCGCCGGCGGGCGCCGCCCTCTCGACGATCCCCTCGTCCTCGAGCTCCTTCAGCCGCGTCGCCAGCGTGTTCGTGGGAATGCCGGGGAGCCCCGCGACGAGTTCCGAGTAGCGCCGCGGCCCCACGCTCAGATCGCGCAGGATCAGCAGGGTCCAGCGCTGTCCGACGATCTCCGCCGCGCGGGCGAGACCGCAGAACTGGCCGTAGTGCTGGTTCGTCATGAAAATCACGATACCACTTGACTTCATTATTTGCAGTGTGCTTTATTTTTTGCAGTAACCCGGATTCGGGCACATCGCGAGAAGGAGAAGGACATGACCGCCACCATCGCCCCGGCCGAGATCGATGCCTCGCCGGAATCGGACGCCGGAGTCGCCGCGCGCAACCGCACCGCGCTGAGGCTGCTGCTCGCCGCGGTCTTCGTCGTGTTCCTGAACGAGACGATGATGGCCGTGGCACTGCCGCGGATCCAGGAGTCGCTGCACATCGACGCGACCCGTGGGCAGTGGCTGACTACGGCCTTCGCGCTCACCATGGCGGTCGTCATCCCGACCACCGGCTGGCTCATGCAGCGCCTGCGCACCCGCACGGTCTTCACCGTCGCGATGTCGAGCTTCGTCGCCGGCACGGTCATCGCCGCGCTGTCCCCGGTCTTCGAGATGCTCGTGGTGGGCCGCGTCGTACAGGCCATGGGCACCGCCGTGATGATGCCGCTCATGATGACGACCGTGATGACGGTCGTGCCCGCTGAGGAGCGCGGCAGGGTCATGGGGCGCGTGTCGATCGTCATGTCCGTGGCGCCTGCCGTCGGACCCATCGTCTCGGGCGCCCTCATCCAGGTGCTGCCGTGGCAGGGGCTCTTCTGGGTGATGCTTCCCATCGCACTCACGATGCTCGCCATCGGGATCCGCCGCATCCCGAACGTCTCGGAGACGCGTGCCGTTCCGCTCGATGCGCTGTCGGTGGTCCTCGCCGCCCTGGCGTTCTCCGCACTGGTGTTCGGTCTCAGCCAGATCGGCGCGACCGCGGTCGGCGAGGCGGCGGTGCAGCCCTGGATCCCGATCGTGCTCGGCCTGGCCGGGCTCGGGCTCTTCGTCTGGCGTCAGCTCGTGCTGCAGCGCACCGACTCGGCGCTGCTCGATCTGCGCACGTTCCTCTCGCGGGACTTCGCCGTCGCGGTCGCCATGATGACCGCCGGCATGGTGTCGCTGTTCGGCGCCTTCATCGTGCTGCCGCAGTTCGCGCGCTACACGCTGGGCCTCGACCCGCTGTGGGTCGGTGCAATCCTGCTCCCCGGCGGCCTGCTGATGGGGCTCGCCGGACCCACCGTCGGGCGGCTGTACGACCGCTTCGGTCCGCGCCCGCTGGTCATCCCGGGATCCATCGGTCTCGCGGCCTCGCTCTGGACCCTCGCGTTCGGACTGGGGGAGCACTCCTCCTGGGTGGTGCTGCTGGGGGCGCACATCGTGCTGATGCTGTCGCTCGCCTTCCTGTTCACGCCGGCGTTCAGCGCCTCGCTCGGTTCGCTGGCCCCGCAGCTGTACTCGCACGGCAGCGCGACGATCGCGACGCTGCAGCAGGTGGCCGGCGCCGCGGGCACGGCGATCTTCGTCGCCCTGTACGCGACCGGGGTGACCGCGACCGGATCCGCGGATCCCGACCTCCCCTCGCCGGCAGCAGCTGCCGCGGGCTCGCACCTCGCGTTCCTCGCAGGCGCGATCCTCTCGCTCGTCGTCATCGCCCTCGCCCTGTGCGTGCGCCGTCCGGCGGCGGCGGCGGTGGCGGCGACGACGGCGGAGGAGGAGGCGACGGCGGCGGTGGCGGCCGAGGTCTCGGAGGCGGAGGCCTGAACCGCCGACGCCCCCTCTGAGAATCGGGGCCCCCTCGCAGCGACGTTCCTGCGAGGGGGCCCCGATGCTGCAAGGGGGTGCCGGCGTCGGGGGCGCTCAGTCGTCCAGCAGCGCCGCGGCGAACATCGGGCGGGCGGCGTCCGCGCTCGGCGGGTGGAACAGTCCCGCCGTGGCATCGCGGTACAGACGGCTCAGCTCGTGGCCGTTGTCGAAACCGGATCCGCCGGTGCACATGAGGGCGGCCTCGGCGGCGCGGCGGGCGGCCGTCGAGGCGTTCAGCCGTGCACTCACGAGCAGCAGCGGCCACCGTGCGCCGTGGTCGAGCAGTTCGTCGAAGTCGCGGCAGTACGCCTCGAGCTGCGCCGGCACGGCGAGATAGTCGAGGTGCGCATCGGCGAGCCGGGTGCGGGACTCGGGAACCTCGGCGTAGGTCGCGTCAGCTTTCGCGGAGCGTCGCTTCTTCAGACCTGCTGCGCCCAGGTCGAGCGCACGACGGGCGACGCCGGCGTAGACGGATCCGATGAGCAGCTGGAAGTTGCTCGTGATCGCGAACGTGAGCAGATCCGGCACCCGCCCCACGGCGATGCGGCGGTTCACGCGCTCCGGCGCCATGCGCACGCTCTTCAGGATCGTGGCGCGGCTCTGCGACGCCCGCATCCCCATCACGTCCCACTGGTCCGACACGGTGATGCCCTCCGTGCCGCGTTCGAGGAAGCCGTAGACGAGCATCGGGTTCTCCGGATCCGTGTCGTCGCGGCCGTGCGTGATCAGCCGGGTCCAGACGGGGGAGAGAGACGTGAAGATCTTGACGCCGCTGAGGAGGTAGCCGCCGTCGGCCTGCGGAACGGCGGCCGTCTTCGAGTCCTGCATGACCCAGTCGTTCGAGGGCTCGCTGATCCCGAAGGCGAAGATCTCGCCGGCCATCGCCTCGGCGAATACGTCGTCGAGCGAGTGGTCGCCGCGGTCGGCGAGGGCTTTCGCGACGCCGGTGCACATGAGGTGCATGTTCACGGCCAGCGCGGTCGCGGGAGCCGCGGTCGCGAGCCGCTGCTGCAGATGCGAGACCTCATCGAGGCTCAGGCCGGGGCCGTCGTGCGCCTCCGGCACGAACAGCAGCAGGTACCCGCGCTCGGTGAGTTCGGCGAGGTCCTCGTCGAAGAACCGGTTCTCCAGGTCGTACACGGCGGCGCGTTCGCGGAACCGCTCGAGCAGCTCATCCGGCAGATAGTGCTCGGCGAGCTCGGCGTGGCGGGTGAGACGGTCGGTCATCGTGCCTCCTGTGCGTGGTCGGAGAGGTCGGGGGACTCGAGCACGATGGCGCCGTTGTGGCCGCCGAACCCGAAAGAGGGGGAGAGGACGCGGCGGATCCGCCCGGCCGCTCGGGCCATGCCGCGCACGATGTCCCAGTCCGCGAACTCGGGGTCGTCGAGGTTGACCGTGGGGGGGATCAGGCCGGTGCGCAGCGTCTGGATCGCGAGGATGGCCTCGACGGCTCCGGACGCGCCGAGCAGGTGTCCCGTGCTCGACTTCGTCGCCGTGGTCGGGATCTGCCGGGCGTGCGCGCCGAACACGTTCTCGAGCGCCGCGAGCTCGGCCGCGTCGCCGGCCGGGGTGCCTGTGCCGTGGGCATTGACGTGGTCTATGGCGTGTGCGGCATGCGGATCCAGCCCGGCGTCGGCGAGCGCCGCGGCGACGGCCTGCGCGGCGCCGAGTCCCTGCGGATGCGGGGCCGTGGGATGGTGCGCGTCGCTGGACTCGCCGAACCCGGCCAGCACGGCGAGCGGTGCGGCGCCGCGGGCGCGAGCGACGTCCTCGGCCTCGAGCAGCAGAGCCGCGGCGCCCTGGGCCATCACGAAGCCACGGCGTCCGCGGTCGAACGGACGGCTGGCCGCGGACGCATCCGACTCGTACCCGCTGGCGAGCGCGCGCAGGTTCGCGTTCGCCGCAAGGTTGACAGGGTTCAGGCAGTCCTCCATGCCGACGACGAGCACGGCGTCGGCGTACCCGTGCCGGATGCGGCGCAGCCCGTCGCCGAGCGCGATCGCGCTGGACGCGCACGTCGCCGTGACCCCGTGCGCGGTGCCGCGGGCGCCGTACCGCTCACTGAGCAGCGCTGCCGCGGCATCCGGCGCGCCGTGCACGACGACGCTCAGCGGCACGCCGCGGGGACCACGGGCGTCGAGGGCGCGGGTGGCGGCCTGCATCGCGTCCACCGGGCCGGATCCGGTCGCGGCGAGGACGGCGGCGCGGGTCGGATCCCAGGGGAGCGCTGCTCCGGAGCGCAGCGCGCCGGGATCGACGCCGGCGTCGGCCAGGGCCTGATCCGCGGCGGCGATCGCCCAGAGCTGCAGGGGGCTGAGGCGGCGGCTCAGCGGCGGATCAACGACCCCTGTCGCGTCGAAGCCCTGGATCCTGCCGCCGATCCGCACGGCCAGTTCTCGGAAGTCCGGTTCGTCGAGGGCGGTGATGGCGCTGCGGCCCGCGACGACCGCGTCCCAGAGGGAGAGGACGTCGAGGCCGCTCGGCGTGATCGCGCCGAGCCCGGTGACGACGACGCGCCGCGCCGCCGGGCTCACAGCCGGATCCCTTCGCCCTGCTCGATGAGCGCGGTGGTCGCCGGGCGCCGGATCTTGCCGCCGGCCGTGCGCGGGATCCGCTCGAGGACGTACCAGCGCCGTGGCACGAACTGCGGCGCCAGCCGCTCGCGCGCCCAGGCCTGGAGGGTGGCCTTGGTGATCTGCGCGGGGGAACCCGCCTCGACCACGAGCGCCACAACGCTGCCGAGTCGCGGATCCGGCAGGGCCACGGCGCACACCGGACCGAGCCCGGGCATCGCGTCGAACGCGCGCTCCACCTCGGGCAGTGAGACCTTGTGCCCGCCCGTCGTGACGATGTCGCCGGCTCGTCCGGCCAGCTGCAGTCGCCCGTCCACCAGGCGGCCCATGTCGTGCACGGTCGCCCAGCCGTCGGGCCCTCGCAGCACGGCGTCGGTCGCCGCGGCGAGGTAGCCGTCCGAGCAGGCGGCGGCGTGGATCCACAGCGTGCCGAGCTCGCCGTCGGGCACGACGTCGCCCTCGTCGTCGCGGATCTCGGCGCCGATGCCGTCGTAGATGTCGAGCAGCGTGCCGTCGCCGCCGCGGCTGTCGCCGATGAATCCGATCTCCGCGGCGCCGTAGTAGCTGATCAGCCGCACGCGCGGCAGTGCCGTGGCGAGGCCATCGCGCAGCGCCGCGGGCAGGTTCGCACCGCCGGTGACGACGAGGTCCAGCCCGGCGAAGGCGTCGGGAGCGCGCCGGGCGGCATCGATGAGCACCTGCACCACGGCCGGCACGGCGACGATCCGAGTGATCCTCTCCGCCGCGACGCGCTGCGCCAGGTGGGCGGCATCGAAGGCATCGGCGAGGTGTGCGCCGCCGCCGGTGGCGAGGCATTCGATGAGCGCGTACAGCGTGAGGCTGTACGACAGCGGTCCCGGGGCCAGAGTCTGCACACCGGGACGTGGTTCGAGGTGCGCGCTCGAGACGGTGACGTTCTCGCGGTACTGCCGCCGCGTCTTCAGGAAGGCCTTCGGATCGCTCGTGGTGCCGGAGGAGAACAGCAGCAGGAACGCCTCGTCGGCATCGCGCACCGTGGGCGGATCCGCGAGAGCCGTCGTCGCCTCCCGCGCGCGGAACTCCGCGAGGGAGAGCACGGTGCCGGTCCATCCGGCGGCGCGGAGTGCGGGTGCGAGCGCGGGGTCGTCGCCGATGACGAGCCCGATCCCCGCCGCCACCACGACGTGCACGCGGTGCGCGAGCGGCCACTGCGGGTCGATGGTGGCGGACACCGCGCGATAGCCGGCGAGGCCGGCGACGATGCGCGCGGCGTGGAAGGCGCTGGCGATGCTGACCGCGGTGATCGGGATCCCGCGGGTCTCCGGCGCTGGTGGCGGGGGAGCGGCCTGTGCGCGATGTGCGGCGTCGACGACGGCGAACACGCGACGGGAGTCCTCGACGAGCCCGGCGTAGTCCAGGGCGCCATCGGGCCCGACGATGGCCGGCTGAGCGGGATCGTGCGCGGCGGTGGAGAGCACGGTCCTGGTGATCGGCATGCCCCGCCCTTCCCGTGACGCGTGCGCGCCGGGCGCGGCCCGGCTTCGCCGATCCAGTCTATGACCGGGCGCGGTCACGGGACCGGTCGGGCCGCTGGTCACTCGTCCTGTGAGCGAGGCGACCGCGCCGATCGGGTGCACAGGCAACGGTGCTACTGTCGAAGGAGTCGGCATTCCTGCCGACGACCAGGGAAGACTTCTTGTCGACCGATGGGCTTCGGCCTTCCGCTTTGCGTCGCCTCCTCTGCGAGACCTGTAGGAGACCGATGCACGCTCTTGTCGCTGTTGATTCTGCCGAGCCGCGTTCCGCGGACCTGACCGATCCGACTCCTGCCCTTCCCCCGGGCTCCACAGCGGTGATCTACTGCGAAGGCCAGTTCGGCGAGCAGGACGGCAAGACCGCGAACGGTCTCATCCGCCACTCCGAGAAGTACGAGATCCTGAGCGTCCTCGACAGCCGCCATGCCGGAGCCGATGCGGGAATGCTGCTGGATGGCCATGCCAATGGCATTCCGGTGCTCGCCAGTCTTGCTGAGGCGATCGCTCATGCGGGCACAGCGCCCGACTACCTGATCTGCGGAGTCGCGCCGGCGGACGGCCTGCTCTCCACAGAACAGCGGGTGGTGCTCCTGGATGGCATCGCCCACGGGATGCACATCATCAACGGCTTGCACGAGTTCCTCAACGACGACGTCGAGTTCGTGGCGGCGTCCCTCGTGGCGCGCGTTTCCCTCACGGACATCCGACGCCCGCGGGAGAAGCAGGATCTGCATCTCTTCTCCGGACGGATCTTCGACGTCACCTGCCCGCGGATCGCCGTCCTCGGCACGGACGGCGCGATCGGCAAACGCACCACCGCGACTCTGCTGGTCCGGGCGTTGAACGAGCGCGGCATCCGCGCCGTGATGGTCGGCACCGGGCAGACGACGATCATCCAGGGCGGCAAATACGGTATCGCTCTTGACGCTCTGGTTCCCCAGTACTGTTCCGGTGAGGTGGAAGACCAGGTGGTCGCCGCGTTCGAAGGGGAGGATCCTGACGTCATCGTCGTCGAAGGGCAGGGCGCGCTCAGCCACCCCGCCTATCTGACGTCGGCGCACATCCTTCGCGGCAGCCGTCCGGCGGGCGTTCTGGTGCAGCATGCTCCCAAACGCCGCACGCTGGGGGACTTCCCGATGGTGCCGATGCCCACGCTGGCCAGCGAAGTGGCACTGATCGAGGCCTTCGCCGACACGAAGGTCATCGGGGTGACGGTGAACCACGAAGGCATGACCGACGCGGAGATCGGCATAGCCATCGAGAGCATCGAGCTCGAGCTCGGCCTTCCCGCCACCGATCCGCTCACTCGCCCGCTCGATGCCCTCGTCGAGATCGTGCTCCGCGCGTTCCCGGAGCTCACCCCGACGGTCGAGCGTCTGGCGTCCGCGCGGTCGCTCTGAAGACCGCCCTGCCGGGCTTCGTCTTGATCTCTCTTGCCATGCAAGCTAGCTTGTGATGCATGATACCGGACGCCGGGGCGCAGATGCGCAAGGGCGTTGTCGAGTACTGCGTGCTCGGGCTGCTCGCGCGCGGTCCGATGTACGGCTGGGAGCTCGCCGAGCGGCTCACGGCCGAGGGGCTCATCGCGAGCATCGGCACGCTCTATCCTCTGCTGTCGCGGCTGCGCCAGAGCGGCTGGGTGCGTACGTTCGAGCGCCCGTCGGAGTCCGGCCCGGTGCGCCGCTACTACGAGCTCACCGACAGCGGAGTGCGGCAACTCGCGCAGTTCCGCACATCGTGGACGCCGTTCGCGCGCAGCGTGGCCGGTCTGATCGCAGAGGCCCCGCCGACGGCGCGGGTGACCGCAGAGGGGGAAGCATGACCGAGGCCGAGGCGCAGAGCCTGCGTGACGACTACCTGGGACGGCTCGACGCCGCCATCGCGGATCTGCCGTGGCGTGTCGCGAACGAACTGCGCAGCGGCATCGAGGAGGAGCTCGACGGGCTCGATGCTGCGGAACTGCAGTCGCGGATCGTGCAGCTCGGGGATCCGGTGCGGATCGCCGCGGCCGCGAAGGAGGAGACCGGGTCCGCGCCACCCGCGCCCGTGGTCGTCGTGACTCCGGCACCTGTTCCGTCGGCGAAGCCTGCGATGGTCGACACGAAGTGGTTCGCGATCGTCGGCGCACTCGTGCTCGGCATCGGCAGCTTCCTGTTCCCGATCGGCGGATGGGTCATCGGGGTGGCCCTGGTCACATCGAGCAGGTTCTGGCGGCGGTGGGAGAAGGCGGTGGCGATCCTGCTGCCGTTCGCCGTTTGCGTCCTGATCGCGCTGATCTCACTCCTCGGCGCGCTGTGGCAAGGCAGCGGCTCGGCCGCCGGACCGGGCACGTCGAATCCGTTGCTGCCATCGGGGCTTGCGATGTGGCACACGTCGATCGTGCTGGGGTTCTTCTTCGTCCCCGTCGGCGCAGCATGGCTGCTCTGGCGCCTGCGCGGACGCGAGACGCCGCGTCGCTGACGAAGGCCGCGGACCCGGATCCGATCAGGCTCCCGGTGTGCCGTGGTAGCGCATCAGCGCGGGCACGCTGAGCGCCATCACGGCCAGGAACAGCATCAGCAGGCTCGCGCTGATCACCGTTGTGGCGGCGATCCCGATGCTCTGCGCGGTGGCGCCGATGGCCAGCGCCGCGATGGGCTGCGCGCCGATCGCCAGCTCCTGCAGTCCCATGGCCCGCCCCTGCAGCGCCGGCGGCGTGGCGGACAGCATGAGCGTGTTCTGCAGCACTCCGAACACCGACGAGACGAGCCCCGCGAGGATGAATGCGCCGGTCGCGATGAGCGTCGTGGGCGCCAGGGCGAACAGGATCCAGCACACTGACATCCCGGCGATCCCGCACACGAACACGGCGCCCTTCCACGGGAAGTCGCCGAGGGCGGCGATCACGAGCGAGCCGACGATTCCGCCCACTCCGAACGCGGTCAGCAGCAGGCCGAGTCCGGCCGCGTCCAGCCGCATGCTCTGCGCGAACACCGGCATGAAGCCCTGGTGGATCGACCAGATGAGGAAGTTCACGGCGACCGTGATCAGCAGCACTGCCAGCACCACGCGCAGGCGCGCGATCGCGAGGAAACCCTCGCCAAGCATGCGCCAGATCGAGGAGTGCGGCACCTCGGGCGGCCTGTAGCCGCCAGTCACGCCACGAAGCGCGATCAGCGAGAGCACGAACCAGAGGGAGCCGATCCACAGCGCCGTCGCCGTGCCGAACGCGCTCACCAGCAGCCCGCCGACCGCCGGCCCGAGCATGAGCGTCGTGTTCATCGCCAGGGCGTTCAGCGCGTTCGCGTTGCTGAGCTGTTCCGCCGGCACCTTGCCCGCGACCAGCGCGGCCCGCGCGGGCTGGGAGGGGGAGTGCGCCAGCCCCAGCGCCAGCCCGCCGGCGGTGAGCACGCCGAACGAGCCGAGCCCGGCCGTGGTGAGGGCGGCGAGGCCGACGGCTGCGACGATCGCGACGCCGCACGCGATCATGAGCAGGCGCCTGCGGTCCATCCGGTCCGAGATCGCGCCGGAGAGCGGGCCGAGCAGCAGGGGAAGCAGCCGCACCGTGGTGAACGCGGCGACGAGGATCTCGGATCCGGTCTGCGCGAACACCATCCAGCCGAGGATGAACGTGAGCGTCCACATCCCCCCGAAGAAGGCGATGTTCGAGAGCAGCAGGGCCGAGAACTCGCGATTGCCGTGCAGGGAGGAGAACGGGCGGAGCAGAGCGGCGGAGAACCGATTCGGGCGGGCGTCGGGGCGCTCCTCGATGGCCATCCGGTCTCCTGATCGTGCGCGGGCGGGCGCGATCCGGGGCACGGTGCGCGATTGGTATACCATTCTACGCCCGTGGCGGGGCCACGCAGAACGCCTCCGCGCCGCCGGCAACGAGCACGGCGGCGCGGACGGATGCGCGACTGCTCAGTCGGCCGTGTACACCTCACGCCCGGCGAACCAGGTCGAGAGCACGCGCGCGTCGATGATGGCGTCGGCGGGGCCCGCGATCGCGTCACGGTCCAGCACAACGAAGTCGGCGGACTTGCCGACCTCCAGGGATCCGGTCTCGGATCCGAGGCCCATCGCGACGGCGGCGTTGCGGGTGAAGACCTGCAGGGCCTCCTCGGCGGTGATCGCCTGTTCCGGCCAGAGCGTTCCTGGCGCGCGGCGCAGGGGATCCGCCCGGGTCACCAGTCCCTGGATGCCCTCGAGCGGGTTCGGCGACTCGCTCACCGGCCAGTCGGATCCGCCGGCGACGAGAGCCCCGGCGTCGATGAGAGCCCGGTTCGGCTGCGAGTGCTCGGCACGCTCGCCGAGCACCTCGGTGAGCATCTGCGGGATGACACCGGGGAACCAGATGAAGGGCGAGATGTCCGCCACGACGTCGAGCGCGGCGAGTCGCGGGATGTCGGAGTCGGCGAGGAACTGGCCGTGCGCGATCTGGATCGGGGTCGTGAAGCCCTCGGCGCGCAGCTGCTCCGCGACATCGAGCACGAGGCGGGCGGATCCGTCGCCGGTGCAGTGCACCTTGGCGCCGAGGCCGCGCTCGGCGACCTGCCGCAGCCAGCCGTACAGTTCGTCGAACGTCATCGTGGTCTCACCGTGGAAGTGCGCCCCGTGCGCCGCGTCGGGGACGTACGGCTCCAGGAACGAGGCGGTGCGTGCCGGCGGCACGCCGTCGAGGAAGATCTTCACGAAGTCGGGGCGGTGGTGCGCGGTGCGGAACTCCTCGCCGCGCTCGATGAGGGCGGATCCGACCGGGTCGAAGCCGAAGATCTCGTCGTTGACGAGCAGGGAGGACACGACCCAGGCGTTCAGCTCGCCATTCGTGTCGAGGGCTCGGAGCGCGCCGAGGATGTCGATGGAGACGCCCGCATCCTGGAACGCGGTGATGCCGTAGCTGTTCGCGAGGTGAACGCCGTGCGCCGATGCCGCGCGGTGCTGCGCGGCGCTCAGACCGCCGGATCGGTCGTACGCCTCCTGCACGGGGATCCCGGCGGCTTCGAGCAGCACGCCCGTCGGGGTGCCGTCCTCGGGGTCGAGGATCGTGACGCCGCCGGCCGGGATCGAGCCCGGCGCGATGCCCGCGAGCTCGAGGGCGCGCGAGTTCGCCCAGCGATTGTGCCGGGAGTCCTCCGCGATGACCACCGGGCGCCCGCCCGCGGCCTCGTCCAGCCGGAGCCGGACGGCCGTGCTCTGCAGCGACGGGAGCATGGTCGAGGCGACCACGCCGCCGATGATCCACGCGTCGTCCGGCAGCGTCGCGGCCTTCTCCCGCACCCGGTCGAGGATCTCGTCCAGAGTGAGGGAGGGCGGCAGGGTGAGCTCGAAGAGCTCTGTGCGCCCGGCCAGAGCGTGGTGATTGTGCACGTCTGCGAAGCCGGGGTAGACCGCGGCCCCGCCGAGCTCGAGCACCCGTGTCGCGGGTCCGCGCAGCGCGTCGACCTCGGCGCGCGTGCCGATCGCGGCGATGCGGCCGTCGCGCACGGCGAACGCCTGGGCGTCGGGCCGAGCGGGATCCACGGTGCGGATGACGTCGGCGGCGACGATGAGCTCGGCGGGGGCGGTCGTCATGTCAGGCCGTCGCCTTCTCGCCGGTGCCCTGCGCGCCGAAGTTCGCCGGCTCGAGCTCGGGCGCGTGGTGCGTCACCGAGATGAGGCGGCCCCAGGCGCCGAACGTGAAGTGCGTGGGCACCTCGCCGGTCTCGTCCAGTCCGAACAGCACGCCGTGCGAGCGGATCTTGTTGATGTCGCGGTGGTCGGCGACGGTGATCGACGCGCACGGGATGACCTTCTCGCGCCAGGCGAACATGTAGATCCCAGGCCGGATCTCCCACACGCTGTTCTCATCGGTGTCGGCGAGCCCGCGCTCCGGGCCGGCCAGGCACTGCCAGGTGTACCAGCGCTCGGAGAGGTACACGTGCTCGTACGCGTGGATCTCGCTGTACACCCACTCGACACGGCGGCCGATGAGGGCGGTCGTCGGCTGCGGCTCGACGCCGGCGGCCTCGATGCCGTCGATCGTCGCGGTGCCGAAGTGGTGCTGCACGCGCGTGCGGCCCTGCTCGGCCTGCGGCAGGATCTCGCTGATGATCGAGAGCACGCGTCCGGCGCGCAGGTCGATCACGAGGGAGACCGCCTCGTTCGGCAGGTAGCGGTGGTGGAACTGCACGTAGAACAGGTCGTCGTCGACCTCGATGGCCTCATAGGCGTCGGTGTCGGTCGCGGGCGCCGTCGGGTCGCCCTCACCCGGCGAGTAGGTCCAGGTGACCTCGTCGTCGGCGAAGCGATGCGCGATGCGGGTGCCGTTGGGGGCGGTGACGTTGATCTCGCGCCCGGACAGAGCCGTGGTGTGCGGCGCCTTGTTCGCGTCGAAGCCGGGGGCGAGGCCGTCCAGCGGCAACCAGGTCGAGGTGTCGGCGGGGTTCATGGTGGTCATGATGCTCCTTGATGAGGGGTGGTGAAAGTGGATGTCAGCGGTTGCTGAACTGCTCGAGATCGGCGGCGAGGCCGTCGTAGACGGCGGGTCTGGTGCGCTTCAGGTATTGCGCGTAGACGATCCCGCCGACCACCGCCAGCACCAGCAGCAGCGGCAGGAGGTTGATCCAGAGCTCCTCGGATCCGGCCACGATGTTGAAATTGAAGATCGCGAGGATCGAGATCGCCGCGATGCCCAGGAAGCCGATCCCCGGCGCGATGAAGGTGCTCCACCAGCGAGTGTCGTGCTGCCGGCGGAAGTACACGACGATCGACAGCGCCGCCAGGCCCTGCAGGATCAGCACGCTGAGCGTGCCGAAGCCGAGCATGGCCGGGACGACCTGCACGATCGGATCCGCACCGACGACGAAGAAGACGACGGCGACGACGCCTGCGAAGCCGGCCTGCACGATGCCGGCGATCGCCGGAGACCCGCCCGCGCGGGTGCGGGCGAGCGCACGGGGCAGGATGCGGGCGCGGCCGAGCGCGTACAGGTAGCGGCTCGCGGAGTTGTGGAAGGCGAGCATCGCGGCGAACAGGCTGACCAGCAGCAGGATCATCATGACCGTCGTGAGCGGGCCGCCGAGGTAGCGCTGGGCCAGTACGAAGATGAGGTCGCCCGTGGGCAGGTGCTTCACGGCGACAGCCTGCGCGTCCGGCACGCCGATCGCGCTGACGACCGCCCAGGTGGTGACGCCGAGGATGACGCCGATCGCGATGATCGCGGTGTAGGTGGCGCGCGGGATCGTGCGCAGCGGCTGCTTGGCCTCCTCGCTGAACAGCGCCGTTGCCTCGAAGCCGAGGAATCCGGTCGCCGCGAGCAGCATGCCGATCGGGAGCGAGCCGGAGAACACCCATTCGGGGCTGAACGCGGCGAAGGAGAATCCCTTCTGCACGAACACCGACACATCGAAGACGAGCAGCATCGTCGTCTCGAGCACGAGGCAGACGCCGAGCACCTTGGAGGAGAAGTCGACGCCGATGCGGGCGAGCACGAAGCAGACGGCGATCGAGAGCAGGCCCCAGAGGATCCAGCTCATGTCGAAGCCGGTGAGCTCCTTGATGATCGACTGCATGAAGAAGCCGCTCGTGCCGATGGTGCCGACCACGAAGAAGTTGTAGCCGAGGGTGGCGATGAGGCCGGCGATCAGCCCGCCGGTGCGGCCGAGGCCCTTCACGACGAAGGCGTAGAAGCCGCCCGCGTTCACGAGCTGCTTCGACATCTGCGCATAGCCGACGGCGAACAGCAGCAGGATCGCGGCGACGAGGAAGAACGACATCGGCGCGCCGCCGCCGTTGCCCAGCGCGATCGCAAGGGAGGCGACGACGACGATGCCGGTGAGCGGCGCGACGGCGGCGAGCACCAGGAAGACGATCCCGGCGACGCCGAGGGCTCCCTGTCGCAGTGCGGTGTGGGTCTGTTGGTCTTGTTCAGTGGTCACGTCGGCTCCTTCGCTCGGTGACGGCGCGTTCTTCCGGCCAGGGTGGGCGTCGCAGCGCGGACGTGATGCTGCGTGGAAGACGGGCATTCTCGGACTCTGCCGAGTCTGCCCTTCCCGGGTGCGGCGGACTTGCTCATGAGCGAAGGACGATGGTGTCAGCGTGCACACCCGTCCCGCGCCCCCTCGATCCCGCTTCGTCGGCGGAGCAGGATGGCGGAACGGAGACGGTCGGCATGGCCGGCACCGCGCACGGAGGGAGCGGCGATGGAGCTGCAGCTGCAGGGCAGGACCGCCCTGGTCACCGGTGCCGCCGGAGGGATCGGGCGTGCCGTCGCACAGGCGCTCACCGCAGAGGGGGTGCGGGTCGCGCTGCTGGACCGTTCGGCCGAGGGGCTCGCGGAGACCGCCGCGACCTGCCCGGGGTCCGTCCCCGTGGTCGCCGATGTCACGGACGAGATCGCGGTCGGCGCGGCCGTCTCCGATGCCGTCGCTGCCCTCGGCGCCCTGCACACGGTGGTGTGCTGTGCGGGCATCTCCGGCTCGGTCGGATCCGGGATCGACGAGACCTCGCTCGCCGAGTGGCAGGCCGTGTTCGCCGTGAACGTGACCGGGGCTTTCCTCGTGCTCCGGGCCGCGCTGCCGGCGCTGCGCGCGGCGCCCGCGGCCTCGGTCGTGCTGGTGGCCAGTGACTCCGCGTTCGTGGCGTCGCCCGGCATGGCGCCGTACTGCGCGTCCAAGGCCGCCCTCGTGCAGTTCGGGCGCGCGCTCAGCGTCGACCTCGCGGACGATGACGTGCGGGTGACGACGGTGTCGCCGTCGGTCGTCGACACTCCGATGAGCCGGGGCGATCTCGGCGACGAGGCGTTCGTCGCCCCGGCCTTCCCCGTGCAGAGCGCCGAGGAGATCGCGGCGCACGTGGTCTATCTCGCCTCTCCGCGCGCCCGCGCCGTGAACGGATCCGGCATCCTCAGCGACTTCGGATACAGCGCCCGCTCCGGCTTCCCCGCCTGAGCCTCGACATCAATCCGGCCCCTTCTCTCTCGCATCCCCGCTTCCCCGACAGGAGACCCCATGACCACCAACGGATCGACCGGACGCGTCGTCGTCATCACGGGCGGCGGCACCGGCATCGGCGCCGCGATCGCCGCCCGCTACGCCGCGGAGGGCGCGCACGTCGTCGTCGTCGGACGACGCGAGGCGCCGCTGCGCGAGGTCGAGCGCGCGGTCGGCGCGCATCCCGTGATCGCCGACGCCGCCTCGACCGAGGACGCGAAGCGTGCGGTCGCCGAGGTGCTGGCGACGTTCGGCCGCATCGACGTGCTGGTCGCGAATGCGGGCGGGCACGGGTTCGCCCCGGTGGGGGAGACGGACGATGCCGGCTGGGAGGGCGCGATCCGCGCGAACCTCACGACGGCGTTCGTGATGGCGCGCGAGGCGCTCCCCGCGCTCATCGAGGCCAAGGGCCAGATCGTCGTGATCTCGTCGCTCGCGGGACTCTTCGCCGGCCCCTCGGTCGCGGGGTACACCGTCGGCAAGCACGCGCTGATCGGCCTCACTCGCACGCTCGCGCGCGACTACGGCAAGCACGGGGTGCGCGTGAATGCGGTCTGCCCCGGATGGGTGCAGACGCCGATGGCGGACGAGGAGATGGACGAGTTCGCGGAGCACGCCGGCCTCGCGTCGCGGGAGGAGGCGTACGCCACGGTCACCGCGGACGTGCCCCTGCACCGCCCCGCGCAGCCTGCCGAGATCGCGGCCGTCGTGCGGTTCCTGGGATCCAGCGAGTCGTCGTACATGACCGGATCGGTGCTGGTCGTCGACGGCGGCGCGCACATCGTCGACCTGCCCACGACCGCGTTCGAGCACGCCGGGATGTAGGGCGGGTGGATCCGGTCTCTGAGCCTGTCGAAGGGACCGGATCCGCGTTCGAGGCGTTCAGTTCTTCGACGCGCGCGGATCCGAGCCGTCCGTCTTCGCGGCGGTCGGCGCTGTCGCCGTGGTCGGGGCGGCGCTATCGGCGGCACGCGGGCCTGGATCCGTCCGGGCGAGCACCGTGCGCAGCTCCGCGATCTCGGCGCGAAGCGCATCGACGTGCGCGACCGTGGCGGCCTGGCGACTGGTGTTCTCGGCCGACACCTGCTCGACGATCCATGAGGCGAACGTCGCCGTGACGACACCGAGCAGCGCGATGCCGCTGAGCATGAGACCGACGGCGATCACCCGTCCCTCCAGCGTGATCGGGGCGAGATCGCCGTAGCCGACGGTGGTGATGGTGGCGAACGCCCACCAGATGGCGTCGCCGAAAGTGGTGATGCTTCCGCCGCCGGCCCGCTCGGCGTCGAGCACTGCGAGCGAGGCGACGTAGACCAGCAGCAGGGTCGCGCTGGTGACGTAGATGACGATCTGGCCGCGCACGGCCCGGCCGGCCGTGCGCTGAAGCACGGCGAGAAGCGTGACCACGCGCAGTACGCGCAGGGGGCGGAGCATTGGCAGCACCACGGTAGCGAGGTTGAACAGGTGCGTGAGGAACCAGTGCCAGCGTCGCGGCGCGAGCACGAGGCTCACGATGTAGTCGATGAGGAAGGTTCCCCACGAGACCCAGAGCAGGTCTTCGAGCAGGGCGCCGAGTTCTCCCCGAGGATCCACGATCACCTGGATCGAATAGGTGACGAGGAACAGCAGGGACGCGACGATGAGCGGCCACTCGGTGATCCCCCGCCAGCGCTCCAACGTCATGCGCGCATCGTACGCCCGGACGGGTCGGCACGGGATGGCCGCGCGCGCCCGGATAGGCTGGGCGCCGTGACCCGGAGGACGAGGTGGACGACGATCGTCGTCGTGGTGATCCTCGCCGCGCTCGCGACGCTCGCCGTCGGGAGGGGATGGATCCCTGCTGATCAGCCCGCGGTGGTGGCTCCGTCCACGGCGACCTCAGGACCGGCCGCCGTCGGACCGGCCGCCTCTGGATCTGCCGGCGGAAGCTCCGACGATCCCGTCCGCGCGCTGTTCGATGAGCACCGCAGCGGAGTGGAGGTGCAGGGCACCGGCGTGGTCTCGCGCGTCTTGGCGGATGACACCGAGGGCTCGCCGCATCAGAAGTTCATCCTCACCACGCCCGGGGGCGTCTCGATCCTCATCGCGCACAACATCGACATCGCCCCGCGGCTTGACGGACTGTCGAAGGGCGACCGTGTCGACTTCCTCGGCGACTACGAGTGGAGCGACAAGGGCGGCACGGTGCATTGGACGCACCATGACCCGTCGGGGCAGCACCAGAGCGGCTGGCTTCGCTGGAACGGCCGCACGTTCTCCTGAGGTCCTGCGCGCGGGGCTTCCGCGACCTGTGCAGGCCCTCGAGACTGCCGTGGTGACGCCGTCGGCGTTCGTTGCGCTGACAGGCCCCGGGGTCTCATCCGTCATGAGCCGGCAGGATGCGTCCCCAATTGACGCGGATCCGCCTACCCGCCCAGATACGCCCGGTGCAGCAGCTGCGGATCCGCGTGCAGGTCCTCGGCGGTTCCCTGGAACGACACACGCCCACCCGCCACGACTACGGCCTCGCGCGCGATGCCGAGCGCGAGCTGGGTGAACTGCTCCACGAGCAGCACGCCCACGCCGGACTCGGCGATCGACTGCACGATCGGCACCAGCCGCATGAACACGACCGGCGCAAGGCCCAGCGACATCTCGTCGATGAGCAGGATCTTCGGTTTCGCGGCGAACGCGCGGGCGAGGACCACCATCTGCTGCTCGCCGCCCGACAGCAGCGCCGTGGCGGAGTCGATCCGCTTCTCCAGCTCGGGGAAGGGCGCGAGCGCCGCCTCGAGCTCGGCCGGGGTGCGCGCGGTGAGCGACAGGTTCTCGCGCACCGTCAGCGACGGGAACACGGCTCTGCCCTGCTCGATGTGCACGATGCCCCTGCGGGCCCGCGACACGCGGGAGAGCTTGTCGATGCGCTCCCCGTCCAGCGTGAGCGCACCGGCGGAATGACCCACGACGCCGGAGATCGACTCGATCAGGCTGGTCTTGCCCGCGCCGTTGGGGCCGACCAGGGCGAGCACCTCGCCGCCGCGCACGGTCAGCGACACGTCCGAGATCACCGGGCCCGCGCCGCGGCTGACGGTGATGCCGTCCAGCACCAGTTCGCTCATGACAGCAGCTCCGTCTCTCCCATGTAGGCCTTGACCACGTCGGGGTTCGCGAGCACCTCGTCCTGCGGCCCGGTGGCGAGCACCGTGCCGAAGTTCAGCACGGTGAGCATCGGGCACACCGAGCGGACCAGATCGAGGTCGTGCTCGATGATGATGAGCGCCGTGCCGTAGCGCTCCGGCAGCTCGCGCAGCCGGGCGGCGAGCGCGAGGTGCTCGTCGTGCGAGAGTCCGGCGGCGGGCTCGTCCAGGATCAGCAGCCGCGGCTGCGAGAGCAGCGCCGCCGCGACCTCGACCAGCCGGCGGGTGCCGACGTCGACGCTCGACAGCCGCGCCCTGGCGGGCGGGCAGCCGAAGAACGCGAGCGTCTCGTCGATGTCGGCGGCGGACAGTCGGCGCCGTGCGACGAACCGCACGTAGCCGCCCACCGTGAGCAGCGGCGGCACCCGGTCCTGCTGGAAGGTGCGGCGCAGCCCGAGCCGGGCGCGGCGCGTGGGGGAGAGACCGGCGAGATCCCGTCCGCCCAGCAGCACGCGTCCGCCGTGCTTGGGCAGGAATCCGCTGATCGCGTCGACGAACGTCGACTTGCCGGCGCCGTTGGGTCCGATCAAGCCCATGATCGATGCAGCGGGCACCTCGAACGACACGTCGTCCAGCGCCTTAAGCGCGCCGAACTGCACGGTCAGGTGCTCGACGGTGAGCACGGGCTCGCCGTTCAGCACCGCGGGGTCGAGCACGGCGGTGGTCGTGGTGCGGATCTCCTCGACGTGCTCGTCCGCGTCCGCGGGCAGCGCCGTGAGCACCGCGGCGGATGCGTCCGCGTTCTTGCGATCCTGTCGCTTCCAGATCGCCGAGCGGATCGTCTGCCCGAGGTTGGATCCGCTCGTGAGCGCCTGCACGCCCAGCACGCCGAAGATCACGAAGCCCCAGTCCTGCGGGATGCCCCAGCGCTTCAGCAGCTCGGGCACGAGCACCCAGAGGATGCCACCGAAGACCGCCATGTCGATGAGGTGCGCGCCCGACATGATCGCCAGCACGTACAGCGCGAGTGACTGCAGCGGAGTGAAGCTCGATGCGAACGGCAGCTGCACCTGACCGGCGAGCAGGCCGCCGGAGATGCCGCCGAGCGCGGCCGACACGGCGAAGGCGGTGAGCTTCGCGGTCTGCACGCTCTGTCCGGCTGCGGCGGTGCCGCGCTCGGAGAAGGCGACGGCCTTCCAGCTCGCGCCCCAGCGGCCGCGCTGCAGGAAGAAGACCCCGAGGCCGCACACCACCAGCACGATGATCGACAGGAAGAAGAACTGCTTGTCACTCGTGAAGCCGGCGGGGCGGTCGATCGAGATGCTGTCGGCGGATCCGGGGAACTGGATCTGTACGAGCGTCACATCCGCCGCAGCCGCGAAGCCGAGCGTGACGACGGCCAGGTTCACGCCGCGCAGGCGCAGCGCGGGCAGACCCACGAGCATCCCGACGAGGCCGGCCGCGATGCCGCCGGCGATGAGCCAGACGATGAAGCCGCCCGGCACGTGCCAGAGGTTGAACAGCGCCACGATCCAGGCGCCGACGGCGGCGAAGGTGAGCTGGCAGAGCGCGATCATGCCGGCGGATCCGGTCACGATGCCGAGTCCGAGGATCGCGATCGCGGCGGTCACGGCGCTGATCGCGAGGAAGACGAAGTACCCGGAGAGCGTGTTCGACAGGACCAGGCCGACGAGCACGCAGACCACGGCGACGGCGAACGGCCAGGTGTTGCGGAACAGGGGGTTCCCGGTCAGGCCCCGGCTCGAGGCGAGCGGGCGGTCAGCGTGCGGCATCCCACACCTCCTTGCGCTGCGTCCAGAGCAGCAGGATCACGATGAACAGGAACGGCAGGAAGTTGCGCACCAGCGCGACCTGGTTGATCTGCGCGACGAGGCCGCCGAGCACGCCGAGGACGAGTCCGCCCACGACGGTGAGGTCGAGACGCTTGAATCCGCCCAGCAGCGCGGCCGCGGCGGCGGGGATGATCAGCATCGCGAGCCCCGTGGCGTCGTTGGACTGCGACGGGGCGACGATGATGATCGCGATCGCGCCGATCACGCCGGTCACGAACCAGACCGCGATCGACAGCGGGCGGGACCGGATGCCGAGCAGCTCGGCCGTGGTGGGCCGCTCGGACAGGGCGCGCAGCTGCACGCCCACCCTGGTGCGGCTGAGCACGAGCTTGACCAGCAGCGCGGTCACGATCGCCATCAGCACGGTGGCGACAGTGACCTGGCTGACCACGACGCCGCCGATCGAGAAGGCGGGGCCGGCGATGATCGGGTCGAACGGCTGGGGCTTGTTGCCGAACAGGATGAACGACAGCGATATCAGCAGCAGCAGCGGCCCGACGGTCATCGCCGAGCGCGTCGTGGTGGAGGCCTCGGACAGCCAGGTGGCGGCGATCCAGCCGATCGCGACCGCCAGGACTCCGGCGACGAGGACGCCGAGAACCGAACCGAGCCAGATGGGCAGGCCGGCCTGGCGCACCAGCCAGACAGCGGTGAACGCGCCGAACATGCCGGTGGCGGCCTGCGCGAAGTTCACCACCCGCACCAGCCGCGACATCAGGGTGAGGCACACGCCCAGCACCGCGTAGAGGCCGCCGGCGGCGAGGCCGGCGATAGCGCCCTGCAACATGGCGTCGTCCTTTCTGTGTTCCGGTCGCTGAGCTCGTCGAAGCGCCCGGAAAGGGGTAGGCGGATCCGGTCTGCTCGGGCCCTTCGACAGGCTCAGGGACCGAGCAGACCGGATCCTCGGATCACTTGGTCAGGCGCAGCCAGTCGTCCGAGACCTTCTCCCACTTGTGGGTGCCGCTCTTCAGCACGATCGGCCAGCCGGCCGTGTTGTCGACGCCGAAGGTGTACGGCGTGCCGATCATCTTGTCGTTGATCGGCTTCATGCTCTTCAGCGCGGCGCTGACGCTCTCCCGGGTGACGTCGCCCTTGATCGTCTTCAGAACCTCGATGAAGTGCGTGGCGGCGAGGTAGCCGCCCTGGCTGAACGAGGTGAGCGGGATCTTGTTCTTCGTCATCAGGTCGCGCCAGCCCTTGTTGATGGCGTTGTCGTCGGTGAACGGGTAGAACTCGGCGGGCACGTAGACCCCGGCGCCGGCGTTGTCCACCGCCTGGGCGAAGTTGTCGCTGTAGACGCTGGTCAGGTACAGGAACGTGACGTCGTTCCAGCCCTGCGCGTTGGCGGCCTTGATCTGGCCGATCGCGTCCGGCTCGATCGGGTTCACGGCGAGCGCCTTGCAGCCGGCCTGACGGGCCTTCACGATGTACGGCGTGTAGTCGCTCGCGCCGTACGGCAGGGTGTCGTCGACGTACGAGGGCTTCTTGCCGGTCGCCTTGGTCCACTTGTCGATCGCCGCCTGGTAGGTCGGACGGGTGGAGCCGGCGATCTCGAGCAGGACGCAGATGTTGTCGAGGTGCAGCACTTCGGAGCCGTAGGTGAGGGTGAGCGTGAGGTCGTTGTACGGGCCGACGTTGGCGGGCGAGATGCTCTTGCTGTCGAAGCAGCCCGTGTCGACGCCGATGCCGGGGATCGACAGGATCCCCTCCTGCTCGTAGTACTTCTTGTTCAGGTCGCACTCGATCAGGCTCGCGGAGCCGACCATCGCGACCGCGTTGTCGCTGCCGACGATCTCGCGGGCGTTGGCGGTCGCCGTGGCAGGGTCGCCCTTGTCGTCGAGGGCCTTGTAGTCGATCTTCTGGCCGTTCAAGCCGCCCGCGGCGTTGAACTGGTCGAACACGGCCTTCGCGGCCTGGGACGCCTCGGGGAAGGTCGCAGGACCCGAGATCGTGTTGACGGACCCGACCACGATCGGATCCTTGGATCCGCCTGATCCGCCGGATCCGGAGCAGCCGGCCAGAGCCAGCACACCCGCGGTCAGCAGCGCTGCCGCGACGGTGATGCGCTTGTTCATGTGATTCCTGTCTTTCGGGTTGCGGGGCGGACCCCCGCGCTGTGGTGCAGGTCTGTGCGAGGTGTTCGTCAGTCGCGGGTGGCGCGGGAGAGCATCTCGGTGTCGGTGAACTGCTCGAAGGCCACGACTTCGCCGCCTTCGAGCCGCCACACGTGAGCGACGCGGGCGGCGAAGAAGCGTCCGGTGCTCTTGTTCGTGCCGGAGTAGGTGCCGATCCCGATCACGGTGTCGCCGCCGTCGATGACCTCGTCCACCGCGAGCGTGTAGTCATCCCAGTCGTCCTGGAGACGGGTGAACACGTTCTCCACGATCGCGTCCGCGCCGACGTAGGTGCCGGCGTAGGGGAAGCCGGCAGCCTCGGTCCAGCGCACATCGGCGGCGAGCGGGGCGAGCATGCCGTCGAGGTCGCCGCGATCGCTCGCCTCGTAGTGCGCGCGGATGATGTCGGCGTTGCTCATCGTGTGTGCCCTTTCGCGGTGTCGGATTCTGGAATGGAGGCCCCCGGGGCTCAGGAAGGGAGTCGTGAGCCTCGGGGACCGGTCTGTCAGACGGGCTGGGCGTCGGGGTAGACGACCGCCCCGAGCGGGTAGATGTGGCCGCCGGCGCGGGAGTGCTCCGAGGCGCCCTCGCCGTTCAGGCCGAGGAAGATGCCGGTCGTCCTGAGCTGGTAGCCGAGGTCGTGCAGCCAGACGCTCGCGACCGCGATCCGGAACTCCCGGAAGCAGAACAGGTACAGGCCGTCCGCGAACTTCCACACGGTGGAGAGGTCGGTGTCGCCGTGCCCGCGCTGCACGCCCTCGAGGCACTGCCAGGCGTAGCGCTGGCTGGACAGGTACACGTGCTCGTACAGGTGGTGCGGACTGTACCGGTAGACGTTGCGCTTGCCGATCAGGTCGCGGCTCGGACCGGGTGCCTCGCCGCTCGGCTCGCCGCCGTCGGTCGTCGCGGCCCAGAACTCCTGGCCGACCTGCGGGGTGCCCTCGATCGCCTCCGCGGCGATCCGGGAGCGGATCACGGTCGCCCGGTGTGTGGTCGTGGAGTAGACGACGGTGAGCGCCTCGCGTTCGCGGGAGGCGAGAGGCACGTTCACGAAGACGACATCGTCACGTACCGCGACAGCGTCGTAGGGGTCGGTGCCGGAGGAGCCGAGGCCGGACCAGTCGACGGTCCCTGAGCCTGTCGACGGGCCGAACGAGAGCGCCAGTGTCTGACCGTCGTCCAGCGTGAGGGTCAGCGCCGTCCCGGCGAGGTCGGTGTTCGGCAGGCGGTAGGTGTCGATGCCGGCGGCGAACTCGTCGTAGGTCCGCCACTCGTCGAGCGCCGGATCGGCGGCGGATGCGGTCACATCGTCGGTCACAGTGGGACTCCTTCGACCCAGCCCCGCCGGACTGCGGGGTGAGGCAATGCTCCGCCGTACTCGATCCAGCGCTCAACAACCCGACGCGGATCGCGCACCGAGAGTCAACCGGCGTGCCCCCAGGAGCAAGACGCCGGTCGGGGAGATTGCTTGCTAAAAACAAGTAGCGGGATCAGACTGCAACCATGACAGTGAGCGAGCGGAAGCTGATCCTGAGTTACTACGTGTCCGTCGACGGCAAGAGCGTCGGCGCGGAGAACGGGATGCGCGGCGTCATGGAGTCGATCGACGACGACGTGCAGGAGAACGAGTATGTCCGGCAACTCTGGGAGGCGGGGGCCTTCCTGATGGGCCGGGCCTCGTACGACGCGATGAAGGGTTTCTGGCCGGTGGTGGAGCATCCGTCCGCTGCGCCGATGAACGCGATCCCGAAGGTGGTGTTCTCACGCACGCCGGTCTCGGTGGAGGAATGGGGCGAGGCGAGCATCGCCGCGGGCGACCTCTCGGAGGAGATCGCGCGGCTGAAGGCCGAGCCGGGCAAGGACCTCTTCGCGATCGCAGGCGACACCTTCCAGCGGGCGCTGATCGCCGCCGACCTCGTCGACGAGTACCGGCTCTGGGTGCTGCCCGCGGCGGCCGGCACGGGCACCGCGCTGTTCCCGAAGCGGAGCGCCCCGCTGAGGCTGCGGCTGGTGCAGAGCACGCCGTTTCCCAGCGGGATCGTCGAGCTGCGTTACGCGCGCCAGTCGTAGAACGCGACCTCCTCGAGGGGGCGTCGGAGGCGGTGACCGCGAGATCAGTGCGTGGAGCGGTACTCGCTGGGGGAGACGCCGTAGGCGGTCTTGAACGCGCGGCTGAAATGCGCAGCGTCGACGAAGCCCCAGCGGGCGGCGATCGCGGCGACGGGACGATCGGCGAGGATCGGATCCAGCAGATCTCTGCGGCACTGCTCGAGTCGGCGGGTGCGGATCCACGTCGACACGGTGGTGCCCTGCTCCTGGAACAGGCCGTGCAGGTGCCGCGTGGAGATGAAGTGCGCGGCTGCGATCGACGTGGGACCGAGCTCGGTGGATGCGAGGTTGCGGTCGATGTGCCCGCGGATGCGCTGGATGAGGGCGCGGTGCGGGTCGCCGGCCGCCTCGTCGAGTCCCAGCTCGCGGGTGAACACGGTGGAGACGAGGTCGAGGGCGCTGTGCGCGAGGCGCGCTCCCGTGGCGCCGGCGAGCTGGTCGAGGTTCGTGGCGAGCTGACGCAGGTACGGCACGACCATGCCGCCCAGGCCTTCCTGGCCCGAGATGCGCACGGCGGTGAGCTGCCCGACCATCTCCGGCGGCAGGCTCAGCAGGTGCTTCGGGAACATGACGACCATGGTGCGGAAGTCCTCGTCGAACACGAGCGAGTACGGCCGGTCGGTGTCGTAGACGGCGAGGTCGCCGGGGGCCAGGACAGCCTCGCGGTCGTCCTGGATGAGCAGGCCGGTGCCGGCCAGCATCAGGCTCACCTTGAAGTACGAACGGTCGCCGCGGGCGATGAGCTCGGGCGTGCGCTCGACGACATGGCTCGTGGCGCGCACGTCGGTGACGTGCACCTCATCGACCGAGGCGCCCCGGATCATGCCGCGGAACGGGTCGGCTCCGGTGCCGCTCACCTGGAGCGGCACGAACGAGTCGGAGACCGCGGAGCGGAACTCGCTGATGTTGCGCGCGACGAGCGTCGAGACGGACTCTGCGGGAGCGACGGGAACTGCTGCCACGGCTGATCACCTCGGGAAGATGAAGGGTGGATCGACGACTTTGTATACGATCCGTTGAGGCACTCTACCACCGCGGCCCGTCCGGCGGGTGAGTTCCCTCCTGACGGGCCGCGGCGATCGAGGATCCGGCGCTACTCCACGAGCTTCCCGGCGGTGTCCACCTCGCGGATCAGCGCGTCGATCTCCGCCGGGATCGACGGGATCTCCTCGCGTACGACGCCCGTGGACGGCGACCACACCAGGTTCACCTGCAGGGCCGGATCCATCGCGGGGTAGTCGCTGCGGTTGTGGCAGCCGCGGGTCTCGCGGCGCTCGAGCGCCGCCTCCAGCGTCGCCCGTGCGGCGAGGGCGGAGGAGCGCAGGTCGAACGCGTGCGCGAGATCCTGGAACCCGGCGATGTCGGGGTGGATCCCGATCCGCGTCATCCGCTCCTCGATCGCGTCGAGTTCGGCGAGGCCCGCGACCAGTCCGTCCTCGTTGCGGACGACGCCGGCGTGCGCCGTCATGGTGTCGCGGATCGCCCGCTGCAGGGCTCGCACGTTCTCCGGGCCGTCGGTGGCGAGCAGGTCGTCGATCTCCGCCCGCGCACGGCGCACCGCGACGGTCGAGCGGCGCTGCGCGTCGAGTCCGTAGGCGTGCGCGACGGCGGCGCGGCCGGTGATACGGCCGAACACGAGCAGCTCGATGAGCGAGTTGCCGCCGAGCCGGTTCGCGCCGTGCAGACCCGAAGAAGCTTCGCCGATCGCGTACAGCCCGTTCACGTCGGTGCGGTGGTCCTCGGGGCGCACCCAGACTCCGCCCATCGAGTAGTGCGCGGTCGGTGCGATCTCGATCGGGTCCTTCGTGATGTCGAGCATCTGCAGCTCGAGCATCGTCTGGTACACGCGCGGCAGGCGGGTCATGATCGTCTCGCGGGGCAGGTGCGAGACATCCAGCCAGACGCCCCCGTTCGGGGTGCCCCTGCCCTCCGCGATCTCCGTGTACGCGGCCAGCGCCACGCGATCGCGCGTGGAAAGCTCCATCCGCTCCGAGTCGTACTTGCTCATGAAGCGCTCACCGAGGCCGTTGCGCAGAATGCCGCCCTCGCCGCGCGCCGCCTCGGAGACCAGTGTTCCCGCCTCGCTCTCCGGTTCGATGATGCCGGAGGGGTGGAACTGCACCAGCTCGGGGTCGCGGATCCGCCCGCCGGCCTCCACGGCCAGACGGAACGAGTCGCCGGTGTTCTCGTCGCGGCGCGACGACGTGCGCCGCCAGATCCGGTTGTGGCCGCCGGCGGCGAGGATCACGGCGTCGGCGTGGATGAGGTAGCGCTCGCCGGAGACCAGGTCGAAGCCGTAGGCGCCGAAGATGCGGGGCGCGGTGCCGCCGTCGGGTGCGGCGACGTCGTCGACCAGCAGGCGCGTGATGTAGACGGTGTCGAGGATGGGGATCTCGAGCTGTTCGGCGCGGTCGACGAGTGCGCGCTGGATCTCGAGCCCGGTGTAGTCGCCCGCGAACGCGGTGCGGCGAAAGGTGTGCGCGCCGAAGAAGCGCTGCGAGATGCGGCCGTCGTCCTCGCGGGCGAAGCCCATGCCGTAACGCTCGAGGTCGCGGATGCCCTCTTCCGCGCCTCGTGTGACGATCTCGACCGTGCGGGGATCCGCGAGGAAATAGCTCTCCTTGATCGTGTCGGCGGCGTGCTGCTGCCAGCTGTCCTGCGGATCCATGGTGCCGAGGGCGGCGTTGATGCCGCCGGCCGCGAGGGAGGTGTGGGCGTCGTGGCGCGGGCGCTTGCCGACGGCGAGCACGTCGACGCCCTGCTCGGCGACCTCGATGGCCGCGCGCAGTCCGGATCCGCCGGTGCCGATCACGAGCACAGTCGTGGAGACGAGGTGCTCGTGGGTGGTGTTCTCAGTCATGGCTTCCACGCTAGGAATCCGCCGACGATTACTCCAATGCATAATGCCGCTGGACTGAATGCCTCTAGGCTATGGCCATGAACCTCGAGCAGCTCCGCGGATTCGTCGAGATCGCCCGGCTCGGCAACTTCACCCGGGCTGCCGAGGAGCTGCATCTCGCGCAGCCTTCCCTGAGCCGGCAGATCTCGACGCTGGAGCGAGAGCTCGGATCCGAGTTGTTCCATCGCGCGCGCGGGCACATCTCGCTCACGGCTGCGGGCGAGGTGCTGCTGCCGTACGCCCGCCGCATGCTCGCCGATGCCGCCTCGGTGCGCCGGGAGATGGCCGAGATCGCGGGACTGCGCCGGGGGCGGGTGCGCCTGGGCGCTCCGCCGTCGCTGTGCGCGAGCATCGTGCCGGAGGTCGTGGGCGCGTTCCGTGCCGCACACCCCGGGATCGAACTGGAGATCACCGAGCGCGGCTCGCGGGGGCTCGTGTCCGCGCTGGCCGAGGGCGCGCTGGACCTTGCGCTCCTCGCCTCCTCGGATGCGGCGGCGGCCTCTCCGGTGAGCCTCACCCGTACCGCGCTGCTGGAAGAGGATCTCGTGGTGATCTCGTCCGCCGCGCAGTCGCCGGTGAGCCACGGCCGGGCGATCGCGCTCGCCGCGGTCGCGGATCTGCCGCTCATCGCCTTCCCGCGCAGCTACGAACTGCGCGCCGCGACCGATGCCGCCTTCGCCGGATCGGGGCTGACCGCGGAGGTGGTCGTGGAGGGGCCGGAGATGGACACCGTGCTGCGCTTCGTGGAGCGCGGAGTGGGCGTCGCCGTCGTCCCCGCCATGGTGGCGCTCGACCGCCCGGGCTTGCGCGCCGTGCCGCTGGCCTCGCCGAAGCTGACCCGCACGGTGAGCCTGGCGCACCGCGCCGACATGGCGCCGACCCGCGCTGCGGCCGCTCTGCGGGACACGATCATCGCCACCGCCGATGCGCTCGTCGGATCCGGCGGCTTCGTCGCGAAGGCGGTGTGAGCCCGCTCCGGCTCGTCCTCTCCGAGCGTCGCGCGGATCAGGATCCGGAGAGCACGTCGCCGAGGACGCGTGCGGCCTCGGGGAAGCGCTCGGGGGCCGCTCCGGAGTAGTTGAGTCGGACGAACGCACCAGACGGCTCTGCGGGGAACCACTCCGACCCCGGCGCGAGGATCACGCCGCGCACCGCGCACTCGCGCACGACCTGCTCGGCGTCTCCGCCCTCGGGCAGGCGTACCCACAGATTGAGCCCGCCGCGCGGCACCGTCTCGACGCTCGCGGTCGGGGCGTGCTCGTGGAGCGCGTCGAGCAGCAGATCCCGGCGGGCCCGCAGCTGCTCCCGCAGGCCTCGCAGATGAGTGCGCCAGGCGGGCTGTGTGACGACGTCGAGCGCCGCGGCCTGCAGCAGCCCGCTGACGTACATGGACTCCGCGGCGCGATCGGCCAGGATGCGCTCCCGCGCAGGCCCGCGGGCGATGACCGCCGCGACGCGCAGGGCGGGCGACACGCTCTTGGTCAGCGAACGGAGGTAGATCACATGGCCGTCGTCGTCCTGGAGGGCGATCGGACGGGGATCCGCGTCGATCGCGAGGTCGTGCGCCCAGTCGTCCTCGATGAGGAACGCGCCGTGCTGTCGCACGATCTCGAGCACGGCGGTCCTCGTCGTCTCGGACCACATCGCGCCCGTGGGGTTCGCGAACGTCGGCTGGGCGTAGAACCCGCGGGCGCCGGTCTCGGCGAAGGCGCGTTCGACGGCATCCGGATCCGGCCCATCCGGACCGGCGGGGACGGGCACGAGCTCGACGCCCGCCTGCGCTGCCGCGAGGATCGCGCCCCAATAGGTGGGCGATTCGATGAGCAGAGGCTGGCCGACGCCGACCACGGCGCGGAAGATCGAGCTGAGCCCGCTCTGGCTGCCGGAGATGATGAGCGCGTCTCGGGCGGATGCCGGGGTCACACCGACCGGAGCGGCAGCGGCGAGCTCCCCGGCGAACCATGCCTGCAGCTCGGGGGATCCCGCCGCGGGGGAGCGCAGCACGGCCGCCTCCAGGCGGGCCGCTCGGGCGAGCGCCTGCCGGACCAGGCGTTCGGGCAGCAGTTCGGGAGCCGGGTAGCCGGAATGCAGTGCGATCGCATCGGGGGCCGCGGAGCGCTGGGTCGAGGAGAGCAGAGGCATCCGCGACGGCAGCGCCCCGAGGGCCGCGGTCTGCCAGGAGTAGTCGGCGGGTCGTGCCGTGCGCATCGCGCGGGCGAACGTGCCGACCCCGGGCCGGGTCTCGATCAGGCCGAGTGCGGACAGTCGGCGCATCGCCTTCTGCACCGTCACCGGGCTGGCCCCGTGCTGGAGCGTCAGCTCCCGATTCGAGGGGAGACGGGCGCCCGGCGCCGCACGTGCGATCCACTCGCGCAGCGCTGTCACGATGCGCTCGGTGCTATCCTGACTCATGAAAGAACAGAGTAGCGTTACTCATCCGCCACGCCAAGCGTTATCCCTCCCTCCTGGGCTCGGCTGGGGTCTTCTCGGGGTCGTGGCGTTCTCGTTCACGGTGCCGTTCACCCGGGTCGCCGTCGGCGGGCTCTCTCCGCTGTTCATCGGCTCCGGCCGTGCCGTGGTCGCCGCTGTCCTCGCCGCGTCCGCCCTCGCTCTCACACGGCAGAAGCGGCCGACGGCGCGGCAGTGGCTGCGCGTGGCGGTCGTCGCCGGCGGCGTCGTCGCGGGCTTCCCCCTGCTCACGTCCTTCGCCCTCACGTCGGTGCCGGCGAGTCACGGTGCGGTCGTCATCGGGTTGCTCCCTGCGGCGACCGCCGTCGCCGCGGTGGTGCGCACGGGGGAGCGCCCCGCCCGGTCGTTCTGGCTCTTCGCCGCCTTGGGCGCCCTGACGGCCATCCTGTTCGCGGCGCTGCAGAACGGAGGCCTCGGTGAGCTGCGGCCGTCCGACCTGCTGCTGTTCGGCGCGGTGCTCGCCGCCGCGATCGGCTACGCGGAGGGCGGGCTGCTCGCGCGGGAGCTGGGGTCCTGGCAGACCGTGTCCTGGGCTCTCGTGCTCTCGGCGCCGCTCATGCTCGTGCTGGCGACGTTCGCGCTCGTGAACCGACCGCCCGACGCGACACCCGTGCAGTGGCTCGCGTTCGCGTACCTCGCGGTGGTGAGCATGTTCCTCGCCTTCTTCGCGTGGTACCGGGGACTCGCGATCGGGCCGATGGTGCAGGTCAGCCAGATCCAGCTCGTGCAGCCCGTGCTGAGCATCCTCTGGGCGGGGATCCTGCTCCGCGAGCAGCTCGGCTGGGCCACCATCCTCGGCGGACTCGCCGTCGTCCTGTGCGCCGCGCTCGCGGTGCGCACCCGCCTTCGGAAGGACTCCTGATGCGTCACACCTCTCGCTACCTGATGACCGAACCGGACGAGGTCAAGCGGCTGATCCGCGCGCACCCGTGGGCGACGTTCGTCTCGCACACGGCGACCGGGCTCGTCGCCTCGCACTACCCCGTGATCGTGGACGAGGCCGCCTCCGCCGGCGACGAGATCGTGATCGTCAGCCATTTCGGTCGCCCCGACGAGCAGCTGCACGAGCTCGGTGCGCACCAGGTGCTCGTGATCGTGCAGGGTCCGCACGACTACGTCTCGCCGAGCTGGTACGCGCCGGGCGACCTCGTGCCGACCTGGAACCACGTCACGGCGCACCTCTACGGCACGCCGGAGATCCTCTCCGACGAGGAGAACTACGCGATGCTCGGCCGGCTCACCGATCATTTCGAGCAGCACCGGCCTCATGGCCGCAGCCTGTCCGAGGACGAGGAGGGCACCCGCCGGATCGCCCGGGGCACTGTCGGTCTGCGGATGTCCGTCGATCGCTTCGACGCCCGGGCCAAGCTCAGCCAGAACAAGACGCCCGAGGTGCGCGACACGATCGCCGCCCGCCTGGACGAGCGCAACCCCGCCCTCGCCGTCGAGATGCGGCGCCGGCGGGGTTGATCCGTCCGGTCAGTGTCCGCAGGTGCAGGCGTCCCCGCCGCCGCAGCAGGCGGATCCGGATCCGGTCGCGGCGTGCGCCTGCGATGACTCGGGCACGTCCATGCCCGGGTTCTGGTCGAGGAAGCCGTACGGGCGGAACGCGAAGCCGGCGGTGTCGACGGGCATGATCGGCCAGTCCTCGGGGCGCGGGAAGTGCGTGAGCCCGAACGTGTGCCAGAGCACGAGGTCGGTGCCGTCGGGGCCGTCCAGGGGTGCGTCGCCCGAGGAGTACTCAGGCAGCCCGGATCCGCCCTGGTGCGCGTTCGGGTAGCGGCCGGCCGGCCACAGCTCGCCTTCGCGGTGCGCGGTGGCCCAGAGGTGCTTCGTCGCGAACGCCGCGCGCGCGGCCACGGAGGAAGCCGGATCCGCCATGAGCAGCGCGGTCGGCTGCGGCACCAGCTGATAGGCGGTCGCACGGCCCACGGCATTGGTGTGGGAGGCGCTCTGCACTTCCCACACCCGGGCGACCGAGGTGTCGGCCTCGCGCTGCGCGGCGGACTCGGAGGCCAGCACGGTCTCGGTCCAACTGAACGCGTTGCCGAACGGGTTCTCCGGGCCCATCGGCACGCGCTGGGCGTCGACCTCGACGAGGCGGTTGTCGTTGCCGTCGATCGCGACGTCCAATCGTGCGGAGAAGAGATGCTGGTGCACGGGGGCGAACACGCCGGGGGCGAGCTCGGTGGCGTGACGCTGCGGGACACCGGGTTCGCCGGCGCCCACGAACACGATGCCCGTGGCCTTCGCGATCACCTCGATCGTGCCGTCCAAGCCGAAGTTCCAGTAGAAGCCGTAGTCGTAGTTGCCGATCGTGGAGAAGTACGAGACGACGAAGCGGCGGGCGCGGCGCACATCGGAGCGGCCCTCGAGATTCGTGTGCTTCCAGAGGATCCCGGTGTCCTCCTCGTGCATGCAGATCACGTTCGGGATCCGCACCGGGTTGCCATGGTCGTCGGCGACGTAGCCGTCGAGGTACCGGATCACGCCCAGGCAGTCGCAGCCGAGCTCGAGGTGGTTGGCGTTCTTGCCGAGCAGGTACTCGCCGGCGTCGAAGTAGCTGATCCAGAAGCGTCCCGGTGCGGTGTCGCCGTACGGCACCACCATCTCGGGCACGCTGGCCCGGTTCAGCACCGGCCGGCCGTCGAAGCGCACGTCGTGCAGCACGAGCCCCTCGCGGGCGTTGAAGCTCACCCGCATCGACCAGTTCTCCCACTCGACGAGGGATCCGGAGACCGAGAAGCTCGGGCCCTCGGGCTGGACGATCTCGATGGGCTTGAGGGACGTGCGCGCTTCGCCCTGCACCTCGGGGTAGTAGTTGCCGTGTCCGGCGGGCACGGGGACGTCGCCGATGTCCTCGACGCGGATCACGCTGTTTGACGTGAGGTCGATGTGCACGATGAGGCCCTCGACGGGGTGCGCCCAGGGCGAGTCGTTCTCGTCGTAGCGGAGGAACGTGAGCGAGCGGATCACCCGTCGCCCGACCTCGTCGGCGCGGCCCGTGTAGCCCGGGGCGAGCGGCCCGCAGAAGGCGAGGTCGATGTGCGCGGCGAGTCCGCGGCGCTCCATCGCGGCGCGCCACTCGGGGGAGACCTTCGCGATCGCCTCGGCGCGCTCGTACTCCTCGAACAGGTACTGCGGCTGGCCGTAGGGCGGGGCGTCGTTGGGTACCCGCTCGGCGCGCAGCACCTCGCCGCGCGTGATCGACACCACGACTTCGGTGGCGACGCCGGTCGTCATGTCGAGCAGGGTCGCGTCGACGCGGCGGTCGATCGGGGCGCCCGGCGTCCACGCCGCGAGCTCCTGGCGGGTGGGCTCGTCGGGCAGCAGCATCGGCACCCGCACGGTGTCGCCGAGCAGGCCCGCTGATTCGAGGATCGCGCGGGCGGCTGCGATCTCGGGCCCGGTGAGGGGATCCAGCGGATGCGGCGTCGGGATGGCGTCGAGCGTGATCGGCTGCGGGGCGTGGTGGGGCATCGTCGACCTCTGCGGTTTAGTTGAGCGATTGCTCAAGAAACGGGTTGGCTCGATGATAGGCCGCGCAGGGGCGCGGGCGCAACGGGCGGATCCGCGCGCCGTCACGGGGTGCAGCGTGTGACGATCGGCACAGCGTGTGGCGATCAGCACACGGATCGGCGCCATTCCTGTGCTGATCGTCACGGAGTGTGCCGATCGTGACACGGCGTGGGCCGGCTGTGGTCCCTCAGGCGCGCCAGGGGTGCAGGATCGCCGCGAGCACGCGCAGGTGCGTGGCAGCGTCCGCCGGCTCGGCGACCTCGACGATCTGCTGCCCGTACGTGATCGCGCGCAGGAGGGCCAGCACGTCGTCGAGTGGGGTGTCCGCCCGCAGTTCGCCGTCGGCGACGGCCTGTTCGAGTGCTTCGGAGGTCTCCGTGCGCCAGAGCGGGATCGTCGGAGCGGACGCCTCGGCGGTGGGCGCGATCGAGGCGAGGCGCCCCCAGAACCCCACGACGACATGCGCTTCGGTGCGCGTGGTGGCGTCGACCGGCAGAACCTCGCGCATGATCGCCTCCAGGCGTGCGAGCCCGCGCAGGCCTTCGGTCGCCGTGCGGATCCGCTCCTCGGTACGGCGGGTGACTTCGGCCGCTGCGGCGCGGATCACGTCGTCGAAGCCGTCGAAGTAGTGCCACAGGGACCCGACGGCGACGCCCAGCTCGCGCGCCACGGCCCGCGAGTTCACCCCGTCGTGGCCGTCGCGGGCGGCGACGGCCAGCAGCGCCGCGGCGATGTCGCGCCGGCGCGCGTCGTGATCGACGACTCTGGGCATGCATCCATCCTGGCGCAGATTCCGCGATGGTCGTCCGCGCATCCGGGTGGCGCCGCGGATGGATCCGGTCTGGCCAGTCACCGATCGGTCGTCGAGATCCGGATGCCTCCCGGGGGTATTGTTTTTGAGCGTTCGATCAATAACACTGTTCGGATGCTCCACATGGCAGCGACGGTGCTGATGATCGGATTCGCGATCGCCGCGGCGGCGTGCTGCCTCGGTGCCGGACGCGTCGTGCCCAGCGCGGTGCCATGGCAGGCGCGGCAGAGCGCCGTGGTGATGGCCCTCGGCATGGTCGCCTTGTGTGCGGGCGGCCACGACGCCCGCATCCTGCTGCTGGTCGCGGTCTCGGGGATCGTCTCCGCGATGCTGGGCGTGGCGGGAACGCGCGGGCGGACGCACGCCGACGCCTGCTTCCACCGCGCGCTCGGCGGCGTGGTGATGGCGGTGTGCGCTCTGGCGATGCTGCGTACCGAGGTCGTCACGGGCGCGAATCCGGGCTCGACCGGCGGCGTCGCCGCGGCGGCGGCCGCGGGTCCTGGGCATGCCGGTCACGGCGGGATCGTGCCGCTGTCCGTGGTGGCGGCGACCGGAGTCACCGTGCTGCTCGGGCTCATGCTCTTCGCGCGGGTGCGGCACCGTACGGTTCTGGGCCGTGCCGCAGCGGTCGGTGCTCGGGGGACAGCGCGCGCCGTCGCTGTCGCCGCCGGTGGCGCGTCTTCCGGTCGCGCGGTGACGCGGGGGAGCGGGGCGCTCAACGGGCGGATCCTGCTCGAGGCGGAGGGCGCGGCGATGGCGGTGTCCATGGTCGTGATGGGCGCGATGGTGCTCGTGATCTGAGGTGCATGCGGCGCCTCGCAGCCCGGCTTCCCGCGTATCGTTCGGATCCCGTACATTCTGATGCATGACCTTCTCCGGCACTGCTGCGATCGACCTGGGTAAATCGCTGTGCCGCGCTCGGCTGACGAACGACGGGGACGGGATGCGCCGCGAGGGCGGGGGCGCGCCGGGACTGGCGGCCCGCGACGGTGTGGCGCTGGCTCTGGCCTCGATCCTGCCGCTGCTGGCCGACGTCCGCCCGTCGCGGATCGGCGTGGGCGCGGCCGGAGCGATGTACGCGGCGGCCGAGGCCGATGCGCTCGCGCGCGCGATCGCCGACGACCGTGGTGCGCCCGTCGCCGTCGCATCCGACGTGGTCACCGCGCACGTCGGCGCCCTCGGCGGGGAGGCGGGTGTGCTGCTCATCGCCGGCACCGGCGCGGTCGCGCTGGGCGTCACCGCCGACGCGTATCGCAGCGTGGATGGCTGGGGGCCGGACCTGGGCGACTTCGGCAGCGGGTCCTGGCTCGGACGCGAGGGCGTGCGAGCCGTCCTCCGCGCCAGGGACGGGCTGGGGCCGGAGACGGTGCTGACAGACGTGATGACCCTGCTCATAGGCGAGGAGACGTCGCCCATCGCGTGGCTGGGAGGCGCCGCGGCGCCGGCCCGGTTGCTGGCGACCTTCGCACCCGCCGTGCTCGACGCCGCCGACCAGGGCGACGCAGCCGCGCGCGCGATCCGCGACGAGGCCGCCCGGTTGCTCGCCGAGACCGCGCTCGCCGCGTCCGATGGATCCTCCCTGGTGGCCCTGCACGGTGGCCTGACCTCGCACGACGGATTCCGCGCTGCAGTCTCATCCGCACTCGAGACCCGCGGGCTCGAAGCCGCCCCCGCCCGCGGCGATGCCCTCGACGGCGCCGCCATGATCGCCGAGGGGCGCGCCCCTCTCCACGAAAGGTTCGTGCACCGTGCCGAATGAGAGCCTGCCCGACGAAGCCCTGCCGACCGATGCCGCGGCGACCGACGATGCCCGACTCGCGGCGCTGATCGGGGAGCTGTCGCACCTGTCCACCGAGCAGGCCGACACCTCTCGCGGCGATCTCGATCTGCTGTCGACGCTCGACCTCGTGCGGGCGATGAACGCCGAGGACCGGCGGGTGCCGGAGGCGATCGCCGCCCAGGCCGATCGGATCGTCGAGGCCGTCGACGGCATCACGGAGCGCTTCCGGCGCGGCGGACGGCTGATCTACATCGGGGCGGGGACTGCGGGGCGCGTCGGGGTGCTCGACGCCTCCGAATGCCCGCCCACGTTCGGCACGGATCCGAACATGGTCGTCGGCATCATCGCCGGCGGCGAGACGGCGATCCGCAACGCCGTGGAGAACGCGGAGGACGATGACGCCGCTGCCGCGGAGTCGTTGCGCGCCCTCGGACTGGGCGAGAACGACACCGTCGTCGGGATCTCGGCCTCGGGGCGCACGCCCTACGTGCTCGGCGGACTCAGCTATGCGCGCGAGGTGGGCGCCTTCACCGTCGCGATCGCTGCGAACGCCGGATCCGCCATCGGCGCTGCCGCCGACGTGCCGATCGAAGTCGTCGTCGGCCCCGAGTTCGTGACGGGGTCGACCCGTCTCAAGGCCGGTACGTCGCAGAAGCTCGTGGTGAACATGCTCACCACGCTGTCGATGATCCGCCTCGGCAAGACCTATCGCGGCGTCATGGTCGATCTGCAGGCCACGAACGAGAAGCTGCGGGCCCGGTCGGTGCGAACCCTCATCCAGCTCAGCGGCGCGGCGCAGGACGATGCAGTGCGCGCACTTTCGGAGGCGGGCGGATCCGTCAAGCTCGCCCTGCTGATGCTCTTCACGGGCGCCTCTGCGGAGGTCGCCGCACCGGCGCTGGCGGCGTCGGGCGGCGTGCTGCGCGACGCGATCGCCGCGTTGAACTGAGCTGAGCTGAACTGAACTGAACTGAGCTTCGGCATTCAGGTCGCAGTTTCTGCGCCAAAACGGGCGTCCAAAGGACCAAAAGTGCGACCTGAACACCCTCGACGGGACGCTGGGGACGCGCAACGGTCGCGAGAGCAAGCGATCAGCTCGACCGTCGTGCCGTGGGGCGCACGAAGAACCACGCGATCAACGCCGCCACGAGTGCCGCCGCGGCCATCGTCACACCCATCGTCACCGCGTTCGCACCGCCGATGCTCACGGCGAGGGGAGACAGCAGCGACCCCACCAGGAATGTCGACATGCCGAGCAGGGCGGAGGCGGTGCCGGCGCGGGAGCTGTGGTGCGCGAGCGCGAGAGTCGATGAGTTCGGGCCGCCCAGCCCGGCGCACAGCATGAATCCGACGAGCGCGGCGGCGACGCCCCAGACGCCTGCCCCGAGAAGTGCCAGCACGGCGAGCATGACGGCGGCGATGGCCGTCGCCGTGACGCCCAGCAGATAGACGCGCAGCGGACCCGTGCGCCGCACCACCAGACGGCTGGCCTGAGTGCCTGCGATGTTGGCGAGTGCTCCGAGCGCGAAAGCGAGACCGAAGGACTGCGGATCCAGTCCGAACTCGTCCTGCAGCACGAACGACGTCAGCGACAGGTACGTGAAGAACGCCACGCCGCCGCCGGCCCCGGCGCACAGCACCGCGACGAACAGGCGGTCCCGCAGGACCGCGCCCGTGTGTGCGCCGAGCTCCCGGATCCCGCCCGCGTGACGGTCTGCGGGGTCCAGCGTCTCGGGCAGCGCGAACAGCACCACCAGCAGCAGTGCGACGCCGATGCCCGCGAGCACGCCGAAGATCCCGCGCCAGTCCATGATCCGGGCGAGCTGCCCGCCCACCACCGGCGCGATCACCGGGGCGGATCCCGACACGAGGAACAGCAGCGACAGCATGCGACTGAGCTCGGCGCCGTCGAACTGGTCGCGGGCGACGGCGAGGCAGATGACGATGCCCGCGGAGCCGGCGAGTCCCTGCAGGAAGCGTGCGATCAGCAGCACCTCGATCCCGGGGGCGAGCGCGCAGACGAGCGACAGCACGGCGAAGGCCGAGACACCGACCAGGAGCGGGCGGCGCCGGCCGAAGCGGTCGCTGAGCGGCCCGGCGGCGAGCTGGCCGAGTCCGAGGCCCACCATGCACGCCGACATCGTGGCCTGCGCCAGCACGTCGCTCGTGCCGAGTGCTGTGGCGAGCTGCGGCAGCTGCGGCAGATACAGGTCCATCGACAGCGGGCCGAACGCCTCCAGCAACCCGAGCACGAGCATCGCGCGCAGCGTGCCCATGCGCGGGCGGGCGAGCACCTCGCTCATCCGTCGAGTCGCAGCACGCGGCGCAGCCAGCTCTCCCGTGCGGCGTTCGCCGCCACCGACACCGCGGCGTCCGGGGAGAAGCCGTGGAACCCGTGATACCCGCCGGCCCAGACGTGCAGCTCGGCCTGTCCTCCGGTCGCCCAGATCCGTGACGCGTAGTCGACCGCCTCGTCGCGGAACGTCTCGGCCGCGCCCACCTCGATGTATGCGGGGGCGAGGCCGGCGAGATCGGTCGCTCGTGCCGGGGCCGTGTACGGCGACACCCGGTCGGTGAACCGGTCGGATCCGGCGATCGCCGTCCAGGCGGTGTCGTTGTTGTTGCGGTCCCACGCGCCGATGCCGTCGTACTGCCGCGCCGACACCGTCTCGTTGCGGTCATCGAGCATGGGGCAGCCGAGCAGCTGCCCGGCGAGGCGCGGGCCGTTGCGATCGCGCGCCAGGAGGGCCACCGCCGCGGAGAGCCCGCCACCGGCGCTCTGCCCCGACGCGATGATGCGGTCGGGATCGATGCCGAGTTCGGCGGCGTGCGCCACCATCCACACCAGCGCCGCGTAGCAGTCCTCGGCCTGCGCCGGACCGGGGTGTTCCGGGGCGAGACGGTACTCCACGGCGACGCCCACGACGCCGTGCCGCTCGGCCAGGTCGATGAGCTCCGGCGTGCCGAAGAAGCGCGTGCCGAGCACCATGCCGCCGCCGTGGATGGACAGCACGGCGGGCCCCGGATCCGGGCTGGCGGTCGCGGGCCGGACGATCGTGATCTCCACGTCCGGTGCGCCGGCGGGGCCGGGGATCACCCGGTCCTCCCAGGTCACCGCTCTGCCTGCGGCCTGCGCGGTGATCGGCGGGATGATCGTCGCGAAGTGCGCGCGGTTCGCCAGGATCGTGTCGGCGCGCAGCGGGATGATCTCGACCAGGTCCAGGAACGCCGCGAGGCCGTCGACGAGCTCGGGGTCGTAGGGCACGGGCGTGATGGATCCGATCGCGGTCCCATTCGTCGTCATCACGCGCCCCAGATCCGGCGCAGCCAGCTCGCCCGCGCGGCCAGCGCCGCCCGCGAGATCTCAGCCTCGGGCATGTACATGTCGAAACCGTGGGCTCCGCCGCCCCAGACGTGCAGCTCGGCTCGACCGCCGGTGGCCCAGATCCGCAGCGCGTAGCGGGTGTCCTCGTCGCGGAACATCTCCGCCTCGCCGACCTCGATGAAGGCCGGGGCGAGGTTCGAGACGTCGACGGCGTGCGCCGGCGCGGCGTAGCCGGAGGCCTCCGGGCTGAACGCCAGTTCGTCGCCGAGCAGGCACGACCAGGCGAGCAGGTTCGCCTCGCGCTGCCACGTGCCGATCCCGTCGTACTGCAGGCTCGACACGGTGGTGTTCGTGTTGTCGAGCATCGGGCACAGCAGCAGCTGCCCGGCCAGCACCGGCCCCTGGCGGTCGCGGGCGAGCAGGGCGACGCCGGCGGCGAGGCAGCCGCCCGCGCTGCCGCCGCCGACGACGATCCGGTCGGGGTCGACGCCGAGCTCGGCGGCGTGGGCGTGCAGCCAGAGCAGTGCGGCGTAGCAGTCCTCGAGCCCGGCCGGGGAGGGGTGCTCCGGCGCGAGCCGGTACTCGACGTTGACCGCGACCACGCCGTGCTCCGCCACGATGTCGACCACGCGGCCGGTCTCCCAGCTGCGGTGCCCGACGATCTGTCCGCCGCCGTGGATGTTCAGGTAGGCGGGACGGCTCCGGTCGGAGGATCCACGCGGGCGGAAGATCGTGATCTCGATCCCGGGCGCCCCCGCCGGGCCCGGGATCACCCGGTCCTCCCAGTCGATCGCGCGCCCGGCGATCACCGTGTCGTTGTCGGGGAACATCGCGTCTGTGCCCTCGCGGGGCAGGGTCTCGCGGGTGAGGGCGGGCGGCGGGTTCAGCGCGATCGCATCGAGCACGATCTGCACCTCAGGGTCGAACGGGACCGGGGTCACGGTCGGATAGCCGGCGGCGGTGACGGTCATGCGGTGCTGCCTTTCGGTGGATACGGGAAGTTCAGGGACCTTCGGGATCGACGACGTCGCGGTCGGCCCAGAAGGGTTCGACGAGGCGGCGCAGCTCGGCCGATCCGACTCGGTCGACGAGCGCCGCCGCCTCGAGGTTCGCGCGCAGCTGCGCGATGCTCGAGGCCCCGAACAAGGTCGTGGTGAGCGCAGGGTGCGTGAGCGTGAAGGCGATGCCGAGCTGCGCCGGCGTCACCTCGAGCGACTCCGCGAGCGCCGTGAACGCCGGGACGTCGTCGACGATGCGCTGCCGGATGCCGCCCGGATCCCGGCCGATCTGCCGCTCGCCGTTCACCTTGCCGGCGAGCACTCCGCCCTCCAGGCAATCCGAGGCCTGCAGGGTCAGCCCCTGCTCCCAGAGCCGCGCGAACGGCTCGCCATCGGGAATGGACCGGCGCGAGACGCTGTACTTCAGCTGAGCGATCTGCGGACCTGCGACTCCCTCCGCGGCGGCGATGTCGATCAGCGCCTGGATGGATCCGGCCGACCAGTTGTTCACGCCCCAGGCGCGGATCAGCCCGCTATCTGCGAGGCCGGCGAGATCGAGCACGAGGTCGCGCAGTTCCAGGTCCTCCCGGCGCAGGTCGCCGAGGATCACCAGATCCGCATGCTCCGTGCCGACGCGGAACAGGGCGTTCTCGAGCTGCGGGCGGAAGCCGTCGGCGCCGAACGCCTCGAGCCACAGCTTCGACGACAGCAGCCACTCGTCGCGGCGGAGCCCCGCCGCGCGGACCATCGCGCTGAAGATGACGTCGGTGAAGGCGGGCGGCATACCGGGCCCGGTGTAGACGCCGACGTCGAAGAGGTTCACGCCGCGGTCGACGGCCTCGCGGAGCATGGCCGTGGCGTCGCCGAAGTCCATGCGGTCATAGGTGTGCCAGGATCCCAGCGAGAACAGCGAGGCGTGGATGCCGCTGGTGCCGATCTCGCGGCGGGGGAGTGTCGTGGTCATCGTGGTCCTCACAGCCGGGGGTCGATGACGGCCTTGACCTCATCGAGGTGGTGCATGTTCGCGATCTTCTCGGAGGCCTGGGCGAGTCCGACCGGCGCGCTGAACAGGTCGTCCCATTCGAAGCGGTCTGCGAAGGCCTGGAAGAAGTCGATCGAGCGGGCGTAGTCGGCGATGTCGCCGTTGAGCGAGCCGACCATGGTCAGTTCCTTGCCCATGAGCGTGCTGACCGGGAAGGCGTCCCCGACGGGGCCGGTGGATCCGACGATCACGACGGTGCCGCGCTGCGCGGCCATGCCGACGGCGTCCGGCCCCACACTCGGGGCGCCGGCGAAGTCGAACACGTGGTCTGCGCCGCGTCCGTCGGTGAGCTCCATGACCTGGGCGACGACGGGGCCGTCGCGGAAGTCCACGACCGCATCCGCGCCGAACCGCGCCGCGAGTTCGAGCCGCGCAGCCGGTGCGCCGACGGTGATGACACGCCCGGCGCCCGAGATCTTCGCCACGGCGGTCGCGAAGATGCCGAGTGCGCCGGCGCCCTGCACGACGACCGTGGAGCCGGGCCGGATCCTCCCACCGCGTTCGAACGCGCGCAGCACGGTCTTCGCCGCGCAGCCGGCCATCGAGGCCCAGGTGTCCTTCACCGCATCGGGCAGCAGCAGCTTCGCCGCCCCCGGCGTGACGTAGGCGTACTCGCTGAGGCCCGCGGTCGCGAACGGCGGCACGTCGGAGCGCTGCAGGAAGCCGTAGCCGCGCCGGGAGCAGTGCACGGGCTCGCGCAGCACGACGCAGCCGTAGCACTCGCCGCAGGTCGACTCGGACCACCCGATCCGGTCGCCGATGTGCAGCGGCCGGCCGAGCGCGTCGACGGTGCCGTTGCCGAGGGCGACGATCTCGCCGACCATCTCGTGGCCGAGCACCATCGGCAGCATGCCGGGGAAGGTCATCCTGCCCTCCCAGATCTCGATGTCGGTGCCGCACAGGGTCGACACCGCGATCCGCACCAGCGCGGCGCCGGGCGCGACCTCGGCCGGGAGCGGCAGTTCCTGCAGGGTGAGGGGCTGACCGTGCTCCGTGAGCACGGCCGCGCGGGTGGTGGTGGGGATGGTCATGCGGATCCTTCCGGGATCTGGCGCTTCGACAGGCTCAGCGACCATGTTTCAGACGAGCAGCTGGCCCCCGTCGACGGGGACGGAGACGCCGGTGATGTGGCTCGCGGCGGGGCCGGCGAGGAAGACGACGAGCGGGGCGACCTGCTCGACCTCGGCGATCGTGCCGAGCGGGATCCGCGCCTCCCAGGCGGCGCGCGCCTCGGGGTCGGTGGCGAAGCCGGCGGTGAGCGGGGTGAGGATCGGGCCGGGCGCGACCGCGTTCACGCGGATCCGGCGCCTGGCGAGCTCGATCGCGGCGGTGCGGGTCATGGCGTCGACGGCGGCCTTGGTCATCTCGTAGTGCCCCATGCCGGGCGTGGGCTGGCGCCCGCCGATCGACGAGGTGTTCACGATCGCGCCGCCGTCGGGCAGGCGCGGGGCGAACTCGCGGAGCATGAGGAACGTGCCGCGGATGTTCACGGCCACGGCGGCGTCGAAGACCTCGAGCGGGACCTGCTGCTGGGTGCCGCCGCCGAGCACGACGCCGGCGTTGTTGACGAGCACGTCGATGGTGCCGAGTGACTCTCCCGCCGCGGCGACCGAGGCGGGATCGGAGATGTCGAGCGCGAGTGCGGTGGCGTCGAGCTCCGCAGCCACCGCGGCCGCGGCGTCGGCGTTCACATCGCCGATGATCACCTCGTCTCCGGCCTCGCGGAAGGCGGCGGCGATGCCGCGGCCGAGCCCGGAGGCTCCTCCGGTTACGAGAATGCGGCGGGGGGAGATGGTCATCTCACGTCCTCTCTGACGGGGCATCTCCGTTATATTCTACAAGCATAGAAAAACGCAACCCGGGATCCCCCTGGTCGTTGAGCGAGGACGGCGAAGCCGCCCGAGACGAAACGCCCTCAGAGCAAGGAGTACTCATGTCAGCGTCGACACTTCCGCACCGCGCCCTCGGCGGGCTCGCCGTCCCACCGCTCGCGCTGGGATCCTGGAACACCTGGGATCGGATGGATCCCGACGCTGCCGTCACGATGATCCGCCGCGCCGTCGAGCTCGATGCCGGCTTCTTCGACGTCGCGTACTACAACATGGGGCCGCACGCCGAGAACTCGCGCACCGACATCCTCTTCGGGGAGGCCCTGCGGGCGAGCGGCGTCGCGCGGGACGAGATCGTGCTGTGCGGCAAGCTCTGGCTGTGGGACTGGCCGAACCAGTCCTTCCGCGCCCAGCTCGTCGAGAGTCTGGAGCGCGCGGAACTCGACCGCTTCGACACGCTCGTCGTCGGCGACTACCTCGACGAGCCCGATGTCGCGCGGATTGTGACCGACGTGAACGAGCTCATCGCCGAGGGGCTCGTGGGCGGCTGGGGGATCAACAACTGGCGGATCGGGCACACGCGGACCGCGCTGGCCGCGGCGGCCGACACGGGTCTCGTCGGGCCCTCGTTCGCCCAGCTCAAGTACGGAATCGCCCGGCGCGCCATGGCGGAGGGCGCCGCGTACGGCCCCCTCTTCGCGGACGGGACGCTCGCGTTGCAGGCCTCGGACGTGTTCGAGGGCGGGATCCTCGCGACCGGCCGCGCGCCCCAGCGCAAGATCGGCGCCGACGTCGGCGGCATCCGCGAGCGCATCCTCGCCCTGTACCCGGAGGTCGCCCGCATCGCCCGCGACTACGGCGTCGCGCCGACGGCCCTCGGCATCGCGTTCTGCCTCACGCATCCCGCCGCGGCGAACGTGCTGTTCGGGGCTTCCCGGATCGAGCAGCTGGAGCAGAACCACGCCGCCCTCGCCCTGGTCGCCGAGCGCGGCGCCGAGGTGCGCGAGGCGCTGGCCGGCCTGCAGGTCGACGTGGATGTCAACGACGACGGAGCGTGGTGAGCGCGAACCGTGCGTTCCTGGTCATGCCGGACGCGCCACGCGGCAAGCCGGAAGGCCCTCAGGCGGCCACGGTCGGGGGAGAGGGCTTGCGGTCTTTTTCCACGCATGTAGACTAAACGCAACGACACATCGAAGTGACGTCGGTGAGGCTCCCCGGAGCGCGGCCGAGGGCTCTTCGAACCTTCTTCCCCTACCCGCACCGAGAGAAGGAACCATGAAACGAGTGCCCCTCGCGATCGCCGCGGCCGTGGCCGCAGTTCTCGCCCTCACCAGCTGCTCCGGTGGCGCAGGCGCCACGCAGGCGAGCGATGGCGCCGCCGCGTCCGCGCCCGACGACCTCAACATCGGCAACTTCCTGGACGTCACGTCCTGGGATCCGTCCCTCGCCGACATCGGCTTCGACGGGCCGTACCTCTCCGCCGTCTACGACACCCTGGTCGCCCTGGACAAGGACGGCAAGCCGATCCCCTCGTTCGCCACGAAATGGACGGTCTCGGACGACGACAAGACCATCGACTTCGACCTCCGCACCGACGCGAAGTTCTCGGACGGTGAGAAGGTCGACGCGGAGGCAGTCGTCAAGAGCCTCGAGTATCTCAAGGCGGGCGCGCGCTCCGGTGAGGCGTACACGAACGTCTCCACGATCACCGCCAAGGACGACCGCACGGTCGAGGTCGCCCTCACCCAGCGTGACGACACGATCCTGTACCTGATGGGCCTCGGCCGCAGCTACATCATGTCGCCGAAGTCGATCGCCGCGGGATCCCTCGGCAAGGAGCCGATCGGATCCGGGCCCTACGTGCTCGACAGCGCGAAGAGCGTCGCGGGCAGCGAGTATCACTTCACCAAGGTGAAGGACCACTGGGACGCCAAGACCTACGCGTTCTCGAATCTCGCGATCTTCCCGATCCAGGACGCGACGGCCCGGCACAACGCGATGCTCAGCGGTCAGATCAACCTCGAGTACGGCGACGTCGCCAACCAGGCGCAGGCGGATCAGCAGGGCTGGAACACCGCCGATCGCGTGTCCGGCTGGGCCGGGCTCGTCATCACCGACCACACCGGCGCCAAGAGCAAGCCGCTCGGCAGCGTCGAGGTGCGCCAGGCGCTGAACTACGCTTTCGACGGCGCGGCGATCCTCAAGGCCGTGGGCAACGGCGCGGGCGTCGCGACGAATCAGGTCTTCCCCGACGGCGGCGACGTCAACGACCCGTCCCTCAACAAGACCTACGCCTACGACGTCTCCAAGGCGAAGGACCTCCTCGCCAAGGGCGGCTACCCGAACGGCTTCGAGATCTCGATGCCGATGTCGCCGATCTTCGAGATGTGGAAGCCTTCCGCCGAGCAGGCACTGACGGCGATCGGCGTCAAGGTGACCTGGGACAACATGCAGATGCCCGATTACCAGACGAACGCGCCGAACTACCCGATGTTCATCTCCTTCTTGGCCATGGACGGGAATGACGTCGCGACCGTGCAGCGGCAGGTCACGAGCAAGCAGTGGTTCAACCCGAACCCCGACTACGCGAGCAACACGGTGATCGCCCCGCTCGTGAAGAAGGTGCAGGAGTCCAAGGGCGCCGACCAGACGGCCGCGATCAAGGAGCTCGACAAGGCTCTCGTCGACCAGGCGTGGTGGTCCGTCTGGTACCAGGCGAAGAACACCTTCTACAGCGTCCAGGGCATCAAGGTTCAGCCGATCGTCGGCATGATGTTCCCGACCCTGCGCTCCATCACCAAGGGCTGATGCCCCGGGGATCCGGACCTGCCCGGGTCCGGATCCCCGCACCGACTCCTCCATCCCGAGAGGCCCTCATGCTCCTGTTCACCGCGAAGCGGCTGCTGTCCGGCATCGTGCTGCTCGTGGTCGTCTCCGTCGCGACGTTCTTCCTCGCGCACCTGGCGATCAAGGATCCGACCGCCGCGCTCCTGGGCACCACCGCGAGCCCCGCGCAGCAGGCCGCGCTGGCGGCGAAGATCGGCATCGACCGTCCGCTGCTCGTGCAGTTCTGGGACTGGTTCTCGCACCTCGTCACCGGCGACTTCGGATCCTCCTGGCGCAACTTCCAGCCCGTGGGCGCCCAGCTCGCGATCAAGGTCCCGGTCACCCTCTCCGTGGTGACCTTCGCGACGCTCATCACCGCCGTGCTCGGCATCGCCTTCGGCATGATCACCGGCCTGCGCCCTGGCACGTGGTTCGACCGGATCCTCAAGGCCATCTCGGTCGTGCTGTTCGCGCTGCCCGGCTTCTGGGTCAGCCTGGTCCTCGTCCTGTGGTTCGCGGTGCAGCTGAAGTGGTTCCCTGCGGTCGGCTACGTGCAGCCGTCCCAGTCCGTGGACGGATGGATCCGCTCGCTCACGCTCCCCGCGATCTCGCTCGCGCTCGGCGGCGTGGTCGCCGTCTCGGAGCAGCTGCGCAACGCCGTGATCGCGCAGAGCCGTCAGGACTGGGTGCGCACCCTGCGCAGTCGCGGTCTGTCGCCGGCCAGGGTGAACCTGCACATCCTCCGCAACGCCTCACCGGCTGCGCTCACCGTCATCGCCCTCATGTTCGTCGGCCTGCTCAGCGGCGCCATCGTGGTGGAGCAGATCTTCAGCCTCCCCGGCATCGGGCAGCTGACCAATCAGTCCTCGCAGAACGGCGACATCCCGATGCTCCTCGGCATCACCGTGGTGTCGATCGTCTTCGTCGTGATCATCAACCTCCTGCTCGACCTCGTGCTCGGCTGGATCAACCCGAAGGTGCGCGTCGCATGACCACCACCGACATCCGCGTCGCGTTCGACCGCGCCAGGCAGCGCCGCCGCTCCGGCCTGTTCCGCCGGTTCCTCCGTCACCCCGGCGGGTACATCCCGCTCGGGATCTTCGTCCTCATCGTGCTCGTGGGCGTCTTCGCCCCGCTGCTCGCCCCGATGGATCCGAACTTCGTCGACCTCGCCGCCGCCAAGGCGCCGCCGTCCGCAGCCCACCTGCTCGGCGCCGACTCGACCGGGCGCGACATCCTCAGCCGGCTCATCTACGGGACGCGCGTCACGATCTGGGGCGCGCTCATCACGATCGTGACCGCGGTCGTGATCGGCGTCCCCTCCGGCGTCGCCGCGGGGTACTTCCGCGGGCCGTTCGACCGGATCGCGATGTGGGTCAGCGACGCGCTGCAGTCGATCCCGGGCATGATCATCCTGCTCGTGGTCGCCGCGGGCAGCCGCAACAACTTCGAGCTGCTCATGGTCACGGTCGGCGTGTTCATGGTGCCGGGCTACTTCCGCATCGCCCGGTCGCAGACGATGACCGTGCGCGAGGAGCCGTACATCGATGCGGCGCGGGTGTCGGGCCTCTCCGATGCCCGGATCATCTCCCGGCACGTCGTCACCGCCGTCTACCCGCCCGTCATCATCCAGACGGCGCTCACCGCCGGCATGGCGATGGGCATGCAGGCCGGGTTGCAGTTCCTCGGCATCGGAGACTCGAACGTGCCCAGCTGGGGCGCGATGATGCTCGAGGGCTTCCGCCTCATGCTCACCTATCCGCTCATGCTGCTGTGGCCCTCGGTCGCGCTCGGCCTGACGATCGCGGTGCTCGCGATCATGGGTTCCACCCTCGCCGAACTGGCCCAGGTGCGCACCCCGCGGTTGCGCCGCCGCCGCGCTACGGCGATGGACGCCGCGGCCGCCGCCACTCCCGCGACGGGTACCGTGCGGCACGGGGTGGAGGGATCCGCACTGCGCGTGGAGAACCTGCGGGTGAGCCATGCCACACCGAACGGCGTCGTCGAGGTGGTGCACGGCGTCACGCTCGACGTCGCCCCCGGGGAGGTCGTCGGCATCGTCGGCGAGTCCGGATCCGGCAAGTCGCAGACGGTGTTCTCGGTGCTCGACCTGCTGCCCGCCAGCGGCGCGAGCACGGCCGACGCGATCCGCATCGCCGGGCACGACGTCGCCGCCGCGACGCCGAAGCAGCGCCAGGCCCTGCTCGGCCGCGAGCTCGGCTATGTGCCGCAGGAGCCGATGAGCAACCTCGACCCGTCGTACACGATCGGCCACCAGCTCGTGGAGCCGCTGCGCCGCGTGCACGGCATGAGCGCCGCTGATGCGAAGGCCAGGGCGCGCGAGGTGCTGCTGCGGGTGGGGCTGGCGGATCCGGACCGGGTCCTGCGCAGCTATCCGCACCAGGTCTCGGGCGGCATGGCGCAGCGCGTGCTCATCGCCGGCGCGATCTCGGGCCGGCCGTCGATCCTCATCGCCGACGAGCCCACCACCGCGCTCGATGTCACCGTGCAGGCCGAGGTGCTCGAACTGCTGCGCGAGCTGCAGCAGGAGTACGGCATGGCACTGCTCATCGTCACGCACAACTTCGGCGTCGTCGCCGACATCTGCGACCGCGTGATCGTGATGCGCGGCGGCGAGATCGTGGAGCAGGGTGACGTGGATCCGCTGTTCGCGCACCCGCAGCAGCCCTACACGCGGGAGCTCATCGCGGCATCGCTCGACGACGCCCTGGGGCGAGCGGAGCTCGACGCGTCGGACCCCGCGGCCGGCGCCACGACGGACACGACGGAGGTGCGCGCATGACCGCGCTGCTCGAGGTGCAGGATCTGGTCGTCGAGTACGGCCGTGGCCGGTCGGCGTTCCGCGCGCTGCACGGCGTCTCGATCGACGTCGCGCCCGGGGAGTGCATGGGTCTCGTCGGCGAATCCGGATCCGGCAAGTCCACGCTCGGCAAGGCGATCCTCGGCCTCGCACCCGTGACCGGCGGGAGCATCCGCTTCGACGGCAGGGACATCACGTCCCTCGGCCGCGCGGAGCGACGCGCGCTCGCCGCCGACGTGCAGGTCGTGTTCCAGGATCCGTACGGATCCCTGAACCCGGCGATGACCATCGGCGACATCCTGTCCGAGCCGCTGCTGACCAGCGGACTGGGCGGATCCGAGGCGCGGGCGCGCGTACGGGAGATGCTCGACCGGGTGCGCCTGCTCGAGACCGCGATGGACCGCTATCCGAGCGAGTTCTCCGGCGGTCAGCGTCAGCGCATCGCCATCGCCCGGGCTCTCGTGCGCCGCCCCCGCCTGATCGTGTGCGACGAGCCCGTCAGCGCGCTCGACCTCACCACGCAGGCGACGATCCTGGACCTCTTCATCGAGCTGCAGCGCGACACGGGCGTCTCCTACCTGTTCGTCTCGCACGACCTCGGCGTCGTGCGCCGGGTGTGCCACCGCGTCGCGGTGATGTACCACGGCGAGATCGTCGAGACCGGGGCGGGGGAGCAGATCACCCGCTCGCCGCGGCACCCCTATGCCGAGCGCCTGCGGTTGGCCTCCCCGGTCGCCGACCCAGTGAAGCAGAGGACGCGCCGTGCCGAATGGCTGGCGCTGCGCGAGGCCGCGGATGCCCCGATACGGTAGCAGGCAGCGATTCCGCACGTCCGCACCCCGGTGCGCGCCGCCGGCGGACGCCACGTCGGAAGGAACCCATGCCGAAGATCATCGATCACGATCAGCGTCGTCGGGAGATCGTCGAGGTCGCCAAGGGGATCATCCTCAAGGGCGGGTTCGAGGCGGCGACCATGCGCAGCATCGCCGCCGAGGCGGGCTTCGCGAACGGTGCCCTGAAGCACTACTTCCCTGGCAAGGAGAGCATCGTCGCGGCGACGTTCGAGACGATCCTCGCGCAGATCTCCGAGGGTGTGCAGGAGGCCGGATCCGCCCCGGACGGTGCGGAGGCGGCGCTGCGCAGCTTCCTGGAGGCGACGATCCCGCGAGATCCCGAGCAGATCGCCGCCGGACGGGTGCTGCTCGCGCTCTGGGAGTACGCGATGTCGAACGAGCAGCTCGCAGAGCTGTACCGGAGCCATCTGCGCTCTTGGCGCGCATCGCTCGTGGAGCGGATGGAGGCGGCCCGCGACGAGGGCGCGATCCGCGACCAGGACTTCGCGCCCCTGGCGAACGAGTACATCTCTTCCGCCGTGGGAGCGACCGTGATCAACCTCATGTACCCCGACGGCGATCGCATCGCCGACTATCAGGCCTACATCGACCAGTTCCTCGCGCGGCTGCGCTGACCCTGCTCCGGGCGGCCTCCACGCGTCATCGAGAGGAGGGCGCCCGATGACCGGCGCACCCAGGATCGCCCTGTCCGTCGTCCGCTCGGAGGGTGCCGGCCGACCGGCCCTGTTCCTGCACGGCCTCGCCTCGCGCGCCCGGCTCGACTGGCCCTGCGCCGCATGGGAGCCTGCCCTCGCGGATCGACCGGCTCTGCTCGTGGACCTGCCGGCGCACGGCGACAGTCCTGCGGCCGGCGTGCTCTCCACGTCACGCGTGGTCGACCTGCTCGCGCAGACTGTCGCGTCGATCGCCTCGGGGGAGGAGATCGACGTCGTCGGCTACTCCCTGGGCGCGCGTCTCGCGTGGGCGCTCGCCGGGCACCCCGAGGTCGCGGTGCACCGTCTCGCACTGGGCGGACTCAGCCCGTGGGAGCCGTTCACGATGGTCGACCTGCCCGCCGCCCGAGCCGCGCTCGCCGGAGGGCCGGCGCCGGCGGATCCGATCACCGGCATGATCCTGGGTATGGCTGCGCTCCCCGGGAACCGCCCCGAGGAGCTGCTCGATCTCATCGAGGGGCTCGCGTCGGAGCCGTTCGACCCGGCCGTCGCCGCGCCGACGCAGCCCGTGCTGCTGCTCGGCGGGACCGAGGACCCGATGTCGGAGGGCATCGACAGGCTCGCCGCCGCCGTGGCGGGCTCCCGCGTCGTGCGGGTGCCGGGCGACCACCTCGCGGCGCTGCACGCTCCCGAGTTCCGCACCGCCGTCGTGGAGTTCCTCGCCGAGGACTGAGCCCGGCGCGGTCCCCGAAGCTCCCCTGGACACCCCTGTCCATTATTTCCTACAATTGTAGAAACATGAAAGGCATGTACATGACCACCACTCCCGACGCCGCGCGGATCCTGGACATCGCGACGGGCTACATGGCCTCGAAGCAGCTCTTCGAGGCCAGCCGGATCGGCCTGTTCCCGGCGATCTCGAATGGCGCCGACACGGTCCCCGCCATCGCCGAGCGCACCGGCGCGAGTGAGCGCATCGTGCGCATCCTCGCCGACGCGATGACGGGCAAGGGGCTGCTGACGCGTACCGAAGGCCGCTATGCGCTCGAGCCGGACGCGGCCGCTTACCTGGCCGGAGACGCCTCGGCCGTGGACCTCGCGCCGTTCCTCACCTTCCTCGGCGAGATCAGCTACCCGCACTGGCTGCAGTTCGCGCACACCGTCGACACGACCGAGCCCGGCGACCTGCAGATGGACGACGCCCGCTGGGGGACCTTCATGGCCGGCGTCATGACCTACAACGCCCTGCACACGCAGGAGTTCGGCCGCCTCGTCGACCTCTCCGCCGCGACGAACGCGCTGGACTTCGGCGGCCTGTCGGCGGGCTTCGCGCTCGAGGCGATGCGGCGCAACCCGGGCCTGCGCACCACCTTCCTCTACGCGCCCGGGTTCGAGGGCGGCATCGCCGAGGCCGTCGAGGCGGCGGGCGTGGCGGACCGCGCCACGGTCGAGGTCGGCGACACGGCGGGCGCGCAGCCGCAGGGCGCCTACGATGCGGTGCTCGCGAACCACGTGATTCACCGGTTCTCGGCCGAGGAGAACGCGCAGATCTTCCGCAACCTCAGGGCCGCAGCGGTGCCCGGCGCCACCCTCACCGTGCTCGACTTCTTCCTCGACGACGACGCGCAGCAGCGCGGCATCGACGCGCTGCATGCGGGGGAGTACCTCGTGATCGACGGCACGGTCGTCTACCCCGAGGCGCAGGTCCGCGGCTGGCTGGCCGACGCGGGCTGGGAGGTGCGCGAGAAGATCGCCCTCCCCGCAAGCCCGCGGGTGCTCATCGCCACGGCGGTGTGAGAGCGGCGCGGCCTCGCGCGGCTCCTGTTCCGGGCGAGGCCGCGCGTCAGGATCCGGCTCTCGCGGACGGGACCGGATCCTCGGGCGGGCGACGAGCGGACACGTCGCCCGCCCCGTTCATCCACACGGCTCCGTGGCGAGCGTGAGGCGGCGAGCGGTGTGGTGGTCGCTCGCGCGCCCGCACTACGCCTGTGCGAACACCGTCCTGCCGTCGACGATGGTCCGCGCGATGCCGACATCGCCGAACGGACGACCTGGCGCGGCGGGGTCCTCGTCCAGGACCGTGATGTCCGCGACCTTGCCGACCTCGAGCGATCCCTTCCAGGCTGAGGCGCCGTCCTGGCGCGCCGGATCGATGGTCACGCGCCGGAGCAGCTGCTCGCGGATGCCCGCGTCGTCGCGGCCGAGCAGCGCGAGCGAGGCGTCCAGGCCGATGCGCCAGTCCGGCGTCGCGATCGGCGCGTCGCTCGTGATCGTGGTCAGCGCCCCCGAGGCGATCATGTGGCTCAGCGGCCAGGCGGCGGCGATACGGGCCGCGCCGAGCTGTGCGCCCGCCCAGTCCCGGGTGTGCTCCGCGATGAGCGGCTGCACGGCGAAGCCGGCGCCGACGGCGCCCATGCGCTCGATCTGAGCAGGGGTCGCGAGGTCGGCGTGCACGACGTAGTGCGGTGCGGCGGCGGCCCTGGGATGCGCCTCGAGCACCCGCAGGAACTCCTCGATCGACCGGTCGCCCGTGGCGTGCACCGCGACCTGCTCGCCCCGTTCGACGGCGAGGCCGATCATGCGCCGGTACGCGTGCAGCGCTCCCTCGGCGCCCTGGGGCAGCAGTCCGCCCGACGTGCCGTCGGGGTAGGGCTCGCTGACCCAGGCGGTCGTCATCGGAGGGATCCCGTCGGCGAAGATCTTGACCCCGGTGACGGCGAGCCAGTGCGGATCCGTCTCGGGTTTCGGCGCGCGGATCCCCTGCTCGAAGGCCGCGAGGTCGGCCGAGCCGTCCAGTTCCCCGAACAGACGCAGCAGCGTGACACGGGCGGTCTGGACGCCGGCGCGATGAAGCTCGAGGTAGGTGTCCATCATCGCGGTGCCGAAGCACCCGGTCTCGCCGGCGTCCTCACCGGGGCCGATCCCGGGTTCGGTGTAACTCGTGATGCCGAGTTCGGCGAGCAGACGCCAGGCGTTGCGCAGCGCGGCTCGGCGCTCGACGGCGGTGCGTATGAGCGTGCCAGAGGGCTGCTCGTGCGGTGAGGCGTCGGAGAAGAACAGGTGCGGCCAGCGCGCGCCGAGCCAGGCGGCATGCAGGTGCGCGTCGTTCACGCCGGGGATGGCGGTGCGGCCGTCGAGATCGACGGTTTCGGTCGCGTGGAGCCCGAGCGCCTCCGCGCCCAGGGCGATGATGCGGCCCGCTCGAACCGCGAGGGCGTCGGTCGTCGACCCGCCCGGATCGAGCGTGCGGATCCGTCCGCCGCGCAGGAGGAGGTCGGCCTCATCGCCGAGGTGATTCGCGTTCATTATTCCACCAGTGTAGACGAAAGGTGGGAGGGTGTGCGGCGTTGGATGGACCAAGGTGGGCTCCGTGTCCAGGCGCGGGTTCCGGGCTCTTTGCGTTCCCGTGCGCGGACATGTCGGCGCTCGCCTTGAGCGGCAGGGAAAGAACCGCGATTCTTGCACCCCGGATCGGCCGGGCGCGCGTCCTGCGTCCGCCTACCCTGGATAGGGGCGGATCCGCCCCTCCCGATCCCGCGCCACTGACCCCTGGCGCATCTGCTTGCAAGGACGCTGATGAACGACTTCGCCGCGCGCCGCGACGACTGGAAGGCCAGAGAAGAACTCGCAGAGCGGATGATCCCGCTGATCGGCGGGCTGAACCGCGATCGTGACGTGGTGACGTCGCTGCACGGACACCGCCTGCTCGGCCTGTCCACCACGGAGATTCTCGAGGTGCACGAGCGCGTCGCCGCGCTCGGTCATGACGAGCTCGCCCTGGAGGACACCCTCGCCGTGCTCGAGGCGCTGCGCGAGATCTCGCCCTCCGCCGCATCGCTCGACCTCGGCCGCCTCAGCGAGAGCGTGCAGGGCGACGTCGCAGGGCTGACCGAGCGCCTCCGCGTCGAGCTCGCGCCGGCCCTCGGCGAGGCCTCGCCCGCCGAGCCCACCGACGTGGTGCTGTACGGCTTCGGCCGCATCGGGCGTCTGCTCGCCCGCATCCTCATCGCGCACACCGGCGGCGGCAGCGGGCTGCGCCTGCGGGCCATCGTCGTGCGCAAGGGCGCCGAGAACGACCTGGTCAAGCGCGCGTCGCTGCTGCTGCGCGACTCCGTGCACGGCCGCTTCGAGGGCTCCGTCGACGTCGACGAGGAGAACTCGCAGCTCATCGCCAACGGCACCCGGATCCAGGTCATCTACTCGAACGACCCCGCGACGATCGACTACACCGCGTACGGCATCCGCGACGCGATCGTCGTCGACAACACCGGCCGCTGGCGCGATGAGGCCGGCCTCAGCCGTCACCTCGAGTCCACTGGCGTCGCCCGGGTGCTGCTCACCGCCCCGGGCAAGGGCGATCTCAAGAACATCGTGCACGGCATCAACCACGACACCATCGCCGACGCCGATCGGATCCTGTCCGCCGCGTCCTGCACCACGAACGCGATCACGCCGGTGCTCAAGGCGGTCGACGAGGCGTACGGCATCGTCCGCGGCCACGTCGAGACGGTGCACTCGTTCACGAACGACCAGAACCTCATCGACAACTTCCACTCCGGAGACCGCCGCGGCCGCTCCGCCGTGCTGAACATGGTCATCACCGAGACCGGAGCCGCGAAGGCCGTCGCCCGGGCTCTGCCGGAACTCGCGGGCAAGCTGACCGGATCCGCGATCCGCGTGCCCACGCCCGATGTGTCGCTCGCGGTGCTGCACCTCACCCTGGAGTGTCCGGCCGAGAAGGCGGAGATCAACGACTACCTGCGCCGCGTGTCGCTGCACTCGAAGCTGCGCCAGCAGATCGACTACGTCGAGTCGCCCGAGGTCGTCTCGACCGACTTCGTCGGCTCGCACCGGGCGGGCATCGTCGACGGCGTCGCGACCATCGCGAACGGCACCGACGTGATCCTTTACGTCTGGTACGACAACGAGTTCGGCTACTCGAGCCAGGTCATCCGCGTGCTCGAGGTCATGGCTGGTTCGCACCCGATCGTGTTGCCGGTGCGCCGCGAGGTCACGCTGCAGGGCTGAGCGAGTTCGAAGTTCGGGGCGCGTTCCGCGGGATCCAGTCCCCGGAGCGCGCCCCGAATCGTGTGCGGCCGCTCCTGTGCAGCGCTTCCTCGGTCTCGTCTTGGAACGGGTGTGGTGCAATCCTGAGGACAGGAGGCCCGCATGATCGATGCCCGGCCGCGTCTGCTCTATGTGGAGGATGACGCGGACATCGCCGAGATGACACTCGAGGTGCTCGGCGAGACCTACGCCGTCGACCACGTGACCGACGGCGCCGTCGCGCTGCGCCGGGCGCTCGACGAGCGCTACGACGTCATGCTCGTCGATCGCCGCCTTCCCGGCATGGACGGGGCGCGCCTGGTGGAGGCGGTCCGCACCGCGCGGATCACCACGCCCGTGCTCATGCTGACTGCGCTGGGCGCCGTTCCGGATCGCGTGGAGGGGCTGGACGCGGGCGCCAACGACTACCTCACCAAGCCCTTCGACTTCGAGGAGCTGCTGGCGCGGCTGCGCGCGCTGCGCCGCGGCTTCCAGGCGGAGGGCCGTCGGCGGGCGATCGGCGCGTGGACGTTCATCCCCGACTCCTGGGTGCTGCATTCGCCCACCGGCGCGCGCGTGTCGCTGACCGCCACGGAGGCTGCGCTGCTCGAGGTCCTCTCTGCGAGTCCGGAGCGGGTGTTCAGTCGCGAGGAGATCCTGCGCGGGGTGTTCTCCTCGGCGGACGGCGTCGGGACCGTCGACACCTACGTGCACTACATCCGGCGCAAGTCCACGCCGGAGATGATCGACACCGTGCGCGGGCGCGGCTACCGGGCGGGGGATCCGGGATGATCCTGTGCGCCCGGCGACGGGGGACGACGTCGTGAGCGGATCCGCCGATCGCGATCGGGTGCGCCGCTCAGCCCGGCAGATCGGGGTGTGGACGGGCGTCGCCTCGGCGATCGTGATCGCCGCCGGGGTCGGACTACTCATCGCGGTGATCCTCGCGACCTCGCGGCCGCAGGGAGACGACCGCGTCACGGCGGGGCCCCGGCCTGGCGGCTTCGACATCGGAAACCCCGATCACGTCGTCGTGGATGTCGACCGGGTGCTGCCATGGGTGGTCGTGCTGGGCATCGCGGGAGTGGCGCTGCTCGGGCTCATCGCGTGGTTCACGGCCCGGCGGGCGGTCGCCCCGCTGGAGGTGGCGCTGCAGGCGCAGCGCGACTTCGTGGCCGACGCCAGCCATGAACTGCGCACCCCGCTCACGGCGCTGTCCAGCCGCGTCCAGATCCTGCAGCGCCGTGTGGCCCGCGGTGAAGACATCGGCGATGCCCTCGACCGGCTGCGCGGTGACACGGCGGCGATGGACGACATCCTCACCGAGCTCCTTCTGGCAGCGCAATCCGACCAGGGGCCTGTCTTGGCGGCGGTGTCGGATGCCGCCGCCGCGGTGCACGGCGCCGTCGACCTGATCCGGCCGATCGCGGAGAGCGCGGACGTGACGCTGCAGGCGGCGGTCCCGGCGGGGCTGTCCGTCGCCGTGCCCGAGGTCACCCTGACCCGTCTGTGCACGGCTCTGCTCGACAATGCCGTGCAGCACGCGCCGTCGGGTTCGTCGGTGGCGCTCTCGGCGGGAGCCGGCAGCAGCGCGGGCCGAGGTTTCGCGGAGTTCCGAGTCGCCGACCGCGGTCCCGGCATCAGGGCCGAGGACCGGGAGCGGATCTTCACGCGGTTCGCCCGTGGTCCCGAGACCGGAAGGCGGCGCGGATTCGGGCTCGGCCTCGCGCTGGTCCGCGACATGGCGACGCGTTACGGCGGGTCTGTCGAGATCGAGGAGACCTCGGACGCGGGCACCACATTCCTGCTGCGACTGCCCCTCGCGCTCAGCTGAGGAGCGCCGTCTCCGCGGGGACCGCGGCGACCTCCACCCCGTGCGCCCAGCGGCGGATGCGACCGTCCGCCGCGATCAGCATCCCGGAGCAGTCGGGGGCGGCGCGCAGCCAGGTGAGGTCGTCGAAGCCCGCGACCACTGCAACCGTCGCCCAGGCGTCGGCGTCGCTCAGGTGCTCGGCGATCACGGTCGCCGTGGGGGCATCGCGCACGGCGTATCCCGTGCGGGGATCGACGATGTGCGCCCCGCGCTCGGCCGGCCCGGAGGTCGCGACGGCGCCCTCCCGCAACGGCACCTGTGCCCGCACGGCGCCGGGGCGGAGCGGATCCGCGATGCCGACGGTCCAGACCCAGTCCGCACCGGGCGCCGTGACCAGCTGCATGTCGCCGCCCGCGGAGAGCCCCGCCGCGAGGACGCCGTCCTCGGCCAGCAGCGGGGCGAGGTGCCGGAAGGCCGCTCGCTCGACGGCCCAGCCCTTGACGTACCCGGTCGGGTCGAACCAGCCGTGCCGGTTCGCGTCGAACCGCCCTCCGCTGGCCGACGCGAGGCGGACGCAGGCCTCCGACACCTCGAGGATCCGCGGATCCGCATCCTCGGGACGCAACGAGCCCGCGCGCAGCAGCGAGATCTGCGAGTCGGCGCGGAACGGGGAGAACAGCGCGTCGATCTCGTGCAGCTCGTCCATCGCCGCCGACTGCGCGGCGGCGATCCGTGCGGCGACGTCCGGGGCGGGGGAAGAGGAGGCGGTGAGCACATGTGCGCTCGCGACGGTACCCATGAGCTCCGCGGTGACGACGTGGCGCCGAGGTCCGGCCGCGCGCGCGTGCTCGGAAGACGGCGGCTGCACGGGCCGTGCCACGGCGCTCATGCCTTCGCCTGGTCGATCGCGCTCTGCAGCGACTGGGTGTAGCCGTCCGAGGTGAACGTGGCGCCCGAGACCATGTCGATCTGCGCTGACTGGGCGCTCTTGGTCTCCGAGACGAGGATCGGGATCGCCTGCGCGTTGATCTCCTCGTCACGGCGTTCGGTGTTGGGGTACTGCGGCACCGACACGTCGGTGATCTGCCCTCCGGACACCGTGATCGCGACCTGCACGGCGCCGTAACGGGTATCGGCGGCCTGGCCGGTGAACGTGCCGTCCTTGAGACCGGTCGGGGTCGTGGCGGATCCGGATCCCGAGGTCGTGGAGGAGGACGATCCGGAGGAGCTGCCGGACGCCGACGCCGACGAGCCGGACGACGCCCCGGAGGACGTGCTGCCCGAGGTCGTCCCGGTGGCGGATCCGGCCGTGCTCTTCGCCGTGCCGGCAGTGCCGCTCGCGGCCGGGGCGACCGCCTCCAGGGAGGTGCGGTAGCTGAACAGCAGGACCAGCCCGGTCAGCGTGGCGAGGACGGCGTAGACGATCTTCTTCATGATTCTCTCGCTCTCGGATCCGTCATCCGCCGCTCAGACGGCGAAGGCCTCACTGTGGATGCGTTCGGCGGGGACGCCGGCGGCGCGCAGGTCGCGGCGGATGCTTTGCATCCACGGGACGGGCCCGCACAGGTACACGTCGTACAGGGACAGGTCTCCGGCGATGCGCTGCAGCAGCTGCGCACCGTCCCACTCGGCGTGCGTGGCGGGCACCCAGCACGTGCCCGTCTCGGCACGGCGCCCGTGCAGCGTGTAGTGCACGAGCCCGCGGGAGACGGCGAGACGGTCGATCTCCGCGCGGCGCAGTGCGTGGGAGGCGGAGTGGTCGCGGGTGACGAGGATCGCCTCGCCAGGCGCGTACGGCTCGGACTCGAGCAGGGCGACGAGGGGCGCGACGCCCGCTCCGGCGCCGAGCATGAGCAGGCGTGATCCGCTCCGGCGCTCGCCGGTCATGTGGCCGTAGGGGCCTTCCACCATGACCCGCGTGCCCGGACGCAGCTCGGCCAGCCGGTCGGTGCCGTCGCCGACGCGGCGGGCCGAGATGACCAGCTCGTCGCCGGCCGGATCCGCCGCGAGGGAGAACGGGTGACCGCGGGTCCAGCCCGGTCCGTCCACGAAGCGCCAGATGAAGAACTGGCCGGCGCGCGCTCCGAGTCGATGCACGTCGCGACCGGCCACGCGGACCGACACCCCGTCCTGGCCGTCGGGCGACACGGCGACCACGCGCAGTCCGTGCCGGGCGCTGCGGATCAGCGGCACCGCGACCCGGAACCACAGCACGCACGCGGCGGTGCACGCCCACAGCGCCCACCAGTAGAACGTCGCGCCGGCAGAGGCGGTGAAGTCCGCGCCGGTCCACAGCATGTGCGGGATCGCGAGGGCGACGCCGAGGTAGCCGTACAGGTGCAGCAGATGCCAGGACTCGTAGCGCAGCCGGCGGCGCGCTCGGCGGATCGATGTGACGACGACGAGGATCAGCAGTCCCGTGCCGGCCGTCGCGAGCAGCATGCCGGGGTAGTCCCAGACGAAGTCCCAGGCCTGTATGAGCACGTCGGTGTGCGACGTGATCGCGTACCCGGCGGTGATGAGAACCAGGTGCGCCAGCAGCAGCCAGAACGACCAGAACCCGACGTGGCGGTGCAGCCGGGTGATCCCGTCCCGCCCGAAGCCGCGCTCGAACACGGGCACGCGGGCCATCAGCAGCACCTGGTACAGCAGCAGGTTCGCCGAGACGAGACCGGTGAGCCGTCCGAGTGTGGTCAGGGTGCCGCCGTCGAAAGCCAGCAGGGACTGGATGCCGGCGCCACTCACCCAGAGCGCGAGCACGAACAGGCTCGTCGCCCAGATCAGCGTCACCGCGGCCATCCGCCAGAGCGCCGGGCGCAGCCGGCGGGCCGGCGCAGCGACGAACCGCGGGACCGGAGTGAGGGTGGTGAGCGTTGCCATGGCACCATCGTCGGCGCGGGTTTGACAGAGAAGCCCAAGAATCGGTCGTCTTGAGCATCGTCATAGGGAACTCATCGGATCCGAACGGATCCGCGCCCGCGCCGCGGTGTCCGCACCCCGTGCGCGGCGCTGTCCGCGGCACCCGGCCGATGTCGGGACCGCACGGCATGATGGGTCCATGACGGCTCTTCTGAGCGAACGGCTCCGTTCGCACCGGCTCACCGCCCCTGCGCGCACCCCGGTCGCCGCCGCCCGGCACATGCTCGCCGTGCAGGGCCAGGAATTCATCGCCGGCCGTTGGGCGCTCGGCATCCGATCGTCCGGCGCGCCGACGCTCGCCGCCGTCGACGCCGCGTTCGACCGTGGCGAGCTCGTGCGCACCCACACCATGCGGGGCACACTGCACGTGATCCCCGCCGAAGACCTGCGCTGGGTGCTGTCGGTGACCGGCGAGCGCCAGCTCCGCCAGGACGCGACCCGCCAGCGCCAGCTCGGCATCGACGACGCCCTCATCGCCCGCGTCGAGGCGGCGTTCCGCGAGCGCCTGACCGACGGCGGGCGCACCAGGGCGCAGCTGTTCGACGACCTCGCGGAGATCGGCATCGATCCGGCGGGTCAGCGCGGCGTGCACCTCATCTACGCGCTCAACGTGCGCGGCATCCTGGTGCAGGGGCCCGTGGTGCACCGCGACGACGCGGTCTCCCGTGAGCAGCTGTTCATGCTGGCGGAGGAATGGATCCCAGAGACGACGCCGCCCGCCGATCCGCTCGCGGAGCTCTTCGTGCGCTACGTCGGAGGACACGGTCCTGCGACGGTCGATGACTTCGCATGGTGGTCGGGACTGCCGATCACCGTGGCGCGCGAGGCGGCGGAGCGGGGGCGCCCCCGCGTGACGGAGCAGGCAGAGGGCGTGTTCCTCGGTGTGGCCCGCCCGCGTCGCGCCGCGGGGGCGGACGATGCCGGGGCCCTCGCTCTGCCGATGTTCGACGAGTACTACATCTCGTACGCCGATCGCTCGCCCGTGGCATCGGCGCGGAGCATGGCGTCGATCGGCCCCGGCAAGAACGGCATGGTGCGCGCGAGCCTGCTCGCCGGCGGACGCATCGCCGGTGCCTGGTCGCATTCCGCCGCCGTCGGCCGGCACCGCGACCATCCGATCCCAGAGCTCTTCGAGGGGGAGCCGGCGCCGGATCCGGCCGCCGTCACCGCAGCCTTGCGCCGCTACGCCGACTTCGTCTCGGTGCACTGAGACGGAGCGCTGAAGGGCGCGCGGGTCGGAACGGCGCGTATCCGGATCCGGGGGCTGGTCCTGTGAACCCGTCACGAATCGCAGATACTGTCACGAATCGCCGACGGATCCGCAAGATTCGTCGGCGAAACGGGACAATCTCGGCGAAACGGGACACGCACGCACCCGCCACAGGCGACGCACGCGGCGCAACGGCCGGACGCGCACCTACTGGGCGGCGTGGCGGTCCAGGAAGGAGTACACCTCGTTGTCGTCGACGCCGGGGAACGCGCCGCGGGGAAGCGGCGAGAACATGTGGGTGTGCACGCGGGCGCTCGGCCAGGCCTTGTTGTTCCAGCGCTCTGCGATTCCGGCCGGAGGGCGGCGGCAGCACGCCTCGTCGGGGCAGGTCGACTGCGCGCGATCGGTGGTCTCCCGCCCGCGCCACCAGCGGGCGTCGTCGAACGGCACGCCGACCGTGATCGAGAAGCCGCCGCCGTCCGTGGAGCCCGTCTGCGTCGAGCACCAGAAGGTTCCGGAGGGGGTGTCCGTGTACTGGTAGTGCTCCGTGGTGCGATTGCGCTGGCTGAAGGCGGCGCGCGCCGAGAACTTGCGGCACACCGTGAGACCCTCGACGGATCCGGTCACGTCCATCGGCAGCGGCAGGTCGTCGTTCTCGTACACACGGGTGAGTGCGCCCGACTCGTCCACGCGCAGGAAGTGCAGCCGCATGTCGAGATGCTTGGTCATGAGGTTGGTCATCCGCATGCCGGCGGCCTCGTGGGTCACGCCGAACGCGTCGCGGAAGTCCTCGACGGCGAGGTTGCGGTCCTTCTTCGCCTGCTGCAGGAAGGCGACGCCCGCGGTCTCGGGGATGAGGCAGCACGCGGCGAAGTAGTTGATCTCCACCCGCTGCTGCAGGAAGTCGGCGTAGTCGGTCGGGGGAGTGTGCCCGAGCAGGCGGTGCGCCATCGCCTGCAGCGCCATCGAGCGCAGGCCGTGGCCGCCGGGGATCGATGCCGGCGGGAGGTAGATCCGCCCGTGCTCAAGATCCGTGACCGAGCGCGTGGAGTGCGGCAGGTCGTCGACGTACAGCAGCTCGAACCCGAGCTGCTCGGCCATGATGCTCACGGTGCGGTGCGTGAGAGCTCCCGAGGAGTGCCCTGCCGCCTTCAGCTGCTTCTCGGCGAGCGCCTCGATCTCGGGAAGGTGGTTGTCCAGCGCGCGCATCTTCAGGCGCAGCTCGGTGTTGGCCCGCCGCGCCTCCTCCGGCGTGGCGATCGCCTCGCGCTCACGGCGATGCAGCTCGCGGTGCAGGCCCAGGATCGACTCGATCGTCTCGTCGGGCATGCCCTTGCTCACCCGCACCGGGGCGATCCCGAGCTGACGGAACACCGAGCTGGACTGCGCGCGGTCGAGTTCGATCTCCAGCGCAGCGCGCCGGTTCGGCGGCTCGCCGGAGATGAGGTCGCTCACCTCGGTGCCGGTCGCGTCGGCGATGGCCTGCAGCAGCGAGAGCTTCGGCTCCCGCTTGCCGTTCTCGATGAGGCTGAGCTGGGAGCCTGCGACACCGACGGCGGCGCCGAGCTCGTCCAGGGTCATGCCGCTACGCGTGCGGTGGTGTCGGATGCGATGTCCGAGGGTGGTGAGCTCGAGTCCGGAGGCCATGGAATTGATCCTAGCGAAAGAATCAATGTTCTTGAAGCCAACAACGCCCCGAAGAGTGCCGAATACTGGCGCAGAATGGTCACATCGCCCCAGGCTTTAAGGAGCAGACAATGGCTATCGCCGAGACGTTCACCCCGCGGACCTCCCCCCTCGCTGCTGTGCGCGAGTACGGTGCGGCTCCCGAGTACGACACCCCGGCCTTCGCCGCGCTCAGCGCGTGGGTCGACGAGATCAGCGCCCTGACCCAGCCCGACCGCGTGCACTGGATCGACGGATCCGCCGCGGAGAACGACGCCCTGCTGCACGAGCTCGTCGACGAGGGCAAGCTCATCAAGCTGAACCCGGAGTGGCGTCCCGGCTCCTACCTGGCGCGTTCGCACCCCAGTGACGTCGCCCGCACGGAGGGACGCACCTTCATCGCCTCGGCGAAGGAGATCGACGCCGGCCCCACGAACAACTGGGCGGATCCCGCCGAGATGCACGCGAAGATGAACGAGATCTTCGAGGGCTCGATGCGCGGTCGCACGATGTACGTCGTGCCGTTCTCGATGGGCCCGGTCGGCGGACCGATCTCGCAGATCGGCGTGCAGGTCACCGACAGCGCCTACGCCGTCGCCTCGATCGGCATCATGACCCGCGTCGGCGAGGCCGTGGTCCGGGAGATCGCGAACGGCGCCCAGTGGGTGCGCACCGTGCACTCCGTCGGGGCCCCGCTGGCCGCCGGTGAAGCCGATACCACCTGGCCCTGCAACGACGAGAAGTGGATCGTGCACTTCCCCGACACGCTCGAGGTGTACTCCTTCGGGTCCGGCTACGGCGGCAACGCGATCCTCGCCAAGAAGTGCTTCGCGCTGCGCATCGCCTCGGTGCTCGCCCGCGACGAGGGCTGGATGGCCGAGCACATGCTGCTCATCCGCGTGATCTCGCCCCAGGGCAAGGCCTACCACGTGGCCGCAGCGTTCCCGTCGGCGTGCGGCAAGACCAACCTCGCGATGCTCCGCCCCACGATCCCGGGCTGGAAGGTCGAGACGCTCGGCGACGACATCACCTGGATCCGCCCTGGCGCCGACGGCCGCATGCGGGCGATCAACCCCGAGGCCGGCTTCTTCGGCGTCGCGCCGGGCACCGGCGAGTCGACCAACGTCACCGCGGTCGAGACGCTCTGGGGCAACACGATCTTCACGAACGTGGCGCTGCGCCCCGACGGCGATGTGTGGTGGGAGGGCCTGACCGATGAGGCTCCCGCGAACCTCATCGACTGGGAGGGCAACGCGTGGACTCCGGAATCCGGCCGTCCCGCCGCGCACCCGAACTCGCGCTTCACCGTGTCGGCGGCGCAGTGCCCGCAGATCGCGGAGGACTGGGAGGACCCGGAGGGCGTGCCGCTCGACGTGATCCTGTTCGGCGGACGCCGCGCCACCAACGTCCCGCTCGTCGTCGAGGCGACGGACTGGAGCCACGGCGTGTTCCTGGGCGCGACCATCTCGTCCGAGCGCACGGCGGCGGCGGAGGGCACGCTCGGTGAGCTGCGCCGCGACCCGTTCGCGATGCTGCCGTTCTGCGGTTACAACATGGGCGACTACTTCGCGCACTGGCTGAAGATGGGCCGTGCCGTCCGCTTCGACAAGGCTCCGCGCATCTTCCAGGTGAACTGGTTCCGCCGCGGCTCCGACGGCCGGTTCCTGTGGCCCGGCTTCGGCGACAACGCCCGCGTGCTCGACTGGATCATCCGTCGCATCGAGGGCGAGGTCGACGCCGTCGACAGCCCGATCGGACGCCTGCCCAGGATCGAGGACCTCAACCTCGAGGGTGCGGATGTCGCCGACGAGGATCTCGCCGAGCTGTTCAGCGTCGACACCGCGTCGTGGATCCGCGAGGCCGACTCGACCGAGGAGTTCTTCGCGACGTTCGGCGACCGCCTCCCGGCGGCGCTCACCACCGAGCTCGCCTCGCTGCGCTACCGTCTCGCGAGCGCATAAGACGTGATCCGGTTCCTCCGCCCGTGTGAACGGCCGGGGGACCGGATCCACCAGGACCCGCGGCGGCGGGATGCCGGAGACAGACCCATGGCTGAGTGGTCTCCGGCATCCTGCCGCCGCGTTCTCGTCGGTGCGTGACGGTCAGCCCACGTCGAGCACGATGGCCAGGGTCCCCCCGCCGGGAGGACCCTGCTGCACGCCGCCCGCAGAGATCCAGATCATGTTGTCCTGCAGCATGGCGGAGAACGCGCTCGCGACCACGGTCTTCAGGTTCTTGACGTACACGGGGTCGTCGGTGACCAGTCGCCGATCGCGGATGAGCCCGTCGACCGGCTCCTGGTACTTGACGTAGGTCGCGCGGATGCGCGAACGGACCTCGGGGGGCAGGGGACCCTCGCCGACGGCGATGCCGGCATCTCTGACCGCTCGGGTGACCGCACCGATGTCGAGCAGATCCGCGATGACAGCCCGTCCGACGCGCAGCCGGCCGCCGGCACCGCGGCGGTTGCCCAGCGCCAGCAGGTGCGTCTGCGGCCCCGCACCGCCCACGTCCTCCCAGATGTTCGACGACACCGCCACCTTGTCGCTGAAGAGCGCCGGATCTGTGCCGATCGCGGCCTCGTCCGGGAACGGGGCGCCGTCGACCACGACGCGCACGGCCTGCGCGATGCTGCCGCTGGAGAACCCGAAGACGCCCTGCGGATCCAGCTCGGGTGCCGCCCCGGTGCGCGCGGCCGCGATGTCCTCGAGCGGCGGGTAGTAGGACTTGCCGATCACGAACTCGACGTCTGCGGGGGCCATGCCGGCATCCGCCGCGGCAGCGCGTACCGCGTCCGCGTTGGCCTGCACGTGCGCGGCCCTGCCGATCCACTCGGGGAGGATCGTCGTGGAGGCGGCGTTCCCGATCGCGAGCTGGGGCAGGCCGTCCGCCGCCGGCTCCGCGGCGGTGCGCGTGTACACGACCAGATGCGGCGTCATGATCGTGCCGACACCGGCGCTGAAAGCCATCGGCACCGCTTCGATCGCAGGGACGGGCCGGGTGCCGTGGTCGAGCAGGAACCGGCGCACGGCCTGATCCGCATCGACCCGGCTCGTGTTGTACGTGTCGCCCCAGCCGCCGGTCTTGCCGGTGACGGCCACGATGTCGTCCGGGTTCAGCCGCCCGTCCGCCACGAGCGCGGCGAGCCCCGACACATCCCGCAGGCCGCTCATCGGCACGCGGAACGCGTCGACGGCCTCCGCGCTCATGCGCGGCTCGGTTCGCCGCTGCGCACCGCCTCCCGCAGTACGGCCTCGCGCAGTACGGCCTCCGCTCGCTCCGGGGTGAGCCAGCGCGGGTACTCCACGATCTCGTCGATCGCGTCGTTGAGCGCCCGGTATCCGGTCTCCACGGCGTCGTCATCGAGCTCCAGGCCGAGGTTCACGGCCAGCTGGCGCACCATGGCCCGGGTGCTGAGGCGGTCCCACACCCAGCGGATGTCCGCACCGACGACGTCCGCGTGCACGCACCCCGAGATCGGCGGGAACGTCCGGACGCCGTCGCGCAGCGCGCTCAGGACATCGGCCGTCGTGCTCTTCAGGTAGGCGTACTCGCCGGTGACCGGCTTGAGTGCCGGGTTGGGGATCCCGGTCTCCTCGTAGACCAGATCCGACAGGGCCTGCAGCCGATCGAGCCTGATGCCGGTGTCGACGCCGTAGAGCACCTCGAGGCTTGTCGCCACCTCTTCCAGCGGCGGGAAACCGCACCGGTAGGAGACGCCGTTCACCGAGACGTCGGGTCCGGCGCCCGCGGCGGCCGCGGCGATGGCGGCGGCGGTGCCGAGGCCGAAGTCGTCGTGCACGTGCATGGTCAGCGGCACGGCGGTGGTCAGCCGGGAGCGGAAGCGGCGGATGAACACCCGCATCGCCTCGGGGCCGAGGCTGCTGGTGGAGTCCATGAGGTCGATCCGCCGGGCGCCGAGTGCGACGGCCTCGTTCGCGGCGCGCATCATGGCGTCGAAGTCCCGGCGGCCCGCCTGGGCGAGCGTGACGGTCCACTCCAGACCGTTCGACGCGGCGTACTGGGTGACCTCGGCCAGCTGCGCGAACTGCCGTGCTTCCGCCTCGGGGGAGGAGGCCTCGACGATGCCGGGGCCGATGACGGTCGCCCCCAGCTCGAGGAGCAGGTCGACTGTCGAACGCGGATCGATCTTCGGGGCGCCCTCGCCGTTGCCGAGCAGGGTGTCGGCGTAGACGTTGCAGGTGAACCCGAAGCCACCGGCCAGGATCTCGCGCACCAGTGCGAGCTCGCGGGCGTTCGGCTCGTCGTCGCCCCACCAATCGAGGTTGAGGCTCTCGTCCTTGATCCCGATGTCGTCGAGCGCCTGCGCGATCCGCAGATATCCGTCGATCGTGGTGCGGGTGCCGGCCGTGTAGTTGGTCTTGCGGAGGGTGCTGTCGATCAGGCCCAGGGGGCGGGGGAAGTCGAACTCGCGGGTGACCTCTTCCTCGAAGTTGATCGGGCTGACCCAGTGGCTGCCCTCGACCCGGTATTCGTGGCGGGGGTTGATCATGTCTCGTCCTTGTCGTCTCGTTCTTCGTCGTTCGGGGTCGGCGACCACCGGCCGATGCGCCAGGGAGACGCGCACCGGCCGGTGTGCCCGTGCCCGACGTCAGCGCCCCGCGCCAGCGGTCTCGGCGACCGGGGTGTGCAGCGGGTAGCCGGCGTCGGCGATGATGGAGCGGGCCATGCGGGCCCCGGTCCGGATCGTGTCGACGGCCTCGTCGTACTCGTAGGGTTGCGTCAGGTAGCGGCGCCAGTCCGGAACCTCACCGGACTGGATGCGCTGCTCGTACGCGTGCACCATGTCGAGGTAGGCGGCGAGCTCCTCGACGCCGAGGTCCGGGTGACCGGCCAGGAACTCGGGATCGAACGCCTCGATCACGCGCGGGCGCTGAGCCGGCGCCTTGTCCGCGTAGGGCTGCGGCGGTTCGATCGTCACGTTCATCCGCGGGTTCGCGGCGACGATGATCGGCAGCAGTCCGGCGAAGTCGACGAGGCCCGTGCCGTACGGGCGCAGCTGGTGGGCGAGACCACCCTCCTCATGCGCCACATAGGCGTCCTTGAGGTGCGTCTGACGCACGTACGGCGCCACCCGTCGGGCCGAGAACACCGGATGCTCCATGCGCTGCAGCACGTTGGACGTGTCGAACACGATGCCGGTCGTGTCCGGTCCCACGGCCTCCACGAGGCGCACCAGCTCGAAGCTCGTGACCTCCTCATGGGTCTCCAGGTTCATGTGGATCCCGAGATCGCGGGCGATGGGCGCGAGTCGCTTCAGGAACTTCTCCGTCGCGGCCAGCTGGTCCGTCCAGTCCGCGTCGGTGCGGAACCGGTCGTAGGCGAGCCTGCCGAAATAGGTCCCTTTGAAGTTGGCCGTGGCGACCCAGAGCTCGCGGCAGCCGATGGCGGCGCTGGCCTCCATCATCCGCCGGAAGCCGCGCAGGATGTCCCCGTCCCCGATGGCCCGCAGCTCGGGGGCCTCTGGATTCGCGTACGGGTTCACCTTGCCGAGGCCTGTCTCCAGATACAGGTCCAGATCGTCCGCGCGCTGCCGGAGCTCGCGCAGCACTCCGGGGTCCAGCGTCGGACTCATGTCGAGCACGCTGCGGAAGAACAACCCGTCCATGCCGAGCTCGTGCGCGTGGCCGATCGTCGCGAGCGGCCCGCGCTTTGCGGCCTCCGGGATCTTCTTGCCGTCGACGCCGACCCGGATCCGGTGGGTCGATGCCGTTGACTCGGTCATCACGCCACCTTCTCCTCGAGAAGCCGTTCCAGCGCCCGCTGCCGGGCGATGGTCGGGTTGGGGTTCGGCACGGCGGCGAGCAGCGCCTTCGTGTAGGGATGCGACGGGTGCTCGAGCACGGTCTCGGCGGGACCATCCTCGACGATCCGGCCGAGCTGGATCACCGCGACCTGCGAGCAGATCTGCCTCACCACCGCGAGGTCGTGCGCGATGAACAGCACGGTGAAGCCGAGGTCCTCCTGCATGTCCTGCAGCAGGTTGAGCACCTGCGCCTGCACCGACACGTCCAGCGCCGAGACGGGCTCGTCGCAGATGAGCAGCTTCGGCCCCACGGCCAGAGCGCGCGCGATCGCGATGCGCTGCCGTTGCCCGCCCGAGAAGGATCGCGGGTAGCGGTCGAGATCGCGGTCGCTGAGGCCGACCTGCATGAGCAGCTCGGCCACGCGCGCGCGTCGCCGCTTGCGATCCGGTTCGAGGTCGTGCACGAGCAGGCCCTCGCCGACGAGCTTCTCCACGGTCATCCGCGGGTTCAGGCTCGACGTCGGGTCCTGGAACACGAACTGCACCTCTCGGCGGATCCTCTTCAGGGTCGCGCCCCTGGCCTCGGGGATGTTGATCCCGTCGTAGGTGATCGTGCCGCTCGTGGGCTTCTCCAGGCCCATGATGCTCTTGATGATGGTGGTCTTGCCGGATCCCGACTCGCCCACCAGCCCGGTGATCGTGCCCGCTTCGACCGTGAGATCGACGTCGCGCAGGGCGTGGACGGGCTCGCGCCCGAGCGCGTGGAACACCTTGTTCACGTCGCGCAGCTCCAAGAGGCTCATGCTGCCGTCTCCTCTCCTGCGAGGGGGTAGAGGTGGCAGGCGACGAGCCCGCCGTCGGGGGCGGGCCGCAGCTCCGGCACCTCCCGCGTGCACAGGTCGAACGCCTTGGGGCAGCGCGGGTTGAACGCGCAGCCGGTCGGGCGGTTCGCCGGGTGCGGCGGGGCGCCGGGGATGGTGAGCAGGCGGGGGACCGTCTGATCGATGCGCGGCACGGCCTGCAGCAGACCCTGCGTGTACGGGTGCGCCGGGTGCGCGAACAGCGAGTCGACGCTGCCCTCGTCCACTTTGCGGCCGGAGTACATGACCGCGACCCGGTCGGTGAAGCCGGCCACGGTGCCGAGGTCGTGCGTGATCAGCAGCACGGCGAGACCGCGCTCCTTGGACACCTTGTCCATGAGCGTGAGCACCTGCTCCTGCACGCGCACGTCCAGGGCGGTGGTGGGCTCGTCCGCGATGATCAGCGACGGGTCCGAGATGAGCGCCATCGCCAGGACCACGCGCTGACGCATGCCCCCGGAGAACTCGTGCGGGTAGGCCTTCATCCGGGCTTCCGCATCGACCACGCCGAGCTCCTCGAGCACCGCCTTCGCGCGCTTCGCGGCCTCGGCGTGCGAGACGCCGGCGATCCGCAGCGGCTCCATCACCTGGTCGCCGATCGTCATGAGCGGATTGAGCGCGCCCATCGGATCCTGGAAGACCATGCCGATCTTGTGCCCGCGGACCCGGACCATCTGCTTGTCGTTCAGCTTCAGCAGATCCTGGCCCTCGAACTCGACGGATCCGGAGAGACGGAAGTCGGAGTCGAGGCGCATGATCGAGCGTGCGGTGACGGATTTGCCGGATCCGGACTCGCCCACGAGCGCCACCCGGTCTCCCGGGCGCATCTCGAGGCTGAAGTCCTCGACCAGCCGGATCGGCTCGTCCTTCGGACCGGCGTCGATCGTGAGGTTCCGCACCGACAGGAGCGGAACGGCTGCCGGCGTGGCGCCGGTCGGCGCTGTGCCGACGTTCGTGAGAGTGTTCATTGCCGTACTCACCTTCTGCGAAGGGCGGGGTTGAAGCGGACCTGAAGGATGTCGCCGAACAGGCCGAAGGCCACGGCGGTGATGGCGATCGCGAGACCGGGGGCGAACGCCGCCCACGGCGCGGTGGCGATGATGCCCTTCGCGCTGGTGACCATCGCGCCCCACTCGGCGCTCGGCGGCTGTGCGCCGACGCCGACGAAGGACAGGCCGCCGAGGATCAGGATCGTGTTGCCGATGTCGCCGGCCCACTTGACCACGAGCACGTCGAGCGAGTTCGGGATCACGTGGTGCAGCATGAGCCGCGTCCGGGAGACGCCCAGCACACGGGCGTTCTCCACGTACGGCTGGGCCATCGTCTCCTTCATGACGCCGCGCAGCACGCGTGCCGTGACGGGCCATCCGGTGAGGATCATGGCGATGACGGCCGAGTTGAGGCTCGGACCGAGCGCCGCGGCGACACCGAGGGCGAAGATGATCGGCGGGAATGCCAGGGCGGCGTCGACGACCCGCATCAGCACCTCGTCGGCCCACTTGCCGCCCAGGGTGGCGAGGGTCGCGACCAGGATGCCGATGATCGAGAAGCCGGTGACGATGATCACCGAGCTCAGTAGCGACGACTGCGCGCCGGCGATGATGCGCCAGAACACGTCGCGGCCCTGCTCGTCCGTGCCGAACCAGTGCGCGGCGTTCGGCGGCTGCAGTGCGTTCAGGATGTCCGACCGGTAGACCGCGTCATACGGCGCGATCAGCGGTCCGACGATCGCCAGGAGCAGCAGCAGCACCACCACGATGGGGATGATGATCTGCATCCCGGAGATGCCGGTGATGGAGCGGACGGTGCGGCGCCGCATGGGCGCGATCATTGCGAGAGTGTTGCTCATGATTCTCCCCTCCTAGCCCAGCTGCCCTGCCCGCAGACGCGGGTCGCGGATGAGCTGGAGGACGTCGACGATGTAGTTGCACACGACCACCAGGACGCCGATCACCAGCACCCCGCCGAGCACGGCGAAGGTGTCCTTCTGGGCCACCGCGTTGGTCAGGTAGGAGCCGACTCCCACCAGACCGAACACGGACTCCACGAGGACGGCGGCGCCGACCATGGCGCCGAACTGGATCCCGACGAGGGTCATCGAGGGGCCGATGGCGTTCGGCAGGACGTGCCGCCAGACGAGCTGGCGCTGGGGGATCCCCTTGGCGCGGGCGACCGTGAGGTGCTCGCGGGCCAGGACCTGGATGAGCTCGGCGCGCATGATGCGGTACAGCTGCGCAGCGAACGGCAGGGCCAGGACGATGGCCGGGAGGATCAGATGCTGCACGCCGTCCCAGGCGGCCATCGGGTTGCCGGCGAGCAGCGAATCGACGATCACCGAGCCCGTCCGGGTCGGGACGTCGAACCCGCGCGACAGGCGACCGGAGATCGGGACCAGCTGCAGCTTCGTGCCCAGCAGGTACTGCAGCAGCAGTGCGAGCCAGAACGTCGGCAGGCCGGCGCAGATGATCACCAGCGTCTTGATCGTGAAGTCGGCCGCCCCGTCGCGTCGCAGCGCCGAGAGCGTGGCCAGCGGCGTCACGCAGGTGACGACGATGATCACGGCCAGCAGCACCAGCTCGATGGTCTGCGGGAGCACCTGTCCGATGCCCTGTGTGACCGACACGTGGGTGGTGATCGAGGTGCCGAGGTCGCCGCGCAGGAGCCTTCCGAAGAAGGTCATCAGCTGAACGAGGAACGGCTGATCCAGACCCAGCGCCTTGCTGACGGCTGCGACCTGCTCGGGACTCGCGTTCTCACCGGCGGCCACCCTGGCCTCATCACCCGGGATGAGCTTGACCATCAGGAAGACGAACGCGCTCAGGCCGATGAGGGTGATGACCGAGGAGAGCGCTTTGCGCAGCAGGAAGACCGTGGTCTGCTGTGCCGGATTGCTTTTCGCCATCGTCCTCACCCCACTCGGAGGGTGAAGAAGGAGATCGGCGTCGCGGACCAGGAGAAGTCGATTCCCTTGAGGTCGCTGCGGTAGCCGACCGGGAACGCCACCTGGAAGAGGTTCGCCTGCACGGAGTCGCCGGCCACGGTGGTCTCCACCTGCTTGTACAGGTCGCAGCGGTCACCGGCGTCGGCGGTCGCGCGCGCCTTGCTCAGCAGCTCATCGACCTTCGGGTTGCTGTAGGCGCCCTTGTTGGTGCCGCCGATGTTCGCGGAGTTGTACAGCTTGTCCAGCCCGGCACCGGGGTCCGGGGTCAGGATGTAGTCGTTGATCAGGGTGAGGCCCGGGATCGTCGCAGGGTCGGACAGCGTCTTGAGGTAGTCCGGGAAGGCGATCGGAACCAGGTTCACCGTCACGCCGAGGTCCTTGAGGTTGGACTGGAACAACGTGGCGATCTGGGTCTGCGTGGAGTCGACGGACTGGTAGCGCAGGTCGAGCGCTGTCGAGCCGAGACCGGAGAGCAGCTCCTTGGCCTTCGTCTTGTCCTGCGCGGACGGCTTGGCACCGGGCCGGCAGGTGAACGCCGGCGACAGGATGCCGCTGGAGATCGCGCCGTTGCTGTTCAGGATCTTCTGGAAGCCGCCGGAGTAGTCGAACGCCAGCTTGAGGCCTTCGCGGATCTTCGGGTCGGCGGTGGGCCCGGTCGACGTGTTGAACCACAGCTGGGTCTGGCCCGACGTGGGCACGAACTTGACCGAGACGCCGCTCTGTCCCTTCAGAGCAGTGGCATCGATCGCGGACAGGCCGAAGGAGACGTCGATGTTGCCGGCCTTGAGCTCGTCGCGGTTGGTCGCGCTCTCATCGATGCGACGGAACACCATCTGCGTGGGCCGCTTGTCATCGAATCCCCAGTACTTGTCGAACCGCTTCACGGTGGTGCCGTCGGCGGACGATGCATCCGTGCCCTCGAACGGGCCCGTCCCTGCCTCGTGCGCCTGCAGCCAGCCCTGCGCGTCGTCGGAGCCCGCGTTCTTGGAGACCAGGTCGGCCTCCAGGATGTAGATGTTCGCGAGGCCGTTGATGAAGAACGCGTTCGGCGCCTTCAGATTGATCACGATGTGCGAGTCGTCCACGACGGTCGTCGAGTCGTAACCCTGCAGCAGCGAGGCGACGCCCTGGCCGAGCCGGGTGTAGCGGTCGAAGCTGTACTTCACGTCCTTCGCGGTGAGGCGGGTGCCGTCATGGAAGGTGACGCCGTCGCGCAGGGTGAAGGAGATGGACTTCGCGTCGTCGGCGACCTTGAAGTCCTTTGCGAGCGCGCCGATCATCTTGTTGTCCTGAGCGGCGTCGAACTTGATCAGTGGCTCGTAGACGATGTTGTCGACCATGTTGGTCTGCGCGTAGTCGGCACGCAGCGGATCCATGGTGTTGAACTCGTGCTTGAAGCCGACGACGACGGACGTCGATGCGGCCGTGGTGCTGCCGCCGCCACCACCGCCTCCGGATCCGCCTGCGGTGCAGGAGGCGAGGGAAGCGGCGACGAGCGGGAGAGCGAGAAGTGCGGCGGCGAGAGTGACCTTGCGGCTGCGGTGCTGAATTGACATGGAGTGACTCCTGGATGAGAAAAGGGTGATTTCTCAGGGCGCGGGCTGGCGCCCTGCTCGGGGTTCGGGCATCACCGCACGGAAGACCCTTGAGGGTGAGGGGCAGCCGTGCGATGGCTCTTGTGGAGTGCTCCGGTGTCTGATGTTGAGTTATGCGGGCCGGATCGGGATCCGGCAGGGGCTGTGCGCTGTGATGCGGTCAGCTATGGGTGCGGATCAGAGTTCCCAGATTCCTCTGGGCGATTCGGTGATCCAGACGGCCCCATCATCGGTGACGAGGGCCATGTCGCCGGCGACGATGCAGCCGAGACCGGGAACGGTGAAGTTGGGATGCACTTCGATGACCATTCCCTTCTCGATCCGGACGCCGGAGTCATCGAGGGATCTGTCCCGGAGGGGATTGAGATCCCGCGCCGTCCCGGGCTCGACATAGGTGAGGCCGAGTCCGTGACAGCTCTGGAAGCGGAATGGATCCGTTTCCCGGGTGAAGGGGGCGTGCGCCGCGTACTCGTCCTCGATGACGTCGATGACGCGGTGCAGCGGCTCGCCGGGGCGCATGACCTCCAGGGCCGCGTCCTGGATCTGGATGAGGATGTCTGCGTAGGCGGCGAGTTCGGTGCTCGGCCGTCCGCGGACGCCCATGCGCAGGCACTGACCGAAGTAGCCCTCGTAGGAGGTGGTCGTGCCCAGCTGCACGCGATCACGGTCGGTGATCCGTGCGGGGAGTTCCATGAATTCGAAGTAGGTGGTCGGCGGCTCCTCGCCGATCGACAGCCAGCAGTTCGCCGAATCGGCGCCGAGCAGGCGGCCGACGTGCTCGGCCTCCGCCATGGCCGAGGGGCCCGAAGCGCCGGGCCGGGTCGACTCGGCGAATGCCGCCGCGACCATCGCGTCCGAGATGCGTGCCGAGATGCGGAGCATCTCGATCTCCTCGGGTGCGCGCGTGAGGCGCAGGCGATCGAGAACGCCCTCTGCCGCGATGATCCGGAAGTCGCGGAAACGCTCCGCCAGCTCCTGGTGCGCGGGGTGGCTCAGCTCGTCGATCCCGATCACGCCGATCCGTGCTCCACCGCCGATCCCGGCGTCGGAGAGCACCCGGGCTGCGGCCTCGGGATGCAGGCGCTGCTCGCCGGCCAGCACGATCTCGCCCAGCCAGGCGGAGCGCTGTGAGAACTCGCGACGCTCGTGCACACCGAAGGCCAGCACCGCGGCCGTGCCCGATGCGGCGACGACCACGGTCGACGGGGTGGGCTTGGCCGCGTAACCGGCGAGGAACTGGACGTACCCGGCGGTCTTCGTCCGCGAGCCCAGCATGCGCGGGCTGCCGAAGACGACGAGGGCGTCGAGATCCTCCGCGATCATCGCTGCGCGGACGCGTTCGATGCGCTGTTCCAGTACCGGGACCGGGACGGTGGCGGTGAAACGCTCCCGCGGGGCGACCGCGGCCTCCACCAGGCTCACGAGAGCCAGTCCCGGGGTGAACCCGCCAAGGAGGCGGGGCGCTCGCTTTCGGCGATCTGCGCGGGGGCGCGGAGCCGCGACGATGCGGTACCTGTGCCCCGGAGTGCCGAACTCGCTTTCGGCACTCGGGCGTCTGAAGCAGCCATGATTCAGAGCCAATCGTTCTTGGTTCAAGACCCCCTCGGGTGGGGGTGAGGTCACTGTAGATCTAAGACCAATGATTCCGCAAGGGGAGACCAAACTTTCGCGATGCGATATTCTTGAGACATATCGCACTCGGTCCAAGTGGTGTACCAAAATGGTGTACCAAAATCCGCTCGCCCGCAAGACCTGTCTGCGCCGCGCTCCGCGGCTCTTGCGGGAAGGTACCGGTTGCTCTCGGGGCGCTCGTGTCGACTCAACGCCGAGCGCAGGATTTGGTGTACCAAATCTTGACGCGGCTCTCCGTGCATGGGAGAGTTGATTCCACATCGTCCAGATGGAATAGGAATCCCGCATCGTGGAACCGGGAGCTCTTTCGTTGTAGGACGGGTCCGGACCGCGCTGCCCGATGCGGAGAGATCAAGAGATCAAGGGAGATCCCGATGTCCTCACTTCAGCTCGACATGTTCGCCGCCGGCGTGCGGAACGTCGCTCAGGCGGGAGCGTGAGCGCTGTGACACTGGATGAGATCAACGCGCTCGACCAGGATGCCTTCGTGGCCGCGCTCGGGCCGGTCTTCGAGAACTCGCCCTGGGTGGCGCGCGCCGCCTGGTACTCTCGGCCCTTCGAGGACGTGCGCGAGCTGCACCGTGCGATGTTCGCCGTCGTCGAAGCCGCCGACCGGCAGACCGTGCTCGACTTCCTCAATGCGCATCCTGCGCTCGCAGGCAAGGAGGCGCAGGCCGGCGAGATGACCACGGAGTCGGTGGGAGAGCAAGCCAGCGCCGGGCTCGACGCCCTCAGCCCCGAGGAGTTCGCGCGCATCGGCGAACTGAACAGCACGTACCAGGATCGGCACGGGTTCCCCTTCGTGATCGCCGTGCGCGGCCACACCAAGACCTCGATCCTCGCGGAGTTCGAGCGGCGCATCGGCGCCGACACCGAGGCGGAGCTGCAGGCCGCACTCGACCAGATCGCGCTGATCTCGCGGGGCCGGCTCGATCGCGTGGTCGCAGCCTGAGCCGCGCTGATCGGTGACAGCACTCGATGGCGCCGTGCTGGACGTCGGCGCGACGGGGTAGCGTCGCGGCATGGACGTCATCGATTACCTGATCGACTCTGATCCCGCGATCCGCTGGCAGGTCCTCCGCGACCTGACGGATGCGTCTCCGGAGGAGGTCGCGACGGAGCGTGCGCGCGTGGCCGCCGAGGGGTGGGGCGCCCGGCTCCTCGCGCTGCAGGCGGAGGACGGGCTGTGGGATGGCGGGGTGTACCGGCCCGGCTGGGTCGATGAGAGCCGTCCGATGTACGACGCGTGGACCGCGACGCACTTCAGCCTGCAGCAGCTGGTCGACTTCGGTGTCGACCCGGCGGACGAGCGGGTGCGGCGGGCGGTCACGCGGGTGCGTGAGGGCGTGCGCTGGGATCAGGACAACGCCCCGCGGTACTTCGACGGCGAGACGGAGCCGTGCGTCAACGGCGTGGTCCTCTCGAACGCCGCGTATTTCGGGGAGTCCGGCGACGCCGTCGTCCGCACTCTCCTCGCCGGGCAGCTGGCGGACGGCGGGTGGAACTGCTGGGCTGAGTACGGCGCCACGACCTCGTCGCTGCACTCCACGATCTGCGTGCTCGAAGGTCTCCTCGCCTGGGAGCAGGCGACCGGCGGCACCGAGGTGTCGCGGACCGCGCGGCTGGCCGCAGAGGAGTATCTGCTGGCGCGCCGGCTGTTCCTGCGGCGCAGCACGGGGGAGATCATCGACCCCCGCTTCACGATGGCCTCGTATCCGGTGCGCTGGTACTACGACGTGCTGCGCGGCCTGGACTACCTGCGCCGGGCACGCCCCGAGGGGGATCCGCGCTGCGCCGAGGCGCTCGAGCTGCTGCGCTCCCAGCGTGATGTGAATGGGCTGTGGCGGCTGGGCAACACGCACGAGGGGCCGACGCCGTTCGCCATGGAGGGCGAGTCCGAGGGGTTCCCGAGTCGCTGGGTCACTCTCAGGGTGCTGCGGGTGCTGCGCTGGGCGGGGGACGACGTCGTCTGACGGGGGAAGCCGCGCCCTTAGGCTGAAGCGATGCTCCTTCCGCCCAAGGCCAGACCAGGCGACCGCATCGCCGTGCTCTCCCCGGCATTCGCCGCACCTGCCGTCTCGCTGCCCGTGCACGAGCAGGCGATGCGCCGACTTGAGGAGATCACAGGGCTGATTCCGGTCGAATACCCGACGACGCGGCAGCTCGGCGCGTCCGCCGAGGCCCGCGCTGCCGACGTGAATGCGGCCTTTGCGGATCCGTCGATCCGAGCCGTCATCGCGACGATCGGCGGAGACGATCAGATCCTCGTGACGTCGCATCTCGACGCTGCCGCTGTGCAGGCGGACCCCAAGCCGTTCCTGGGATACAGCGACAACACCAACATCCTGAACTGGCTGTGGCGGCAGGGGATCGCGGGCTACTACGGCGGCTCGACACAGGTGCATCTCGGCCCAGGCCCCATGGTCGACGCGATCCACGCCCGCTCGCTGCGCGCGGCGCTGCTCGATGGCGGCACGATCGAACTCGACGAACCGGGGGAGTCGGAAGACTTCGGGCAGCGTTGGGAGCACCCGGACGCACTCACTCGGTTCGGCGATCGGGAACCGACTGAGCCGTGGGTATGGGCAGGGCCGGTCGTTCACGCGGCGGGACCGACCTGGGGCGGGTGCATCGAGGTGCTCGCTCAGCTCGCGCTCGCGGGACGCTTTCCTCGGGAGGAGCGACTCGACGGTGCGATCCTCCTCCTCGAGACGAGCGAGCGGCTCACCCCGGCCCCCATTGTGGCGGAGCAGCTCCGCGCCTACGGGGAACGGGGATTGCTTGCGCGGGTCTCGGGGGTCGTGGTCGCGCGGCCTCCGGTCAGCACCCACGAGGTCGTCCCCTCGGCGCAGGAGCGCGCCACCGCCCGTGCTGCTCAGCGCGATGCCGTTCTCGCTGCGATGACCCGCTACAACCCGGACGCGGTGGTGTGCGTGGGAGTGCCGTTCGGGCACACCAGGCCGCAATGGATCGTGCCGTACGGCGGCACGCTCGTGCTGGACGGCGCCGCGCGCCGGGTCGTGGCCGACTTCGCCTGAAGGCTCGCGCCGATGTCAGCGCCGCCCGAACCGGCGGTGCGCCGCCTGCCGGGTCGTGCCCAGTGCGCTGGCGATCGCCTGCCAGGAGTAGCCGGCGGCGCGCGCGCGGCGCACCTGCACCTCCTCGGCGCGGGCGATGTCGCGACGCACCTCGACCAGTCGGTGCAGTTCGGCGAGAGGTTCGCCCTGCGGATCCGTCGCCTGCGCGGTCTTCATGATTCTCTCGCCTCCATGATGAAGTCTTCTCGCGTCAATGCTGGTTGACGCGAGGGAGGCGTGTCAAGGGATGTTGACGGGATCCGATCAGCCCTGAGCGGACAGCTCGCCCGCCCGACGGCGGTTCCGCACCCCGATCGCGAGGACGGCGCCCATGACCAGCGCGAGCTCGAGCGCATTGAGGCCGAGCGCCGCACTGTGCAAGGCGTCGAGCGGCGTCGCCTCCTGCGCGAGGCCATGCGCATGCCCGCCCATTCCGGCGCCGCCCGACCACACGTGCAGCAGCAGCATCGCGGCCGCCATCGCCATCGCCGCACCCCACGCCGCGTCAGGAAGGGCCACGCGACGAGGGCGCAGGCAGAGCGCGCAGGTCGCCGCGAGCAGCACCATCGCCGCCGCGAGCACGGACGGGCCGCTCAGCAGCATCGCCGCGTGCACTGCGACGCAGGCGACGGTCGTCAGCAGCGTCGCGAGCTGAAGCACGGCCCAGCGCGGGTGGATCATCGTCGTCCTTCTCATCCGTGCTGGAACCAGGTCGTCTTCCAGTCGGTGTAGTTGTCCAGCGCATGCCGCGACAGGTCTCGGCCGAAGCCCGACTGCCGGAACCCGCCGAACGGCGTCGTGAGGCCCAGCGCATCGACCGTGTTGACCGAGACGGTGCCGGCGACGAGCCGCTCCGAGACCCGGTGCGCGCGGCCGAAGTCGGTCGTCCACAGCGAGGCCGCGAGGCCGTACTCGGTGTCGTTCGCGAGGCGGACCGCTTCGTCCTCGTCGTCGAAACCGAGTACCGCCACGAGTGGGCCGAACACCTCGACGTGGTGCAGGTCATGGTCCGCGCCGAGGCCGGTGACGATCGCGGGGTTGAGGTACGCGTCGGATCCGGTGATCGTCACGCGATCGCCACCTGCGACCAGGTCGCCGTCCGCAGCCGCCTGGGCGATCGCGGCGGAGACCTCGTCGGCGTGCGCGCGGCTGATCAGACTGCCGTTCCCATCGCTGCCCGCAAGCGGGTCGCTGGGAGCGTAGCCCCGTGCGGCGGCGGCGAGCAGGGCGACGAACTCGTCGTGCACCGACCGCTGCACCAGGATCCGCGAGTTCGCGGAGCACACCTGGCCCTGGTTGTAGAACGCGCCGAACGCGGCCTTCGCGGCCGCGGCCTCGAGGTCGGCATCCGCGAACACGAGGTTCGAGCTCTTCCCGCCGGCCTCGAGTGCGATCCGCTTCATGTTCGAGTTCCCGGCGCTCACCATGAGGCGCTTGGCGACGGCCGTCGAGCCGGTGAAGGCGAGCACATCGATGTCCGGGTGCAGCGCGATGCGCTCGCCGACGACGGATCCGCGCCCCGGCACGACATTGAGCACACCCGCGGGGATCCCCGCCTCGAGCGCCAGATCCGCGAGCCGCAGTGCGGTCAGCGAGGTCTCCGTCGCGGGCTTGTGAACGACACTGTTTCCGCTCGCGAGCGCCGGCGCGAGCTTCCACGCGGCGATCTCGAGAGGGTAGTTCCACGGCGTGATCGCGCCGACCACGCCGAGCGGCACGCGCTGGACGAGCGCGGTCGAGCCGGGTGGGGTGGCCGGGATCTCGTCGAACCGCTTGTCGGCCAGCTCGCCGTACCAGCGGAACGTCTCGGCGGTGCCGGGCACGTCGACGGTCAGTGTCTGTGCGATCGGCTTGCCGGAGTCGAGGGTCTCGAGCAGTGCGAGCTCCTCGAGGTTCGCCATGATCAGGTCGGCGAGACGGATCAGCGCCCGGCCGCGGTCGGCGGCGCTGCGCCGGCTCCACGAGCCCTCCTCGAACGCGCGCCGGGCGATTGCGACCCCGCGGTCGACGTCGTCCGCTGTGCCGGCGGCGAGATCGGCGAGGTGCGCGAGTGATCCGGGGCTCTGCACCGCGATCGTCGCAGCGTCCGACGCGTCGACGCGGCGTCCGTCGATCACGGCACGGCCGTCGATCGCGAGCGCGCGGCTGCGTGCGGTCCAGTCGATGGGGGTCATGAGGCACTCTCCTTCAGAGCATTCTCGGGGATCGGAGCGCCCGCGCGGGCGGCGACGACGTCGATCACGGTCCACGCCATGAGGACCGCGGCGTCGAGCAGCGCCTTCTCCGCGACGGGGCCGACGCACGCGGCGGCGAACTCCTTCTGGTGGTTGCCGTACGGCAGCGAGCCGACCCCGATGTACGGGTGGATCGCGGGGACGAGCTGGGACACGTTGCCCATGTCGGTGGACGCCCGGTTCATCCGCCCGGCGACCTCCGGATCCGCGAACACGCGCCCGCGTGCGATCGCGTTGGCCCGATAGAACGCGAGGGCGCGGTCGTCGGTGCGGAACTCGGAGTACGGCTTGCTCTCGGGCGTGACGCGCAGGGTGGCGCCCGAGGCGAGCGCCCCGGCCTCGAAGCAGCGGTTCACGCGCTCCTCGAGGACCTCCAGCTCCGCGAGCGAGTTCGCGCGCACGTACCAGCGGCCCTCGGTGCGCTCCGGGATCGCGTTCGGGGCGTGGCCGCCGACCGTCTGCACGCCGTGCACACGGGTGTCGGCAGGCAGCTGCTGGCGGAGCAGCCCGATCGCGACCTGTGCGACGAGGAACGCGTCGTTCGCGTTGACGCCCTGATCCGGATAGGCGGCGGCGTGCGCCGACACCCCGTCGTAGGCGATGTGGCTGTGCGAGACCGCGAACGGCCGAGCCTCGGCGACATCGACGGGCGCGGGGTGCACCATCATCGCGAGGTCGAGGTCCCGGAACGCGCCGGCCTCGATCAGCTCGATCTTGCCGCCGCCGCCCTCCTCCGCGGGGGTGCCGTAGACGCGTACGGTGAGGCCGAGCTCGTCGGCGAGCGGCGCGAGCGCGAGCCCGGCGCCCACGGCACCGGCGGCGATGAGGTTGTGGCCGCATGCGTGCCCGAGCCCGGGCAGTGCGTCGTACTCGGCCATGATCCCGATCACCGTGGGGCCGGATCCGGTCTCGGCGAGCAGGGCCGTCTCCAGACCCAGATACGCCGGAGTGACCTGGAAGCCGGCCGCGGTCAGCGCCTCGCCGACCCAGCCGGCGGCGCGGTGCTCCTGCCAGGCCGTCTCCGGGTTCGCGTGCAGCGTCTCGGAGAGGCGGATCAGGTCTGTGGCGGCCGCGGCGACGCTCGCGTCCGCGGCGGCCTTGAGCGCGGCGACGTCGGTCGCGGCGTTGAGCTCACTCATCGCCGGGCACTCCGTAGCTCGGGGCGGCGGAAGGGTCGATCCCGCGCGTGACGTAGTCGTCCCGCTGCGGCAGCCACACCTCGAGCAGGGCGCCGAGCTCGGCGATCGGGTCGCCCTCGGTCCAGTCGACCCGCAGGTCGGTGACGCGCCAGCCGGCGTCGCGCACGACCGAGAGGCCGGCGGAGTGCACGGGGCCCTCTTCGCCGCCCGCGGCGACCGCGACCTGCATGGCCGCGAGCAGGCGCCGCTCGAGATCGCCCTCGGCGGCGGCGAAGGCGTCGACCATGAGCTGCGGGATGCTGGTCGACGCGAGCATGTTGCCGCCCGCCGCCACTCCGGGACCTCGAGCCGCGCCGACGTTGCCGAGCGCGCGCTCGCCCGAGTACACGGCCGAGCGCCCCTGTGCGTCCACGACGAGCAGCTGGCGGAACGAGATGTGCGGGGTCGAGGCGGTCACGGTATCGAGCGCCTCATCGGCCGAAGTACCGTCGCGCAGCGCGGCGAGCAGGATCGGGCCGAGGCGCGGATCCGTGATGTTCTGCGAGTTCACCGCGCCGACGCCGTCGGCCAGGTGCACGCAGCGCGCGGCGACAGCGGGGGAGGACGACGAGATCGCGGATCCGAAGGCGCCGGTCTCGTCGCGCGCGACGATCGAGAACGTCATCGCGCCGCCTCGTCGTCGTCGGCGGGCCCACGATCGGCCGCGCTGCTGATCACGGCGGTCGCGTCGATTTCGACCAGCCACTCCGGGCGGGCCAGCGCGCTCACCACGAGGCCGGTCGAGACCGGGAAGACGCCGGTGAGCCAGCGACCCATCACGCGGTAGACGGTCTCCCGGTAGCGCGGGTCGATGAGGTAGACGACGACCTTGACGATGTCGTCGAGGGAGGATCCGGCCTCTTCCAGCAGCATCGCGATGTTCGCCATCGCCTTCTCGGCCTGCGCCTCGACGTCGCCGATCCCGACCGACTCGCGGGTCTCCAGATCCTGACCGATCTGGCCGCGCAGGTACACGACGCCGTTCGCGACGACTGCCTGGCAGAGGTCGTTGTCGAGGTTCTGCTCGGGGTAGGTGACCTTGGTGTTGAACGGGCGGATGCGGGTGTGCGTGGGCATCATGCGACTCCTGTCTGTGCGAGGGTGGGGACGGACCGGGTGACGTCGGCCTGGGCGCTGGCGGTGGCGCCGGTCGCGGCGGGGTAGGCCGCATAGCCGCGCTGGATGCCGATCTGGTCGGCGATGTAGCGCGCGTCGTGCCACACGCCCCAGAGGAAGCTGGAGCCGCGGCGGGACTGCCAGGGCAGGCCGAGGAAGTAGATCCCGGGCTCCGCGGAGACGCCGCGCTGGTGGATCGGCCGACCGCGCTCGTCGAAGGCCTCAGGGTCGATCTGCAGCCAGGAGTAGTCCAGCGCGAAGCCGGTGGCCCACACGATCGAGGTGATGCCGGCGTCCTTCAGGTCGAGCGAGAGGATCGGGTGCGTGAGGCTCTCCGGATCCGGTCCGATCACATGCGCCTCGGGCTCCTCCGGCAGGTCCAGCCCGTTGCGCAGCACGTAGGCGTCGGCTTCGTCGAGCACCGAGAGGTAATTCGCGTCTCCCGCGGCGATGTTGGCGCGCAGATCGGGCGCGATGGCGAGCACGCCGTCCTCGTAGGCGCCGGCGCGGCCGAGCAGCGTGACCCCGGTCGCGGCCAGCGCGCGGAAGTCGACGGTGTGCCCACCGCGCGCGCCGCTCACGGCGATCGTGACGTGCTCCGCGCCCACGGGCGGAGCGGCCATGTCCCACTTGCCGAGCACGCCCAGCCACCAGCAGAAGTCGCGGCCGCGGTAGCGCCGTGGCGGCCGGTCGTGCGGGCCCACCGCGAGGTAGACCTCGCGGCCCGAACGGCGCAGCTCATCGGCGATCTGCACGCCCGAGGATCCAGCGCCGACCACGAGCACGGCGCCCTCCGGCAGCTGCGCCGGGTTGCGGTACTGGTTGGAGTGGATCTGGTGGATCCCCGCGTCGTCCGGCACGACGGCTGGGATGATCGGACGCTGGAACGGCCCGGTCGCGGCGACCACGTAGCGGGCGTCGATCGTGCCCTCGTCCGTCTCCACCCGGAAGCCGGGGCGGTTCACGTGCCGGCGCACGCTGTGCACCTCGACACCCGTGCGGATCGGTGCGTGGAACTTCTCGGCGTACGCAACGAGATACTCGGCGACCTGCTCCTTGCCCGCGAAGGCGTCCGGATCCACGTCGAACTCCAGGCCGGGGAAGCGGTCGTGCCAGGCCGGGCCGTTGGCGACCAGCGAGTCCCACCGCCAGGAGCGCCAGCGCTCCGCGACCCGATCCCGTTCCACGACGAGGTGCGGCACGCCCGCCCGACTCAGGTGCTCGCTCATCGCGATGCCCGCCTGGCCGGCGCCGACGACCAGCACCTCCACGTCTTCGTGCGACATCCGTTCCTCCACTGCGCCGTTCCTCTACTGCCTCGGGTACTGCTGCTCCTCCATGCTCCCGAGGAGAGCGGCATCTGTACACTTCACAGATTCGAAGACCTGCATCTGATCTGTTGATACTCTTTCGCCATGGCCCGACTGCAGAGCGCCGACATGACCCTCGTCCAGCTGAGGTACTTCGTCACGGCGGCGATGCATCGCTCGATGACCGAGGCATCGATCGACCTGCACGTCGCTCAGTCCGCCGTGTCGACCGCGATCGCGCAGCTCGAGCGCTCGCTCGGCGTGCAGTTGTTCGTGCGGCAGCGCAGCAAGGGGCTCGCGCTGACGGAGGCAGGGGAGCAGCTGCTGCATGACGCGCAGTCGGTGCTCGCCCAGGTCGAGGAGATGACCGACACCGCCCGCGGACATCACCACCAGGTGCGCGGCACGCTGCGGCTGGCGTGCTTCGTCACGCTCGCGCCGTTCGTGCTGCCACGGCTGATCTCCCGCGTCGAGCAGGAGCATCCGGAGCTGCGGATCGAGATCATCGAGGCCGACATGGAGGGCACCACCGACCTGCTGCTGTCCGGCGCGGTCGAGGGCGGGATCGTCTATGACTTCGGCCGGGTGCACGACCTTGCGTTCGATCCGCTGTTCTCCGCGCCGCCGCACGTGATCCTCGCGGCCGATCATCCTCTCGCGACGCGTGAGGAGGTCGCGCTCACCGAACTCGCCGACTCCGAGCTGGTGCTGCTGGATCTGGCGCAGTCGCGCGAGTACTTCCTGGGGATGCTGGAGGGCGCGGGCGTGATTCCGCGAGTGCGGTACAGCTCGCACAGCTACGAGACCGTGCGCTCCCTGGTCGCCCGCGGGCACGGCTACTCGATACTGAACCAGGTGCCGCTCGCGCCGCTCACGTACGACGGGGGAGAGTTGCGGGCGCTCCGGATCGCGGGGGATGCGCCTGCCCTCGAGGTGTGCTTCGCCCGCGTGGCGCGGGTGCGGCCGACGGCCAGGACGCGCGCCGTGGCAGCCCTGGCCCGCGAGCTCTTCGGCACAGCGTGAGGCTCGCGGGCTGAGGTTCGTCCGTCAGCAGTGGCACTCGCCCTCGGCGCAGTGCGCGCAGGCGTGGCCGCTCGGCGACGGCGGCACGTCGAGCGCCGGGTTCTGGTCGAAGAAGCCGGTCGGCTTGAGCGTGAAGCCGGTGTAGTCCACCGGCATGATCGGCCAGTCCTCGGTGCGCGGGAAGTGCGTCAGGCCGAAGCTGTGCCAGAGCACGATGTCCTCGCCGTCGATCCCGCGGTCCGCCTTCTGGTATTCCGGGAGGCCGGGGGATCCGACGCTCTGGTTCACGAAGTCGCCGGCGGGGTAGCGCTCGCCCTCCGCGTAGCGGGTGACCCAGAGGTGCTCGGTCGCGAAGGCCGCGCGCTTGCTGATCGAGGATCCGTCGGCCGCCGCCAGGGTCGGCTGACCCTCGGGGAACAGCGTGTACGCGACGGGCTCGCCGACGTGGTTGTGCTTCTCGGTGTTGACGATCTCCCACACTCGGCCGAGCGATCCGTCCGCGCGCAGGCGCCCCTCGGACTCTCGCCCGATCACGCGACGGGAGCGGCTGAACGCATTGCCGTGCGGGTTGCCCTCGCCCTGCGGAACGCGCTTCAGGTCGAGCTCGTGCACGGCGTTGCTCTCGCCGTCGACCGACATGTCGAGCCGCGCGCAGAACAGGTGCTGGTGGAACGGTGCGGCGAGGCCCGGCGCGATCTGAGATGCGTACGGGTAGCCCTCGCCGGGGTAGCGCGCGGTGAACACGATGCCCGTGGCCTTGGCCTCGAACTGGATCGTGCCGTCCAGGTAGAAGTACCAATAGAAGCCATAGTCGTAGTTGCCGACGGTCGTGAAGAAGCTCACCACGAGGCGACGCTGCCGCCGCGAGGAGCGGTGCTGCGCCCACTCGTCGGTGTGCTTCCAGAGCAGGCCGAAGTCCTCCTCATGGATGCAGATGCCCTGGGAGATCTCCCGCGGGTTGCCGAAGTCGTCCGCGACGACGGGGGAGAGGTAGGTGATCTCGCCGAGGCAGTCGCAGCCGAGCTCGAGCGAGTTCGCGTCGCGTCCGACGAGGTACTCGCCGGTGTCGAAGTAGTTCTGCCAGGAGCGGTAGGGAGCCGGATCTCCGTAGGGAACGACCATCTCGGCGATCGAGGCGCGCTCGACGATGGAGCGGCGCACACCGTGGTCGTCGAAGCCGATCTGGCCGAGGATCAGTCCCTCGCGGGCGTCGAAGCCCACGTGCAGGTCCCACTTCTGCCAGCGCAGCACGTTGCCCTCGAGCGTGAAGCTCGGCCCCTCGGGCTGCACGATGTGCAGCGGCTTGAGGTCGGTGCGGAGCGCGCCGGTGAGCTCCGGGCTCTCGAAGTTGCCGTTCGTCAGCGGGTCGTCGCTCGGGCCGTCGTCGATGATCCGGACGACTTTGCGCTCGATCATGTCGACGAACGCGACCAGCTGGTCGACCGGGTGGCCCCAGGCGTAGTCGTGCTCGTCGCGCTGCACGAACGCGAGTCCGCGGAGCAGGCGCTTGCCCTCCTCGCCGTCGTAGTCGAAGATGCCCGCGCTCAGCGGTGCGACGCGCACGCCGTCCGGCGTGAGTCCGCGGGAGGCGAGGGCTGCCTGCCAGCCCGGATCGGCTTTCAGGATCCCCTCGATCGCCTCGAACTCCTCGATCAGCACGGGAGCCTGGCCGGTCAGCGCCGGGTCGACATCGACCGCCGAGAGCGTGCTCGCGGTGCCGAGGTCGATCAGAACATCACTGGTCGCGCCCGTGGCCGTGTCGAGCAGGATCGCGCGCGCCTCGCGCGGAGTCGCTCCACCGGCGCGGAGCGCGGCCTTGGCCGGCTCGTGGAGTGAGAGGTACGCAACCCGCACGGTCTCGCCGAGGCGGCCCTCGGCGACCAGGTGGTCGCGCGCCGCGGTGATCTCGGCGGCGCTCAGCGGATCCAGCGGGTGTGCCGGCGGGGTGTTCAGAGGGGTGCTCACGGTATCTCCTTCGGGGCGAGCCGCGGCGGGCTCGGGGCGACGGTTCTGGTCTGCAGGGGTCGGCGCGTCCGACCTCTTCGGTCAGGCTTCGCGGGCCTGGGCGGCGACGGCTTCGAGATCAGCCGCGGATGCGGTGGCCGGGTCCTCGGGAGCGTATCCGGGGCGGCGCCGCTCGTACAGGTAGCCGACGACGGCGAGCACGGTGATCACGACGAGGGTGCCGATCGTGAAGGTCTCGAACGTGCCGCGGTCCACACCCCAGGTGTCGACGAAGTCGTACTTCACGCCGAGCACTCCCTCGAGGGTGCCGGGGAACACGGCGACCCAGGAGCCGAGCACGACCCAGGCGTAGATCACGACCGTGCAGACCCACAGCCCCGCACGTCCGCCCGGGACGCGGAACGGACGATGCACGTCCGGGTACTTCTTCCGCAGCGCGATGACGGTCGGGAAGATCACCAGGTAGGACAGCAGCAGCGTCGAGATCGCGACCGTCAGCACGACCGTGAAGACGTCGGCGCTGCCGCCCTTCAGCAACAGGGTCGCGGCGACGCAGAAGACGGTCGCGATGATGCCGGAGAGCAGATTCATCCGCACCGGGGTGCCGAGGCGCGGGGAGAACTTCCCGAAGTAGCGGAAGAACGCGCCGTCGGCGCCGGCCGCGGCCTGCACCCGATCGGAGGCGATCATCCAGGCGCTGGCCTGGGTCAGCACGACGAACACGAACAGCAGCGCGGCGATGAACATCAGCGGTCCGGACGCGGCGCCGTAGACGGTGAAGACCTCCTTGAACGCGTCCAGCAGGCCGCTCGCACCCTGCACCTTCTCGGCGGGCAGCACCGCGAGGATCGCGAAGATCGGCACGAGGTAGCACAGGATCGAGACCAGGCCCGAGGTGGCGACGGCACGGGGGACGTCCTTCTGCGGGTCGCGCATCTCCTCGGCGGCGCCGTTCGGGGCCTCGAAGCCGACGACAGCGAACAGGATCACCGGCGTGACGGCGAGGAAGCCGCCGACGGTGGGGGAGAAGTCGCCCACCGCGTAGCCGTGCACGCCGTTCTTCGCCGCGTAGACGACCACCGTGACGACGAAGATCACGAGCAGCGCGACCTTGACGATGCCGCCCGCGGCGACGATGTGCTTGCCGTACTGCAGGCCGACGATCGCGGTTGCGATCGCGATCCAGATGAACGCGACCTTGAACAGCAGGTCGACCGGCGATCCATCCGGCAGCGGGGAGATGTAGGCGTTCCAGGTCGCCGCGGAGATGAACACGAGCGACCCGCCCATCCACAGCGGGTTGGTGATCCAGTAGAACATCGTCGAGATCGCCGCGGCGAGCTTGCCGTACGCGAGGCGCACCCATACGAACGGGCCGCCCTCCTCGTGGAAGGCGCTGCCGAGCTCGGCGACCACGAGCGCGTACGGCAGCAGGAACGTGATGCCGATCACGAGGGTCCAGGTGAACGCCTCCGCGCCGCCGCCGGCCGCGATCTGCGCGACGGTGTCGATCGCGATGATCGCGCTGATCGACAGCAGGACGATGTCCAGTCGTCCCAGCGTCTTTCGGAAGTTCTGGGTACGAATCGCGGATGTGGCGATCTCAACGCTCATCGGGGACTCCTCTGTCCGAGCCATGGCTGATCCTCGCTGCCCCGATCGCGAGATGCGACGGGAGCCTTCTTCGGGTGGTGGTCTCAGTCAAGCGCGCGGATTCGAATCACGCCAATACACAGATACGCGGCGCTGCATCAAGGGAAATGATGCAGCGCCGCGCACGGGCGAGTGCCGGATCAAGGGAGAGTGGGCACGCCCAGATCGTCCTCGTAGGCGTGGTCCTTGGTCTCGGGGATCAGGATCAGCGCGATGAGGGTGAGCACCGCCATCGACGACAGGTAGATGCCGACCAGGACGGGCGAGCCGTCCGCGAGCTGCCACAGCCACACCGCGATGAGCGGGGCCACGGCGGCGCCGAGGATGGACGACACGTTGTACGCGACCGCCGAGCCCGTGTAGCGCACGTTGGTGGGGAACAGCTCGGGCAGCAAGGCGCCCATCGGGCCGAATGTCGTGCCCATGAGCAGGAAGCCGAGGATCAGGAACGACTGGGTCAGCACCACGGCGAACGGCTCGCCGGCGTGCTGTCCGAGGAACAGCGGGAACGTGAAGCCGAACAGGATGATCGCGATCGTCGTCCAGATCAGCAGTTTGCGGCGGCCGATCCGATCGGCCCAGGGGCCGGAGAGCAGTGTGAAGATTCCGAAGAAGACGACGCCGATGATCTGCATCACCACGAAGTCGGTGTAGCCGAAGCCCTGGCCGGGGTAGAACTGCGCCGCGAACGCGGCGGGGTCGAACGGGGCGCCCTTCGCCTCTGCGGCCTTCTGCGCCGCGGCGGACGCGATCTCCACCGACCACGGCTTGGTGCCGAACGAGAGGGTGAAGTTCGTCATCAGGTAGAACAGCACATACGTGGCGAGCATCACGAAGGTGCCGAGGATGAGGTGCTTCCAGTGATGACGGAACACCGTGGCGAGCGGCAGCTTGCGGATCGTGCCCTTGTCCTCGGCGCGCTTGAAGGTCTCCGACTCCACGAGCTTGAGACGCACCCACAGCCCGATGATCACCATCACGGCGGAGAACAGGAACGGCACGCGCCAGCCCCAGCTGAGGAATGCCTCCGACTTCAGCGTCGGGTCGGAGGCGTGCGGCAGCAGCGCATTGATGGTCAGGAACAGGCCGTTCGCGATGATGAAGCCGAGCGGGGCGCCGAGCTGGGGGAAGGATCCGTACCAGGCGCGCTTTCCCTCGGGGGCGTTCTCGGTGGCGACCAGCGCAGCCCCCGACCACTCGCCGCCCAGCGCGAAGCCCTGCGCCAGGCGCAGGATCAGCAGCAGCAGCGCCGCCCACCAGTTGATCTGCTGAAACGTCGGCAGCAGGCCGATGAGGAAGGTGGCGATGCCCATCGTGAGCAGAGAGGCGACGAGGGTGGCTTTGCGCCCGTACCGATCGCCGAAGTGGCCGAACACCATGGCGCCGATGGGGCGCGCGATCATCGCGGCGCCGAACACGCCGAACGAGGCGAGCAACGCGGTCGTGTCGTTGCCGGTCGGGAAGAACAGGATCGGGAAGACGAGCACCGCGGCGGTCGCGTAGACGTAGAAGTCGTAGAACTCGATCGTCGTGCCGATGAGGCTCGCGAGGATCACCCGCGATCGGGGGTTGGCGGGTGCGGTCGTGGCGGTGCTCATGCAGTCCTCCGGTCGGTGCGTCGAATGCGCTCGTCGGGTCCCCAGCCGTGCGACGAGCACGGGGGAGTCTACGCCTGGCGTTCAGCGAATCCACAGGTGGACACGCGAGCACGGCGGAGTGTGACGGCGACGCGCGTCGGATCCCGCGCTCTACAACCCCATGGAGGGGAGAGGTCAGCGCGGCGTCACCAGATGGCGGCGATGCCGGCGTTCGCGGCGGTCAGGATGCCGACGAGCCAGAACATCGCCGGCGGGACGGCCTGGCCGCGCTTCTGCCGGGCCGAGCCGATGCCGATCAACGCGCCGATGATCAGCAGGATCACGAGCTTGGTGCCGATCTTGGCGTAGTTCATGCTCGCGCCCTCGGGCAGTCCCCACGGGGCGGCGAGCACGAGCCCGGCGACGCCGGCGATCGCGAGACCGGTGTTCATGAGGCCGGTCATCTGCTTCTTGCCGCCGAAGGCCTGCACGGCCCACGCGCCGAACAGTGTCGCGAAGCCGATCAGATGGACGAACAGCACGATGTGGCGCAGGGTTTCCATGACCTCAGGCTAGGCCTGGGATCGCTCCGGCACCAGGAAGGCGCACCTCATCGCGCGTTCAGCCGGAGCAGTCGTCCGAGTGTGGACGCCGTGGGCGTTCCGTGTCGCGGCGATCAGCCCCGCAACGACCGGATGACCTGAGCGGTGCGCAAGGCGGCGTCGGCCGCCTCTGCGCCCTTGTCCTCCTTCGAGTCCTCGAGGCCGGCACGCTCCAGGCCCTGCTGCTCATCGTCCAGCGTCAGCACGCCGAAGCCGACGGGCTTGCCGGCGTCGAGCGCGACCCGGGTGAGGCCATCAGTGGTGGCCGCCGAGACGTACTCGAAGTGCGGGGTGCCGCCGCGGATGATCACGCCGAGCGCGACCACCGCGTCCGCACCGCCCGCGAAGGCGGCCTGCGCGGCCACGGCCAGCTCGAACGAACCGGGGACGCGCACCAGACGGTGGTTCGCCCCTGTCTCCTCGAGCACGCGCTGGGCACCCGCGATGAGGCCGTCCGTGATCGTCTCGTGCCAGGTGCCGGCGACGATCACGACATTGAGCCCGGTCGCGTCGATTCCGCCGGTGGTGGGTGCTCCTGCGCCGCTCATTCGTCGTCCCTTCCGTTCTCCGCACCATTGGCGGCCAGGGCGGCGGCGAGCTCGGACTCGCCGATGATGTGGCCCATGCGGTCGCGCTTGGTCTCGAGGTACTGGTGGTTGTTGGGGCCGACTCCGACGATCAGCGGCACCTGCTCGATGACATCGAGCCCCAGTTCGCGCAGCTGCGCGACCTTGTCCGTGTTGTTCGTCAGAAGGCGCACCTTCCTCACACCGAGGTCGGTGAGGATCCCGGCCGCCGCGGCGTAGTCGCGGGCGTCGGCGGGGAGGCCCAGCGCGAGGTTGGCATCGACCGTGTCGAGGCCCTCCTCCTGCAGGGCGTACGCGCGCAGCTTGTTGATCAGGCCGATGCCGCGTCCCTCGTGGCCTCGCATGTAGATGACGATGCCACCCTCCTGCTCGATCGCGTCGAGGGCCGCCTCCAGCTGCGGGCCGCATTCGCACTTGAGGGATCCGAACGCCTCGCCCGTCAGGCACTCCGAGTGCACCCGCACCAGCGCCGTCTCCGTCGGCTCGCCTGAGACGACCGCGATGTGGTCGGTGCCGGTGATGCGGTCCTTGTAGGCGAGGAAACGGAACACGCCGTGCGTCGTGGGCACGGTGGCGTCGGCGCGCAGGCTCACCCGGCGACGGGTGTTGTTGGCGACGCAGTCGGCCTCGTCCCGTGGGTCGACCTCGTTGAGATGCGCGATCAGCTGCTCGATCGTGATCACGGGGATCCCGTCGCGCTCGCCGAGCTCCATCAGTCCGGGCAGACGCATCATGCTGCCGTCCTCGGCGACGACCTCAGCGATCGCGCCGACCGGGCGCAGACCGGCCAGCCGCATCAGCTCGACGGCCGCCTCGGTGTGTCCGCCGCGCTGGCGCACCCCGCCGTCGACCGCACGCAGGGGCAGCACGTGCCCCGGACGGATGAGGTCGTTCGGCAGGGACGCCGCGTCGGCCAGCACGTTCAAAGTGCGGGCACGGTCGGCGGCGCTGATGCCGGTGGTGACGCCGGAGGCTGCGTCGACGCTGATCGTGTACGCGGTGCTGCGCGCGTCCTCGTTGGCCTCGACCATCGGGGGCAGGTTCAGCGCGTCGGCGATGTCGGCGGGCATGGGTGCGCACAGGTACCCGGAGGTCCAGCGCACGGTCCATGCGATCCACTCGGGGGTCGCGAGCTCGGCCGAGAGGATGACGTCGCCTTCGTTCTCGCGGTTCTCGTCATCCGCGACGAGCACGGGGCGGCCGGCGCGGAGCGACTCCAGCGCCTCGGCGATCGTGGAAAGGCTCATCGCGAGCCTCCTTCCGGTGTGGCGGCGCGGTCGGCGCCGGCGTCTGCGGCACGGAACGCGAGCAGCCGCTCGACGTGCCGGGCGAGGATGTCGGTCTCCAGGTTCACCCGGTCGCCGACGGCGCGGGATCCGAGCGTGGTCGCCGCGAGGGTCTCGGGGATGAGCGAAACCTCGAACCAGTCCTGTGGGGTTGAATCGGTCCCTGAGCCTGTCGAAGGGGGCTCGCTGACTGCGCTCACGGTCAGCGATGTGCCGTCGACCGAGATGGATCCCTTGTCCACGACGAGCGGGGCGAGGTCGTGCGGCAGCGAGATGCGCAGCACGCTCCACTGTGCACCGGGCCGCACCTCGAGCACTTCACCGACGCCGTCGACGTGGCCCTGCACGATGTGGCCGCCGAGGCGGGCGCCGACCGGCATCGCCTTCTCGATGTTCACCCGCGTGCCCACCGTCGCGCCGCCGATCGCGGCGACATCGAGCGTCTGCTTCATGACGTCGGTGTCGAAGGTGTCGGAGGTGGATCCGACCACGGTGAGGCACACGCCGCTCACGGCGATGGACTCGCCGTGCACCGCGTCGGACGCGGCCTTCGGGGCGCGCACGGTCAGGCGCCAGCCGTCGCCGGCGGGCGTGATCGCAGTGATCTCGCCGATCTCCTCGATGATTCCGGTGAACATCAGGCTTCTCCTTCGCTCCGGGAGGGGTCGTTCCGGGAGGTGTTCTCGTCTGCGGGGACGGCGTTCACCGTCGCGTCGTTTTCGGCGGCTTCGTCGGCGGCGGCGGCCGCCTGGGCGGCGGCCGGCCGGGCGATCGCCAGCAGATCCGGGCCGAGCGGCAGCCACTCATCGACGACCAGGCGCCGGGCTTCACCGATCGAGGACACGCCGATGTCGCCGAGGGCCAGCTTCGGTCCGCCGATCAGCACGGGGGCCAGGTAGGCCAGGACCTCGTCCATCAGCCCTTCGGCGAGGAACGCACTGGCCAGGGTCGGCCCGCCTTCCACGAAGACGCGCTGGATCCCACGATCGCGGAGATCCGCGAGGATCGCCGTGAGGTCGTGCTCGGTGTAGAACAGCGGCGCGTGCGGATGGCGGCGCACGGCGGCCTCGGCGGGAGTCTCCCTCGCGCCGATGACCACGGGGACGGGCTGGCGGGGGAGCAGGGCATCGCCGTCGCGGGCGGTGAGGGCAGGGTCGTCGGCCAGCACCGTGCCGGTGCCCACGATGATCGCGTCGGCCGCGGCACGACGGCGGTGCACGTCGGCGCGGGCCGCGGGGCCGGTGATCCATTGGCTGGATCCGTCCGCCGCGGCGGCGCGGCCGTCCAGGCTCTGCGCCCACTTCACCGTCACATGCGGACGGCCGAGGCGCTGCACCGTGAGCCAGTCGCCGATCAGAGCCTCGGCGGCGTCGGCCTGCTCACCGGCGACGACGTCGAGGCCGGCGGCGCGCATCCGCTCCGCGCCGCCGCCGGATCGCACGCCAGGATCGTCGAGCGCGTAGACGACGCGGGCCACGCCGGCGTCGATGAGTGCCTGGGCGCACGGACCGGTGCGGCCGGTGTGATTGCACGGTTCGAGCGTCACCACGGCGGTCGCGCCGCGGAGCTCGGCCGGCGCGAGCTTCGAGAGCGCATCGACCTCGGCGTGCGGGGTTCCCGCGCCACGGTGCCAGCCCTCGGCGAGCACGTCGCCGGTGGGGGAGAGGATCACGGCGCCGACCTGCGGGTTCAGCCCGCGCGGGCCGCGGCGCGCGATCTCGAGCGCGTGCGTCATCGCCGCCCGCTCCGCCGCTGTCGCCGTCATGTCGCCTTCTTCATCCTGGTCCAGATCACCGGGGTCGGGGCGCACGTCGATCGTGCGTGCTGCCTCTCATCCGGACTCGCGAGCCTTCGCTCGCATCACCGTCGGTCCCGGAATTGCGCCGGATCGGCCTCGGATCCGTGTCGGATCCTCGGTTCGCGGACTGTCACCGCCGGTTCGGATTCTCACCGACCCCGGAGCACGTTGTGTTGCTCTCAGCTTAGTCAACGCGCGGATGCCGGTTTCATTCCGGCGGATGCATCTGTGACGCCCCATGTCGTTCCGGCTCACTTCAGCAGCCGTGACAGCCGACGGTCCGCGAGCACCTTGCCGCCGGTCTGGCAGGTGGGGCAGTACTCCAGCGATCGGTCGGCGAAGAACACACTGCGCACCGTGTCGCCGCACACCGGGCAGGGTTCCCCCCTGCGGGCGTGCACCTGCATCCCTCGTCGTTTCGCGTCCTTGAGTTCGGCTGGCGGCTTGCCGCTCGCCTCTGCCACTGCCTCACGCAACGTCGACTGCATCGCGTCGTACAGCCCGGTGACCTCTGCCTCATTTAGACCACCGGCGGGCGCGTAGGGCGACATCCTGGCGGCGTGCAGGATCTCGTCCGAGTAGGCGTTGCCGATGCCGCCGATCACCGCCTGGTCCCGCAGCAGACCTTTGATCTGCGTGCGCCGGCCCTCGAGCAGCGCCGCGAACACGTCGCGGGTGAAGGACGGATCCAACGGGTCAGGCCCCAGTCGTGCGATGCCGGGAACGTCGGCCGGATAGCGGACGACGTACACGGCGAGGGACTTCTTCGTGCCCGCCTCGGTGAGGTCGAAGCCGCTGCCGTCGTCGAACGCGATCCGCAACGCGATCGGCGACTTGCCCGGGCGGATCAGCGTGGTGGGGAGGGCGTCGTACCAGCGCAGCCATCCGGCCTTGGCGAGGTGGAAGACGAGGTGTAGGTGCGGTTCGGTGTCGCTCTTCAGCGTCAGATCCACGAATTTCCCGTGGCGTGCTGCACCGTCGATCTGTGACCCCGCCAGTGCGGTCACGGGCGGGTCGAAGGTCTTCAGCGCCGCGATCGCCGACACCGAGGCGCGGGTGATGGTGAGCCCGACCGCGCGCTCCGCGAGGAAGTCGACCAGCCCCTGCACCTCAGGCATCTCCGGCATGGGATCATCCTGCCACCCCCGTGCGACATCCGGGCAGGGCGGTCCGGATGACGGCCGCCGAACGCTCAGGGGAGGGCTCAGCCGAGGTCGATCGGCCAGTCCACGGGAGCGCGGTCGTCGCTGCGCAGCAGCGCGCCGCTCCATCCGTCGTCCCGGCCTCGCGGCCCCGACAGTCCCTGCCGCAGGAGGCCTTCGTAGCGGAACCCGAGCGCCCGGGCGCTCCGCGCCGACGGCACGTTGCCGACCACGGCGCGCCACCGGATTCGGGCGAGACCCAGCTCGGCGAATCCCCAGTCGATCACGGCGCGAGCGGCCTCGGTGAGGTATCCGCGTCCGCGCGCAGGCGCGGCCACCCAGTAGCCGAGCTCGGCGTCGCCGCCCGTCGGGTGCTCGACGATGTGATGCAGTCCGATCGACGCGATCAGCGTGCCGTTGGCGTACGCCGCCCACACCGTCTGGGATCCGTCCTCCCACCACTCACCGACGAGCCGGACGTAGTCTTCGGCGTCCGCGCGACCGTAGGGGCTCGGCACAGTGGTCCAGCGCGGGATCTCCGGGTCCTGGCACGCCTCCGAGATCGCTTCGACGTCGGCGGAGGTCGGGGCGCGCAGGACCAGGCGAGGTGTGCGCAGCTCGACCGGTTCCATCGGTTCAGCCTAGGCCCGCCGCCCGGCCCGGATCGTCCACGTGCGTGCGAAACTCAGTCGATCCCGCCGCAGAACCGATCGACGAGGTCATCCGGTGCGCGATCGACTGAGTTCGGAACGGCGAGTGCCCGAGCCCGGAACTGGCGACGCCGTCCGCATCGTCCTGCACAGGCGCGGCAGAATCCGCAGTCTTCACAGATTCCGGCGGCGAGAGCCCATGGCAACTCGCGAACGGCCACCCTCGGGGGATGATCGACCAGCGATTCAGGACCTTCGAACTGCGCGCCCAGGGGTATACCGGCAGGATGATCGCGCAGGCGGTGCAGTATGGGACGCTGATCCGGCTGCGACAGGGGCAGTACACGACGGCGCGCTGCCCGGAGTTCGCGCTCGAGGCGGGACGGTTCGGCGGGCGGGCCGACTGCGTGAGTGCGCTCGCGCTCGCCGGCGTCTTCGTCCGCGAACGGCATCCGCTGCACCTGCAGATGACGCCGCACTCCTCGCATCACGCTCTCCCCTCGGCACTGATCGTCCGGCACTGGCGGGCGTGCTCCGCGCCCTGGAACGACCTCGCCGTCCCCCTCGTCGATGCACTCGCGCAATCGCTCGCCTGCCAGGAACCGCGGGACGCCGTGGCGTCGCTGGACAGCGCCCTGCATCAGGGGCTGATCGACCTCGACGGGCTCGACGAGGTCTTCGAGCTCGCCCCCCGGCGCACGCGCGTGCTCCGTCGCCTCGTGGACGGGCGGGCGGAGTCCGGACCGGAGACGCTCGTGCGCATCGCCGCCCGCGCGCTGGGGTTCGATGTCGCCGTGCAGGTGCTGTTCGACTTCGGCCGGGTGGATCTGCTGCTCGACGGCTGGCTCGTGGTCGAGTGCGACTCCCGGGCGCATCACGAGGACTGGGCGCAGCGGCGCCGCGACTACGCGCGGGACCGCCAGGCGGCGGCGCAGGGACTCTGCGTGCTGCGACTGATCGCCGAGGACATCATGTACGACCGAGAGGGCGTGGTGGCGGCGCTGCGGGGCATGCGCGGCTTCCGACCGGCACGCCGCCGCAGCGTCACGAACTCAGTCGATCTCGGGGCCCGATCGCAGAACGCGCCGGCGCAGCACCGGATCGACTGAGTTCGGCACGCCGAAGCACGCCGAACACCGCCGAGCACCCGCCCGACCGCCGACTCAGACTCGGCGGAGCAGGCCGACCTTGTCGTACACCTGGGCGAGGGTCCGGTCGGCGACTTCGTCGGCGCGGGCGGCGTTGGCGGCGAGGATCCGGTCCAGCTCGGCGGGATCCGCGAGCAGCTCGTTCGCGCGGTCGCGCACCGGGCCGAACTCGTTCACGACGACCTCGGCGAGCCCCTTCTTGAAGTCGCCATAGCCGCGGCCCGCGTACTCGTCCTCGATGGACGCGATCTGACGGCCGGTGAGGGCTGCGTAGATCGTCAGCAGGTTGGAGACGCCGGGCTTGTCCTCGCGGTCGTACCGGACGGATCCTTCGTTGTCGGTCACGGCGCGCATGATCTTCTTCGCCGACTTGGCCGGGTCGTCCAGCAGCCACAGCACGCCGGCGTCCGACTCGGCCGACTTCGACATCTTCGAGGTGGGGCTCTGCAGGTCGTAGATGCGCGCGGTGTCCTTCTGGATCACCGGGATCGGCACCACGAACGTCTCGCCGTAGCGCGCGTTGAACCGCTCCGCGAGGTCGCGGGTCAGCTCGACGTGCTGCTTCTGATCGTCGCCCACCGGCACGACATCCGTCTGGTAGAGCAGGATGTCGGCGGCCATCAGCACCGGGTACGTGAACAGGCCGACCGAGGTCGCGTCGGTGCCGTACCGTGCCGACTTGTCCTTGAACTGGGTCATGCGACCGGCCTCGCCGAACCCGGTAATGGTCGACAGGATCCAGGCGAGCTCGGCATGCGCGCGCACATGCGACTGCACGTACAGCGTCGACTTCGACGGCTCGATCCCCGCCGCGATGTACTGGGCGGCGGTGCGGCGGGTCTTCTCCCGCAGCTCCGCCGGGTCGTTCGGCTGGGTCAGCGCGTGCAGGTCGACCACGGAGAAGAACGCGTCGTAGGAGTTCTGCAGGTCCCGCCACTGCAGCAGCGCCCCGATGTAGTTGCCGGCCTGGAGGGAGTCGGCGGAGGGCTGCATTCCGGAGTAGAGGCGGGGTTTCGTCACAGAACAATCCTATGGGGACGGGATCGAGCGCCCGACCGTGCGTTCGGTGCCTCGACGACAGCGCGGCGAGGCACCGGGCGGCAGCTCAGTACGTGTAGTCGACGATGACCGGAGTGTGGTCGCTCCAGCGCTCGGCGTAGGTGGCGGCGCGTGCGACGCGGTAGTTCGTCGCCCGTGCCGCGAGAGGTGCCGTGGCGAGGTGGTAGTCGATGCGCCAGCCGGAGTCGTTGTCGAAGGCCTGGCCGCGCATCGTCCACCAGGTGTACGGGCCGGCGACCTCGCCCGCAGCGACGCGTCCCACATCGACCCAGCCGAGGCCCTTGCCGTCGCCCTCCGCCACGAAGGGGCGCGTGTCGCTGAGCTGGCCCACCATTCCCCGGCCGATGCCCTCCTGACCGATCGCAGGTTCCCCCGCGGCGCCGAGGAAACGGTCGAAGTACGCACGCTCGCGCGCGAGGAAGCCGGCCTTCTTGACGTTGCCCTTCCAGTTCAGGATGTCGAGGGGCCGATGCCCGACGTTGAGATCGCCCGTGACGAGCGAGAGGGCGTCGTCTGCACCCAGCTCGCCCATGCGCGTGGTCATCGCGTCGAGGAACTTCCACTTCTCGTCCTGCTTGGGGGTGTCCGCCTCACCGCTGTGCACGTAGGCGCTGACGACCGTGAGCGGGACGCCACCGAGATCGAAGTCGGCCTCGAGCCAGCGGCCCTTCGAGTCGAAATCCTCGGGTCCGAGCGCAGTCCGCGATGCGGTCGCCGGGATCCGGCTGAGCACGGCGACGCCGGCGCGGCCCTTCGCCGTGGCTTCGTCGTGCAGGATCGACCAGCCGGGGAACGCCTGCTCCAGGTGCTCGTCCTGCGCGCGCACCTCCTGCAGGGTGAGGACATCGACGTCGGCGGCGTCGAGCCAGCCATGCATTCCGTTGCGGACCGCGGCGCGGATCCCGTTGACGTTGACCGTGGCGATACGCAGGTGGGGCATGGTCTCCAGCCTAACGAGCGCCTCCGACATCGCTTCCCACGTCCGGGGTGCGACGACGCGGCCGTGCTTCGGTCGGCGCATCGGTGCGCGGTTCACTGCGGCGCGGGCCCTCCAGCAGCAGCCCGAGCAGGCCCTCCTCGTCATCAGCGGGCGCTGCCGCCGCCTGCTCGGCGAGCGCATCGCCCCAGTCGTCGTGAGCCTCGCGCACCGCGCGGGCCGTCGCGGCACGGCGCCACCACGGTGCGGCGTCGTGCGCCTGCTCGGCCCGGCGCACGCGCACCTCGGCGGCCAGAACGAGGGCCGCGAGCTCCGCGCGGTGCGCGGCGTCCTCGTCGACCTCCTGGAGGGGCTGGTCGCGGTCCTCGGCCGTGAGCGCGATCCACGCCGCGGCGACCAGGATCACGACCGCCACCCAGCGGCACCAGAGCAGCATCGCGATGATCACGGCGAAGGTCGCCAGCAGCGGATTGCCCGGGGTGTGGGCGAGCAGCAGCCCGGCCCCGAGCTGCAGCACCACCACCGCGCCGCCGCCGAGCATCGCTCCGGGGAGGATGGTGCGCCAGGCGAGCCTGGTGCCGGTGAGGAACCGCACGAGCAGTGCGATCGCCGCGGAATCGATCGCGAACATGACCACGACCGACCCGGTCCGGGTGAGCAGGTCGAAGGCGGTGGCGCCGAGATGCCAGCCGAGCAGGTCGAGCACCTGCCGGAGCGCCCATACCCCGGCGAAGCCGAGCACCGATCCGACCAGCAGCGCCAGACCGAACAGGATCCCGGCGACGCCGTCGCGCAGCTTCAGCAGCATGAAGCTGCGGCCGTCGTAAGGCAGCCCGAAGATGTCGCGCACGGCGCGCCGGGTGAAGGTCACCGCGGTGATCCCGGTCCACGTGACGACGACGGCGGCGACGAGCCCCGTGATGCTCAGCACGCTGCTGGCTTCGGAGGCGAGCGACTGCACGTCATCGGGGTGGACGAGGCCGTGATCACTGATGATGCCGGGGATGTAGCTGTTCGCGATCGCGGTGAGGAGGGCGATCGCCCGTTCGCTGCCGCCGAGCCAGAGACCGGCCGAGGCGAACGCGATGTAGAGCAGCCCGAACACGGCGAAGAGGCCCTGGTAGCTCATGCCCGCGGAGAGCAGGAATCCGTTGCGCTGCAGGAACCGGCGCCATACCCGGATCGGGAACGCCCGCATTGTGCGGCGGGTGAGCGCGGCGGCGCGCTCGATCGGCGCCTCGAGTCGCGCTCTCAGCTCCGAATCGGATTCCGCCACGCACTCACCCTAGCGACCGGCTGACACGCGAAGAGGCGCCACCCGCAAGGGGTGGCGCCTCTTCGACAGGCTCGGGGACCGGCGGCTCAGGGACGGCCGCGCAGGACCGCCTGCTTGACCTCGGCGATCGCCTTGGTGACCTCGATGCCGCGGGGGCATGCCTCGGTGCAGTTGAAGGTTGTGCGGCAGCGCCACACGCCCTCCTTGTCGTTGAGGATGTCGAGGCGCACGTCGGCGGCGTCGTCGCGGGAGTCGAAGATGAAGCGGTGCGCGTTCACGATCGCGGCCGGGCCGAAGTACTGCCCGTCGGTCCAGAACACGGGGCACGACGAGGTGCACGCGGCGCACAGGATGCACTTGGTGGTGTCGTCGAAGATCGCGCGGTCGGCGATCGACTGCACGCGCTCCTTGCCCTTCTCCGGCTCGCTGGTCGCGAGCAGGAACGGCTTCACCTCGCGGTACGCCGCGAAGAACGGATCCATGTCTACGACGAGGTCCTTCTCCAGCGGCAGGCCCTTGATCGCCTCGACGTAGATCGGCTTGGAGATGTCCAGGTCCTTGATCAGCGTCTTGCAGGCGAGGCGGTTGCGGCCGTTGATGCGCATCGCGTCGGATCCGCAGATGCCGTGCGCACAGGAGCGACGGAACGTGAGGGATCCGTCGACCTCCCACTTGATCTTGTGCAGCGCGTCGAGCACGCGGTCGGTGGAGTACAGCTCCACGTCGTAGTCGACCCAGTGCGGCTCGCTGTCGACCTCGGGGTCGAACCGGCGGATGTTGAACGTGACGAGGAAGGACTGCACGCCCGTGTCTTCGACGACGGCCTCTGCGGCGGTTTCCGTGGCGACGGCGGACATCAGTACTTCCTCTCCATCGGCGGGTAGTTCAACTCGCCCTGCTCGTTCTTGGTGAACACGACCGGCTTCCAGTCGAGCTTGATGTGGTCGCTCGGCGTCGACGAGTGCGGGTCGCCGGTCAGGTACGCCATCGTGTGCTGCATGTAGTTCTCGTCGTCGCGCTTCGGGAAGTCGTCGCGCATGTGACCGCCGCGGCTCTCCTCGCGGTTCTGCGCGGCGTAGACGACGACCTCGGCGATGTCGAGGAGGAAGCCCAGCTCGACGGCCTCGAGCAGGTCGGTGTTGAACCGGCTGCCCTTGTCGTCGACGTGCACGTTCTTGTAGCGCTCGCGGAGCTCGGCGATCACGCCGAGCACGTGCTCGAGGGACTCGTGCGTGCGGAACACCTGCGCGCCCTTGTCCATCTCCTCCTGGAGCTTCTTGCGCAGGACTGCGATGCGCTCGGTGCCGGCGTTGTTGCGCAGGCCCTCGAGCATCTCCTTGACCGCGGTCTCCGGGGCCTCGGGGAGGGGCAGGAAGTCGGCGGTCTTGACGTACTCGACGGCGTTGCGTCCGCTGCGCTTGCCGAACACGTTGATGTCGAGCAGGGAGTTCGTGCCGAGACGGTTCGCGCCGTGCACCGACACGCACGCGCACTCGCCGGCCGCGTACAGGCCCGGGACGATCGTGTCGTTGTCGGCGAGCACCTCGCCGTTGTTGTTGGTCGGGATGCCGCCCATGGCGTAGTGCGCCGTCGGCATCACGGGGACCGGCTCGACGACCGGGTCGACGCCGAGGTAGGTGCGCGCGAACTCCGTGATGTCGGGGAGCTTCGTCTCCAGGACCTCGGCACCGAGGTGCGTGCAGTCCAGCAGCACGTAGTCCTTGTGCGGGCCGGCGCCGCGGCCCTCCGCGACCTCCTGCACCATGCAGCGGGCGACGATGTCGCGCGGCGCGAGGTCCTTGATCGTGGGGGCGTAGCGCTCCATGAAGCGCTCGCCCGAGGCATTGCGCAGGATCGCGCCTTCACCGCGCGCGCCCTCGGTGAGCAGGATGCCGAGGCCGGCCAGGCCGGTCGGGTGGAACTGGAAGAACTCCAGGTCCTCGAGCGGCAGGCCCTTGCGCCACACGATCCCGACGCCGTCGCCGGTCAGGGTGTGCGCGTTCGAGGTGGTCTTGAAGATCTTGCCGAAGCCGCCGGTCGCGAAGATCACGGCCTTGGCGTGGAAGACGTGCAGCTCGCCCGTGGACAGGTCGTAGGCGACGACGCCGGCGATGCCGGTCTTGCCCGCCTCGTCCTTCACCGTGATGAGGTCGAGCACGTAGAACTCGTTGAAGAAGTTGATGCCGAGCTTCACGCAGTTCTGGAACAGCGTCTGCAGGATCATGTGGCCGGTGCGGTCGGCGGCGTAGCAGGCCCGGCGAACGGGCGTCTTGCCGTGCTCGGCCGTGTGTCCGCCGAAGCGGCGCTGGTCGATCTTGCCCTCGGGCGTCCGGTTGAACGGCAGGCCCATGTTCTCGAGGTCGATGACTGCGTCGATGGCCTCCTTGGCGAGGATCTCCGCCGCGTCCTGGTCGACGAGGTAGTCGCCGCCCTTGACGGTGTCGAAGGTGTGCCACTCCCAGCTGTCCTCCTCGACGTTCGCGAGCGCCGCGGCCATGCCGCCCTGCGCCGCGCCCGTGTGGGAGCGGGTGGGGTAGAGCTTCGAGATCACCGCGGTCTTCGCGCCGGGGCCGGCCTCGATCGCCGCTCGCATGCCGGCGCCGCCGGCGCCGACGATCACGATGTCGAACTGATGGTGGTGCACGCCGTTCTTGACGACGGAATCCTGGGTCTCAGTGGTCACTGGTTCTGCCTATTCTCTGAGCTTGGTCGCCGCTGCCGCGGGGGAGCTGGTCTCGCCGTGGTCGCCGGGCTATTTGCCCAGCGCCTTGCAGGTGTCCCACATGGCGCCGCTCTCGAACACGCCGTTGCAGGGGTCGAAGGTGAACACGACGAGGGTGCCGAGCAGGACGAGGAGTGCGGTGGCCAGGCCGAGCACGACCAGCAGGGTCTTGCGGATGCCCGTGTGGCCGACGTAGTCGTTCACGACGGTGCGCATGCCGTTGGCGCCGTGGATGAGGGCCAGCCACAGCATCAGCACGTCCCACCACTGCCAGAACGGCGTGGCGTACTTGCCGGCGACGAAGGCGAAGTCCAGCGCGTGGATGCCCTCGCCGAGCATGAGGTTGACGAAGAGGTGGCCGAAGATCAGCACGACGAGCACGACGCCCGAGACGCGCATGTAGATCCAGCCCCACTTCTCGAGGTTGACGCCCTTGCTGCGGCGCGGGGCCGCCATGTGCTGGGTGGTGAAGACGTCCGCGGCCATCAGCTCGCACCTCCCACGTGAGAGAACACGTTGATCAGGTGGCGCGGCACGAAGCCGGCCAGCAGCACCAGCCAGAGGCCGATCACGACCCAGAACATCTGCTTCTGGTACTGGGCGCCCTTCGACCACACGTCGATGAGGATGATCCGCAGCCCGTTCAGCGCGTGGAACACGATCGCGGCGACGAGCACAGTCTCGCCGAGCCCCATGATCGGGTTCTTGTACGTGCCGAGGACCGCGTCGTACGCCTCCGGCGAGACCCGGATGAGCGACGTGTCGAGCACGTGCACCAGGAGGAAGAAGAAGATGGAGATTCCGGTGATGCGATGCAGAACCCAGGACCACATGCCTTCGCGACCCCGGTAGAGGGTGCCGCGCGGCGTCTTGGACGTGGTTTCCGCAATCGAAGGTGTCAAGCGCGTGCTTGCGGACACAGTCGTCCTCCCTGATCGATAGCGAAGGATCGCGGCGCGCAGGCGTCCGATCCCCCTCATCCTATTCCTGTCAGATGGCTGGGAGCGACGAAGGCGACCCTTAGCGATCATGCGGTTCTGCGATCGGAACCATGCATGGATGCGATCGTGGGCACGGCGACCGACGTCCTACCGTGAGGGCATGAGCATTCGCTTCCCGAACGGCGCCGTCGTCCCGAGCATCGGCATCGGCACCTGGAACGTCGGCGACGATCCGGCGCGACGGGACGAGGAGATCGCGGCGATCCAGGTGGGGCTCGACGCCGGTCTGCGCGTCGTCGACACGGCGGAGATGTATGGATCCGGCCGCTCCGAACGACGGGTGGGGGAGGCGATCCGCGGGCGGCGCGACGACGCGTTCCTGGTGAGCAAGGTGCTCCCGCATCACGCCGACGCGGCCGGGATCCGTCGAGCGGCGCACGACAGCCTCGCCCGGCTCGGCACCGACCGGCTCGATCTGTACCTGCTGCACTGGCGCGGGCCGGTGCCGCTCGAGGAGACCGTCGCCGCGTTCGAGGACCTGCGCGACGCCGGCGACATCCTGGACTGGGGCGTGAGCAACCTGGATCCGGACGACCTCGCCGAGCTTCCCGCGGGAGCCGCGACCGATCAGATCCTCTACAACCCGTCCCGCCGCGGGCCCGAGCTCGATCTGCTCCCGTTGCTGCGCCGCCGCGGGATTCCGGCGATGGCGTACTCGCCGCTCGAGCAGGCGCGTGTGCTCGGCGATCCCGTGCTCGCGGAGCTGGCTTCATCGATCGGGCTGACAGTGGCGCAACTGGTGCTCGCCTGGGTGATCCGCTCCGGAGACGTGCTGGCGATCCCCAAGGCGGGCGACGTCGCGCACGCGCGGGACAACGCCGCGGCAATCGACGTCGAGCTGCCCGCGGAGGTGCTCTCGGCGATCGATGCACGCTTCCCCGCCCCTGCCCGTCCGGTGCCGCTGGAGATGCTCTGAGCAGGTGGCGACGGGGCCCTCGCTACGCTGGATCCCATGCGCGAGCCGATCCCTGACTTCTACGCCGTCATCCCCGCCGGAGGCATCGGGAGCCGGCTGTGGCCACTGTCCCGGGCCGATGCGCCGAAGTTCCTTCACGATCTGACCGGATCCGGACAGTCGCTGCTGCGCGACACCTGGGACCGGCTGGAGCCGCTGACCGGCCCCGACCGGATCGCGGTGGTGACCGGGCGCGCGCACCGCGCTGCGGTGGAGGCGCAACTGCCGGGCATCGCCGACAAGAACGTGTTCCTGGAGTCCGAGCCGCGCGAGTCGGCGGCGGCGATCGGGCTCGCGGCAGCGATCCTGCACCGACGCGACCCAGATGTGATCATCGGATCCTTCAGCGCGGATCATGTCATCCGCGGCACCCGCGTGTTCGAGTTCGCCGTACGTGACGCCGTCGAGGTCGCGCGAGAGGGGTACATCGTCACGATCGGCATCACGCCGACAGAGCCGGCGGTCGGCTTCGGTTACATCAAGCAGGGGACGGAGCTCGAGATCGAGGGTGCGCGAGAGGCCGCCCTGGTGGATCGGTTCGTGGAGAAGCCCGACCTCGCCACGGCAAGGAAGTACGTCGCCGACCGCAGCTACCTCTGGAACGCGGGCATGTTCATCGCAAGGGCCGACGTGCTTCTGGCGGAGATCGAACTGCACCAGCCCGCCCTGTACGCCGGTCTCATGGAGCTCGCCGAGGCGTGGGATGACCGGGAGCGACGCGGACCCGCGGTGGATCGGGTGTGGCCGGCGCTGCCGAAGATCGCGATCGACTACGCGGTCGCCGAGCCGGCGGCCGAGCGCGGCCGGCTGGCCGTGGTGCCGGGCCACTTCGACTGGGACGACGTGGGGGACTTCGCCTCGCTCACCAAGCTCATCCTTAACGGCCGCAAGAACGATCTCGCCGTGCTCGGCGCTTCCGCCCGAGTGCTGTCGGACGCGGCGAGCGGGATCCTGGTCAGCCAGACGTCTCGGGTGATCAGCCTGGTCGGCGTTCAGGACATCGTGGTGGTGGACACCCCGGACGCGCTGCTCGTGACGACCATCGAGCACGCGCAGCGGGTGAAGGGCGTGGTCGAGTCGCTCAAGCTCACCGGGCGCGGCGACGTGCTCTGAGGCCCCCGCGATCATCGGCAGATGCGCACGGGCCTGCACGAAAGCGGGGATGACCCGGGTGCTCTGCTCATATGAGCATGGACGAGCGCATGTGATCTCATGTTTGTAACCATTGACTCCAGCGACACGGACGAGGATGCCCGATCTTCGTCATAGTCGGTAACTTTCAAGTGACCCGCGATGGCCGCGGGCTCGTTTTCTGGAGGCCCGTGTGACCATCACCAAGAAGCTGATCGGCGCGACCATCGCCGCCGGTGTCATCGTCGCCCTCGCAGGTTGCGGATCCGCTCCTGCTCCGGCGAGCTCGAGCGGCGGTGCCAAGCCGGCCGACGCGAACTTCAAGCCCTGCCTCGTCTCCGACAGCGGCGGCTTCAACGACAAGTCCTTCAACGAGTCGGCCAAGATCGGCATGGACAAGGCGGCCAAGACCCTCGGCGTGAAGGCTCTCGAGGTCGAGTCGAAGTCGGACAACGACTACAAGAGCAACATCGACTCGCTGATCTCCGGCAAGTGCACCATGATCATCGGCGTCGGCTTCAAGCTCGACGCCGCGATCTCCACCGCCGCGCAGGCGAACCCGAAGATCAACTTCGGCATCATCGACTCGCTGGCCGACACCAACAACGACGGCAAGCCGGACGCGCCGAACATCAAGCCGATCCTCTTCGACACCGCCCAGGCCGCGTACCTCGGCGGCTACGCCGCGGCGGCATGGTCGGCGCAGGAGGGCGCCAACAAGGTCGGCACCTTCGGCGGAATGAAGATCCCGCCGGTGACGATCTTCATGGACGGCTTCGTCGACGGCGTCAAGAAGTACGACGAGGACAAGGGCGGAAACGTCGCCTCGGTCGGCTGGGACAAGGCCGCGCAGGACGGTTCGTTCACCGGCGCCTTCGCCGCGAACGACACCGCCAAGCAGACCGCGAACTCGATCCTGGGTCAGGGCGTCGACGTGATCTTCCCGGTCGGCGGTCCGATCTACCTCTCGGCCAGCGCTGCGATCAAGGACAGCGGCAAGAAGACGGTCATGCTCGGCGTCGACTCCGACCTCGCCGCGGCTGACCCGTCCGTCGCCGACCAGATCCTGGTCTCGGTCATGAAGCGCATCGACGACGCGGTCAACACCACGGTCCTCGACGCTGCCAAGGGCAGCTTCGACCCGACCCCGTACGTCGGCACGCTCCAGAACAACGGCGTGGGCCTGTCCTCGTTCCACGACTTCGAGAGCAAGCTCCCGAAGGGCCTGACCGACGAGCTGAAGGCGCTGCAGGACAAGATCATCAAGGGCGACATCAAGGTCGAATCGGCCGCGTCCCCGAAGTAACCCCCTCTGACGCGGGGCGCTCCGATCCCGCCATCGTCGCCGACCGGCGCGATGGCGGGATCCGGCGCCCCGCGCTCTTCTTGAGTCCCCCCTTCCCGGATAGGGTCACAGTTATGAAGCTCGAGCTCCGCGGCATCACCAAGCGCTTCGGATCCCTGGTCGCCAACGACCACATCGACGTGGTCGTCGAACCTGGCGAGATCCACGCCCTGCTGGGCGAGAACGGGGCCGGCAAGTCGACCCTGATGAACGTGCTCTACGGCCTGTATCAGGCCGACGAGGGCGAGATCCTGCTCGACGGCGTGCCGCAGCACTTCCGCGGCCCCGGCGATGCGATGGCGGCCGGCATCGGCATGGTGCACCAGCACTTCATGCTCATCCCGGTGTTCACCGTCGCAGAGAACGTCATGCTCGGGCACGAGCAGTCCAAGGCGCTCGGCGTGCTGGACATCGCGGCGGCGCGCGATCACGTGCGCGAGGTCGCCTCGCGGTTCGGGTTCGAGGTCGATCCGGACGCGATCGTGGGGGACCTGCCGGTCGGCGTGCAGCAGCGCGTGGAGATCATCAAGGCTCTGAGCCGTGACGCGAAGGTGCTCGTGTTCGACGAGCCGACCGCGGTGCTCACCCCTCAAGAGACCGACGAGCTCATGGAGATCATGAAGCAGCTGCGCGACGAGGGCACAGCGATCGTGTTCATCACGCACAAGCTTCGCGAGGTTCGCGCGATCGCCGACAAGATCACCGTGATCCGTCTGGGCCGGGTGGTCGGCGAGGCCGACCCGAAGTCCTCGAACACCGAGCTCGCCTCGATGATGGTGGGGCGCGCGGTCGAGCTGACGGTGCACAAGGATCCGCCCAGGATCGGCGAAGGCGGGCTGCACGTCAAGGGCCTGCGTGTGATCGCGCCGGACGGCGTCGTCGTGGTCGACGACATCAGCTTCGATGTGCGCCCGGGCGAGGTGCTGGCCGTCGCCGGCGTGCAGGGCAACGGGCAGACCGAGCTGGCCGAGGCGATCATGGGACTGGGCGCGCGCTCTACCGGATCCATCTCGCTCGACGGCATGGAGCTGATCGGCCGCAACGTGCACCAGGTGCTCGAGGCCGGCGTCGGGTTCGTCCCGGAGGACCGCAACGAGGATGGTCTCGTGGGCGCATTCTCCGTCGCGGAGAACCTCATCCTCGACCGCTCCGATGACCCCGCCTTCACCCGCTTCGGGACCATCATGCGCGGCGTGCTCGACACGTTCGCGAAGGAGCGCATCGTGGAGTTCGACATCCGCACGCAGGGACCGGGCCAGGCGGCTGGATCCCTGTCGGGCGGCAACCAGCAGAAGGTCGTCATCGCGCGCGAGCTCAACCGCGACCTCAAGCTGCTGCTGGCCTCGCAGCCCACGCGCGGCGTGGACGTCGGATCCATCGAGTTCATCCACAAGCGCATCGTCGAGACCCGCGACTCCGGCATCCCGGTGATCGTGGTGTCGACCGAACTGGACGAGGTCACCGCCCTCGCCGACCGCATCGCGGTCATGTACCGCGGCCGCATCGTCGGCATCGTCCCGGGGGACACCCCGCGCGACGTGCTCGGCCTGATGATGGCCGGCGAGAACCCCACGGAGGCAGCCGCATGAGCAACGAATCCGCGCCCACCTCCGGCACGCCGGCACCCGAGCCCGCGCCCAGCGCGGACGGCGGTCCGGTCGCGCCCGCACCTCAACCGCCGATGACCCGCAACATCCAGGAGATCCCGGTCTCGAACCGTGTGCTCCGGGAGATCCTGCGCGGGAGCGCGGTCACCACGGTGCTGGCGATCCTCCTGGCGCTCATCGTCGGCGGGGTGCTGATCGCCGTCACCAACCCCGATGTGCAGGCGGCGGCCGGGTACTTCTTCGCGCGTCCCACCGACACGCTGGGCGCCGCCTGGAGCGCAGTGATCGGCGCCTATTCCGCGCTGTTCAACGGATCGATCATCGACTTCGGAGCCAGCGACTTCTGGTCCGCCGTGAAGCCGCTCGGCAACACGATCTCCTTCGCCGCGCCGCTCATCGCCGCCGGCCTCGGCATCGCGGTGGCGTTCCGCGTCGGCCTGTTCAACATCGGCGCCCGCGGCCAGATGCTCATCGCCTGCGCGGCGGCGGCGCTCGTGACGTTCCAGCTGAACCTGCCTGCGATCATCCAGATCCCGCTCACCCTGATCGTCGGCATCGCCGCTGGGGCGCTCTGGGGCGGGCTCGTGGGCCTGCTGAAGGCACGCACCGGTGCGCACGAGGTCATCCTCACGATCATGCTCAATTACGTCGCGTTCTACTTCGTGACGTGGATGGTGCAGGTGCCGCAGCTGCTGCAGCGGCCTGGTCAGATTCAGCCGATCTCCCGGCCCACCCCTCCGAGCGCGATTCTGCCCAAGCTCCCCGGACTCGACCTGATCGACTGGGGCTTCCCGATCGTGATCGTCGCGACGCTGTTCGTGTGGTGGTTGGTCGAGCGGTCCGGTCTCGGCTTCCGGATGCGGGCCGTGGGGGAGAACCCCAATGCGGCACGGGCCGCGGGGATCAGCGTTCCGCGCGTCTACATCTACGCGATGCTGTTCTCCGGGGGACTTGCGGGCCTGGCCGGCATGTTCCAGATCCAGAGCACGATCACGAGCGGCTTCGACGGCGGCATCGACGCCGGTATCGGCTTCACCGCCATCACGGTGGCGCTGCTCGGGCGCAGCCGTGCGTGGGGCACGTTCTGGGCCGGACTGCTGTTCGGCGCGCTGAAGGCGGGTTCGTTCCCGATGCAGGCGCTGCAGTCGATCCCCGTCGACATCGTGCTCGTGGTGCAGTCGCTGATCGTGCTGTTCATCGCGGCGCCGCCGCTGATCCGCACCATCTTCTTCCTGCCCAAGGACGACTCGGAGCGCTCGCAGCGTTCCAAGGCGCGGATCGCGCGCCGGGCGGCCAAGAACTCCGATTCCTCCGACACGAAGGCGGCGGCAGCATGAGCACCTCCCTCACCTCGGCACCCGTGCTCGACGCGCCCACCGTCGTCAAGGTCCGCTCGCTGAAGGTCCCGATCACGCTGCTGGCGATCGTCGCCCTGCTCGGGCTGCTGTTCCTGTTCGTGCCCCGCTACGGGACCACGACGTTCCGCCTGTCCGAGGCGAGCGCAGTGATCCGCCTCGGCGACGTCGCCGTCCCCGCGGGACCGGTGCTCTGGACCACGTGGGTGATCGCAGTAGGACTCGGCGTGCTGGCACTGATCGCCGCGCTGCAGTACCGGAAGATCCCCCTGTGGGTGCCGATCGTGTACGCGGTGCTCGCGATGACCGCGTTCCTCACCTGGGCGGGTGCGGGTGCAGCGGGCGCGATCACGCTCACCGGCCTGCTCGGAGGATCCATCTCGCTCGCGGTGCCGCTCGTCTTCGGCGCCCTCGCCGGGGTGATCGGCGAGCGCGCCGGTGTCGTCAACGTCGCGATCGAGGGACAGTTCCTGCTCGGCGCATTCACGGCGACGATCCTCGGCTCTCTCACGCACAACCCGTTCGTGGGTCTCATCGGTGCGATGCTGGGCGGCATCCTGATCTCGCTCGTGCTGGGCGCGTTCGCGATCAAGTACCTCGTCGACCAGGTCATCGTCGGCGTGGTCCTCAACGTCTTCGCCTCGGGCCTGACCGGCTTCCTGTATCAGGGCGTGCTCGCGCCGAACGCGCAGACGCTGAACAGCCCCACCCGGTTCTCGCTGATCAAGATCCCGGTCCTGGGCGATATCCCCGTGATCGGCCCTGCTCTGTTCAACCAGACCTTCCTCGTCTACCTGATGTACGTCGTGGTCGCGCTGGTGGCCTGGGGCATGTACCGCACCCGCTGGGGCCTGCGCGTGCGCGCCGTCGGCGAGCACCCGCACGCGGCGGACACCGTCGGCATCAAGGTGAACCCGACGCGGTTCTGGAACCTGCAGCTCGCCGGTGCGATCGCCGGCATCGGCGGCGCCTACTTCACCCTGGTCTCGGTGCCGCAGTTCACCAAGGACATGACGGCGGGGCTCGGTTTCATCGCGCTCGCCGCGGTGATCTTCGGGCGCTGGGATCCGGTGCGGGCGGCGCTCGCTGCGCTGCTGTTCGGTTTCGCGACGAACCTGCAGAACCTGCTCGCGGTGCTGCGCACGCCCATCCCCGGCGAGTTCATGCTGATGCTGCCGTACGTGGTGACGATCCTCGCAGTCGTCGGGTTCGTGGGGCAGATCAAGGCCCCCGCGGCCGACGGCAAGCCGTACATCAAGTCCTAGGAGGGCGTTCATGGACATCGACTGGGATGAGCTGCGCCGCGTCGCCGACGAAGCACAGCACAAGGCTTACGCGCCGTATTCGCACTACCGCGTGGGCGCTGCCGCGCTCGTCGACGACGGCCGGATCGTCTCCGGCTGCAACGTCGAGAACGCCTCCTACGGCGTCACGCTGTGCGCCGAGTGCGCGATGGTGGGCGATCTGTTCATGTCGGGCGGAGGGCGCCTCGTCGCGTTCCTCTGCGTGAACGGCGAGGGCGACACGATCATGCCGTGCGGCCGCTGCCGGCAGCTGCTGTACGAGCACTCCGCGCCGGGGATGCTGCTGGAGACGGTGTCCGGGATCAGAACCATCGACGAAGTGCTGCCCGACGCGTTCGGGCCGAGAGATCTGGAGAACGTCCGATGAGTGCGGTCGAGCCTTTCGATGCGGTGGATGTCATCCGCGCCAAGCGCGACGGCGGGACCGTGCCCGAGCCGGCGCTGCGGTGGATGGTCGACGCCTACACGCGCGGCTACGTCACGGATCCGCAGATGGCGTCGTTCGCGATGGCGGTGTTCCAGCGCGGCATGGAGCGCGACGAGATCCGCGTGCTCACCGACGCGATGATCGCGTCCGGGGAGCGGATGAGCTTCGCCGCCCTCGGTAAGAAGACCGTCGACAAGCACTCCACGGGCGGCGTGGGAGACAAGATCACGCTCCCGCTGGCCCCGCTCGTGGCCTGCTTCGGCGTGGCGGTGCCGCAACTGAGCGGCCGTGGCCTCGGCCACACCGGCGGCACCCTGGACAAGCTCGAATCGATCCCCGGCTGGCGAGCCGCGCTCAGCAACGAGGAGATGTTCGCGCAGCTGCAGGGTGACGTCGGCGCGGTGATCTGCGCGGCCGGATCCGGTCTCGCTCCCGCCGACAAGAAGCTCTATGCGCTGCGCGACGTCACCGGCACGGTCGAGGCGATCCCGCTGATCGCCTCGAGCATCATGTCCAAGAAGATCGCCGAGGGCACCGACGCACTGGTGCTGGACGTGAAGTTCGGATCCGGCGCCTTCATGCAGGACATCGATCGCGCTCGCGAACTCGCCCGCACCATGGTGGCGCTCGGCACCGACTCCGGTGTGCAGACCACCGCACTCCTCACGGACATGAACGTGCCGCTGGGCCTCGCGATCGGCAATGCGAACGAGGTCCGCGAATCGGTCGAGGTGCTCGCCGGAGGCGGCCCCGCGGACATCCGCGAGCTCACGATCGCGCTCGCCCGGGAGATGCTGGCGCTCAGCGGACAGCCCGACGCCGACGTGGAGAAGGCGCTGGACGACGGCCGCGCGATGGACTCGTGGAAGGCCATGATCCGGGCGCAGGACGGCGACCCCGACGCGGCTCTGCCGACCGCACGCGAGACGCACACCGTGACCGCCGCATCGGACGGATTCGTGACCCGCATGGACGCGCTGCCGTTCGGCATCGGCGCCTGGCGCCTGGGAGCGGGCCGCGCCCGCGCGGAGGACGCGGTGGTGTTCGCCGCGGGCATCGACCTGCACGTGAAGCCCGGCGATGCCGTGCGCGCCGGCGACCCGGTGTTCACGCTGTCCGCCGACGACGCGGCGCGGTTCGACCGTGCGCTGGAGGCGGTGGACGGCGCGTGGGAGATCGGCGCAGAGCACATCGAGCGCGCGCCCCTCGTGCGCGAGCGCATCACGGCCTAGGCTGATTCCGGGCGCGGCGTCTGCGCGGCGCCCTGTCCGGTTCCTCTCGGAACATCCCTGACGATTCCCATCGATCGACCGCTGAGGAAGGATCTGTCATGCCCATCGACGCGAACGGCGACCTGGAGGTCGAGGGTCTGTCCCTCCGGAGCCTCCCCAAGGTCTCGCTGCACGATCACCTCGACGGCGGAGTGCGCCCCGCCACGATCATCGAGCTCGCCGACGCGGCAGGGATCGAACTGCCGCACACCGACCCGACCGGGCTCGCGATGTGGTTCCGCACTCAGGCGTCGGCCGGATCCCTGGTCGATTACCTGAAGACGTTCGACGTCTCCCTCTCCGTGATGCAGAGCGCGGAGAACCTGCGCCGCATCTCGCGCGAGTTCGTCGAGGACCTGGTGCGCGACGGCGTCGTGTACGGCGAGGTGCGCTGGGCGCCCGAGCTGCACCTCGCGAACGGACTCAGCCTGCAGCAGGCGGTCGACGCCGTGCAGGACGGCATCGACGAGGCGGAGGACGCCGCGGAGAGCCGGGGCAAGAGCATCCGGGTGGGACAGCTGCTCTCCGCGATGCGGCAGACCGAGCGTGTGCGAGAGATCGCCGAGCTCGCCGTCGCCAACAGGGATCGCGGCGTGGTCGGCTTCGACACCGCGGGCCCCGAGGCGGGGTACCCGTCGTCGCGCTACCGGGAGACCTTCGAGTACCTGGCCGGGCAGATGTTCCCCACGACCGTGCACGCGGGCGAGGCTGCGGGACCGGACTCGATCCGCTCCGCGCTGGTCGACGGTCGCGCGCTGCGCCTCGGTCACGGCGTGCGGATCGCCGAGGATCTGGAGATCGTCAATCGCGACGGCGAGGAGGTGCAGGTCCGCTTCGGCGATCTGGCGCGCTGGGTGCGCGATCGGGAGATTCCGCTCGAGCTCTCGCCGTCGTCCAACCTGCAGACCGGCGCGATCGCCGCCTGGGGGACCGAGTTCGCGGACCATCCGTTCGATCTGCTCTACCAGCTGGGCTTCGCGGTGACCGTGAACGTCGACAACCGCACGATGAGCGCGACCTCGCTGACGCGGGAGATGGCGCTGCTCGTCGACGCGTTCGGCTACGACCTCGAGGACCTCGAGTCCTTCCAGTTCAACGCCGCCGCCGGTGCGTTCCTCCCCGTCGAGGAGCGGGAGGAGCTGGTCGAGCTGATCGCCGAGGGCTTCGATGAGTGAAGACCCCGATGCGGGGCGGGTCGCCGTCGTCGGGGCGGTGTCGTGGAACACGATCGTGCTGCTGGACCGGTTGCCGGAGCCGACGCCGCACATGCAGTTCGCGGAGGCGGACTGGCAGACGGTCGGCGGAACGAGCGCCGGCAAGGCGCTGAGTCTGCACGGACTCGGGCGCGCCGTGTCCCTGCGCGCGCGGGTCGGCCGCGACGCGGCGGGACTGCGGATCCGCGATGCGCTCGGAAGAGCCGGGGTGCCCCTGCTGGGCCTCCGTGAGGCCACCGTCTCCGAACGCCATCTGAACCTCATGACGGATGCCGGCGAGCGGGTCTCGGTGTTCCTGTCATCGCCCGAGCTCGCCCCGGGGTGGGAGGACCTCGCCGGCGATGAGCCCGCGCTCGCCGGCGCCGCCGCGATCGTGCTCGACCTCTCCGCCGAGGGGCTCGCCGCGATCGACGAGGCGCGCACGGCCGGGGCCCCGATCTGGGTCGATCTGCACGACTACGACGGAACCGCGACGTTCCACCGGCCATTCGTCGCCGCTGCGGACGTGATCTTCTGCAACGCCGACCGGCTTTCGGATCCCGAGGGCTTCCTGCGCGACTGCATCGACGCGGGGGCCTCCCTCGCCGTCTGCACGCTCGGGGCCGACGGCGCGATCGCCGTCGATGGCGAAGGCGCGCTGCATCGCGTGGCGGCGGTGCCGGTCGACGTCGTCGACACCAATGGCGCCGGCGATGCCTTCTTCGCCGGCGTGCTCGATGCGACGCTGGCGGGCCATGCGGTGGACGACGCGCTGGCGGCCGGCGCCGCGAACGCCGCGCGGACGCTGCGCTCCCGGCATCTGCACCCGCTGCTCGACGATGTCCTCGCCTGAGCCGGCGGGCCAGGCCCCTGATGCCGGGGCCGGTGGTCGTCACCTGCCCAGCGCCTGGCCGCCCCTGCTGCTCGCGATCGTGTTGGAGGTCAGTGCGACGCTCAGCCTGCGAGCGGTGTCGACGGGCGGATCCTGGTGGTGGCTGTGCGTGGTCGTGCTCGGGTACGGCGGGTCGTTCTGGCTGCTCGGGATCGTGCTCACCCGCGGAATGCCCGTGGGCGTGGCCTACGGCATCTGGTCCGCGATCGGCGTGGCGCTCACCGCGCTCGCTGCGGCGGCGCTGTTCGCCGAGGCGCTGAGCCCGCTCTCCCTCGTCGGGCTCGGGGTGATCATCGCCGGCGTGCTGCTCGCCGAGTTGGGCACCAGGCACGCCCGCGGAGATACCGGGAGCGCCTCATGACCTGGCTGCTGCTGCTCGGCGCGATCGCCTCCGAAGTGACCGCCACCCTGAGCCTGCGCGCCTCCGAGGGCTTCCGCCGCCGTCGCCACATCCCGGCCATCGTCCTGGGCTACCTGGCCTCTTACGTGCTGCTGGGTGCGGTGCTGGCGCTGGGCATGCCGGTCGGCATCGCGTACGCGGTCTGGGCGGCGCTCGGCGTCGCCGCCACCGCCGTCCTCGGGCGCGTCCTGTTCCGCGATCACATCTCGGTCATGACCGCGATCGGTCTCGCCGTGATCGTGGGCGGCGTGATCCTGGTCGAAGCCGGCGCGCACTGACGCCGGGGCCCACGGACCGGGCGGCGTAGAGTGCGAGGCATGGCCATCCGCATGGACAACGTCGGCATCGCCGTCCGGGACCTCGAAGCGACCATCTCCTTCTTCACCGACCTCGGCCTCACCGTGCTGGGACGCGACACCGTCTCGGGCGAATGGGCAGACATCGCCGTCGGGCTCGACGGCAATCGCGCGAGGATCGCGGTGCTGCAGACGCCGGACGGGAACGGGCGCGTGGAGCTGTTCGAGTACTTCCACCCCGACGCGATCGAGACCGAGCCGACGCTCCCGAACGAGATCGGCATGCACCGCATCGCGTTCGCCGTCGACGACATCGACGAGGCGCTCGCGATCGCCGCCCGGCACGGCTGCTTCCCGCTGCGGGGCGTGGCGAACTATCAGGACGTGTACAAGCTGACCTACCTCCGCGGACCCAGCGGCATCCTGGTGATGTTCGCCCAGGACCTGCGGGCATCCTGACAAGCGGCGGAAGTCGACGGGAACGAATCGGTCTCAGCACGCGGTGACATCTTGCCCCGCGTGTTCCGCGCTCGCTAGCCTCACCGAGGGGGGGTCGCGAGAAGAGGAGCGGCATGGCGCCCGCAAGGAACAGGACCGGTGCTGCGCGCCGGGGATCGCCGTTGATCGCCGCCTCGGTGACACTGCTGATGGTCGGTGCCGTGGCGGGGTGCTCGGCGCCGCCGCAGGGCGGACAGTCGGTGCACGTGCAGACCGGGGCGGCGCCGAACCAGGACGTGATGCCGCTGTACACCGATCGCGCGACCGCCGTCGCCGCCGCACTGAAGAAGCTCCCGGCGCACGTCGCCGACGCGCTCAAGCGCACCGGTGTCCCCGGCGCCACGGTCGCCGTGGTCTCGAAGGGGAAGACCGTGTATGAGGGGGCGTTCGGAGTGCGTGACAAGCGCACCGGAGCCCCGGTCGACGTCAACACACTGTTCATGATCGCGTCGATGTCGAAGCCGATCTCGGCCACGATCGTCGCGCGGGCGATGACCGAGGATCCGAGCATCACCTGGAGCACCCCGATCAAGGATCTGATGCCGTCTATGACGTTCAACGATCCGTACGTCACGGCGAACGCGACGATCGGCGACGCCTTCGCGCACCGCACCGGCATCCCGACCGGCGGCGGCGATGAGCTCGAAGATCTCGGCTTCGACCGCGACTACATCCTGGCGCACCTGAACCAGATCCCGCTCGCGCCCTTCCGCACGACGTACCAGTACTCGAACTTCGGGCTCACCACCGGCGCGGTGGCCGTCGCCGCCTCCCGGCACGAGACCTGGGAGCAGACGGCGAAGGAGCTGCTGTTCGACCCGCTCGGGATGACCTCCACCACCTCCTCGCATGCCGAGTTCCTCGCCACGCGCGACCGGGCCGTGCAGCACGCGCGGATCGGGGCGGGCGACTTCGAGCCGCTGTTCGACCGCGACCCCGATGCGGAGGCGCCGGCCGGCGGCGTGGCGTCGACGGCGGGGGACGTGGCCAAGTGGATGGCGGTGGTCCTGGACGACGGCAAACTCGCCGGAAAGGACTTCATCGATCCCGCGCCGCTCACCCAGGCGTTCTCGGCGCAGATCGTGAACTCCCGGAACAGCGCGCTCGACCAGCGGCCCGGGCACTACGGATTCGGCAGCAACGTCGGGTCGGGCGCCGGCGGACGGGTCGTGCTGAGCCACTCCGGCGGGTTCGAGCTCGGTACCGCGACCGCCGAGGCGATGGTCCCGGATCTCGACCTGGGCATCGTCGTGCTCACGAACGGGGCGCCCATCGGCGTGCCGGAGGCGGTGAACCAGCAGTTCCTCGACGATGTGCTCTACGGCGCGCAGACGCGCGACTGGGTGAAGGCGTACGGTGGCGTCTTCGCGCATTACAACGCTCCTGTCGGCGACCTGGCCGGCGAGAAGCCGCCGGCCGGCGCTGCGCCGCAGGCACCGGACGCCGACTATGTCGGCACCTACACGAGCCCGTACCTCGGCACCCTCACGATCACGTCCTCCGGCGGAAAGCTGCACGGGGCGATGGGGCCCACGGGCGGTTACACGTTCGACATCGACCCGTGGAACGGGGACACGCTGTCCTTCGCGCCGACGGGGGAGGGGGCGCCTCCGGGTTCCCTCTCCTCGGCCGTGTTCACCCGTGCGGGCGGCGCCGTGCACGGCGTGACACTGGCGTACTTCGACAAGTTCGCGCAGGTGCCGCAGCCGTCGGGCCTCGGGGTGTTCACGAAGACCGGCTGAAGGGCGCCCGCGTCGTGACGGTCAGTCGGCGTGCACGACGTCCGGGTGCGTGCGCAGGTACTCCTCGAACGCCTCGGCCGAGGTGAGTCGCGGCGTGTAGCCGAACTCGTGCTTCAGGCGATCGTTGCGCAGCACCGGCCGGTATCGCAGGAAGCGGATCTTCTCCGGACCGTGCTGCGTCAGGCGCAGGGCGCTGCCGACCGCGAGGGCTATCGCGAGGAGCGGCGCCGGGATCGTCAGCAGCGGCTTGCGCAGCCGACGAGCGATCTGCGGGACGGTCAGAGCCCCGTCGCCCGCCACGTTGTAGATGCCGGCGGGCCCGGCGCCCAGCGCCGCACGCACCATCGCCGCGGCCACGTCGTCGACCCAGACGAACACGAAGGGGGAGTCGGATCCGGCGATGTGCAGGATCCGCTTCGCATCCCACAGTGCGGTGATCTGGTTGCGCACGGTGGGTCCCAGGATCGTGCCGATCCGGAAGACGACCTGCTCCAGCGCCGGATGCGTGGTGCGCGCAGCCGCGAGCATCTCCTCGACCATGCGCTTGTGCCGCGAATAGGGGAACTCGTCGTTGCCGCGCAGCGCGTCGGTCTCGTCGATCCAGTCCGGATTGTCGGGATGGTATCCGTACGCGGCGCCCGAGCTCGAGACCACGAGGCGGCGCACACCGGACTCGACGCATGCGGCCAGCACATTGGAGGAGCCCTGGACGTCGACGCGGAACTCGCCCTGCACGTCGCGGCCGGGGTTGACGATCGCGGCGAGGTGCACGACCGTGTCGACGCGATGTCGGCGCAGCAGTTCGGGCAGCCCGAGCGGATCCGTGACGTCCACGGAGACCGAGACGACACCGGGCACCTCGGATTCGCGGAGGTCGCCGCAGATCACGACGTCGACATCGGGGTGGTCGGTGAGGAGGCTGGTGACCCTGGTGCCGAGGAAGCCGGCGCCGCCGGTGACCATGACGCGTCTCATCGCTCTCCTGCCCGGACGGCTCGGCGGGAGGCATCGCCGGTGCGCGATCCCGTGCGGCGCGTGGTGTGCATGCCCCAGAGCGTAGCGACACATTCGAAGGTCATCGCCTTGCTCTCCCCGATGCGGTCGGCGCCGGGCCGTCGGCCAGGGCGGCCTTCTCGGTGCGCACGGCGCGCCGGTAGGCGTCCTTGTTGACGTAATACGACATGCGCGCGAGTCCGAGGTAGCGGTATCCGCCGGTGAGGTCGGGCCAGGAGCCGGTCGCGACCCGCTCCCGGAACGCGGCGGCGCGGGCCGGATCCGCGCTCTCCGCGGCGAGGTACGCGGCGATCAGCTCGGCCTGCTCGTAGCGGCCCTGCCAGCCGATGCCGCTGGCCTCGATCATGCCCATCATGTACAGGCCGTTGAACGACGGTGGGAACACGTTCAGGAACAGCCGGGGCGAGGCACCCGTCCAGTTCAGGTGCTCCCGGTCGACGAACGGGTAGTCCAGGGCGTAGCCGGTCGCGAGCAGGACGAGGTCGTAGTCGCCTGCCGTGCCGTCGCGAAAGCGCACGGTGCGTCCGTCGAACCGATCGACGTCTGCGCGGATCCGCAGATCGCCCTGACCGAGATGGTTCAGCACGAGGGTGTTCACGATGGGGTGCGACTCGTAGATGCGGTAGTCGGGCTTGGGGAAGCCGAAGCGCACGGGGTCGCCGGTGAACGCCCGCAGCACCCGGGAGTCGATCGCCTGCTTGAGGCGTGCCGGCAGAGGCCTGCCCTGGTTGAGGGTGTCGCTGGGGCGGCCGAAGAGGTAGCGCGGCACGAAGTAGTAGCCGCGACGCACGCTCATGTCGACGCCGGCCGCGTGGTGCACGGCGTCCACCGCGATGTCGCAGCCGGAGTTGCCGGCGCCGATGATGAGCACCCGCCTGCCGGCGAGTTGCGCCGGATCCTTGTAGGCGCTGGTGTGCATGATCTCTCCCGTGAACTCTCCGGGGAAGGCCGGGACGTTCGGTGCGGCGAGCGTGCCGTTCGCGAGGATGACGCCGTCGTGGCGCCGGACGACGGACTCGGTCCCGCCGTCGTCGCCCCGTGCCGTGGCGTGCAGGATCCAGCCGTCGCCGTCGCGCTCTAGTCGGTCCACCCTGATGCCGAACCGGAACCGCTCACGCAACCCGAAGGCGTCGGCGTACTCGTCGAAGTACCGCTTGAGCACGCGATGGCCGGGGTAGTCGACGTCGCTGTCCATCGGGAATTCGGTGAACTCCGTCGTGGTGCGTGACGAGATCAGGTGCGCCGAGGAGTACACGGTGCTGCGAGGGTTCGTGATGTCCCAGAGCCCGCCGACGCCGTGCGAGGCCTCGTATCCTGTGGCGTCGATGCCGGCCTTCTGCAGTGCGCGCATGACGGCGAGTCCGGAGGGGCCGGCGCCGATCACGGCATATGACTTCGTCGTCATGCTCTCCTCATTCGCGCGCGGCGTGCCGGGTGCTCAGCGCCGACGATCGAGCCGCGCGTCGAGGCTGTTGCGGACCGCGGGCCACTCGTGGGGGAGGATCGAGTACACCACCGTGTCGCGGAAGGCGCCGTCGGCCCCGATGCGGTGGTTGCGCAGGATCCCGTCCAGCTTCGCCCCGAGCCGCTCGATCGCCGCGCGGGACTGCCGGTTGTGGAAGTGCGTGCAGAACTGCACGCGGATCGCGTCGCAGTGCTCGAAGGCGTGCCCCAGCAGCAGGCGCTTGGCGGATGGGTTCACGGCCGTGCCGTGCACCTCGGGCGACAGCCACGTGTAGCCGATCTCGACGGTGCGGTTCGGCTGGTCGATGTCGCAGAACGTCGTCATGCCGACCGCGCGCCCGGTGTCCAGCCGCACGATCGCGAACGGGTTCATGGCGCCCTCGGCGGCCAGCCCACGGCGACGGGCGATCTCCGTGGGCACGCCTTCGGCGGACGGAACGGACGTATACCAGCGGTCCTCGAGCCCTGCGGTCGCGGCGGCGAGATCGTCGGCGTGCTCGGGGGCGAGCGGCTCCAGTCGGACGAAGTCGTTCTCGAGGGTGACGGGGGCGAGGAAGTCCATGGCTCGAGCGTATCCGGCGGCGAGATCTGTCCCGGACCGCAGGGCGCTGTTGCTACCGGTCCTGGTGACGGGCGACCTCGTCGCGCACGGCTGCGAACAACGGATGCCCGGCGTCGAGACCGGTCACCTCGACGGTGAAAGCGTCGGCGTCCAGGGTGCGCAGCAGCTCCTGCAGCCGAACGGCCTCCTCGTCCTCGGGCGCGTCGAAGGAGAGCGCGGCGCCGACCGCGGCGACGAGCGCCGCCGTGCCGAGGCCGCGCTCGGCGGCCTGTGCCGCCGGGCCGATGAACCGCTCGTGCCGGGAGAGCTTGCGCAGCGGCTGCCGGCCGACCCGGCGCACCGTATCGGGGAGGAGGGGGTTGCGGAACCGGTCCAGGATCTTCGCGCGGTACTCGGCGAGCTCGGCCGGATCCAGCCCGTGCACCGCGGACAGCACGCTCGACGTCTCCTGCAGTGCCGCCTCGACGGCCGCTGCGGTCGCGTGATCCTCGAGTGCCTCGGCGATCGTGATCGCGCCGGCGCGCTCGCCAAAGTACGCGGTCGCGGCGTGACCCGTGTTGACGGTGAACAGTTTGCGCTCGATGTACGGGGCGAGATCGGCCACGAGATGGGCACCCGGGATGTGCGGCGGGTCGTCGCCGAACGGCCCGCTCTCGATGGCCCACTCGAAGTAGGGCTCGACCGTCACGTCCACGCCCTGACCGGGCGCCTGCGCCGGGACGATCCTGTCGACGGCGGTGTTCGCGAAGACCGCGCGGGCGAGGAGGGCGGGTGCGTCCTCGCCCGCCGCGGTGGCGATCTCCGTGCGCAGCAGATCGGTGGCGCCGATCGCGTTCTCGCACGCCATGATCTGCAGCGGAGCCCGGCCCGCATCGCGCAGTCGCAGCCCCGCCACGATCGTCGGCGCTACGAACCGCAGTACGGTCGCCCCGACCGCGGTCGTGACGACGTCGGCGGTCGCGACGGCGGAGGCCGCCGCCTCGGGATCGGTGCGGCTGTCGACCGCACGGTAGCCCGTGACGACGTGGTCGACGCCCCCGGGACCCGCCTCGTGCACGGTGTACTCCGGCGCCGCGTTGATCGCGTTCACGAGATCGGCGGCCACGTCCGAGAACACCAGGTCGTACCCGCCCTCGTGCAGCAGCAGGCCGACGAAGCCGCGGCCGATGTTGCCCGCGCCGAAGTGCACCGCGACGGGCATCAGCCGTTCACCTCCGCGAGCATGCCGTACAGCTCTTCTGCGGACCCTGCGACGGTGAGGCGGGCGACGTCATCCTCGTCGGAGAACAGGATCGCGATCTGCGACAGGATCTCCAGGTGCTCGTCGCCGCGCCCGGCGATGCCGATCACGAACGTCGCGGGGTCTCCTGCCCAGTCCACGCCGCCGTCGTAGCGCACGACGCAGAGCGCGGAGGCGAGGATCTCGTTCTTGGCCTCGTTCGTGCCGTGCGGGATGGCGAGTCCGTTGCCCATGTACGTCGACACGGTCTGCTCGCGCTGCCGCATGGCGTCGAGGTAGGCGGGCGTCACCGCGCCGGCCGCGACCAGGAGGCCCGCCGCCTCCTGCAGCGCCTCCTCCTGGGTGGCGGAACCGGTGTGGATACGGACGCGATCGGGGGTCAGGATGCTCATCTCGGGATTCCTCTCGTTCGGTTCTCGCGGTCGGGATCAGGCGTCGCCGTCGTGCTGCTTGCGGACGAGCTCGACGACCTCGTCGTACTTCGGCGAGTTCATGAAGTTGTCGACGGAGACGTGCGTCGCCTCGCCGTTGCGCGCCCTGGCGCGGTCGGTCAGCTGCTGCTGGGTGACGATGAGGTCCTCCGTGCCGTCGAGGTTCGCGATGGCCTTGTTCGTGACATCGACGTCGGCGATGCCGGCCTTCTTGAACTTGTTGCGCAGCACGCTCGCGCCCATCGCGGAGGAGCCCATGCCGGCGTCGCACGCGAAGACGATGGTGGAGATCCGGCGATTCGTGGCGACGGCGGACGGCGCGGACGCGGTCTGCTGGCGCAGTCCCGCGAGCGCTGCCGACTCCTTGCCCTTGTTCGCCTCGGTCTGCGCGATCGCCGCGGCGAGATCGCCGGCGCCCTCGGTGGCGAGATCACGACGACGGGTGCGCAGCAGGAACACGGCCGAGACCAGGAACGAGACCGTGGCCGCAAGCACGACGGACAGATACACGACGAGCAGATTCCCGACTCCGGCCGGAGCGGCGGCGAGCGTGACGGCGATGATCGATCCCGGTGCGGCGGGGAACTTCAGACCGCCGCCGAAGATCGCGTTCGTCGCCACGCCGGTCATGCCTCCGGCGATCGCGGCCACGAGCAGGATCGGCTTCATGAGCACGTACGGGAAGTAGATCTCGTGGATGCCGCCGAAGAACTGGATGATGATCGCGCCCGGCGCGGTCGCCTTCGCCTCGCCGATGCCGAAGAAGGTGAAGGCCAGCAGGATGCCGAGTCCCGGGCCGGGGTTCGCCTCGATGAGGAACAGGATCGACTTCCCGGCCTGGCTCGCCTGCTGGATCCCCAGCGGCGTGAACACACCGTGGTTGATCGCGTTGTTCAGGAACAGCACCTTGGCGGGCTCGACGATGATCGAGAGCAGGGGGAGCAGGCCGTTCGCGACCAGCCAGGCCACGATCGTTCCGAGGAACGCGCTGACCGCGGAGATCACGGGACCGAATCCGAAGAAGCCGGCGATTGCGAGGATCATGCCGAGGATGCCCGCCGAGAAGTTGTTCACGAGCATCTCGAATCCGGGCCGGATCTTGCCGTCCCAGAGCCGGTCCATCTGCTTGGTGATCCAGCCGGCCAGCGGCCCCATGATCATCGCGCCGAGGAACATCGGGATCGTGGTGCCCACGATCACGCCCATGGTCGCGATCGTGGCGACCACGCCGCCGCGCTCGCGGTAGACCATCCGTCCGCCGGTGTTGGCGATCAGCAGCGGCAGCAGGTAGGTGATCATCGGCCCCACCAGACCCACGTACTGGCTGAACGTCTTGCCGTCGGGATCCTGCGCGAGGGTGGTCATCGCATGCTGCCAGCCAACCTTGCTGACGTCTCCGAATCCACCGAGCATGTCGGCGACGGGATGCCAGTTGCCCAGCCAGCCCACGGCGATGAAGAACGAGGTGATGAAGCCCCACGCGATGAACGCGGGGATGTTCGGCATGATCATGCCGGAGAGGAAGGTGCCGAAGCGCTGGACCGCGACGCGCGCGGATCCCGGCTGCTTGGCAGTTGTTGACGTCGTCGTCATGATGTGACTTTCTGTGTGTGTGGGGGGATTGCTGCGGGAGGGGTTCAGCCTGCGGCGTGAGCGGCCGCACGAGCGGATGTCGCGTCGTCCGCGGCCAGGGCGGCTGCGGCGATGCGCCGGGCGTCGTCGAGCGTCCGCTCTGCCAGGGCGCGGCGGACATCGGCGAGTGCCGAGGGCGCCATCGACAGGGATCCGACGCCGAGGCCGACGAGCACCACGGCGAGCAGGGGGTCGGCGGCGGCCTCGCCGCAGACCCCGACGGGCTTTCCGAGCTCGCGGCCGGCGCGGCCGACCTCGGCGACGAGGCGCAGTACGGCAGGGTGCCAGGGATCCTGGAACGAGGCCACGGAGCCGAGCAGGCGATCGGCGGCCATCGTGTACTGCGTCAGGTCGTTCGTCCCGATGGAGGCGAAGTCCGCGTGGGCGAGCAGACGGTCGGCGAGGAGCGCGGAGGAGGGGACCTCGACCATGATGCCAGCGGTGCGAAGGCCGTACTCGCGGGCGAGCGCCGTGAAGTACGCGGTCTCCTCGACAGTCGCGACCATCGGGGCCATGACCCAGAGATCCGCCTCGGTCTCGGCGTCCGCCTCCGCGAGGGCGGTCAGCTGCTCGCGCAGGATGTCCTCGCTGGCGCGGAGTGCGCGAAGCCCCCTGAGGCCGAGGGCCGGGTTCTCCTCGTGCGCGTCGTTGAGGAAGGGCAGCGGCTTGTCCGCACCTGCATCGAGCACGCGCACGACGACCTTGCGACCCGGGAAGGCCGCGAGGAGCTCGCGGTAGGCCTCTCGCTGCACCGATACGGTGGGCGCGTGCGTCGCCGAGAGGAACAGGAACTCGGTGCGGAACAGGCCGACCCCCTCCGCGCCCCTGGCCGCCGCGTCCACGGCGTCGCCGGGCTTTCCGAGGTTCGCGAGCAGTGCGATCGGGGTGCCGTCGGCGAGGGCGCCGGGCGAGGCCGGTGCGGCATCCACGGCCTTCCGCTCGGCCGCGCGCTCGGCGGCGCGCGCGAGCTCCTCGGCACTCGGGCCGGTGACCACCGTGCCCGCCGCGGCATCCACGATCACCGTCTCGTCGTCGGCGAGGGAGACCGCGTCGACCGCACCGACGACGGCGACGATGCCCTTCTCGCGGGCCAGGATCGCGGTGTGCGAGGTCGGGCCGCCATCCGTCGTGATGAGCGCGAGCACCTGGTCCAGGTCGAGCAGCGCCGTATCGGCAGGGGCGAGGTCGCGCGCGACGAGGACGAAGGGGTGGCCGGGGTCCGGGACGCCGGGGGCTGCGACCCCGCGCAGGCGCGCCAGAACGCGCTGGGCGATGTCGTCGAGGTCGGCGGCGCGTTCGCCGAGGTAGCCGCCGACAGCCTCGAGCGAGGCGCGGAAGCCCGCGAACGCATCGTGCACGGCCCACTCGGCAGTGGCTCCTGCAGCGACCCGCTCCTCGACCTCGTCGGCGAGCGTCGGATCCTCGGCGATCATCGCCTGCGCCTCGAGAACCTCGCGCGCGGTGCCGTCGACGGCCTCGGCGCGCCGGTTCAGATCGGCGGCGACGTACGAGATCGCCTCTGCGACCCTGGCGCGCTCGACCTCGGCGCCGACGCCGCTCGGCGTGTTCTCCGGGGCGGGCAGGGGCTCGGCCATCCGTCGGACGGGGCCCGTCGCGACGCCCTGGCCGATCCCGACCCCGCGGAGGGCGGCCATCAGATCGTGCCCTCGTCGTGGTCGGTGACGAGCAGCTCGGCGAGCCTGTCGAGGGCGGCCTCCGCGCCATCGCCTTCGGCGGAGAGGGTGGCATAGTCGCCCTGCTCGAGGCCGAGTGCGATGACGCCGAGGATGCTGGCGGCGTTGACCGCTTTGCCGGCGTCTTTCGCGATCGTCACCGGAATGCCGGTCTCCTTCGCGGCCTGCGCGAAGATCTTCGCGGGACGGGCGTGCAGCCCGTGTGAGGAGCCGATGCGGACGGTGCGGGACAGAGCGGTCATGGCGTTCCTTTCGGTGCGGAGTCGGCGGCGACCACGAACGCGTGGATGCGGCTGCCGTCGAGGTCGGTGAAGGCGTCCTCGGGAAGCACGACGACCCGGGCGCGGGGCGCCCTCCGGCCGATCTCCTCCGCGAGCGCGGCGATGTGAGGTCCCAACAGGATGAGGTCGGCGAACGGATCCGCGCCGTCGACGGGCGCCGCGGCGACCTCCCAACCGGAGCCCGCGGCGAGTGCCGCGCGGCGGAGTCGTGCGGCCACGAAGGTACTGGATGCACCCGCGCCGCAGATGACCTGGATCCTCATCGATTCGTTCCTCCTGCCGTCATTGTTCGACGCGGGCTAGAACCGCCGCCACCAGGATCTCTTCCGCCCGGGCGGAACGAGGGCACCCGAGCCCGACGGTCCCGATGCTGGCATCATGAGGATGACCGTGCGGTGCGCGGGGGACGGTGAAGGGACAACGGGTGTCTACTCGACGGCAGGACCGGCTGCTGAGTGTGCTGCTGCGCGAGGACTCGTGGATGACCGGTCCGAGACTGGCCGATCTGCTCGGCGTCACGCCCCGCAGCATCCGCGCGTACGTGACCGCCCTCAATGCGCGTGTGCCGGACGGCGATGCCGTCATCTCGGGTGCGGCGGGCTACCGTGCCGGCGCCTCGGCGCGGGCTGCACTCGCAGCCAAGGCGGGGGCGGACTCGACGCCGCGGGCGCGGTTGCATGGACTGGTCCGCGCGCTGCTCGACGACGAGGCCGGGATCGACGTCTTCGACACCGCCGATCGTCTGCACGTCAGCGAGGCGACGCTCGAGGCCGACCTGGTCCGGGTCCGCTCGCTGCTGGAGGGGACGCGCCTGACCCTGGAGCGCGACAGGGACGTCGTGCGGCTGCGGGGTGCGGAGCGCGACCAGCGCCGGCTGCTGAGCAGGCTCGCGCACGACGAGATGGACGCGGCGGACTTCCCGGTGGACCCGTTCCGCCTCGCGCTCGCCGGGGGCGCCATCCCGCCGGAGTCGGTGGCTCCCTTCAAGGACGCGCTGGTCGCGGCGCTGGGCGGACTCGGCTACTACGTCAACGAGCTCGCGATCGCGGATGTGCTGCTGCACATCGCCATCGCCGCGGATCGCGTCGCCTCGGGTCGTGAGCTGGAGGGGGCGGACCGCGCCGACGCCGCCGATTCCGCGATGGGGACCGTGTCGGACGCGATCCAGAGGCTGTCGCGTGAACAGCTCGGGATCGCGCTGGGCGCGGGGGATCTCACGCACCTCGCCCGCCTCGTGCTCACCCGGATCGTCACGCCGGGCGGCGCGGATCTGGCGAAGCTCGCGCGCGCAGGGCTCGACGCGGAGGTCGAGGCGGCGGTGCGCGCCGAGGTCGTGCAGGCGTCGTCGGACTATCAGGTGGACCTGGTGGACGACGCGTTCATCCTGCGCCTCGCCCTGCACGTGCAGAACCTGCTCCGGCGCGCGCAGGAGGAGTCGCGTGCGCGCAACCCCCTGACCCGGTCGTTGAAGGCGGCGTACCCGATGATCTTCGACGTCGCCGTCTCGGTGGTCAGCGGGCTGCAGGAACGACTCGGACTCCGTGCCGACGACGACGAGATCGCATACGTGGCGATGCACATCGGCGGCCGGCTGGAGCGCAGTCGCCGGGCGGAGACCCTCCTGACGGCAACGATCGTCTGTCCCGGCTACTACGAGCTGCACGAGGTGCTGCGCTCCCGCGTCGACCACTCGCTCGGTCAGGGGATCGAGGTGGTGCGGGTGATCACGGCGGTGGATCCGCGTGAATCCGAGATCGACAGCGATCTGGTGCTCAGCACCGTCCCGCTCCCGGCGGCGGCCGATCGGGTGGTGCTGATCCAGCCGTTCCTCACGGAGACCGATGTGGAGCGCGTGCAGCAGGCGGCCGCGCGGCTGCGGCGCGCGCGTCGGCTGGCGCGCCTCCGCGAAGAGCTGTCCCGCTACTTCTCCGAGGATGCATATGTGCATCCTCTGCCGGACACCGGAGAGGAGGCGATCATCCGGCTGTTGGGCGGCCGGCTGGTCGATGCGGGCCTGATCGGCGAGGACTACATCGAGAACACGATCCAGCGGGAGAGGCTCTCATCGACCGCGTTCAGCGATGCGCTCGCGGTTCCCCACGCCCTGCAGATGACCGCGCAGCGCACTGCGATCGCGGTCGGCGTCGCCGCGGGCTCGGTCGCATGGGGGAGCGGGCGGGTGCAGGTCGTCGCGCTCGCCGCGTTCAGCGAGCAGGACCGCGACGCGTTCCAGACCGTGTTCGAGCAACTCGTCGAGGTGTTCGGCGAGGGCGACAGCGTGCAGCGGATCGTCCGAAGGGGAGGGTCTTTCGCGGGCTTCCTGGATGAGCTCGTCGCGGTGATCGACGGCTGAACCGATATCGGCGTTCAGCCGTCGACCACCGAGCGCGGTCAGCTGAGCCGGGCCAGCAGGTCGCGGATCGCGGCATCGAGACCCGCCACCGCGTCGCGGGCGGCATCGGCGGAGTCCGCCCGAGCGTCGATGTAGACCTTGAGCTTGGGCTCGGTGCCGCTCGGGCGCACGATCACGCGGGAGCCGTCGGCAAGGCGGTAGCGCAGCACATCGCCGGCGGGAGCGCCCTCGGCGGCCGTGAGGAGGTCCTCGACCGACGAGATCGCGGTCTCGCCGAAGGCGGTGGGCGGATCCTGCCGCAGCGCGGCCATGATCCGGCCGATCACGGCGACGTCATCGACGCGGATCGAGACCTGACCGCTGGCGTAATGACCCACCTCGGCCGCCACCTCCTCCAGCAGGTCGGCGAGTGTCGCCTCGCGTCCGCGCGCCTCCGCGGCGAGGCCGAGCAGAGCCACCGCGGCGGAGATGCCGTCCTTGTCGCGCACCGTCTCGGGGTTCACGAGGTAGCCCAGGGCCTCCTCGTAGCCGAACGCGATGCCCGGGGCGCGCGAGATCCACTTGAAACCGGTGAGCGTCTCGTGGAAGTCCAGTCCGTAGTGCGCCGCGACCGCGCCGAGTGCGGGGGAGGACACGAGCGAGCACGCCAGTGATGTCCCCGGGGCGGCCGGACCCTCCGCCGTGGCGGCGCGAGCGGCACGCCAGCCCAGCAGCAGACCGACTTCGTTGCCGGTGAGGCGGCGCCAGCCGCCCTCGGCAGCCGGGTCCGGGATGCCGACGGCCAGCCGGTCCGCATCGGGGTCGTTCGCGATCACGAGCTCGGCGCCCAGCGTGCGCGCCTTCGCGAACGCGAGGTCCATGGCGCCGGGCTCCTCCGGGTTGGGGAAGGAGACCGTGCGGAACGTCGGATCAGGATCGCGCTGTTCGCTCACGGTCCACGGCGCCGGGTAGCCCGCTTCGCCGATGATGCGGGAGAACGTCTCCCAGCCCACCCCGTGCATCGCGGTGTAGACCCAGCGCAGTCCCGCGGTGCCGACCGGAGCAGGGGCCACCGCGGCGGTCGCGGCGACGTACGCGTCGAGGATCCCCTCACCGGCGGTCTCGTATGCCGTGGAGCGCGGGATGCTCAGGGCATCGCCTCGATCCGCCACCTGCTGGATGTGCGCGGCGATCTCGGCGTCGGCCGGCGAGACGATCTGCGAGCCCTGGTCCGCGCCGCCGAGGTAGACCTTGTAGCCGTTGTCATTGGGGGGATTGTGGCTCGCGGTCACCATGACACCGGCGTCGGCGCCGAGGTGGCGCACGGCGAACGCGAGCACCGGGGTCGGCAGCAAGCGCGGCAGCAGGATCGCGCGCAGCCCTGCGCCGGCGAAGATCTCGGCCGAGTCCTTCGCGAAGACGCGCGAGTTCTTGCGTCCGTCGTACCCGATCACGACGGTGGGTGCCGTGCCGGGCGCCTTTTCCTGCAGATACGCGGCGAAGCCGGCGGCGGCCTGCGCCACGAGCACGCGGTTCATCCGGTTGGAGCCCGCGGCGAGCTCGCCGCGCAGGCCCGCGGTGCCGAATGCGAGACGCGCCGAGAAGCGGTCGGCGAGGTCGCCGAGCGCCGCCTCGTCACCGGATCCGGCACGCGTGATCAGGCCGGCCAGCTCGTCGCGGGTCTCCGGATCCGGATCCTGGCGCAGCCAGGCGCGCGCCTGCGTGAGCAGCGCCGCCTCCTGCCCGCTCACAGCGCCCCGATCACGCGGGCCAGCAGATCCGAGATGACGGGCTCGGCCTCGCGGCCCGCCTCGATCACCTCGGCATGGCTGAGCGGGGTCTTCTGGATGCCGGCGGCGAGGTTGGTGATGAGCGAGAAGCCGAGGATCTCCATGCCGGCCTGCCGCGCGGCGATCGCCTCGAGCGCGGTGGACATGCCGACGATGTGGCCACCGATGGTCTTCGCCATTTGCACCTCGGCCGGGGTCTCGTAGTGCGGGCCGCGGAACTGCGTGTAGACGCCCTCGTCGAGGGTCGGATCGATCGTGCGGGCGAGGTCGCGCAGCCGCGCGCTGTACAGATCCGTGAGGTCGATGAAGGTCGCGCCCTCGAGCGGCGAGTCGGCGGTGAGGTTGAGGTGGTCGCTGATCAGCACCGGCTGCCCGGGCTTCCAGGTCTCGCGGATGCCGCCGGCGCCGTTGGTGAGCACCATGGTCTTCGCCCCGGTGGCGGCGGCGGTGCGCACGCTGTGCACGACCCGGCGCACGCCATGGCCTTCGTAGTAATGCGTGCGTGCGCCGATCACGAGCACGTTCTTGCCGCCCGGGGTGACGATGCTGCGGAGGGTCCCGACGTGCCCCTCGAGCGCGGGCTTGGAGAAGCCCGTGACCTCGGTGGCGGGGATGGTCGCGATCGTCTCGCCGATCAGCTCGGCGGCCTTGCCCCAGCCGGATCCGAGCGTGACGGCGATGTCGTGGCGCTCGACTCCCGTAAGCCGGTGGATGTCGGAGGCGGCCTCTGCAGCGATCGCGAAGGGGTCGGCACTCGGGTCGTCGAGGGGGTGGTTCCAGTCAGCCATGAGAACGAGGATACGGCCCCGTGCGCTGCCCGAGCGAGGTGAGCGCGGAAGAGCGGGAGCCGCGCTCTCGGGTGCTCAGGGTCTCCGACGGCGCGGAACGAGAGGCGAACGGCGTCGGAACGCTCACCCCGTGCGGGACAGGCTGATCCCGGCGGCGCGGCGGATGCGGAAGAATGGAACCCATGACCTTGATGTTCGAGCGCTCTCAGCGTGTGGCCGTCCTCGGCGGCGGTCCCGGCGGTTACGAGGCGGCGCTCGCCGCAGCACAGCTCGGTGCGGAAGTGACGCTCGTGGAGCGGGTCGGCGTGGGCGGATCCGCGGTGCTCACCGACGTGGTCCCCTCCAAGAGCCTGATCGCCACCGCTGACGCGGCCGTCGCGATCAGCGAGGCCAGCGACCTCGGGGTGCAGTTCTACGCGAAGGGCGCGGAGGGCAAGCCGCTCAAGCCGCAGGTCGCGATCAACCTCGCCGCCGTGAACAAGCGGCTGATGGCGCTCGCCGGGCAGCAGTCCGAGGACATGCGCACGACGCTGCTCGACGCCGGCGTGACGATCCTGTCGGGCCACGGCCGCCTGGACGGCCCGAACGCGATCGTCGTCTCCACCTCGGTCGACGGCACGGAGTTCGACCGCATCGAGGCCGACACCCTCATCGTCGCCGTGGGCGCTGCACCGCGCGAGCTCGATTCCGCCAAGCCCGACGGCGAGCGGATCCTCACCTGGACGCAGCTGTACGACATGAAGACGCTGCCCGAGCACCTCATCGTGGTCGGATCGGGCGTCACGGGTGCCGAGTTCGCATCGGCGTACATGAACCTGGGCGCCAAGGTCACCCTGATCTCCAGCCGCGACCAGGTGCTGCCGGGCGAGGACCAGGACGCGGCGCACGTGCTCGAGAAGGTCTTCAAGCGCGGCGGCATGCAGGTGCTGTCCAAGTCCCGTGCCGACAAGGTCGAGCGCACCGCGAACGGTGTCACCGTGACGCTGTCGGACGGTCGCACCGTCGACGGCAGCCACTGCCTCATGGCTGTCGGATCCATTCCGAACACCGCGGGCATCGGCCTGGAGGACGTGGGGGTCGAGCTCACCGAATCGGGTCATATCCGGGTCAACCGGGTGGCGCGCACCTCGGTCTCCAACATCTACGCCGTGGGCGACTGCACCAACTTCTTCCCGCTCGCCTCGGTCGCCTCGATGCAGGGCCGCACCGCGGTGTTCCACGCACTCGGCGACATCGTGATCCCGCTGGAGAAGCTCAAGATCACCGCGAACATCTTCACCGCGCCGGAGATCGCCACGATCGGCTTCTCCGAGAAGGACATCGAGGATGGCGTGGCCGACGGCATCGCCTACAAGCTGCCGCTCGCCGCGAACCCGCGCGCCAAGATGCAGGGGATCCGCGACGGCTTCGTGAAGATCATCGCGCGTAAGGGATCCGGCACCGTGATCGGCGCCGTGATCGTCGCGCCGCGCGCCTCCGAGCTGATCTACCCGCTCGCGATCGCCGTCGAGCGCCGTCTCAACGTCGACCAGGTTTCCCGCGTGTTCGCGGCGTACCCGTCCATCACGAGCAGCATCACCGACGCCACCCGCGCGATGCACCAGGTCTACATCGCGAAGTGATCCCGACGCGAAGAAGCGGCGCCCCCTTCCGCGGAGCGCCGCTTCTTCGTTCCGCGGATCTGATCAGCTGATCGTGAGGAGCTGGTGTCCGGCCGACACGGTCGCACCGGCGTCGGCGTTGATGTTGCCGATGACGCCGTCCTTGTGCGCCTGCAGCGGCTGCTCCATCTTCATCGCCTCGAGCACGACCACGAGGTCGCCCTTGACGACCTGCTGGCCCTCCTCGACGGCGACCTTGACGACCGTGGCCTGCATGGGCGACTTCACCGCATCGCCCGAGGCGCCGGCGTTCACGGTCTTGGCGTGGCTGCGCCGCGACGGCGGCACCGCGGCCGGGCGTCCGCCCGTGCCCACGACGGAGGCGGCGACGCGGTCGGGCAGGCTCACCTCGAGGCGCTTGCCGGCGACCTCGACGACGACCGTGTGGCGGCCCTTCGGCTCGGCCGCGGCCTCGAGCTCGCCATCCCACGCCGGGATGTCGTTGACGAACTCCGTCTCGATCCAGCGCGTGTAGACGCCGAAGCGGCCGTCCTCGGCGGTGAAGGCGGGGTCGTTCACGACCTTGCGGTGGAAGGGCAGCACGGTCGGCAGGCCCGAGACCTCGAACTCGTCGAGCGCGCGACGCGAGCGCTCCAGTGCTTCAGCGCGGTCCTTGCCGGTCACGATGATCTTCGCGAGCAGCGAGTCGAACGCGCCGGAGACGACGTCGCCCGCGGTCACGCCGGAGTCGAGGCGGATGCCGGGACCGCCGAAGGTCTTGAACACGTGCACGGGCCCCGGCTGCGGCAGGAAGCCCCGGCCGGGGTCCTCGCCGTTGATCCGGAACTCGATCGAGTGGCCCTGAGGGGTCGGGTCGTCGTAGTCGATGGTGCCGCCGGCCGCGATGCGGAACTGCTCACGGACGAGGTCGATCCCGGTGACCTCCTCGGAGACCGGGTGCTCCACCTGCAGGCGGGTGTTCACCTCGAGGAATGAGACCGTGCCGTCGGCGCCGATGAGGAACTCGCACGTGCCGGCGCCGACGTAGCCGACCTCCTTGAGGATCGCCTTGGACGCGGAGTACAGCAGCGCGTTCTGCTCGTCCGTGAGGAAGGGCGCGGGCGCCTCCTCGACGAGCTTCTGGTGCCGGCGCTGCAGGGAGCAGTCGCGGGTCGAGATGACGACGACGTTGCCTTCGGCGTCGGCGAGGCACTGGGTCTCGACGTGCCGGGGCTTGTCGAGGTACTTCTCCACGAAGCACTCGCCGCGCCCGAAGGCGGCGACGGCTTCGCGGGTCGCGGATTCGAACAGTTCCGCGACCTCGTCGAGCTCGCGCGCGACCTTGAGGCCGCGTCCGCCGCCGCCGTACGCCGCCTTGATCGCGATGGGCAGACCCACCTGCTCGGCGAACGCGACGACCTCGGCGGCCGTCTCGACCGGACCGGGGGTGCCGGGGGCGAGGGGGGCCCCGACCTTCTCCGCGACGTGGCGCGCGGTGACCTTGTCGCCCAGCGCCTCGATCGCCTCCGGCGAGGGACCGATCCAGACCATGCCTGCGCCGATCACGGCACGGGCGAACTCGGCGTTCTCGGCGAGGAAGCCGTAGCCGGGGTGCACCGCGTCGGCGCCGGCGCGGCGGGCCACCGAGAGGATCTTGTCGATCTGCAGGTAGGTGTCGGCGCTCGTGGAGCCGTCGAGGGCGTAGGCCTCGTCGGCGAGCCGGGTGTGCATGGCGTCCCGGTCCTGGTCCGCGTAGACGGCGACGGAGGAGAGACCGGAGTCGCGCGCGGCGCGGATGATGCGGACGGCGATCTCGCCGCGGTTGGCGACGAGCACCTTGGCGATGGCAGGCATGATTGCCAGCCTATCGACACGGCCGCCGATATTTTTGACGACTCTCCACAAGAATCGGCGCGGAACGCGTCTTGGATCCTACGAACCGGATCCGTCTGAGACGGAGCCTCGGATCCGCCGCGGACGGAGCCACGCGGAGGCGCGGACGGAGTCACGCGGAGGGCGGCACCGCGTTCCACAGATCGGTCCAGCGGATCCCGAGCCGTCCGATGAGATGGCGCAGCGTCGACAGCGACATGCCGACGACCGTGGACGGGTCGCCGTCCACCCGCTCGATGAAGGCGCCGCCGAGGCTGTCGACCGTGAAGGCGCCCGCGACCAGCAGCGGCTCCCCGGTGGCGACGTACCGCTCGATCTCAGCGTCGTCGACGTCGGCGGCGAACGTGACGGCGGCCTCCGCGACCCCGTACGCCTCTTCGGCGCGCTCGCCCGGGCGCACCAGGAAGACGCTGTGCCCCGAGTGCAGCACGCCGGTGCGGCCGCGCATCGCGTGCCAGCGCGCGATCGCGCGCTCCGGCGTGTGCGGCTTGCCGTGCACATCGCCGTCGAGCTCGAACATGGAGTCGCCGCCGATCACGATGCCCTCGAAATCGGGATGCTCATCGTGGATGCGTGCGGCCACCTCGGCCGCCTTCGCACGTCCCAGCAGCAGCACGACCTCCTCGGGGGACAGGCGCCGGCCGAGCCGCTCCGCTTCCGCGGCGGCGGCCGCATCCTCGTCGACATCGGGGCTCATGCTCAACGGCTCGATGCCGCTCTGCCGGAGAAGAGCGAGCCGAGCGGGCGAGGTGGAGGCGAGGCACACGCGCATGAGACCACGCTAGCGGTGCGCCGGATCGGGATCCGACGGCGGGCCGAGCGCGGAGGTCTGGGATGATCGAGAGGTGACCGACCCTTCGACAGGCTCAGGGACCGCAGCGTCCGAGGGCGCCCTTCTCGATCTCGACGTGACCGCCATCGCCCACGGCGGCGTCTTCATCGCCCGGCATGAGGGGCGCGTGGTGTTCGTCTCGGACGCGATCCCCGGAGAACGGGTGCGCGCGCGTCTGACCGACCCTTCGAGCGGTTCAGGGACCGCCGACTCGCGCTCGTTCTGGCGCGCCGAGACGATCGAGGTGCTCGAGCCGTCCGAGCACCGGCGCCCGCACGTGTGGGCGGAGGCCGACGTGTCGCGCGCCCCCGAGCAGCGCCCGGGCGGCGCCGATCTCGGGCACATCGCGATCGCGCACCAGCGCGTGCTGAAGCGCCAGGTGCTGCAGGAGGCGCTGGATCGGTTCGCCGGTGGAGGGATCGAAGCGCCCGAGGTCGCGGGTACTGGAACCGACGAGAACTGGCGCACGCGGGTCACCCTGCACGTCGATGACCAGGGACGGGTCGGTCCGTTCGCGGCGCGCAGCCACCGGGTGGTGCCGGTCGCCGAGCACGTGCTCGCCCGACCCGCGATCGACGCGGCGGCACGTGAGCTGCGCGGGCTGCCCGAGGGCCGGGTCGAGCTCATCGAGCCCGCCGACGGCGAAGTGCGCCGCGTGCTCCGCACCGAGGTCGAGCGCGTCGCGCACGGCCGGCGGGGGCGGCGCGGGCCGAGGCGTCCGGCGCCGGAGACCATCGTCGAGCGGGTCGGCGAGCGCTCCTTCACGCTCGATGCCGACGGCTTCTGGCAGATCCATCCGGCTGCGGCGGCGCTCCTCGACGGGGCCGTCGCCGAGCTGCTCGCCGGGCACGTCGATCCCGACTCGGCGCACCTCGACCTGTATGGCGGCGTCGGCCTGTTCTCTGCCACCCTGGCGCGACTCGGCGCGCACCGGATCACCACTGTCGAATCCTCTCCTCGCGCGACCCGGCACGCGGCCGCGAACCTGCGCGACCTCGGCGTGCAGGCGGTCACCGCGCGCGTGGATCGATTCCTGCGTGCGGGCGACGCGGGGCCGCAGGGTGTCGCCGGAGGCGCCGTGATCCTGGATCCGCCCCGCTCGGGGGCCGGACGCGCGGTCGTGGAGGACGTCGCCGCGCTGGATCCGGCGGCCATCGCCTACGTCGCCTGCGACCCGGTCGCACTCGCCAGGGACCTCGCCACGTTCCGTGCTCTCGGGTTCGAGCCGCGCGCGCTGCGCGCCTTCGACCTGTTCCCGCATTCGCACCATCTGGAGACGGTGGCGCTTCTCACGCGGTGAGCCGTCTCGGCGCGATGTCGTCGAGCGCACGATGGGGGCGTCGCTCGCCGGACCACGGGCTAAGGTGAGACGGTGAGCAGTGTAGCCCTGATCGACGATCACGAGTCCGTTCGCCTGGGACTCGCCGCCGCGCTCGAGCGGGCGTCCTTCGACGTGGTCTTCGCGGGTGCAGGCGTCGCCGAGTATCTCGACGCGCGAAGCCGTGCGGGCGTCGCGCCCGCCGATGTGGTGGTGCTCGATCTCACCCTGGGCGACGGCACCACCGTGACGGAGAACGTCACCCGCCTCGTCGTCGACGGATCCAGCGTGGTCATCCACAGCGTCGCCGACCGCCCGGTTTCTGTGCGTGAGGCGCTCGCCGCGGGAGCCGCCGGCGTGATCAGCAAGTCCTCTCCGCTGGACGACGTGATCGCCGCCGTCCGGACGGTCGCGCGCGGCGAGGCGCTGAACAATGTGGAGTGGGCGAACGCGGTCGACGGTGACACGGCGTTCGCGGACGCGCAGCTGTCCACGCGCGAGCGCGAGGTGCTCCGTCTGTATGCGACGGGACTGCCCCTGAAGGTCGTCGCCGAGCGCCTCGGCGTGGCCTATTCGACGGCCAAGGAGAACATCACCCGCATCCGCGTCAAGTACGTGGAGGTCGGGCGACCGGCGCCCACCAAGGTCGACCTGCTGCGACGTGCGATGGAGGACGGCATCGTGGAGGCGGCGCAGGAGGACCCGCAGGGTGTCGCCTGAACCGAGCGGACTCGCTCTCGTGAGCACGGCGTCGATGCCGACGTCGCAGCCGAGGGGCTGAGCGCGTGTCGGCGGATCAGGGCCTCCGGGAGGCATGGGAGAAGATCCCCACGCCCGGCGAGGTCGGGCAGGAGCTGGAGCGCTTCGCCGGACGGCGGATGGAGCGCATCATCGCGATCGTCGTCGGCGTCGGCGCGCTCGCGCTCGGCACCCAGGCGCTCGTGAACGCGCTCCTCAAGCTGCAGGTCGTGGATGTGCCGCACATCGCGATGATGGCCCTGGTGTTCGTGCCCTGGCTCGCGATGCTCGTGTGCTGCACGCTGGGTCGCGGGGTGCGGCTCACGGCCGGGATCTTCTTCGTCGCGTATCTCGTCGACCTTCTGCTGTGGCCGTTCGTGGCGACGCACAAGAACGTCGTTCCGTCGGATCAGCCGTGGATCTTCTTCCTCGTCAACGTCGCCGGTGTGGCGGCGGTCGTGGCCTTCCCCCTCGGCGTGCAGGTGCTGTGGGCGCTCGTGGGTCCGTTCATCTACGGCACGGTGCGACTCGTGCAGGGCGGGTTCGGAGCCGACTTCTGGATCGTCACGGCGTTCGACGTGTCGTTCACGCTGATCCTCGGGCTGGTGCTGGTCGCTCTGGGCTGGATGTTCCGCTCGGTCGCAAACGGCGTCGACGACGCGCGAGGGCGTGCGGTCGCGCTCTACACCGAGGCCGCCTCCGCAGAGGCGGTCGAGCACGAACGCGTCGCGGTGGCAGCCCTCATGCACGACAGCGTGCTGGCCGCGCTGATCGCCGCCGAGCGCGCGACGACCGAACGCGAGCGCGCGCTCGCCGTGGACATGGCGCGTGAGGCCCTCACCCGGCTCGCGAACGCGGAGGCTCCGGCGCAGGAGGGCAGCGACGAGCCGGTGCAGGTCGAACTCCTCGCGGAGGATCTGCGCCACGCCGTGACGCAGATGGGACTGACGATCGGGGTCGAACAGTTCGGCCATGGCGCCGTGCCCGACCGCGTGGCGCGTGCGATGGCCCTCGCCGCGCGGCAGGCGATCGGCAACGCCGTGTCGCACGCCTCCGCACGAGGTCTCGCCGTGGTCGTCGAGGGACATGGCGACACCGGTCTCACCGTCAAGGTGAGCGACACCGGGAGCGGATTCGATCCGGCGCAGGTCGGTGCGGACCGGCTCGGGATCCGCGCGTCGATCCTCGCGAGGATGGCCGCTGTCGGCGGCGTCGCCACGATCGAATCCGACCGCCACGGCACGATCGTCACACTGGGCTGGTCGCGGACATGAGGCTGACCGTCCGCATCGTCGCGACCGCGCTCGCGCTCGTGTTCGCCTGCTACTTCTCCGCACGGGCGCTGTGGTGGACCGTGATGCCGCCGCGACCGCTGCTGGTGCTGCTCGCCGTGGCGATCTACCTCGCCGCGATCGCCGTCGTCGCGATCGTCGGCGCAGGTCAGGCTGTGCGCATGCCGCGCTGGGCGGCCGCCCTGGCGCTGCTCGCGGCGGCCGCGATCCCGCAGCTGAGCAACTTCGGCCTGGACGCGAGCACGCTGCGCGCCCCGTACGCGACCTGGTACATCGGCGCGGTCGGACTGATCGGCGTGGTCTGCATCGTGCGCCGTCGCCCCCTCGCCGGATGGCTGGTGCTGGTGCTGCTCACCGTGGCCTCGACGGCGTGGATCGGGTTCCTCGACTCCCTCGGCCTGGGCCTGGTCGGATCCACGGTGTGGATGGTGATCGCCCAGCTGCTGGTCGCGTTCTGGCGGCGTGCGGTGCGCGACACCGACCGCCTGGCCGGAATACAGCAGGCCGCGTCGGCCTGGCAGGCGACGCAGACCGTCCGTCAGCGCGAGCGTCGCGAGCGCGTCCAGTACGCACTGGCGGTCGCGGGGCCCATCCTCTCCCGCGTAATCGCGACTCGGGGTGATCTTTCGGTCGAGGAGCGGCAGGAGGCGCACCTGTCGGAGGGGCGGCTGAGGGACGAGATCCGCGGCGGTGAGCTGCTCAACGAGCGCGCCCGCGCAGCGATCGAGACGGCGCGCGCACGCGGGGCCGCCGTCACAGTTTTCGACGACGGCGGGCTGGACGGCCTCGACGAACACACCAAGGGCCAGATCCGCGAGGAGCTGGCGGATGTGCTCGCGGACTCCTCCTCGGCGCGGCTCATCATCCGCGCCCCCAGGGATGCGCGTATCGCGGTCACCGTGGTCGGTCGCTCGGCCGCGGGGGAGTCCTCCGACGAGGACTCGGTCGAGCTGTGGCACGAGATTCCGCGTACGCCCGAGAGCTGAAGACGCTCGACGACCCGACAGAAAAGGAAGGGCGGGGGGCGGCGAAGCCGCCCACCCCCCGCCAGGGGCGGAACAGTTACCCGAAAACCGTTCCGCAAAGACCGGAGATCGTCTGCCTACCCTGTGGCAGAGATCCGGTCGAACGCGAAGCGTTGCAAGAAAGAGTCTTCCGGGTCGCAAGGGGGATGTCTGTAGGTATTTTGGGGGACAAATCCAGACGGAGGTGAATATCCCGTCGCAGAGCCCCGGGAGACGCCCCGAATCGGCGTCGATCCTCAGCCCGAGAAGCGCCCCCAGGGGACGTCTCGTCGCAGCGGCGTGCGCAGTGCGCGCTGATTACGCCCCCAGACCGACACCGGCTTCTGAGCAGCCACGGCATCCGCCTCCTCGGCCACGAACGCCTCGGACAGCACGGCGATGAGAGCCGCGAGCTCCTCCTCGGTGGCGGAGCCGCGCAGCACCTGGATCTCGACCGCGTCTGCGGCGTCCTCCGCGCTCACAGCGGGATGTTCCCGTGCTTCTTCGGGGGCAACTCGGCGCGCTTGCCGCGCAGCGCCCGCAGCGCCTTCGCGATCGAGACGCGGGTGTTGGCCGGCTCGATGACACCGTCGATCTCGCCGCGCTCGGCGGCGAGGAACGGGCTGGTGACGTTGTAGGTGTACTCGTTGGCCAGGCGGGTGCGCACGGCAGCGACGTCCTCGCCGGCTTCCTCGGCGCGCTTGATCTCGCCGCGGTAGAGGATGTTCACCGCGCCCTGGCCGCCCATGACGGCGATCTCGGCCGTAGGCCAGGCGAGGTTCACGTCGGCGCCGAGCTGCTTGGAGCCCATGACGATGTAGGCGCCGCCGTAGGCCTTGCGCAGGATCACGGTCACGAGCGGCACGGTGGCCTCGGCGTAGGCGTAGATGAGCTTCGCGCCGCGGCGGATCACACCGGTCCACTCCTGATCCGTGCCGGGCAGGTACCCGGGAACGTCGACGAGGGTGACGATCGGGATCGAGAACGCGTCGCAGAAGCGCACGAAGCGGCTGGCCTTCTCGCCGGCCTCGATGTTCAGGGTGCCGGCCATCTGCGACGGCTGGTTCGCGATGATGCCGACCGAACGGCCCTCGACGCGGCCGAAGCCGATCACGATGTTCGGGGCGAACAGCGGCTGCACCTCGAGGAACTCGCCGTGGTCGACGACCCGCTCGATGACGGTGTGGATGTCGTACGGCTGGTTGGCCGAGTCCGGGATGATCGTGTTGAGCGTGCGGTCCGCGTCGGTCGTCTCGAACTCGAAGCCGCTCTCATAGGTCGGCAGCTCGGCCATGTTGTTGTCGGGCAGGAAGCCGAGCAGCGTACGCGCGTAGTCGATCGCGTCATCCTCGTCCTCGGCGAGGTAGTGCGCGACGCCGGAGCGGGTGTTGTGCGTGTAGGCGCCGCCGAGCTCCTCCATTCCGACGTCCTCGCCGGTCACGGTCTTGATGACGTCAGGGCCGGTCACGAACATCTGGCTGGTCTTGTCGACCATGATCACGAAGTCGGTGAGCGCGGGGCCGTACACGGCGCCGCCGGCGGCCGGGCCCATGATGATCGAGATCTGCGGGATCACGCCGGAGGAGCGGGTGTTGGCCCGGAAGATCTCGCCGTACTTGCTGAGCGCGAGGACGCCCTCCTGAATGCGCGCGCCGCCCGAGTCGAGGATGCCGATGATCGGCACGCCGCTGCGCAGGGCGAACTCCATGATCTTGATGATCTTGTCGCCGGAGACCTCGCCCAGCGAGCCGCCGAAGGTGGTGAAGTCCTGGGAGTACACCGCCACGGTGCGACCGTTGATGGTCCCGACGCCGGTGACGACGGAGTCGCCGTAAGGGCGGTTCTTGTCCATGCCGAACGCGGTCGTGCGGTGCCGCACGTACTCGTCGAACTCGACGAAGCTCCCCGGATCGACCAGCAGTTCGATGCGCTCGCGGGCGGTCATCTTGCCCTTGGCGTGCTGCTTCTCCTTCGCCTTCGCCTCGGCCGCGACGACGGCCTCGTCGTAGCGGGCGCGGAGGTCGGCGATCTTGCCGGCGGTCGTGTAGAGGTCAGGCGTGTCCGTCACGGGTTCCACACTAGCGCCGGGGCTTCCACGTCCGTTGGATGAGAGGCACAACAGCGCGGCCGGATCCTCTGTGCGGACCCTCTCAGAGCGGCCGGCCGTCGATGTGCATCATCCGGCACGCGGATAGGGTGACCGGATGAGCTTCCCGCACAGCGGCGCGGCCGCCGCCCGCCTCGAGATCGTCGCCTCCACCGGCTCCACGAACGCCGATCTGCGGGCCCATGCGGACGACGAGGCTGGCTGGCCGCACCTGTCCGTGATCCTCACCGAGAACCAGGTCGCGGGGCGGGGCCGCCTCGATCGCGTGTGGACGACGCCGGCCGGATCCGCACTGGCGCTGTCGGTGCTGCTGCGCGTGCCCGCGATCCCGATGGCCGAGCGGGGCTGGATCCCGCTGGCGGCGGGGCTCGCCATGGCCGATGCGATCGCGGCGCAACTGCCCGACCGCGAGGTGGGGGTGAAGTGGCCGAACGATGTGCTGGTGGGGGAGCGCAAGATCTGCGGCATCCTCGCCGAGGCGATCGGATCCGATGCGGTGATAGTCGGATCGGGCGTGAACACCGCGATGACGGTCGAGCAGCTCCCGGTCTCCACGGCGACCTCGTTCGCTGTGGAGGGCGCGCAGGCCGACCTGGATCTGCTCGTCGCCGGCTACCTGGCCCGCCTGGACGGCTGGATCGAGGCGCTCGCCGAGCACGGTTCGGCCGTCGCGAGCGGCCTGCGCGACGCGGTCTCCGCGCGTTGCGTCACACTCGGCCGCACGGTGCGGGTCATGCTGCCGGGCGGGGCGGAGCTGGTCGGCGAGGCCATCGGACTCGGCGAGGACGGCTGCCTGATCGTCGATGCCGAGGGCGTCGAACACCGGATCGCGGCCGGTGACATCGTGCATCTGCGGCTCGCCTGAGCCTGCGGGACCTGTACGGCCGGCGGACTGGGCGACCGGTCAGTCGTGCCGCAGCGCCGAGATGCGGCTGAGGGCGCGCTCGAGCGATCGCGCCGGCACCGCGGTGTCCAGCGGGCGCTCCGGCAGTGCGCGTGCGTGCACATCGAGCCGGATGTCGCGGTCGTAGAGCACATCGATCAGGTGACAGAACCGGAGCAGTGCGTCGCGGTGCATCGTGCGGAGATCCGGGACATCCAGGAGCGTGAGCGCGGTGGTCCGATCCGCGAGCCAGAGATACTGCGGAGTGCCGAGCGGCGCGCCGCAGAGGTCCTCGAAGGTCGCGGTGATCCGTTCGGCAGACCGCGCGCGCACGGTGAGCACGATGCCGTTCTCGGTCGTCATCTCGATCGCCGGTGAGGGCGCCCGGGTGGGCGAGAGCGCCCAGGATCCGGCCGAGAAGCCGGTCGCGGAGCGGATCTTCGAGCCGACGCCTCGGTAGTCGGTGCCGTCCGCGACCTCGATCACGTCGAGGTGCTGCTCGATGAGTCGGATCGCCGGCACGAAATGCTCGTGCCACAGGCCCGGCATCAGTTCGCCCGGCGGATCGTTCGAGGTCGCGATCAGCAGCACATCCCGGTCGATGAAGTGTCGCAGAGTCGCCGTGAGGTATACGGCGTCTGCCACGTCGTGCGCGTGGAACTCGTCGAACAGGATCGCGCGGGATCCGCCGATGAGGCGGTTCAACGCCCGATCGAGAGGCACGCGCCGCGCTCCGAGCGCGCTCTGCAGCTCGAGGAAGAAGTCGTGGAAGTGCACACGGCGCTTGCGCCGAGTGGGCAGCGCCGCGAAGTAGGCCTCGGCGAGCAGCGACTTCCCGCGTCCGACCGGGCCCCAGAGATAGGCGCCGTGGCGATGCGGGGCGGCGAGCGCCGAGGCGGCTTCCTGCTGCGCCGCATCGAGCAGGGTCTCCTCGGGCAGGCGCCCTGTGATCTGCCCGACGCGCGCCGTCAGGGGATGAGCGACGGCTTCGTCCGGCATGGCGAGCGGGACGGCGGTCATCCTCCGAGCGTAGCGAGCGGTGGGCCAGACTACCCTGGAAGCCGACATGGCACATCTCCTCGGGGCCGAAGGCCTCCATCTCGAGTTCCCCACCCGGATCGTCTTCGACTCCGTCACCCTCGGCATCGAAGAAGGGGATCGGATCGGCATCGTCGGCCGCAACGGCGACGGCAAGTCCAGCCTGCTGGCCATGCTCGCGGGACGTCTGGATCCCGACGGCGGCCGGGTGACCGTACGCGGCGGCACCACGATCGGGGTGCTCGATCAGGCCGACGTGCTGGACGACAGCCTGACGGTCGGCGGAGCGATCGTGGGCGACACCCCGGAGCACGAGTGGGCAGGGGATCCGAAGGTCCGCGACGTCATCGACGGCCTCGTGAGCGATCTGGACTGGAACGCCTCCGTCGCCGACCTCTCCGGTGGCCAGCGCCGCCGCGTCTCGCTGGCGAAGCTGCTCGTCGGGGACTGGGACATCGTCGCGCTCGACGAGCCCACCAACCACCTCGACGTGGAGGCGATCGGCTGGCTCGCGGAGCATCTGAAGCGGCGCTGGCCGGCGAACCAGGGCGCGCTCATGGTGGTCACGCACGACCGCTGGTTCCTGGACGAGGTGTGCACCGAGACCTGGGAGGTGCACGACCGGATCGTCGAGCCCTTCGAAGGCGGGTATGCGGCCTACATCCTGCAGCGCGTCGAGCGCGACCGGATGGCGGCGGCGAGCGAGGCGAAGCGGCAGAACCTCGCTCGCAAGGAGCTCGCCTGGCTGCGCCGCGGCGCCCCTGCGCGCACGTCCAAGCCGAAGTTCCGCATCGATGCCGCGAACGAGCTCATCTCCGATGTGCCCGAGATCCGTGACCGGATCGGCCTGCAGTCGCTCGCCGTCTCGCGGCTCGGGAAGGATGTCGTGGACCTCATCGACGCCGGCGTGACGTTCCCGGCCTCCGGTTCCACACCGGAGCGCGAGGTGCTGCGCGACGTCGAGTGGCGGGTCGCGCCGGGCGAGCGCACCGGGATCCTCGGCGTCAACGGCGCGGGGAAGTCGACGCTGCTCGGACTGGTCGCGGGCACCGTGGCGCCCACGAGCGGGCGGGTCAAGCACGGCAAGACCGTGCAGGTGCGCACGCTCACCCAGCGCCTCGACGAGCTGCAGGACGTGTGGGACGAGCCGGTGCGCGTCGTGATCGGCCGTCTGCGCACGACCTACACGTTCGGGACCGGATCCAAGGCCGCCGAGCTGACGCCGGGCCAGCTGCTGGAGAGGCTCGGCTTCTCGTCGGCGCAGCTGTCCACCCCCGTGAAGGACCTCTCGGGCGGTCAGCAGCGCCGCCTGCAGCTGCTGCTCGTGCTGCTGGATCAGCCCAACGTGATGATCCTCGACGAGCCGAGTGTTCAAACGTGGTCGAATCTCGACCACCACCAACCTACCCGCGAGGTTTCCCGGAATCTAGCGGATCTCAGGGTTGCTCAAGGCGTGTGTCGAACGGTCGGGGTGGGACAACGCCGACCGATTCGCTCTCGATTGCGTGTCGCGTTCGGCCGCGGCGGCGCCGGCTCGCAAGTCGCCGAGTCGCGGGGATAGGCGGCATCGTGCAGGAGCTTGAGGTCGATCTCGAAGCGTTCGGGGATATCTTCGCCACGATTCAGAGCGCGCCGTTCACGGTGGTCGAGATCGATGTTGCCATGGCTGCCGCACTTGCCGATCAGCTCGGTGTCCCGGTCCGTCGTTGCTACATCTCGGACGAGACTCTTCAGGATCGGATCGCAAGGACGTCAGCTTCGTCCCAGGAGATCATTGCCACGAAGCTCCCGGATCGGGGCTCCACGATGGCCGGTGACTTTGGGGAGATTCTGACGGCTCTGTTCCAGGCCGCCGTCGAGCATCCTGGCGTGGTGCTCGATCCCAAGAAGTGGCGGTTGAAGCAAGATCGTACGAAGCCTGCACCTGGATCCGACGTTGTGCAGATGATCCTCCCGCACTGGCCAACAGCGTCGGAGGAAGATCGCATCATCTGCTCCGAGGTGAAGACGAAGTCGACTCCCGGCAACTGGAAGCCAATCGAGCACGCGATCGCTGACTCGAAGAAGGATAGCTCTCGGCGTTTCATCAAGACTCTGAACTGGCTCAAGGAGCGGGCTCTCGACACGGGGCTTTCGACGGTGTCGGTGGCGCAGCTGGACCGGTTCATTCACGCGATTGATCATCCGACGGCACAGCGTGAGTTCCGGGCGGTGGCAGTTATCTCCGCGAGTCTGGTGGCGGACGAGCTGGTGGATGTGGTGGCGCCGCCGGCGAGCGAGAGAGCGCTGATCGTGATTTCGGTGCCGGACCTCAAGTCGAATTACGAGCTGGTCTATGACGCTGCGCTGCTGAGCTCGGATGAGTCCGAGGCTGTCGCGTGAGGGAGACGCTGGGGCGCTGGATCGCGGACGCGGAGACGCAGTATGCGATTGAAGACTTTCGACTGGATGCGCGGCTGAGCCAGCTCGACTATCTCGAGGACCGCACCACGGACCTGTACTACTCCCTCGTCGGAGAGCTGTTCGATATGGTGCGGGCTGGCGAGGGTGACCCGCTGGACTGGGCATCGTTGGGGCGGGCGCTGGACTCGGTGAGTCGGGAGCTGGAGGACGGCGCGCGCGCCGATGCGTTGTTCTTTGCAGCGGTCGCGTTCTACCTGGGCGGGTATCCTGCCTCGGCAGTCATGATGATGCGCCGCGCGGATCCGCGGTATTGGGACACCGATGTCCAACGGGCTGCGCACGAGCTTTTGACGCGACCGGTGAGTTTCGCTGCGGAGTCGACCCGTGCGCTCGTCGATTCGGTCAGAAGCGGTGACACACAGGTAGTAGACGCCGTGGTCGCTGAGGCGCAGCTGGGTGCTGCGGTGGCACTTGAGATCGGCCCCGAGGAGTGGGTTGCGCATCGCTTGTACTTGGCGCTGCTCCAGCGATTCCAGCAGACCAATCTGCGCGCCGTGCTCCCGGTTGAGGCCTCGCGCCGGTGGGATCCTCTCGTCGAGTCGTTCCTCGATCGACGACCGCCTGTGTGGGACTTCTTCCCTTCTCAGATAGAGGCCATCGATGCCGGCCTTCTCACCAGCCCGCAGTCGTACACGCTCCAGATGCCCACGGGCGCAGGCAAGACGGCGCTCACAGAGACGCTCCTCTTCGATCACCTCACACGCTCACCGGACAGTAAGGCTGTGCTCCTCGTCCCTTATCGGGCGTTGGCGCGTGAACTTCGTGGAAGCGTTGGCAGACATCTGACGGGGATGGGGCTGCGCTCCCGCACGGTGTACGGGGGTACTGTGCCGGGCATCGAGGAGAGCGAGGATCTCGACGAGGTGCGCGTCATCATCGCGACCCCCGAAGCTCTTACAGGGCTGATCGGTGCTTATCCTGAGCTGCTGGATTCGATTTCGCTAGTTGTCTGCGACGAGGGGCATCTTCTCGACAGTGGGGCACGCGGGGTGGGCCTTGAACTGTTGCTGGCACGTTTTAAGGCACGGGTTCCGAGCCCGCGGATGGTGTTCGTCTCGGCGATTGTGCCCAATGTGGAAGAGATCAACTCCTGGTTGGGTGGGGCCGACTCGACGGTCGTGAGGAGTGACTACCGGCCATCGACCGCGGAGTTCGCTGTGCTGGTGCCGACTGGATCCGGTGCTCAGGCGAGAATCGGGCTGGAGCTTCACGAACCTTCGACGTCGGTGCCCTCTCACACGCTTCCGGAGTTTCTCCGCCCGGCGGACTTCCAGTTCGTGAACCCATCGACTGGACGTCGGAACACCTACCCGTACTCTTCGACGAAGGCGCGGGCTGTGGCGGCCGCGCGGAAGGCGCTCACCCTCGGCTCGGTGGCGATTTTTGCCACGGAGAAGGGAGGCGATCGCGGCGTCGTCGGGTTGGCCAACGAACTCCTGAAGCAACTCGACGCCGGTCTCGACCTTCCCTCGCCGCAAGATCACGTCAGCGACACCGAACTCGTCGAGTCTGCAGTGGCATATCTGGCCCGCGAGTTCGGGAACGAATGGGTTGGCACAAAGTCGCTCCGGGCAGGAGCTATCGTCCATCACGGTGACGTGCCGCAGGAGACGCGCGAGGTACTCGAAGAACTCGTTGCGGCCCGTCACATCCCGATGGTTTTGTGTACCAGCACTCTGGCCGAGGGCGTCAACCTTCCGCTTCGCACAATGGTGCTGTACTCCGTGAAGCGCAGCGCGGACGGAAGCGCACCCGAGGCGATGCTGTCCCGCGACATCAAGAACCTGGTGGGCCGGGCGGGGCGGGCGGGGAGCTCGACCCGAGGGCTGGTGATCTGCGCGAACCCGGATGACTGGGCAACGGTCGGCCCAGTCGCCGAGGGCCAGCCCGGAGAGGTGGTCGACGGTGCCCTCATCGACCTAATCCGCCAGCTCGAGCGCGCGCTCGCACGCAACCAGCGACAGCTCACCAACGGAGTCCTCGAAGCGAACTCACCCCTGTTCTCACTGGTCGACGGCGTTGATGCTGCTCTGATCGAACTGATCCGGGACGAGCTTGGAGCGGACGAGTTCGCGCAGATCGCAGAGCGGTTCGCGGCCGAAACGTTCGCTGCTGCGAAAGCGACCGAGCGAGAGCGGGCGCTCTTGCTCAGCGTGTTCGATCTGCGGGCCCGCCGGCTAGTGGAGATGCGGGCGACGGGGCGACTCGCTCTGGCACGTGCGACCTCGGCACGCCCCCGACTCGTGGATCGGGTCATTGACGACCTCATCCCTCGCTATTCAGCCTGGAGCACAGCGGAATCGCCCCTTGATCCTGAGCTCATTGGGCTATTCGTTACCTGGTGCCTGGAACAGCCCGGGTTTCAACGCGAGGCCGAAACGGCGTACCGCAGCACGGGGGTGACGGATATCAATTCCTCGCTGTCCGTGCTGCTGCGGGCCTGGCTCGAGGGTCGGACGTTCGAGGACATTGCGGTGCGCGCGGGCATCGGCATCGACGTGCTACTTCGCATTCACGCCAAGGTAGTTCTGTTCGATCTCTTGACGCTCATCGAGCAGGCGGTTGCCCTCGTTCGGGAGCATGCCGAAGAACGCGGAGAAGAACTCTCGCCGGTCATCGCTGCTTTCCCCGATTTTGTCCGGTTTGGGGTTTCGACCTCAGCGGCCCGTGAGCTCATGGCTCGTGGCGTGCGACACAGGGCCGCCGCGGTCGCGCTGGGTTCCGACCCGGCGATGGCAGCATCGGCGAACATCTTCGAGACCCCGTGGTCGATCGCACGGGATCTGCTGACTGACGAAGACGCCTGGCGCCCACAGCTCGGCGATCTCGTCTACCGGAGAACGGTCACCGACGTAGCAATTAGGAGACTTGTCTAGTGGCACACTTGCTCGGCGCAGAGGCGCTGCATCTTGAGTATCCGACCAAGGTCGTGTTCGACTCGGTCACCATCGGTGTCGAGGAGGGAGACCGCATCGGCATCGTCGGCCGCAACGGCGACGGCAAGTCGAGTCTGCTCGCGATGCTCGCCGGCAGGCAGCAGCCGGACTCCGGTAGGGTCACAGCGCGTGGCGGGGTGACGGTAGGTGTACTCGATCAAACGGACACGCTCGACGACGACCAGACCGTCGGTGGAACCGTCGTCGGTGATCGACCCGAATACGAGTGGGCAGGCGACGCGCGTATCCGTGACGTGATCGGCGGACTTCTCCGCGATCTCGACTGGGATGCACAGCTGGGCACCCTCTCCGGCGGACAGCGTCGGCGCGTTGCGCTCGCTCGGCTGCTCGTCGGCGAGCACGACATTCTCGCGTTGGATGAACCGACGAACCATTTGGATGTGGAGGCGATCACCTGGCTCGCCGATCATCTCAAGCGTCGATGGGCTGCGAAGGCGGGCGGGCTGCTCATGGTGACGCACGACCGGTGGATCCTCGACGAGGTGTGCACCGCAACGTGGGAGGTTCACGACCGGATCGTCGAGCCCTTTGAGGGCGGATACGCGGCCTACATTCTGCAGCGCGTCGAGCGTGATCGTCAGGCGGCTGCGTCGGAGCAGCGTCGCCAGAACCTGGCTCGCAAGGAACTCGCCTGGCTTCGCCGTGGTGCTCCGGCGCGGACCGCGAAACCGAAGTTCCGCATCGATGCCGCAAACGCACTGATCGAGGATGTTCCTCCTCTGCGGGATACGGTCTCGTTGCAGTCCTTGGCTGTCACGAGGCTCGGCAAACAGGTTGTCGACTTACTTGATGCCGGCGTCGCTTTCGGTGAGCGGGATGTGCTCCGTGATGTCGAGTGGCGGATCGCACCGGGTGAGCGCACCGGCATTCTGGGAGTGAATGGCGCAGGCAAGTCCACCCTGCTCGGGTTGATCGACGGCACCGTGGTCCCGACTTCGGGGCGGGTGAAGCGGGGTACGACGGTGAAGGTCGCGGCGCTTTCGCAGCGGCTCGATGAGCTCGACGCTTTCGCCGATGACCCGGTCCGGACCGTCGTGGGGCGGCTGCGCTCCACGTATACGTTCGGCTCCGGTTCCAAGGCGGCTGAGCTCACACCTTCGCAGCTCCTGGAGCGCCTCGGCTTCTCGTCGGCGCAGCTGTCGACGCCCGTGAAGGATCTGTCCGGTGGGCAGAAACGGCGCTTGCAGCTGCTGCTCATCCTGCTGGATCAGCCGAACTTGCTCATCCTCGATGAGCCTACGAACGATTTGGACACGGACATGCTGTCGGCGCTCGAGGATCTCCTCGATTCGTGGCCGGGAACACTCTTGGTCGTCAGCCATGATCGCTATTTCCTGGAGCGGGTGACGGACCAGCAGTACGCGATTCTGAACCAGCACCTGCGGCACCTGCCCGGCGGCGTGGATGAATATCTTCGGCTTCGTGCACTGGAGATGCAGCGCGCCGATGAGTCCGCGAGCCCCGCGCCTCGCGCTGGGGTGTCGACGGCATCTCTGGGCGGTGCGGACCTCCGTGCGGCGCAGAAGGAGTTCGCCTCGATCGAGCGGAAGCTCGAGAAGCTCCAGCAGCAGATCGATGCGGCGCGCACGGCACTCGCGGATCACGATCAGTCCGATTACATGGGCCTCGGCGCCGAGATGGAACGCATCGGTCAGCTCGAGGCGGAGCAGGTGCAGCTGGAGGAGCGCTGGTACGAGCTGGGTGAACTCGTCGGATAGGTCACGACGAGCGCGGCGTCACTGATCGCCGCCCGTCATCGGTGACTGTCCGTAGTCAGACATAGGCTCTCGGCATGGCTCTTGCGTATGCGTTCGTTGACGAAGATGGCACGCGGTTCGGCGAGGAGAACCCTGATGGCAGGTTCACCGAGTTCGAGTATGTGCCAGCTTCGGGGCCATTCGCCGGGCGCCGACTGACCGTTCATGCGACCACTTGGGACGGTTTCCCGAGCAACACGCGCCTCATGGCATCGGACCGGTGGGGCTGCCAGGCGACGATCGAGGTCGAGGACCTGCTCGGGATGGACCCGGTCGACCCGAAGAGATGAGAGTCAGGACTGTGGCATCCGCCTGCTGATTGAGTCGACCGGTAGCGAGCGTGCCGTATGTCCTACCTGCTGGACATGGAGAGGTCACGAGGCTTTGAGAAGCCAGAGCGCGGCAAACCGTATGAGCTAGAACAGATCCATGAGTTGGATCGAGGTACGCACATGACTCCGAACGTGGAACGGGTGCCCGCCTCGGCGCAGTGGCGTGACCTGGCTGCTCGAGCTGGGAGAAATGAGAAGCCGGCTCTGCTGGTGACCGCGGTTGGCGGGGGGCTGCTGGAGGATCCGCGGGAGCTTCGGACGGCGCTGGAGGACACGTGGACGACGTGCGAGTGGCCGGGCCTCGCTGCGTCGCGGGAGTTGTGGACGGCCTTGTTCTCGATGGCGACGCCGGCGGACACCTACCTCCACGAGGTAGAGCCGAGGCCGGTCAGATCGCTGCCGGAGAGCCTGCATGTGTACCGTGCCGCGGCGCCCGGGCACGAGGACGGGATGTCTTGGACGACGAGCTTCGAGAGGGCGCACTGGTTCGCAACTCGTCTGGGGGCGCTAGGAGGGCGCCCGCACGGCATCGTCGAGATGGATGTGCCGCGCGAGTTCGTTCTCGCCCTGTTCCATCGAACGCGGCAAGAGCACGAGGTCGTCGTCGATACGGAACAGTGTCCTGCCGGCCTTTCGCGTCCTGTGGAACGGTCGCGGTGGGATGAGTTGGTCGTCGCGGACATGGCGGGCTCTTCCGGGCAGGACTGATGCGGCCTTGAGGTTGAGAAGTACGCCGAAGGAAGCCATCATCGAACGCTCGTGACCGGGAGTCGCCGTACCTGTGGACTGCCTCGCAAATTGCGCGGGCGGTTGACAGGTTGGAGATCCTGATGACGAAGCTTCCCGCGGAGGGAGCCCGCGGCCAGTTGTGGTCGGTGCGCGTTCCGGTCGTCTTTGATGTCAACGCCCGATCATGGGCAGACGCAAAGGCCCTCGTCGAGAAGGCGATCACCGGCAGCGTCGCCGCCGCGCATCCGGCTGAGAGCGCGCCGGAAGGGATCCGCGGGTGGGCGCATCAGGAGAGCGCGTACCCGGCGAAGGACGTTCCGGACTCCGTGCATCAGACGTTCCTCTCGGATCTGACGACCGTGGAGGTGCTCCGGGCGTTGGTGGATGGTGAGAGCCACCGAGACCCAGCTGCCCGGACCTTGACGGACGAAGAGTTGGTACAGCTTCAGGTGACCCTGGCCAGCGCGGATCGATTCGTCGAGCTGGAGACGCCCGGCGTGCCCGGCGAGCCGCTCTTCGCCGGGCACGCGAGCGAGGCAGTCGGAGAGGTTCCGGAGGGGCTGTATGACGCGCGGGACTTCATGGGGCGCAGCGTGCAGCTGCTCGTCGGGCCGTCCCGTTTTGGACAGAGCGGGCAGGCCGCAGCCTCGTTGCCGATTGGTCAGATCGACTCCCGGGCGCTCTCCGATATCGCATCGCTGCTGCAGCATTTCGATCGCATGCAGCAGCCATCCGCCGTTTTGGAACGGGTGTCTGCAGTCGTCCAGCGCACCGGACATTCCGGCCTGCGCTCTGGCGAGCTGTTGGCGGCTCGCGCGGCTGCCGCCCGCCCTGCACCAGTCATGGTTGGCGTCGTCGACTGGTCGGACGACCCAGAAGTCGAACCGACGATTCGTGTCGGGACTCGGAGTGCCCCGTTCGTCCGGGCGCTCGCCCAGGAGGTCTTCGAAGAGCTGAGCAGCTCCGACGCATATGCCGGCGCCACCGAGTTCCTCAGCACTCACCGTCGTCCACAGGAATGGCGCACTCCGGAGGACGTCGACGCGTGGCTTGACGCTCTGCGTGAGGCGACACCTCACCCGCGGGTCACAGTCACGCAGATACCGCTCAACGAGGCGGCATCAGTCGGTCATGACGTCGGTCAGCTGATCTCAGCAGCTCTGCAGCGCCGCGAGGAAGACCTGAGACCGCCCACATCAGCCCCTCACGCTCCGACGTCACGTGGTCCGGAACTCGGCCTTTGACACACCTGATGCGTGAGGCGCAGCACGCGCCTACCGGGAAGGAGCACGGAAATGGCTGAGGAGTCAAAGAGGAAGCAGTACGTGATTCCGATCGCGTTCCAGATCGCCGGGGACAGCCGCGAGGACGCAGCCGGAGCGCTGTACGATCTGCTTACCACTGCGCGGATCGGGATCGACGACGAGGCCGACGCTGCGTTCACGTCCGCGCAGCCGGTGAACGCATGGTGGTTCCCGGAGCAGGAGCTCAAGCACATCGACGGCAACACTCGTTCGGCCAGAGCGCTGTATGACGACAGGCCGTTCCTGACCGCGTACGACGGATCGCCGGTGCTGGACACCTTGGAAGAGATCTTCCCCAAGGAACCGAACCAGGACGACTACCGTCGCGACGACGGCACGCTCGACGAAGCAGCGTACAACGATGCGTACATGGACTTCACGGAGGATGCTCTGGAGGTCCTTGCCGACGTTCAGTACTCGACTCGTGCGCAACGCAGGGTGGTGGAGGACCAGGATCTCCGTGACGCGTTGTCTGATCTGCTGGAGCGCGCTCCGTTGCCGGTTGAGCCACACAAAGACGACTACTTGGTGACCGTGGCGCCGGGATATGAGGGCGAGTTCGAAGGCGCCCGGTACAGGTGGGATCACACCCAGTGGGAGGCCGATTTCCTCACTGCGGCGCGCGCCCGCGAGGCGAGACTACGAGAGCTGGCCGTGCAGGGCGGTTCGCCGAGTCAGGCGTTGCCGGTGCGATTCCAGCATGACTGGGTGCCGCGGGACCTTGTCGCCCTGCAGGCGTTACGGGATCTCATTGACCAGGAAGCGTCGCCGCTTCCGCCTCGACGGCTACTTTCTCGTGAGGCGCGCGCCCGGCTGCAGGGCGTCTTGCATGAGGCGGATCTCGATGTGCGAGTGGAAGGGCCGAACGGGCAAGTCCTGTACGCCGGGGCGTCGTCGCGGGCGGCGGGCTCGCTCGATGCCGGCGTCTACGACGCCGTCACCGTCTTCGGGAACCAACCCGCCCGCCTCGTCGTCGGCCCGGTCGGACCTCATAACGCGCCCGTGTCAGCCGCGTTCCGCGTCAACGAGCACGAGAGTAGCGCGCTCGACGAAATCGCACTGACGATCCAGGCCGTGCCTGATGATGAGCTGCGTAGTCGACTGGCGCACGTCCTCGAGACGACAGGTCGATCGGGGCGACGGATCACCCAGGCCAAGACACCCCTCGAGCACGGAGTTCTGCTCAACGAACTCCTTCACAAGCGTCGAACACAGCTCGACCGCGATGCCGTATCTGATGGCAGCGACCCGCCCCCGCAACGCGTTATCGGCCCCGAGTACCCCGGCCGCTGACCCGCCCCCGCCCACGCGCCCCTCAACAGGGTGCGTGGGCTTTTCGTTGCGTCTGACCTTGCCGCGGATCGGTGCGCGCGCGGTGCGTGCTTCGTACCTGTGCTCCGGGCGGAGCATTCCGCCTCTTTGCACATGGAGGAGTGATAGATGAGTGTTCTGCTCTCACGTCCACAGGGCGTGGAACCCGGGCGGCCAAAGCCGCGACCGGGGTATCGGAGATTGCGGGGGCTGCTGATGGTCCTGCTCGTGGCCGTTACCGGCGGTGTGCTGCTGCCGCAGGCCGCAGAGGCGGCGACCCGAGGACCTTCGTACTGGAACGACTACGGCGTGCTCGGTGCCTACGTCGCGGAGTCCGACGGGATGCAGGTCTACTGCATCGACAGCGGGGCACCGAGCCCGCTCGGGATGACGACATCAGCCCCATCGACCGTGACCGCGCTGAACAGCCACACCGGGCAGCAGCTGTCGCAGACGGCTCTGGCGCAGCTGAACTACGTGCTGGCGAAATGGGGACCGTCCTCGGACCCGAACGTGACGGCCGCCGTGCAGATCTTCGCCTGGGAGGTCGCCGACCCCGATACGTACAACGCGTCCGGCGGCACCGACCACTACATCCTGCGCGTAGACCCCGCAGCACGACAGACCGTGCTCGACAACCTCGCAATCATGCGAGCCGAGGCAGCCACGAACGCGTCGGTGGCACCGACGGTGGACGTCGAAATCACGATGCAGGATCAGTACAACGGGTACCTTGACGTGACGGTCTCCCCGGCATCGATGGCCGGCAGCGTCGTGCTGAGCGGAGCGCGATTCCTGGACGGATCAACGTCCAAGCAGGCAGGCATCGGCCGTTACGACATTGTTGGCACCCCTGCCTCGGGCGTTCCGGCCTATCAGGTGTCTGCTTCTGCTTCCTACTCTGGGGCCGGGCTCGGCGCACGCGTGAACCTGTACTCCACCCCTGGATCGCAGCGCCTTCTCGCTGCCGGTACGCCGGCTGCTGCAACGGACTCCGACCAGACGCCGATGATCTCGTTGGATTTCCAGCCGGTCATCGGCACGCAGGTCGCCAGTCGTTTCGTTGCTGAAGGTGACGCCTTCGTTGACACCCTGGACGTATCTACGGTCGGCATGGGTGACTGGATCCACGTCGAGGGAACCCCAGTGCCGCTGGAGGCGACCGGCGTGCTGTACGGGCCGTTCGAGGAGCAGCCGGCCGAGTCCGAGACAGTCCCTGCGGGGGCGCCGGTCGCGGGCACAGAGACTCTTGTCTTGGACCGTGGGGTTGGCACATACGAGTCGCCCGGGACCGTCGTCGCGGCGGAGTCTGGGTTCTACACGTGGGTGTGGAGCATCGACCGGGACCAGCAGGGCGATGCTGCGCAGTACATTCGCGGATCGTTCACGGACTGGTTCGGGCGGGTCGCCGAGACTCACGTGACCCCGTTCCAGCCTGTTGCCGTCTCGCATGCTGACGCACGTCTCCTCGTGCCCGGCGACCCGGTCACCGACACCATTGAGGTGTCCTCCTCGAACGGTTCCTGGTTGCGTGTGGACGGCGCCCCTGTGCCCGTGACGTTCACCGGCACGGCCTATCAGGTGCCCGGCACGCTGCCGCCGCTCGAACAGGAAACGGTGCCCGCTGATGCTGTCGCAATCGACACGGTGCACGTGATCGCGGACGGGCCGGGCACGTACACATCCCCGGAGGTCGTGCTGCCGGATGCCGGGTTCGTGACGTGGGTGTGGGAAGTTCACCGGGCCGAGCAGCCGGCGGAGTTCCGCGATTACATCGCCGATGACTGGGCCGATCGCTACGGCATCCCTGTGGAGTCGACGAGTGTCCGCCACCCGGTGACCATCACGTCCGAGGTTCGGGAGTACAACGTCCACCCGGGCGGACGCGCGTTCGACACGATCACGGTGACCGGGTTCCCGGACAACCATGGCGAGTTCACCGGCGACGGGTACTGGGGCGCAGACCTCGACGAGATCACGCACACCGTGTACGGGCCCCTCGCAGAATCGGACCTGACAGACGAGCTGGATCTGGACGCAGCGCCCACGCTGACGACGATCACCACTCCGGCCCGTAACGGCGACTGGCGCATCGGCTACACCGATGACGACCAGATCCGCCCGACCGAAACCGGCTACTACGTGATCGTGTCGAACTTCGGCGGAGACGACCGGGTTCAGCCGTATGCGTCGAGCCCGGCCGACATCCTCGAACGGTTCTACGTTCCCGAGCGTCCGACGCCCGGGTGGGACGTGCACGTGCGTACCCAGGCCCAGCCTGACGCGCTGGTCGGCGAAGAATTCGAGGACGTCGCCACCGTCACCGGTACGAACATTCCTGATGGCTCGTACCTGGTGTTCCGCGCGTACGGACCGTTCGAGACGCAGCCGGCGGACGGTGAGGAAGGAGACCCCTTCTTCACGTCGAAGCCGATCCCGGTGAACGGACCCGGCGAGTACCGCTCGGGTGCGACCAGCGTGGACGAGGCCGGACTGGTGTTCTGGGTCGAGACCCTGTATTCGGCCGAGGACGATGTTCTAGCTAGTGGCTACCTCGGCGCTCCCGGGGAGACGACCAGGATCACCGCGAAACCCGACCAGCCTGAAGAGCCCCTCGAGCCCACGACACCAGCGACACCGGAGACACCCGAGACACCCGAGGTCCCGTCACGCCCCGGAACGGATCAGCTGGCGTCCACCGGCATGGACGGCTGGGTCTGGACCGCAGGCATCATCGGTCTGGTGGGTGCTGCCACTGGTCTGACGCTGCTGTTCGGACGCGCCCTCGCTAAACGACGCGAAGAAGCCGGGTACGTGCGGGAGGAGGATCAGCTCCCGCCCGGCGAAGAACTGACCAACATGAGTGACTAACTGACCGATCCAACAGTCGTTGGGCGCAACTCAACGACGGGGCCAGGGTCCCGCCCGACAAGGCGGGGCCCAGGCTCATTGGCTGCAATCATCGGCCGGTCGCGAGACGGGATAGCAGTCGACTCCTGCTCCCAGCCATCAGCGGATTGCGACTGCGCATCCTCGTTCGGCGCGAGTGCCGCGACCCCCGGCGCGTGCGCCTGTGCACGGCACACCACCACACGCCCGCTCCCTAAACGGTCGCGGAGCGCACCTGGCGTGCTATCCGCCGCTCTCACGCAGACGGGCTCGGAGGAGCCACACCAGGCTCACCGGACCGAAAGCCAGGAACTTGACTGCATTCACTCCGCACAGCGCGAAGAGCAGGTAGAGGGCGGGACTCGCGCCGTTCTGCACCATCACGATGCAAACCACGGCGATGAATCCGTAGAGGACGCCGAGGCCCATCGCCGGTACGCCCCATTTCAGGCCCCGCCGGGTCCTCAGGACGGCGAACAGACGGTTGGTTGGCATCCACCGCTGCAGGAAGTTGTACGTGGACTCACTTCGCGCCCAGAGCCGCTGCATCAACATCTCGGACCTCACAATCAAGCACGACCTACTTGGACAGCGGCGTGGTCTCGTGCGAATGATGGTCCCCGATGGGGTCTGCTCTGCCGAACCCCTAACGAGGTTCGACTCGGCCAAAAATTGTCCTGCCGCACCTTCACGATACCCCCGACTCTCCGCACGGGGAAGAACTCTGGGGTGAAGGCTGGTCGGTTCTACGGTGAGCCCGGTCGGTCGGGTACGGTAGCGCTCCAGCTTCGGCCGCCGGAATTGTTCTCTAAATGGCGCGCCGTCTGCCGGCGGGCCAGTACGAATTCACCCGCCATGCTGGTCACAGGGTTCGCCCGGACTGCCGCCCGGTGCTCCGACGCTGCGTGGAGTCTTGTGCACCGTCATGGCTATCTGTGATGGCCGTCAGTGCTTGCTGTGCACGGGCGTACTGCAGACGCTGGACGTCGTTATCGGGCATCGGACCGAGCGCGTGAGTCGGCGTTGTTACATGGTTGAGGTCCCGGTATGCCGCGACGATCACGAGTGCGTGGCGGCGGCGGGCGGCGGCACGTATGTCATCGGCCGCTGCTGGCGCGAGGCGTCGTGCCCAAGGGTCCGTTCGCGCGTCGACAGACTCCGCTAGTGCGGCGGCACGCTCGACAATCAACCGTTCGCGTTCCTGCAGGGCCGCACGCATGGTCGGCTCCATCCTCCCTTGGGCACGCGGGAGAAGTCCCACGATCAGCTGCTGTCGACGTGGCGCCGGGGTGTAGCGCGCCGTGGCTCGGAGTAGTCGGGCACGAAGCAGCGAGCCGAGATCCTCAGTATCGGCGAGACCGCCCGCCTGGATGATGGCCGGGACGAGCGCGTCTATGTTGTGCCCATCGCCTTCGAGTCGTCGTAGCGTCGCCGCGAGCACTCCGTAGGAGTCGGCCGCCAGGAATTCATCGAGTCTGGGTTCGTCGAGCCCGCTGTCTCGGAGCAGGGTCACCCAGCGGTCGTGTTGGGCGGTTTGGGCGATCGTGTCGTATTCCGCGGCCAGCTGTCGGATCGATCCCCAATCCTCCTGCTCGACAATGATCGTCTCGTGCGCCGAGAGTTCCTCGCCGCTATGCTGAAGGACGCCGAACAGAATGGAGCGGGCGGTCATCTGCAAGTCTTCGCGGTGCTGGTGCTCCTCGAGATGGTCTTGGTCAGTGGCGACATAGACGGTGTTCGCTTCCCGGCCTCGAGTCATCGCGACGTACAGCGCTTCGCGGGTCGTTTCTGGAGACGCGACCACAGCGTGCGCGGTATCTACGGTGATGCCCTGGGCACGATGCGCGGTGATCGCATAGCCGAGTTCAACGTGCTCGGCAACGTAGGGCGCCGGCAGCGTGATCGCCGGCCGCAGACGAGAGTGTTCACGACGGACGGTCAATGAGCCGTCATCGGACGCGGCGGTGACGATCCACCTGTCGTTGTTCTTGACCCAGCCGCGGCCGACGGCGAGGCGACGGTTGTTGCGGCGGCTGATGACGACGTCGCCAACGGACGCTGCGGTGCCGTCGTGCAATCGCACACCGCCTTCGGCGACGTCGCCGGCGAGGATCCGATCTGCTCGAGCACGGTCGTTGAGCTCGATGACCGTCGCGGACGTCTCTGCGACGAGGATGCTTGTCTGTCCCGAGTCACGGTCAGCGCGCCACGCCCGGTATGCGGTTTCGAGCACGTCCTGGCGGGGTGCGCCGATCACCCGGTTGTGCTCGATATAGGTGTCCACTACCACCGGGTCACCGAGCCGCAACTGCAGGGACGCGTGCTTCTCCCAGTCGTGCCGGAATCGACGCACGTCCACGAGCTCTGGTGCGTCGTCTCGCTCACGGACAAGCATCCCGAACGCTCCACCGGCATCGACGGCTTGCAACTGTGCGTAGTCGCCGACGAGCAAGATCTTCGCACCGGCTTGCTCGGCGTGGGCGGCGAGTTCGTCGAGTGCGAAGGTACCCGCCAGGGAGGCCTCGTCGATGATCATCAACTGGCCATGGTGTAGCGCCAGGCCCCGGGTGCGGTGTTCGTGTAACCACTTCGCGGTGTTCTCGGTCGTCACACCGAGGTCGTCGCCGAGCACCGCTGCCGCTGCCGCGGAGGGTGCGAGGGCGACAACGGATCCGGCGCCGTGCTCGCGCTCCCATGCCTGACGGAGCGCACCCAGGGCGGTCGTCTTTCCGGCGCCGGCTGGGCCGACGAGCACGTCCAGGATGCGCCCGGACACGGCGACGCGAGCGATCGCGTCGCGCTGGTCAGCACCAAGTCGTCGAGCATCCCGTCTCGGGGTGGTGGCATGCTCAACGGTGTCGATCGAGACCGATGGGCCGTGTGTGCTGTTGCCGAGCGCAAGGAGACGGTCCTCCGCGGCGAGCACATCCTCGGAGCTGTAGACGATGGAAGCCTCGGGGCGGAATACGCTGCTTCCGTCGGCGCGCTGGAACAGTTGCGGGCTGCTTGCCAGTTCGGGTGGGGTGAGCTGCAACGATCCGTTTTCGGCGGCGTCCACGATCAGGCCGATCACCGCTTCCCGATCGTTCGTCGTCTGAAAGCGTGCGGGCATGGTCTGTCGGACTGCTTCTGCATGCAGGTTCCATCGCCGCCACGTGGAGCGGCGGTCCGCCACGTTGTGAACTACCTGTCGCGCGATCGCCTCGATCTCTTCCAGCGGCACATCATCGGCCCGCAGCAGAGCCTCGGCTGGCCGGTCCGAGTTCAGCAGCGCACGTACCCAGACCTCGGGCTGCTGCCCGAGGATTGTTCGCGCGCGTCGTCGCCATTGGGAGGTGAGATCCGCCAGCGAGAGGTGCTGTTTCGGTGGACGTGTCTCGAGGGTTGCCTGCTGACGGATCCGCCACAGTTGTGTGGGTGAAGGGGCGCGCCCGTGCGCGGCCACGTACTCGTTGACGAGCCGCTCCTTGGTGCGCTCGATATCGCGAGTGCGCGACGAGAACTCGTCCATGAGTCGTTGCGGTACTGCCGTGATCTCCCACGCTGTCATGCGACCCTCGCCGCGATCGCGAGCCTCCCATGCAACGTTCAACGCCCGTGCAAGGTGGTCGGACAAGAGGGCGTTGTAGTGCTCTGAAATCCCCGTAAGTGCGCCATGCAGCGCACGGGAATCGAGGGTGCGCCACTTCCCGTCGTGTGCCCCCTGGACACGATTCGCGAGGACAACATGCGTGTGCAGCTGCGGATCAGAGGCGCGCGAGTCGTAGTGATCGAACACCGTTCCGATCACCCCACGCACGGGGACCTGTGCGACGGCACCGCGCGGGCCCAGCGCTCCGACGCGCGTGCGCGCGACGTCACGTTCGATCAGATCGAGCACATCTTGCATTGCGGCGTGATGCGCCTGAACAATCAGTGCCTGCGTCCCCGCGTCGGAGACGCCCCACAAGGTAGATACGGACTTGGGTACCGAGAATGTCAGATCAAATCCGGCGACGGCACTGCCGGGGGGTCTTCTCCGCTCCTCGGTCTCGATGAGCGCCGACTGTAGGGCCCGATCCGCGTCGCTGAGGCCGTCGGGGAGATGTTCCATTCGCCGTGAGACTCGATCGCTGACGGTCGCGAATGTCCGGTACGGGCGGCCGAGTTGCTCACCGCTACCAGGATCCTGCCCCGCACCGATCAGCGCACGCAGCTGCGGTTCAGTGATCGGTGCTGACGGATCGACGTGGATACCAGTAATGCCGGTTCCTGCCCAGCGCCCCGGCGGGGTGCCCGCCTCCGCGTAGTAACGGGTCAGTGGGGTCGAGAATGCCCGGTCCCCGTCACCGGCCGCGACGCTGCGCAGCAGGTACTTGTAGCCCTGGCCTGCGCTCATCACTCGCATCGAAACTGTCACACCCCAGAGGTAGGGATAGTGAACACTCCGACACTCCGTAGTTTCGTACTTCCTGTCGCTCAGCGGTTAGTTCTATGGACCTTAGGTTTTTGTGGTACTCCAGTACCGCGAGGACGCGTTTGTTGCCGGAGTGCTCGCCGGGTTCGAGTTTGGTGAAGATGCTGCTTACGTTGCGCTCGACGGAGGGGGGCACTGAGGCGGGGTAGCCTGATGACCTGATCATTCCGACCTCCCTCGTCCAGGTGCGCGAGTACCTCTCGCCCTCGGTCGGTGAGAGTTGCGAGCGGGTCGTGGCTGGGACCGTTGTCCAGAAGCGCGGCGACTACCTCGGGTCGATGCTGACCCCGCCGTTACCTACGGTGTCGGCTGCGGTTAGGAAGCCGGCGAATCATCCGACGCGTTCTTTCAGGAGGTATCCGGTGCCTCCCGAGACATCACTCTGTCGGCACAGAGCCTGGCACCTTTGCACGGCGGCCCTACGCCTTTCGGGTCATGCTCTCCGACCTGGGTACCAACGGGGGTGATGACCGATGAGTTCGGACGCGCCTTGGACGATGGCGGCGTACCCGTCGAGGGGCTGTACGTCGTCGCATCCGCTACTGCAGGCGCTATGCGAGCCCGTGTGCACGTGCATAGCTCGACTGTCGGTCAGCGGTGTTGGGTCGAATCGTCACGGTCGATGTCGTCGCGGGCGGCGGGACCCTGCGCCGCAGGCCCTGTCGCGCGAGCATCCCGCTGGGCTTCCGCGCCGCGGGACGGGCCGACGATGTCCTCGCGCAGCTCCTCCAGCAAACCGCGAGGTGCGTGGCCGCGCGCGCGGCGCCGCGACTCCCAGAGATCGAGCCCGCCGAGGCCGATCAGCGCGACGCCGATGAGGCCCCCCTGGAACCAGAAGACGCGAAGCTCCCAGAAGAAGATCGCGAGGACGGCACCCGCTGCGATAGCCACGAGTCCGAGGATGGTCCTTGGCGACCAGGAGATGTTCTTCATGCGTTGACGCCTTTCGTATGTGTGGAGGCTAGGAAACGAGGTCGAGTCGTATCGCCGCGTCGGCAGCCACGAGCCCGCCGAGGACGATCAAGATGGTGGCGATGACGGCGTTGGACTGTCGTTCGAGCCACCGGCCAGCCGCAGCGAGTGGTTGTGCAGCCCGCTCTCCGATTCCGACACGAACTGCCAGAAGTGCGATCGCCGGCAGCATCATGATCGCGACATAGCCCGACACCGCCAGGGCGGACTCGATGGGCGAGAAGGTCGATCGCTCGATCATCCCCACCGCCGCAAGCAGTGGCAGCATGGTCGCTGCCTCCAGGACGCCGGCCGTCAGTGCGAGTCCGATGATGGCCCGGTTGCCATCGAGCCGCAGCGTCCGGCTTCGCCAGCGCCCCGCCCGAGAAGGCTGCGCCGTCGACGGCCCGGGCCTCCGATCGGTCCAGATCCCGAGACCCAGCACGATCACTCCGGCTGCGAGCTGGATCCATGACCACGAACGGTCCGGCTGCAAGGTGTGCGCGAACTCGGTCACCTGCGTGACGAACGCGAGTAGCGCGAGGCTCAGGACCCAGTAGAAGCCAGCGATGACGACGAGATAGAGCAAGATGCGGCCCACCTCGAGTCGCTCTCGCATCAGGAGCCAGATCGGAATGACGAGGGTGCCGATGCTGGTGCTGTCCGCCAGCGCCAAGCCCACGAGGACGCCCAGTTCCGAAGCAACCACCCGCCACCACCTTAAACAACACAACCGTACTGTAACAGATTGACGATACGGACGTGCTATAAAAGGCGGGTGCCGAAGATCGTGGACCACGAAGCGCGTCGCGCGGAGCTTGCGGCTGCCGTGTGGCGCGTCATCGGGCGTAGTGGGATGCAGGGCGCAACCGTCCGCGCCGTCGCGGCTGAGGCCGGTGTTTCCTCGGGAGCACTGCGCCACTACTTCGCGGATCAGGTCGGACTGATCCGCTTCGCAGCCGAGATGATGACCCAGCGCGTCGGCGAACGGCTGCAAGAGCACCTCGACATCGGGCGAACTGGTCGGGAGCTCAGCCGCAGTCTCCTCGAGGAGATGCTCCCGCTCGACGCGAACCGGCGGATCGAGGGCACGGTGTGGCTCGAAGCCCTGACGCATGCCCGCTGGGATCCTGCGCTCGCCGAGCTGAAGACGGCTGGATGGTTCGGCGAGCGGTACCTCTGCCGAGTCGCCGTTGCCAGCGCCAAGGGTTTACAGATCCCGCTGCAGATGCGCGACGAGCTCGACGATCCCAGCGACGAGGAGGCAGTGGGTCTCCTCCACACCTTCATCGACGGCCTCACCCTCCAAGCGATCACGTTCCCTGATCAACTGGACGCACGGCACGTCTCGACAGCTCTCGACCGGTTCCTTTCCACCTTGGCCCCTCGCGCATGACGTCGTGTCCTGCAGGGGAAGCTAGCCACTGCTGACGGGACCCTCATCGACCAGTGCGGCGCGTTCGGGTCGGTGCGTTGACCGGTTGAGACCGCCATCGTTTGCGGCGCTGTCCAGAACTAAGGCTTAGGAGGCCCGCCGCAAACTTTTGTCATAACCAGCGAACGGCAGGGGTTTCCGGCAGATGTCGCAGAGAGGTTCTCGGTTTGTCGATGGGGTTACTGCTCCACAACGATGTGCCCAGTGTTGCCATTGACGGTCAAACATCTCCTCGTATAGCCCCTCATTGAACTCGACGGCGACGACGCCGCGCTGACCAGCATGTTCGTCCGTGTCGATCTTCAGAGCTCGGAGTCGGTCGTGCCCCCCTTCGGGTGGCACCACGACCAGCTCGTGCGCTGTGACGACGGGCGGAGGCGATTCACCATCGCGCCCCATGCTGGAGACACTGCATCCGTCTGCCGGCGTCGCGCCTGTCTCGGATACGCCGACACCGTAGAGAGCCGAAATCGGGGACAGGGAAACGGTGGGGCCGGGAGCAGTTTCGGTGCTCCCGGCCCCACCGCACTGTCCGGTCTACTGCTCCGGCGTGAACACGCCGTCCACCAGAGGACCGGGCGAGACGATGCGCATCGCCACACTGGGATCCACGTCGAACTGGTGCGACGTGGGAGACCACTTGTACTGGGGCAGGTAGGCGTACGGGGAGTCGGCGTCAGCGGTCACGTCCAACGCCAGGTAGGAGGCGCTGATCGCTTCGGAGTCATCACCGTCGGCAGACTCCCAGGCCGCCTTGGCGAGCCAGGGGATGTCCCAGAACAGTGCGTACTGGTAGATGGTCTGGTCGATCTTCCCGCCGTCTGCGGTGAGCGCCGTCATCAGGTCGTCGAAGCCGACGGTGCGCGGCGACGTCGGATCCATCGGGAAGTACGTAAGGACCTTCACGTTGACCCAGTCGGCGGGCCCGCTCATCGAGGCCAGGTCGGTGGTGCCGTAGTCCGCGTGGCCGTACGTCGGGATATCCCAGCCGAGCTTCGTGCGGCTCTGCAGCGTGTAGCCGGCGACGGCCCCGTAGCCCTGCAGGATGAGAACGTCCGGGTTCTCGGCCTGCAGCGACTGCAGCTGCGCTGTCATGTCCACGTCGGTGGTCCCGAACTCCTGGTGCGCCACCTCGATGCCTTTGTCCTTGAATCCCTCTTCGTAGGCAGTGCCGACGGCTTGCCCGTTGGCATCGTTCGCGTTGAGGATCGCGACCTTCTTCGGATCGACGTCGGCAATCACCTGCTCGATCTGCGCGTCGACCTGCAGCGGGTTGGGGACAACCATGCCGAAGTGATATGGATACTTCTCACTGTCGGCGAGGGTGGCCTGCTGCCCGGTGGAGATGATCTTCTCGCGGGTCAGTGCGGCGATCATCGCGAGGCCCACGTTGCTGACCGATCCGGGGATCGCCAGATCGATCGGCCCCTTGTCCAACTGCTCCTGCAGCAGAGTGGTCGCCTTCGCAGGATCGAGGCCGTCGTCGGCCACGACGACCTCGATCTGGCGCCCGTCGATGCCGCCGGCGGCATTGACGGCATCCGCCCCCGCCTCCAGGCCGCGGACGTTCGCCGATGCGATGCCTGCGGCGGGACCGGAGACGCCCAAGCTGGCATAGATGATGAACGGATCTGCCGTCCCCGGCGACTCCCCATCCGCTCCAGGACCGGCACATCCCGCGAGAGCGAGAGCGAGAACCAGGACCCCGGCCCCGATTGTCTTGCGAGAAACCACGTTGTCTCCTCAGATGCTGTGCCCGCAACGCCGCGGGTCTGCGGAGGCCGCATCTCGCGGCCCATAAGCAGTCACACTACGAGGACTACCTTGCCGTGTCCAGCAAAGTATGCAACATTGTTATGTAAATAACGAGACAATTGGTCGAGCGGCAGTCTTTTGTGCGCGCTGTCCGACCGAGTTGGCAAGGGCGCTGGGAGGGGCTTGGATGACGATGGCCGATGTGAGTTGCCGGTTGCCGTTGCGAGCGACGCAGGTCTGACATGGCCGACAGGTACCCCAACGTATTCAGTCCGCTGCAGATCGCGGACGTCACCATCCCGAACCGGATCGTGCGCACAGCGCACGGCACAGGGCTGGCCGGGGAGGATCTGTTCGCCTATCACGAGGCACGCGCACGAGGTGGGGTGGCCCTGAGCATTCTTCAGATCGCGGGAGCCCACCCGAATTCGCCCACACCAACCGTGCCGATTCGCTCGGCGGAGATGCCGCGGATCTATGCGGAACTCATCTCCCGGACGCGCCCGTACGGGATGCGGCTGTTCCAGCAAATCTCACACGCGGGCAGCGAGGTGCCGTCCGCTCCAGGCCTTGCCCAGTGGTCCTCCAGCGCCGTACCGGGCATCCTGGTGGGCACTGTCCCAATCGCGATGACGCAGACGATGATCGACGATGCGGTCGCCGGCTACGCCGACGCTGCCCGCGTCGTCAAGGAGTCGGGCATCGACGGAGTGGAGATCCACGCCGCCCACGGGTACCTCGTGCACCAGTTCCTCTCACCCGCCCTCAACCACCGCGAGGACGACTACGGGGGGTCCGCCGAGAACCGGCTGCGCTTCCTGCGGCAGATCCTCGCCGCAGTGCGCAGCGCGGTCAGTTCCGACTTCCCCGTCGGGATCCGCCTCGCCGGGGACGACGGAATCCCGGACAGCCTGCTCCCGTCGGAGGTCTCCGCCATCGCGCACGCGGTGGAATCGGACGTCGACTTCATCGATCTGTCCCTGGGCAGCCATTGGCACTTCCACAAGATGCTCACCAGCATGGAAAGCCCGCTCGGATACGAGATCCCCGTGAACGAGCCCATCGCGCGTTCCCTACAGGTGCCCACGATCGTCACCGGCCGGATCATGACGCTCGACCATGCCGAGCACCTCCTGGAGACGGGTGTCGCCGACATGGTGTCGATGGTCCGCGCCACGATCGCCGACCCGCACCTCGTCAAGAAGGCGAGAGCCGGTCGCGACAGCGAAATCAGACCGTGCACAGGCACCAACCAGGGCTGCATCGGCCAGTTCATGACCGCTGGCCGGATCGCCTGCGCCGTGAATGCCTCCGCAGGGCGCGAGGCGATCATGCCCGAGCCCCTCGAACCGGCAACGGGGCGGCTGCTCGTGATCGGTGGGGGACTGGCCGGGATGGAAGTCGCCCGCCTGGGCGCCGAACGCGGGTACGACGTCGACCTGCACGAGATGCGCCGCGAACTGGGAGGACAATCCCGGGAGGCGTCGGGCGCGGCCGCCCGCGCTGACTTCGGTGTCATCGCCGACTGGCTCGAATCAGAACTCTTCCGACTCGGCGTGAGCGTCCATCGGGGCTCCGTGCTCGACCCGCAGGAGATCGTCGCGCTCGCGCCGGATGTGACCGTCGTGGCGACCGGCAGCGCGCCCGACCGTGAGATGGCGACGATGATGAACCCGCGCGGTCCCGTGCCCGGAGCGGATCGGGCGCACGTTCTGACCACGTGGGACGCCCTTCGGAGAAACCGCGGACCCCTCGGCCCCCGCATCATCGTGTATGACGACACCGGGGCCTTCGATGCTCTCACCGTCGCACTACGGCTGACCGAGGAGGGATGTGCCGTCACATTGGTCACGAGGAACGCCGGCATGGGGGCGGAGCTACCGGAGCCACGAGCAACGGTCGTTCCCGCCCTGGAAATCCTCGCCCGGACAGGTGTCGTCACGCATGCCTGGTACACGCTCGAGGAGGTGACCGCGGACGGGGCACGATTCCGAAGCGTGCTGGGCGCCACCAGCCTCGAGCTCGAAGCAGACCACGTGGTCCTCAGTACCTATCCCAGACCTGACCGGGATCTCCCCGAGGCCCTCGAGGATGCCGGTATCCCTTTCACGATGGTGGGGGATGTGACCGGCACCCACGACCTGTTGCGCACGTTCCTCGACGCGTCGTTGACGGTGCGCGGGTGGTGACTGCCTGTTCGTGGGCTTCGGAAACCGAGAAGGAACGTGCCCAGGCCCAGCAGCGTGACCAGAGCCCCGGCCGCGGGGATCAGCGCGAGTGAGCCGGCGGTCAGGGCCGCCGCTCCGAGCAGCGGCGCCACCGAGACGTCGAGGTAGAGGGCGGTGCTGTACCAGGAGATCGCGGTAGACGCTTGCCGTGGGTCGACGGCGATCAAGCGATGCTGCACGGGCACCCCGGAGCCGAACGCCGCGAAGCCCCAGAAAAGGAACGCGACCGTCAGACCGGCGAAGTTGCCGTGCACGAGTGCCACGCTTCCCAGGGCCGCGACCTGCAGGATCATGAACCCCACCCCCACGCGAAACGATCCGTACCGGTCCGTCAGCGGGCCGCTGATCACGTTGCCGACCACCGCGAGGACCCCGAAGGCGAGGAGCAGTCCAGCCAGCAGCGTGCCCTGGAAACCGGTGACGATGGCGCTGAAGATGTACACCACGTTGAGTCCGCACAGGATCAAAAGGTGCTCAACAGAGGAGCAATATGCGGGGATCGCGTAACACGGTGAGCCGCTGGGTGAGCCCGATCGGCGGGCTCACCGGAACGCGGCGCACGAGCAGGAGCAGCGAGATCAGCAACCCGAATCCCAGCCCGACCATGCCGAGCAGCGGGACGCGCCAGCTGGACGCGGCGGCAACCGCGGTGCCGAGAGGCGAGCCGACGGCAGTGGCGAGCGTGAACCCGCAACTCACGAACGCGATGGCCGCCCCACGACTTTCTGGTCCGACGATCGCGGCACCGGCTGCGGTCGCAGTCGGCACGAGCGCCGCTCCTCCGAGAACGGCGAGGACCCTCCCGACCGTGAAGGTCACAAGGTCGGGTGCGGGCGCCGCGACGATCATCCCGAGGAGGGCGACGACGAGCCCGGCGGCCATCAGCCCGGTGCGGGACCACGCAGGGACCACGATGGACACGACCGGCGAGGTCAGGGCGATGACAGGCGCATACAGAGTGATCGAGACGGCGACCTGACCGACCGATGCATGCAGATCCCGTGCGATCTCGGGCAAGACGCCGGACATGACGTTGCTGTTGGTGGCCATCAAGAACAGCGCAAAGGCGAGGATGGACCAGCGAAGCACCGCCCCACTGCCAGCTCGTGGTGTCTCGTCGGACAGGTGTCACTCTGCCGGAGGTGACGACGATCGTCTGCCGCGCACCGGGCAAGTATGTGCCAGCAGCGCGAGCACCAATGCGGCTCCGACCGCGCAGATCATGGTGACGCCCATGATGTCACCCCCGGATCCGGCCAGCAGTGCGACCAGCCCGGGGGTGGTTCCGCCGAGGAGGTACTGGGCACCTCCGAGGAGAGCGGCGGCGGTGCCGGCGCCGCGGCGAAACGGTTGCAGGGCGAGAGTCGTCGCCATCGGCAGGATCGCTCCGAGCTGCAGCGTGGTCACGAACAGTGTGAGCTGCAGCAGCCACAGCGGTCCGCCGGCGAGAATGGTGGCCAGTAGCGCCGCCGACCCTGCTGTGGCCAGGATCAGTCCGGTCAGCAGGATACGTGCCGGACCGATGCGGCGGGCGAGCAGACTCGCGGTCTGTCCGCCGAGGATGATGGCCACCGCGTTCGCGGCGAAGAGTGCGGCGAACGCGAGCGGATCCGCATCGTATTCGTTCTGGACCACAACGGAGATGAAGGTGAGGTAAGTGAACATCATCGCCGTTGCGCAGACGAACACGCCCGCATGCAGCAGGAACTGCCGATTCCTCAGTGGGTGGGCGGGGGAGGGGTGGCTGGAACCGCTTAACCCATGCACGGCCGATGGGGCGAGCGTCTCGGGGACGAAGAGGAACGCGAGCAGGAGGAGGGCGACGCCGATCGCGACCAAGGCGACGAAGGTGCCGCGCCAGTCGGTGAACTGGACGATCACTCCGCCCAGCAACGGGGCGATAATCGCCGCCGTGCCCGCGATCATCGTCAGGCGGGCGAACATGCGCGCCAGGGTCGCGCCGTCGAAGAGATCCCGGACGATGGCGCGACCGAGGACGATCCCGGCAGCGCCGCCCACCCCCTGGAACAGGCGAGCGACGAGGAGGACGTCGATGCTGCTCGCGAACGTCGCGATGCACGATGCCAGGGTGAACAGGATCAGCCCCGCCAACAGCGGTCGGCGCCGTCCGACGCGATCGCTCCACGGTCCCCAGATCAGCTGCCCCGCCCCCAGGCCGATCAGGCACATCGTGAGCGTCGCCTGACCGGCGGCGTCGACGGTGCCGAGGTCGTCGATCAACGCGGGCATCGCCGGAAGGTAGAGATCAGCTGCGAGGGGCCCGAACGCGGTGAGGCAGCTGACCACGATCAGCAGGAGCGCTCGGCGGGGAGGTCTCCCGATGCCGGCGGTCACGGTCGGCCCTTACGGTCTGACGGGCGCAGGATCTTCTGCCGCAGGGGTGGGCGTTGTCTCACGCGGTTTGCGTGGGAACGGTGCCCGTCGTCAACGCTTTCGCGGCCAGATACCCGTAGAGGAGTCCGCGTTGGTTGCCGATGCCGCTGTTGTAGCCAACGCCGATGTCCAGCTGGGCGGTGCAGTTGCCGGCCGCGTATAGCCCCGGGATGCTTTCCCCCGCCTCTGTGCGCACGTCGCCATCGGGGCCGATCACAATCCCCGCGGCGGGACAGTTCACGCCTACCCGGGTCAGCGGGAAGGCGTGAAAGGGCGGCTTCCGCAGCGCACCGAGGTTCGGGTTGGGCAGGCGCGGGTCGCCGTGCAGTGTGAGCGTGTAGGGGAGGGTGCCGCGGTGGAAGTCCGAGTCGTTTCCGCTCTGGCTGAACTGGTTGAACCGGTCGATCTCGTCACGCAGCCCCGAGGGGTCGATGCCGGCTCGCTGCGCGACCTCTGCGATCGTCGCGCCGGTTGCTGCCATTCCGTCAGGCAGAGGTCCGCCCGGAGGGACTGCGCCCATGGCGTAGGAGTCGAGGTAGGTCTGATCCACGACCACCCAGGCCGGCCAGTTGTGCCCGGTACCGTCGCGCCCGCCGACGACTCCTTCCACGAGCGACATGTGGAAGGAGTCGTCGGCAAACCGGCGTCCTGCGGCATTGACGACGATGCTGTGCGGCAACCCTGGGGTAAAGTATCGGAAGACCGGTTCTCCCTCACGGTCCTCGCCCGGCGTGTGAGTGCCGAACACCGCACCGCTCGTGTACGGCTGCCGGACGACTGCGACTGCTGCGCCGAGCGGGCCGGTGAGCTCGAAATGATCCCCGCGTGTGGTGGAAGGTGCCATGCTCCGAAGGTCGGCGATCTTGTCAAGATCCCGCTGACGCTCCGGGTTCCAGTCGTAGCCTCCCGTGGCGACGATCACGCCGGACCGGGCGTGGATCTCCCGCTCCCCCCTACTGTCGCGGACCACGGCACCGGTGACTCTGCTGCCGTCCGAGAGAAGACGGACGGCGCGGGTGGACGGCGCGAAATGGGCACCCTGATCAGCCGCCGACCGCGCCAGGGCAGCGGCCAGCCCGGGGCCTCCGCAGCGTTGGCCCGCCTCGAAGCGCTGCCTCTTTCGTGCCTCGAGCTCCGGAGTGGGCGCCTGACCGCCGGCGTCGACCCGATCCTGGGTGCTGAGCCAACCGGCACCGTAGGGTGAGGTCGCGACGATGTCCGACAGGTCGTTGAGTTGCCGTTCGTTCCACGGCTCGATCTCGTGGATGCGTCCTTCCGGCTTCGATCCCGGTGCGATCGGATAGTAGTAGTCGGGGGAGCGCCGGATGACCGTCAGCGGTACACCGAGGTCGCGGAGGAACCGGATGGCCTCCGGGCCGCGGGAGATGTACACGTCGCGCAGCGCCGGGTCCGCACCGCTCTCGGACAGCCATTCCAGGTATGCCGCGACATCTGCCCGGGAGTCGTTGATGCCCGCCTCGCGTGCGGGATCGGTGAGCCCCGCCCACACCTGCCCGCCGGAGTAGGCCGCCGCGCCGCCGACTTTGTCGGCGGCCTCCACCACGATCACCTCGGCGCCGTTGTGCCCGGCGGCGATCGCTGCGGACAGCCCGCCAGCTCCGGATCCAATCACCAGAACGTCACACGTGTCAACGTGCGCCATGACTACTCCTCTATATGCGGGTATGTGAACGCGATACGGATGCGTGAATGGATGTGCGGACGACGGTCACCGTGCGGTGAGTCCGCCGTCGACGACGATGGTCTGTCCGGTGATGAAGGACGCGTCCTCGGACGCGAGGAAGGCGACGACACGGCCGATCTCCTCCGCCCGACCCCACCGCCCCATCGGCACGCGCAGCTTTTCGCGGATGAGAACGTCGCTCTCCTGCGGTGTGGGTCGATAGCGACCGGTCATCGGTGTCTCGACATATCCGGGACAGACCGCGTTCACGCGGATACCGTCCTGCGCGTACTTCAGTGCAGCGTCCTTCGTGACCCCGACCACCCCGTGCTTCGCGGGGCCGTACCCACTGGGTCCGAGCGAGCCGGTGATACCGGCGATGGACGCGATGTTGATTACCACGCCACCTCCCGTGGTCTGCAGGTGCGGAATCCCCGTCTTCATCCCCCGCCAGGTGCCGAGCAGGAACATATCGATATTGCGCTCGAAGTCGTCGTCCCGGTCGATGCTGGTGCGGCCGGCAGAGTTGACCACCACGTCCAGTCGACCGAACCGCGAGACCGCGTCGGCGACACTAGCACGCACGGACTCGTCGCTGAGCACATCGGCGTGGCTGAAGATCGCTTCCCCGCCAGCTGCCACGATCTCGTCGACCACCGCGTTACCGGATGCCTCGCTGACGTCGGCGACGACGATGCAAGCTCCGCTGCCCGCCAGGGCGAGCGCGGAAGCACGGCCGATTCCGCTACCCCCGCCGGAGACCCAGCAAACCTTGCCCTCAAGGCCTGCGAACACGGTGGCGGTCATCCGATCACCTCGTATCCGAGCGTGCCGGCGTCGTTCTTCACGAGTCGGCCCCACGGCATTCCGGGGAAGTGCGCCGCCGCGAACGGCAGCCTGTTGTCGTAGAGATAGCCGCGGAACCTCTCGAGCGCGTCGAGCGCCTGGGGCAGGTCGCGGTTGAAGTAGAACTCCCACCCATCGACGAGTTCTCCGTGCGAGTGGGCGAGGTCACCGATCAGCAGCCCCCGCTCGCCGCGCGAGCTCAGTTCCAGCACACTGTGGCCGGGAGTGTGCCCGCTGGCCTCCATCGCGTTGATGCCCGGCAGGACCTCCTGATCGCCTTCGAACAGCTCGATGCGGTCCAGCACGGGCTTGAAGCGGTTTTCGACCTTGTCCTCGTCGGAGCGCAGGAGGTTCGGCTCCCAGGCCTCGAGCTCAGAGTCGGGGTTCGTGTAGTGCTCCCATTCGCGTCGGTCGATGTGGATGGTCGCGTTCGGGAAGTAGGGCTTGCCGTTGAGGGTGGTCCATCCGATGTGATCGGTATGCAGGTGGGAGAAGATGATGTCCGTGACATCCAGGGGGCTGACGCCGTGCGCCCACATCGACGAGCGCAGTGCTCCGCAGGCGAAGATGTCCCCGCCCGGCTGGGGGCCCATGCCCGTGTCCTGGAGGACGACGCGGTCGCCGTAGCGGAGGAGGAAGCTGCCGACGGTGTTGATCATCTGGCCTGTGCACGGGTCGAGGAACCGTTTGTACGGCTCCCAGTCTTCGTCGGTGGGCGGGTGCTCACCGACGAAGATCCCACCGTGCGGATCGAGGGCTGCCTCGCCGTCGATGAGACTGTCGATCCGGATGTCACCGATCTGCATTCTCCACACTCCTTCGTGTCGTTCGGTTCGATTCGATCATGACTGACCGATGCTCGCAGTCTCGTGGGGGTGTCGTGCCTGGGCGTTCTTCGGCGGACGTCGGAATCCAGCCGGGATGCTGCCATCAAGGTCGGCCTTGATTAGGAGCGCGAGCAGCTTGGAGCCGGGGCGGATCTGGTTGATGCCGCCGCCGTTGATCCACAGTCCGGGCTGCCCGGACTGCCCCCACATCGTGGACCATTCGCCTTCGGAGTCGAGCCGGGCGATCTCGCCGACACGGTCGGCGATCTCCTCGCCGAACTGATCGGCCACTTCGACCTTGCGGTTGAGGTACCCGGTGGCGAGGATGACGATGTCCGCTTCCAGCACGCTGCCGTCGTCGAGTTTCGCGCCGTCGCCGACGAACTCGACGATGCGGTCGTAGGGAAGCACCTTGATGCCGCCCGCCACGATCACCTCCGACGCCCCCTTGTTCAGGTAGTACCCGCCGCCGGTCCGCAGAAACAAGTCCAGCCACCCCTGCCCGTTCACCCCGTCACCGAGGCGGAGACCTGCGGCCTCGAGTCCCTTCAGGAGGTCTGCGTCGAGGTCTTTCGCGAACGCGTGGTACTGCTGCGACGCGGATTCTCGCAGGGGGTTGATCAGCCCGATCCCGTAGCGGATGTCCACCAGTTCGGTGGGGATCGTCGGGTCGATGTATCCCGCGTAGGCAAGGTTGGCGGTCGCGACATGGTTCACGACGACAGGGTTTCGCTGCACCATGGTGACTTCGGTGCCGTTCTCGTACAGGTCCAGGGCGATGTCATGCGCGCTGGTGGCCGTGCCGACGATGATCGCCTTTCTGGCGGCGTAATCCGACGCCTTCGTGTAGGACGCGGAGTGCAGCACCGGCCCGGAGAAGGCGGTCAGCCCGGGAAGGGCGGGGATCGATGGCTTTCCACCGATCCCGCCGGTGGCGAGAACGATGTGCCGGGGGTGCAGGACACGTTCGGAGCCATCCGCTGTGCGAAGAGTGACCGTCCAGGAGCCGGACGATTCGTCGCGTTCGGCTCCGACGAAGTCGGTGGAGGTCCAGACGTTCAGATCCAGGTAGCGGGCGTAGGTCTCAAGCCACCCGCCGATCACGTCCTTCGGCAGATACTCGGGGTAGTGAGGAGGGAAGTCGAGGAACGGGAAGCCGTTCATCTCCACCGGGTTGTGCAGGGAGAGCGAGTCGTACCGCTTGCGCCAGTTGTCTCCGACCCGCTCATTCTTGTCGACGATCAATGCGCTCACCCCGAGTTGGGCCAGATGTGCGGCTGCGACCAGCCCGGCCTGCCCGGCGCCCACGATCAGCACGTCGGGGTCGCCGTCGACCCACTCGCGGCGACGACGGACGTGCTCGGCGTAGGTCTGTCCGGCGTGGGCCGGGGTGAAGCCGCTGCCCCGCGGATGCCGTTCGGGTTCGCTGACGCTGTTCAGCGTCTCCAGCCGCGTGTACATGGCGTGCACTTCGAGTCCGTACGGCGAGGAGTCGTCCGGAGTGCCGTTGATCAGCGCGACGGCCGTTCCGGCGACCGTGTCGAAGTCGAAGAAGGCTTCGATCGTGGCGCCCTCCCCGTCACCGAGCAGGTGCGGCTGCGGCCACGAGTCGGACACCCGAAAGCCCGTCGGCCGGATCTCGTCGACCACGTCGAGCAGCGTCGAGACCACGGCGTCTCGGCCGTGGAACTGGCGGAAGTCCCACGTGAGCGCGCCGTTGTCGCGCAGATAGGAACGCTCTGCGAACAGGCTGCGCAGCCCGTCTGCATCGCGGGATGACAGTGCCCTTTCAAACTCGTCACACCACGCGCGCACGCCAGTAGAGATGTCGGTGGTACTCATCGGGGTTGTCCCTTCGATCGCGGAATGCGAACGGGCGCCCGGTCGCACAGGACGACCCGGCCCTCAGCGCGTGGGCAGTGAACGGTCCCGAGGAGGGCGCGGCGGGAACCTCGCCGGAGATCATTTCCAGAAACCACGTTGTCTCCTTCAGGGCGATTCGCGCAGCCTTGCGGATCGCTGTGCACGGGAGTGCACGTGCTGCCACCGTAGACATCCGCGTACGACATGTCAAGCACAGTGTGCGACTGCTCGATGCAAATAACGAGACCTCACAAGGATTGAGTTGATATCTCCCTGGACAGGGCCGTCGCGGCCGCGTACGCGAAGGCGATCGAGGGGCCGATGGTGGCGCCTGGGCCGGCATAGCTGTGCCCCATCACGCTCGCCGTGACGTTGCCAGCGGCGAACAGGCGTCGGATCGCCCCGCCGGAGGTGTGCAGGACCCTGCCGTCGGTGTCGGTGAGCAGGCCCCCGTTCGTTCCGAGGTCACCCGGCACGATTCGGAACGCGTAGAACGGTGCGCGCCGCACTTCTGCGAGGTTCGGGTTGGTCAGGCGGGTGTCGCCGTAGTAGTTGTCGTAGGCGCTCGCCCCGCGGCGGAAGTCGTCGTCGACTCCTCGGCGGGCCATCTTGTTGAATCGATCTGCCGTGCGTTGGAGCTCGGCAGGATCGACACCGATCTCCCGGGCGAGTCCGGCCAAGCTGTCCGCCGTGCGAACGGCGCCGCCCTCTCGCCACGTCCGAGGCAGCCTCTTGCCCGTCGGTACCGGCGCGAACGGGATCTTCGGCAGCGGCAGGTGACCGGCGACCACATAGTTGCGCCATGCGGTGGTGTCCATGATCAGCCAGGACGGGATGTGCGGGGCACCGGACTGCTGGCCGCGGATCATGGCCCGTCCGAACTCGGTGTACGGGGCCGACTCGTTGACGTAGCGCCGGCCGGCACCGTTGACGATGAACTGGCCCGGGATCATCCGCTCATTGAGCAGAAACTGTCGTCTGCCGTCGGGCCAGTCGATGACCGGGAACCACCAGGCGCTGTCCATCAGGTCCGTCGCGGCACCCAGCCGCTGTGCGATCGTCAGCGCGTCGCCTGTGAGGTGCGGGCTTCCGAGGCTCCAGTCGTCGGTGAGCTCCGGCTGGAACCGGCGTCGAAGCTCGCGATTGTGATCGAAGCCCCCGCTGGTGAGTAGGACGCCGCGCGCAGAGACGGTGACCTCCCGGCCGTGTCGTCGCACGCGCGCACCTGCAACCGTTCCGTCGTCCGTGCTGATCAGGTCGGTGAGTGGCGCATCCAGCCACAGCGGGATACCGGCGTCCCGGGCGGCCAGGAAGAGTCTCGCGGCGAGAGCGGCGCCGAGGGTGTTGATGCGCTCTCCGGTGAACCGTGCCCGCAGCATCCGCCACAGCACTTTCCCGAACATCGCCTTTCCCGCCCATGACTGGCGGAGGGTGTAGAGCGTGCGCAACTCGCGGGAGGTCAGCCAGAATCCTCGGATGCCCGGCCCCTGCAAGAGAAGAGGCTCGTCCACGCCGAGCTCGCGCAGGTCGATCGGAGCGGCGTTGATGGATCGGCCCTGCGCGGAGCCTCCGGGTAGTTCGGGGAAGTAGTCGGGGTAGTCGGGCTTCCAGGCGAACTGCAGGCGCGAGCCGAGAGACTCTAAGAAATCGATTGCCGCGGGGGCGTGCTGCATGTAGGCGATCAGACGCTCCCGCGACACCTCACCGGCGGTGATCTCCTCGAGGTAGGTGAGTGCTTCCTGCTCCGTGCCGGAGTACCCGTCTCGGAGCAGGGCGTCCGCACCAGGCACCCAGATGCCACCACCTGACAGGGCGGTCGAGCCGCCGAACTGCGGGGCCTTCTCAACGATCAGCACGCGGAGCCCTCGATCCGAGGCCGCAAGCGCTCCAGTGAAACCGCCGGCGCCGGCCCCCACGACGAGCAGGTCGACGTCGAGATGCCCGTCTGGCTTGGGTGGTGTGTGTGCCATCGTTCCTCTATTCCATCCCTGCTGTCCGAGCCGGTCGACTCAGGCGTGATTCGCGGTCGCCTCGTCTACCCGCGGGTCGGCGTAGCTACGACGGGCTGGCGCGCTTCTTCGCGCGGGCGTCGTTTCGGTCCACCGTAGGAATCAGGACTGCTCGCGTCAATTGGATTTGCAATATGTGCTACATCCGTGTGCACAATATGACGAGAGAGGAGCGACGGTGCTCATATTCGATAGTTTCCGGTGTGGTCCGGTGGGGTGGTCGCGGCGATGATCACCACCATTTGGGCGGGGCTGACGGTGGGGGCGATCTACGCGATCGTCGCCGTCGGATACAACATTGTGTTCATCGCGTCGCGAGTGTTCAACTTCGCACAGGCGCAGTTCGTGATGATCGGTGCGTTCACCGCGTTCGTGTTCGCGACGGGCTTGGGGTTGCCGTTGTGGATGGCGATCGTGGCGTCGGCAGTGATCGGGGCGATCATCGGTGCGCTCGAGGAGGTTCTCGCGATCCGGTGGCTGCGCGGCCGAGGGTCTCACAACGAGCTGGTCACGACGTTGGGTGTGTCGACACTACTCTCGGGTGTGGCGATCGCGATCTGGGGTTCCGAGCCGCGCCAACTGAGCTACTTCGCCGATAGTCGTGCACTTGACCTATTGGGTGGACGGGTTCTCGTGACGGAACTGTTCATCATCGCTGCCGCGATCGTGCTGGCGGTGGGGGTGGGTCTGATCACCAAACGCACGATGCTGGGTCTGGCCAGTCTGGCGACCTCCGAGGACCGTCAGGCGGGCGCCCTGCGCGGAATCAACGCCGGGGTGATGGCAGTGGGCGCGTTCGTGATCGCGGGTGCGCTGGTCGCGGCAATGGGACCGTTGATCGCATCGAAGACCTTCGTGGTCTACAACGTGGGCGACCTGCTCGCGGTGAAGTCGTTCGTGGCGTTGGCGGTGGGTGGATTCGGCAGTTACCGGGGCGCTCTGATTGGTGGTTTCGGGGTAGGACTGATCGAGATCTTCGCGGCCCGCTACCTCGGCACGGCATGGGAGAACATCACCGTGTTCATCCTGTTGCTGTTGATCTTGCTGTTCATCCCGAATGGGATCTTCGCTCGTCGAGTCGGGAGGACGGTCTGATCATGCGCATGTCGTTGAGCACGTATCGACGTTTCCCGTTCTGGGTGTTCCCGCTGGCGATCGGCGTCCTGGTGATGCTGATGCCGTTCCTGGGCGTGGCACGCGGCACGCTGCGCCTGACGATCTCGATCGCACTGCTGTCGTTGCTGGTGGTGGGCCTGAACATCGCGTTCGGGTTCGCGGGCGAACTGGCCCTGGGTCAGTCCGCGATCTATGCCGTCGGTGCGTACTTCGCCGGCTACTTCGCCGTGCAGGGTCTGGACCTGCCGGTCACCCTGGTCATCGCGATCGTGGCCGCGGCCGCGGTCGGGCTGATCACCGGCGGTCCCGGGCTCCGACTGGGATCGTGGTCGCTGGGAATGGTGACCTTTTTCATGGTGCTGCTGGTGCCAGACGTGGTCGAACTGTTCAGCGGCGTCACCGGCGGCACGATGGGTTTGTCCGGGATCCCGTTGCCGTCCGTGTTCGGGCACGAGCTGGACACCGAGAGCTTCTTCGTGCTGGTGATCGTGATCACGATCGTGTTCTTCGCGTTGATGCGCAACTACACAGTGTCCCGCCACGGGACCGCACTGAAAGTGATGCGGGAGAGCCCCGTGCTGGCTCGCTCGCTGGGCTACTCGGTGCCGCGCCTGAAACTGACCGCGTATGTGATCAGCGCGCTACCCGCGGGCGCCGCAGGCTGCCTGTTCGCCTATGACCAGACGGTCGTCACGGCGGAGTCGTTCGGTTTCTCGATGGCGGTCGCGATCCTCGCCGCGTCGATCATCGGAGGGTCGGCCAGCATCTACGGGGCCGCATTCGGTGCCGCGATCATGGTGATCGGCCCGCTCCGCGCGGGCGGACTGCAGCAGTTCGCCCTGGTGTTCTTCGGGCTGCTGTTGATCGTGGGCGGACTGTTCTTCACCGGGGGCGTCGCGGACATCCTCCGCAAGGGCTTCCACCGGTTCTTCATCAGGACCGATCTGATGCCGGACGTGCAACGTGCGCTGAACGAGCCGCCGGGGCTACCGACCCTCACCGGCGGCACCCTCGAGGTGACCGCGGTCACCAAACGTTTCGGGGGGAACAAGGCCCTCGACACTGTCGACTTCACCGCCCGCCCAGGACAGATCACCGCCCTGATCGGACCGAACGGGTCGGGCAAGACCACGCTGCTGAACGTGATCAGCGGGTTCATCCGACCCGATTCCGGGCAGGTGCTGTTGGGAGACCAGAAGATCACCGGCCTGGGGGCGCATCGCATCGCCAAGAGCGGCGTGGCACGCACGTTCCAGACCCCGATGGTCCCGAAAGACCTGACAGCAGCGGAGGTCGTCGCCAGCGCCCGCTACCGCACCGACCCCACCTCGGTGCTCGGCGGCATGCTCACTCTCCCCGGCACACGTCGTGCCATCCGCCGGGACCGTGAGGTCGCAATCGAGTTGCTGTCGGTGATGGGGATCGTCGAGCACGCCGACCGTCCCGCGGACGCGCTGCCGCTGGGAACCCGACGGATCCTGGAAGTCGCCCGCGCCCTGGCCACAGAACCCGAGCTGCTGCTCCTGGACGAGCCGGCGTCCGGGCTGGACGAGTCCGAGGTGGAGGCGTTGGCAGAGGTGATCCGCCGGCTGCGGGACGCGGGAGCGACGATCGTGATCGTCGAGCACAACTTCGAGATGGTCACCAGCATCGCTGACCGCATCGACGTGCTCCACCTGGGTCGGATGATCGCCGGCGGCACCCCCGACGAGGTCCGCAGCAACCCCGACGTCATCGAGAGCTATCTCGGCAAAGCCGCCCGAGAACGGGCCGAACAGGCAGGGGAAGGATCATGACCGACGCCGCGCTGGTCATCGACGACCTCACCACCGGATACGGGCAGCTCAAGATCGTCCGAGGACTGTCGTTGAGCTGTCACGCCGGGCAGCTCACCGTGCTGCTCGGACGCAACGGCGCCGGCAAGACCACCACGCTGTCTGCGGTCGCGGGACTGCTGCCCACCATGGGGGGCACCGTCTCCCTGCACGGCGTTCCGCAGACCGGTTCCACGGTGGCGCGGGTCAGAAGCGGTCTCGGGCTGGTGCAGGAAGGCAAACGGGTCTTCCGTGCCCGCACCGTCGAAGACAACCTCCGGTTGGGGGGGTTCAGTGTCCGCCGTCAGCGTGGCGCGATCGCGGAGGGCATCGACAGAGCCTACGAACGGTTCCCGATCCTCAAAGACAAGCGCCGCCAGTTGGCCGCCTCTCTCAGCGGTGGCCAGCAGCAGATGCTCGCGATCGCGCAGGCCCTGATGCCCCAACCCACCGTCCTCATGCTCGATGAGCCTTCCGCGGGCCTGGCCCCGTCGGTCGTGGAACAGGTCTTCGGCGAGATCGCCTCGTTGACCAAGGACGGCCTCTGCGTCCTCCTCGTCGAGCAGCTCATCGACCACTCCCTCGCCGTCGCTGACCGAGTCGCAGTCCTTGACCGTGGGCGGATCACCATCGATACCGACGTGGCCAGCCTCGACAATTGGGACGCGCTGCGCGAAAGCTACCTCGGCGCAACTATCAAGGAATAGAGCAGATGGCACACACCTGGGAACACCGCACCCTCACCCTCAACGGGCTGGAGACCAGCTTCCTCGAGGCCGGCTCCGGCGAACCGCTCGTCCTTCTGCACGGTGGCGAGTTCGGCGGCAGCGCGGAACTCGCGTGGGAACACGTCATCGATGCGCTCGCCCAGAGCCGCCGGGTGATTGCTCCAGACATCCTCGGGTTCGGGCAATCCGCCAAGGTCGTCGACTTCGTCGATGGGCGCGGGTGGCGGTTGAAGCACATCGCCGCGCTGTGCGCGGCGCTCGGGGTTCACAGCGCGGACTTCGTCGGCAACTCGATGGGCGGGGCAATGCTGCTGGCGGACGCGGCATCCGCCACGCCCGTGCTTCCCCTGCGCAGGCTGGTCTCGATCTGCGGCGGAGGAGAGATTCTGAGTAACGAGCACATGGCTGCGTTGATGGACTACGACGCCACGCTGGGCGGGATGCGCAGGATCGTCGCCGCGCTCTTCCACGACGAGCGCTACCCTGACGATGACGCATACGTTCAGCGACGATACGACTCCAGCGTCCGTCCTGGCGCCTGGGAGGCCGTCGCATCCGCGAGATTCCGAAGGCCCGGCCACCAGTCCGCGGGCGCAGGCGATCTGGACTATGCGGCCGTCACGGTGCCGGTGCTGGTCATCGAGGGAGACAAGGACAAGCTCAAACCCCCGGGTTGGGCGGGACGACTCGCTGCACGGCTGCCGGACGCGGAGTCGGTGATCGTCACCGACTCCGGACACTGCCCCCAGCTGGAGCAAACAGAACAGTTCCTTCAGATCCTCACCGCATACCTCGACGAAAGGCCCGCACGATGACCGGGAACGGATTTGACGCCGAGGTCGACGTCCTGATCATCGGGGCCGGCGCTGGGGGATTCACTGCGGCGCTCACAGCGCAGAGCAAAGGTCTGCGCACCCTCGTCGTGGAGAAGGCGCCGTGGTACGGAGGCTCGACATCGCTGTCGGGTGGAGGGATCTGGGTGCCGGGCGCCCCGGCGCAGGTCCGGAAAGGGCAGCGCCCCCAGCCGGAGGCGACCTTCCGCTACCTCAAGGCAGTGACGGACGGGATCGTGTCCGACGCGCGACTGCGGGCATACGTTAGGGAGGCGCCGCGGATGCTCGAGTTCCTCGAGAACCTCGACCCCGATCTGCAGTTCGTCTGGAAGGCGGGCTACCCCGACTACTACCCCAACCATCCCGACGGATCGGACCTGGGCAGCACCATCAACGTCCCGCCGGTGGACCTTCGGTCGCTGGGTGAGGACGCCAAGCGCCTCCACCCGCCGTTGGGGGTGACGCCGCGGGGAATGTGGATCGGACCCGACGAGCTGCCCGACTTCTACCGGCTCCGGCAGACCTGGGCGGGGAAGCGGCTGTTCGTGAAACTGATCTGGCGTATGGTCCGCGCTCGCCTCACGGGTGAGCGCATCACGACCATCGGCCAGGCGCTCATGGCACGCCTGATGCTCGCCGTCAAGAAGCGCGACATCGATCTGTGGTTGTCCTCTCCGATGACGTCCCTCCTCGTGGAGGACGGCCAGGTCGTCGGCGCGGAGGTCGAACGCGACGGTGTCCCCGTGCACGTCCGGGCCCGCGGAGGCGTGGTCATCGCGGCAGGCGGGTTCGATCACAACGCGCAGATGCGAAAGACCTGGCAGCCCTCCGCGCGTGCAGAGGTGAGCCTGGGTGCGAAATCGAACACCGGAGACGGCATCGCGGCCGCCGTCGAGGTCGGGGCTGCCACCGACACGATGGACAGCGCCTGGTGGTTTCCCGCGGTCGAGTGGGGGCCGGGGCGCATCCAGTTCAGCCTGAACGAGCGAATGCTCCCCGCACAGATCATCGTCAACGGCGCCGGCGAACGATGGATCAACGAAGCCGCACCGTACGAGGACTTCGGCTTCGAGATGATCGCCAAGCACGAGGCCGGCGTCCAGCACATCCCGTCCTGGTACATCACCGACGACTGGTCCTGGCGCCGGTACGTGATCTTCGGACACCTCCCATTGCCGAAGATCCCCTTCGCGCCAGCCCCGACCGGGCACCGGCCGCCCAAGGCCTGGCGACAGTCAGACTCGTTCCGCTCGGCGTCGACCATCGCGGAGCTGGCCCGGGAGATCGGCGTCCCCGCGGAGGCTCTGGAACGCACCGTGCAGGGATACAACAAGGACGCCGTGATGGGAACCGACAGGCTTTTCCATCGCGGCGAGAGCGCCTACGACCGCTACTACGGTGATGTCACGCTCCCGAACCCGAGCCTCGCACCGTTGCACGGTGGCCCCTACTATGCGTTCAGGATCATGCTGTCCGACCTGGGAACCAACGGCGGTGTGGTCACCGACGAGCTCGGCAGAGCCCTGCGGGAGGATGGCACCAACGTGGATGGCCTGTACGTCACCGGCAACGCCGCCTCATCGGTGATGGGGCGAAGCTACGCCGGCGCCGGCGCCACGATCGGACCATCGATGGCCTTCGGATACATCGCCGCCAACCACATCGCGCAACACTTGCCCGCCGCGACGGCCCCCCGACGAGCAGGGGAGCATGGCTGACGCGGATCCCGGGCACGCCGCGGATCTCGATGCCCGGGCGCAGCTCGATGCCATCTCCCGATACTGCCGGGCGATGACCGCATCGACGATGCCCTCGCACGGTCGGTGTGGCACCGCGATGGCACTGTAGCCTACGGGCCCGACATCGTCGCCGGCTCAGCGCACGATTTCGTGGCGTGGACGAACCGTCTGCATCTTCAGTTCCGTTTCACCTCTCAGCAGGCGATGAACGTCGTGGTCCGGATCGACACCGACGCGGCGGTCAGCGAGCCGCAGGATCATATCTTGCTCGTCGAGCCACTGATTGGCGAGGCGTCCACGATCCGCCACGCCTACGGCCGGTATCTCGACCGTTGGTCGCGCCGGGACGGTGTCTGGGCGATCGATCACCGACAGTACCGCCCGCGACTTCGGCTTCACCGAGCGGCGCGTGGTCACCACCAGTGATGCGCTCCGGGACCGCTCAGACTTCTCGTACGTCCTGCTCCCCGAGGGGTAAACCGTGTCAGGCAGTGGACGCGAGCAGGGCGGCGCCCATCTTGTCCGCAGCCTTGCGTACCTCCGGGCCAACCGACTCGGCGATGTCGGGACGGTGTGTGATGACGTTCAGACAGGCTCTGGGTAGGGGGGCTGCCAGCGGGATCCATGCCGCGACGCCGTACTCGCCGATCTCGACTTCTCCGTGACTGCGGGCATAGCCGTTCTCCCGGGCGATCCGAACCGCGTCGGGCTCACCGTCGACCGGGGGGCTGCCGGCCAGGATTGCGTAGGCCGCGGAGCCCCTGTCCATCGGTGTCCACATCCCGGACTGGAATGCGATGTGGTGGCGCGACGTCGTGGGCTCCACCATCGCCACCGCGAGGGCGTCGGTGCCCTGCTCGACGAACAGCGCCACCGTGGACTGCAGTTGATCGGCGAGTCGGCGCATGAACGGAATCGCGATCTCGCGCAGGGATGGGAGGTAACTGTCTGCGAGCGTAGCCAGCCGCGCACCTGGCAGATACACGCCTTTGCGGCCGCGGGACACCAGCCCGAAGTCGCTCAAGGTCTGCAGCAGCCGGTAGGCGATGGAGCGATGCACACCAAGCATCTCCTCCACCTGCGGGACCGTCATCCCGTTATCAGCGTCCGCGATGGCGAGGAAGACGCGCAGACCACGCGCGAGGGTTTGGTTTCCGTCCCGCGTCGCCGACTCCGGGTGTCTCGATAATTGCACGATTCCAGCATAGCCCCCGAGTCGGGACTGGCGCGACTTGACACCTCCCATCGTCACTCGTATTCTCAAGTATCAAATAACGAGAATCGTTGTTTCACTTATTGATCGATCTTGAAGGACAAAGATGTCGCTTCCTCCCGAATCCGCCGATCCCCGCTTCGATGCGGAGGTGATCGTGGTCGGTGCCGGCCCTGCCGGGCTGATGGCGGCGAACCTGCTCGGCGGATACGGCGTGCGGGTCGTGGTCATCGAATCCGGCGATGAGCTGATCGACTATCCCCGCGGCGTCGGGATGGACGACGAGACGCTCCGGACCTTTCAGAGCGTTGGGCTCGCCGACGCAGTGCTCCCGCACACGGTACCCAACCAGCTGTTGGTGTTCGTGGACAGCAAGGGGAAGGATCTGGCCCGCATCGCCCCGCCGATGGCGGACTTCGGCTGGCCGCGCCGCAACGGGTTCGTACAGCCGCTCGCGGACAGGGTGCTGCTGGAGGGGCTGCAGCGTTTCAACGATGTCCGGGTGCTGTGGTCGAGCACCGTCACCGGCATGATGCAGGACGGCTCCGGGGTGACGCTCACGGTCGAGGGACCCGATGGCGTCCGCGAGTTGCGTGCGCAGTACGTCGTCGGCGCCGACGGCGGGCGCAGTGCGACCAGAAAGGCGATGGGGATCGGCTTTCCAGGGACTACCGCCTCCACGGACTGGCTCGTGGTGGACATTCGTGACGACCCCCTCGGCCACCCCGGCGCGTATGTGGGGGCGGATCCCCGCCGGCCATATGCGTCGATCAGCATCCCGCACGGCATCCGCCGGTTCGAGTTCATGATCAAGAAGGGTGAGACGGCGGCAGATGCGGAGCGGGACGAGTTCATCGAGGAATTGCTCGCGCCTTTCATCCCCCGAGGCTCGCGAGTGGACATCATCCGCCGTCGCGTCTATGCGCACCAGTCACGAATCGCCGAGCGCTTTCGCGAGGGGCGGGTCTTCCTGGTCGGAGACGCGGCGCATCTGATGCCGGTCTGGCAGGGCCAGGGATACAACAGTGGTCTGCGGGACAGCTTCAACCTCGCTTGGAAACTCGCCATGGTCGTGCGGGGACAGGCGGACCAGCGACTTCTCGACACGTACGACCTCGAGCGCCGCGATCATGTGAAGGCGATGATCCAACTGTCCACCTGGGTGGGCCGGGTTATCTCGGTCACAAACCGCTTCACTGCGGCCGCGCGCAACGTGTTCCTCCGCACGGTGTCACTTGTGCCTCGTCTGAAGACCTATATCGTCCAGATGCGGTTCAAGCCCATGCCGACGATCCGTGAGGGCGCGATCAGCAAGCTCGGCGCCGCCACCGAGAACTCGCCTGTCGGCCGCCTGTTCCCACAGCCGATGGTGACCACCAGGGACGGCGGGCCGGTACGAATGGACGATGCCATCGGGAATTGGTTCGCGCTGATCGCGTGGAACAACAACCCCGCCGTGATCCTCGACGAAGGCACGCTGCGCGAAGCGCGTGCGGCGGGGATCCGGCTGATCGCCGCCCGCCCCGCCGTCCAGTTGGCCTGGGACGAGCCCGGCTCCCGTGCCGAGAGCGACGTGAAGGTCGTCGGGGATGCCGACGGAACCCTGAAGAAATGGTTCGACGTGCACCCAGAATCCGTGGTGCTGGTACGGCCGGATCGGATTGTCGGTGGTGCCGCACCGGTGCATGGGGCATCGCAGATGGTCAGCGACTTCCTGCGCCACGCCTCCGCCCCCGCCGAAGCAGCCGCGAGTACGAGAGCGAGCCGCCCATGACCGGCGCCGCCCTGAGCGTGCATGGTGCCACCGTCCGATTCGGCTCCCTGGTCGCGCTCAACGGCGTCGACCTCGAGGTCGCGCCGGGCAGTATCCACGCGGTCATCGGGCCCAACGGTGCGGGGAAGTCGACGCTGTTCAATGTCATCTCCGGTGTCTACCGGGCCGCTGAGGGCAGTGTGTCGCTCGACGGTCGGCGCCTGACCGGGATGCGGCCGCATCGCATCGCCGCTCTCGGAATTGGCCGATCGTTCCAGAACGTGGGGGCAGCGGGCCGGGAATCGGTGCGAGAGGCGCTCATGGTCGGCCGCCACCATCTCATGCGCACCGGCATCGGTGCCACGATGCTGCAGTTCCCCGCGGCGCGCAAGAATGAAGACCGCCAGCTCGACCGAGTGGTGGAGATCGCTGCCTATGTCGGCATATCCGACGATCTGGATCGCCCCGTTCGCACTCTCCCGTACGGACGCCAGAAACTCGTCGACGTCGCCCGGGCAGTCTGCATGGAACCGCGGCTTCTCATGCTCGACGAGCCGGCGGCGGGCCTGGACCCCGCAGAGACTGCGGAGATGACGGCGCTGATCCGTGACTTGCGTGACGCGCTCGATCTGACCGTGCTGCTGATCGAGCACGACATGGGGCTGGTGATGTCGATCTCCGACCACGTCACCGTGCTCGACTTCGGTCGCCGCATCAGCGATGGCTCTCCGGATCGGGTGCGGGCCGATCCCGCGGTCGCGCACGCCTACTTGGGAGTTGGCGATGAGGAGGATGTCGCATGAAGCTCGCATCGCTGCTGATCGCCGGGGTCTCGCTGGGCGCGATGTACGCGCTGGTCGCGATGGGCTTCGTGATCATCTACAAGGCGAGCACCGTGCTCAACTTCGCGCACGGCTCGCTCGTGCTCGTCGCGGCGTACACGATCGCGGCGACTCAGGGCGCATGGGGGTTCTGGCCCGCGACGCTACTCGCGATCCTGCTGACTGCCGCGCTGGCGATGCTGATTGAACGCTTCCTGATCCGGCCACTGGGTACCGCCGCGGTGCCGGCGACGATCGTCACCATCGGGGTGGATATCCTGCTGCTGACCCTGCTCACCTCGCTGCTGGGTGCAGACATCTGGGAACTCGGTCAGCCGTGGGGTGGGGCGGTCGTGCAGATCGCCGGCATCGGCGTGACCGTGAACCGTCTCGTCGGCCTCGTCGTCGCGGTCATCGTGATCACCGTGCTGTTGCTGGCCCTGCGGTACACCTCCTGGGGTGTGCAGATGCGTGCGGTGGCCGAGGATCGTGAAGCCGCCGCGGTGGTCGGGATCCGGCTCGGCCGGGTCACCGCGACCTCGTGGGCCGTCGCCGGTATTCTCGCGGCGATCGCCGCGGTGTTCCTCACCGGGTCGCCGACGCCTGGCCTGACGCCTGCCGTGGCCGGGCTGGCGCTGGTCGCTTTCCCTGCGGCCGTGATCGGTGGTCTCACCTCCACCACCGGGGCGCTCGTCGGGGGGCTGCTGGTGGGTGTGGCCGAGACGGTCGCGACGGGATACCAGGACCAGCTCGGCATCCTCGGGCGAGGGTTCGCGGCGGTCGTGCCCTTTCTGCTTCTTTTCGTGGTGCTGCTGATTCGCCCGCAGGGTCTGTTCGGCGAACGGGGGGTGACGCGTGTCTGATCGTCGTGGCGTGCTCACCCGAGTTCTCTTCGCTGTCGCGATCGTCGGGGCCGCGGTTCTCCTGCTGATCGCACCGCTCTATTTGGACACGTTCGCGTTGCGGGTCGGGTTCGCGATCTGTGGAACCGCGATCGGCGCGATCGGCCTGAATATCCTCACGGGTGCGGCGGGGCAGCTCAGCCTCGCGCATGCCTTCTTCATCGCTATCGGCGCGGTCACCTACTGCTACCTCGCTGGCGATCCCTCCCCGGCCTCCGGTCCCGCAGGACTCGGGGTATCGCCCGAGATCGCGCTGGTCGCCGCCGTGGTGGTCACAAGTCTCGTCGGGCTCGCCGTCAGTCCGATGGCGAGCCGTCTGAGCGGCCTCAACCTCGGCGTGGCGAGCCTCGCACTGGTGTTCATCGGGCAATGGCTGCTGGCCACCCTCGTGGCCATTACCGGTGGATTCCAAGGACGCTCCACACCCGACTTCTCGCTGTTCGGCTTCCCCTTCAGCAACTCCGGCGATGTGATCGTTCTCGGCGTTCCTTTCGAGCGCTTCGAGCGTCTCTGGTATCTGGGCGTGGTGCTGCTGATCGCGTGTGCCTGGGCGGCGCGCAACCTCCTGCGCGGCCGCCCCGGCAGGGCGTTGCGGATGGTTCGCGATCAGGAGCTGGCCGCCGCGGTGACCGGCATCGACGTGCGGGCGTGGAAGCGCCATGCCTTCGTCCTCTCCTCGGGCTTCGCGGGCCTGGCGGGTGTGCTGTTCGCCCTGTTCGTCGGCAGCATCGCGCCGGTCTCGTTCACTATGGAACTATCGGTGCAGTACCTGGTGATGATTGTCATCGGCGGGCTCGGAAGCATCGGCGGATCCATCGCCGGTGCTGCTTTCGTCACCGGTGTGCCGCTGCTGTTGCAGCGGTACTCGGAGGTCGTTGAGGTCGTGACGCCGGCGTTGACCCCGGCGTCGCTCTCCCGCTACATCTATGGGCTCGTGCTGATCCTCGTCCTGCTGCTCCAGCCCGCCGGTATCGCCGCACTGTGGTCTCGCCGCCGAGGACTTCCCCGATTCGTGCCGGTCCTGCGCCGCGCCCCTCACACGCCCGAGCCCGGCCGGATGCCGGGCTCCATCGATCCATCCCACGACAAGGAGGTCACCTTATGAATCGATCGATCCCCGCGCTGGCCGTAGCTACGATCACGGCCGCTGTGCTGTTCACCTCGTGCAGTCCGAAGGTCGACGCGCCAGCCCCCGCAGACACCGGCGACGTCGTCACCGGCGCCGGCGTCTCGGGCGGCGAGATCACTCTCGGGATGCTCGTGGACCTCTCGGGGCCGTTCGCCGCGATCGGCAAGGAACTCTCCCAGGCCGCGCAGGTCTACTGGGATCAGCGAAACGCGGACGGGGGAGTGTGCGGGCAGTTCACCGTCTCCCTCGACGTGAAGGACAACGCGTACAACGTGCAGAACACGGTGTCGCTGTACACCGAGATGTCCCCGGATGTGCTTGCGTTCCAGAACATCCTCGGCTCGGCACCCACGACCGCGCTCGCGGACTCCCTGGCCGCGGACGACATGCTGGTCGTGACGCACGGACAGGGGCAGGAGCTGCTCGGCGACGAGCACATCCTGATCACCGGCGCCACGTTCGATCTGGAGGCGCTGAACGGTCTCGGCTACCTGCAAGAGCAGGGATTGATCAGCGACGGTGGAACGATCGGACATATCTACCTGGAGGGCGCCTACGGTGAAGGTGTCCTCGAGGGTGTGAACGAGTACGCGGACGCTCACGACACCACCGTCGTGCCGATCCAGATCACCCCGGCGATCACCGACCTGACCGGAGCCGTCGCCGACCTGCAGAGCCGTGACGTGCAAGCGATTGTCATCTCCGGGTCGCCGCCGCAGCTGGCTTCGGCCGCTGCTGCCGCAGAGGCCGCGGGACTGGACGTGCCGCTGCTCGGGTCGACTCCGACCTGGACGGCGGGGCTCTTGGACACGCCCGCCGGAGATGCGCTGCGTGAGCACCTGTACGTGGCGTTCCCCGCCGCACCGTTCGAGAACGAGGACGCCGCCGCGTTCCGCGACGCCTACCTAGCCGCGTACCCGGACGAAAATCCCAGCCTGCAGATCGTGCTTGAGTACTCGGAGGCCCTCGCCCTCGACGCCGTGTTGGAGAAGGCATGCGAGAACGGTGATCTGACCCGCGCCGGGGTGCTGGGCGCCCGTTCGGAGATCTCCACCCTGCAGACCGGCGTCACCCCCGAGCTGGATCTCTCCGATCCCGCGAAGGCCGCCACTGCGGAGGAGTACCTCACCCGCGCCGCCGACGAGCCCGGTGGGCTGGTCATCGTCGACGGACCGTACGCGTCCTCGGACGCGCAGGAAGCCTACGCAGCGCGATGAACCCGACGGTCGAGTCGCCCGCACCCGTGGATGGTCTCGTGCTCACCGATGTGCGCCTGCGCTATGGCGCTGTTGTGGCGCTGCGCGGTGTGGATATTCGGGTGCGGCGCGGCTCGATCGCGGCGCTGCTCGGCGCCAATGGTGCGGGCAAGACCTCGCTCCTGCGCGCGATCAGCGGCAACACCACCCCTCACGGGGCGCGGGTCACGGGCAGCATCCGTTGGGCGGGGAAGGAGCTCGCGGGTCGAGCGCCGGCCGACACCGTACGCGCGGGCGTCGCCCAAGTACCCGAAGGACGTCGCATCTTCGCCCGGATGACCGTGCACGAGAATCTGCTGACCGGTCGGCAACGCGCCCACCACGGAGATGCCGCGGACATCGAGACGATCTACACACTGTTCCCCGTGCTCGCCGAGCGCCGCATTCGGCCTGCCGGCTTCCTCAGCGGCGGGGAGCAGCAGATGCTCGCGATCGGCCGCGCACTCATGACCGGCCCCGACCTGCTGATGCTCGACGAGCCCTCCCTGGGCCTCGCGCCGAAGATGGTCGGCCGGATCATGGACGTCATCCGGGACATCAACAGTCGGGGCACGACCGTGCTCCTTATTGAGCAGAACGCCACGATGGCACTCGAGCTCGCCAGCCACGCCACCGTCCTCGAGCTCGGCACGGTCGCGCTCTCGGGTGCCGCGACCGACGACGGCCTGATGGACAGCATCCGTGCGCTCTACCTCACCGGAACCGACACCAGCGGCGCGCTCGCGCCGACCACCGTACGCCCGCCACTGCCAGTGTGGCGCACCGACGACGAACAGGACAGACGATGACACTCTGGACCGACCTGGAAGGCCTTGACTACAGCATCCGGCATATCCCCGTGGGGCCCTGGTCTACACGCGTGCTGGAACACGGTGACGGCGAGCCGCTTATCATCATGCACGGCACTGGCGGTCACCTGGAGGCGTTCACCAAGAACCTCCGAGCCCTCGGAGAGCGCTACCGGGTGATCCTCTTCGACTATCCCGGTCACGGATGGACGACTCTCGCGACGGTGGACCTGGAGATCGAGGACTACATCGAGCATCTCCTCGCGCTGATGGATGTGCTCGGCATCGACCGCGCCCACATGAGCGGCGAGTCCCTCGGCGGGTGGGTAGCGATCAAGTTCGCCGCCGCACACCCTGAGCGGGTGAACCGGCTGGTGCTGAACACCCCCGGAGGGACGATGGCGACACCGGAGGTCATGGAGCGGATCCGGTCCCTTTCCCAGGCTGCTGCCGACGATCCGAGCACGGACCGCATCCGCGCTCGACTGGAGTGGCTGATGGCCGACCCGTCCTCCGTCACGGACGAGCTGGTCCGCATCCGACAGGGCGTGTACTCCCGTCCGGGATTCCGACAATCGATGCAGCACATTCTGTGCATGCAGGATCCCGAGGTGCGCCGTCGCAACATGGTCACCGACGCTGAACTCGCAGCGGTGCTAGCACCCACGTTGGTGATCTGGACCAGCAACGACCCGTCGGGGCCGGCGAAAGCGGGGCTTGAGATGGCGGAGAAAATCCCGCGCGGCGAGTTCCAGCTGATCGAGAACGCCGGCCACTGGCCGCAGTGGGAGCAACAGGAACGCTTCGATGAGGTCGCCCTCGAGTTCCTGGGCAGGCAACGATGACCGCGGTCGAGGCCGGGCAGGTCACCGCCGCCGCCAACGCTCTGGAACGAGCCTTCATCACCCGCGAGCCGTGTGACCCGGTGGCCGAGTTCCTCGGCGCGGTGGATATCGACGCGGCCTACCGGACGCAGCAGGTGCTGACCGAGCGGCGGATCGCGCAGGGCGCGAGGGTCGTTGGCCGGAAGATCGGGTTGACCTCGGAGGCCGTGCAGAAGCAGATCGGGGTGGACCGTCCGGACTTCGGGGTGCTGTTTGATGACATGCGGTACGACAGCGACGAGTTGATCCCGATCTCTCGCCTGCTGCAGCCGAAGGCCGAGGCTGAGGTGGCCTTCCTCCTGAAGAACGACATTCTCGACGGGTCCGACCCAGTCACAGTTCGCAACGCTGTGGCGTACGCATTTCCGGCACTGGAGATCGTGGACAGCCGCATCGCGGACTGGAGGATCGGGATCACGGACACAGTCGCCGATAACGCGTCCTCCGGTGTCTTCGTGATTGGCGGTACCGGGACACCGCTTGACCGTGTCGAGCCCGCCGAGGTGATGATGTCGATGCGACGCGGGGGGTATGTCGTCTCGGAAGGCACCGGCCGCGCCTGCTTGGGCGACCCGCTGAACGCGTTGGCGTGGCTCGCGGCCACGGCGATCGAGTTCGGCTCACCTCTGCGCGCCGGCGACCTGGTGCTGTCCGGCGCGCTCGGCCCGATGGTGCCCGTTCGACCTGGTGACGTCTTCGTCGCGGACATCACGCCGCTGGGATCCGTGACCGCTCGTTTCACGCAGAGAGAAGAACAGAAATGACCGACAAGACAGGCGTTGCCATCGTCGGGTCCGGCAACATCGGCACAGACCTGATGTTCAAGATCCTCCGTGGCTCTAAGAACCTCGAAGTGAGAGCCATGGTGGGCATTGACCCCGCCTCCGACGGCCTGGCTCGCGCCGGACGGCTGGGCATCGCCACCACTGCCGAGGGAGTGGCCGGGTTGGTCAGGATGCCCGAGTTCGAAGACGTCCAGATCGTGCTAGATGCCACCAGCGCGGGTGCGCACATCGCCAACGCGAGACTTCTCGCCGCGCATGGCCGCCGCCTCATCGACCTCACCCCGGCTGCGATTGGTCCGTTCGTGATTCCGCCAGTGAATCTGGAGGAGCACCTGGATGCCCCGAACGTGAACATGGTCACCTGCGGCGGGCAGGCCACCATCCCGATCGTCGCCGCGATTTCCCGCGTCACCGACGTCCCGTATGCGGAGATCGTCGCGTCGGTGTCGTCGAAGTCAGCCGGCCCCGGAACCCGAGCGAACATCGACGAGTTCACCGAGACCACCGCGCACGCCATCGAGCATGTGGGTCGCGCCGGTCGGGGGAAAGCGATTATCATCCTCAACCCCGCCGACCCGCCGCTGATCATGCGCGACACGGTTTACGCGCTGATCCGGCGCGCGGACCGCGACCAGGTGACCGCCTCCATCCTGGACATGGTCGCCGAGGTCGCGACCTACGTGCCCGGATACCGGCTCGTGCAGGAGGTCCAGTTCACCCCCGTCGACCCCACAGAGGTGCAGATCCTCCTCCCCGACGATGCGCAGCCGGTGGATACGAAGGTGACCGTGTTCTTGGAGGTGGAGGGCGCCGCCCACTACCTACCCGCCTACGCCGGGAACCTCGACATTATGACCTCTGCCGCGATGCGTGTGGCCGAGAAGATCGCTCAACGAACGAAAGCGGCCGCCCGATGAACACCAGTACCCCCGGCAAGATCTACGTCCAAGATGTCACCCTGCGCGACGGCATGCACGCTCTCCGGCACCGCATCACGCCGGACAAAGTGGGGCAGATCGTAAAATCCCTCGATCAGGCCGGTGTCGCCGCGATCGAAGTCACCCACGGCGACGGGCTGGCCGGGTCCAGCCTGAACTACGGGCCCGGTTCGAACACCGACTGGGAATGGATCGCCGCCGCCGTCGAGAACGCAGACAACGCGATCATCACCACCCTTCTGCTGCCCGGCGTCGGCACCGTCGAGGAACTCCGTAAGGCCTACGACCTCGGCGTCCGCTCCGTGCGGGTCGCCACACACTGCACCGAGGCGGACGTCTCCGCGCAGCACATCGCCGCAGCGCGCGATCTCGGGATGGACGTGTCCGGGTTCCTGATGATGGCGCACATGCTCACCCCAGGCGAGATCGCTCAGCAGGCGAAGCTGATGGAGTCGTACGGGGCGCACTGCGTGTACGTCACCGACTCCGCCGGCCGGCTCACCACCGACGACGTCCGTGACCGGATCCGCGCTTACCGGGACGTCCTGAAGGCGAGCACGCAGGTCGGCATCCACGCCCATGAGAACCTGTCGCTGGCCGTGGCGAACTCGATTGCCGCGGTCGAGGAAGGCGCCTACCGGGTCGACGCGTCCCTCGCCGGTCAGGGCGCCGCGGCAGGGAACACCCCGCTCGAGGCGTTCGTCGCGGTCAGCGATTTGCGCGGTTGGGAGACCGGCTGCGACCTGTTCGCCCTGCAGGACGCCGCCGACGACCTCGTCCGCCCCCTGCAGGACCGGCCGGTACGCGTAGATCGGGAGACCCTCACCATCGGGTTCGCCGGTGTCTACGGCAGCTTCCTTCGCCACGCCGAGCTCGCCGCCGCCAACTACGGCGTCGACGCCCGGGAGATCCTCATCGAAGCCGGCCGACGCAAACTCGTCGGCGGACAGGAGGACATGCTCACCGACATCGCCCTCACCCTCCAAGCACAGCAGACCTGAACCAGGAAGACACACGATCATGACACGCAACACCTACGACCCCGGCCCGCAGATCGCGCAGGCCGGCGCCATCAACCTCGGCGTCACCGACCTGACCAAGTCGTTGTGGTTCTTCAGCGATCTGCTCGGGATGGAGATCGTCCATCAGGATGTCGGCGTCGCCTACCTCCGCGGCTACCAGGAGCTCATCCACCACTCGCTCGTGCTCACCCAGCAAGACCACGCCCGTGTCAACGCGTACAGCTTCCGGGTGGCTCGCAAGCAGGACGTGGAGCTGTTCCACGACCAGTTGGTCGACAGCGACATCGAGGTCCTCCAGCTGTCCTCTGGGCATCAACGCGGCCGAGGCGAGGCGATCCGGTTCCTGGTGCCGTGGAGCGAGCACCCGTTTGAGCTGTACTACGACATCGACAAGCCCCGGGCGGCCGAGTCCATCCGTTCCAAGCTGCCCTCCAGCAGCTCCAGCCGCCGCGGGCTCGGTGTGCGCCGCATCGACCACTTCAACGTGCAGACCAGCCCGGGCACCATCAACCAGGCCGAGGCCTGGCTGCGGGAGAACCTCGGCTTCAAGCGGCGCGAGTTCATCATGATGCCCGACCACCCCACCACGGTAATGGCGTCCTGGATGTCGGTCACCTCGCAGATGCACGACCTCGCCATCGGCGCGAACCGGCTCGAGGAAAACGCTCGTCTGCACCACGTCGCGTTCAACCTGGAGAACTACCACGACGTCCTCACCGCCGCCGACCGGATCCGCGACCTCGACATCGAGTACGGCGTCGGCCCCGGCAAGCACGGCGTGGGCCAGGCCATGTACCTGTACATCCACGACCCCGGCTCCGACCACCGCGTCGAACTGTACTCCGGCGGTTACCAGATCTTCGACCCGGATTGGGACCCGATCGAATGGCAACCCGCTGACATCCCCAACGGGATGACCTGGTACGGCGACCCCATCGACCTCAGTGTTGGCAGCCGAGGACGATACACAACACCCTCGGCTGGGTTGCACGGCTGAACGTTTTTCAACTGATCTGACGACGGCTTGGCGTCGATTGGCACGATTACGGAAGGTGCGCGCGTGAGACCATATTGAGTTGTTAACGTACCGACGAGGTAGCTGGTGGGAGTGGCAATGTGCGGCCGCCCGTAGGCGTCGACTTCGGGGGAGTCGATTCGCCACTGTCGATGGGAACGGGCCGGCGGTGCACCCCGAGTTGTTTGCATCGCGAGTCCGAAAACGGCTGGCAGGATCCTCGGTGAGCCCGCATTTGGCAGACCGTGCCGGTCCCCAGACGACAAGAAGCCCGTGACCCCACGGTGCGCCATCGTGACGGCACCGTGGGATAGCGCGGGCAATGCCGACGCCTTTCCGGTATGCTCATTTTTGAGGGCGTCGGATGCCATGCGCTCGCGGGGCCGCTTCGGCGAAGATTGGCGCGTACAGCGGGACGTCTGCGCCCGCGGTCGCGCCGCCGCCGAAGAGGGACCCGCGCACGAGGCAACATCCCCAGCTGCAACGGCACCCGATGGTTTCGCCGCGAACTAGGTGCACGTTAGGTTCTCGCGGTGGAATCAGTCGACGGTGGTACCCGCGCCGTTCCCATCAAGGGTCATCCGAGGAGCCTTCGTGCGCCCACAATGCGTCACGTTGCCGGGCGGTTCGCCATCACCCCCCGCCGAACAAGGGCGGGCGTCGACGAGTAATCGGACGGCGCGAGTGAGTGAACCGTCGAGCTCATGAGGTTGGACTGGTCGGGCGGCAGTCGCGAGTGCACGGATGGTCTGCCCTAGAACCTGCCCGGTACGGGCGCCGCCTATGGGGTGCGAAAGTTGCGACTCTATTCGTAGGCGAGTCGACTATGGAACAAGCGCACGCATGTGTCTACCACGACGCGCGATCCTAGTCATGCCGCGGCATCAACTCCGCCGCTTGTTCCTCTATGGAGCAGAAGGGTTCCATGCACTCGATCGGTGACACGAGCACCGATCCACGTGCTCTGCGCTGGAACGGTCCCCGTGACAGCGGGGGAGAACCGACGTCACTTGGCCGGCGGGAGCGTGGTCTCGAGACCTCGATGTCCCGGGAGTCCTCGGCCTCAGTTGTGACCCACGAACGGCCCGGATCGAGGGAGAACGAGGTTGGCAAGCTGCGGAATCCGACTGGTCGGATTCCGCGGCATTCCGGGGAAGATCGAGAGAATAGGAACGAGGTCGGTCGAGGAGGAGCTGTATCGACGGGGTTCCGTTTCTATGTCCTCATCGGTGTCACGACGGTCGGAGAACGAGAGACCCTCGGTTTCGTCGTCTTCCGCCGTGTCCCCAACCATGTGACGACGATCGACGTCTGCCTGGACGCGCACGACGACCAGCTTCGTCCGTTGGTCTGGACCGCGTCAGCCGCATCTATGCGGGAACGGCAACGTCGCACCCAATCGGTAACCAAGAGCGGGACACGCCGCCGGAGACAATTCGCCCGCCGTAATTGACAGGTTGTGTAGCTAGCGCCTTCGGCAGGGTTCGAGTTTGCGAAGCTGGGCGGAGGCCGCGCGTCTTTGCGTGGCGTGTGCCCTGCCCCGACGAAGTGGAGAAGTGAATGCTCAATATTGACATGGGAGATGTGGCTGCGGTCGTCCAGCTCCTCGCTCCCTATCTCATCGCTGTGGGGGTCGTGCTTGTGCTCGGTCTCGCTGCGCTCTTGCTAGCCCGACGCCGCCCGCGCCCACAACGCACCCTCATCAGGGGCGGTTCGACGATCGCAATGGTTCTCGGGGTGGTCGTCGTCGCGAACATGGTCGCCTTTGGGCCGATGTCCACGTTGATTCAACTTGCTACCGGCGACGGGAAGGTATCAAAGGAGACCACCGCTGACGCAGCCGTCGTGGCGGAGGATCTCGCCGCGGAAGGGATCGTCCTTCTTCAGAACGATGCCTTGCTTCCGCTCAACGACACGAAAAAGGTGAATCTCTTCGGCTGGTCTTCCACCGAGCCGGTGTACGGCGGCGGAGGATCAGGAAGCATCAATGATCTGTATCCGGCGGTAAGCATCGTCGATGGCCTGGAAAACAACGGCATCGAGACGAACCACAAGCTTCAAGACTTCTACACCGAGTACATGGCCGAGCGTCCGGAGATGACGATTCAAAAGCAGACGTGGGCATTCCCGGAGCCTCCCGCTGACACCTACCCCGATTCGCTGCTCTCGGATGCCAAAGACTTCTCAGACGTCGCTGTCATCGTCCTCGCACGTGTCGCCAGCGAGGGTGACACCGACATGCCGACCGACATGACGAAGACTGATTTCCAGCAGAATTCATCCTCGTATAACGATTTCGAGCCGGGCGAGCACTCGCTACAGATCTCTCAGACCGAGCAGGACATGATCGACTTGGTCACGTCCAACTTCGACGACGTCGTGCTCGTATATAACGGTGCAAACCCCATGGAGCTCGGGTTTGTGGACCAGTATCCGCAGATCAAGTCTGTTCTGTGGTCTCCCCCTCCTGGGCACGTCGGTTTCGACGCGTTGGGGAAGATCATTGCCGGCGAGATCAACCCGTCCGGGCGCACTGCTGATATCTTCCCGCGCGACCTCAAGCAGGCTCCGTGGTGGAACAACCAGGTCGCCCGCGAGTATGACAACCTGACAGCCCTCGGTGTCGTGGACTTCGATGGCCGGAAGATGGTCCCGGCCTTCATGAACTATTCCGACGGTATCTACGTGGGTTACCGGTACTACGAGACCGCGGCCGCTGAAGGCGCCATCGACTACGCCGCTGCCGTGCAGTACCCCTTCGGGCACGGGCTCAGCTACACGACGTTCACTCAGCAGATGTCTGCATTGACGGTCGCGGACGGCAAGCTCACTTTCACGGTGACGGTGACCAACACCGGCGCGGTCCCGGGCAAGGACGTCGTCGAGGTGTACTCGAACCCGCCGTACACGAACGGGGGAATCGAGAAGTCGTCTGCGAACCTCATCGCCTTCGATAAGACGGACGAACTCGCACCAGGTGCTTCAGTCGAGCTTGACTTCACCATCGCGGCCGAAGATCTGGCCTCGTATGACGAAAGCGGGGATGGGGCATACGTCCTCGAAGCCGGCGAATACAAGATCTCGATCAACAGCGATTCGCACACCGTCATCGACACGCAGACCTATGTTGCAACCGACACTGTCCGGTATGACGGGGATGCTGGCCGTGCGAGTGACGATCTTACGGCGAGCAACCAGTTCCAGAATGTGGAGGGCGATGTGACCTTCCTGTCTCGAGCAGATCAGTTCGCGAACTACTCCGTGGCGACAGCTGCCCCGCAGGGATCGACGCTTCAAGAACCGTGGGCGTCGGAGTATGTCAACAACAAGAACTACGACTACAAGAGTGATCTGAACCCGGACGCCGAGGCGCCTGTCACGGGAGCCAACAACGGTGTGGAAGTGTCAGATCTCCGCGGCGCAGACTTTGACGACCCGCGGTGGGAGCCGTTGCTTGATCAGTTGACGGTTGCGGAGATGGTGGCCGTGACGAGCGTAGCGGGCTACCAGACCGCTGCCATCGACTCGGTCGGCCTCAATTCCACGATCGACTCCGATGGTCCCGCGGCCGTGAACAACCCATTCACGAACGAAGGCTCCCTCGGGTTCCCCGTGGAAGTGATGATCGCGTCGACGTGGAATCAGGACCTCGCCCACCGGTATGGCGAGATCATGGGCGACCTGTCTCGCGAACTGAATAGCGCGGGGTGGTACGCGCCCGGAATGAACACGCATCGGGTCCCGTTCGGTGCCCGCAACTTCGAGTACTTCTCGGAAGACGGCGTCTTGGCAGGGAAGATTGCTGCCAGTGCCGTGCAGGGGGCGGCATCAAAGGGTGTCTTCGCGTATATCAAGCACTTCGCTCTCTACGACACGAAGAACTTCTTCGTGTCAATCTGGTCGGACGAGCAGGCAACACGCGAGATCTACCTGAAGCCGTTCGAGATCGCCGTCAAGGAAGGTGATGCGACTGCGGTCATGAGCAGCTGGAACTACATCGGCCCGAGGTGGGCCGGTGCGTCGAAGAGCCTGCTCCAGACCGTCCTGAGGGAAGAGTGGGGATTCCGAGGGTTCGTGCTCACTGACTACACGGACGCCAGCGGAAACGGGTTCCAGAACCTCGATCAGGCGCTCGTGAACGGCGGCGACGCGATGTTGGCCACGGTAGGAGGAGTTCCGAACGGAGTGCACGATGACTCGGCGCCGACGACGGTGACAGAGCTCCGTAGGGCGACGAAGAACATCATGTACACCGTGGTCAATAGCTGGGTCCATGATGGGTCCGTCGAACGTCAGGGCCTGCCGCCCTGGCAGGTGGTAGCCATCGTCATCAATGGCGTCGTCGTGGTCGCGCTCGCTCTGGGCAGCATCTGGACTGTCCGTCGCTCTCGCAAGCTCCGAGGTGCAGCGCAACATCAGGACCTCGCGACCCCATAGCGGAGGGGCCGACTCATCGGGGCGGGCAGGCGGGCGAACTGCTTGCCCACCCCGATGAGCAAACCTGTCGAGGTGCACCCGTCCCAATCCAATGCTGCCAAAACGGCGGGATTCCGATGACTGACGTCGTTCGTCCATACAAAGAAAGTTCCACTGTGATCGACACCATCACGCTCGTGGCCGAGTTGAGCCTCCTGGAGAAGGCGGCGCTACTTAGCGGAGCGAACACCTGGCAGACGCGGGCGATTGAGCGGGTTGGCCTACCGGCTGTCTGGCTGGCGGACGGCCCGCATGGCGTGCGCAAGCAGGTGGGCTCAGCCGACCACCTCGGCATCAACGGCTCAGAACCGGCGACGTGCTTCCCTACCGCCGCCACCGTCGCGTGCAGCTGGGACGACGAACTGGCCGAGGAGATCGGCACCGCTCTCGGGCGCGAGGCATCGTCGCAGGGTGTCGGCGTCGTGCTGGGGCCGGGCCTCAACATCAAGCGCAGCCCGCTCGGCGGCCGCAACTTCGAGTACTTCTCCGAGGACCCGGAACTATCGGGCCGCCTCGCAGCGGCCAACGTACGCGGTATTCAGTCGGCTGGCGTCGCCGCGACGCCCAAGCACTTCGCGGTCAACAGCCAGGAGCTGCGCCGCATGGTCAGCGACTCCGTTCTTGACGAGCGCACACTGCGTGAGATCTACCTGACGGCCTTCGAGATCGTTGTGCGCGAGGCGGCACCGTGGGGGATCATGTCCTCCTATAACCTCGTCAACGGCGTGTACGCCCACGAGAACCCGCATCTGCTACTCGACATCCTCCGTGCCGAGTGGGACTTCGACGGGGCCGTCGTGTCGGACTGGGGTGGTGGCAACGACGCTGTCGACGCGGTCGCGGCCGGAGGCACTCTCGAGATGCCGTCGCCCGGCTTCGACTCGGCGAGGCAGATCGTCGCGGCCGTGGAGTCGGGCCGGCTTGCCGTCGCCGACCTCGACGCCAGAGTCGCGGAGTTGGTTGGCCTCATCAATCGCGTGACCGCGCAGCCTACTGCGACCGTGGACCTCGACGCCCACCACGCGCTCGCGCGTCGCGCTGCCGCGGAGTCTGCGGTGCTGCTGCGCAACGAGGACGGGCTGCTGCCGCTGGCCGCGGGAGCAGGCGTCGCCCTCATCGGACCCTTCGCGACCGTGCCCCGCTTTCAGGGGGCGGGATCGTCGCTCGTCAATGCGACGCGCGTGACAACGCTCGCCACGGCGCTCGAGGCGTCACCCGTATCTGTCGTCGGCGTCGCGGAGGGGTTCCGCCGGGACGGCAGGCCCGACAAAACACTCCGTGATGAGGCGATCGCGCTCGCGCGCCGTGCGGAGGTCGTCGTGCTCGCGCTCGGGTTGCCGGAGATCGCGGAGTCGGAGGGGCTCGACCGTTCGAACCTCGCTCTCCCCGAAGACCAGGTCATTCTGCTGCGCGAGATCCGGCGCGTAAACCCGAAAACGGTTGTCGTGCTCAGTGCGGGGGGTGTGGTCGAGACGCCCTGGATCGGCGAGACCGCTGCCCTTCTGCACGCCTACCTCGGCGGCCAGGCCGGAGCGGAGGGGATCGCGGACGTGCTGACGGGAGCCGTCGACCCGAGCGGACGCCTCGCAGAGACGATGCCGTTGGCCCTTTCAGACACGCCGACGGCGGAGCACTTCCCGGGCCGCGGACGCACTGTCGAATATCGCGAGGGTCCCTTCGTCGGGTACCGCTTCTACGAAACGGCCGAGATCCCGGTGGCCTTCCCCTTCGGCTTCGGCCTTTCTTACACGACCTTCGCATACCGCGACCTCGTGGTCGACTCCGACGGGGCACGCGTCACCGTCGCGAACACGGGGAACCGTGCCGGATCCGAAGTCGTTCAGCTGTACATCGGTCGCATCGGGGGGAGCGGTGTGCTGCGGCCCGTCCGCGAGCTCAAAGGTTATGTGAAGGTGCGACTGGAGCCGGGGGAGTCCCGGCGCGTGTCACTCCCGTTCGGCGAGCGCACGTTCCGGTTCTTCGATGCGCCGAGCGATAGTTGGCGGGTCGAGGCGGGACGCTACGAGGTCGCCGTGGGCTCCCATGTGCGTGCCCTGGCGCTCCGCACGACGATCGAGCGCGACGGGGTCACTCTGCCGCCGCTCCCCGCCGTCGTCGCGCTCGCAAGTCTCCCGCACGTTGGCGGCATGGACGATACGGCGTTCACCGAACTCCTCGGCCGCCCGATCCCGGATGCGAGGTCGGCAGACGGGCCGCTGAGCCAGAACGATCCGATGGAGCGTCTTGCGGATGCGCGCAGCCCGCTCGGACGCTTCTTCTTCCGCATCCTCGACGGTCGCCGCCGCAAGGCGGAGACCGCTGGCATGCCCGATCTGAACATCCTGTTCTTGCTGAATGGGCCGTTCCGGGTGATTTCCAAGATGAGCGGAGGGCTGGCCACCCGCCGCCTCACCCTCGCCATCCTCACGCTCGTGAACGGCCAAACCTTTCGGGGCTTGTGTCGTGTCGTCGCCGCCTTCTTCGGCGGTTGGCGTGACGAGAGGGTGACGAGAAAGGCGTTCTACGCCGCGGCCACGAAAAGGAGTCAGTGATGTTCACCAACGTCAAGAAGTGGTGGGTCGGCTTCCAAGCCGGGCGGCCCGAGATGTCGAAGTTCATCATGTTCTTCCTGCTGTCCAACGGTGTCACTGTCTTGCAGCTCGCGCTCATGCCGATCTTTCGCTGGGGCTTCGACACATTCTCCGACTTCGTGAACGTCGGCTTCCAGGTGCTTCCCGTCGGGTCGAACATCGACGGCAGCCAGTACTACATGTTCGACTACGCGGCTGGCCCCCTACCGGAGGGCGGCGGCGGACTCGCGTACTTCCTCGCCGTACAGATCACGCTGCTCATTGCGCAGGTCATCAACTTCTTCCTCCAGCGCAACATCACGTTCAAATCGAATACCTCCGTCTGGATCGCGGCGATGTGGTACACCATTGCGTACATCGTGATCACTTTCGTCGCTGCCACAGCGCAGGGCTTCTACAAGGCGCCGATCTACGAGTTCTTTATGGAGACGATCACCTGGGGAGCGTCCGGCTCGGTCGTCGCCGACGTCCTCACGATGATCATCAACTCCGCGATCTCGTTCTGGGTCTTCTACCCGATATTCAAGGTCATCTTCCGCCAGGTGCCCGTCACTGTCGAGATCGCGGGAGAGACGGCTGAGAGCGCATCGAAGTGACCCATCCATCCGGTACAGTGCGTGCCGTGCCGCTTCTGTCCATCGTCGTACCCGCGTACAACGCGCAGGCTTACCTCGATCGCGCACTCGCGGGACTCGAGACGGTTAGCGAGGTCGAGATCGTCGTCATCGACGACGGCTCGACTGACGACACCGGGGAGATCGCCGATCGCTGGGCTCAGAAGCACCCTGACAGTGTGCGTGTCGTGCACCAGCCCAACCGTGGACACGGCGGCGCGATCACCGCGGGACTCGCCGCCGCTCGAGGCGTGTTCTTCAAAGTGCTCGACGCCGACGACTGGCTCGACATCTCCTCCCTGCGCACCCTTATTGGACAGCTGACGATGCTCGAGTCAAAGGACGCGGTCGACGCCGTCTTCACCGACTTCGTCCACGAGCGAGTCGGCAAAGCGCCTCGGCTCGCCCGGTTCGACGCCGTGTTCCCGTCCGACCGCGTCTTCACGTGGAGCGACACAGAACGCTTTGGACGCCGCCACGTATTGATGATGCACGCCATCACCTATCGCACGCATCTCCTGCGAACGAGCGGGCTGCATCTGCCCGAGCACACTTTCTACGTCGACAACCTCTTCGTTGTGAAGCCGCTCGCGCACGTGCGCCGCATGCGCTACCTGCCGATCCCGCTCTACCGCTACTTCATCGGTCGTGATGGGCAGTCGGTCGCCCCCGACGTCATGGTGCGCCGCGTCGACCAACAGCTCCTCGTCAATAGGCTCGCACTGGCAGCCTTGCCGCAGCCTGAGGAGGTGGCGCGCGGCGTCATCCCGCGCCAGCTGCACCGGGCGCTTTTGCATCATGTCGAGGGGGTGTGCGCTGTGACGAGCGCAACGCTGGCACGGGCCGGGACTTCCGAGCACCTCCTCCAGCGTGACTCGTTCTGGCGTGAGGTGCGTGCCGAGAACCCGTGGCTCTACACGCGTATGCGTCGCACCCTGATCGGCACGACAAGCAATCTGCCCGGCCTCGCCGGACGGCGGGCCACGACGTTCGCGTACCATGTTGCACGCAGAGTCGTCGGGTTCAGCTGACGTCGGGAGGTGATGGGATGATCCGCGTCGGAATCGTGGAAGACGACTCCACAGCGATCGAACGTCTCCTGTCGCACCTGGACCGCTTCCAGCGGGCCCAGGACGAGAAGTTCCACATCGGTGCCTTCCGAGACGGCGCCGACGTGCTGGCGGACTACCGTCCGGACTGGGACGTGCTGTTGTTCGACGTGCAGATGCCGCGGGTCGACGGCATGACGGCGGCGCAACGCATCCGCGAAGTCGACTCCGAAGTCGTCATCGTCTTCATCACGAGCTCACCGCACTATGCCGTGAGCGGCTACGAGGTCGGGGCGCTGAGCTACCTGCTCAAGCCCGTGTCCTACTCCTCGTTCGAGCAAGCGATGACACGCATTCTGGGACGCTTGCGGAGCCGCCCCCGTCGCGAGTTGCTCTTCACCGCGACCGATGGGGGACACCACCGCATCGCCGTCGACGACATCCGCTACATCGAATCGGCCCGTCACCGCGTCGACGTCTACACCCTCGACGAGACCTTCAGCATTGCCACGACGCTCAAGGCGATGGAGGCTCAACTTGTCCAGAGTGACTTCCTTCGGTGTCATAACGGTCTGCTCGTGAACCTCCGCCACGTCACAGGAATCGACGGCAGCGAGTGCCGCATCCGGGGAGGCGGCCGATTGCCTATCAGCCGGCCGCGAAAGAAGGCGTTCCTCGCGGCGCTCGCCGAGCACATTGGGGCGCGCGGGATGTCGGCGTGAACGACGTCACCGGTCCGGTCCTCGCCGAGATCCCCCGGCTCCTCACCGCGATTGCGGAGTGGGGTGCGTGCGTTGTGTACATCGCAATCGCCCGGCGGCGTTTCGGGCTGTCGGCGACGGCGGGCGTCTGCGTCGCGGGACTGGTCGCGCTCCTCGGCGTGCAACTGTGGGCAGGGTCGCTGCCGATCGCGTGGTGGATCCCGGGGATGCTGATCGCTGCCGCGACGATGTATGCGTTCGTCTACGTTACGGTCGACACGTCGACGCGCGGCGCGGGATTTGTCGCGGCGCGCACCTTCGTGCTCGCCGAGCTGGCGGCATCCGCCTACTGGCAAGTCGATCGCTTCTATGCGGGCCAGTTCGACGCGTATGCGCAGACGATCGGCGCCGTCGTCGTGTACGGGGCGACCTTCGCAGGCGTCGCCTTCGCCGAGCGTCGCCTGTTCGTGTGGGAGACGCGCTTCGACGTGTCGGCGTCGCAGCTTATCGGTGCAGTCGCAATCGCCGTCGCGACGTTCGGAATCTCGAACCTGAGTTTCGTGAGCTCCGACACCCCATTCAGCGGACGATTCGGCACCGAAATCCTCTACATTCGCACTCTCGTCGACCTCTGCGGGTACATCGCGCTGCACGTGCAGCTGCGCGTGCACCAGGAGGCCGTCGCGAGACGAGATGCCGAGGCGATGGCCCAACTACTGCGAAGCCAACACGACCAATACGAGATCACTCGGCGGTCGATCGACGACGTCAACCGTAAGCACCACGATATGAAGCATCACCTTGACGCGATCCGCTCCGAAGAGGATGCCTCGACCCGCTCCCGCATGCTCGATGACCTCCAGGACTCCATCAGCCGCTACGGCGCCGTCGTGCGCACTGGCAACCACGTGCTCGACGCGATTGTCACTGCGAAGCTGGCCCGCGCGGGGGAGCGGCATATCGAGGTGTCCGTCGTCGCCGACGGTCGACTTCTCGCGTTCATGCGGCCAATGGACCTCACCTCGCTCGTCGGCAACGCCCTCGACAACGCCATCGAGGGCGCATCGACCCTGCCGGTCGACGAACTGCGGATGATCGAGCTCGCCGTCTTCTCGCAGGAGGATTTCACGATGGTGCGGGTGCAGAACACCTTTGACGGTGTCGTGCTGCGCAGCGGTGACCGCATCGTGACGCGCCAGCGCGGCCAGGGGCACGGCTACGGCCTGCGCAACATTGAGACGGCGGCGCACGCCTACGGCGGCGCCCTTTCGGTGACGGCAGACAATCGGTGGTTCTCGCTGAGCGTGCTCTTCCCTGCGACCCCCGCGCGGGACTGAGACCCGGCGAGTCGACAGTTCGGCGCCTGTAACCGACCAGTTGTGCGCTCAGCATCCGTCCCGGTCGACGTGCGTGCTTACGTGGGAGGATGTCCCGCATCTCCGAGCGTTGGGCGACCTTCGAGCACGCTCACCCCACTTCCGCGCAACTCATCACATTCGCCGGTCTGAACATCGGCATCACCGTGCTGCAACTCATCATGATGCCGGTATTCAAGTGGATCCTCGGTACGACCGAGCTCATCGACACGGGGTTCCGTGCCTTCCCCGTCGGCTCGGGCTACCATATTTTCGACTACGTTGCGGGCGCGCTCCCTGAGGGTGGAGGTGGCGGCCTCGCCTACTTCCTTGCGGTGCAAGCGACGCTCGCGATCGCCCAGGTGATCAACTTCTTCGCACAGCGCAACATCACGTTCAAATCGAATACCAACCCCTGGTGGGCTGCCCTCTGGTACACGCTCGCATACGTCATCATCACCTTCGGTGCTGCAGCCCTGCAAAACTTCTACAAGGTCCCCGTGTATGAGCTCCTCATCACGACCTGGGGGATGGGAGCGGCGGGTGAGGCTATAGCCGATGTCGCCACGATGCTCATTAACGCCCTCCTCTCGTGCGCCGTGTTCTTCCCAATCTTCAAGCTCATTTTCCGGCGCACTGACACGGACGCAAAGGAGGCGGAATCGATCGAACAGACGGCGTGAGCCGGTGTGGGAGACGTGGCCCGGCTGTCCACCCCAGGCGCCAGGAGCGGATGGTCGCGTTCACGAAGCCCTCGGAGATTGTCTGGAGACGTGTGGGGGCGCTCACCCGAGTTCGAGCCGTCGGTGTCATCGCCGCTGTCGAACCTGCGCGTCAGCGGTCCCCTACTCCGTAAGGGATGCCCGGTCGTCATTTGGCCCACCGATGCATGCAGATTGTGCATGGAGAGGTTCGAGGGCGGTATTGGACGGAAAGGCCAGACGCGCGCTGGACTAGGTCTTTCTAGACATCGTGCGAAGGAGCTCGAATGACAAGTGTCAGCGAAACCATCCCTGTTTTCGGTCAGTACATTGGCGGAACATGGGAGGTGGGGGATTCGACGCATCTCATCGATGTGTTGAATCCCGCGACGGAAGAGGTCGTGGCTCGCGTGCCCCGCGGCACTGCCTCGGATGCTGCACGGGCTATTGCGGCTGCTCGTAATGCGTTCGACCACGGACCGTGGGCGTCATACACCGTTGAAGAGCGGAGGGACGCCCTTCGTCGCATGCTCGAGATCTTCGAACGACGCAGAGACGAACTGGTGGAACTCAACATTGCCACGGGTGGCGCTGCGCGGCCGATCGCCGAATTCTTGCAGGTGGATACAGCTATCGCACACCTTCGTGACATGGTGATGCGAGTCATGCCGACTTTCGAATGGGAACGGCCGGGACCGGCCCATGTGGGGCAAGGTGTCGGCCAGGGCATCGTGGTTCGTGAACCGTTCGGGGTGGCGTCTCTCATCTCGGCATACAATTTCCCCCTGCTGCTGAACATCGTCAAGGTGGCACCTGCGCTCGCGGCGGGGTGCACGGCGGTGTTGAAGCCGGCCGCGACGACTCCGATCGAGGCCCTGATCATTGCCGAGATCGCCGAGGAGGCGGGTCTGCCCGCCGGTGTGTTGAACGTCGTTACCGGCGATCGGGACGTTGCGTACGAGATGTCCACAAATCCTGATGTCGACATCGTCAGTTTTACAGGTTCGGACACCGTGGGGAAATTAATTTACCAGCAGGCGGCCGCGTCGCTGAAGAAAGTGGTGCTTGAGCTCGGCGGGAAGTCCGCGTCGATCATCACGGAGGATGCGAACCTGGAGAAGGCGGCTGGCGAGATCGTCATGCACACAACCATGCACGCCGGTCAGGGGTGTGCACTGCTGACGCGGGCACTTGTGCATCGCTCACGTGTCGATGAGTTCGTCGAGATCCTCAAGCAGGGCTTCGCGCAGGTGCGCGTCGGAGATCCAGCTGACCCTACGTCGTCGATGGGGCCGCTGATCTCTGCTGACCAGCGTCAGAAGGTGGAGAATCTCATCGCACGTGGAATCGAAGAAGGCGCGAAGATTGCTGTGGGCGGCGGTCGCCCTGAGCGGGATCGCGGGTTCTTCGTGAACCCCACGATCTTCGTCGACGTCGATAACTCCATGGACATCGCCCAGACTGAGTTTTTTGGCCCGGTCGGTGTCGTGATCCCCTTTGACGACGACGACGATGCGGTGCGGATCGCGAACGACAGCGATTTTGGACTGTGGGGTGCAGTGCGCGCCAAGGACCCGGCCCGAGCTCTGGCGATCGCCCGGCGCTTGCGGACAGGAACCGTTGTCATCAACGGTGGTGGCGGGATCTTTGGCCATGGCCTGATGCCCTACGGAGGCTATAAGAACAGCGGCATCGGGCGAGAGTATGGGGAGGCCGGTCTTGACGAATATCTAGAGACGAAGGCGATCACCTGGGGCGTCGCTGAGGGGTAACGACGGCGGACCATCCGGCCGCCGCATTCGCTATTCGCGTAGATTCAACGAAGGACGTCACCATGGCATACGACTACATCATTATCGGAACAGGCGCCGCAGGAGCTGTCCTCGCAGAGCGACTCTCAGCCTCGGGCAAGAACACCGTTCTGGTCCTGGAGTCCGGCGGGAGTGATCGGGACCCGACGCACCGCGTTCCCAAGGGGTGGGTCTTCACGATGCAGAATAAGAAGTATGTAAAGAAGTACAGGCCAGAACCGTTCGGTGATGGGACCGTCGAGGTGTGGCCGCGCGGAATGATCGAGGGCGGATCGACAACCGTTAACGGGCTCGGGTGGAACACGGGCGAAGCTGCCGGGTACGACTGGGACGCCCTGGGGAACGAAGGCTGGAGCTGGCAGGCCTTTCGCGACGCGCTGGATCGCATCGAGAATCGTCGACGAGGCCGCGCCGGACGTAATCCGAGGAACGGGCGGATGAACGTCGAGGTGGTGTCGACGAAGGGGAAATTTGGCGACACCGCGTTGCGCGCATTCGAGCGGTCCGGCGCGCCGACTGTCGAAAGTGCGAACCTGTCATCTGGACCCCGTTCGTCATACGCGGAGACGAACTCGCGCGCCGGGATGCGTTGGAGTGCGGCCTCGGCCTTCCTGAAACCTGCGGTGCGACGCAAGAACGTGACGTTTATCAAGCACGCGCACGTGTCACGGATCCTCTTCTCCGGGACAACCGCCATCGGCGTCGAAGCTGACATCAAAGGTACGCTGCATTCATTCGCCGCGGGTCGCGAAGTTCTCGTGTGTGCGGGTTCACTCGAAAGCCCCATGCTGCTCGAGCGCTCTGGCATCGGTGCACCCGAGGTCCTCGAAGCCGCGGGCGTGGGCGTCATCGCCGCTAGTCCGAAAGTCGGCGAGAACCTTTCCGAACACAGGGGCTTCACGATCCTCTACCACCTCGCAAACGGCCTGGGTTTCAACCACGCCATCAACACGCCCCTGCGGCAGTTGTTCTCCGGCATCAAGTTCCTCCTGACGCGTAGAGGCGTTATATCGTCCGGCTCCTTCGACGCCTTCGCCTTTTTTGACCTCGACGAGGGGACCCCCGGCGCGGAAACTATGGTGGCTGTCGCTGGGATTTCCTACGGTGAGGGGATGAAGCCCGAGCGGCAGGCCGGGGGGCTCATCGCTGGGTACCCGTTGTACCCCACCAGCCGCGGATCGATCCATATTACGGGTCCCCGGGTGGCCGACGAACCGCGAATTGTCGTGCCGTATTTTCGGACGGACTACGACAAGCGGACGATGGTGCAAGCCGTTCGCCACATGCGGTCTGTTCTCGACACCCCGGAGATGCAGTCAATGGGGGCGACCGAATACTATCCGGGGCCGGGCGTTGCAACAGATGATGAGATCGTCGCTCAAGCCTTGAACTTCGGCCCGTACGGGTACCACACGTTGGGTACCTGCGCGATCGGACCAGACGACGATGATGTCGTCGATAGCCGGCTCCGTGTTCGAGGGGTTCGGGGTGTGCGCGTCATCGACGCTTCGGTGTTCCCCCACCAACCGTCAGGAAACAACAGTGCCCCCACGAGCGCTGCGGCGTGGATCGCGGCCGACATGATCCTTGAGGATGCCCGGGTGTACGAGCGAGAAGAGATCCAGATCAACGCCGTGGGGTGACCACGTGCACGTAGGAGGACCCCGTGAAACGTGTCACGGGGTCCTCCTACGTGCACGAAGCAACGACCCTTTTGCTCACGGGACCCGAAAAATCACGTCGAGGAGTCATATCGGAGTATTTCGCCGAAGGCGTCGGCGAGATCTCTTCCGGTGAAGATGTCGACCAGTGACCGCGCCGGGCTCGACAGCGGTCGCCCGGAGACGCTGACGACCCCCACTGTTAGCGAACGACCGACCGGATGGTCGACGCGTGACAACTGGAAATTTGGACGGCGGGCGGCGAGGCCGGGCGCCGCGAGAAGAAGAGCATCCGTCGTTGAGGCGAGGCGGAGCAGGAGATCGTAGTCGTCCAGCTCCAAAAGAGGAGCCGGCAGTCCCACGAGGTCGGACTCGTCGAGCATGAGGCGAGCGAAGCTGCCTCCGATCAGAGGGAAATCTGACAGTCGGGCGTCCGGGTCGTAGACGAGTGGGTGGTCGGCGCGGGTGTAGAGGGCCGGCTGGCTCGTTGCGAGCTCTACAAAATCCAGATGATGGCTTTGAGTGAAGTCGTGGGAAGGCATTCCGCCGACGAAGAACTCAATCTCTCCGTGAAGGAGCATCCGTCGCAGATCGGTGTTCGATCCGATGCGCACGGCCGCGGCGACCCGCGACTCTTGGATCATCATCGCCAGCACGTCATCGAGGAGCATCGCCCCTGTCATTGGGCCGATCCCGAATGCTACGCGTCGCAGCCCGCCTCTGGTGGAGCTGACGACGTCGTCTTCGAGAGACTCGGCGTGTGAGAGGAGCGCCTCGGCACGGGTCAGGAACTCTTGCCCTTCGGGCGTGAGAGTCACCCCCGTCCGGTGGCGCACAACTAGCGTCACGCTCAGTGACTTCTCGAGACTCTGGATGCTGCGAGTGAGGGCAGGTTGTGAAATGTAGAGGGAACTCGCGGCTCCCACGAAGGATCCGTGACGAGCGAGGGCTCGCAGGTGAGCGAGTTTTGCAAGATCGAGCATGGCTGCAGCTCACCGATCAGTCGATACGCACTTCTCCGAACGCGGCACCAGGGAGATAGGCTCCGCCGAACAAGTCTATGACCTCGGCCCGTATGGTGGCACGGACGGGAACCGTGCTGTCGTGATCATCAGTCGCCAGGGCGAGCATCGGAGTCCTGAGCCCATCGACTTCTACGCTTACGACGACGCCCTCGTTGTCTTCGATCCACGGATCGCTCAGCCGAATGTCCATCAATCCACCGTGCCCGATGATGGTGAGGGCACCGGCGAACTGGCGCGGCGCGATCGCGGCGTCTCGAGCGGGAAACATGGCAGCACCTGGCTCCCGCTGCGCGGGAGCCGTGGCGACTATCTCTCCGTCTGGGAGCCCCAGAACGTACCGTTCGAGCGATGCGGGCAGTCTCCATTGCAGGTGCTGTCGGGCCATCTCCGAGGTCACCTTAGGAATCGGCGCTCGAGTTCGAGGTAGTAGTCCACGCGTACGAGGTCGAGAACGGGGCGGCCTGCGCGAAGGCGATCCGGTTGATTCTCGAAGTAGCGTGCACTCGAGAGATCTTCACGATAGACCTCCAGCACGGACCGGTAAGCGTTCACCGCTGCTTCGAGTGTCATCGCTGAGGGGGAGACGATCTTGACGCCGAGTTCTCCGATGTCGCGTGCGGTGTAGCCGGAGGGTGCGTCGCCGACGTACATGACGGGGCCCTCGATGAGAGCGACAGCCTCCGCGAGGATCTCCATCTGCCGGTCGGAACTCATACCCCAGAGGGACATCCCGTTGTGCTCGATCATCATCGGGAGTACGACATCTGCGCCTGCAGCAAGGTACGCGTTGGCGCGTTCGATCTGGTCGTCGAAGGAGACACTGTCGCCGTCCGTGCGTGCAATCACGACGAAATCTGGATCGCGTCTGGCTTCGGTTGCGACGGAAATTCGGTCTGTCGCCTCCTCGAGCGAGACGAGATTTCTACCCGGTAGTACAGGGCATTTCTTGGGCAGCGCTTGATCCTCGATGTGGATGCCGGCAAGCCCTGCTTTCTCGGCGGCTCGGACGGTTCGATGGATATTTTGCACTCCGCCAAATCCTGTGTCGACATCGCTGATGACAGGGATGTCGACGGCGTCCACGATGCGGTCGGCCTGCTGGACGAGTTCGGACATTGTCATGAGACCGATGTCCGGTCCGCCGAGGTGTGCGGCTTCGAGCGCGAACCCACTGATCGCTGCGCACTCGAACCCGGAGAGTTCGATCATACGCGCAGAAAGGGCATCGTAGCAGCCCGGCATGTGTACAACACCGGGATTCGCAATCAGCCGCCGCAACGCGGCCGTGGGACGGGGTGCCTCCGCTGAGAACGTCATGTCCGTCACACCCCACTCTCAGGGAAGAATCCCGCTGCTACGGCCTGTGCACGCGCATCCAGGAAATCAGTGGTGAACTGATGAGTTGTGCAGTAAGGGGCGTTCACGGCCAGTGCGCGAAGAAGCATGGGCCCGACTTTCTCGGGTGCGAGCGGGACGTGGAAGGGCTCCGGCGCCCGCTTATCCAAGTGCGGATACTCGACAACGTGACGTTCGTCCGAACGGTTCTCGGTCGGTCGGGTGAGCTCGCTCGTCTGAGCGATCGTCGTGGTGATGAACCCCGGGTAGAGCACGGTAACGCCGATGTCGTCGTCGTGATCGCGGAACTCTTCCCGCAGAGTGTCGGAGAGCGCATCGACGGCGGCCTTGGCAGCTCCGTACATCGCATGACCGGTGTTCCGGGAGATCGTTGCGGCGGACGATGTGTTGACGATGTGTCGACGGTTCGATTGTTCGCGCATGCGGGGGACGAAGGCGAGTACGCCATGTACGACGCCCAGATAGTTCACGTCGAGCATCCATCGGTAGTCGTCGATCGACGCTTCCCAGATCGCACGGAACGGGCGCATTGTTACCCCGGCGTTGTTCACCAGCACATCGACGGATCCGAAGTCACCGAAGGTTCGATCGGCCAGCTCCCGAACCTGGTCAGCATCGCTGACGTCGACGGCCTCGCCACGGGTTCGCACTCCGAACGCGGCGAGTTCCTGGGCGGTCTGCTCGGCTGCATCCCTGCTGATATCCGCAACGACGATGTTCGCGCCGCTTCGGGCAAGTTCCGTCGCGATCGAGCGCCCGATGCCGCGCGCACCCCCCGTCACGACAGCCGTTGCGCCTTCCAATGTGAGTCTGTTCACGAAGTCTCTCCTTTGAGTCCAGATCATCCTCCCCGCTCTCGCATCCGCCCGTCCAATGCAACGAAAGCCCCAAGCTATAACTACAACGCATACCGCGTCTATGCACTCCGTGCATTGAACCTGGCGTTGTGGGTATTGGACCGTGCGCGCCACGCGGACTTTGATGGATCCGACCGCAGGGGTGCAGTAGCCCTCTCCTCAACGACGAGATCGGAGCTCGAACATGGATACCCGAGAAATCGACAGCAAGCTGACGAGCGCAGAGTTCTTCGCGGACCCGAGCTTTCACGAGACGTTCGCCTATCTCAGATCCAATGACCCGGTGCATTGGACCGACGGCGACTACGCGCGGGGATTCTGGTCAGTGACCCGGCATGAAGACTGCAAGGCGATCCTCGGGGACCCGGAAACGTTCAGTTCCCAGCGAGGTACCCACCTACCCGTGGAGGGCACTGACCTCTCGGAGGAAGAGAAGCGAACGCTCGGGTTCGACGCGATGTTGCCCTTCAACGATGCTCCACGGCATCCCACACTGCGCCGCCCCGTCAATAAGCACTTCACCGTTCCCTCCGTAGCACGCATGCGGACGGACATCGAGAAGATTGTCGATGACATCCTGGACGGCATCGCAGAGGCGGGGGAGTGCGACCTGATGATCGACGTGGTGGCAGAAATGCCGGCGCGACTCTTCCTCGGGATGTTCAATGTCCCGAACGAACACTGGCGCCAGGTTCGCACGTGGACGATGTCGATGATGCATCCGAACGACCCGGCTTACCAGTTGCCTGGCAAGACCCCGGAGGAGACCTGGCGAACCAGCATGCTCGATTTGCACAAGTTCCTTGTGGGGCTGGCGGAAGAGCGGCGCGCGAATCCCCTCGACAACGACTTCGCCAGCGTCATCGCACATATGGAAGTCGACGGCGAACTGCTCGATCTGCGTCAAGTCGGGTGGTATTACTTCCAGATCATTGGTGGCGGACTGGAGACGACACGCAATGCCGGCGTGATCGGGTTGCGTGAGTTGATGTACCGCCCTGAACAAGCCCAGTTCCTCAGAGACAACCCTGACCGGATCCCGGCCGCTGTCGAAGAGATTGTGCGATGGGTCACCCCGTCGAAGAACCGGCTCCGCGTTGCCACCCAGGACACGGAGATCGGAGGCAAGCAGATTCGTAAAGGCGACTGGGTCGTCGCGTGGATCGTATCGGGAAACCGAGATGACAGCGTATTCGGGAACGGAGATGTGTTCGACACGCAACGGGAACACAACCCGCATCTGGGCTTCGGCGACGGTGTCCACATGTGTTTGGGACGCAACGTCGCACGTCTGGAGCTGAGGATCCTTCTGGACAAATTCCTGAACCGCTTCCCCGACTACTCCGAAAACGGGCCCGTCAGTTGGGTCGCCGACAACAACACCACAGCACTCAAGAGCCTTCCAGTGAAATTCACACCGGAGTCGGCCGCCGTGCGGATTGCAGCCAATGCCTGATATCGAGTTTTCCTTCCCGGATGGAACAGTTCAGCGCGTCGAGGCGGCCGCCGGGCAGACCGTGATGAAAGTTGCCGTCAACAACGACATTCCCGGTATCGACGGCGAGTGCGGAGGAGAGATGTCCTGCGCAACATGCCACGTCCTCGACATCGACCCCACGCAGAACGGCTTCGACCCCGCGTCGGAAGACGAGCTCGACGTGCTGTCGTCGCTCGACAACTGTTCCACCAACAGCCGCCTCGGGTGCCAGCTGCCGGTAGCGAACGGAGACTGCATCCGTCTGTTGGTGCCCGACCTATGAACGGACAAGAAACAGTGAAGCTCTTCGACGTCGTCATCGTCGGCGGCGGTCACGCCGCCGCGGAGCTCGCCGCAAACTATCGCCGACTGGGTAGCTCAGCGTCGATCGCGATCGTGAGCGAAGAAACCGTCCTCCCGTATGAGCGTCCGCCCCTGTCCAAAGCGTTTCTTGGGGGCACGGTGGAATATGACGACATTCTCCTTCGGGAAGCCTCGTATTGGGAACGAAGCGACGTCACGGTACTGACGGGTGAGCGCGTTGTCGCCGTGGACGTCCGCGAACGCAGCGTCCGATGCGAAAGCGGGGCGGAGTTCGGTTACGGTGACCTTGTCTGGGCAGCAGGCGGACGGGCACGGCCACTGCCGGTTCCCGGGGCCGATGCCGCAGGCGTGCACTACATCCGCACGCTCGAAGGCGTCACGAGATTCCGGGATGAGGCCCGTCGCGCGAAGAACGTGGTCGTAGTCGGGGCAGGATACATCGGCATGGAAACCGCGGCCGTGCTCCGTTCCGTACTTGAAGTTCCGCACGTCACGGTAGTTGAAACCTTCGAACGGGTGCTCTCCCGTGTCACCTCCGAACCCGTGTCAGAATTCCTTCAGAATGCTCACGAAGTCCGGGGAGTGCGGATCCTGCGGAACGCGACAGTGCGCTCGATAGAGGTGGAGTCAGGCTCGGTGACCGGTGTCCGAGTCGACGATGAAGTCGTCCCCGCCGATCTCGTCGTCGTCGGAATTGGCATCATTCCCAACATCGATCCGTTGCAGGAAGCCGGAGTCGCTTGCTCGAACGGCGTGGACACCGACGCGCTCGGGCGCACCGACAAAGCCCGCGTGTGGGCGGTGGGTGACTGCGCTAACACCGTGATCTCCGATGGTCGCCGTCAACGGTTGGAGTCGGCGCCGGGCGTGGCGGCGCGGTGCAAGATCGTGGCCGCATCCATGCTCGGCCATCCGCTGCCGTCGCTCGAGCCCGCATGGTTCTGGTCGGATCAATACGACATTCGTGTGAAAACAGTCGGAGTCTTCACCGGTCACGATCGATGGGAGGTGGTGGGAGACCCGAATTCCGGAAAGTTCGCCGTCAGATACTTCCAGAGCGACCATCTCATCGCTGTCGACACGATCAACGACCCGAAAGAGTTCAACAGCGCGAAAAAGCTCCTCAAACTTCCCCTGCCCAAACGGCACATCTCTCAGCTACACGACTCTCGCATCGAGGTCGTGGGCTGAGAGTACCCCGCCCACACGCGACCCGCGCCGCCAGTGGCACGACGACTGACTCGAACGTCTCAACCAGTTATCTCCGGATTTCAATGATGAAAGAGGGATCACATGCAGAACGTCATTTCCGCGACCGAGGCCGTAACAGATCCACGCGGCGAAATCCGCTCGGGGTGGAAGCCTCTCATCGGAGGGATCGCCCTGTACGGCGGTAGCCCCATCATCCTCCTTCAAACGGGAGGACTCTTCATCGAACCGGTCGCCCAGGAAACCGGGCTGCCCGTCAGCGTGGTCGCAATCGCCCCGATCGTGACTCTGCTCCTCGCGCTAGGGCAACCCGTCGTGGGTGCCATCATCCAACGGACCGGTACCCGGCTCGTCGCAATAGCCTCCTTGCTGACGATGATCACCGGCCTCGTTCTGCTCGCCGTCCTTCCCTCAGCGCAGGCCACGTTCCTGCTCGTCGCCGTGCTCATCGGCGTGGGCGGGTCATTGGGGTTCACCTCGACGGTGGCGAAGTACCTCTCACTTTGGTTCCGGAAGAACTTCGGGTTCGCATTCGGGATTGTTGGAGGCGCAGCCTCCGTCATACCACTCATCGCGATCCCCCTCATCAGCGCCGCCATCTACGACAGTGGGTGGCGCGCCGGCTACTGGGTGCTCGCCGGAAGCGTAGCGGTCATCTGCCTGCCGATGGTGCTCGTCCTCCTCCGAGAACCGCAACGCGAGTCGCTGCCCGCCGACACGGGTCCCGCCGCAGAATCAACTCAGACGTCACCGCAGCGATACGCCACCTACCGCGGCGTGCTCGCCGACGCGCGCTACTGGCTCATCGTGTCGTCCGTGTTGTTCGTCTGTCTTTCCCTCGGCGGATTCATCGTCCACCTCCAGCCGATACTGTTGAGCAACGGTGTCCCCGTCGAAGTCGCCACAGCGATGACGATGGCGATCCTCGTCGGAGTACTCACAGGCAGAGTGCTCGGAGGGATCATGCTCGACCGCATCTGGCCGTACTGGGTGCCCGTCTTCGTGCTCCTGGCCGCCGCACTCAGCGCCTATGCCGTCACTACCGCTGCCGGCACGCTGCTCGTCCCGGTGCTCTTCCTCGTCGTGTTCGCACTCGGGCTTGCGCAAGGAGCCGAAGCCGACTTCCCCGCATTCTTCCTCCTCCGCGAATTCGGCCCCGCCAAATTCGCCGTCGTCTCGGGCTTCGCCTTCCTCGTCGCCGGCGTCGGAGCAGCCATCGGCGGAATCGGCTTCTCCGTTCTTCGCGACGTGACAGGCAACTACACACTCGCAGGATCACTCGGCGCGGCTTTCTATACGACCGGACTCCTGCTAATGGCGATGGCCGGGATCGCCAGCAAACGTGCGATACGCCACGGGCACCCCGTTTTCGCGGGACACACCGCATAGGCTGCCGTATTGACCACACCGTATCGTCCCAGCCGCCGTGATTATCTGGTCGTCGCGGCTCTCGTAGTGTCGTGCCTGAGCGCCACGCTCGTGCAGACAATGGTGATCGCGATCCAACCCGACATGCCTAGAGCCCTGCAAACTTCCCCGGCCGCGGCGTCTTGGATAGTAACAGTCACGATCGGTGCTGCCTGCGCAACGGTGCCCATCGCCGGAAGGCTTGGCGACACGCTCGGACTCCGCCGCGTTGGACTGGGCCTCGTGGTTGCGCTCGTCATCGGGTCCCTCATCGCTCTTGGCGCTCCGACCATCGGATGGCTGTTGGTCGGCCGCGCCTTTCAAGGTCTAGCGATTAGCCTCATTCCCATATCTGTCTCGATTCTGAAGGTCTCGGTATCCGAAAAGCGATTGCCGTCCAGCTTGGGATTCGTGTCCGGCAGTATGGGTGTGGGCGCCGCACTGGGCATTCCCATCGGTGCCGCGCTCAGCGAAACCGTCGGGTGGCGCTCGGTATTCGGCTTCAGCGCGGTCACAGGCGTCCTCGCACTCCTACTCGTCGCCTGCTTCGTCCCCCCGGACGGCAGTCGAACGCCGGCGCCGTTCGACTGGATCGGTGCCGTTACCACCGCATCCGCCGCCGTGCTCATCGTTGGGGGACTCGGCGACGGCTTGGGACTCGATCCGATCGGCAGGCTTACAGCACTGGCGGCGGGCCTAGCCCTCATCAGCGCGTCAATCGTGCGCATGTCCCGCATGGAGAACCCATTGATCGACGTGCGAGGTGCGCTGAAATGTCCCGTCGCGGCGGCAAACGCCGCGTCCCTGTTCCTCAACTTCGGGATGATGTCCACACTCCTCATCTACCCCCGCATCTTGGCGAGCGATGAAGGTGTCGGGACCTTACTCATCGGGCTGATCATGATGGCGGGCGGACTTAGTCAGGCCATTGCCGCTCCCTCCCTCGCACAGGCGACTCGTCGCCTGCGACCCGCCACCGTCGCGCTCATCGGATGTATCGCAGCCACGCTCGGCGCTGGTGCGTCATTGCTCGGAATCGAGGTTCTATGGGCCGTCCTGATCTCCAACATCATTCTTGGTGCCGGGTTCGGCCTCGCGTTCGCGGCGATACCCCGCATCATCATGGGCGCTGTCGAGGACCATAAACTCGCCGCCGCGAACGCCCTCAACGCCCAAATCCGCATGTTTGGAACCGCAGGCGCCTCAGCGATCGTCGGAGCGATCATCTCGATCGACGCCGGGACAAGAACAGCGCTCGAAGGTGCTTCGTGGCTCGCGGTCGCCGTATGCGCCATCGCAACCCTCCTCACGCTCGTATCAAGGTTGGCTCGCACGCGATGACGGCGCGTCACCCCCTGGCGAGTGCCCCACGTCGCCAAGACACGCACGGTGAGCAGCGTGAACGTTGATACGAGTTGGCGGACACACCGCTGATAGCCTGACCGACAGCTGTCGTATGTTTGTACGTGATGCGTTAACTAGCTTTCTGCGCGGCGCGCTTTCGACATTCAGGACACCGATCTGAACTACGTTGCGAAGGTGCTATTCCGTCTGGCCCATTGTCTGGTCCCCAACGGTACGGAGCATGCGTTCTCCCTCAAAGCCTCCTCCTACAGGGTCTTGATGAAGTCGAGTCCGTTGCCTGGAGCAAGCTCCTGTTCGACGAGAACCCCGAAACGAGACGAAGGTTTCGAGAGAAGCAAAGTTCGCCCTCGGTGCCGCACCTCCCTGGAAGATATACGAACCCCTGCCCAGGATGCGCTCATCGCATTGCACGACGGTCCCGACCGCTGAAGCGGCACCGGCCAACAAGTGCGGGATGACGAGCATCGCGCTCTGACGAGCATTCGGCACGTTGTACCACCACAGGACCGTCGTGCGTGGACTGAACGTCAGCTGTCGGAGCAGCTCTCCTCATGTACTAAGACTGTGATGCCGAGCGGATGGATGTGTACGGGCTTGGTCCAGCCGTCGACCACAGCCTGGTAGTCCTCCGGCGCGACCACGTCGCGCTCAGCCATCGGATCGATGGCTTCGGTTGGGATAATAATGCCCTTGACCATTGGGTCCTCCTTGGAGAGTTGCGTCCGGCGAGCAGTGGTCGCCTGCCGTCTTGGTTGTTCGGCGTGAGAGGAGTGCAACGCCGCCTTGGACACGACGATCGAGAAGCCAACGAAACCCGTTGTCCGGCGGCTGCTCGAACTCCGAGACTCGCCTGACGAACTCATCATGTCCGCTGACGACTGCGCCGGCTTTGCGAGCTCGACCAGCTTGACCGTCCGCCAGGGCCGCGCGATCGAATCAGCTCGGTCTTGTAGAGCCCGTTCACGGCCTCGGCGAGGGCGTTATCGAACGAGTCGCCGGCGGTCCCAGTCGAAGGTTTCGCGGCGAACTCCTCATTCCGATCCGTGTACACCACGGCGAGGTAGTTCGACCCGTGATCGGCGTGATGGATCAGCCCATCGAGGCGAGCAGTGGCAGCCCACGCTGCCATCTCGAGCGCCCGCAGCGGCAGGATGTCGGAGCGAAGGGTGGCCGCCTGGCAGAAGCTAACGTGGTCACCTTTGACGATTCCGCCCGACTTCACCTCGTGCTCGGCGAACTCCCCGCCCGCTCGTCGCGTTCAGGGCCGCCGGGTGGTCAATCGCGCGGGACGCGCGGGCGGTGATGCGCTCGAGCGGACCCCGGCCACGGAAGAGAGTCCAGGCCGTGCATCCCGCGAGCAGTGTGCCGAGGCAGGCTAACCAGAATGCGATGCTGCTGGGGGTGCTGTCGAACCCGACGAGTTCCGGCGCGAGTGCGACTGGAGAGATGAGTATGGCGAAGGAGATCACATGCAGGGAGTACGCGGTCAGGGGCATCGAGCCGACGGCCGCTAGGGGGAGCAGCACCCAGCGAAGAGGTCGGGCCATGAGGACACAGACGCCGACGACGGCGAGGGCGAATCCGCCTGAGCCGAGTATCTCGAAGGTACCACCGGAATGAGGGGAAACTCCCCATGCGCTGGCGAACGTGGTGCCGATATCGGAGGTGCCGAGCCGGTCGAGGTAGGTGCCACCCACGTCTTGGTCCCCGAGTGAGCCGCTCATGCTGCCGGCGCCGCCGCCCGCGTCGGAGAAGCAGCTGATCAGGCCTTTGGTCCTGGATGTGCACGACATGTCTTCGCGGTCCGTCTGATTCCCGGGCGTCAGTTCGGCGGAAGAAGATGACGCCTTTGACATCGCGGCCTCGGAGGTCCAGCTGTCGGCGCTGCCGTTCACGACGTTCCCGACGCCGTAGCCGCTGACTGCGAGCAGCACACCGATACCGGTCAGGATCGCTGCATTCTTGGTCTCTTGGAGGGAGGTGCGACCGACGGCCATCCCTGCGAGAATCAATGGCAGCCAGACGGTGAGCGGGTACGAGCCGGTGATCAGGAAGTCGACGCCGGCGCCGCTTCCGCCGAGCGCGAGCGTCCGCAGGAGAGCGATCAGTGTGGGGCCGGCGAGTGCGAGCCCCGTCGCGGTGAGGAGCAGGGTGCGGCGCCGCAGCCCCAGGAACGGGATCAGGATCAGAAAGAGGAGCCCGTAGATGGGGAGGATGACGGCGATACTGCTGCCGAGGAGCTCGAGAGCCAGCCCGATCGCGAGTACCGCGAGCGCTCGACCGGCCATACGCAGGCGGGCGCTGCGCAGCGCTTCTCCCTGGGGTCTGGTCCCGATCCCGGTGGCAAAGGCGACCGAGATGCCGGCGACCACAGCGAACAGGATCGACGAGCGCCCTTCGACGAGGGCTGTCCAGGTGAGCGGGTTCATCGCATCGAACGTCGCCGCGACGCCCACGTGCACGCCGATCATCCCGAACACGGCCAGGCCTCGGGCGACGTCGACACCCATGAGCCGTGGCGCGCGACCGAATTCCCGGAAGGAGGTCCGGAGGGAGTGCCACGGCGCCCGAGAGGTGTCGTCAGCGCGGGTTGATCCCGGCGCCGTCGTGGGAGGTCTGACGTTCGTCATGGTGAGGCCTTGCTTGGGGAGAATGAGGCGGGGGTCGCGTGCTGTACACGAGGATGGAACGGGTGATGGCGCCACCGCGCGACGCGGGTCAGAGCTTCGATGATGATGCCGAGCGACATCTTCGACTGGCCGTGCTCACGTTCTGCGAAGGAGATCGGCACCTCCTCGACGATCAGTCCGCACTCGTGTGCTCGATGGAGCGTCTCTATCTGGAAGCTGTATCCGTTCGAGGTTGTGGAAGCGGCGTCGATAGTCGCCAGGGTTTGCGAGCGGAAGGCGCGGAAGCCGCTTGTCGCATCTCTCACCGTCGTTCCGAGCATCCATCGCACGTAGATGCTTGCCATCCGGGACAGGAGGTGGCGGTGCAGGGACCAGCCTTTCGTGGTGCCTGCGCTCACCCACCGGCTTCCGATCGCAAGATCCGAGACGTGGAGAGCATCGACCAGGGCGGGGAGGCGCTGCGCGGGATGCGATCCGTCGGCATCCATCTCCACGATGGCGTCGTACCCTAGCTCCAGTGCCTGAGCGAACCCGGCTCTATATGCACTTCCGAGCCCGTTCTTCGCTGTTCGCGAGAGCAGGGCGACGCGCGGGTCGGTCGCCGCTCGGGCTGCGACCAGCGATCCGGTGCCGTCAGGGGAGTCGTCGTCGACGACGAGCACGTTGGCTGCGGGGAGATAGATTCCGATCTCGTCCAGGGTGTGCAGGATGTTCGCCGCTTCGTTGTAGGTCGGGACGATGACGAGGGTTCTCATGAGGTGCCTTTCGTGTAGAGGAGGATGACGTCGCGGGCGAGCCAATGCGTGTCGGCGAGCCGGTATCCGGCATCTTTGAGGGTGCGTTCGTCATCACTGGTGCCCTGTTGGGATCTGGCGATGACCCAGACGCGGTCCCGTCCTTGGAGGGCCTGGGGGAGGTCTCTCAACGGTTTCACCGTGTCCCAGAGACCGTCGGTGGTCTCATACGACTGCACGAGACCGAGATCAGTGGTGTGACGGAATCCGTCCGGATACAGGCGAAGTGCGAGTCGCGGCTTCCGTGAGGGGCGGACGCCTTCGTCGAACACCACCCCGTCGCCGGGCCGACTGTGCTCGCCCACATAGGCGGACACCTGTGCCCAGTCGCTGCCGAACTTCGCATTCTCGGTTCGCTGCAACACCGCCAGCGGTAGCGCGAGCACCAGGATCAGCGCTCCGGCGGCGATGGTGATCGCGCGTGGCCGCAGGAGTGTGATGGCCGCGGCGATCAGGATGCCGGCGGCTGGAGCGCTGAAGGACAGGTATCGCCCGGTGTAAAGGGGCCCCGCCACGGCGTTCGCCAGCAGAAGCAGCAGCATGGGAACGCACAGCCACGCGACCGAGACCCAGATCAGCGTCCGTGCTCCGGCATCCGTTGGCGTGGGGGAAGATCGCCGCAAGGATAGAAGCGCCCAGACGGTGGCGACGATGATGGCAATCCAGGCCGCGGCCGCCATCGGCAAGGACCCGAACCATTGGTTGACGAGGATCGCCTCCGGGCTCGTGACGTTTCGGCGGGCGAGGAAAGCGATCTGCCCGGTCTGGCCAGAGGTGACGATCACGAAAGGGAGGCATGCCGCGCCTGCCAGTGTGACGGAGGCTACCCAGCGCCACCAGGTCCTGCGAGGAGCCCGCAGCACCCACAGCCCCAGCAGGTGCACTATAGCGATCAGTGCCGTGTAGAGGAACAGGTGGACGCTCACAACGAGTACGCCTCCGTACAAGACCCACCAGCGCGCGCGCAGCTCCCTGGTCCGGACCAGGTGCACCACCAGCACGGTAAGCCATGCCACCAGTGCTGTCGACAGTGCGGCGGAGCGGGCCTCTGCCGCCATGTAGCCGACGCGAGGAATCAGCACGCACACAATGCTCGCGACGAGGGCCATGCGAGCGCCCGCCAGGGAACGGCACAGCATGTAGACGCCCGCAGCCGTTGCACCGATTGCGAGGGCGCTGGGAAGTCGAACCGAAAAGGCGGAGGCACCGAACACGTCGATCCAGACGTGCAGGAACGCGTAGTACACGACGTGCACCGCGTCGATGTTCGCAGCCATCGTCCACAGCGAGTCCCACGAGCGTTGGGCGGACATCACGCTTGCGGCCTCGTCGCCCCACATCGAAGGCACACCGATTGCGATGCTGGAGACGACGGCGGCGCTGAGGCCCACCGCGGTGGGTGCGAGTGCCGGATGCCGCGCTCTGGTCGGCGCCGGGGGCTCGTTCGCCGCCGTTCGGGGAAGGTCGATCGTCGTCACGGAAGTGACGCTAGGAGCCGAACGTAAGCGCGACCTAAGCAGACTGCTTATGCCGCGCTTACAGTTGCTCCGTACCGTGAGCGCGTGCGCACAGACCGGCGAAGAATGACGATTAGGGCACTGCTCTTGATCGCGGCAGTCACCTATGCGGGTGTTCCGTGGGAGGCCGTCGTCGGCTTTCCGTTGGATCCCTCTTCTTCCTATCTTTCGGAACTGGCGGCGGCGGACCAACCGTACGGGCTGCTGTTTCGCGCACTCGATGCCTCCACGGGGGCACTTGTCTTCGGCGCTCTCGCCCTTCGAAGCAGAACGGGAAGCTCCTCCTCCCGCTTCGCTCGCGGGGCCGTGGTCGCGCTGGCGGTATTCTCGGGACTCACCATTCTCGACGCCTCGTCGCCCATGGCCTGTGCGACCTCGACGAGCGACCGCTGCGCCGCCGCCGATGCCGCGAACACCTTGGGGCTGGCCCACCAGATCCACAGCGTGAGCAGTGCGGGCGCGCTGGTCGCGGTCGTCGCCTCGGGCGTCCTCCTCGCGTTTGCAGTCGCGAGCGATCGCACGCGATTCCGGCCGATCGGCCGCGAGATGGTGTTCGCCATCGTGGGAGCGTTGATCGCGGCGACAGTGCTCGTCACGGTGCTCGCGATGCTGAGCGCGGGCGAAGGAAAGCTCCTCGACGGCGGAGGCTTTGCGCAACGAGCGCAGGTGCTGCTCATCAGCGCATATCTCGTCGTGTTCGGCGTCATCGCCACTCAGCATTGGGTCGGCAGCGACCGCGAATCGGGTACGACCATTGGGGGTCTTCGATGAGCGCCGCGATCGTGCGCCGGCCGCACTCGACTGCACGCTTGGTCGGGCTGGATCTGTTCCGCGCCGTCGCTGTTTTCGGCATGCTCGTCGCCCACGTCGGGCCAGCCGCCTGGACCCCTGGCGACGGATTCGGGACGGTGCACGCGGAGTGGGAAATCTTCCACTCCCGCATGCCGGCGATGTTCGCGTTCGCCGCCGGTTTGTCTCTGAACCTCGGCCGGCGGCGCGGAACAGACGTGGTCCAGCCAGCGGTCCTGTCTACCGTGATCCGTGCCGCGCTGCTCGCGGTCTGCGGTGTCGCGCTGACTCTCTTGGGCACCCCGGTCGTGGTGATCCTGGGGTACTTCGCGGTGTGGTTCATCCTAATCCTGCCTTTTCGGCGACTCGGAGTGCGCGCGCTGATCGTGGTCGCGGGAATGTGGGCGGTGGTCGGGCCGCTGGTGTCGTTCGCTGCGAGACGCACTGTCGATCTTCCGGGCAACCCGCTCTGGAGTTCGCTAGTTGCGGGCGACTACCCGGCGCTGACCTGGATGCCGTTCGTGCTGGCGGGGCTGGCGGTCGGGCGTTTGAATCTCTCCTCGACACGTGTGCGTGTGGGGCTCGCCGTCGCGGGAGCCGTCCTCGTGGGGGTCGGTTACGGTTTGTCGGCGATGGTGCTCACGCGGGTGGTCACTGCGCGCATCGTGGAGACGCTGACCCCTACCGCGGAGATGACTGCGGTGCAGGAATTCGCTCGTCTCTTCTTCAAGGAGCGGGGCGTCACAGACACGGGTACCTGGTTGTGGCTGCTCGTTCCCGCTCCCCACTCCGGCAGCTGGGCTGATGTGATCGGCTGTCTCGGGGTCTGCGCGCTCATTCTCGCCGTGCTGCTTCCGATCGGCGATGCAGCGCTCTGGGCGGACGGCGCCCGGACCCGGACCAAGAAAGGTGTGGGGGTGGTGCTCGCGTCGATCGCGACGCTCGGAGCCATGGTGCTGTCGGGCTATGCCGCGCATATCGTGCTGATGGCGATCATCACGGCGACGACCGGGCACTCGTTCCGCGGGGCGCAGAGCGTGTTGATGCTCGCAGCGTTCACCGCAGGTCTGCTGCTGTTCTCCTCGCTGTGGATGCGTCGTTTCCCCCAGGGGCCGCTCGAATGGCTGCTGAGTCGGGCGAGCTCGCTCATCGAACGAACGGGAAGGCGAGTGTCTGCCGGATCGTGGCGCCGGTAGCGGCCATGACGATCCGGTCAACGCCGAGACCTAGTCCGCCGGTCGGGGGCATGCCGAACTCCAGAGCCGCCAGGAAGTCCTCATCGAGTTGCATCGCTTCCGGGTCCCCGCCTGCCGCTTTCATCGACTGGATGGTCAATCGGCGTCGCTGCTCGATCGGGTCCACCAATTCTGAGTACGCGGTGCCCAGCTCCATGCCGAACGCCACGAGATCCCACCGCTCGGAGAGTCCGTCGGCGTGGCGGTGGGGACGGGCGAGGGGTGATGTGTCGGACGGGAAGTCGGTGTAGAACGTCGGGAGTGTCGTTTCGGGTTCGATCAGCTCCTCATATAGACGCTCGATCAGCATCCCTGCCGTGTCGATCACAGCCGCGCGGATGCCGAGTGCGAGACAGAGCTCTCGGAGTACATCCGCTCCCATCGCCACGGAGATGGTCACCCCGATGCGCTGGGTGAGAGCGTCGCAGACCGAGATGACTCGCCAGGGACCGGAGACGTCGATGCGCGCGCCGTCGGGAGCGACGAGGGTGGGCAGGCCCGAAACGACGCTGATCATGTCCTTCACCAGCCGTTCGGCCAGTACTCGCATGTCGGTGTAGTCGGCGTAGGCGCGGTAAGCCTCCATCGCCGTGAATTCGGGGTTGTGGGTGCTGTCGACTCCTTCGTTTCGGAAGTTGCGCCCGATCTCGAACACCTGGGGGAGCCCGGAGACGATCAGCTTCTTCAAGGCCAGCTCCGGCGCGATCCGCAACGACAGGTCACGGTGGTAGGCGTTGATGTGGGTGCGGAACGGCCGTGCGTTGGCGCCGCCATGCGTGCGCTGGAGGATGGGGGTCTCCACCTCGAGGTAGCCCTCGTGAAGGAGACGGTCGCGGAGGGCTCGAACCGCGTGAGAACGCGTGCGCAGAAGGTTCATCGCCTCGATGGAGGTCGCGAGGTGCACGTGCCGCTGGCGGACCTGCATCTCGGGATCGATGACACCGGTGCGGCGTTTGGGTGGCTGCTGCAGCGACTTCGCGGCGTAGGTCCATGACTCAGCGAACAGGCTCGGTTCGCCCGTCGCGCTGCGCCCAAGGTCCCCGGTGACGGAGATGAAGTCGCCGATCGACGCGCGGGTGAGGGAGCGGTAATCCTCGGTCGTGTCGTTCGTCGCGATGATCTGGTAGCTCTCGTGATCCTCAATGATGTCGAGGAACGCGATGCCTCCGTGTCGGCGTCTGCCCTGTACTCGTCCGGTGATCGACACCCGCCCGGACGTCACGTCACGCAGCGCAGAGATCGAGTGGGTTCGCGGCACGGTGGGTGGGTATGGATCTTTCCCCTGCTCTCGCATCGCCAGAACGGTGGCGACCCGTGGAGAGACCGGCGCAGCCGGTGCCTCAGGGGTGCGGAACTGTTCCTGCTCTGCTTCAAGCGCCTCCAGGAATGCGGCGCTCCTCGGCACCTCGGACGCGGCTGAGGTGTGTCGCGTGGGCCCGGCGAAGCCTTCCGCCCGTGCGGCTGCGATCATCACCGAGCCGAAAGAGGCCTGGCGGGACCACATCAGGAAGCGAGAGCGCCAGGCGGGGCTGTACTTCTCGTTAACTTGCCGCAGCGACTCCAATTGCCAGTGCTTCGAAAGGATCAGCAGCACCTGGCGCTTCGCCCGCAGCACGGGTCCTGCCCCGACGCGCGCGCCCCGCACGAGCACATCTCGGAACACAGCGAAATTCAATGAGATTCGGTGCAGCCCGAGACGCTCCGCGTCGGCGATCAGCTCGGCAACCATCAGCTCTGTCGTGCCGTTGACGGCGTGGACGCTACGCCGCATCACGTCGAGGGAGAGACCGTCCCGGTTCCATGGCACGAAAACCAGCAGCCCCTGGAGCTCGCCGGACTTGTCGCGGGCAGTGACGATCACGGATTCGCCATCGCCGGGATCGCCGACGCGTGAAAGCGCCATGGAGAACCCGCGCTCACTTTCGGAGCCCCTCCATGTGGCGGCCAGCTCCGCCATCCGCGCCAGATCCTCGGGGGACACCTCATGCTGGCGATGTATCTGCACCGTGTAGCCCGCGCGGCGGGCACGACGTCGCGCGGCCGCGACCTGAGGCGAGCGGAGAACGGCGTCCCGCTTCGTGCCGTCGATGAGAAGGAGCGCCTCATCGCCAAATGCCACTCCACGCATACCGTGGCGGACGTAATGGTCGGCACCGCGCTCCGTAGCGGCGAGCACGGCCGGCCGCCATCCGTAGCGTTGCGCGACCTTCAACCATTCGACGGTCGCTGGACCCCACTCGCGCTCCGGTCCGAGCGGGTCACCGCTGGCCAAAGCCACGCCGTTCACGACACGGTAGGAGACGGCCGCACGGCGGTCGGGGGAGAAGACGACCGACTTGTCCCGCCGTGTTGCGAAATACGCGAGAGAGTCCTCTGTGCGTCCGGTGCGCAGAACTCGACGCAGGCCCAACTCCTCCGCTTCGGTGAGGAAGCGGCGTCGTCTGGCCCTGCGGAGAAGTATCCCCAGGGACACGACGAGCGCGCCGGCCGAGAGCGAGGTGACGACCAGTTCCACACCTGTGCTCAGCCCCTCAGTCGATCCGTCGAGCAGCCACTCCGCGGGATATATGCCTGTGGCCGCGTGCAGGGACCACAGCCAGCTGGCCGCTTTCGACGACGGGCCGTCCGGGAGGAACTGGGAGAGCAACCCCCCGACGAGCACTGCAGCGCCGACTCCGATGATGAACGCTGCGAGGGCGTGCAGATAGGAAGCCGGTTCGGTTTGCGCGGAGAATTCGTTCCGTGCCGCGATGAGAACGCCGATGAATGTCGCCGCGATCGCGGCGGCGATCAAGTCCACCGTCCCCCCATCGGCGAGGAATGCAGACCCTTCTTGTCCGAGACTGATCAGGTTCACGAGGGGCATCAGCACCGTCGGCAACTCGAAGAGCACCAGGAACAGTATCGCGCCGCGAAGTCTTCGCTTCGCTGCACTCCCGACGACGAAGAGGAGCACCGCGTTGAAGACGAAAGGTTCAGGACTCAGCCCCAACACGGCGACGTACGATGCCGCCCAGTAGACGCCTTCTGGGAGCACGACGTTGGAGAAGGCGATGACGAGCATCGTCACGGAAAACACTTGCAGGATGCGCCCCGTCCACACGGGCACACCCGACATCATCGTCATTCCTCGCCGGTTCGGGTGTCGGAGCTCGCGGGCCACGTCTCGCTCGGACGCCCCGTCTGCTCGTGCTGGTGGGTGCTCGGCGGTGATCGTGCCCGGGGTTGTCGTCATCTCGGAGCCTCCTCATGATGGCCTTCGGCCGTCGCGATGCCATGATCCGACCGCTGCATAAGAGCCGGATATGACTTCGCGCGATGCCGTCTCCTGCGCATGCGCGCTCTCATACGCTCGAAGCGCGGGCCGCGACGCGGCCCGCTCCCCAGTGCCGACCCGGAAGGAGATCGTGATGGACCCGGACGCCCCCATCGATGTACCGCCCTCGCTGCTGCAGGATCCAGGGACCGATCTCCTGTCTACGTACTGGCCTTCTGCAATCGCTCTTGTTGTGGCGGCGGGTGCCGTCGGGCTCGCGGTGCACTCGGCCCGCCGCAGAGGAGCTCGCAGTCGACGGCGCCGCGTCCTCGGCGCCACCGGATGGTCGACGGCGGGTGCCTTCGTACTCGCCGTCTCTCTCGCGCTAGGTGTCAACACCTGGGTCGGGTACTTCCCATCCGTCGCGACGCTCACGCGTTGGGTGGATGACAAGGTACGCGAACCGGTCACGAGCTTCCCTAAGTCCGCCGTGGCGGCACCTTCCGAGACGCCCCGGGTCGGCGAGACCACGGAGCGGGTCACAACCGACGACCGCGGGTACGCTTTTCTGGCCGCAGTCCCATCCTCAGCTACCAAGGTTCCGAACACCGGTGCCTGGGTCTATCTGCCGCCCGGGTACGACAAACCCGACAACACGAGCCGGTACCCGGTGCTGTACGTGCTGCATGGGGCTCCGGGGAGTGCGGCGGATTGGTTCGCGGGCGGCCGTATCGACTATCTTCTCGATACCCTCATCGGCGCGGGGAGCATTCCGCCGATGATCGTCGTGTCGCCCGACTTGAACGCCGGCGCCGAACGTGTGGATGACGAGCCGCTCGACGTCCCCGGGGGACCGCAACTCGAGACGTTCGTGACGAACGATGTGGTGACGTGGGCGGACGCGAATCTCCGCACGCAGGCCGACGCCGAGCATCGTCTGATCGGAGGGATGTCGTCGGGAGGGCTCGGCTCCCTGCTCTACGGATTGCACCGTCCAGATCTTTTCGGCGGCGTGGTGTCGATCATGCCGTACACGAAGCCGTACACGGCAGCCGTCGTGGCGGATGCCGAGGCCCGGAAGCGCAACACGCCCCTGGACGTGATTGCCGCTCGTGGTACGGCGACGTCGCAGAAGATCTTCCTCGGCCAGGGAGATGGGGAGCCGACTGCCGAGGCGACGCAGATCCGGGACGCCCTGCGGGCTCAGGGACAGACGACAACTCTCCGTGTGCTTCCCGGACTGGCTCACAACTGGACCACGGCGCGAACGATCATGCCGTACGGGCTGGTCTGGGCCGCGACCCAACTCGGATGGGAGAAATGACGAATGCGTGGGCTGCTTCGTCAGATCGCGGCATTTGGGGTCGTTGGTGTCGTGGGGCTGGTGGTCGACGTCGGGCTCTTCAACTTCCTGCGTTCGAGCGTCTTGGGGCCGGATTCTTTCACGGGGGCCGTGTTCATCGCCAAGGTCATCTCGTCTATGGTGGCGATTGCCGTGAACTGGGCTGGCAACCGCTATTGGTCGTTCGCCGCGGAGCGGACGGCCGCCCCTGGGCGTGAGATGCTCGGGTTCTTCGCGGTGAGCGTCAGTGCGATGGCGGTGCCGCTGGGGTGCCTGTTCGTCTCGCACGTCATTCTGGGGCTGACCTCTGCCCTTGCCGACAACGTCGCGAGCAACGTGATCGGTCTCGTTCTTGGTGCGGTCGTGCGCTTCGTGCTCTATCGTCGCTGGGTGTTCACCGGGCTGAGGAAGCGTCACCTTCCGGTCGTTCAGCGCCGGCCGATCGTCGTGGAATCGTGACGGAGAACCGCGTCCCGTGCTCATCGGAGAATACTCCGATCTCATACTCGGATGCCGTCGCCAGGGCCTTAACGATCGCGAGCCCGAGACCGACTGTTGATTTGCGGGTGGTCGTGTGGTCTCCAGCCTGGGTGAATCGGTCGAACAGGGTAGGGATCGCTGCGGCGGGGATCCCTGGTCCGTCGTCCTCGACGAGCAGCAGGGTCTCGTCCTCCCTCTGCTGAAGCGAGATGCGCACGCGTGTGCCCGGCGGCGTGTGATGGCCAGCGTTCCCCACGAGGTTCAACAGCATCTGACGGATCGCATCCTCATCTCCGTCGACAGTCACCGCATCGTCGGGCACCGCGATCTGCCACGAATGCTCGGGGTGGGCGAAGCGTGCATCCGACACCGTCTCCAGCACCACCTGCGAGAGATCAACTCGCTCCGACTTCATCTGCGGGTCGGCGTCGAGACGGGCAAGGAGGAGGAGGTCGTCCACGAGCGTGCTCATCCTCTTCGCCTCCGCGCCCACCCTCCCCAGTGCACTCGCGATCTCCTCCGGGTCTGCCGGGAACTGTGAGTAGAAGTCGGCGTACCCCCGAATTGACGCCAAAGGATTACGCAGCTCATGGCTGGCTTCTGCGACGAAGCGGCGCATGGATTCTTCCGCCCGGTGCCGTGCGTTGAGCGACGATTCAACGTGTTCGAGGAGTCGGTTGAGGGCCATCGCGACCCGATCCGCCTCCGACCCCCGCAATCTCGGATCCCGTGGCGCCCTGCCCTGCGGTTCGACCTCGCCGGCGGACAGCGGGGTGTCGGTCACTCGCTGAGCGACTTGTGCGACGTGTTCCAGGGGATCCAGCTCGCGTGAGACCAGGCGATACCCGAGGGCAGCGGAGAGTGCCGCCAGGGCGAGACCCACCGCTGATATCCAGATGACATACGACGTGACGACGGAGTCCGTATCGCTCAGTCCGACGCCAGTGATGACGGTGTATCGGGCGCCGGGAGATTCTCCGACGACACTTGCCGTGACGAGGTATGTCCCGTGGGCGCTCAGTTGCATCGTGACGGTCTCGTCAGTGACGAACGGCTGATCTCGGATTTCTCGGATCTCGGCAACGGAGAGAGAGCGGTAGTCGAAGTCACGGGTGAAGAAAGCGGACAGAGCCGGATCGCGGCCGTCGAGCACGAGGAGAAACCCGTCCGGGGGGACGACGATAGGGAAGTCGTCGAACTCGGGTAACGAGCCGGTCTGCTCAAGGTTGTTGACCACCTGTGCTTGCGCACTGTCGTGGGCGATGTAGAGCGTCGAATCTGTTTGGGAGACGAGACTCTCGCGCAGGATCACGATTGAGGTGATCGCGAGCGCTACGAGTGCTGTGAGGAGGAGACCCGACACGACGATGACGAGGCGTCCGCGAGTGGTGCGCACCCTTCGTTCCGTGCGCATCACTGCTCCGCCGGCGCGGGGGGCGCTTCGCGCAGGATGTATCCCACTCTGCGGAGCGTGTGGATCATCGGTGCGCGTCCATGATCGATCTTCTTGCGCAGGTAGGAGATGTAGATCTCGACGATGTTCGACTCTCGCCCGAAATCATACTCCCACACCCGATCCAGGATCTGTTCCTTGCTGAGCACCCGATCGGCGTTGAGCATCATGAAACGCAGAAGAGAGAACTCGGTGGCCGTCAACCTGATATCGTCCCCTGCCCGGGATACCTGATGACTGTCCTCGTTCAGCGTCAGATCGCCGATCTCCAGGATCGGGGTCGGAGCACCAGCTGCAAGCATCGGACTGCGTCGGAGGAGTCCGCGCAGACGCACTACGACCTCTTCCACGCTGAACGGCTTGGTGACATAGTCGTCGCCGCCGGCCGCGATGCCCCCGATACGGTTGGCGACGGTCCCGTTCGCCGTGAGGAAGAGCACCATGGTGTCGGGCAGCTCCCCGCGGATGGTGCGCAGCACCTGGACGCCATCGATGTCCGGCAATGTGATATCGAGCACGATCAGATGGGGTCGGATCCGGAAGGCCGAGTCAATGGCCGCGCGCCCGGTACCCGCGACCTCGACCGTCCAGCCCTGTCTGCTGAGAACGGAGGAAAGGAGGTGGCGGAGGTTGGGTTCATCATCGACGACCAGCACACGGACGGACGGCGTGATGATCACAGGCGTTTGTTCCACAGACACCATCATCCCCGTGCAGATGTGCGTCAGATAAGTGCGTGCTGAGCCTGCGGTGCCGATCGGTCTTATCTGACGCTTATCGAGCCCGAATACGGTTCAGGAGTCGTTCGCGCGGTATCGACCTCGCACCCGCTCTGATCCCGATGGATGTCTCCCATGACCTCGCTTCCGCCCACCGAGACCCGCTGGCCCAACATGCGCACCCTGTGGCCCTTCGTCAAGCCGCATCGCGCCCGCCTGGCAGTCGGGTTCCTGCTCGGCCTGGGCACGACTGCCGCCGCACTGGCCACGCCGCTTGTCACCAAGCAGATCCTGGATTCCGTCGGCGGAACCGGCGATATGGTGACGCCGATCACTGTGCTGCTCGGTCTCGTGATCCTCGGTGCCGGGTTCGGTTTCGCTCAGGCGGTTCTGCTGGGCAACCTCGCCGAGGACATCGTCTTCTCGGTGCGGAGTCTGCTCGTCGGTATGTTCTTCCGTGGCCAGATCGCCGGCCTCCACGCCCGTCCGACCGGAGAGGTCGTGACACGGGTGACTTCAGACACGGTGCTGCTTCGTGAAGCCACGTCGTCGGCGCTGGTCAACCTGGTCAATGAGGTCATTGCCCTCGTCGGCGCTCTCGTGCTCATGGCGATGCTCGATCTGACCTTGTTCCTTGTCGCGCTGCTGTGCATAGCGGTCGTCGGCGTGCTCGCTGGACGCCTGATGCCCCGGATTGGTGTCGCCCAGAGGCTCGCCCAAGAGGCCGTCGGTCGGCTCGGGGCGATCCTCGAAGGCGGTGCACGCGCCATGCGCACGATGAAAGCATCCCGTGCCGAGACGACGGAAGAGGCCCGTGTCCTGGACGAGGCCCGCGAATCCATGCGCTATGGCAAGCGCGCGAACCGCACCGAGGCGTTCGCGTGGACTATCGCCTCGACGGGAATCCAGTTCGGCATCCTCGTCATCCTGTCGGTCGGAGCCTGGCGGATCGGCGCGGGATGGCTGGAGGTTTCGACGCTCGTCGCCTTCCTGCTATACGCGTTTCAGCTCGTGGAGCCGGTCAGCTCCATCACTATGTACGTGGCGGAGCTGCAAGCAGGCTCCGCCGCCGCCGCACGAATCCGCGAGACCGAGAACATCACGCCCGAAGACACCCAGAGCGGGGAACCCGCCCCACGACCTCGCGTGGGCGCTGCGGCACTGTCGTTTGAACACGTCTCCTTCGTATACCCCGGTGCGGCGGCGCCCGCGGTGAAGGATCTCTCGCTCACGCTGCCGTCGCGAGGCAGGGTGGCGGTGGTCGGGCGTTCCGGCGCAGGCAAGACGAGCCTGTTCTTGCTTCTCCTCGGCTTCTACCGCCCCGAGGCAGGCTCGATCCGTATGAACGGCAGCGACTACGCGACGCTCTCCCTGCAGTCCATCCGCGAACGGATCGCCTACGTGGAGCAGGAAACACCTCTCCTTCACGGCACGATCCGTTACAACCTCGCATATAGGTTCCCCGAGGCGAGCGACGAGGAACTATGGAACGCGCTCGACGCCGTCGACCTGCGCGAGCTCGTCGCGGGTCTCCCGCTCCAGTTGGATGAGCCGGTCAGCACGACGAGCCTGTCCGGGGGGCAACGTCAGAGGATCGCCGTCGCACGCGCGATCGTTCGGCGACCTGATGTTCTCCTCCTGGACGAGGCAACCGCGCAACTCGATGGGCTGACGGAGGCTGCCATCCACGACGTCATCGATCGGATCTCCTCCGATAGCCTCGTCGTCACGATCGCTCACCGTCTCTCCACGGTTGTGGACGCTGACAGGATCATTGTGATGGACCGTGGACGGATCAGTGCATCGGGCACACATCATGAACTCCTCGACTCGAGCCCGCTCTACGCCCGGCTGGTAAAGGCACTACAGATCCAACCCGCCAGCGGGAACGATGACAGCGGTCACTCATCGACTTGTTTCAGGCATAACTGATCCGCCATCCGTGAACCACTTAACTGCCGGACCGGGAAGCGGTGGGCGTCGTCGGGAGTAGTTGGTTTCGAGTTTCAGGTCACGTCGTTCGCACCCAAACTGTGCACGACCTCCGGTTCCGGACGAGGCGCTCTCGATCGCTGTCATTGAACTGCGGAAACGCCCTGGGTTCTGTTCCGCTCGTTACGTGAGTCCCGCAGCGGAAAGCGCAGAGAGACTGATCGCTTGTCGGACGACCCTCAGGTCGAGGTTCGAGCCGATGCGGACGGCCACGGCGAAGCGGCTCACCCCGGAGGCTGATATTCACCACTTCCCCCTTATCTGCGGAAGTCATGGTGCGTAACGGTGAGATTCAGTTCTATGTCGGCGGACTGCAAGAGCGTGAGGGGATGGTTCTGTCGGACGAAGAGACCGATGTCTCCGATGGACCCTCGGCCGCTTCTCGAAGTTGACGACTACGACCTGCTGCTCCGTCTCGCGACCACATCGGACTCTCTTCTCGTAGCCTCGCGCCGTTTCCTTGCGTTGTGCGATGACTACAAACTCGTCGAGATCAGGGCAAGCATCGGGGAGCCCCTCAAAGCGGGAATCGTCACTGTTGATCAGCGCCCCATCTCACGCTCCGCTCGCACACTGATCGACTACTTCGCCGCCGACCACGCACGCAGCATCCTCGTGGATGGCGTCCCCCCAGAAGAGGTGTAGCGCTCACGCAGACAGGAGAGAAGCGCCTCGCTCCGCGGTCTGTGACCTCTGCGGACGCGCAAGGATCGGCAACGAAGCTGAAGGAATGCCTGCATCGCACGCCGAGTGGATCCGTGTGCAGCGCGGCGCCGAGCTCAACAGCATCCAGCGTGCACGCCTGCAGGCCATCACCGGCTGGTCGGACTAGAGATCTGGTTGGGTGCGCGAGAGGCCGACCGGTGCCGGTGCGCTCGATTCGCGGATGATGACAGTGGCGGGAGCTTCCGCCGGGCAGGGTTCACGTTTCAGGTCGTCTGCGGCCACTCCGAGCTCAGTCAACAGAGTCTCCAGCACCTGACGGCCCTGTGTGCGGAAGTCGAGTCTGACAGTCGTCAGGGGCGGCGTGAAGTACGGCGACTCCGGTGTGTCATCCACTCCGGTGACGCTGACATCTGTCGGTACCTCGAGGCCTAGATCGCGCAGTGCGTGGATCGCGCCGAGGGCCATCTGGTCGTTGGCGGCGAGGATCGCCGTAGGTAGATCGTCGACATCCATCTGCTGGACAAGGTCGCTTCCGGAACGCGCTGACCAGTCACCGTGAACGATGCCTAACGGTTCCAGACCACGGTCCCGAACTGCGGTCTCGAACGCCTGGAGACGGTTGCGCGCTGCGGACCAATCGGCGGGACCGGCGATGTGCAGCATCCGGCGGTGGCCGAGCTCATACAGGTGTTCCACCAGGTCATGTATTCCCTGGCTCGCCGTATGCACGTGAGGGACGGCCGCGGGTTCGTCATCCTCGGCGGCGATGACCACCGGGACACCGAAGTCGGTGCCCTCGAACACGGCGCGAGTGCTGTCCGTGGAGGAGAACGCGAGGATGCCAGCGAGGTCGTACTGCATGAGCAGGGCCAGGGCGCGGTTGATGTCGGCGCGGTCGCCCATGTCCAAGGACACGACGTCCAGGAGGTAGCCGGCGTCTCGAGCAGCGGCCGTCGCGCCCTGGATGATCATGCTCGGGCCGACCTGATGTGTCTCGTGGGTGAGAGCGCCGATGCGAAGCGACCGACCAGTAATCAGCGCACGCGCAGACAGATTCGGCTTGTATTCGAGCGTTTCGAGCGCTTTCTCGATCTTCGCCTTCGTGCCAGGCCGCATACCCATCCCGCGCATATACCGGCTTACCGACTGGTGAGACACGTCTGCCGCTCGTGCAACGTCATAGATCGTCGTGCTGCGTCGTCCGCTGCCTGGGCTGGTCGCGTCATCGTTGACTGTCATGGCCACCTCATGTGCATCTGAGAAACACTAGTTGCAATCCGTACTTTTATCGATAACAATAGCCGAACGAGGAACTGTTCTCGATAACAGTTTAGAGCGTCGAACAATGGAGTACGAACCGGATGTCTGCTGTGCCGCCCCTTCCGCCCGAGGTTCTTTTCGGGGTCGCTTACTATCCCGAGTACCACCAGAGCGAGCGCGTGACCGAGGACCTGGACCTCATGGCTGCTGCGGGCATCAACGTGATCCGTGTCGGCGAATCGGTGTGGTCCACATGGGAGCCGCGCAACGGCGAGTTCGACCTTGAGTGGCTCGCGCCGGTGCTCGATGCGGCACACGCACGGGGCATCTCGGTCATTCTCGGCACGCCCACGTATGCGGTGCCGCCGTGGCTCCAGATCACTTACCCGGACATCGCGGGAGAGCGCCGGACAGGCGAGAAGATCGCGTGGGGTGCACGCCAGGAGGTCGACTACTCCCATGCCGCTTTCCGCTTCCACGCCGAGCGGGTGATCCGCAAGATCATCGCGCGTTACGCCGAGCACCCGGCGGTCATCGGGTACCAGGTCGACAACGAGCCGGGCCTTGAGCTGCTGCACAACCATGGTGTGTTCACCGGTTTCGTGCAGAGCCTGAAGGACCGCTTCGGGGACGTGGAGACCATCAACCGGGAGTGGGGACTGACGTACTGGTCTCACCGCCTCAGCGACTGGGGCGAACTCTGGCGCCCGGACGGCAACACGTTCCCGCAGTACGACTTGGCGTGGCGGCGGTACCAGGCTGAGGTCACCAGCGACTTCATCGAGTGGCAGGCGGACATCGTGCGCGAGTATTCGCGCGAGGACCAGTTCGTCACGACCTGTCTGCAATACCCTCGACGTGGTCTCGACGACCGCGACCTGTTCGAGCGTCTCGACTACACCTCCGGGAATCCGTATTACGGCTTCCAGCGGCACCTGGATGCCGGCGAAGACCATGACGCGCTCAACTACTGGACGACGTCCGGCGTCCCGGGCTTGTTCCGTCAGGCTGACCGGCTCTACTCCTCGAAGCAGGACCGGTTCCTGGTGACCGAGACCAATGCGCAGGCCATTGACGCGAGCGAGAACAATCACCCCCCGTACCCCGGCCAGCTCCGCCAGGCTGCGTTCGCCCTGATTTCCCGTGGTGCCGCGATGATCGAATACTGGCACTGGCATACGCTGCCCTACGGCACCGAGACCTACTGGGGTGGCGTCCTGCCTCACAGCCTTGTCCCCGGACGCGTGTACGGGGAGGTCAGCGACATCGGGGCACAGCTCCGGTCCATCGGCGCCGACCTGCAGGGCTACGTGCCTGATGCGGATGCAGCAATTCTCTGGTCGAATCCCAGCCGGTATGCGATGCAGTTCATGCCCCCGTTCGCCCGTGGCGGTGTCGCCGATGACCAGGGCTATGAACGGCTGTTCGATGCGTTCTACGGCAGCCTTGCCGCGGTAGGCGCTCAGGCCCGTATCCTGCATGTCGAGCAGGCGCTCGCTCTCGGGGCAGAGGAGCTGGTGGAGCGGTTCCCTGTGCTCATCGCAGCCGGCGTCTATGTGACGACCGATGAAGACATCGCGCTGTTCCGCGCGTATGTCGCGGCCGGCGGGCACCTCGTCCTCGGGCCGCGCACCGCATACGCTGACGAGGAAGCCCGTGCACGGGTTGCGACGGCACCCGCCGGACTTTCCGACATCGCCGGTGTTTGGTACGAGGAGTACACGAACCTCGATGCACCAGTCACCGTGACCGCAGAAGAGGGTGACCTAGGCGCGGGCCGGTTGTGGGCGGATGGGCTGATCCCGACCGGTGCCGACGTTGTCGCAGGGTATGACGACCGTGGGCTGGAGCGATTCGCCGCGATCACTTCGCATCCGGCGGGCGCCGGGCATGTGACCGTCGTGGGCACCGTCCCGAACCGGGCCCTCGCGAGGCGCCTGGGCGAGACCGTCATCGGAACACCGCGCTCCATCCTGCGCACCGTCCCCGACGAGGTCACCGTAGCGTCCGGATCCACCGCCGAGCACCGTTTCTGGTTCATCTTCAACTGGGGATGGGAACCACAGCGGATCGAGCTCACGGCCGACGTTGTGGACGCGGTGACGCGTGAGGCGCTACCCGCCGGTCACGTCCTGACGCTCGCAGCGTGGGATGTCTGGGTGCTTCGGGCCCCGAAGAAGACGGAGGAGTGATGTCGAACGTCGTCGCAAAACCCCGCGTGAAGAAGCGCGACTGGCGCGGATGGCAGTTCACCGGGCCGTTCGCCGTGGTGTTCGCGCTCGTCTTCATCGCACCGCTCGCCTACGCCCTGTATCTGAGCCTCTTCCAGAACCGCCTCATTGGCGGGGATACGTTCGTTGGGCTCGACAACTACGTCGCGGTGCTGTCGGATCCGAAGTTCTGGGACGGCTTCACCCGGGTGTTGCTGTTCCTGCTCATCCAGGTGCCCATCATGCTGCTCCTCGCGCTGATTGCGGCACTTGCCATCGACAGTGCCCGCCTCTACGCCCGTGGGCTGTTCCGCATGGTCGTCTTCCTCCCATATGCAGTGCCCGCTGTGGTGGCCGTGCTCATCTGGGGATTCATGTACGGCAACAACTTCGGCCTCACCGCGAACATCAACGACTTCCTCGGCGCGGACATTCTCCGACCGTTCGCTCCCGAGTGGGTCCTCGCGTCCATCGGCAACATCGTTACCTGGCAGTTCATCGGGTACAACATGCTGATCTTCTATTCGGCGCTGAAGACCATCCCCTCGGACCTCTACGAGGCGGCGGAGATTGACGGCGCCAGGGGGTGGCAGGTGATCAAGGCCATCAAGCTGCCTGCGGCGCGCGGTGCCATCGTGATCGCGACGATCTTTTCCATCATCGGTAGCTTCCAGCTGTTCAACGAGCCGAACATCCTCCGGCCGCTCGCCAACAACGTCATCACCACGTACTTCACCCCGAACATGTACGCCTTCAACCTGTCCTTCGCCGGTCAGCAGTACAACTACGCCGCGACCGTCGCCATCGTCATGGGTGTGATCACCGCAACCATCGCTTATGTCGTCCAGCTTCGCGGGACCAGGAGGGGAGAGCGATGACCACTGCGCTCCGCACAGTCAATCCCCGTGCGCGGAAGAGTTTCTCCGTCGCGCGCCCCCGCAAGTCCATCGCGCTGACCGTCGTCATGCTCGTCTTCCTGGCGTACGCTCTCGTGCCCCTGGCATGGCTCCTGATAAACGCGAGCAAGACACAGGGAGACCTGTTCAGCACCTTCGGCCTCGCGTTCGGCGATTCGTTCGCACTCTGGGACAACATCGTCGCGACCCTCGCGTACAAGGACGGGATCTTCCTGCGCTGGTTCGGCAACACACTTCTGTACGTTGTCGTCGGCGCCGGCGGAGCGACCCTGCTCGCAACCCTTGCCGGATACGGATTGGCGAAATACAGCTTCCCCGGGCGCAAGGCATACTTCGCCGTGGTCATCGGCGCCGTCGCGGTGCCGGGCACCGCGCTGGCCGTACCGACATTTCTGCTGTTCAGTCAGGTGGGGTTGACCAACACCCCGTGGGCGATCATCATCCCGTCGCTGATCAGTCCGTTCGGTCTGTACTTGATTTGGACGTACACCATCGACTCCGTGCCGACCGAACTGCTCGAAGCCGCGCGTTTGGATGGAGCAGGAGAGCTTCGCACCTTCTTCACCATCTCCATCCGGCTGCTCGCGCCGGGGATCGTCACCGTCGCGTTGTTCGCGATTGTCGCAACCTGGAACAACTATTTCCTGCCGCTGATCATGCTCAGCGACCCGGCCTGGTATCCGCTGACAGTCGGTCTGAATCAGTGGAGTGCGCAGGCGTCGGGTGTGGCAGCAGAACCGATCTACAACCTCGTCATCACCGGGTCGCTGCTCACCATCGTCCCCATCGTCGCGATCTTCCTCTTCCTGCAGCGCTTCTGGCAGTCCGGGCTGAGCGCGGGAAGCGTCAAGCAATAACTTCACCTGTACCCGACCCTGCACCACACAATGAAGTGAAAGGAACCACCATGTCCCAGTCCACCCCGAGCCGCCCGAGGCGCCTCGTTACAGCGCTGGCATTCGCCAGCATCGCCGCCGTCGCCCTCGCCGGCTGTTCATCGGCCGGTGCCACCGGAGGTGGTGGAAGCGGTGACGACCTCGACGCTGCACTCGAAAAGGGCGGTGAGCTCACCTACTGGACGTGGACTCCGTCCGGTGAAGAGCAGGCCGCTGCATTCATGAAGGAATACCCCAACGTCGAAGTGACCGTCGTCAACGCGGGCACCGCCACCGACGAATACACGAAGCTCCAGAACGCGATCAGCGCGGGCTCCGGCGCACCGGATGTCGCGCAGGTCGAGTACTACGCGATGCAGCAGTTCGCGCTCTCCGACAGCCTGCTGGATCTCACCCCATATGGGTTCGGAGATCTCGAGGTTGACTACACCGCCTCTACGTGGGGTGCCGTCAACCTCAACGGCGGCATCTACGGGCTGCCGCAGGATTCCGGCCCCATGATTCTCATGTACAACCAGACCGTCTTCGACGAGTTCGGCCTGGAGGTTCCCACTACGTGGGACGAGTACATCGCCGCGGCGCAGAAGCTCCACGCCGCAGACCCCACAAAGTACATCACCAACGACAACGGTGATCCCGGCTACGCACAGCCCCTGATCTGGCAGGCCGGTGGGCGGCCGTTCGAAACTGACGGCACGAACGTCACCATCAACCTCGAGGATGAGGGCACGAAGCTGTGGGCCGACACCTGGAATCAGCTGCTTGAGCCGGAACTTCTCGCCCCGATCGGCACCTGGACTGACGACTGGTGGAAGGGACTCGGCAACGGCAGCATCGCGACGCTCGTCACCGGTGCCTGGATGCCGGGCATCCTCGAAGGGTCCGTCCCCGAAGGCGCTGGACAGTGGCGCGTCGCCCCGCTGCCGAGCTATGACGGCTCGGCGGTCACGGCGGAGAACGGCGGTAGCGCGCAGTCGGTCATCAAGCAGACCAAGAATCCGGCCCTCGCGGCGGCATTCCTGAAGTGGTTGAACAACTCCGACACCAGCATCGACGTGTTCCTCGGTGAGGGCGGATTCCCCTCGACGACAGCGCAGCTCAACGATGAGGAGTTCCTGAACGCGACGCCGGAGTACTTCGGTGGTCAAGAGATCAACAAGGTCCTCCTCGACGCGTCCGAGAACGTCGCCGAAGGCTGGCAATATCTGCCCTTCCAGGTCTACGCGAACAGCGTTTTCGCGGACACCGTCGGCCAGTCCTATGTCTCCAAGAGCGACATCATCCCAGGACTGGACGCCTGGCAGCAGAACCTCGTCGAGTACGGCAACTCACAGGGGTTCACCGTCAACAAGTAACACCCCGTGGGGGCGGAACAGTGTTCCGCCCCCACCCTTGTCTTCGTCACTTGTACTACCCACATTCCCCAAAGGAGGGGCTCGATGTTGTCTTCAACGAAGAAGAAGCTGGCGCGGATGCTCGGTGTCGCCGCGGCCACGACAGTGATGGTCGCCGGATCGGTCGTGAGCGCACAAGCCTACGATCCGTCGCCGGATGTGCTGTACGAGCTCGGCTCGCAAACGTGCTTGAAAGGGACCGGCAACTGTGTGATCTACCCGAAGTCCACGCAGCTGCCCAGCGGCCGGCTGCTGGTCTCGTTTGAGAAGTCCACGATTGGTGCGTCGGGCAGCGCTGACGGGCAGACCGTACCGGTCATGAAGAGCGACGACTACGGCGTGACATGGCAGCCGCTCGCGGATGTCGCGGCCCCCGCCTACCTCAGTGACGATCCTGCTGTCGCGCCGTACATCAGCAACTGGACGAACCCGTACCTGTACGTTCTGCCCGAAGACATCGGGCACCTCAAAGCGGGAACGGTCCTGCTCGCGACCGTCGTATCCGGCGAAGACGAGTACTTCGTAGAGAAGAAAGCTGCGGACCCGAACTGGATCCCCACCAACGATGGTGATCGCCGAGACCTCGCCCTGGCGCTGTACTCCAGCACCGATGAGGGTGCGACATGGAGCTTCGAGAACATCATCGCGAAGGGCGGATGGCAAGGTGGCAGCGCCGGCAACATCGGCAAAGCCATCTCCTCCGCGAACACCCACGCGCAGGTCGACCCGCTGTGGGAGCCGCACCTGGATGTGCACGACGGTGAGCTGGTCGCGTACTACTCCGACGAGAACGACTACATCGGATTCGACCAGACAACCGGCATCCCCGTCCTTGACCCGGACAACGACACCGCCAAGGATTCCCACAACCAGATTCTCGTGCACCGCACTTGGGATGGTGGGGCCAGCGGGTGGAGTGAGACAGTCGTCGACGTCGCCGGTCTAAATAGCGACATGGGCGGCGGGAAGACCATCATCGGTGGCGGTCGCCCCGGTATGACCACCGTCGCGAAGACCACCGACGACAAGTGGTTGCTGACCTTCGAGTACTTCGGTGGCGGATCCAACGTCCGTTACAAGATCAGCGACGACCCTCTCAACTTCTACTCCGACGGTGACGTCGACGGGCTTGAGATCACGCAGCTCCCCGCGGCCACCGGATCCCGTGCACTTGCACGCGGCGGAAGCCCGGTCGTTGTCACGCTGCCCGATGGGCGTATCGCCTATAACGCGGCCGGAAGCGCGAACGTCTGGATCAACCAGAGCGGCCGCAGCGATGGCGCCTGGACGGAGCTGCAGTCCACTGTCGGCACCGGGTACAGCCGCACGATGCAGTACGTCGAGGGCACCGGCCGTATTGTCCTCTTCCAAGGAGCGTGGGGCGGGTCCACCTCAGGATCCGTCGTCCGCCACGCGGAGGTGGACTTCGGGCAGAGCGACGGCGCGTACTACCAGCTGGAGAACAAGGCCACCGGTCAGGTGCTGGGCACGAACGGGCGGCAGAACGACGCCAACATCGGCAACAGCGACCGCCCCGATGTCCGTGCCGAAGCCGCCAATGCAGGAGAGGCAACCCAGCAGTGGCATGTCGTGATGAAGCCAGACGGAAACGTGACGCTGCTCAACCGCTCGGGTGGCCGGGCCGCCGCGATCTGGACCGGCAACGCGACCGTCGGGCAGAGGATCGGTCAGTGGGTGGACGAGGGATCCACCGGGGTGTGGAAGGTTCTCGAGCAGTCCGATGGCAGCGTGCGGTTCCAGTCGGTAAAGAACCCTGCCGTGTACCTCACCGCCGCTGCCGACGGCACCGTATCCCTGCAGAACGCACGCACCGACGGGTCCCAGGACTGGCAGCGCAACATCGACGCGCCCACCAGTGCCTCTCTCACCCCTGACCTTCGGAGCACCGCGCTCATCAGCATGGACACCGTCGATGCGGGTGGGACCCTCGCGTTGGATGCCGCCTCTCCCACCCCAAATGGCGGACAGCGCAATGCGGGAACGACAGGAACGGTGTTCGCCCTCGTCGGTGACGGAAGCCCACAGTCTCTCGGAAAGGTGAGCTTCGACGACGCGGCCACGGGCTCCGTCACCCTTCCCGCATCGCTCGCAGCCAACTCTCGCGTGAATGTTGCTGTGCTCTTCGATGGTGCGCCCACCCTGTGGGATGAGGTCACCGTCACGGCACCCGTCGTGGACACAACCAAGCCGCAGACGACGCTCGTCTCGCCCAACACGTCGGGGCCGTTCCCGGCGATCAACGTGTCGGTGTCCGCAACGGATGACGGCGGGCTTCAGCGCATCGTGGCGAACATCTACCGCGACGGGAAGCTGATCAAGAGCACGCAGACGGCAGCGGGCGGTGCTACGAGCGTCACCCACGCCGCTACCGTCGCATTGCCTGACGGTGACTACGTCGTGAAGTACAACGCGCAGGACCTCGCCGGGAGCATCTCCCAGACGCGCACGGTCGCCGTGACCATCGACGCGACGAAGCCCACCGTTACGGTCAAGGACGGTGCGTCGTTCACCGTCGGTGGCCCGACGACGTACGACAAGGTCAGCTTCAAGCTCCATGATGCGGGCAAGATCGACAAGGCCGTCATCAACGGAGTGGTGAAAGATCTGACGAGCAACACCTGGTCGGACCTTAACGACATCACCCCGGGCATCTTCGGTGCGGTCCGCGGAGATAACACGCTCGTTGTGTTCGACGTAGCCGGGAACAGCACGACACAGCTGTTCATCCTGCGGTGACGGGTTGCGGGTGGGAGCCGTGCGCTCCCACCCGCACCTGCTGGTTGACTATTGCCAGTTCGTCGCGAGGCTCAATGCTCCTCCAGCACTGGGCCTCGCTGTCGTTACAGAGTCACGACGTCAACAGCGGTCGACAAAAGATCCCCGCCGATGAGTCGCGATGCCCACAAAGATCATCACGATTCTATTAATGGGACTACTGACAGTTCGGTTGACTCCAACGCAGTGAGGATTTCGGTTCCCGCGGAAGGATGGTCAACGTGCCCAAAGCACCCCCAAAGAGTTCCGGAACGACGTCATCGCGGTCGTGCGTCGGGGCGAAGCCCGATCAGTCGGATACCGAAGACTTCGATGTCTTCGAGTCGCGCCTGCAACGGTGGCTCAAGATCACGGACGTCGAAGACGGCATCAAGCCCGGCTTGACCCAGGCGGACGCGGCGGAGTTGTGGGAGGCGCGCAAACGCAAGCAGGAGAGCGAGATCCTCCCGCCGGGCTGCCGCGTATCTGTCGCAGGCATCGCTCCCCAAATGATGTTCCCGCTGGTCCTTGGCCTTGCCCCGGATCGGATTCCGATCACGGTGACCTACCGGGTGCTGGGCTTCCGCAAGCTAGCGGTCTTCCGATGGCGTGCGAACCCCGTCCCGCAATGCGACTGGGACAACGCACCTTCGTCATTGCCCTCACCGCGGGCACCGCCCTGTAGGGGTGTGGGCACTGCTGCCGGCCATCGCGGGCGCTGTGATCATGGGCGTCATAGCCCTGTTCGTCTTCATCCAACCCCGCTGTCGGCGGCTATCCACCGACACGCGGATCCAGGGATAACGCAGGCACCTTCCTGCCGCCCACACGATGCAGCACCGCCGCGTCCAGGAGCCTCGTTTCGGTCGATATGGCGAGCTGAAAGCATCCCTGCCGGGGGTGGCAAGCAACCTCCTAGCCGAACGGCTGCGGACGATGGAAGAGACCGGCGTCGTGGAGCGAGCACTGGGAGACGCAGGCGTCCTCTATGGACTGACGCCATGGGGCGTGGAACTCAAAGTACCGATGGAGGCCCTGGGGCAGTGGGGTGTTCCTCTGCTGGCCGCGGGACGGGGTGACGACGAGTTCCGGCCGCGATGGCTGACTCTTGCCCTGCCTGCCATCCTCCACGGGAGAACGGCGGCTCCGCCCGCCGAAAGTCGGCTTCGAGGTTGAGGGTCTGCTCATCGTTCTTCTCATCGACGAGGATGGCCCGAGCACTCGCGTCGGTGACGGGGATCGACCAAACACCGTCCTGGCGGCCGAGGCTGATACCGTTGTCGGCCTCGTCGCTGGCGCTCTCACCGTCGACCAAGCGCTCGATGCAGGTGAACTCCACCGAGACGCCGCCGCCCTTCGGCAAGTGTTCGCCCTAAGACGCCACCTCCCCGGCAATGGATGCCATCGATGAGACTCACCGACAAAGATCGTTGTCGGTGTATTTCCGCTCGGGCAGAGAACTGGCTGACAGGGGCATGCGCTGGCGGAGATTTTGGCTCGGGATAGGGGCGCCGAGTCGCGAGGGTTATGAGGGTGTCGTGGAGGCGCGGGCGGTAGATGTACGTGCGACCACGCTCACGGCTTGCGCTGTGTCGTTGCTCGTTGCACTGGCTTGATCGTGTCCGGTGATGTCGGCGATTTGTGCGGCGATCTGATTTGCTTCTGAGGGCAGGTTGAATTGAACGCTGCTGAGGGCGGGGCGTGCCAGAGCTGCGATGGGGCTGTTATCACCGCCGATGACGCCGAGGCGCTGCGGGATTGGGATGTTGTGCGCAGCTGCGGCGCTGGTGATGCCGAGGGCTGCGAGGTCGTTCCACGCGGCGATTCCGAGAGGTTCAGCTGAATGCGTGGTCCACTCGTTTACGGTAGCCGAGATCGCTTCGAGGTCGCTCGGTACGAGGGCTGAGTGGGCATCGGTGATGCCGCGTTCTTCGCAGATGCGGTGAAACGCGGTCATGCGCGCCTCAGTAAAGGACTGTCCGCGTGGCTCTTCGGTGGCGAGGTAAGCGAGGCGGGTGTATCCCTGTGCGAGCAGGTGATCAATCTGGGCGGCGACGATCGTGTCCTGCCCGATTGCGGTCGTATGGGGCATGCCGGGGTAGTCGAGTAGTCGGGCGGATACCTCGGCGATTCCCGCTGATTGCAGCGCCTGAGCATCGACCGGCTGCAGAGGGTCGAAGGTCACCACACAGGCACAGGAGATGCGCGACAACAGTTTGTGGAGTGAGCCGCGCCAGTGTTCCCCCTCGTACCGCAGGCAAACCAGACCGTGATCCGCAACGAGGCGTCCGATCTCTTCGAGCAACAGTTCGAGTTGCCCGGAGACTTCCCAATCCGGGACGAGGAGGAGGACGACGTCACCACGGCCACTACGCAACGCGCGGGCAGCAGGAGAGCCGACATAGCCCAAGCGGCGGGCAGTTTCCATCACCCGCTTGCGAGTCGGTTCGCTGACCCGGACATCACGCCGATCGTTGAGGACATAGCTGACCGTGGCACGTGACACCCCTGCTTCACGGGCCACGTCGCTCACGGTGAGGGGTGCTGTACTCATTGTCAGCCTTTCTGCTTGACACGATTAAACCTATCGCATACCGTAATTGTCGACGTAGCGGTTGACACGATTAATCAAGGAGGATTACATGGACGTTCCCCGTACGACCGGGTCGGACACGACGACGATCGGCTCAGCGCCCCGGGAGGGTGTGTACAAGCACCCGTGGCGGGTCGCGATCATCGCAGGACTCGCGTCCTTCGTCGACGGCGCCGCTTTGACGGTGAACGGCATCGCACTGGTCATCTACCAGCAGACTGTCGGCCTGACGGCGAACGAAGTGGGGCTGCTGCTCGCCGTGGTCACGGCGACCTTGGCGATCGGCGCGCTGGTCGGTGGCCGGCTCGGCGACATCTACGGGCGCCGCAAGGTGTTCATCGTGACGATGGCGATGATCGCTATCGGCGCGCTCGCACCGACATTCTTCACTAGTTTCTGGATCCTGTTCGTGGGACTCGCGTTGCTGGGCCTGGGCGTGGGTGCTGACCTGCCGGTCTCGCTGGCCACGATCGCGGAGGCGGCGAAAGACAGCAACCGCGGCAAGATGCTTGTCTTCACCCAAGTGATGTGGATCGCCGCGTCGCTGACGACCGTCATCGTCACCACTGCCACCGGCGGCCTCGGGCAGCTCAGCGGGCAGATCCTCTACGGCATGATCGTCGTGGTCGCCATCATCGGGCTCCTCCTGCGCCTGACGGTCCCGGAGTCACCGCTGTGGCTGCAGTCCCGCGAAGAACATCGCCGTGGCATCCACACCGTCCGCGCCGATAAGGTCCGCGTCCGCGACCTTCTGCAGGTGCCCTACCGCCGTGCATTCATCGTCCTCGCGGTGTTCTACGCCCTCACCCTCTCCGCGAGCACCATCTTGGGGGGGTTCACTACCTACGTCGCGGTCAACGTCGCCGGGCTTGAGATCACGGAAGTCGTCCCGTACACGATCGTGCTGTTCCCGCTGGCATTCATCGCGCTGTTCGTGTTCATGAAGTACGTCGACACCCGCGCCCGGATGCCGCTGTTCATCGCCGGCGGCGTGGTGTTCGTCGTCGGACTGCTGATCCCGGTGTTCTTCGGCTTCACCCTCGTCACCCTCCTCGGTGCACTGCTGATCGGATCGCTCGGACAGACCACCGCCGGCGAGCCCATCGCTCGGGTATGGGGCAACGAAGCGTTTCCCACAATGCTGCGCTCGACAGCCCAGGGGTTCGTGTTCACCTTCGGACGCCTCGTCGCCGCCGGCGCCACCGCGGTCATCCCCGCTGTGATCGCCTTCTCCCCGCCACTGATCTACATCCTCTCTGCCGTTGCTGCGGTCCTCTCCGTCCTGGTCGGATGGATCGGGTTCCGCAAGGGTCGGATCGCGAACGAGTTCACCCGCGAGCAGCAGGCCGACCCCGCCCTGGCCAGCGAACTGGCCTGACCGCATCAAGCACTCCCCACCAGCCCGTCTCTAGGAAAGCGACACTGACATGCCCGTTATCCCCGCCCTCCGGCAGCTCCTGGACAGCATTCCCTCCGGTGCACCAATCGACCTGATCAATGTGCCGGCCGCCCGCCGCGGCGCCCTGGAAGGCTCCAACGCCCTCGCCGCGCTCGTTGCGCCCGAACCCCTCGAGGTGGGATCCGTGCACACCGCGCAGGTACCCGTCGACGGCGGGGAGATCTTCGTCCGCATCTACCAGCCGGCCACGCCCGGGCCGCACCCGCTGCACGTGTTCTACCACGGCGGCGGATGGATCGCCGGGACGATCGAGGAGACGTTCGTCGACATCGCGTGCCGGGAACGCACCGCGCTGGCCGGGTATGTCACTGCCGCCGTGGAGTACCGCCTCGCACCGGAGTACAAGTTCCCCATCCCGCTGGAGGACTCATACACAGCCCTGCTGTGGATCGTGGAGCACGCTGCGGATTACGACGCCGACCCCGAGCGCCTCACCATCGGCGGAGGGTCCGCAGGCGGAAACCTCGCCGCGGCGATCACGCTGAAGGCCCGCGACGAGCAAGGCCCCGCCATCACCTTCCAGGTGCTTGAGGTCCCCGCCGTGGACCTGACCATGGGCAGCCCCAGCGTCGGGAAATACAGCGGCGGCGAGTACCCGCTCGCCAAGGCGGAGCTCGACTTGTGTCTCGAGGCGTACCTTCGTTCTCCCGTGGATGCCACCGACCCGTACGCTTCACCACTGCTCGCCGAAGATCACACCGGTCTCCCTCCTGCGTTGATCATCAGCTCAGAGTTCGACCCGCTGTGTGACGACGGATCCCGGTACGCGCAGCGCCTCGAAGAGGCCGGTGTGCCCGTCACATTCGTTCTGGGGGAAGGGCAGGTGCACGGGTCGTCGCAGTTCACCAAGCTGCTTCCCGAGTCAGCGGCCTGGCGGGATCAGGTCATCGACGCGCTCCGGGCGCACGCCAACCAGCAGAACCAGTGACATGCCCACGACACCCTCAGGCATGTTCTGGGACACTCGAGGGCCCGCCGACGCGCCAGCGATCCTGCTCCTGGAGGGCCACACCGCGCAGCTAATCGGGTGGCGGGACGAATTCTGCGACCGGTTCGTTGCGCGAGGGTTCCGTGTCCTCCGGATGGACAACCGCGACGCCGGCCTCTCCCGCCACGAGAAAGCTCCATACGGCATAGCGGACATGGCCGACGACGTGATCGACGTCCTCGACGACGCTGGGCTCGACCAAGCCACGGTGGTGGGTCAGTCGATGGGCGGGATGATCGCGCAGCATGTCGCTCTCAACCACCCGTCCCGTGTCGCCGGGCTCGTGCTGTTCTACACCACCCCCGACATCTGCGACATTGACCCCGCCATCCTCGCCACTCAGGTGACGCTTGCCACCACCCGTGAAGAGGCGATCGCCGCGTTCCTAGACGGGGACCGGAGCACCGCGTCCCCGGCATGGGGGTATGACGAGGCGTTCAAACGCGAGCTCGCCGGCCGGATGTTCGACCGCGACCCAGACCGCAGCGGTTTCCGATACCAGCGCGCCGCCGTCGCGAGCATGCCCGACCTCACCCCCCGGCTGGGGGAGTTGCACATGCCGGTTGCAGTCATCCACGGCCGCGACGATGCGCAGATCGGCCCGCGTGGTTCTGAACGTATCGCTGCGCACGTCCCGCACGCGGAGCTGCATCTATATCCCGGAATGGGACACGAGATCGCTCCCGCTCTGTGGGATGACTTCGCACGCATCATCACCCGTACCGCCACACACACCCGCATTCCCCAGGACGTGTCATGACCTCCACTCCAACGATCCACGGCGACGTCGCATCCGGCTTCGAACGCGTCGCCGACGCCTTTGCGCGGAATTTCACCGACCGCGACGACCGCGGCGCCGCCTGCACCATCGTCATCGAAGGGGTGCCGGTCGTGGACCTCTACGCCGGCGACGCCGACACCGGCACACCCTGGAACACGAACACTCGCAGCGCCGTGTTCTCCGTCAGCAAAGCAGTCACCGCTATCAGTCTCATCATGGCTACCGACCAGGGGCTCCTCGACCTCGACCAGCCCGTCGCCGCCTATTGGCCCGAATTCGGCGTGCACGGCAAAGACCGCATCACCGTCCGCCACGCTCTCGCTCATCGCGCCGGCGTCCCCGCGTTCACCCAACCGTGGGATGCCACCGCGCTGGGCGAGTGGTTCCCGATCACCGATGACCTGGCATCGCAGCATCCACTGTGGGAGCCCGGAACCGCGTTCCTGTATCACGCGATCTCGGTCGGCTTCATCGGCGGGGAAGTCCTGCGACGAACTACCGGGAAACGACCCGCGCAGTGGCTCGCCGACCACATCACCGGCCCGCTCGGACTGCAGATGACCTACGGCGTGGACGTCAACGATCCTAATCTGGCACCCACCCTCCGACCGCAGGATGCCGTGGGCAACGGGGTGCCGCTCTCCGCGGACGACACGGCGCTGGTGCAGCGGGCGATGCTCGCCGACGGTGCGTACGGACCCGACCTGTTCACCGCTGCGAACACTGCGGCGTTCCTCAGCCCGGAGAGCCCTGCCGCGAATATCGTCACCCGTGCGAAGGACCTCGCGCACCTGTTCGCGGCGACCGTTCATTCCATGAACGGTGCGCGTCTGCTAAGCGACGACGCGATCGTCGAGGCCACCCGACCGCTGTCCTACGGCAGACCGTTCATCGGCCCCGACAAGGGCGACGTGTGGGGGACCGGGTTCATGCTCCACTCCGGCCGCCGTGGCATGGCTGGTCCGGGAAGCTTCGGGCACGACGGCGCGGGCGGTCAACTTGCGTTCGCGCATCCGGGCCTTCGGCTCGGATTCGGCTATCAAACTGTGCAGCCTGGCGGCGACGCCGACATCCGCGCCGAAGCCCTCTGCGCGGCCCTCCGCGAATCCCTCTAACCCGCGTAGACGAAGGAGTTCTCCCATGCCGGTCGACCCGATCCTCACCGCATTTATCCCCATCCCGCCGCTGCCGGCCGACATTGACTTCGCCGCCTTCCGGGAACAGGACAATGCCAACACCGCAGCCCTCGTCGCTCAGGTCGCCGAACCCGGCCCCGACGTCGCCGATAAGCGAATCGTGGAGATCCCCGTCACCGACGGCGTCATCTCCCTTGCCATCTACCGGCCCACCCTCGACGACGGCGCGCTCCCCGTGCACCTCTACTTCCACGGCGGCGGCTGGGTCGCCGGGACCGGACTCAGCCCCTTCACCGACATCATCGGCCGCGAACGCGCCATCGGGGGCCACTGCGTCGCCATCACCGTGGACTACCGTAAAGCCCCCGAGTTCCAGCACCCCACCCCTCTAAACGACTGCCAGACGGCACTGAAATGGGTGGTCGATCACGCCGACGAGATCGGAGTGGACCCCGACTTCATCACCGTCGGCGGGGCCTCGGCCGGCGCGAATCTCGCCGCGGCACTGTGCATCAAGAACCGCGACGAGAACGGCCCTGCAATCGCGTTCCAGCTGCTGGAAGCGCCCGCCGTCGACCTCACCCTCAGCTTGCCCTCCCACGCAGACCCAGACCTCGGATCCCAGTACGCCCTCCACCACCCCGACGTGGAGACGCTGGTCGTCACGTACCTCGGCGAGGACGGCGACCCCACCGACCCGTACGCCTCACCGCTGCACGCCAAGTCCCACGTAGGACTGCCACCGGCGTATATCATGCCGTCCGAGTTTGACCTCCTCCGCGACGACGGAGCGGCATACGCGGAGAAACTGAACGATGCCGGAGTCCCCGCCATCTCTTCACTCCAACAGGGACACATCCACCCCTCCAGCGGCTTCACCAAGGTCCTGCCCATCGCCCGCGCGTGGCGCGAGGAAGCCCTCACGGTTCTCCGACAGGTCAATGCGGGCCACCTCGACCAGGTGGTGCCGGTCGGCGCCACGTCTTAGGAGATCCCATGCTCACTTCCGGAAATCCTCGACAGCTGAAGCGGGCACCCGTCACCGACGCGCTCATGCTGGCCCTTCGCAAAATGATGGGGTTCAAGAACTCTGCGGCCTCGACCGCTTCCACAGGCGCCACCGTTCTTCGCAACGGTGCGCTGCGCATCAACGACGTTCAGTACGGGGTCGAGTACCCGAACAGCTTCCTCGACATCTACATCGCCGATAACGACCCCACGACCCGTCGGCCCACCTTCGTATACGTCCATGGAGGCGGATTCGTCGTCGGCGACAAGGTCAGCGGCGACCCCGCCGCGAAAGGCATCGACGGGTTCTCCATCATCAGCGATCCGATCCTCGCTGCAGGGTTCAATCTGGTTTCCATCGACTACGCCCTCGCCCCCGAATTCAAGTACCCCGTGCCCCTCATCCAACTGTCCCAGGCCGTTGCTTTCCTGCAAGAGCATGGCGCCGAGCACGGCATCGATATGAGCGAGCTCATCGTGGGAGGAGGGTCGGCTGGCGGGCACATCGCCGCACAGTTTGGCCTCGTTGAGAGCGATCCCGTGTACGCCGCCCGGGTAGGTATCTCGCCCGTCACCCACGGCGCCCTGAAGGCCTTGGCGCTCGACAGCGCCCCCTTCGATATCAACCGAGTGGGCAAGACACAGTCGCCGAAGCTCGTCCCCAGTGTGCTGTTCAGCCTTGCACTGCGTACCTACCTGGGGCGTTCGCGGGACATTATCGCGGAAGCCAACATCCTCCCGAACGTGACCGACCAGTACCCTCCAACGTTCTCCTCTGACGGCAACACGGGCACCTTTCCCGACCAGCTTCGCGACTTCCACGCCAAGCTCGACCGCCTCGGTGTAACGAATAAAGCAGATCTCTATCCGACAAGCGCCGCCGAGCTAGCCCACGGGTTCATGGCGTCACCGTCACGCTGGACGGACGCCTACAACCAGCAGAAGATGGCCTTCCTGACAGCCGCGATTGGCTGAAATCCCGGCTACGCCCCACGTCGCCCAAATGCACGAAGAAAGCACGCACGGCTTGCTAGAAGTGATGAGATTTCCGCGAGCAACTACACCGAGGTAGGAGAGCTGATGAACTCTGACGCGATATCCCAAGGAACAAGCACCGGACGGCTGCAGGCGGCCCGGGATCGACTGTTGGAGCAACGCAGCGACTACAACGCAGCCGTCACGTCCTTCATCTGGCCCGAGATGGGTGCGAATTTCAACTGGGCCGTCGACTGGTTCGACGAGGTCGCCCGCGACAATCACACCCGAGCCTTGATCGTCGTAAACGACGACGACACCCGGACCGAGCGGACATTCGCGGAGCTGGCGCAACGATCTGACCAGCTGGCGCACTGGCTGGCTGCCGCCGGCGTGAAGCGCGGAGAGTCCGTGCTGCTCATGCTGGGCAACCAGGTGGAGCTCTGGGAGTCGATGCTGGCAATCATGAAGCTCGGCGCGGTAGCCGTTCCCACCACCACTGCAGTCGGAACGAAGGACCTCACCGACCGGGTCGCGCGCGCAGCTGTGCGACACGTCATCGCTGCGGCAGCGGACACGACGAAGTTCGACGACGTGGCCGGCTCCTACACCCGAATCGCTGTGGGCGCCGCGACCGAGGGGTGGCGCGACTACTCCGGGGCGTTCGCCGAGCCTGCCCGGCGGGTCGCGCATCCCGGCACAGCGCCGGAGGACCGGCTGCTTCTGTACTTCACGTCTGGGACGACCTCGCGCCCCAAGCTTGTCGAACACACTCAGGTGTCCTACCCGGTCGGCCATCTCAGCACCATGTACTGGCTGGGACTGCAACCGGGCGATGTACACCTTGCGATCAGCTCTCCGGGATGGGCCAAACACGCGTGGAGCTGTCTGTTCGCACCCTGGCTCGCCGAAGCAACCGTCTTGATCTACAACTACACACGCTTCGACGCCGAAGCGATGCTGCACAAGCTTCAAACAGAAGCGGTTACAACGTTCTGTGCCCCACCCACTGTGTGGCGCATGCTAATCCAGGCCGACATGGGTGAGCGGCCCTCCGCGCTCCGGGAAGTCGTCTCCGCTGGCGAACCCATCAACCCCGAAGTCATCGAACAGGTCCAACATCGGTGGGGTCTCACTATCCGCGACGGCTACGGACAGACGGAGATGACCGCTGTCGTCGCGAACCCGCCCGGTATCCATCTGAAGCCCGGTTCTATGGGACGGCCGTTGCCGGGATGTCCGATCGTGCTGCTCGACCCGGTTACCGGGGCGCCCGGCGAGGAAGGCGAGATCTGCATCGACCTCTCCGAAGGTCCGATCAACATCATGACCGGCTACGTCGGAGACGCTCACCGCACCGAGGAATCCGCGTACGAGAGCTTCTACCGGACCGGTGACGTCGCCCGACGAGATCACGACGGATACATCACGTACATCGGCCGCGCCGACGACGTCTTCAAGGCATCGGACTACAAGATCAGCCCGTTCGAACTCGAGAGCGTCCTCATCGAGCATCCCGCGGTCGCCGAAGCCGCCGTTGTGCCGGCTCCTGACGCGACCCGGCTCGCCGTGCCCAAGGCGTACGTGGCCCTCGCGCCGGGATATCAGGAGACCGAGGCTACAGCGCTGGACATCCTGAAATATGCGCGCGAGCACCTGGCACCGTTCCAACGGGTCCGGCGCCTTGAGTTCTTTGACCTTCCGAAGACCATCTCCGGAAAGATCCGCCGAGTCGAGCTTCGTCAAAGGGAAGAGCGTGCGGCCGACGGCACAGAGCAAATCAACGACTGGCGTGACGACACCATCCGCACCGAGCAATAGGGAACGTCCGGGAATATCGGCAATAGGCATCTTCAACGAGCCGTGACTCAGCAGCTCTGCGCGCAGAAGTATGTTGAGCAAATCCATGGCTTTGGCGCGGCCACCGAAAACGATCGTTTCCGGCGCGAGACAGCTGATCGCGTTCTAGCTCCTGCCGATATGGTTCGCTACAACTTGCTTTCGGCGGACGGTTTCGGCATCGATGAAGTCTGGACCGCCGAGATTCCAGCGGGGGCTCGGTCATAGGTCGCCCGAGAGATTTCGTTGACGGGCGACCTATGGTGAGCGCTGCTGACAGCCTTCACTATGAGGTGGTTCGGTGCAATCGGACCAGTGTCACTCTTCGTGCGTCGAAGGCGCTTGAGACTAGGCCCAGGGCCTTCACCTCGTGGGTACGGGGCTCCTTACGCCTTTGTCACAAGCGATCGCTCTTCGGCTCGGCGTGCCGAGAAGAAGTAGCCGGCGAGGAGGAGCGATGCAGCCAGGAACGAATATACGGAAGCCCTCTCCCACACGGGGGCGTAAACCCAACCAGAGATCGCGGTCACGACAAGCAAAGCCAACGAGACGAGTCCGACGATGCCTGATGCGACGCAGGTACGCCGCGACCACACCGGTAGATCGTTCCGCAAGGTGGTGCGGCCGACGAGGATCATCAATGCGTTAGCGCTCACGATGGCAAGAGCTGCTCCAGCGAAGTGGAACACGGTCAGCCCAGCGTCCTGGTTTGCCTGGCTTCCGTGGACCATACCCACCAGCGAGATGCCGATACCGTGCAGGATGCCGAGCGTGATGACGGCGCCGCGGCGTCTTTCTCGTCCGAGGCCCCAGAAGATCACGATCGCGCCGATCGCGAAGAGGGCGCCTTCGCCGACAAAGCCCGTGTTCATGACGTTAGCGAGTAGGGAGTTGAGTTCGCGGCCCTGGAAGACGCTTCTTTCCGGGACGCCGAGATCGCTGACCCAGTTGGTCGCGTAGCTATAGCCGGGGAAGCCGATGGCGGCCACAGCTTCACAGAGGAGATACCAGAGCGCTGCTGCGCCCCAAAGTGATGATCCAAGCCGGATCAGGAGTGCACGCGAAGAAGTCATGCGACCATAATAGCCCATTTCGACCATATTGGTCGCTAGCGGTACGATTGATCCGTGATGACAGTGCGATTGAGGGGCGAAGCGTTAGAGGCGGCGACGCTGGATGCGGCGGCAATGGTTTTTGCGGCTCGTGGGTTCAGCGCAACGTCGGTTCAGGCGATCGCTGACGTGACCGGGTACTCCAAAACTGGGCTGCTGTCTCGGTATGGATCGAAGGACCTCCTGTTCTCGACGGTCACAGCTCGTTCCAAAGACCTGACTGCCGAGGTGCTTCAGCAGGTCGAGGACTCCAGCTGGGGCGACGCTCGCGATGATTTAGCGGTGACGGTGTTCACCGATATGGCTCTCGCTAACCCAGGAAGCATGGCTCTGCTTCTCGCAGCCTTGACCTCTACCGATGACGAGCTCCGCTCCGCCATCTCGCCGATCGTATCTATGATCTGGCAAATCTTCGATCCGCCGACAGTCGACGTGAACACAGTGGAAATGGCTGCGCTGCATCCAGACGTGTTCGCACGACGGCTTCGCATCACGGCTGCAATCGGTGTGATTGCGACGATCGTCACGGCGACACGCGCAGCCAATTTCATTCCGCAATTACAGCCGCTCATCGTCTCGGCTGCACGCAACGCCCTCGAATCGTCTCATACTCACGAGCGGATTGCGCCTGTTTGACGGGGGCCTAGTGCGTGTCTCCCTTTTCCGAGGTCCCACGCGGGACGATTCTTGAGTGACTCGGGATGCGGTGCTGACGGATACCCAGTGGGAGCGGATCAGCCCGTTGTTCCTTTCGTCGGCCGGACGGCGGGGCCGCGCATTCCGAGACGATCGCCGGGTGGCCGAGGGGACACGGCGGATCTGTCGAACTATAGGAATCTGCGCGAGGAGCCGACTGATCACGCCATAGGTCGATCGCGGGGCGGGTTGCGCACGAAGATCCATCAGCCCTGGACAAGCGGGTGAGTCGCCGAAGTTCCCCGTCCTGATGAACCATAGACGAGTCGCGCGCCGGGGCCCGGGGCGGCCGCGCTCCCGCCCCGACCGGGTGCGTGGCGACAGGGCGTACTTGTCTCGCGCGATTCGGCATCACCTGTGCTCCCGGGGGATCGTCGCGGTCCTCCCCGAGCTCGCCGACCAGCAGGGGCACTGCAGACGTCGAGGTGCCCGTGGCGGCAGACCCGTCGGGTACGACCGCGACGATTGCAAGGGGGCGAAACGTTGTCGAACGCAGCTTCAACGAGACGAAGCAGTGGCGCGGATTGGCGACTCGATACGACAAGCTCGCCATCACATACCGTGGTGGTGTCATCCTTCGTGCAATCACCCTCTGACTCAAGGCCGGTGCTAGGCGGATCCCACACGTTCTTGAACTTGTGAGGTAACTCTGCTTAGCGTCCGCCTGAGGACAACAAGCAAATCTCTCACGCCTTGGTGATCACCGGAACGGCAAGCTGTCGATGTGCTCACCGTCGCCGTCGTACGAGACGAAGCCGACGTAGGAGACAAGCTCACGCGGACGCGACGGAACCGCACGTCTACTCGCCTCGAACTGCTCGGTCCACCTCCCGTCGTCGAGGGAGCCCCCGGATGCAAGCGAAAGGTGAAACACCCAGCCGTCGAGCGGAAGCTCTTCAACGCGGCGGAAGTCGGTCGCATCCAGCACCTCGGTCAAGCTTGAGTAGGCGTCGATCAACGAGCTCGCTCGCTAGAGTCGCGTGATCAGCTCTTGGAACGGCGGCGGGAACTCGTCAACCGCATCTACGCGCAACTCGACTGACGATTGCGCTCCCGCCCAGGAGGCGATCAACTCTCGGAACGAGCGCACGCGCCCCGGCTCGAAGAAGCTGCGGAACGCAAAGTGTTCGGGTGGAGTGTCCCCTCTGGCAGCCGCGCCACGATCTCGGGCTGCTCGCTCTCGTAGAAAGGCGGCAAAAGACTCGCTTGGTCGAAGGACCACATATTGCTGTCCTTGAAGTGACTCCAACAGCGCTGGTTCCGTCATATAGGGGGTGGTCATCTGGCTCACTTCAGTCTTGGAAAGTGAGTCGACGCTACCCGCCGCAACCACCTCGCGTGTTCGCTACTACAAGGAGACCTCGCTGGAGCGTCGCCGGTTCCTTTTGAGAGACACGCCCTAGTCAGTTCCATTCTTCGGGCAAACCTGTCGTTCGCGACACCCTCCGACAACGGCTTGGCTTCAACGGCATCGTCGTCACCGTTTGGAACTTCCTCGATGCGAGCACTTCCTCGGCCTCGAGTTCGGCCCGAACGACTGGGGAAATGGAACACCGCACCCCGCTTGAGTGCGCCCGGACTGCTATCGACATGGGTGTCCCCCAGTTACTTGGAGGGGTTTGAGGTCTTGGACGGTCTGGACATCACGACCGATCCCGCGGAGGCTAACACCATTTTCGTGCGGGTCGAAGCGCCCCGTTCGAGATCCGACGTGGCTCGGCCATCACCGACTACGTCCCTGGCGGCACGCTTGCGCTCCCGCATGACACGATCAGCCAGCCGATCTCGCTTGCCTCGTACGCGCCGCTTTACGTCTCTGTAATCCTCGAGTGACCGGCCATCCTCGGGCCTATCGTCGACCGCGTGCAACCGTAATGGGCGAGTCCGCGGCAAGTGATCGGGTCATCCTCGACGCCTTCACTGGCAAACATCCCATCACTGGAAAATTGCCATTCGACATCCCCTCTCTACGGAAGCCGTCGAGAACTCCGGAGAAGACGCCCCGTTCGACACCACTTAGCCTCTTTCTTCGTGCGGTATGAGGCCTGACGCAGTCGCAAATATCCGAAGTGAACGCTGCATAGCTGACTGCCGACGAGTATGGGTCGTCTTCATCGCGCGGCCCACCTTCGGTGGGCGAAGGTGGGACGTTAGAGGCGATCAGGTGGCGTGGCTGGGATCACACGCCGCCGAGAGTCTGCCACGCCTGATAGGCGATCCACACAGCGGCGAGATCCGCAGAACGAGACACGTTGAGGTTCGTTTCCTCTTCGATACGCCGCAACCGATACCCGAGGGTCTGTCGATGGACCGACAGCTCCTCGGCGGTCGACTGCCAGTTGCGGTCGTTGCGCAGGTACGCGAACAAGGTGCTGCGGAGAGTGGTGGCACGCTCGTCCTCAAGTGCCAAGGGGCCAAGAACGTCGGCAACGATCTGAGACGCCTCTCGCCGGGAGCGCGTCAGGACAGACATCGTCGAGCCCGCATACTCGCTCCATCCCGGTGCGTCTGCCGAGTCTGGGAGGACGTTCCGCGCTTCAGTCGCGGCTGCGCGGACATCAGCGAGGTCAAGGAACACGGAAGAGATTCCCGCTGTAGGTGCGATGGGCTCAACCTTTTCGCGGAAGTCCTTCATAGCGGCGACTGGAACGAGGGCGAGATAGTCCCTGCCTCCCGATCCCACGACGGCAGGCAGCAAGGCGGTCGCCGCGGCGCGGGCGACGAGAGGTCCACTAGCGCCGTCGAAGGCGAGGATGCGGAATCCATCCACTGTTGGGTGCGGGTCAAGGAAGGCCGGGAGGTCGCTGGTCCCTACGCCGTTGATCAACGCCGTCATATGCGCGGCGGACAGCTGCGCACGCCGATCCGCGGTGTCCAGCAGCCGGTCCACGGCCACCTCGATGATCTTGATGAGATGTACCAGGAGGAAACTATCCAGCGGTTCGTCCTTGAACTCCGCCAGCTGCAGATGGGCGCGGTGATGCCCATGAAGCTCGTACGTCCGTGTCACCCGCGAGGCGTCAGTGGAGGTTTCGACCGTGCCGGAATCGAGAAGCCTGGCCCCGGTATGAGTGTCAAAGACCTCGATCCCGATGGACAGCAGTGCTCCGAGGCTGTGTAGAAGGTCCTTGGTGTTGCTCCCGGCGTAGGCCGCGAGGTGGTAGAGCTTGCTGAGCTTGAGGACCTGCAGAGTCTGGCCGGTCGTATTGGCAGCCGCGACGTGGCGCGCGATGACGGCGTAGGACGTACGCTGCCCCGCGAAAAGGATGGGAAATCCGCGGCGGTTGGCTTCGTCGAACATGCTCTCGGACAACCGCGGGGCAAGGTCGTGATCTCCGATGACCATGCCTGCCAGACCCGCATCGTCGAGCCGGGCGATGAATGCTGCTTGGTCTGCTGCCTTCTTCGGCACGCATAAGCCGACGGTCATGAGCAGTTCGTGCGGACCCAGCCACTCAGCGGGATCGACCATCTCACAGCTGTGCGCCCACAGCACCTCTCGCGTCTCCCCGTCAGCTCCCGCGAGCAACTTCGTGTCAAGGCTCAAGGTCCCCACAATGTCGGCCACCGTCAAAACGCCCGCACTCATGCCTCGACTATACGACAGGACATTCTCGCTGGATATGCTATCCAACTGTCTAGTGCCCATAGGTGTGACCCGGACGTACTTTGGTCGAGTGGCAACCCGCCACATCAACGGAGATGTCGATCAGGGGCAATACATGAACCGCGTAGCAGTTCTCGGCGCCGGGCTTGCTGGCCTTGCTGCGGCTACCGACTTGGTGAAGTCGGGAGCCGATGTCACAGTTTTTGAAGCACGGAACCGCCCCGGCGGACGCGTGTGGTCAGAGACTCTAAGCCAGGGGGGCCACCGCAGCGTCATCGAGCGGGGTGCAGAATTCGTCCTCGACGGATACACCTCGATGAGGCGGATGCTTGATGAGTACGGACTTGAGCTCGTCGACACTGGGATGAGCTACTACGTCCGGGAGCCCGGCGACCTACCCGGCGTGACCACGGCGGACATCGTCGCCGCGGGCCGCAATGCGGTACGTATCGCATCCGAACTTCAGGGCGCTATCTCCGCCGAAGAGGTCCTCGGACATTTGAGCGAGGACCAGGATGTCGTCGAGGCCTTGCGAGCCCGCATTGAGATCTCGACCGCGGTCAGCGCGTCGGAGGTCACCGCCGAGGCGCTGGAACACATCGCATCCTTCGAACCGAAGCCGAGTTGGCGGGTAGCCGGCGGCAATCAGGGACTGCCAAACGCTCTCGCCGCCAGCCTGGGTAATGTCGTGCAGTTCTCGACTGCGGTAAAGGCAGTGGAATCGCTTCCGCGAGGGGGAGCGCTCGTTACCCTCGCGGATGGCGAAGTCATCGCGTTCGACGCCGTCGTCGTGGCCCTCCCCCTTGCCATCGTTCGCGACCCTCTTACGGTCGCACTGCCTACCGCGCCTGCCCGCGAAGCGGCATTCAGAGGGATCCGACAGGGGCACGCCGCGAAGATGCACGTCGGCCTACCGACGATCCCGCCCGCCAGAGCCATTATGTCCGTGCGAAACCGCTACTGGACGTGGACAGCTGTGGACGCTTCTGGTTCCGTCGCCCCGGTCCTGAACGCTTTCATGGGATCCGAAGCCGCTCTCGACCGGGCCGCACTGGCCACCAACCCGCAGGAGTGGCGCACCGAGGTTAGCCAGCTTCGAGCCGACCTTCAGATCCCAGAGGACGCAACGATCCTTACCACCGTCTGGTCGGAGGATCCTCTCGCACGCGGCGCTTACTCCGCCCACGCACCGTTCGACGGTGACGCGCGCCCTCCCGTGCTCACCCTCGAAGATGGCGTCGGCGACGTATTCTTTGCCGGCGAGTACACCGACCCGGACTTCACCGGACTCATGGAGGGCGCCATCCGAAGCGGTGAGCGCGCCGCACAGCGCGTACGTCATCGACTGTCCAGCCCCGCCACCGCCGACGCGTTGCAGGAAACGATATGACCCCCATCACCAGCGACGTCGAGCTGGACTGGCCCACGTTCGAAGATGTCGACGCGACACGCGTGCTCTACGGCTCGCCCGGGGTCAGTACGATCCGGCTACACCACCGCGACACGGTCGAGTTCGGTTTGTGGCGAGTCACTCCCGGAGCTTTCAAGACCGAGCGCAACGGCCAGGACGAATTCATCTACATCCTGAGTGGAGAAGGTGATCTTGTCGGGGTCGACGGCACCACCTTCTCGCTTTTCCCGGGAGCGACGGTTGTCCTTCCCGACGGCTGGCGTGGCTACTGGGCTATCCGCACCATGCTCACCAAGGTCTACACCCTCATGTCCCGGCTCCCCGCAGGCGCCGCCTGACCGCGTTACCACCTGTCACTCCCGTTAGCAACGACGCAACCTAAGGAACATCATGACTTCCACCGTTCTCACGAACCACGCAGGGCCTTCTGAGGCCACCGCCGCGGTCATCGCCGCGGTCAACGACAGCATCTACGCCTCCACCGGACTCGTCCCCGCGGAGGGTGACCGCCGCGTGGAGGTCCTTGACCCGGCCACCCTGCAGCCGATCGGTTCTTTCACTGACCCGACCGCGGAACAGGTGGAGGAAGTTATCCGTTCCGCGAACATCGCCCAGAAGCTCTGGGCAGAGCGCACACCCCTGGTTCGGGCCGAGCTGCTGCATGAGATCGCCAGCGAGATGCGTCACCAGGCGCGACGGATCGGTGAGATCATGACGCTCGAGACCGGGAAGCCCTTCAAGGAGAGCGTCGACGAGATCGGCTGGGCGGCCTCCGCGATCGATTACTACGCCGAGATCGGCCGGCACTCCATCGGCACCATCCACGGCGCGGCCACCGCAGGGCAGATGCAGTACACCCTCAAAGAGCCGATGGGGACCGTCGTCATCGTCCTGCCGGCCAATTTCCCCATCCTTCTCCTGATGTGGTCCGCGGCCGCCGCTTTGGCCGCCGGGAACTCCGTCATCGTGAAGCCGTCGGAGAACGCCACCCTGACCTCGCTCGCGCTGATGCCGATCTTGGAGGGACTGGGCGCCGGCGTCATCCAGTGCGTCCCCGGCGGCGCTGACGCGGCCAAGCAGCTCGTCGGACACCCCGACACTCACATGGTCGCCTTCACCGGAAGCGTGCCCACCGGTCGTGCAGTGGCTCGCGTCTGCGCCGACACGTTCAAGCCGTTCCTGATTGAAGCATCGGGCAGTGACTCGTTCATCGTCATGCCGTCCGCGAACATCGACGTCGCCGCTCAGGCCGCCACCTTCGCTGCGTTCCTCAACTGTGGCCAGGTCTGTACCTCGGCCGAGAAGATCATGGTTCACGCGGATGTATACGACGAGTTCATGACCGCCTTCGTTCGGAATGTGGAGGCGCTGCGCATCGGCCACGGCCTCAATAAGGTCGACATCGGAGCGATGGAGAACGGCAACGAGCTGCGGCGCGTGGAGGGACTCCTCGCCACAGCCGTGGAGCAGGGCGCACGTATCGTCACCGGTGGTGGTCGTCCCGAAGTCGGCGACGACCTCCCCGGCTACTTCTTCACCCCAACCGTCATTGAGAACCTGCACGACGGGATGGACATCTACACGCAGGAGGTATTCGGGCCCATCGCCCCTGTCTATAAGGTGTCCAGTTTCGACGAAGCCATCAACCTCACGAACGCATCGCCGTTCGGACTCGGCGCTACCCTCTACTCGACCGACATCGTTGAGATCGATCGCGCGCAGCGTGAGCTCGTCACCGGAATGGTATGGGTCAACGCCCCGCTGCTCGACAACGATGCTGGCCCGTTCGGTGGACGCAAGCTTTCCGGCATCGGCCGCCAGCTCGGCACCGAGGGATTGGACACCTTCCGTCACACCAAGCTCGTGATGGTCGACCCCACCTCGTCCGTTCAGGACTTCTGGTGGTTCCCCTACCCGAACGAGGAAGCTTTCTAACCGACACCCCCGTGCATCGCTCGGAAACCAACAAAGGAGAACTGGCAATGGAGTCAGTGGATGTCATCGTCATTGGGGCCGGCTTCGCCGGCGCCACCGCAGCGAGAGATTCCGCGCTCGCGGGAAACTCTGTGCTCGTCCTCGAAGGCCGTGACCGGCCAGGCGGACGAACGTGGTACCGACAGTTCGACGGTCGCGATCAGAAACTGGAGTTCGGGGGCACTTGGATCGCGCCGACCCGCCAACCATTCGTTCGCGCGGAGATCGAGCGCTATGGGCTTGACCTCTTTCAGAGCCCGAATTACAGCCAGTTTGGATGGGGTATTGGTGGCGCGGTCAGCCACGAGCGCTTCCCGTTTCCTCCCGAGGAGTGGGCTGCTCTCGAACGTGTCATCGCGAAGATCGACACGGACTCCGATCGTGTTCAACTATTCGACGTACCTTTGGGCCAGCCCGAACTCGCAGACCTGGACATCCCGTTCACCGACTACGTTCATGCCCTGAATCTTCCCGCCCGGGTAAGCGACTTCATCTTGGCGTGGCCCACGTTCTACTTCGGGGCGTACCCGGATAAGCTCTCAACCCTCCACGTCCTGTCATGGAACAAAGGCTTCGGCAGCGCCGTCGGATGGTACCTGCTGCTGGTAGACAAGTTCCTTGGAGGAACGGGCGTCCTCGTTGAGAAAATCCTCTCAGAGGCCCCGTTGGATATCCGATACGGCGTCGATGTGCGCAGCATCGACGACGATGGTCAACGGGTTGTTGTCACCGACGCGGACGGCACGCAGTTCTCAGCACGGAACGTCATCGTAACGGCGCCGATCAACACTTGGGAGCGCATCTCCTTCACCCCGGGGCTTCCCAGCTCACATCAGGCGATGAGTGTGGAGAAGCAAGCCGGGGAATCGGTCAAGGTGTGGGCGCTGGTTCCCAAGCAAGATGACTTCTTCTTCGGCGCCGGTATGCACACGACGTTCAAGTGGCTCGCATCGGAGTACACGACCGCGGACGGTACCTACCTCGTGGGTTTCGCATCTGCGGAGGCAGACCTTGACGGCAACGACATCGAAGCCGTCACTCGAGCTGTCCAGGAGTACCTCCCGGGCGTTCCGGTGCTCGCTGTCGACTTCCACGACTGGAACAACGATCAGTTCTCCAACGGAACATGGATGGCATATAAGCCCGGTCAGGTGATTGCGCACTCGGCCGCGCTTCAGGTCCCCCACGGTCGCGTATATTTTGGCAACTCCGACCTCGCATCGGGATGGGCAGGGTGGATCGACGGAGCCATCGAATCCGGTGCCCGAGTGGCAGCGCAGTCAAACGCCGCTCTCGCCGAGTCTTCCGTCGTCGCAGCAGGATGAAGGAGTCTGACATGTCTAATACAGAATCCGCCGCGGCCGCGCCCGTCACCGTCTCCCACCTCACGCACGACGCGTACACACAAGAGATGAACGTGAGGCTGGCCGAATGGCGCGGCGCAACACTCGAGCCGGCCCTTCACGGTTCCGACTTCCTGCCCTTCATCCTCCTCACCGTCGCACTGCCGGTGCTCGCCCTGTTCGGAGCGTGGTTCCTATGACGAAATCGATGGACGGTATCTCCGTGAGCGGAACCGAAGGCTCGCTGCCCCTCGCCTCGAATGAGCGAGAATGGCAGCCGAGGACACTGTTCTTCAGTTCGGCACAAGCCGCCGTGGCAACCTGGTGCTTCATCATCGGCAGTTACGTGGCCTACTACCTCGATGCAGCTCAAGGAAGCATCGTCATGCCAGCGGCGATGCTGGGCGGAATGTTCCTTGTCTGGCTGGCGACCGTTCCAATGGCCACTCGCTACGGTTTGGAGGCTGTTCGCTCCACCCGCGCCGTCTTCGGAACACGTGGGTCGCGCTTCAGCGTCGCACTGATCTTCCTCTTCACCATCGGGTGGGGAACTACGCTGATGATTCTGAGTGGGAAGTCAGCGGCTTACCTCCTGGTCGCGCTCAGCATCGTCCCAGAGGAACAGGCGTGGCTGGTGCAGATGGTTACCAGTGTCATCTCACTGGTCATCGTCTGGCTCTTCATCAGCAGGGGACCGGCGATTCTTCGACGGGTGGGAGCAGTCGTCGCTATTTCCGTGATCGCGCTGGGGCTGATGGTCATCATCGCCATCGTCGTGTCTATCGGCGTCGACAAGCTGTTTGCGGCGGTTCCGGCCTTCGCGAGCGGTAACAACCTGCTGGACTACACCACCGGTATCGAACTCATGCTCGCTACTGCACTGTCCTGGTGGCCGTACGTGGGCGGCATGAGTCGGTTCAATAAGAGCACCAAGAAATCGATCCTGCCGGTGAACCTGGGGCTTGGTCTAGCAGTGGCCATTATCTGCCTCATCGGCCTCTACACAGAGTTGCTCTTCCCCGGCTCCGGGGGCAACCCCATCCAGGGACTGTTCGAGGTGGGAGGATTGGCGCTCGCGCTTCCAGCGTTCGCCTTCATCATCATCTCCAACATCGGAACGACGATGGTCGGTACCTACACTGCTGCGCTGGCTCTGAAGCAGCAGCCCGCGATCGATGCGAAATTCAGTTGGCGCATGGCAACGGGCGCGGCCGTGCTCACTGCCATCATTGTCATCGTGTTCGCTGCGGAACCGTTCTACGAGAACTTCGGAACGTTCCTCACACTTTCCGCCGTCGTATTTGGCCCCCTGTGCGGGCTACAGATTGCCGACTACTTCCTCCTACGTAAACAGATTTTGGACATTGACGGGCTGTACAGCACGGACCGCGGTGGAAGCTATTGGTACACCGGTGGATTCAACATCGCCGGGTTCGCGAGCCTTGCAGTCGGGATGGTGGTCTTCTTCCTGATCCTCGACCCGATTACCTTTGTCTCGTCGGGGATCTTCCCATTCACCACGGCAACCCTGCCCGCAACAGCAACGACGATGCTCGTCTATGTCGTGCTGATGCGCTCCGGCTACCTACGTCGACGCGCGAAGAAGTAGCAGTCCCGTTGGTGAGCTCGCCGTCCCTCGTGAGGCGAGCTCACCAACATGCCCACTCAATGTCTCGGAGCACCTCATGACGATTTTCGAAGAGTCGGTCCTTACAGATATCCCGACCAAGCTCTATATCGGGGGCGCGTGGGTCGACGGCGAGAAGGGCACCATCGATGTGCATAACCCGGCGACCGGAGAGGTACTCGCGACGGTGGCGAACGCCTCCCCTCGCGATGGTATCCGTGCGCTGGATGCGGCTATCGTCGCGCAGCAGGGGTGGGAGCGCACATCTGCTCGCACGCGAAGTGACATCCTAAGACGCGCTTTTGATCTGCTTCAAGAGCGGGCGACCGAGTTTGCAACCGTGATGACTCTGGAGATGGGGAAGCCGTACGCGGAGGCACTCGGCGAGATCGCATACGGCAGCGAGTTCCTCCGCTGGTTTAGCGAGGAGGCCGTCCGTGTCAGCGGCCGATTCGGCGCCAACCCCGAAGGCACCGGCAATGCCATCGTTTCTCATCACCCCGTCGGACCCTGCTTCCTCATAACCCCGTGGAACTTTCCTCTAGCGATGGCCACTCGCAAAATCGCCCCTGCCCTCGCCGCAGGATGCACCGTTGTGATCAAGCCCGCAGAACTCACACCTCTCACGACGCTTCTCTTCGTCCAGCTACTTGAAGACGCGGGAGTGCCGGCGGGGGTCGTCAACGTACTGACGACATCCACCGCCGCAGCAGTCTCCGCGCCGATAATCGCAGATCCCCGACTGCGTAAGCTGAGCTTCACCGGCTCCACAGCCGTGGGCCAACGCCTCATTGAGCAGTCCGCACACCAGGTGCTTCGGACGTCCATGGAACTCGGCGGTAATGCACCTTTCATCGTCTTCGACGACGCCGAACTCGACAAGGCGGTCGACGCGGCGATGCTGGCTAAATTCAGGAATGTTGGCCAAGCTTGCACAGCGGCCAACCGGTTCCTCGTGCATCGGTCCCTCGCAACGGAGTTCAGCGATCGCATCGCTGAACGCGTCAGAGCCCTGAAGGTCGGTCCCGGCATCGAAGCAGGCGTTGACATCGGTGCACTCATTAACGATGCTGCTGTGGCTAAGGCGGACTCCCTTGTCAGGGAGGCGCTTCAGCGAGGCGCGCGCCTCCGAGTTGGCGGTGCACCCATCTCGGGACCCGGATCCTTCTACGAGCCGACCCTCCTGGACCACGTGCACGCCGACAGCAAGCTGTTGCGCGAAGAGGTCTTCGGGCCCGTTCTGGCGATCGTTAGCTTCGACGACGAGGATGAGGCTGTCCGCATCGCCAACGCCACCGAGTACGGGCTTGTCTCGTATGTCTTCACGGAGAGCCTGGATCGCACTATGCGGATGATTAGTGCGCTGCAGACCGGGATGATGGGCGTGAATGCGGGAGTGGTCTCCAACGCGTCCGCCCCATTCGGTGGAGTGAAGCAGTCCGGACTTGGTCGAGAAGGCGGCATTGAAGGAATCCACGAATACCTGTTTACGAAGTACACGCTCATCCCTCGATGAGCCTCGTATCCGTCGCTCCTTCCGGGTAGTCGGTTCCCCAAAGCCGGACAGGTTCTTCGCGGCTGTCGACAGCCGCGAAGAGATCGGGTGCGTCCCCGCCGCCGGAGGAACGTCACGACAGGTGATGGTCCCCGGTAGGCGGTCCTCTCGTCGCAGCATCCAGCGATCTCGACCGCACAGGCGTCGCGATCGTCCCGACCGCCAGCTGCATGAGGCCAAGAAGTTGTTGACGCGGCGCCGGGTCGTGGATGCGGGTGGTTTGCCGTCGTGCTCGCCGTAGGGCCGGTGATTGTTGTAATGCGAGTTCCACGTCTGAAGCGCTTTCTCGCGCTGCCGCTCTGAGATCCAGGTTCTCGCATAGAGGAACTCCTCAGCCCGGATGCGGCTATGTACGCGCGATTTCCGCAGATGTTCACCAGACACCGGCGGCGATTCTGCCCTTGACTCGTGCCGATGTGTACAAGTCCAGTGGTAATCGGGTCTCCAAGTACACCGTTTCATTCTCCCACGTCGAGCCCCGACTGTCGGTGGGACCATCAGGCGGCAGCCCTCTCGTACCGCGATCACCCGCGATGGACAGATAGCGACAGGAAGGCCCCAGGCATGTCCCGCCTTCGCGCGCTGACGGACGATCAGTGATCGTTGATCGTGGGAATGCTGCCGGGCCCGACAGGTCGACCACGCCGAGAGTTCTCTGATCCGAGAACGATGATCGAGGGAATCATCTACCGCTACCTCACAGGGATCGCGTGGCGTGATCTGCCAGAAGCGTTTGGCCCATGGCAGACGGTCTGGACCTGGCACCGCCGCATGGCCGCTGGCGGTACTTGGGATGCAGTACTCGCCAAGCTCACTTCTACTGCCGAGGCCTCCGGGTCTTGAATTGGTCATTGTCGGCGGACTTCATGATCGCACGCGCGCACCAGCACGGGACGAACACGATGTCGGCGATGGTTGAAAACGAGGCCATAGTGACGGGCGAAAGCGAGGCCACCCA